>NZ_JADRCR010000020.1 GCF_016649425.1 Limnobaculum allomyrinae
ACGTATTGAAGCTGATGAACTGGCATTCATGCGTCTATTTTTCCCCAACATCCCCGACGAAGAAGCACGGTACCGAGCTGTTGATGGTAAACGCTATAAGGCGTTAGGCAACAGTATGGCGGTGACTGTCATGCACTGGATAGGGGATCGGATAGTTAAAGCGTGTGAATTATCGTCTTGTTATGAAGTGGAGTCAGTGGAAATGGTAAGTACTGAGACAGAAGTAATTGAAAATATCGCCAGCCCATATTGTATAGAGTTATCAGCACTGATCGGAGAGTCTGCCCATTACTTAAAAGATATTGGCGATCAGTGGCGCACACCAGATCCCATATTCTGGGGTATCAACAGTATGTTTGGTCCGCTGGTGCTGGATCTGTTTACTGATGCTGAAAACAGCAAATGCCCAGCGTATTACACAGCAGAAGATAACGCGCTAACTCAGGACTGGTCTGAACGTCTGAAAGAGTTACGCGGCGCCGCATTTGCTAATCCACCCTATAGCCGACCACAGCAGCATGACGGGGAATATATAACCGGTATGACTCATATCATGGATCACGCAATGGTGATGCGTGAGAAGGGCGGACGGTATGTATTTTTAATCAAGGCTGCAACCTCTGAAGCATGGTGGCCAGAAGATGCCGATCACATTGTCTTCATTCGTGGGCGCATCGGGTTTGATGCTCCATTGTGGTTTATCCCTGCCAATGACAAGCAAAAACCAACAGGCGCATTCTTCGCAGGTGCGATAGTTGTTTTTGATAAAACGTGGAAGGGGGAGCGGTTCAGTTATGTGACCCGTGATCAACTGATAGACACCGGCGAAGCATTTCTGGAACAAATCCGAAGGGAAGCGGGGCGGCTGGGGAGGGTGGCAGCATGATGAAAACTAATATGGAACTCATTGCTGATATTAATTCCACCCCGATTGGTGCCCTGAGCTATGCGAGCATGCTCAGGCCAAAACTAAAGCGTTGGGAGTGTGAGAAGTACACAAAGTGGGTAAAAACTCAGGCATGTTCAGGATGTGGGGCTGGTGCTGACGACCCACATCATATTATCGGTCATGGACAAGGAGGGATGGGAACTAAAGCGCATGATCTATTCGTGATACCGCTGTGCAGGCGTTGTCATGATGCATTACACGCTGATGTTGGTGAGTGGGAAAGAGATCACGGTAGCCAGGTTGAGCTGTTCTTTCGGTTTATCGATCGGGCCTTGGCAATTGGTGCAATTCTGGAAAAATAACTGTGTGGAGTTCGTTGATGAGAGATATTTATAACACTTTGAATGCATGGGGTGCTTGGTCGGCTAATGACCCCATCGGAGTTAAATGGAGTCCAATTGCAGCAGGATTTAAGGGACTAATCCCTAATAACAATAAGTCACGACAACAGTGCTCAGATGATGATGGTATTATTATAGATAGTTGTGTTGCTAAATTGAAAAAAATTAAACCAAAAGAATATGAACTTATTGTCGCTCACTTTATTTTAGGAATATCATTAAGAGCCATAGCAAGAAAACGAAAATGCTCTGATGGCACAGTAAGAAAAGAAATGCAGCTAGCATTAGGGTTTGTTGATGGGTTGCTATGCGTGCTAAATGTGAATTTGGATATGGATATTCTTTAAAAAAAAGCCTAGCTAACGCTGGGCTTTATTTATTCATATGGATTCTATCACCTAAATAATATAAACCAAAGAAAGTAGATACAAGCAATTGCCAAGTAAAGAAAAGAAATATTGATGCATAAAGGAAAAAACCAATATTATTGTTTACAGACATAATGACAGGACTTAAAAAAGCATTCGTAACAATTATCAGAATGCTGAGTGCGGTAAGAAACGAGAACAGCATACATAAGAATAATCTTCTAGTTAGATCTTCTTTTGAATAATATGGTCTACCATTCTCCTTCACGCCTTTGACGTAGATATAAGGATTACCATTATCATTTATTAATGGGTAATCTATTTGTTTTCTGTTAAAAGTTGCAATGGCTGCTAAGGCTGCAATATAAAACCCAGGTAAATTTGAAATGAAAGATGAAAGTAATTTAATTAATCCACCATCTTTATATAGATCAGAGAATGGAAATTTAATTATTAAAAAAAATGCCAATGATATAACCGTTAAAGCTAAAGGGATAAACCAATCATAGATTACTTTCCCATTGACACCTTTAATTGATAAATAACCGAAGGGCCTAAAAAGATGATGGAATATATTCAATTTACCCTCACTTTATATCTAAAAGTTTATCAACAATTTCTTGTTCAATTATATCATAAGAGTCTTTAAGTCGCGAAGAAAAACCAGATATGATTGTTTTTTTATGAATGTTTTTTCAAGGGCATCAAGCCTTATATCGTCAGTTCTTAGCGAAACTTGCCTCATAGACTTGGCGTCTTCCTTAAATTTAATTTTTATAAATTCATATCCTTGTTCTTCTTTAAAGTGCCGACAGACATTTTTTATCCATTCTACAACACCTTGACCATCTGTATTAGGTAAGATTTTTAACGTGCTTTCGATAGGGATTATTTGGTTATGAACGTCTGGGACTTTTATAATTTTATGTTCATTTCTGACCAGAACAACATCAGAGAGCCCCTCTTTATTAATTTTATCAAAAAGCTCGTGATCTAGTTTTCCAGAAATATCAAAAATCGGTTTATAAAGTACTTTTATTGGTTTGCCTGTTGTTGGGCTTAATATGTTTGTATTAGTTTTACATTCAAAATCAGCTTCATTTTTTCTTGCAATTTCGAAAAGTATTCTATTAAGATACATTTTCATTATGCTTGATGAAACTCCAGGTATAGTTCCTATTAGTGCGTCATGGGAGCGGCTCTTACCATCAAGTGTAATTAGAATATGCGATGACTCTTCATAACCTTCTCCATCGTGATGTTTGGGCGAAACTTCTTTTCGGTTTTTATTTCTTGTATTCCGAATAACAGTAACTGAACCATTCTTATCTATAGCATTTATTAATAAGCATAAATGAGATGGTGCATTTTCATTTTTATGATAAATAAAACTAACATCCTGCAAGGTAAGGGTTAAAACTCCCTTTTTATATTTTGCTATATGTCCAATTTGCGCAGGAAAATACTCAGCAAGCTTAGTCATTGTAGGTATTGGTAATGCACAACAATTCTTGTCTTCCTCTGAAATCGACTGACTCCGAAGTGTTGTATCAATAGTTATTTTATGATGGGTAACAAGGCGAGTTAAAGCATCCAATCTAGACATTAGGAACCTTATTTATCAGCATGATAAAAATTAACGAAAACCATTTATTCGCAAAATGATAAAGAATAAAAATAGAATACAAAAAAGATAACGCGTACGCAAAAAATATTGTAATGTGCTAAGAGCTGTCACATAGCTTAGTTCTTAATTATTTATATTGCCTCGCCATTGCGCGGGGCTTTTTCGTATTTAGCCCACAGCCAAACGTCAACCACTCCACACACACACTGCACATAGTGACTAACGGCTGTGGGCTAATCTCTATCAACTAAACAATGGACACTCCATCAGGGGGTGATATGTGTATGCCAAATAATCACAGGGACATCATTGCTGCATTAGCTGCATGGTATTCAGCGAACTCCAGTTGGATCAATGGCGGCATTATTGCGTTCATTGTGGCTATGGGGCGCGCAATGTTCTATGGCGGTAAATTCAAGGCCAGCTTAATTGATGGGCTACTGACCGGATTAGTGGCAGTCACATCCACCCCGATCTTGTCGCCGGTACTTATACGCACTATAGAACTGATTCCCGGCATGTCAGGAGTATTAACCGAAACATCAGAATTAAAGATTGAGCTATTCGTCTTTGCATTTATTGGCGTAGTTGGCGCCAGGGCATTGCGTGAATTTGCATTAGCAAGACTGCGTAAGTTGAGCGGTTCAACTCAAGAAGGCCAGAATAATGAATAAAGTATCTCGTGGCATCCGAAATAATAACCCTGGGAATATTGATTATAACCCAGCCAATAAATGGAAAGGGCAATTGCCATATGACCCCGTAATTGAAAGACGGTTTTGCCGGTTCGAATCGCCGGAGTATGGTATTCGTGCGTTAATGTCTCTGCTTGGTACTTATCAGCGGAAATACAAATTAAATAGCGTATCTGGTCTTATCAATCGTTGGGCTCCTGCTACTGAAAATAATACCAGTGCTTATGTTAATACGGTTGCTAAAGCACTGGGTGTATCACCGATGGATTCTGTCAGGGTAAGTGATAAGAACATTGCTATTGGGTTAGCAAAGGCAATCGTACAACATGAAAACGGCTCACAGCCTTATCCTGATGAAGTGTTCGAGAGAGCGTTTAATTTATTATGAATATTCGGGCAGTTGTCATATCAGTCGCAATAGCGGCTTTTTTTATGCTTGGATTTTATAGCTATAACCGGATGCATAAGGTTAAAGAGCTAACCATGGCAAATGAATCACTGACTAACAAGCTGAATTCAGCGGCTTTCTTGATAGATGTCCAATACTTTATTGATGGAGTGAATAGGGCGGTTACTTCCAGTCAGTTATTGAATGAACAGCGTCTACGGAGAGAAGCTAATGAAGCATTTGAACGGTATAAGCAGGTTACAGCGAATGACCCGTGTGCTAACACTCCCGTTCCTGCTGGTGTTGCTGACCTCTTGCGCGGCTGACTATCATCCCCCTGAGATTATTTACTTAGAACCACCAGAATCATTGATGGTGTCATGTGAGATACCCGAATTTAACGGGTATACATGGGGGGATGCTGGCGTATATGCCCTGGCATTAAAAAGAGAGCTAAAGATTTGCTCCAGTCGAATTGATTTCATTATTAAGTGGCGGCGGGATATAGAAAAGAAAAAATAATAAATTTGTTAACTTGAAGTTGGTTATTTAATCTCCATATATTACTTGAACATTAACGTTATATGGAGAGTGTGAAAATGGAAAGAGATGTTGATTTTGTTATTGTGCTAACCTTTGATGCTAATCAAAAGCACAGTGATATTTATAAATATTTAGAAGAGCATAAATTTAGTAAAAAATCTCTATCGCATAGAGATTTACCTAATAACACTTATATTCTTCAAGAAAAAAAGGGTGTTGAGTATAATAGTAATGGCACTTTTAATGTGAAAACAGCTGAAGCTGTAAGCAATAAACTTGCTTTAAGTCATTGTGAAAAATTGAAGGGATTTTTTGAAGAAAATGGAATCACAGGTAAGATTCACGCATTTGTTTCAAGGGTCGATATTTCAAGTGACAGCGTGTCAACTGTTGATTAATACTTTCAATATTAGTTAAAACCAGTTTCGGCTGGTTTTTTTATGTCTGAATAACGCTTGTTAATGCGGAGTTGGAAATAATATGGTTTTAATCATGCAGTAGAGTTAATGATAGTTTTTTCAGGTATATTGTCTCTAACATATTGGAGACATAGCGATGAGCCATAATTTAGCTGATTTACCAAAAGAAGACCGCGAAAAGGTCGATGTTGATCTACATGCATCTGGGATAGCTTATAAAGAGCGGTATGGCATTCCATTTAACTATATTGAGATAGAACGCCAGATCCCTGCGCATCTTAAAGATTATTTCAAAAAGAGGGTGGAGTTCTTTCGCGGCAATCCGTACCAACTCGGTAAATTGCCTTACGACCCAGAAGCTAAATAAGAGCCCTACGGGACAGGCGCAGGGCTCTTTAGCTTTACTATTAGTGCGTCATAAGAGGCGCTGTAATGATTATATAGTTTTATTCGTTGAGCAAATGACGGATTAAATATTTCGATACATCGCGCAAATATTAAATTTAACCAGCCAAGTGTTGGTTTTTTTATATCTAAAAGATGGGGATGTTATGGCTGAACTAAAAGATTTATCTGCTCAGTTACAGTCATTAAAAAAACAAATTAAGTTTGCTACATCTCAGGCGCTGACCTCAACCGTAAGACAAATTGAGCGGGCCCAGAAAAATGCATTAAAACAGAATTTGGATAATCCAACACCATTTACTATTAGCTCCGTTAAATCAAGAGGAGCAACAAAGAATAATTTGGTCGCTAAAGTATTTGTGATGGATATAGCTGCTGATTATCTTAAGCCTTTTGAAGTTGGTGGTATACATAAGTTAAATAGCCAAGCTTTATTAAACCCAAAGAACATAAAGCTAAACAAATATGGAAATTTAGCTCGTAATAAGTCACAGCAATTGAAATCAAAACCAGATGTATTTGTTGGTGATGTTGACGGCGTTAATGGTATATGGCAAAGGACGAAGGCTAAAAAAGGTAAAAAGGGAAAGAAACGCCGCGTTAGGTCACAAAATGGAAATCGACAACCCCGACTTAAATCGCCAGCGCCGAAGTTATTGATTCAATTTGGTGATGCTCTCCCCGTGAAGCCAATCCTGAATTATATGAATAGAGCCAATAAAATGGCTGCTGAATTAATGCCTGGCGAATTAGAAAAAGCGCTAGCAGAAGCATTTAGAACGGCTAAATAGAGGTTAGTATGTTGAATGCGCCAAATATTCCAGCTTTTGGGAAGACAGAGGCAATAGGAATGACTGTACCGGGCGTTTTTGGTTTTGGGCGAGAGAATGATGATGTCAAACCTGACCTGTCACCAATTGACATGACAACTGAACCGCTTGATCTTCGTTTGCGGTACCACTGCGACAGCCAGCATGCATATATCGGAACTGATGGATTCTTACATTACGCAGGAATTGATAAATACCCAGTTGAATACGACCCGGTAACGCGGCTACCTCTTGGCAGGCATGAGCCTGAACCGCAGGCGACAAACATATTTACTGGCGGAACTCCTTTTGCAATCAGTAGCGTTGGTAACCAGACCGTTGTAGCTGGCTCCAAAACGTATGGTGATGCTGATACTTATCGGTATACGTGGAACCTCACACCCACGGGTAACAATTACAACCTGAGTCAGAGGGCAATAACTATCCCATCAGCTGGAATGGCTGAGTACTACATACCGATAGAAATCATCCAATCAAGCATTGCCTATGATGAAACGACTATTAGTTCATTGCTTGATGTGTTCTGGTCTGGCAGTGGCACGATGACCAAATCGAATGTCCGGACAGTTCGCAAACTGGCAGATAACTTTTATCTCTGTGCTGTGACAATCACGACAATTGGAAGAGAGATTGGCGAGTGGTTTCAACTGGTGGATGGAACAGAAACAAAATCAGTTCAGGTTGATGAAGGGGCAATATCTTTATGTAACTCAGAAAATAAGCCAGATAAAAATGTAGATATAGGGCATCGAAGAACTGGAGAATTTAAACTGACACCACCTTTTATTGGATGGGTTCGACCATGCGGATATGACCGAGTGAGAATAACTGTAAGTTAGTTTCTTTCATCATGCAAATAAAGACTTGGGTATCATTATTTTTATGGGTCCTTCCTAAGTGTTTGATATTTCACGGGAATTGCGCGCCGCGTTTTGTGGCTAGCTATAAACTTTTGAAATTTGGGTAACAGGTAACAATGAATCAATCTGAATTTGCAAAATTGCATGGCGTCAGTAGAAAGACCGTGACTACATGGAAAGCCCGTGGATGGCTGGTTTTAGATGGTGATGAAATTAATATTGAGGCATCTAATGCCAATATTGATCGCTACCGAAAAACCGTTATCCGTGAAGATAAAAAGAAATCAGGTAACAACTCAGGTAACACCACTAAAGGTAACAGTGTTGGTAACAAACCAAATGAGTCTGTTACTAAAATAGTTGAACGTATTATTGCTGAGAACGGTGTGACGATGTCGCTCGATGAAGCGCGAACAATGAAAGAGAATTTCTTAGCACTATTGACGCAACTGGAATATGACGAGAAGTCAGGCAAATTATTGCCATATAAAGAAATGATTGATGCTGTGGGGCAAGAGTATTCCCGCATGCGTACTCGATTGATCGCGATCGCTCCTGAACATGGCCCCCGATTGAAGGGGCTGGCCTCTACCACTACCGATGCCGAATTTGTGCAGGCTTTGCAGGAGGTGGTTTACGAGGCTATGGAGGAGTTAAGTCTTGATGCAATTACCAATGAGCGGAAAGACGGCGAATGCAGCAGCCTGGAATAATTTTACTCAGGCTTTAATTCAAAGCCGTTCTAATATCCGACCACCTGAACCACTTTCACTTAGTGAGTGGGCTAATAAATTTGCCGTATTATCAAAAGAAACAAGTGCCCAGACTGGTCGTTTTAGATCCTTTGCTTATCAAGATGGGATCATGGATGCCATAACTGACCCCAGCGTAACCCAAGTATCGATGATGAAATCCGCCAGGGTTGGGTATACGAAAATACTCGATCATGCCATTGGTTATTATCTGTCTCATGACCCCTCACCAATATTGGTTGTTCAGCCACGGGTAGAAGACGCGGAGGATTACAGTAAAACAGAAATATCCCCCATGCTTCGTGATACACCTGTGCTGGCAAAAATTAGTGGTGACCCGAAAGCAAAGGATAGCAAGCAGACAATTTTGAAAAAGACGTTCTCCAATGGGGCTAATTTAGCATTGGTGGGCGCTAATAGTCCTGGTGGGTTTCGTCGTATTACGTGCCGAATAATTCTGTTTGATGAAGTTGATGGTTATCCATTTGGCGGGGCCGGTGCTGAAGGTGATCAGATTGCCCTGGGTACAAAACGTTCCGAAACATTCTGGAATCGTAAAATCGTTTTGGGCTCAACACCAACAGTAAAGGGAACGAGCCGGATCGAAAAATCCTATGACGAGAGTGATCAGCGCAAGTATTACGTGCCATGTCCCCACTGTGATGAATACCAGGTTTTGGAATGGGGCGGACCAGATACGCCATATGGCATCAAATGGGATAAGGATGAAAATGGCAACGGTATTGCTGACACTGCATATTATGTCTGTCGGCATAATGGGTGTGTAATTCATCATAATGAAAAGGCAGGAATGATTAAAGCCGGTGAGTGGCGAGCAACGAAACCGTTTAATGGCCATGCCGGGTTCCATATTTGGGCCGGTTATAGCCTGTTTCCTAATGCTGCCTGGAAGTATCTGGTGGCTGAATGGCTTCGGGTAAAAGACGACCCATTAATGCGACAAACGTTTATCAACTTAGTGCTGGGTGAGCCTTACGAGGATCGTGGTGAAAAAGCCCTGAGTGAGAAGCGACTTGCTGAACGATGTGAAGTCTATTCGGCTGAAGTACCTGATGGCGTGGCGGTGGTTACTGCCGGTATTGATACCCAGGATGATCGGTTTGAGATTGAAGTGGTTGGGTGGGGTAAGAACGAAGAGAGCTGGTCTATAGCCTACGATACGATCGAGGGTGACCTTGAAACGGATGAGCCATGGAAACGGTTAGATATGTATCTTAAGCAAATCTGGCGTCGGGCTGATGGACGAGGTTTCACTATCATGGCTGCCTGTATGGACTCTGGTGGGCATCATACTCAGAAAGTTTATGAGTTTGCTAAAGAGAGATTAGGGCGCCGAATATGGGCAATTAAAGGTGAGTCAGCAAGAGGCGGAGCCAGATCCCCAGTATGGCCAACAAAGAAACCAACATCACGCAGTAAATCAACTTTTAAGCCAATTATTATTGGTGTTAATGCTGCAAAGGATACTGTTCGTGGTCGATTGCATATTGATCCGCCTGTCGCTGGTGAACCTTCGGCAAGTTACATGCATTTCCCTTCAGACCGGGATTTAAATTATTTTGGTCAGCTATTGGCTGAACGTTCAGTATTAAAAGTATCTGGCGGTCAACGCTTTCGTGTATGGGAACAATTACCGGGACGGGCTAATGAGGCCTTGGATTGCCGGGTATATGGCTATGCAGCACTATGTGGATTGTTGCATTTAGGATTAAAACTAAACGCATTGGTTAGTAGTATTCAGGACAATCCGTCACGTCTGCTACCTGCACAAGAAGAGCATCAGGAAAAGATTAACCTCCGTCTTCCAGGCGTGATTATTCAAGAACCGGAAAAAGTTAAAACTAAACGAGTTTCTCAACTCTTGCCCTAATTAAGGAATCCTATGTCAAAAATAATTAACACTGGAATGTTCAGTGGGATGACGCGTGAGCAATTGTTGGCGGCATTAGAGAAGGCTCAGCAGGCATATATTGAACTTTCCACTGGGAATAGAGGGGTTTCGTTTTCGTATTCTCAGGGCGATGTAACAAGGTCTGTAACGTACCAGCAAGCATCTATTGCTGATTTGATGGCACTAATACAGATGTTGCAATCTGCATTAGGGGTTGGTAGACGCAGACCTATAAGGTTTAAATTCTGATGAGTGATATTAAAATTCTCGGGCCAAATGGGAAACCATTACCGCCATCACGCCCTAAAATGTCAATGCTGACTGGCGGCAGCCGGGTGCCATATGATGCAGCTGATTCTGTAAGCGATCAGTTAGCTAACTGGCAACCAACATTATTGTCACCAGATAACGAAATTAATATTTATCGTGACCGCATAGTTTCCCGCATACGAGATCTGGCGCGCAATGATGGCTGGGCCAGCGGCAGTATTACCCGCATTACTGATAATGCTATGGGGGCTAATTTTCGCCCCATTATTAAACCCGATTATCGGGCGCTGGCATTAATGACAAATAACACGTCATTTGATGCTACATGGGCTGATGAGTATGGGCGAGTTATTGAAGCACACTGGAGGTCATGGGCTAACGATCCCGGCCGATATTGTGATGTTGAGCGAAAGCAGA
Organism: Limnobaculum allomyrinae; assembly: GCF_016649425.1. Lineage (GTDB taxonomy): Bacteria > Pseudomonadota > Gammaproteobacteria > Enterobacterales > Enterobacteriaceae > Limnobaculum > Limnobaculum allomyrinae. The sequence continues at coordinate 10,777 of NZ_JADRCR010000020.1, forward strand.
CAGTTTCACAAATGCTGAGATTATTTCAGCATTAGTTGGGAATACCGATGCCGGATCTCGCGTTTATTCTCCGCGAGATTGGCCTACATCTGAAGATATGTATCCAGTTATTTTGGTACAGACTCCGATTGATGTAAAAAACTCACTTGGTCGCAATGCCCCTCAATTTAATACAGTTACGACTGTTCGTTTTACCGGTCGTCTTCAGGAGTTGGATGAGGAACAAGAAGACAACGGCGCTGTAAAGGCTGAGATTGCATTGGAGCAATTACGGGATCAAGTCGAACGGGCTGTAATTAATAGTTATGACCTGACGCGACAAATCCAACAGTTTTCACAAGTACGGTCAACAATTGATGTTAATGCAGCCGGCGAGGGACATATAGCGCAACTGCTAATGGAGATTGATATTGAATATTATCAAGGTCCTGAAGACTTCTATCCTATCGAATCAAATCCGTTAACCGGTGTTGATGTTGTAATTAAAATGCCTGATGGAACACCAGAACCGTTGGTTTCAGTAGACCTACCGGAGTAACTCTATGTTTGTAAAACCTGTGTCTGGGCGCGTAGTACGCGACCCGGTAAAGGGAACCTTTTTGCCTGAATCTGGTGAAGAGGTTCCAGAAAATACTTTTTGGCGCCGTCGTTTGAAAGATGGAGATGTTCAGAAAGTTAAATCTGTCACTACCTCTAACGAGGTTAAAGCGGAGAAAGGTAAATAATGATCCCTTTTCAAAATATTCCTGGAAACTTGCGGACTCCGCTTTTTTTCGCAGAGTTCGATAACTCGATGGCCAATACGGCTACTGAATCTCAGAGAACATTACTTATTGGTCAGATGCTTTCAACCTCAGTCCTGAGTAGTGGATTTCCTGTTCTTATATCATCAGCTAATGAAGTTGCTGGATTATGTGGCTCGGGTTCAATGCTTCACGGACAGGCAGCGGCATACTTGGCTAATGATACTGCCGGTGAAATCTATATATTACCCCTGAGTGATGGTGCATCAATGGTTGCTGCTACAGGGAAAATTGTAGTGACCAATCCAGCCAGTGCAACCGGGGTTATTTCGCTATATATAGCGGGTATCCGTGTTCAAGTATCTGTTGTTGCTACTGATAGTGTAGAGGCAATTGCAACGGCACTGGTAACAGCTATTAGTCAAAAATCTGAGCTCCCTGTTACCGCAGTGGCATCTACAGCTGAAATTACTCTGACAGCTAAAAATAAAGGTGCTCATGGTAATGGTATTGATATTCGTCTGAATTATTTAGGGACCGCTGGAGGAGAAGCCACGCCAGAAGGCTTAGTATTAACTCTTACTCCTATGGCTAATGGTGCCGGAGCGCCAGAGTTAGGGGATGCTCTGGCCAATTTACAGGATCGGACGTTTGATTTCATCGTTAACCCATATACAGATACGTCCTCATTAAATGAAATCAAAGAATTTCTTTCTGACAACGTAGGGCGCTGGAGCTACAGCCAACAATTATATGGACATAGCTTCTCAGCATTAGCTGGAACCTATGGGCAGTTAACAGCCGCTGGAGAGGGGCGTAATGATCAGCATGCATCAATGCTGGGTATTAATGATTCTCCGTCCCCTGCTTATATTTGGTCAGCAGCATATGTTGGGGCGATAGCTCAAAGTCTGAGAAACGATCCGGGTCGTCCACTACAAACATTAAGCGTTTCTGGTGTACTGGCTCCGCCATTATCCAGCCGATTTACTTTAACTGAGCGTAATAATCTTCTGCATAGTGGTATCTCAACAGTAACAATTGCTGACGATGATACTGTTCAGATTGAGAACATCATTACTACATATCAGAAAAATAAATACGGCTCTGCAGATGATAGTTACTTACAGGTTGAAACGCTGTATTTACTGATGTTTGTTACTCGTGATTTACGAACATTGATTACCTCAAAGTTTGCCCGGATGAAATTAGCTGCTGATGGAACTCGATTTGCTCCAGGCTCGGCTATTGTCACTCCAAAAGTTATTAAGGCTGAATTGATCGCTCGGTACCAAACTCTGGAATACAACGGTTATGTTCAGGAATCAAAAGAGTTTGCAAAAGGCCTGATTGTTGAGAAAAACGCGAGCAATCCAAACAGAGTTGATGTGCTGTGGGATGGCATTCTGATTAACCAGTTGCGTATCTTTGCGGTACTCAATCAATTCAGGCTGAACGCTACGGCGGCATAAGGATTATTCAATGGGTGATACAACTAATCGTCTGGCCGGAACGGCATACGTTACTGTTGACGGACTAACTATCATGGTTGCCGGTCAGTTTAAATACAGCCCGTCTGTTTTTAATCGGGAAACGCTGACGGGTATGGATGGTGTGCATGGGTATAAAGAAACTTATAACGCACCATACATATCCTGTCAGATCCGCGATAGTGGAGGTACTTCTATCAGCGATTTCAACGATCAGACCAACGTTACGGTGGTTTGTGAATTGGCGAATGGAAAAACGATTATGGGCAGTGGGATGTGGTCTGTTAATACGCAGGAAGTAGACAGCACTGAAGCTACATCAGATATTCGCTGGGAAGGCGGCACGGTAACGGAGCTTTGATTATTATGACTGAATTAGAACGCTCAAAAACCATTAATTTGGTTAAACCAATTACGTGGGATACAACAAAAACCACTTATGAATTCGTTGAGCTTAGTGAACCGATTTTATTGCAGGTCCAGCAATTTTACGATGATCAGACCAAAAATGGTTCATTGAGTGCTATGGGGTTACTGATTTCACTGGTTTCCAATATTCCCCGAGAAGCTATTAAGCGAATGGCATTTACGGACTATAAGGAATGTGAGAACTATTTAATGGGTTTTTTAATGTACTCCCCAGAGGGGGAGAGTGGTTAGAGGATTTAGCCGATATAACATATTTCTTTAGTTGGGGCCCAGCTGATGCTGAGGCCCTTACATATAGTCGTCTAATGTGGTGGCGTAAACAAGCTGAACGGATAAATAAGGTTAAGGCGGGGAAATAGATGGCTAATTCATTTGATTTTGAGATTGCGGCGAATGATCAAGTATCAGAAACCATCCAGCGAATAGATGAAGCTGTTAAAAACCTGATGCCTAAGCTGGAAAATACGCGAGAACAATTAAAGTTAGGTGGACAGGATTCCATTGATGGACTTGATGAAGTAAATGGCAAATTGGAGGATATGGGAAAACTTGCCAGGCAGGGAGTCCAGTTTATTGGTGATCTTGTACCACCACTTAAAATGGTTGGGGAAATTGGTAGTAAATTTGGAAGTATTGGATTAAAGGCAGGGGGAATTGCGGCTGTTGGATATGGGATGGTTCAAGTGGCTACAGGCTTAAAAGACGCTGCTGAGAATGCTTATAGTTTGGATGTTGCCGCAAAAAATGCTGGGATGTCGGTTGATGGACTGTCTCGACTGGCTGGAGCGATGCAAATTGTAGGGGCTGATAGTGAATCTGCTCAGAAATCCGTGGAAGGATTATATAAATTATTTAATGATCCTAGGTGGGGGCGAAATGACGCAATGTTAGCGCTCATGAATAAGCATGGTATTGAAATAGCAGTTAAAGATGATGGAACAACGGATGCGTTAAAAACTTTTGAGAATGCAGCAAAAGTATTTCCTAAACTGAGTTCTAATATACAGAAAACTTTGGCTGATGCCATGGGATTAGATGATAATGCGCTAGCTTTGTTGAGGGAAGGTGCAAGGTTAAAGGAGTTACTGGCTAAATCAGATAGTTTTGGCTTAACTATGGATCCCGAGTTGAATAATCAGCTAACAGAGGTTGATCGTAAACTCGCAGAAGTAAGTGCTGCCTGGGATGGGCTAAAGCAAAAAACAGCTAATAAAATTTTTGAGGCCATATTATCTGATGGTTCTGTAAGGGACGGTATTGCTGGTATTTCTGATCTTCTTGAGCATGGTGATAGTGTTGGTATCGGGCATGCTCTTGGTTTTAGCCGGGGTGATGACGCTAAGAAATTGCGGGAAATGCGTGATGATAAGAAAATATTTAATGAATTATCATGGGATGAGCAAATAGCAGTTAATTCCGGCATCATGACAGATAATTTGCGGCAGAAACATGATAAATGGAAGGCACCACAAAATGCGGCTGAACGTCTTCAGAATGACATTGGATTAGCTTCTACCCCGATTGTTCGTGGATATGAAAATATCCCTTATTCTGAAAAGACAAAAGATGTTTTAGGTTTAAGAAACAATAATCCTGGGAATTTACGTGAAGCTCCCAATAATGCGGGGTATAGTTTTGGTCGCACAGGGAAATTTGCAAAATTCAGGTCTGGTTCAGATGGTATTGCTGCTTTAACTCGTCAACTGTCGTTATATGGAGATCGAGGTAAAAATACTATTAGTGACGTAATTAGAACATATGCCCCACCTAATGATAACAATAATACAAAAGCATATATTAATGCAGTTTCAAAGATGACAGGTATGGACCCATCACAGCCAATCAACTTTCATGATCCAAAAACATTGGAGAAAATCATTCCTGCTATCATTAAACATGAGAATGGAGTTCAGCCGTATAGCCCTGAACAAATATCTAATGGTGTCAAAACTGCTATTAATGATGATCGTTGGAAAGGAAGACGAAATCCAGCTAATTTGCAGCGCCAAAGGGAGGGGTTTTCTCAGTCATTAGAAGAAAGCAGAAATGAGAATGTTAGCATTAACCAATATCAACCTTCTATTTTGGCGCCAACTCCAGCTAAAGATGGTGTTAACGGTATTGTTGATGCTATTGCTAAGGCTATGGGTGATAACAAAATGCAGGTGGAAGTGATTCTTATTGATGAAAAAAATGGAGAAAGAAAAACTGTCACAGGTAAACGTGGCGGAAGGGTCTCCACCTCCATGCAATACTCATAACTCAGAGTCAAATTAGTGCAAAGGGCCGTTATTAGCGGCCCGATTTCCATTTAACTTATTATATTTTATAGTTAGGACTGATTCTAAATCCCGTTCCTTTATTTAATATAGAAGAGCTGTCACGGCTAATTTTTTCAATTGCATAGTACATAATTTCAGCATAATGGCGATGGGCGAGGTATTCAAGGCGAGCTGCGCTGACATCATATCCAGCCTGAGTTAAGGTTATAAGCAGACTGCTTATTGCTGAAGGCGCACAATCACCAAATAGCATTTTTATTGGAAATCGACATGGATTGATGTGAGAAAAATCATTATATCCATTAGTATTAAGAATATATTCGTGTTGATTCCACCATGTTATAGGGAGCTCAATGTCTAACACTGAAGTTGTCATTGATTGCCGTTTACCAAGATATTCTCCTTCAAGGACATTAAGGTATTCAACAGCCTCAGTGACTTGCTGGGGTGTTAGTTGATGAATATGGTCTACATCGAAATGTTGGTGAACGAGTCTCCAGATATCTGGATAAATTTTACCTAATCCAGTAGTGATTAGACGTTCTGCCGTCTGACGCAGTGGAGTTAACTGTGTTGCTGTAGATTTGCGAGACCTAGTCAGTTTTCGCTGTACTTCGCCTTTAGTCCAATATTCATATAAAACATCATCACATTCTTCCTGATAGCGTATGACATTTTCTTTAATATTAGGGTTAACTTTATTTGGACTAATAGTATTCAACCAACCAGCTAGCTTACGCAAAGCAAGACAAACCATTGTTTGTTCCCCTCCTTCTGAGGGTATTGTGATTTCCGCAATTCCTTTACTAAAGCGTTTTTTTAGCTTAGTAAATTGGCTAGACCAATCTAGCCCCATGCCTTCAACAATAGGTTTCATAGGAGTATATGGTTCACCAACATGATTAATGATAAACAGTTTAGAACCATGGAATGGCACAGTGACAGTGGTGCAATGAACGGCTTCTTTTGCTAAAGTAGACATGTCTGTTTCCTTGGTAGGGGCGGACAAATTAGAGGCTCCAGCTATTGCAAGTAGGTGGGGCCTCGCTGTTTGTAGTAGTAATGTGCTACTACGATTGACAGCGTAATAGTAAATTACTACCATGTCAATATCACTTTTAAACAGTATTGACCATAAGCTATGAGTAGAAGAGATCCCCAATTTAATGTAAGAATTCCTTCAGAGTTAAAAGACAAGTTGGTTACTTTGGCGGAAAGAAATAAGCGCTCCATTAATACTGAAATTGTGGCGGCAATAGAGGCTGCGGTTGAATTGGCTGACCAAGGGCTCAGTATTAAGCGTCCAGAAATGAGCGATCTTGATTACTCGGATTTAGTAAAGCGAATAGAAAGATTAGAAAAGAAATCAAATAGTAATTGAGAATAATTATTAAGAATCAAGAATAGACTGCAATATCAATTGATTATGAAAAAATAATGAATAGTGATATCTACGTCAGCAGATGATAGAATGTGAAAAAATATCCTTAAAGATAGTGGGAGACGTGATAAATGACTGTTTGGCAAATATTTCTGGTATTAATACTTCTGTTTTTAATATCTATTATTTTTTCATTTAAAAAGAAGCCGTCAAAGTTAAGAACATTTATGCGAGTTCTCGCAGTTTTGATGCTTATTGCTGGTATAAGTATTTTCTTCTTGTTTAAAAATAAAATGGAAGAGGTTAGAAAGTGTCCAAATAATGTTGAGTCTTTTTATGCGAAAGATGAAGTATTGTGTTTTGGATACGAAAACATATCATCATTGCTAATGAGCCAGCGACAGTTGGAAATGTCAAACTTTAGGATTATTAATGAAAATCTGGTTATTACTGATACTCCTCATAATGGTGCTTTCCAGATTATAAAGAATGAAAAAGATTCAGGTTTTTCTGTTATACCTTATGAATTGAAATAAGTATTAATCATAAATATATACAAACCCGCTTCGGCGGGTTTTTTGCGTTCTGGAGTCTGCATGTCAATTATCGGTAGCGCGGTTTCAACTTTGCTTGGTAAAAGCGGTGATACATGGATATGGAGTGAACATTTACATCCAGCAAGTTTTCGTGGGGTGCCGTTTGCTGTTCAGTCCGGAGAAAGTGTTTTTGGACGTCGGCAGGCTGTTCATGAATATCCGTTTCGGGATACGGTTTGGGTTGAAGATTTAGGCCGGTCTACTCGTAGAATCACTATTAGGGGTTTTATTGTCCAAAGTAGCCAACTCTATTTATCACATGACGTTATAACCCAACGAGATTCATTAGTAGCGGCCTGTGAAGAAAAGGGGCCGGGAACGCTGGTACATCCAACACTGGGAGAGATCGAGGTTAGCATCCCTGATAATGGGTTACGTATTACTGAGGGTGAGGCTGGGCGTGTATTTGAGTTCACTTTAACTTTTATTGAGTCAGGTCTTCGTGTTTTTGCTATCACTGATGCATCCACTGCTGTTTCAACAGTTAGGAAATCATGGTTTGCTCTTGTTTCTCAGGTGGTAGCAACATTTATTGCAGTAGTGAAGAGTGAAATTAGAGCGGTTAATCAACTAATTAAGACATTGAAAAATACTGCAAACTTTTGGGTAAGAATGGTTGATAACACAATTAACGAGGCAACCAATCTTGGAAATACTTTCCGGTCTACTTTCGGTAGTTCAAAGTATGAGCGATATAACTACGGTAAGGTTGGTGGAAGCACTGTCAGTGGAACAGGAAAAATACAGCCAGAACCGGATACTGAAGACTTACCCGCATTAATTTCACAGAGGATTGCAATATCAACAGAAAGTCGCGAGGCAGTGAATATTGCCGGTGAAAACTTTATTTCATCTGATTCTATTGATGATTATGGCAATGCAGCCGGTGAGCTAATCAATTCCATGTTATCTGACGCTGTGGGGCCAGCAGATCAAATCAGAATCATGGAAGACCTGGCAAGTCAGAGCAATAGTGATGTGTTTTATAACAATCCAGCAGATGAGGTTGTTTCAAGTGCCGCTGATCATATGATGAATGTATTGGCTGCAGGCGCTATGGCATATGCTGCCTCACAATATCAACCAACTGGTTATGATGATGCTAATGAGCTTCTGACCCGGGTATGTGACGCAATTGACAGGGTAGCTTTAAGCTCTGCTGATAGAGGTAATGATGCGGAATATGCATTACTCATTGAAATGAGGCAATCCATAGTGGCCATACTTCAACAGGCTGGTGCTAATTTAGCAAAAATGGAACAGGTTAATTTTAATCGGTCACTACCATCTTTAACTATCGCAAATCGATTATATCAGGATACTTCCCGTAGCGATGGGTTGGTAAAAATGGTCAATCCAGTTCATCCAGCATTTATGCCACCGGCATTTAAGGCACTAAGCTCATGAGTGATGATTTAGTATTACAGATAAATGGAAAATTGATATCTGGGTGGGATCGCGTCAGGGTGACTCGAAATATTGAATGCTTACCGAGCGACTTTGATTTATCACTAATGGATCGTTATTCCAGTTCTGATGATAGTCAACTAGTTAACCCAGGGGATCCTTGCACGGTTTTATTAGGTGAGGATCCAGTGATAACTGGATATATCGATAGATGGAGTTCAATGATAGATAAGTCCCGCCACGAGGTTAATGCGACTGGTAGGAGTAAGTGCCAGGATTTAGTTGATTGTTCCGCAGAATGGGAAAATAACGTAATTAGCCAGTCTACCGCGCTCCAAATTTGCCAAAAGTTGGCAAAGCCTTATGGCATCGATGTTACGAGTGATATAGCCGATATGGGTATTGTTCCTCAATTTACATTGAATTGGGGAGAATCATCTCAAGAAGTTATCGATCGCATTACCCGCTGGGCTGCACTTTTATATTATGACCTTCCTGACGGTAATTTGTATTTAACCAGAGTTGGTGATCGAAAGGCCGCCAGTGGAGTAGCTCAGGGTATCAATATAGAAAACGCAATATACGATTCCGGAATAGATGAAAGGTTTTCTGATTACATCGGAGTATCAATGTCATTAACTCCCGTTATGGAGTCTACCTCTGATGCTGGTTATAGCTCTATAACAAAGGCATCAGCCCAAGATCCTGAAGTGGCTTCAATGAGATACAGAAACAGAATCATCATTGTTGAAAGTACGCTTAATGTTAACGACAGGGCTCAAGACTGTATTGATTGGGAAATGAACCGGCGCTACGGGCGTTCGAAAGTTCTGCAGGTTACGGTTGATAGCTGGAGAGATTCGGACGGTAAATTATGGGAGCCAAATACATTGATCCCAATAACCATTCCAACGTTTGGACTTAATGATGAGCTTTGGTTGCTTGCTGAGGTTACCTATTTAAAAGATGAAAATGGAACCACGTCACGAATGGTTTTAATGCCTCCAGCAGCTTTTACTGTCCAGCCTTATGAATTTTACAATGGTCTGATGGAGTCAAATTAATGAATGATTTTCAGGGGAGAATTGACCGACTTTATCGCCAAATAAAAATGATGATTGGTATTGGAAAATTAACTACATCATCAGATGCCGGAGGAGTGCAGTCAGTTCAATATCAGACCCCATTGGAAGTAAAAGGTAATACGCCAAGGTTTTGTGAATTTGGTTTTTCTTCTGGATTACCTCCTGGCTCTGATGTTGTGATTGTATCATTGGGTGGCGACCGCTCCAGCACAGCCATTATAGCCTCTAATAATCAGTCATTTCGGCATACCGGATTGCAACCGGGTGAAACAGTTATTTATAACCAGTGGGGCATGTTTGTGAAACTCACTGAGGATGGAATAGAGATAGAAGCCAAAAATAAGCCAGTTACTGTAAATAATGCCACTACTGTAACTATCAATGCTACCGAAGGCGTTGAGATGGATACCCCTGTTTTGAAGGTTACCGGGAATATTATTGATAACAGTTCCAGTAATTCTAAAACACTAAAAGATCTGCGTGATGCATATAACTCTCATGATCATGATGTTAAAAATGTTCAGGGTGGTGATTCAACGAGAACCAGTGAGACAACTGGTAAGGTTGTTCAATGAGTGATATCACAACTGTCTGGCAAGTGGATGAATCTATAGGGGATTGGTTAAAATCTAAATTATCTGGTGGAGACTTGCTTACTGGTCACGATCTGGAAACCTCCATTCTAATAAGTTTGTTTACTGATCGGCAGGCTCGGGATGATGACATGATCGAGGATTTTGATCGGCGGGGTTGGTGGGGTGATTATGAGTCTGAGTATTTAATAGGTTCCAGGCTCTGGCTATTGCGTCGTCAGAAACTGACTACGAAGGTGGCAATAAAGGCTGAAGATTATGCTAAAGAAGCATTGGAATGGTTAATAAAAGATGGTGTCGCCAGTTTTATTGATGTGTCAGCACAAATTATTCATCCCGCCACGCTCATTCTCACTATCAGCTATCAGCAACCAAGTAAAAAGAAACAATCCGTAAAATACTCATGGGTTTGGGGAGATGTAACGAATGCCATTTAACAGACCTACATTAACAGAGTTGCGCCAGCGCAACCGATCTTATATCCAGTCAGAACTCCAAACTGATGGAAGTTTATTACGATTTTCAAATATGGGGGTGATTAGCGATGTTGATGCTGGCATGGCGCATCTTCATTACGGTTACCTTGACTATATAGCTCTACAGTCAACGCCATATTTTTCAACAGATGAATACCTTGCTGGATGGGCCGCCCTTAAAAGTGTTTATAGGAAACCAGCTACTGCGGCAATGTGCCAGAGTGTGGCGTTTAGTGGAATTGCTGGCGCTTATATCCCCGGCGGGACTATTTTAAATCGCGATGACGGATACCAGTATCGGTTAGATAATGAGCTAACGTTATCAAGCGATGGTGCTGCAATAGGTTCTATTACAGCCATACTTCCTAACCCAGCGGAAGACAGCACTGGTGGTGGAGAAATTGGAAATGCTGACGCAGGAACCATATTGACACTTGATGTTGCAATTAGTGGTGTGCAATCTCTGGCTACAGCTAATGATGCCATTTCTGGTGGTTCGAATATTGAAACGGATAGCTCATTTCGAACCAGGATGTTGTTAGCCTATCAAAATACCCCCCAGGGTGGTAATGACACGGATTATAAATCATGGGCGCTGTCTGTCTCTGGCGTAACGCGTGCGTGGGTTGTTCGCAGGCTTGCTGGCGGCGGGACAGTGGGTATTTACATCATGTGTGATGGAAATGGGAATGGGGGATTTCCCATAGGCACGGACGGAATATCTCAATTAGAAGATTGGGGGGCCGTTAAAGCAACAGGAGATCAATTGCGTGTTGCTGATTATATCTACCCATTAGAAACAAATACCGCACTGATTTATGTTTGCTCACCAATAGAGAAGAAAATAAACTTTATTATTAGTGGCATACCTAATGCCAGTAGTGAAACAGTTACCGGGATTAATGATGCTATAGATGAAGTATTTTTTGTCGAAGGAAAGCCCGGTGGAAAAATTCTTTGGTCATCGTTGTTGATATCAATTAGCGCTGTTCCTGGATCTGCTGGATTTATATTGGAACAGCCGTCAAATAATATTCAAATGGCAATGGGCGAACTCCCAGTGCGTGGGACGGTAACATATATATGAGCCGATATTCTGTATCAGATTATACCGGTGCATTGCAGGCGCTTATGCCTACCGGGTTGGTTTGGTCTCGTCGAAATGATGGTGTTCAATCAGCTGTTCTAAGGGCACTGGCGAAGTCTTATCAACAAACAGATGAAGATGCCATTAACCTTCTGATAGGAGCATTCCCCGGCACAGCAACAACATTATTAACTGAATGGGAAAATACGTTAGGCTTACCTGATCTTTGCTCAATAGGTGAGATTGATAGTATTGCCCAGCGGCAGAGAAATGTTGTATCAAGATTGACCGATGTTGGTGGGCTTTCGAAAGATTATTTTATCCAAGTTGCGGTATCGATGGGCTACACAATCACGATCACGTTATTTCGTCAGGCGGTGGCCGGAATGTCTGTTTGTGGTGATGCTATTAATGGCGAGGACTGGCCATTCGCATGGTTAGTTAATGCTCCAGAAACGACTATAAATTATGCACAATCAGGACTTACATATTGCGGTGATCCACTTCGGGCGTGGGGCAATAAACAACTCGAGTGTCGATTAACTGCTATTTGTCCCTCGCATACAATAGTTCTCTTCGGTTACGTAAGCTAACCATCTAAATTTAAAAATAATTTAACGCTTTTATTAGCGAGGTTTTTCTATGCAAAAAATTGGAAATATCCCCAATACCAGAGCGGATACAAATGGTGAATTTACTGATGGAAATGTTGCGGGGGGCGTTCCTCCAACGATATTACCTGCTGCATTTTTTAATACTATACAGAGAGAATTGTGCAATGTTGTGACGGGTTCTGGGCTGGAGATTACCCCTAATGATGACGGGCAAGTATTGGAAGCTATACAAATTTTATTTGGCAAATATTTGTCTCAATATATTAGTGCTCCAGCAATTGGAGTTCCTTTTTTCTGGCCGTCTTCCACAATGCCGAATATTGTGATGAATGAGTGGTCAGATATGGTATTTCTGAAATTCAATGGAGCAACATTCTCAGCAGCAACCTATCCAAAGCTAGCCTTGGCTTTCCCCAGCTTATCCCTGCCGGAAGCACGAGGGGAGTTTTTACGGGTGTGGGATGACGGGCGCGGCGTTGATAGTGGAAGGGCACTGCTCAGTTCACAAAGCGACGCAATTCGAAATATCACGGGTAGCGTGGGGTACATTACGATGGTGGGAACTTCTAGTGTTGACGGAGCTTTTACTGTTGGAGGT
>NZ_JADRCR010000021.1 GCF_016649425.1 Limnobaculum allomyrinae
CTGCTGTGCTAATTCTCTATCAGTTGAAACAGCCTGCTTATCATTGCTCACAGCGGCTCTATCTACTGCTGTGGACTGAGCATCTGCAGCAGTATTAGCTGCATTGTCGCTTGATGTTGCAGCAGACGCCGCTGCGCTGGTTTTAGAATTGCTTGCATCCAGAGCATCGGCACTAACTTGCTGCTGCTTTGCTGTCACATCAGTTTGAATAGAACGAACATCAGTCAGAATATTGTCGGCAAGTTCTTTATCTACTCTGGCTTCATCTGCCGCCTGTCGCGCCTCATCTCGTAACTGTTGGAAAATAAGGACCAGCTCTGGGGTTAGATCACTTTCACCAGGCATCATCAGAAAATCATTTAAAGTACCAGGCAGCGAATCAGCATACACATCAATACTACCAACACGCTTTGGAGGAAATCCCCTGACATATAGTGAAACTTCGTATTTCCCCGGTTCGACCTGCATTGTATATGAACCGGTAATATCAACCCCAAGGAGAGCGTCAGTTTCAACAACAACGGTTAAGGAGGTCTTTTTACAATGAAGCTCGATAGTACATTTCGGGATCGGTTTACCCATCCCATCGCGTAAAACGCCAGAGATTTTAATAGCCATGATTGACCTTTCAAATTGAGATTAGAAGTAGTCTGTTGCGTCCAGAACGGGAATGGTTGTACTGGTAATGCACCAGCGCGGCAAACCGACATAACTGCCGGTTGTAAAACTGCCGGTTAGCTGACTATGAGCAATAGCAAAACTATTGCCATTCATCGTTATTCCACTGCGATAGAGTAAATATTGGTTTCGTTGCCCTGTGGTGAAATCAGCGCCCGGAGAACAAACAGGCACCATCATCTGCTGAATACCTGCCGGAGCGCCTACCCATTGCATACCAGAGCCGGGCATCGACACTTCGCCACGAAGCAATAAAGGCGTGTGAGCACTGGTAAAAGTTGCCTGCCCTGCTGTGTTGTAAATAGCAAAGCCATACTGAGGAATAGTGAGATTAAATCCGCTGGAAACATAAACTATATAAGCCTCCACGGTCGCCGCGTTACCACTAAAATCGGTTGCTATTACGCCGGTTAAATCCGGTGTTGGTGCCAGTGAAACATTGGGATTGGTAAAGTTGGCAAATATTACCCCATTCCCCCGCCCCGGAATACCAGCAGGCAAATACCAGGTACCACTGATAAGGACTCGGGCCGAGTATGTCACAACGCCTGCCATCCCACTGTTCGTGATAGCAGAAAAATCCGTTGCATCCCATAGAGCCAGCCCATAGGCTCCTGTATTACCTGCAGGATAAATCTGCATCGCAGCAATTCGCATGTTGTTTGGTGTATCTGAATTAAACCGTGGGGTAACTTTGCTACCTGAAATATCAAAATAAGTAGCGTATGTTAAAGCCGGATATGCACCACCTGGCACCGGGTTAAAATTAGCAGTTATAATCGGGATCACATACATGGAAGTGCCAGCTACATAATCCGTAAAATAGCAATTATTCCAGTCCTGCCAGTTAGGATATTGACCGTTATCCTTAACCCCTAAAAAAGAAGCGGCCCGTGCGCCGCTTGTTATATTGATTGTCTTTCCTGTTCCCTGACTGATTAAAAAGCCATATTCAGCCATTACCAGAGTCTCCCGTTTCTTGTCATTAGTTGTCCATATTCGTTATAAACATCAACTGAACTGGAAGTAATCTGCAGGCCAACACCAGCGTTAGCATTGCGGATTGCTACATTTCCATACTGATCAACAATGAATCGGTCGTTAATATTAAGTGTTCCCCCCTGAATGCTGGCAGCAACAAGGGCTCCGCCTCTGATTACCGGTGCATAAATTTCCGTACCGGCTACCAGCCGGTCGCCGCGAATAGTTCCCAGTGCAATCAGATCACCGTCAATAAACAACATAGGCGTGATCCAGTCAGTGCCGTTATACATTCGAGAATCAGCCCGATCGACCTTGCCGGCACCATTAACGGAATAAAAGGTTAATACTGTATCAATACCGGGATCGGTACCGAATGCCGAGCGGAAAAGCGCATTTGCAACTTCTGCACTTCCGGGGAAAACACCTGACGCTGATTTAATACGGAAAATACCACCAGCCCCATTCCCCAAATCATTTTTAGAAGAAACACTGGTACCATCCAATAGCTGGATTTCGCCTTTTAAAATCAGCGTTTTTCTGTTGTTGTCCCAGTATAAATTCCGCTCAAACGAATCAGGATCGGTAAATGAAACAAAATCAGCAAGAAAATCTATAGCGCTGGCCTCATCGCCTGCCGTGATCGTGATACCGGTTACCCGATTATCTTTATTCACGACCAGCGCGGCACGGTCTTCCAGTAGTACGATGTTGCTGCTGTTCTCTTCTACCATTTCTGATAGCTCTTTCGCCCAGTCTAACTTTGGAATTTCAGGGCCAATCAAATCCAGAATATCTTCTGGCTTCAACTTCGTCCGCACTTGTTGGATCATCACATTAGACCGACCAACACCATTAACGGCCTGCACTCCATACCAGTATTCAGTGTCCGGTGTACAGTTCACATCATTAAGAACGGTTGCCCGTCCAAGATAGTTTGACTGTGCAATGACCTCTGCCTCAGTCATTCCTTTATAGAATTCATACTGAGTACCAAGGCTGGTTGGCTTCGTTACAACCGGTTTTATGGTTACGTTAAAGTTGCCTACAGTAACCTGAAGGTGATCGGGTAATGACGGAGGACCAATCTCAAAGACTGTCGTTGTCTCTGTTCCAAGTTGGCCAGCAGGATTTTTACCCCGGATAGCTACGGAATAATTACCCAGTGGAAGGTTGCCGCATAAAAATTCAGTATCAGACACGATTTCACGTTTATGCACCATATCTTCGCGCATCAGTTTCACATCGAACACTAAACCACTCATAACTCGTGGAGTGTCCCAGGTCATGCGGATCTGGAATACATCAGAATCAGGCATAGCTTCGATCTGTAAATGCTCAACTGGCGGGATCCTCCCGCTATATAACGTATTCGTGTCAGGGTCAAAGACGGTACCATTATCAACCACGGACTCTTTTTCTGGTACGTGCTGAATAGCTGAAATGGTATAGGTCCCCTCATCCTCAGATATCCCCAGCGCCCTGAATAATCGAGGTTTAATTGTTGCTGTTGATAATGTCCACATCCCGTAATCGGTCATGCCATCAATGGCCCTGCCAAGTACCAAGATATTTGGTTCTGGATGGGAAAAAACCTGCACTTTTTGCGGGGTGCCATTATTATCGATGTAACCAAAAAAAGCCTGTTCATCATCAGTAATAACAACATCACGATCCAGAGTTACGGTTTGTTTCCCATCATCAATACTGACTATACGGCCACCGATTCTGGCGCCAGCGAAATTGTTATCAGCAACTTCAATAATATCGCCTGGTAGATGTTTAATTCCCTCTCTGCCAACCTGAAAACTAACTGTCTGTTTTTCCAGTCGCTCGGTTTCTAATATCCATTTCCCTGCCCGGTGAGCTTGTCCACGAGAAGTACAGCCGAAAGCATCAACCTGACTGACGTTCAGTCCATACCTGGCGATTAACGTATCATCTGCAACATATTCCGTTGCTGTTTCCCACCCGTTATTCGGATCCACATAACGAACATGTACGGCAGTATGCCTAGCTTTTTGAGCGCTGGAAGAATAAGAGAACTTACCATCGATTACGTTAGCATTGCTGTAGCGCCAGACAGGATCAGACGGTCTGTCCATAACGCATGTCATCTGTAAACCATCCCAAACCGGCATAGCCCGAAACACCGATGCCAAATCATCCAGTAAATCTTTAGCCTGGCGCTGATCTGTGATGTAGGCATTGCACGTCATGCGTGGCTCTTTCCCACCAAA
Source organism: Limnobaculum allomyrinae (assembly GCF_016649425.1). Lineage (GTDB taxonomy): Bacteria > Pseudomonadota > Gammaproteobacteria > Enterobacterales > Enterobacteriaceae > Limnobaculum > Limnobaculum allomyrinae. The sequence goes on from NZ_JADRCR010000021.1 coordinate 3,900, forward strand.
GCCATCATCAACCAGCTGATCACAATACTGAGAAATGATATACAAAGAGAATTTATCGCAGCCAAACTGCCCTAAACGTTTACCCAGACCGTACCGCTCATTGGTGACTAAATCATAAAATATCCAGGCTGGATTATTCGTCCAACTAGGCTTAAAAGTACCAGTCCATAATCCGTTATAAGTACGGTTTATTGAGTCGTAATTATCCGGAACCTGAACAATCAGCCCATCAATAAGATATTGACGGCTTGGTACCCCGTTAAACTGTTCAGAATCAAACTGAAGTCCAACAACGGCCGTATTGGGATAAGTGAGTTTTGTATCAATGATCTCGGTGTAACTGGACCAGACTGTTTTATTCTCCAGGCGAGAGGATGTGCTATCTTCATTCGTCCGGACAACTCGAATATTAAATGGACGAGCGGGAAGATCATCAACAATGACTGAGCGTAAATACTGGCTTCTCGTCTTACCATTGATATCCACTGTGCTAACTGTGCGCCAAATAGAACCACTCCCGACCTGCACAACTAATTGAACCCAGCTTCCATTCGTGTCGCCCTTATCAGTAACTTCATATAATGCAGAAACACCAACGGTAACCCGAACACGATCAATATCAACATCGGTAATGGTTCTAACTATAGGAGTTGAATGCTTTACTTCACTGCCAACAGAAACTTCGTTTTCAGAAGATGGGAAACCAGATAAGTAATCCTGTGCCTGGGTACCTGCGACCCATTGCAAATTAACACCAGCAAAATTATTGGTACCATCATCACCCTGTACTGGAGTTTTATTCAGATATACACCACGTAAACCACCTACCGGCCCTTCTATCTGTCCTTCACATAACATATCAATAATAGATAGCTTCTGTTTCGATTTTAGATTGTCAGGCTGCTCTGTTGGAGTGTGGGAACTGCCACCGCCTTTACCCATAATTATCCGGCTCCATAAATGAAAAAACCTGCCATAGCAGGTCATCATGTCTAACCAATAGTTATTCTGTGCTTAATCCTTGAGAAAGGACTTTTGAACCAATCATCATTCGCCCATAGCAAAGTGGTACCGGCTGGCCCTGAGCGATAGTATTATCAAGATTCGAAAACGCTGTATTATTATTCGTTGCCCCTTCCTCTGCAGTTTTAGTTTTCGGCATCTTCGTAAGCATTGTTGCAACGCCACCTAACATCAATCCGACACCGGCTCCAACAAGTCCATAGTTTTGGGTATAAATACCAACGACAACCATAGCGGCTCCAGCGACAAACTGAAGTATACCCATGGCATTTTTAGCCCCCAGTGCGCGAGGAATAATATGAATAACATCCGTCTCTTTCAAAACCGAGAGCATTCCCGCCTGTAATGCATTCTCATTAATATCATTACCAGCAATACGAACCCGATAATAATCACTTTGCATATGTTGGCGTAATCCTGGGATTTGTAGAGTTAACGCCCGGATAGCTTCAGCTGCATTAATTACATTCAGATTAAACTTACGTCCATATCGTTCGAGATCGCCGTAAAGCCGTACGATGGCCATGCTTTATGTCTCCATATTGAATGTGTGTACTTGATCCAGTAACCGTTATAAATATCTCTTTTACTCATCCGGTTAGGGCAATGGTGCAGTACTTGCTGATTTCCACAATAGATCGCAGCATGATTTGCTTTATGGCTACCAAGGCAAATTAAAATAATGTCACCGGGTTCCGCTTGTTTCACTCGATAAAAACCAGTTTTCGCCATATTGGTGATATAAAGATCCTGCTCTGTTTCCCACCAATTATCTGAACGAGAAAAATTAGGCATATCAATGCCAACCAGGTGATAAGCATCTTGAAATAGCGTGTAGCAATCCATTGATCCATGGTTAAAGCTACGCCCCAGCAATGGAGACACATTTTTGTATCGATAGATGTCTCCCCCACACACCAGCCACCAGTCAAGATTCGTCCGCCGCTGTACTTCTCTATCTGTTCCACTAAGTATCGGCAATCCATCAGGGTGACTATGAACTAATGCCACAATATCTCCAGCCGTATAAGCTCTTAACCAATCATCTGGCGATATTTCGAAAAACTCAGTCGGCGTGCCAGCAATATTAAGGCATGGCATATATGATAGCCCGGCTTCTGTTGCTATCACGAAGCCGCAAGATTCCTCGGGATAACATACTAATGCATGATCCAGTATTTGTTTTTCAATCATTTTATTTACCGGGACATTTTTGAAACGGACGGAAAACCACCAAAAGGGAGTGGGTTGCTTTTGCCAAATCTAAGTTTGCAGGATGTCAGGCGTTTACCACATTTATCACATGCAGGGTCTGTCATTGGGTTATCAAATTCATCAGCAACGGCCCCACCGGTATACCCACACTCAGAACTACGATAAATCCAGTTACAGGTATCTGCGATAATAGCTCTGGCTGGTAATAATGCGCCGTCGCTCTCACATGGCAGCGCTAATTCGAACTTGGCAAAGTCAGCTTCTAAAGCTGTCATCCGTTCAACCACATATCGAGAAACCAGCTCTTGTGTTGGATCTGCCTGTGGATTACCTTCAAGAAAGTTATCAGCATCCAGAAATTTACTATACATCTGTCGGCGAGTAACAATAGCGCCAACAAGATCATCATAATCTTGGCTTAATCCAGTAACCAACCCAGTAATATTGGCTGCAGTCAATGTTGGTCTATTACTCGTTCCCTGCCCATTAAATTCAAAACCGCTGGCTTCAATTGGATAAGGTTCGTATATTTTACCCTGCCATTTAACTGAACTTCTTATTTCATTCATTCCAGAATGAAATCGAAACAAGTCACCGCCAATATGTGTTAAATCAAGCTCAAACAACTCAACCAGCACATCCTGATTAGGCTTTGCCGTTTCTAATAGCGTTTGTTTTGGTAAATCCTGCATAATTTCTCCAGAATTTAGGTAATAAAAAACCCCGGCTAGCGGGGTTTTGATGAAATCAAGGAATTATTGATATTTAGAATCATCAGTAACTTTTAAAGATCCTGATAAATATCGCCCCAATTCATCCTTCAAAATCAAAGCATCTTCTTTATTTAAATATACGCTATAAAGACATATGCTCATCAATCCATCTGAACATTGCTGGATGTATAAATAATGATTTCTTTCATTACCTGATGCCATCCCAAACTTATAGGCTACTGATAGATATTTAGGCCCAGACAGTTCCTGCATCTCTTTATCTACTATATCTGAATCTCTTTTTGCTATAGATTCCCATTTCAAATATTTATCAATAATGTTAATGGCTGTATCTGCACCATCTTTATCCAATGCTAAATAGAATCTGTCTTTACCAAATTCACTATAGCTATATAAATCAATCAAATACTTTATATATTCTTTATCCCCATAAGTAACAACACTTGCGGATGTGAGCATTGGCATATAGGCTTTAGCTACACTATTATAAGCTCTTGCTGATAATTTTGTTGATATTGATTTTTCCTGAACGCTAGCACAACCAGACAATATAAATAATATACTAATAAATAAAACTATTTTTCTCATAATTCCATACCTGACAAAGTAAGAAGCTACACCATAATATCAACCGAAACCGACACGCGCACCTGACATTAATACTAGTTGTGATATGGATTTAGATAAATATCTTGCTCATAACGCTTACTTCCTATATCTTTCTTGCATGGTGCTCAAAACACCTCAAGTAGCGGTTACCGCGCCCGTTAGATATGCGGTTTTTTTGTATCTGGATTTTGAATTATGATCGGGCGTGTGGCTAATAAAATACCCGAAAGGGAAATATGCCCGCCGTCTACTTGCGGTTTTGAGCGCCTGATCACCCCAACTCAAAATATCAAGTAGGATACAAATTATGACCAAACAACCTGTAGTTCCATTCACTTTTGAATCCCATAATATAAGAGCACTAAACATAAACAGTGATCCTTGGTTTGTTGCTCAGGATGTATGCTCTGTTCTCGGCATCCAGAACGTTACGCAAGCCATTGAAAGATTAGATGACGATGAACGATCTATGTTTAACATAGGGCGTCAAGGTGTGGTAAATATTGTCAATGAGTCCGGTATGTATACGCTGGTTCTTCGTTGCCGTGATGCTGTGAAAAAAGGATCTGTTCCTCATCGATTCCGTAAGTGGGTCACTGCGGAGGTTTTGCCGTCAATCCGCAAAAATGGCGTATATGCCAAACCGAAGGTTCGCCAATGCACAGCAAAGCAACTTACCCCATTACGCCAGACCGCTGAGCGGTTAATCACAACGGGTCTTGGTAAAATCTACCCTGACATTTGGAAACTGGTTCATCAGCACTTCGAGGTTGACCATATTCACCAACTTACACCGCCGCAAGTTGCTGAAGCCGTTGAATACCTCAACGTTCTTGAAGGTGAATATCTTGGTAAACAACAATCACCTGAAATTTCAGAACTAAATATTCACTTTCCCATAACATGGTGGAACCAGCACGAATATATTCTGAGAGCTAATGGGTGTAGTGATTTCTCTCACACCAATCCATGTAGATTCCCAGTAAAAATGCTGTTTGGACTTAGTGACAGCGCACCATCAGCTATTAGCGCATTACTATTTAATTTAGCTAAGGCCGGTTATGACGTAAGTGCAGCCAGACTAGAGCACCTTGCCCATCGCCATTATGCTGAAATCATGTACTATAAGATTGAGAATATAAACAAAAGCTGCTCATCTATAATTAATAGTAATGCTGGCTTTAGAATTAGCCCTAGCTATAAACCATAAATATATTATGGGCTGTATTTTACAGCCCTTTATTTAAACCATAACCTCTTCAAACTCGCAGGATATTTCTATTCTTCTCCTGTTTATTGTTGGCGTCCACTTCCGGCAAACAACTTTAATCGGTTCATAACGAAGTGGCGGAGTCCACCAAAAAGCATCAACACCACCATGGCTCGTTAAAAAATCATCAATCACCCAGAACTCATGGCGAGGGATCCTAAAGGTTAAAGAATACGTTTTGAGGTTATTATTTATCCCCTTTGGCTGTCGCTGTTCATAACCATCGCCAAACTTAACAACGCGCACGTTGGGCTCAGTTGGCACAGACATTCCAGGTACTGGGCGCCAATGAAATGTTTCCATTGCTATCCTCTTCTATTCAGTAGACCACCAGGTCGTGACTGCTCAGTAATAACTGATATCGTTTGCTGTCTAATCAATGCCCCTAACGCTTTTCCATCCTGTTCAGAGACATTATTACCAGCTTCAACGGGAATATTAATATTGATAACATTCCCACCACGGCTACCATTGGCGCTACTCAAATAACTTTTTAAATCAGCATTTGTCCGGGCATCAACAACACGCTCACCCCGATCAAGTAACCATGTACCTTCTCTGGGGACATTATCAATACCATCGTGTGCCATACCAGCTATGGTTTGGCTGGCTATCATCCCTATAGAGGCATAGCCTAATCCTCTGACTAATGCTGCTGCCGGTATACCCAGAACCGTACCCATCTCCAATGCTTTTGTGGCTGCAACTTCAGTGCTGATCATTGCCTGCGCGATCGCAGCCGCTTTGCTGGTTAAAAACATTGCTTTATAAGCAGCGCTATTCTTATCCCCCATCTGAGACATCATATCAGCCATTTGCCCGGTCATACTGGCAACAGTACCCAGTGCAGCAGCGGAATAAGCGCTCTGTATTTCAGAACGGCGAGCAGCACCGGTTTGCTCTATCTCCGTTAATCGGTCAGCATGCTGTTTTGCGTTGATCTCTTTTTCTGCAAGCAACTGATTTTGCATTTCAATTTGTGTATCATGCCACTTTTTAAGCTCTGCCTCGGCCTTGGCAATATTAATCATTTCACTAGCAGCACCACCCACTTCTGGCGACAGTCCGTCAAATTCTGGTGGCTTGGCTACACTGGCTTTAGATATTTTCTCTGCGGCTTCCTGATACTCTCCCGCGCTCAGATTCGCCTTTTTAAGTACTTCCAGGCGTTCTTTGGTTGTAGAGAGCAATCGCTCTTCATCCGTCTGTAATCCATCCATTAAGGACTTGTAATCACGTTGGGCATTCAAGCGATCCAGCTCAATAGCATTACGCTCAAGAGCTACTTTTTTAGCAGAGTCGAGTGATTTCAGTTCACCATGGGTAAATTGATATTGAATTTTGGCAAGTTCAGAAGTCTTTCCATACAACGCAATTTGCTGCAACATTTGTGCATTTTGGCGCTTAAACGTATCCTCTGGTTTATTACCACTACCCCCACTTGCCTTACTTTTCTTTGGCTTCTCTTCATTTAACTTATATAAACTTTTAAGTTTACCAGCGAGATCGGTTAATTTGGCCTTTAGTCCTTCGGCCATATCCCCAGCTATTTCCTCACTCTTTGCCAGAGTAATAAGATCAGCAGCAGATTCCAAAGCGGCATCGCCCATAGCCCTTTGTAAACCAGCGAGAACAAAGGCTTCCTCTGATAAACCCTTACTCGCCAATTTAGCCACATCAATTTGAAGTGCAGTGCTATTGATGGATTTATCCAGGCTCTCAAAATTGAGAGCAAGACGAGCAGCTTCATTTGCAGCAGCAGATACATCGTCAACGGTTTCTCTCAATGCCACACCTGCACGATACGCTGTATTAGTCAGCATATTGTATTCATGTCCGGCCTTATTAAGTCCTTCCTCCAGATCCTGAATCGCTTTCAACTGCTTTTTGATATCCCGCTCAATAGCGGCGGCATCGTGACGAATAAACGGACTGGGCTCAACCTCTCCGGCATTTACCTGACCAGCCATTTGCAATTCAAGGTAGTAAGATTTTAACTTTGCTCTGGCAGACTCAATCTGATCTTCTTGCTTTTTAATTACCTCAAATTGCTCTGATATAGCTGAGTTTTTTGTGACATCGTTCATTTTCTCGATATCAGACGTCAACAATTTGACCTGATCTTTCAATGCTAAAGCATTTCTCTCCGCTTCCGCTGATTTCTGGGCAAAGTAAAAAATACCCGTTGCAGCCATGGCGGCAATGCCAGCAGGACCGCCCAGCAACCCCATGCCAGCAGAAAGCAAACTGGTCGAAGAAGCCAGTCGTGCCTGTGCAGCAGTCAAAGCATCAACCGTTGCCTTTCGTCTTCTCTGAGCCATATCAAGCGCTCGTTCTGCTGCGGCTTGTTGCAATGTACCTTGTGCGGCAGCTAAAGCTGCTGTGCGACGACTGACATCAGCAGAGGCCTGAATCAATGCAGCCCTTCCGGCTTTAACCTGCGCCGTAGCTAATGATATTTGAGCCTTATGAGCACGAAGTAACCCGGTAGCAGCGCTGCCAGCATTCATCCCCATGCTTGTCAGATAACCGCCATACTGTTGCCTAACGCCTTATAGCGTTTACCATCAACAGCTCGGTACCGTGCTTCTTCGTCGGGGATGTTGGGGAAAAATAGACGCATGAATGCCAGTTCATCAGCTTCAATACGT
>NZ_JADRCR010000022.1 GCF_016649425.1 Limnobaculum allomyrinae
CCTACCTTAAATATATAATCTATATTATCTGAATAACTTCCTGTAAGCGATTTTAAGGTGTTTATATTTTAATTGATTAGATTGTATTGATAATCATTAAAAACCTCTCAAAATTGATTGTAGGAGGTTTGATGGATAAGAAATAACTAAATCTAACTAACTTTATATATTTAAAGTGATTTTATATTAGAAATATACTTCAGTTGGCTTAGATGATCAGGTTTATTATCATATAACCAATTTATTATTCTAATATTTGATAATAATTTATCTATATGTGATTTTATGATTACAAGCTGAAGACTATTCTCTGAGTAAGTTTCTTCTAACTCTTTCTTTTGAGAGTCAAGTATAGCTAATTCATTTTGCAGTTTTCTTATGGTTTCAATTCTATCTTTATCTAATTTATTATTTTTAGGATTATTCTTTACCAGAAGAGAGTCAGGTGTCGAATATAGCATGGAATATACAAATTTGTATGTATAATTATTTATACTTATCATTGAGTTTACAATTTCAATCTGTCTAATTGGTTGTGTTTTTTTAATTAATGTGAAAATAGTTCTTGGGACATCTTTATCTGAAAGGGCTGATATAACTTCAGGACAAATGCCATCTAGCAGTTTAAAACGACCTTTAATTGTATCTTCGGATATACCAAGGGCTTCACTTAATTTATTTATGGAAACTCCTGACTCAACAGCTTTTATAATCATGTTATGTTCATGTATAACGTTTAATCTACTAACTCGCTTATTATATGTAAATGTATCTTCAAATGTGGCAATTAAACATGGAACTATAGGAATATTCAATTCTTTAATAGCCTCAATACGCAAATGACCATCAAGAATATTAAAATATCCATCATTATCTTTTGAGGGATATATGACTATGGGTTCAACCAGACCAACAACAGAGATGGAAGATAAAACTTGTTTATATTTTTGACTATATTTTATATTCTTTGGGAGGTTTTTTGTTGGTAATAAGTGTAATACTCTAACTTCAATACAAGTTTTGTCGAAACAATAAGACACTTTATTTTTCATACTAATCATTCCTTGGCATTTTCTGAAGCTATTATATTGGGAATGCTACTTAAGTTCTCAGAAATAAGTAAATTAACAAACTCTTGATTTTGAATTAATTCTTTCATTATTTGTTTTGCAATTATTAATCCTTCCTGAGCAATCTTTGATTTAGTAAGAATTTCCTTTCTTTCCTGAACACTTTTTTCATAAATTTTTACTACATCTTCAATATCTTTTTTCTTCATTCCATGTTTTGTGGCATAAACATGATTATTGGTGTCTTTTCCACTCCTCTCCCTTGAGTCAAGTATTTTTCTGACAACACTAATTTTTTTACCTTTTAATTCATTATTATCATATGCTTTTAAGAGAATATTTTGAATTTGATTACTATCTGAGCGAGCAATTTCAACAGCAAGGTAAAGGGGAAGTGTGCCGGATTCAACGCCAGATAGTAAGCGGCGCTCTCCTCTTTCTAATAAAAAAAGAATATTGTTAACCCAATGTTCTGGATAACCAATTCTATCCCCTATTTGTTTGTCACTTAAGCCTATTTCTTTGAGATCTTTAATTCGCTCAAGAGCTTCTACAGCTCTAGGTGCTCTTCTGGCAATATTCTCTATTAGGCTCATGATGTACCCTGTCTCAGCATCAACATCGGCAATTAATGCTGGAACCATACTTTCACCAAGTTCTTGCAATGATTCAATACGGCCCTGACCACAAATTAATGCATACTCTTTGTTTTCTTTTTTATTCTTTATTTCACGAACAATTACAGGTCTTCTCAAACCTGATATATTTATATGTTCTTTTATTTTTTTATGTGACTTTGCATTCCTACTTCTTGGGTTAACAATTTTAATGCTATTAATAGGTATTAATATAATGTCATGTTTTGATAATTCCATAAGTTATCCTTTATTGATTTCCTCGATATAATTGAATAGAAAAGCTCTAGGCTGTTAAATCTATATAGTTCAAGGTTAGCGGAGTTAATATCCTTTAATAAAGTATCACTAGTTAGACAGTCAATTGAAGGAAATATATAAAAATCCAGTGCTGAATAATTATCTGAATTCATTCGGATAATCAGATTAATGTCACATATATTTTGATTGGAAAACCTTATACGCCATCGTCTATTTCCCGAAGACAATGTTTTACATTTTGAAATGGTAATTGAAAGATAAAATTCATCATTAACTTTTATAATATTATCAAACCCACTATCTTCACACCAACCACCATGCAATGATATTGCGTTTATTATTTTTTGACTTTCATTATAATAAATTGAACGAAGATAATTATTAATCTTCAGATATTGATAATCTCTTTTAGGTGTGTAACCAACTAATTTATAGGCATTTAATAATCCACCGAATCTATTCCTATATACACAACTTGATGGGCAAATTTTATCCTCATCAATTATTATACCTGAAAGAAGACCTTTTTGAGCTAGTAGTAATTTTAAATTATCTAACAATTCACTATCAGAAAATTTATTTGAACGATTTAAAATTATTTCTCTAGCTTTATAAAAAATCTCTTTAGAAACTAGTGATTCAAACGCATTATCTTTTCTTACCCAGCTACTTTCAGGGTTTTTGACATGCTTCTTTTTTAATTTAAATGATGTTTTATTGAAAACATTGTTCCCAATATATTTTTCATTAGTTAAAATTTGATGAACTCTTCCTTTTGTCCATTTAAAATCATATTTATTATACTGAGGGGATTTGTTTAATTCTACAGCAATATCATTTTCATTTTTTTTATTATTAACAAATTCACTATATATATAATTTATTATTGATACTTCTGATTCAGAACCTTTTGTTAAAATGACTCTATCACTTTGTAAACTTTTTCGTTGCCCTGAAGATAGAATACCTTTGCTATTATTATTTTCATCAACTAATGATCTACGTAAACCGAATCCCGCTACACCACCTTGTCTATACCCACGCTTTATTAAGTTTTTCTGGCCTGCAAATACTTTTTCTGACAGATTTTTACTATATGCTGCTGCCGCGTGTCTTTGAATAACCAGATATAGTGATGACATTTCTGGGTTATCCTTAGATACGGGTTCAGCACAGTAAATGACAGGAATACCACTTTTCTTAAGTAAAAAATCATAAAATCCCGATTCATCAGGATCTTGAAAACGTCCAAATCTACTAACATCATAAACTAATATAGCCTCAACATTTAATTTATGTTGAGTAACATCTTCAATTAAATTTTGGAGCCCCTGTCTGCCAGAAACAGTTAGACCACTTTTCCCTTCATCTTGATATGTTTTAACAATGACCATTCCATTTTCTGCTGCATATTTCCTTATAAATAGCTTTTGATTATAAAGAGAATATTTCTGATTATCTGTAGACATTCTTAAGTATTGGGCTACAGGAATCTCATAATCAGATTCAATCTTTGTATTCTTTTCACTGATCACTGTATTCTCTCCGCAACAGCCAACTGATCAAAAAATAACCAATTATGAGGCAAAAGCAAGGTTTTTATCCCACAATACGAGATAGAGATCACATAAATTAATCAATTGGAAAATATGCAATGAGAATGGTTTTATTATAAATATATTTGTAAATTAGTATTTCTTTTTTATTCTATAAACTGTAGCAACCCCACAGCCTTCAAGTTTAGCAATATCCTCGACACTGATATTATTCGCAGCTAGCCGCTTTTTAACTTTTTCATGCAATTCTTCGTTAATACCTCTACCGCCAATACGCTTACCTTGAGCTTTAGCGCGTTCTTGGCCCTGCCTAATTCGCTCAACTCTCTTCTGTTGATCTAAACGAGCCATTGTAGCCATCAAATCAATAAGCATATTATTGATAACATACATGATTTCAGATTCGATTCCTTTCTTGGCTATCTGCTGGTGAGTTGTAGGCATATCCAGAACAACAAGTCTTAACTTCTTATCATTGATTTTAGATTTTAATGTTTCCCAATCATCCAAAGATAAGCGGCTTAATCGGTCTACAGACTCGACTAATAAAATGTCATTAGGAAGTGCATCTTCGAGTAGTTGATTAAGGATAGGGCGATTGAGCATCGTTCCTGTATGGTTTTCTATGTACCACTCAGCAGGAGAATCAGAAATAAACTCTTCCAGAATAGTTTTTGCTCTTTCTGCATCTTGTTCTGTGGTGCTTGCTCTTAAGTAACAGCGAAACATGTTAACCTCACTATCATTTAGTTTAATCAATCAATAGCTAAATGATAATTTATCAATTGGTATTTGTAAATAGGTAAATGATAGTGAAAAGGAGTGTTCAGGAAGGTAATTATCATTTGTCATTAGCCTATAGGTAAACGATAAATTAATAATGCCCTTTCAGCTCACATCTAACAAACATGAAGTAGGCTCGCCATATATGCGATTTGAAGCGAAAGTATGAATATTCTTTCAGGTGATTGTTAATACCTAAATGAAAATAATGATTTCATAATGAATTTTTCTCTTGAGGAAGTAATTTCTTATATTTCTCTAAAATTTCCGTGGATAATTTATACTCAGTTTTAAAATATTCTTCAAGAAGGGAGCTCATTGCATCTAATTCATCTATATCACTAGATGTCTTTAATTCTAATTTAGCTCTGTCTAATTCTCTAAATAAATTATTTTTCGCCTGATAATAATTCATTATCATTACCACTTCAGCATGATCTAAAATACTTAACTTTGAAAAATAGTTCTGATAGATTAATTCAGATTGATGTGATGCTATTTCAATTCGTATAAGCCCCATAGATTTTAATGAAATTGCATGTGGCTCGTCATCCATATGGTCACTGTCTTTATCAAATCCAATGTTCCTTGTCCCATCCAAGAAATCAAGAGTTTTTTTGTTGTTTGAAATTTCATAGGCAATTATAGTTCTTATATTATTCTTTTCTTGCTCACTTTTAATATTGTCTGTAATGCTTGTGTATATCATGCTGGAAAAGATACCAAAAAACGCTATCGACAACGAGATTATTTCTATATTCCATTTTTTCCTCGTTTTATCTTTTATTTTCATTCCACGTATATACATTTTAAAATTCCTGTCTTATTGAGTGAATGGCATCATTGTATTTTATAGTAGAGATATAAAACTTTCAATAATACATTGATATAACAATTTCAAGTTTGTACTGTATGTAATTTAAATGATACCCACGTCAATATATAAACATCATGAGCTAATTAAATTATTTAACAGCATAGATAGGTATAAATATATTTTATCATCAAGCAAAGGATAAAAATGAAGTAAATATGTAAAAAATAAAAATCAATTGTTTAACCAAGCACTCTTTTACTTCCTGATTAATTATGCAATTATTTTAATTAATCACTCAATTGTTAAGTGAGATAAGATAACCATTTGAAAATAAGATAAATTTATAATTAAAAACCATAAATTAAATAGTTTTTGCATCAGCTTAATAGTACATTAAATAATCAACAAATACAGAATAATTGCCTTTCTTTTAGGAGTTATTAATTTAATACCCATTAAAACTCTCTACAATCAATTTTGAGAGGTTTTTAATGATTATCAATACAATCTAATCAATTAAAATATAAACACCTTAAAATCGCTTACAGGAAGTTATTCAGATAATATAGATTATATATTTAAGGTAGG
>NZ_JADRCR010000023.1:1738-4772 GCF_016649425.1 Limnobaculum allomyrinae
TCCTAGCCAATAGTGAGTTTTAACACTGACACTAATTGGACTGAGCGAGTCTCTCAATTTTTTGCAACCCAGACTGTGTTTCTTGCGAGACACCTTCGGGTTGTGAGGTTAAGTGACTAAGCGTACACGGTGGATGCCTAGGCAGTCAGAGGCGATGAAGGGCGTGCTAATCTGCGATAAGCGTCGGTAAGGTGATATGAACCATTATAACCGGCGATACCCGAATGGGGAAACCCAGTGCAATTCGTTGCACTATCATACGATGAATACATAGTCGTATGAGGCGAACCGGGGGAACTGAAACATCTAAGTACCCCGAGGAAAAGAAATCAACCGAGATTCCCCCAGTAGCGGCGAGCGAACGGGGAGGAGCCCAGAACCTGAATCAGTTTGTGTGTTAGTGGAAGCGTCTGGAAAGTCGCACGGTACAGGGTGATAGTCCCGTACACCAAAATGCACAGGCTGTGAGTTCGATGAGTAAGGCGGGACACGTGACATCCTGTCTGAATATGGGGGGACCATCCTCCAAGGCTAAATACTCCTGACTGACCGATAGTGAACCAGTACCGTGAGGGAAAGGCGAAAAGAACCCCGGCGAGGGGAGTGAAACAGAACCTGAAACCGTGTACGTACAAGCAGTGGGAGCACTCTTTATGGGTGTGACTGCGTACCTTTTGTATAATGGGTCAGCGACTTATATTTTGTAGCAAGGTTAACCGAATAGGGGAGCCGTAGGGAAACCGAGTCTTAACTGGGCGTCAAGTTGCAAGGTATAGACCCGAAACCCGGTGATCTAGCCATGGGCAGGTTGAAGGTTGGGTAACACTAACTGGAGGACCGAACCGACTAATGTTGAAAAATTAGCGGATGACCTGTGGCTGGGGGTGAAAGGCCAATCAAACCGGGAGATAGCTGGTTCTCCCCGAAAGCTATTTAGGTAGCGCCTCGTGAACTCATCTTCGGGGGTAGAGCACTGTTTCGACTAGGGGGCCATCCCGGCTTACCAACTCGATGCAAACTCCGAATACCGAAGAATGTTATCACGGGAGACACACGGCGGGTGCTAACGTCCGTCGTGAAGAGGGAAACAACCCAGACCGCCAGCTAAGGTCCCAAAGTCATGGTTAAGTGGGAAACGATGTGGGAAGGCACAGACAGCCAGGATGTTGGCTTAGAAGCAGCCATCATTTAAAGAAAGCGTAATAGCTCACTGGTCGAGTCGGCCTGCGCGGAAGATGTAACGGGGCTAAACCATGCACCGAAGCTGCGGCAGCGATATGAAAATATTGTTGGGTAGGGGAGCGTTCTGTAAGCCTGCGAAGGTGGACTGTGAGGTCTGCTGGAGGTATCAGAAGTGCGAATGCTGACATAAGTAACGATAAAGCGGGTGAAAAGCCCGCTCGCCGGAAGACCAAGGGTTCCTGTCCAACGTTAATCGGGGCAGGGTGAGTCGACCCCTAAGGCGAGGCCGAAAGGCGTAGTCGATGGGAAACAGGTTAATATTCCTGTACTTGGTGTTACTGCGAAGGGGGGACGAAGAAGGCTAGGCTATCCGGGCGACGGTTGTCCCGGTTTAAGCGTGTAGGTGGAGTGATTAGGTAAATCCGATTGCTTATTAAACACTGAGGCGTGATGACGAGCCACTACGGTGGTGAAGTAGTTGATGCCCTGCTTCCAGGAAAAGCCTCTAAGCTCCAGGTAACATTAAATCGTACCCCAAACCGACACAGGTGGTCAGGTAGAGAATACTCAGGCGCTTGAGAGAACTCGGGTGAAGGAACTAGGCAAAATGGTGCCGTAACTTCGGGAGAAGGCACGCTGGCATTAGGTGAAGTCCCTTGCGGATGGAGCTGAAGTCAGTCGAAGATACCAGCTGGCTGCAACTGTTTATTAAAAACACAGCACTGTGCAAACACGAAAGTGGACGTATACGGTGTGACGCCTGCCCGGTGCTGGAAGGTTAATTGATGGGGTTAGCGTAAGCGAAGCTCTTGATCGAAGCCCCAGTAAACGGCGGCCGTAACTATAACGGTCCTAAGGTAGCGAAATTCCTTGTCGGGTAAGTTCCGACCTGCACGAATGGCGTAATGATGGCCAGGCTGTCTCCACCCGAGACTCAGTGAAATTGAACTCGCAGTGAAGATGCTGTGTACCCGCGGCAAGACGGAAAGACCCCGTGAACCTTTACTATAGCTTGACACTGAACATTGAGCCTTGATGTGTAGGATAGGTGGGAGGCTTTGAAGCGGTGACGCCAGTCATCGTGGAGCCAACCTTGAAATACCACCCTTTAATGTTTGATGTTCTAACTTTGACCCGTAATCCGGGTTGAGGACAGTGTCTGGTGGGTAGTTTGACTGGGGCGGTCTCCTCCCAAAGAGTAACGGAGGAGCACGAAGGTTAGCTAATCACGGTCGGACATCGTGAGGTTAGTGCAAAGGCATAAGCTAGCTTGACTGCGAGAGTGACGGCTCGAGCAGGTACGAAAGTAGGTCTTAGTGATCCGGTGGTTCTGAATGGAAGGGCCATCGCTCAACGGATAAAAGGTACTCCGGGGATAACAGGCTGATACCGCCCAAGAGTTCATATCGACGGCGGTGTTTGGCACCTCGATGTCGGCTCATCACATCCTGGGGCTGAAGTAGGTCCCAAGGGTACGGCTGTTCGCCGTTTAAAGTGGTACGCGAGCTGGGTTTAGAACGTCGTGAGACAGTTCGGTCCCTATCTGCCGTGGGCGCTGGAAGATTGAGAGGGGTTGCTCCTAGTACGAGAGGACCGGAGTGAACGCACCACTGGTGTTCGGGTTGTCATGCCAATGGCATTGCCCGGTAGCTACGTGCGGAAAAGATAACCGCTGAAAGCATCTAAGCGGGAAACTTGCCTCGAGATGAGTCTTCCCTTGGACCTTGAGTCCACTGAAGGAACGTTAAAGACTATGACGTTGATAGGTCGGGTGTGTAAGCGTAGCGATACGTTGAGCTAACCGATACTAATGAACCGTGAGACTTAACCTTACAACACCGAAGGTGTTTTG
>NZ_JADRCR010000024.1 GCF_016649425.1 Limnobaculum allomyrinae
AAAAAGCGCCCCGGCAGGGGCGCTTCTTAACAACATGTATCACTACAGTCAAACGGGGTATGCTGTTTACAGCATAAACACCCCAATCACTGCAATCACACTCAGCACGGTCGCCAGACCGTAAAACACCAGCTTGCCCGCCGGCACATGCCACTTCAGGTCATGGGTCATATGGTGCATACGGTGTAATCCACACCATACCGGCAGGATTATCATCAGCAGCAAAAACACACGGCCAATAAAACCCTGACAGAACGCCAGAATGCGCGGATAGCTCAGCGCCTCCGGTGCCCAGCCCAGCGGAAGAATAATCGCCACCAGTAAAATAATCACCGGCGCAATAATCGCTCCCCACATACCGCCCGCACCAAACAGGCCCCAGAATACCGGCTCGTCAGAGCGCTTCGGATTTTGTTCAATCATGTCAGTCGACTCCTTAAATCAGTGCCACGGCCAGAATTATCAGGCTCGCCACAATCGTTACGCCCCAGAAGAACATCACAATCGGCTTCGCGCTCAGCTTCTCTGTGCCCACCACAATGTTCGCCGCCTTCGGTGCCAGGTCAAACCAGGTCTTGGTATGAACCAGCGCCATAATCAGCGTAATGATATTAATCACCATCACCACCGGGTTCGCTAAAAAGCCCACAAAGCCATACCAGCTCTCCGGACTTCTCAGGGCAAACACACCGAAAATCAGCACCAGACTGAACCACACGGCTGGAATAGCCGTGCTCTCACGGAACATGTAAAACTTATAAAACCCGAGTCTCTTCCACCAGTCAGCTTTCACCTCGCGGACATAGGGTTTACGTTTGGTCATCATAATAGTATCCCTCTCCCTTTATTGAGGTTTCAGCATGGCAATCATAAAGTCTTTTGAACTTTCCACCTTGCCCTGCTGAATAGCCGCAGCCGGGTCAACGTGTTTCGGACAGACTTCAGAACAGTAACCGACGAAGGTACAACTCCATACACCATTCTTGCCGTTAAGCTGTGGCATACGGGCCGCTTTACCCTTATCACGTGTATCCAGGTTGTAACGGTGTCCCAGCGTAATCACCGCCGGGCCAATAAACTCCGGGTTCAGACCAAACTGAGGACAGGCGGCATAACACAGGCCGCAGTTGATACAACCGGAAAACTGATGGTATTTCTCCATCTGTGCCGGCATCTGAATGGTCGGGCCGTTCTCCGGCTTCAGACTGTCATTAATGATATAAGGCTTAATGGCTTCCAGACTCTCAATAAAGTGAGTCATGTCCACCACCAGGTCGCGCTCAATCGGGAAGTTACCCAGCGCTTCCACCTTCAGACCATCAGTGTAATCCCGCAGGAAGGTTTTACAGGCCAGTTTAGGCACCTTGTTCACCATCATGCCGCACGAACCACAAATCGCCATCCGGCAGGACCAGCGGTAAGACAGGTCCGGAGCCAGGTTGTCCTTAATATAGCCCAGTGCATCCAGCAGTGACGTGGACGCATCATAAGGCACATCATACGCCTCGAAGTGGGGTTCACTGTCGCGCTCCGGGTTATAGCGCATGACTTCAACTTTGAGGGTTTTCATCTCAGACATTCGCCTGCTCCTTCTTTAATGCCTCTTCTTTAGCCTGGGCTTCCGCCTCGGCACCGTATACACGTTTGGCCGGCGGGAGGGTGGTAATTTTCACATCACTGTACTCAATGCGCGGGGTGGTGCTGTCCGGGCTGTAGAAGGCCAGTGAGTGTTTCAGGAAGTTCACATCATCACGCTCGGTACAGCCTTCATCCAGACGCTGGTGCGCGCCACGGGATTCACGACGTAACAGCGCCGAGTGAGCCATACAGTCAGCCACATCCAGACCATGACCCAGCTCAATGGTGTACAGCAGGTCAGTGTTGAATACGCTGGTACGGTCAGTAATGCTGACGCGCTTGAAGCGGTCTTTCAGTTCAGCAATCTTGTCGACGGTCTTCTGCATTAACTCTTCGGTACGGTAGATACCGCAACCTTCTTCCATGCTCAGGCCCATCTCATCACGGATTTTCGACCAGTTCTCAGTGCCTTCCTGCTTGAGCAGGGCATGCAGACGGCCTTCAATATCCGCCACCTGTGCATCCAGCGCGCTGCTGTTAGCCGGAGCGGCAGATTTGGCACGCTCAATGGCATGTTCACCGGCCACACGACCGAACACCACCAGCTCTGCCAGAGAGTTAGAGCCCAGACGGTTAGCACCGTGCATGCCCACAGAGGAACATTCGCCCACGGCAAACAGACCGGCCAGACGGGTTTCACACTGCTGGTTGGTCTCAATTCCACCCATGGTGTAGTGCGCAGTAGGACGAACCGGAATAGGCTCTTTCACCGGGTCAACGCCGACATAGGCTTTGGAGAGTTCACAGATGAACGGCAGACGCTCAAGCAGCTTCTTCTCACCCAGGTGACGCAGGTCCAGATAGACCACATCGCCGCGCGGAGTAGGAATGGTACGACCGGCGCGCCATTCGTGCCAGAAAGCCTGGGAGACTTTGTCACGCGGGCCCAGCTCCATGTATTTGTTTTCAGGTTTGCCCAGCGGTGTCTCAGGGCCCATGCCGTAATCCTGCAGATAACGGTAACCGTCTTTATTGACCAGAATACCGCCTTCACCACGACAACCTTCGGTCATCAGGATACCGGAGCCCGGCAGACCGGTCGGGTGATACTGAACGAATTCCATATCACGTAACGGAACGCCGTGACGGAATGCCATCCCCATACCGTCACCGGTCACGATACCGCCGTTGGTGTTGTAACGGTAAACGCGTCCGGCACCACCGGTGGCCATCACCACGGCATTGGCACGGATTTGAATCAGGGTGCCTTCCATCATGTTCATGGCGACTAAACCGCGGACATGACCTTCGTCAGACAGCAGGTCGAGAACGAAATGCTCATCAAACCGCTTGATGTTAGGGTATTTAAGGGAGGTCTGGAAAAGGGTGTGAAGCATATGGAAGCCGGTTTTATCGGCGGCAAACCAGGTACGCTCAACTTTCATGCCGCCGAAGCGACGGACGTTGACGGAGCCATCGTCTTTACGACTCCAGGGGCACCCCCACTGTTCCATCTGCACCATTTCGCGCGGGCTGTTTTCCACGAAGTACTGAACGACGTCCTGCTCACAGAGCCAGTCCCCACCGGCGACGGTGTCATGGAAGTGAGATTCGAAGCTGTCTTCAGGCTTGATAACGGCAGCGGACCCGCCTTCGGCGGCCACGGTGTGGCTGCGCATGGGGTAGACTTTAGAAATCAGCGCAATGGTACTGTTGGGATTCGCTTCGGCAGCGGCAATGGCTGCACGAAGACCGCCACCACCTGCTCCGATGATAGCAATGTCTGCGTTAAAGGTTTGCACTGCATTCCTCCAAATGTTCCAGTTTA
>NZ_JADRCR010000025.1 GCF_016649425.1 Limnobaculum allomyrinae
GCTCCAAAAAGTATTTGTTACTTATTAGGAAAGCGCCGGATTTAGATGATAAGCCGCTAAAAGAAGAGTTGATTAAGTTAGAGGACTTCGATAGCAAAGTTTGGCACTCATTAGAGTTTGCGGCCTATCAGAGGGCTACCATGGCTCTTGGGCTTAAAGATGAATCACCAGTTAATTTGACCCGTAGAGAAAAAATAATCTCTTGGTTGGCTGGTGGTCTGATTAATCAAAAAGAATACTATGATAAATGCGTCCTTAAGCCCGGTGAAAAAGTTGAGCCATCAGAAGTAGTACCTGATTCGGAAGATGAAAAAGCATCGGTCTAATTGTTAAAGAGCATTTACTTCTATTACTAAGCGAGCCTGATGGTTCGCTTTTTTGTTTGTGGTGTTCAGACTGCACTCTGATCCACCTGATTACACTCCACACAAAAAGTCTGTTTTGTATATGACTAACTATGACTTGGGTAATAACTCAAGTCAAGATGTAAAGTGGTATTTTTTATTATATAGGTAATAATTTAGTTTCAACGTGATGAAAAATATTTTTGTCACATAGATAGGGGTGTGGATTTGGGTGGTATTTGTATGTATGAATATACAGTAGTTTGTGTTATTCAATTATGGGGGGCGTATGGGGATATTATTTAAGAGGGGAAGTGTTGGAAGTTACACTCCCTCCATAGTTGATGATTCTGCTGTGATTTATTTCCGCAATCTTCGAACAAGAATTTGTTCAGCAACACCTATAATCCAAGATGGATCGGTGACCTCTGTAACAGGAATTCTGTCATCATCAACAACTAAGAAGCCATGTATACCCCCATCCAAATAGCGATAGAGGGATATTTCATTCCTAATCATCGTGACTACAAGGTCATCATTACCTGGTGATATAGTGGGATCAACAAGCACTACCGCTCCAGTAGGAGCCTGCGCAATCCCACTATTTTTCTTCAGAATGTAGGCTCGAAAGTGTGACGGGATGCTTTCAGTCCATGAAATAATATTGTCAGTTTGCCCGTTCTCATCCCACACGCAAACTAACTTAGAGGCATCAATTCGTTGTAAGGAGGTTGATGCATCTCCCAGCATGCTCCCAGATCCATTAATTAGCCAATCAGCACTAATACCAAGTGCTGACGCTAGCCTTCCAGAATATTTTGATGTTTCATTTCTTCCGGAAAGTATCTTTGAGATTATTGATTGGTTCACCCCTGCAAGCTTTGACAGTTCACTTTGATTTGTGAGCCCTGTCTCATTCATGGCATGCAAAAGTCTTTCGCGTAGTGTTTTCATATCATGAAAATATTACCTATGTAATTTATAGTCAAATTCCCTATATAATTGACTTTTCCTATGACATAGGTAATCATTAATTATCCATATCATGAGGGGGCAGTATGAATATTGTCATAAAGAAAGCTATTAATATCGCTGGCTCTCAAAAAGAGCTGGCAAGAAGGATTGGTGTTGATCAATCAGCTATTAGCAAATGGTTGAATGGCGGAGGGATACGCTCTCAGTATATTCCCCCTCTAATTGCAGCTACAGATGGAGCATTAACAACAGATGAAATTTTATCTTCGTTAAGTTCTGGTTCATGCGTGCAGGAGAATCCTAACTTACCATCATCAATCTAGTAACCACAACTCAAAGGAGATAACTGTGGGACCTAAACAAAACTGGAAAGCAGAGAAACAGCCAGCCTGGTTAGTTATTGCTATCAAAAAGACAATAGCCGCCTTACCTGGTGGATATTCTGATGCAGCTGAATGGCTGGATGTAACAGAGAACGCCATCTTTAACCGGTTACGGGCTGATGGTGACCAGATTTTCCCAATGGGTTGGGCGCTGGTGCTACAACGTGCGAGTGGTACCACTCATATAGCAGATGCTGTATCTCGGCACTCAAATAGCGTGAATGTGCCACTGGTGGATATTGGTGAAGTGGATAATGACGTTATCAATAATCACCTACTGGACGCTATTACCTGGATGGGTAAGCACTCAGAGAAAGTGAAGTTGGCTATTGCTGATGGGGTAATTGATTTAGCGGAACGGGAATCACTTGAAGATGATAGTCATCAGGTCATAGCTAAGTGGATGGAATATAACACTTTGCTATATCGATATTTTTGTCCGCCCGAAGAAAAGGTTGACGCCCGGAGTGTGCAGCTCGCGGGCGTCGGCGTCAAAAACAACTGTGTGGAGTAATTAACGCATGATCAGTTTAACAACAAAGTTGCATTTTCCGCAACTTCGCGCTGTTCCGTTGGTAGGGCGTGGCGCGTTGTTTCAATATGAGCGTATGGTATCGGGCAGATGGGTACCGTGCAACCACAGCAGAGCAGCAGGAATTGTGGGTGTAGTAAATCGGTGGGGTGGCTTATGCATCATTTAGTCACTCAGCCAACG
>NZ_JADRCR010000026.1 GCF_016649425.1 Limnobaculum allomyrinae
CAGAGTTTGACCATCTTTTCCCTGACGGCTGCAATGGCTCATCTTCTCCGGCAAGCCCTGCAAGAAAACATCCGAATGCATTGGTTTTGTCACTGAGGACGCCCGGAACGTTCTCCCACACGATAATAGTTTCCGGTTCGCCTGCCGCTCTGCGTTTGTTATCAATCTCATTTGCTAATTCCACGTAAGAGAGGGTTGATTGACCGCGTTTATCACTTAGTCCACCACGTAGACCTGCGACACTAAACGCCTGGCACGGGGTGCCTCCAACAAGAATGTCAGGAGCCTGCACAACGCCTGACTTAATTTTTTCAGCTATCGCTGTCATATCACCGAGATTAACAACATCAGGCCAGTGATAATTCAGAACCTCACACGGGAAAGGCTCTATCTCAGAAAACCATACTGGCTCTAATCCCAGAGGCTCCCAAGCAACGCTAGCGGCTTCGATACCGCTACATACTGAACCGTATTTCATGCTGCAGCCTCCCCAGAATTACCTGATAACCGTTCGCTATATTCTGTCCAGAGACTATTCCAGCGCTGCTGTGCAAACGATGCCTGCTGATTTCTGATACCAGCTTTCCCTGCGGCCTTCCGAACTTCGATCTCTAACTGACTGGGATTGGTAATTTCACCAACACCGGACGTGTAACGGCGGTACGCTGCATCACGTTCTGAGTTATCAACACCAGAGCCTTTGAGCGGCTTCCCGTCCTTCATCCACTTTCCGTTGACGTATTCAGGGCGTCCGCTTTCGTTCCATTTTTCTGCTGCCTGCAAATATCCGGGGAATTTACTCGGACTAAACAGCGTGATTGGGCGTAGATACTCAGACATTTTGAGATCATCCCCCCATTTCTCGTTCGTGTAGTCCACGACCAAAAGCAGTTCAGATGGCGTAAAGCCCTCAACCAGTCTGGCGCGAATACCTTCCAGTGAAGTTTTGCTTGGTTGGTATTTTGATCCAGTCACTAAGTTCAGGTGGTTTAATACCTGTTTAGCCTGATCAGTAATCATTGTTGCGGGGTCTGGCTGCTCGGCAGCCGGACAAGGGGTTTTATTATTCTCTGTTGTAATCTCTGTATGAAGAAGAGGCCTTTTTGACTCTTTGCACCGTTTCAATTTGGACTTTTGCATAGGGTCATTTTGAGCCTTTGCATTGGTGCATTTTGATACGTTGCATGGGGTCAATTTGACCTCATCAATAAGGATGTGATGTTCATAATTAATAGAATAAAAATTAGTTTTATCACGCGGATCAGAGGATAGCTGCTCAATGAAAACAATCCCCAGTCGCTTTAACTCAGCAAAGGCGCGTTTAATTGTCGACGCAGACCAGAATGGAAACTGCTCAACCCATTCATCAATAGTGTTATATATCCAGCGGCGCCCATCATGATCAATTCCTGATGTTGTATCGGTAAGCCAATAATGAACTTGCTGCAATAGCACAGCTTCAGGCAATCCAATCTTTACTGCTAATTCAGGAATAACAATAATTGGACGTGAATTTAAGAGAAGGCTCATACATTCGCCCCCTTTGAGCTATTACAACTCATACAAAGCGTCTGTAAGTTTTTATCTTCCGAAGTTCCACCAAGGGAAATGGGATAAATATGGTCGATGGTAAGATTTTTATTTATCCCGCAATTTTTACATTGATAACCATCACGCTTAAAAATGCGCAACCTGATAGCATCTGAGATATAACGCTTTTTTTGGCTTTCACCTGGTTTAATTTCTCGCGGACCTGAATGCCAATTCTCATAGCTAACAACTATCATTCCGGCACATGAATCACATATTGCGATTCCACAAGAATTAAGCAGCTTAATCTCTTCCTCTGGTGTCAACGGTCGTCTACACCCTACACAAGAATGCATATTCATGATTGCTGTCCCTCCGCTACGTCCTTAACCAACGTGTATTGCTGATAAAATGCATCACGTGGCATGTCACAATCATAATTCAGATGCAACGGGCGATACGTGACCATTATTTTTGAGTGCTTTTTATACGTGCGGATATAGCGAACATTCACGCCGTCAGAATTGCGATAGAGGCTCATACTGATACCTCCTTCATTTCAAACCGCCCTAATTTAG
>NZ_JADRCR010000027.1 GCF_016649425.1 Limnobaculum allomyrinae
AAAAAGTTGAGCCATCAGAAGTAGTACCTGATTCGGAAGATGAAAAAGCATCGGTCTAATTGTTAAAGAGCATTTACTTCTATTACTAAGCGAGCCTGATGGTTCGCTTTTTTGTTTGTGGTGGTCAGACTGCACTCTGAACCACCTGGTTACACTCCACACGTCCATTCGTGCTATGAGGTACATTATGTATCTAAATGGTACATTGTCAATAATAAAAAAACCAAAAACACAGAGATAATCTATATTCTTGGTTAATTTATTGAATTATATTGAATTTATTATTTATGTATAAATCTTCGAGGCTTCCCTGAAAAAATAACAGTGCCAATTATAGAGCAATTACCATTTATTTTTATGTAAGGGTCCGGCCAGCTTTTGTTTAATGCTTTTAAAAACTTCTGCCCGCCATCTTCTATCAGTCGCTTAAAAGTAGTTTCTCCTGAATCCAACATAATGGCGACAACATCATCACCGTGAGTAGGAGGTACTTCTGGATCAATAAAAATCATATCTCCGGGACGATACTCATCTATCATTGAATCACCAATAACCCTAAGAATATAGGTGAGTGGTCCGCACGGTACGGGGCAGGGATAATTTTCGGTAAGATTCAAATCGACCTCAGCATAACCTATTTCTTTCCAAGCTCCAGCCTGTATCCAGGATATTACTGGTACAGTTCGAATGTCATTATCAGTATTGGACACATTACTGATCTTTGCCACATTCGTAGTCTGGTGCTCTTGGTCAAGCCATCCTCGAGGAAGGTCAAAGCACTTTTCAATATGCCGAGCCATATCGCTACCGATATTTTTTGTTGGGTTATCCCCCATAAATCGGCTGGTTTGTGTGGGCTCTCTATCGATCAGGGCTGCAAAGTAGGTATTCCCACCGGCCCCATCTCTTAATTTTCTGGCGTTATCGCGCCTGATTTCATTAATAGTTTTCATTCTGCCATTTAATCCCTTGTACCACTTGGGTACAAGTGTCTTGCGGGTTCATTTTTTTCATGTAATATGTATACAGGAGGTACAAAATGAAAAGTTATTGGGACTCTCTCTCAAAAAATGAACAAATAGATCTCGCTAAACGAGCTAAGTCCAGCCCGGGTTATCTCAGGCTGATTTTTAATGGTTATAAAAAAGCAGGATACCTTTTAGCTCAACGCATCGAAAAAGAGACTAAAGGGATTATTACTCGGGCAACGTTACGACCGGATATCTATCCCAAACAGTAACGGTTAACTCACTGAAAATAAACCACAACTCAAAGGAGATAACTGTGGGACCTAAACAAAACTGGAAAGCAGAAAAACAACCAGCCTGGTTAGTTACTGCTATCAAAAAGACAATAGCCACCTTACCTGGTGGATATTCTGACGCTGCTGAATGGCTGGATGTAACAGAGAACGCCATTTTTAACCGCCTTAGAGCTGAAGGTGATCAGATCTTCCCGATGGGGTGGGCAATGGTATTACAGCAAGCAAGCGGTACCACCTACATTGCCGATGCTGTTTCACGTCATTCCAATAGCGTTAATGTTCGGTTACCTGATCTGGGTGAAATTGATAATGACGATATCAACAGCAGGTTACTGGAAGCCATTTCTTGGATGGGTAAGCATTCAGAAAAAGTAAGGCTAGCAGTAGCGGATGGCGTGATTGATCAAGCAGAACGTGCAGGCTTGGAAGATGACAGTCACGAAGTAGTAACAAAGTGGATGGAGTACAACACATTACTATATCGGTACTTTTGTCCGCCTGAAAAAGTTGACGCCCAGACTGTGCAGGTCGTGGGCGTCGGCGTCAAAAACAACTGTGTGGAGTAATTAACGCATGATCAGTTTAACAACAAATTATCAACTACCGCAACTTCGCTGTGTACCTGTGCAGGGTAAGAAGTTGCCGTTTCAATATGAGCGTATGGTATCGGGCAGATGGGTACCGTGCAACCACAGCAGAGCAGCAGGAATTGTGGGTGTAGTAAATCGGTGGGGTGGCTTATGCATCATTTAGTCACTCAGCCAACG
>NZ_JADRCR010000028.1 GCF_016649425.1 Limnobaculum allomyrinae
TCTCATAAAGAACTCGCTAACGCTATTCGCGCCCTCAGTATGGACGCCGTACAAAAGGCCAAATCAGGCCATCCCGGAGCCCCTATGGGCATGGCCGATATCGCGGAAGTTCTGTGGCGCGGTTTCCTAAAACATAATCCAACCAATCCGCAGTGGGCTAACCGCGACCGTTTCGTTCTGTCTAACGGCCATGGCTCCATGCTGATTTACAGCCTGCTGCACCTGAGCGGTTATGACCTGACCATCGACGATTTAAAACAGTTCCGTCAGCTGCATTCCCGCACCCCGGGTCACCCGGAATATGGTTATGCGCCGGGCGTGGAAACCACCACCGGCCCGCTGGGTCAGGGTATCTGTAATGCCGTGGGTATGGCGATTGCCGAGCGTACGCTGGCAGCCCAGTTTAACCGCCCGGGCCACGATATTGTTGACCACTACACTTACACCTTTATGGGTGATGGCTGCATGATGGAAGGGGTTTCTCACGAAGCCTGTTCACTGGCCGGTACCCTGAAGCTGGGCAAACTGATTGCCTTCTATGATGACAACGGCATTTCCATTGACGGTCACGTTGAGGGCTGGTTCACCGATGACACCGCCATGCGTTTTGAGGCCTATGGCTGGCACGTTATTCGCGGTATTGATGGCCACGATTCAGATGCCATTCGTCAAGCGGTAGAGCAGGCACAGAAAGAGACCGGTAAGCCTTCACTGCTGATGTGCAAAACCATCATCGGTTTTGGTTCTCCTAACAAAGCGGGTACGCACGACAGCCACGGTGCACCATTAGGTGATGCGGAAGTGGCGGCCACCCGTGAAGCGCTGGGCTGGAAATACGAGCCGTTTGTTATTCCTCAGGAAATCTACAGCGCGTGGGATGCCAAATCTGCCGGTCAGTCGGCAGAAGCCGAGTGGGACAAGCAGTTTGCTGCCTACCGTGCTGCCCATCCTGAACTGGCGGCCGAATTTACCCGTCGCGTGAGCGGTGAGTTACCGGCACAGTGGCAGGCAGAATCTCAGAAGTTTATCGAGAATTTACAGGCTAATCCGGCCAATATCGCCAGCCGTAAGGCATCACAAAACGCACTGGAAGCCTTTGGCAAAGTGTTACCGGAGTTCCTGGGCGGCTCAGCTGACCTGGCACCAAGCAACCTGACCATGTGGTCCGGTTCGAAATCCATTGTGGATGACCTGGCAGGTAACTACATTCATTACGGCGTACGCGAGTTTGGTATGTCGGCAATGATGAACGGTATCGCGCTGCACGGTGGTTTTGTACCTTACGGTGCCACCTTCCTGATGTTTATGGAATATGCCCGTAACGCGGTACGTATGGCAGCGCTGATGAAAATTCGCAGCGTATTCGTGTATACCCATGACTCCATTGGTCTGGGTGAAGACGGCCCGACTCACCAGCCGGTAGAGCAGATGGCCAGCCTGCGCCTGACGCCAAACATGAGCACCTGGCGTCCGTGTGACCAGGTTGAGTCTGCCATTGCGTGGAAATCGGCGATTGAGCGTCTGGATGGGCCGAGCGCACTGATTTTCTCCCGTCAGAACCTGACCCAACAGCCGCGCAGTGCAGAGCAACTGGCGAATGTGGCCCGTGGTGGTTACGTGCTGAAAGACTGCGCCGGAACGCCGGAGTTAATTCTGATTGCCACCGGTTCAGAAGTGAGCCTGGCGGTGGATGCGGCAGATAAACTGACGGCGGAAGGCCGTAAAGTTCGCGTGGTATCGATGCCTTGTACCGAAGTGTTTGACCGTCAGGATGCGGCTTACCGTGAATCGGTGCTGCCATCAGGCGTAACGGCACGTGTGGCGGTGGAAGC
>NZ_JADRCR010000029.1 GCF_016649425.1 Limnobaculum allomyrinae
GGTGGGGGCCCTGCCAGCACAAGTAACTACATTTTTATGTATGTTAATCAAATGGTTATATTATTAATGAAACACAGGAATTGTACCACTACTTTTGATGATGTCTAGCTAATGCTTATTAACTATCTGATAAGCAACGCTATGAAAACAATCCTGAACACTCTCCTTGATAAATTTCTTATTTAATAATTTCAGTAAAACAATCTCTGTTTATGTTCTTACTGAGCAAGAGGAAGCTTGTTAACCATATAAAATTTATGGGCTTTATTAAAATTGTTATCTTTCTCAAATATCAAAGAACACTTATCTATCTGTAACTTGAGTGATCGCTTTTACCGATCGATTAACCAACTATTGATAGAATTGATCGATATAAACGATCATAAATTAATTATTGATAGATAAAACAGATCAATTTATGTAATCTTGCAGAAAGAGATTTCAACTTATGCAAGAAGGAATAATTGGTCTCATGGAAAAACAATTTGTTGTAATTGAAAAGGTTAGATACATACAGGATTTCGATCTAAAGCTTCTTGCTGTCACAAACTCACTCGAAGAGGCTAAAGAGCTCGTTGAAGTCCTCAGGGAGTTCTATACACAAAATGAGCATAACAAAATTAGCTTCTTGTACCTTGAAGTTGATAACAATCTGCTTAGAGAAAGATTGAAGATTTTTAATGGAGAGAAGGAATAATACATGAAATATTTGCCTTTGATGTTTACTTTGGCTGCTACAAGCTTGGTTTTAACATCACAATTTGTTCAGGCTGAAATAGAACAAACCAATATTGAAGTCTCTAAAGATATGGAGAATGCTACAAAAGCGCTTATCATAGCCAGTGGCTATTCTTGCAAGAAGATTGATGCTCTTATTCAAAGATACAATGGAGATTACAGAGTCGTCTGTAATGGCTGGAAATATACCTATGATATTGAAGATAAAGGTGGAACTTACATAGTTACTCTTAATGATTAAAAGGAAATTGTTCATCATGAAAAAACTATTATTTACATCAGTTACAGGGCTTATTTTTATCACTACAAGCAGCTATAGTTTTGCAAATCATCCATCGCCAAACGTCAATGAACAGCCAGCTATAACAAAGCCATTTACACAGCAGCAAGTATGTAAAGCAGCAATATCAACAATATTTGGAAAACCAACCAATATTATCAAAGTTAAGAATTCTTCTGATGATATCTATCATCTTTCATATGTAAGGCCAGATGATAAAAAGCTTTGGAAATTTAAATGTAAATTATCTGGGAACAATATTATCTGGACTGAAGAAGGCTATGAATCAGATAGATGGCTAGGTAAAGGAACTGTTGATAGCTTGGTAAATTTCACAATAAATGGTAAGACATTAGAAATTACAGAAATATATTCAGACAACAGTACTAATAAAGAATTATTTCAACTGAATAAGCTATAACCCCGCTTAAATTCTATCTGTAATTCATTACAATCAATTTAAAATATAAACCTATGTCAATGCATGGGTTTATATTAAAATAGCTTAGAATGAGTTGTATTAATTTATTTTAAATAAAAAACAATATAAAATATTTCTTTGAAAAAACAGATTTTCATGATAAAATATTAAAAATTCTTTTGGAACATGGTGTCAATTATGTTTCAATTCTAACTATAATATTATGGCTCAAACTATTGTGTTATCTATATGGAGCCATAAGATTATCTCTTCTCTGA
>NZ_JADRCR010000003.1:0-168502 GCF_016649425.1 Limnobaculum allomyrinae
CTGTTTATCATGCTGGGCTTTGGATTCTGCCAGCTGTTTTTCCAGCGCGGCTATCTGTTTCACCTGAGCCGCTGCTGCGGTTTGCTGCTTTTTCAGCTCTTCGGCGCTGCTGCCCTGCTGTTTATCATGCTGGGCTTTGGATTCTGCCAGCTGTTTTTCCAGCGCGGCTATCTGTTTCACCTGAGCCGCTGCTGCGGTTTGCTGCTTTTTCAGCTCTTCGGCGCTGCTGCCCTGCTGTTTGTCATGCTGGGCTTTGGATTCTGCCAGCTGTTTTTCCAGCGCGGCTATCTGTTTCGCCTGAGCCGCTGCTGCGGTTTGCTGCTTTTTCAGCTCTTCGGCGCTGCTGCCCTGCTGTTTGTCATGCTGGGCTTTGGATTCTGCCAGCTGTTTTTCCAGTGCGGCTATCTGCTTCGCCTGAGACGCTGCTACGGTTTGCTGCTTTTTCAGCTCTTCGGCGCTGCTACCCTGTTGTTTGTCATGTTGTGTTTTAGCGTCCGCCAACTGCTTTTCCAGTGCGGCAACTTGAGCGACCTGTGCACCAGAAATAGATAACTGACTTTTCTGCTCTTCGGATTTATTGCCCCGCAATGTCTCGTTCAGAGCTTTTAATTCTGCCAGTTGCTTCTTCTCCGCATCTGCCGTTTTTTGTAATGCTTGCAGGCGCGATTGTGTATCTGATAACTGTGATTTCAGCGTGGTTAATTGTTGATTAAGCTGATTCTCCTGGGAAAGAGCCCCACTGCCATCAGATACAGGCCGTTTGGCTTTAGCTAATTTTAACTCTGACTCAAGGGTCGATATTTTCCGTTCAAGCTCAGTAATCTGTTTTGCAGAGTCAACCTGATGCTGCCGCACCTGCTGTTGATCGCTTTGTTTTTTAGAGGATGTTCTGGTAGTAGCCTCAGGTAAGGCCTTTTTCTGTTCAGAGTTAGACTGGCTATTTAGCGATTCTGTCTCAGAAGAGGGTGTCGATGTTTTACTGTGAGAAGACTCACCCCGA
Organism: Limnobaculum allomyrinae; assembly: GCF_016649425.1. Lineage (GTDB taxonomy): Bacteria > Pseudomonadota > Gammaproteobacteria > Enterobacterales > Enterobacteriaceae > Limnobaculum > Limnobaculum allomyrinae. Next base: position 1,001 of record NZ_JADRCR010000003.1, read on the forward strand.
ACCCTCACCCCAATAATGCCTTCATCCAGTGAAGCCGCATTAACAGGTAAAACCAAAGGTAAAATTAGAGCGAAAAAAAATCTATAACGACTCTTATCATTGCATTTCATCATTCCCTCAACATACCCATATCAGAGACACCAGCATATATAATCGCCGTATAATAAGTAAAAAATCGATTGATTAACAGATGTATACCTTAAAATAAGGCATAAGAATCAACTCAATTATACTTCATAAACATGGATACCACCTCACTACCTGATTAATAACGAACAACCATTCTGATTTACAACACATAACCCTTCAATTTTAATGAGTTATAAGTTTTTATTTGTGTTTTAATTAAATAGTATAAGTAACAAATAGCAATATGTTATTGATTCCTGATTTTATTTTTTTGAAAGAAAAATAAAACAAAAAACAATATCGATAGATAACAACAAATTAAATAAAAAATCATCAATACCGCAGAGCAATAAAAAATATATCTAATAGTATTATTGACACAGCAATTACTCCCACTACGCTTAATCTATAACTTAATCCTACATTTATAAATCACTCAATCATCTCTTCATATACTTATTTAAATTATTTTATACATATACTTCATCTGATTAATTTAATCAGATTCGTTTAAATTCCGAGGTGGCATACATGTCAAAGAAAATAAATAAGAAGCGATTTAAAATTTTATCTATCTCCATTTTAAGTGCTATTAGCCTCCCCTCTTTTGCGAATATTACCTATAACCATATCACTCTCAATGAGCCTCTCTACTGGACACCACTACGAGATAACGACAGCTTAGGCATAGACTCATCATCACTTCTGTATACGGGGAGCGAAGGTTCACTGACGGTTATTGGTCAGATGAATGGGGGAAGTATTACTATTGATAAATCAAGCTTTTCTGGTGATATCAATATGAAACAAAGTGCATCTAATATAAACTTTAGTATGAGTGACAGCACGATATCCACATTGAATTTTTCCGACTTAGTGACAGATTCTACTATTAACTTAACAAATATTGAATCTAATGCTAATAACAGTATTATTCATTTGACAAACCTCAATAATAACAACAACACCATTAATATAAAGAATCTGAATAAAGCATTCGTAATAAATCTGGAAGGTTCAAACTCCAGAGTAAATGTTGAAGACACTAAAATCCTGGCTGACCTTTCATTATTTGGCAATAACAACACATTAAATTTTAAAAATAGCGAGATACTGTACAACATATCCCTTAACGGAAGTAATAACACTTACAACATCGACAATCTTATCTCGTCAGATAAAATACCAAAGACTCTGGTTATCCTTGGCGGCAATACATTAGAAAGCAATAATAATACAACGACTATATCAAACACTATTTTGAATACTGTTGACGAATCTACCTTTGATGTCCTTTACTTAAATAAATCGGGCGCCAATAATACCTTTAATATCATCAACAGCACGTTTCACGATGATAACCCAGCAACCGCCAATGATTCTGCGCTGGTGGTTATCTCCGGAGGCATTAACTCACATGATAATGTGACTAACTCCACCATCAATACCGGACAAGGTTATATCTTTTTGGATTTAACCCCACAAGGAGGAAACTCCTTTATCACCAGTAATAGCACATTAACCGGTGCCATCATGGCCGAGGCCGATCAAACTTCAACCATCGGTTTTACCAATAACAGTATCTGGAATTTGGCCGGGGATAGATCCGCCAGCAACCGACTGCATATTGATGCCAGCCAGATTAACATCGGTAGCTCTACGTTAGCCGTCAATGAGCTCAAAGCAACCAACAGTAAAATTAATCTGGGTAATGCCGGTACGCTTACGGTTACTTCCGATAGTGATGTCCGCGCCTCTCAAGTCACTATGGCAGATAATAGTTTATTCGATGTCAGTGGCCTTCTCACATTAGATAATGCCACACTCACCACTGGTACGGGCAGCAAGATCAACTCGGGCACCCTGAGTATTATCAACGGAAGCAACCTGACGCTAAACAGTCAGTCGGCTCTGACCTCCTCTGGAGGGATGACCTTAAACAGCGGAACATTAAACCTTCTGGCGGGTAATACGCTTAACACTACGGATATAACGCTGGCGGCCAACAGCAACCTGAACCTTACGACTGCAACCCTGGAAACCAGTGGAAACGCTTTGTTAACTGGCTCTGCACTCACCGCTGCGTCAGGCAGTACGTTGAATACTGCGGCGCTGGCATTGGCTCTGTTGGTCAATATGATGGACGGGAAATGATCACCACCAGCGGCGGTGGCGCTATTTTTGACGATGGTGATGGCTATGATCTGGGTATCTTTCGTTATGATTTAGTACAGCAAGGCAATAGCTGGTATTTGCAGGAGAGAAAACATGATCTTTCCTCTTCGGCTCGTGCTGTAGCCAGTTTAAGCCAGGCATCGTTAACCAGTTGGAATGCTGAAACCGACTCAGTACATCAGCGTATGACCGTCTCCCGGCGAGATAACGACCAGGGCTCTGCCTGGGGAAGCTATTTGGGAGCACATACCAGCACCCAACTGTCTAACGGAGAAAAAGCCAGCCAGAGTGTTAATGGTTTTAGTCTTGGCGTAGATAAACGTCTTAATACTGATTTCGGCTCTTATTTACTGGGTGTGGCCGTCAGCCGCGGTATTTCCAATATTGATCATATGATTAACAGCAGCTACGGTAACAGCCATGACGTCAATATGCAGGCTTATACTTCCTACAGTAATCAGTTAGGATTTTTCCTTGATGGCCTGGTTTCCTATTCTGTTATCAATAGCAAAATCACCACGATTTCACTGGATGACGAACATTCTGACGGCAGCCTGGACACGCACGGATTTGGCGCATCGCTGAAAGGGGGATACCACTATATTCTACCCAACACCGCCTTTATTGAGCCTTATGTTCGCGCCTCAATGCTTAACATCGCAGACAAAAGCTACTCGCTGGATAATGGCCTTCACGTCACCAACAATCAGTACAAATCATTACAGGGAGAGTTAGGCGTCGATATCGGTAAGGGTTTTGCCCTCGGTGATGCACTGGAGCAAACCCTGCGCCCTTATGTGAAAGTGGCTTATCAACAGGAGTTTAAGGACAACAACACGCTCGACGTTAACCACTATACCATCAGTAATAATATTGATGGTTCCGGAGGAAAAGTCGGTGCGGGGCTGGAATATACCATCAAACGAAACTTCGGTGCTTATGTCACCGCTAACTACGGCGCGAAAACCGGAGATACCGGAACCGATACTCACTTAACCGGCACCGCAGGCCTACGCTATAACTGGTAGTTAGAAAACATTCGGTTTACACCCCAATCAGCCCGTTGCTTATCCCGACGGGCTGATTTTTTACCACACGGAGTAGCTTTTATACTCCGTCGGATACCGCTACTTGATTCTTTCCAGCCTGTTTAGCCCGATACAACTGCTGGTCAGCAGTTTTATAGATTTGTTCTGCGGTTAGTGAAGTATCCGGTAAAAACATCGCCACACCAATACTGATGGTTACCGGAACATGCTGGCCGTCAGAGCTGATAAACTGATAGCTCTCCACCTGCTGACAAATATTCTTCGCCCGGCCCACAGCCTCTTGAACGGTAATATTGGGGAAAAGCAGACCAAACTCATCACCGCCCAGTCGGCCAATAATGTCACCCGCCCGAACCTGTCCTTTCAGCATATGTACTAGTTCTATCAGTACTTTATCCCCCATATCATGGCCATACTGGTCATTGATACTTTTGAATAAATCAATATCCATCATCATCATGGCAAATGATGAACGTTGATAGCGGGTAATTTTATGAACCCGCTGCACTTCTTCAAAAAAATGACGGCGATTGATGGAGTCAGTGAGTACATCAGTTTCAGCAATGGTTTCGATAGTCTGAAAGGTTTCGCCACGGATGCGCTCGCCAATAAAACCCCAAAATAGTGCCAGCACCAGTGCCCCTACCATATTAACCATGGCGGCCGGGGTAGAAGAGAACTCAGGCCAGCTTTTCAGGTGAATCAGTACTATGGCAATGATGGTTAAGCCATATCCCAGACCAAACAGCGTTCCCTGACGACGCCCCAGTAGCAAAAAAGCAAATCCAGGAGGAATAATCAGAAAAGCACTGATTTGCGCCCGTCCTTGAAACAGCCAAAACAGCGAGATCACCAAAACAGAAGGAAGCAAGACGGTAATCCATAGTGTCTGATTCAAATTGCCACGGAACCATAAATCAATCAGTGACAGCAAACACAACACAATACAGATGGTGTTAAACAGCGCCCCCAAAGGCAGATCGCTGACAAAGAGGTGAACCGGAATAAAAATTAATGCCCCAGTGATGGTACAGGCATGTGTGCCAATAACATGCCGGGTTCTTCTTTCATCATCAAGGCAGCTGAATGACGTCGGGTATTCAATTCGGGTAGAGAATCGTTTAGCAATTCTGATGATGAGTTCTATCATAGTCACGTTATCTGTAAGGGATGGATATAATCAGGTTTACGGGCTACGTCACTCATCCTTAAGACGCTTTATCATCGTAAGTGTAGCGTCAAAAGTTCAAAAAAGCATTTCAATGCAACGAGCTAGCGTTAAACATTTCAGTAGTACTGACTGACAAATGTACCTCTCAAGGAAAAATGCAGCGCTTACTCATCAATATCAGAGAACTGCGCCCGGTATCAATCAGATTTATGCCGCAGGTTTAGATGTGTTTAAAAAAGAACCGCTTTCCGCCGATTCTGAGCTGTTTCGCTTACCGAACGTCGTAGCCCTGCCCCATATCGGATCGGCGCCCCATGAAACCCGCTACAATATGGCCGCCTGCGCAGTAGATAATCTGATTACCGCTCAGACCGGGAAAGTCACGGTTAATTGCGTTAATCCTCAGGTGATTAAACAACCTTAATTGCTGTTTTTATATCTGTCAGAGGCCAAAATAATTTTCTGGCAGATATAATCACGCCTTACTAATTAGTGAGTGCCACCTCATCTTCCATGGCTATTCCATCGCTATTCCATAAAAACAAATCCCACAATTAATTTTAATAACCAGGTGGTTTATCAATTAGAAATCGATTAATAAAATAAACCATAAAATAGCATTTTCATTATTTTACTCCCTTTTAAATACGCTATTTTTAATATTTATTTACTCCACAAACATTAATATCAAAAATGGTCAAGGCTAATTAGTTTAGCGCCGTCATTAAATTTGACTCAGCTCACAGATACATAATTTTACTGCATTTTTTATAATCACACTGATTCTCACCTCGTTGACACTCTTATTTTTCAAGAGTAGCCTCTCTTTTCGTGGGAGCGGTACCACAAAAAATCAAAAGGGAATGAACGTGATTAATTCACTGCTTAGCTCGATATATAACGACTCAATCGATGACCAGCTAACTGAGCAAATTCATCAAAAAATAATTGAAGCAAAAAATCATATTAATCACACCAGAAAACAGCGCTGGGATGAAAAAGATGTGGTATTAATTACCTATGCAGACCAGTTTTATCAGCCTGAAAAAAATACCTTAACTTGCCTGACTGATTTCTATAATGCCGGGCTTTCTGCGGTATTTAATATCGTTCATCTGCTGCCGTTTTATCCCTACTCTTCCGATGATGGCTTTTCAGTTATTGATTACTATCAGGTAAATCCCATTGCCGGTGACTGGCAGGATATCGCCAAACTTCATCGTTCCACTCGCCTGATGTTTGATTATGTTTGTAACCATATGTCCGCTCAAAGTGAGTGGTTTCGTGGCTATCTGGCTCAACAACCGGAATATGACGATTTCTTTGTCAGTATGGATCCCGGCATAGACCTCAGCGCAGTAACGCGTCCTCGTACTTCGCCATTGCTGACGCCATTCACGCTGAAAGATGGCAGCACTCGCCATATCTGGACTACCTTCAGCGCAGATCAAATAGATCTGAATTTTGCCAATCCAAAGGTGTTAATCGCCATGCTGGATGTGCTGCTGGAATATCTGAAACAGGGTGCGGACTATATCCGTCTGGATGCCGTTGGCTTTATGTGGAAAACACCCGGCACTCGCTGTCTCCATCTTGAAAAGACGCATCAGTTGGTCAAGCTGTTTCGGGCTGTCACGGATATCGTAGCGCCGGGCTGTGTGATCATCACTGAAACCAACGTACCTCATCAGGACAATATTGCCTACTTTGGTAATGGTCATGATGAAGCGCAAATGGTTTACCAGTTTCCACTACCCCCTCTGGTTTTACACGCTATTCATACCGGTAGTGCTCATACACTACGCCAGTGGGCAACCAGTCTGGATCTGAATACCACAGATACCACCTTCTTCAACTTTCTTGCTTCTCATGACGGTATCGGGCTTAACCCATTACGGGGTTTACTGCCGGAAGAGGAGATTCTGTCGTTAGTCGAAGATTTACAGCGTGAAGGGGCTCTGGTTTCTTACAAGAATAATCCCGATGGCAGCCGCAGCCCTTATGAAATCAACGTGACCTATATGGATGCGTTGAATCGCCAGGACAGTCAGGACGATGAACGAATTGCCCGTTTCTTGCTGGCGCACGCTATCTTGCTGGCATTCCCGGGCGTACCGGCGATCTACATCCAAAGCATTTTGGGCTCGCGCAATGATAATGACGGTGTGAAAAGTGCCGGACACAATCGTGCCATTAATCGCCAGAAATATTCACTGGACGATATTAATCAGGCGATTGCAGGCAAAAATTACTTACGCCATCAGATATTTCACCGACTATCACAGCTCATTGAAGTAAGAAAAGGCCATCCCGCATTTCATCCTAACAGCCCGCTGATTATTCACCCGTCACCGCAAGAAGTGCTGGCTTTTAGCCGCGAAGCGCCAAACGGTAAACGAGTGATGGCGCTGTTTAATCTCAGCCCCGCAGAGTGCCCGGTAGATTTACCGGCCGCTGAATATATCAATTTGCTCACCGCCGAAACGCTGAGCACGACATCCCCTTATGTTATGCAGCCTTATCAATTCCTCTGGCTTAACTATTAATCAGGAATCTTTGACATGAATAAAAAATTGCTCATTGCTCCGGTGTTGCTTTGCAGTTTGGTGCTTGGCGCCTGCGAGTCTGAAAAACAAGAGAATGTCACCATCGAATTTATGCACTCCTCTGTAGAACAGGAGCGTCAGGCGGTCATCTCTAAATTGATTGCCCGCTTTGAACAGGCAAACCCGACCATTAAGGTGAAACAAGTACCGGTGGAAGAAGATGCCTATAACACCAAAGTCATTACCCTTGCCCGCACCGGAAAACTGCCTGAAGTCATTGAAGTGAGCCATGATTACGCCAAAGTGATGGATAAAGAGCTGCTGATCGATCGCAAAGCCATTTCTGAGGTTATTGATCAGGTAAAACCTGAGAACTTCTATGATGGCGTACTACGCATCGTACGTACTGAAGATGGTTCAGGTTATACCGGCATTCCGGTTAGCGGCTGGATTCAGGGCATTTGGTATCACAAGAAAGCGCTGGAGCAGGCAGGCTTTTCTGAACCACAAGACTGGCAACAGTTGATGGAGGTTGCAGCGAAGTTTACTCAACCGGCAAAGAAAAAGTACGGTATTGCCCTGCCTACCGCAGAAAGCGTCATGACTGAACAGGCTTTCTCTCAGTTTGCACTGTCCAATAACGCTAACATTTTTGATGCCGACGGTAAGATCACCGTTGATACCAACCAGATGCGCCAGGCGTTGGATTACTATAAACAGCTGGCTCATAGCACTATGCCCGGCTCTAACGATGTCATGGAAATTAAAGATGCCTTTATGAACGGTACTGTTCCGATGGCAATCTACTCCACTTACATTCTTCCGGCGGTATATAGCGATGGCGATCCACAAGACCTCGGCTTTGCCGTACCAACAGAAAAAATGCCTGCGGTTTACGGCACCATCACTTCTCTGACCATCTCTGCTGGCCTTGAATCAAACAATATTGAAGCAGCGAAGAGGTTCGTTGAATTTATTGAACAATCCGATAACGCCACCGACTGGGTACTGATGTCACCAGGTGCCGCACTACCGGTCACTAAACTGGTGACCTCTAACACAACCTATATCAACAATCCGGTCATTAAAGCTTTCGGCACCCTCCCTAATGACCTGGTGAATGAGTTCAAGAACGTACAGGTATTCGGTTCTGTTGGTGAGAAGAATTTTATCCGTATGGGTGACATTACCGGCTCCGCCGTGATTGGCGAAATGGTGAATAACGTGACCGTTGGTAAGAAAAATGTCGACACTACGCTCACTCAGGCTCAACAGCGTATTGAAGCCATGATGCAACAACGGCCTTAATCGATCGCAGCCACCCAAGGTATTGTTATGAAGAAGCGTTTTTTTAGCCAGTCGGATACGCCCTTTGCCATATTACTGCTTGCCCCGAGTCTGATATTACTCGGGCTGTTAGTGATATATCCGATGTTATCTAACCTGCAGATAAGCTTTCTGCAGGTTCCTCTTAATCCACGTATTAGCGAACGCTTTGTGGGATTAAGCAACTACATCAGCATCTTATCCGATCCGGATTTCTATCACTCACTGTGGGTGACATTCGGTTATACCACGTTGGTCGTGCTGGGCAGCACCGGACTCGGGCTGGCGGTGGCGATGTTCTTCAATCGCGAGTTTCGTTTTCGCAAAACCGCCCGCTCGTTAGTGATTCTCTCTTATGTTACTCCCTCTAATTCTCTGGTTTTTGCCTGGAAATATATGTTCAACAACGGCTATGGCATCGTTAACTATCTGGGCAGCGATGTATTCAACTTATTTGATCAGGCTCCGCTATGGTTTGACAACCCGGTCAGTAGCTTTTTCCTGGTGGTGATTTTTGCCATTTGGCGCTACTTCCCTTATGCCTTTATCTCCTTTCTGGCCATCCTACAAACCATTGATAAGTCGTTGTATGAAGCAGCTGAAATGGATGGAGCCAATGTCTGGCAGCGTTTTCGTATCGTTACGCTACCGGCCATTATGCCGGTTCTGGCAACGGTAATTACCCTGCGCGCCATCTGGATGTTCTATATGTTTGCCGATGTTTATTTGTTAACCAACAAAGTCAATATCCTCGGCGTCTACCTGTATAAAACGGCCTTTGCGTTCAATGATCTGGGCAAAGCAGCAGCGGTATCGGTTGTGCTGTTCGCCATTATCTTCCTGGTCATTTTGATCGCCAGAAAACGAGTCAATATCAATGGCAACTAAACGTCATACCTTACGTCGAGCAGGCTTCTATATCAGCATGACCGCGTTTTTAGCCGCCATGCTATTCCCATTTTTTATTATGCTGATGACCTCGTTCAAAGGCACTAAAGAGGCGATTGCACGTCACCCTACGCTCCTGCCGCAGAATTGGACGCTGAAACACTATATCGATATCTTCAATCCGGACATTTTTCCATTTCTGACCTATTTTAAAAACAGTTTTCTGGTTTCCATGACCTCGGCCTGCATCGCCGTATTCATCGGTATTCTCGGCGCTTATGCCCTGTCAAAACTACGTTTTAAAGGACGGCTGACCATCAACGCCAGCTTTTATACCGTCTATATGTTCTCCGGTATTCTGCTGGTGGTTCCGTTATTCAAAATCATCTCCAGCTTAGGGCTGTATGACACCGAAACCGCGCTGATCATTACCATGGTAGTGCAAACCCTGCCGACAGCGGTCTTTATGTTGAAAAGCTATTTCGACACCATTCCGGACGAAATAGAAGAAGCAGCAATGATGGATGGGCTCAACCGTCTGCAAATCATCTTCTATATTACGGTGCCGTTGGCAATATCCGGGATTATTTCGGTGTTCGTCTACTGCTTTATGGTGGCGTGGAATGACTATCTGTTCGCCTCAATTTTCCTGTCCAGCTCTGCCAATTTCACTTTACCGGTTGGCTTAAACACCCTATTCAGCACCCCTGACTATATCTGGGGCCGCATGATGGCCGCTTCACTGGCTACCGCCTTACCGGTAGTGGTGATGTATGCCCTCTCAGAACGATTTATTAAAGGCAATTTGACCGCCGGTGGCGTGAAAGGCTAATCCGGTCATCACATAGTTAATGGAGTTATTGAATGAAAAAGTTAGTTGCAACGGAACCGCGCGTAGCCGCACTGGTGGAATATCAGGATCGTCCGGTGACGAGCCATGAAGTCAAAATCCGCGTTGAGTTTGGTTCACCAAAACATGGTACCGAAGTAGTAGATTTTCGCGGCGTTAGCCCATTTATTGACGAAGAGTTTTCCAGCGAGTGGAACATGTTTGTACCGCGCCCGGCGGATGCGCCGCGCGGCATTGAGTTTGGCAAATTCCAACTTGGCAATATGGTCGTTGGCACCATTATTGAAATGGGCAATGAGGTTACTGAATACCAAATGGGCGACCGGGTATGTAGCTATGGCCCACTGCAAGAAACGGTGATTATCAATGGCGTCAATAACTACAAATTACGCAAGATGCCAGCCGGAGCAAGTTGGAAAAACGCCGTATGCTATGACCCGGCACAATTCGCCATGAGCGGTGTGCGTGATGCTAACGTACGCGTTGGTGATTTTGTGGTGGTGGTTGGTTTAGGCGCTATCGGCCAAATTGCGGTGCAACTGGCAAAAAGAGCCGGGGCATCCGTAGTGATCGGTATCGATCCGTTGGAGCAACGTCATGGTATTGCACTCAAACATGGCGCGGATTATTGCCTTAATCCTATTGGTACCGATGTAGGGCTGGAGATTAAAAAACTCACCGGCAAACTGGGCGCAGATTCCATTATCGAAACCAGTGGCAGCTCATCAGCACTTCAGTCGGCTCTGCGCGGTATCGCTTATGGCGGAACCATTTCTTACGTCGCTTTTGGTAAACCTTTTCCGGAAGGTTTCAACCTCGGCCGGGAAGCTCACTTCAATAATGCCAAAATCATTTTCTCCCGTGCCAGTAGTGAGCCTAACCCGGACTACCCACGCTGGAACCGTAAACGTATCGAAGAGACCTGCTGGCAATTGCTGATGAATGGTTATCTGAACTGTGAAGACCTGATCGACCCAGTGGTTAGCTTCAGCGATAGCCCGGACAGCTATATGAAGCTTGTCGATCGCCAGCCCGATCTGAGTATCAAGATGGGCGTTGAATTCTGATTCACTAACTATTAATCAAGGTCTTTACTATGAAAATCGGTACGCAAAATCAGGCATTTTTCCCTGAAAATATTAAAGAAAAGTTCGCCTTTGTTAAGAAGATGGGCTTCGATGGGTTTGAAATCGACGGCAAGCTATTAGTCAATAATCTGGAAGAAGTTAAACAAGCCATCGTAGAAACTGGATTACCCGTCATTACCGCCTGTGGCGGCTATGATGGCTGGATCGGCGATTTTATCGAAGAGCGCCGCCTCAATGGTCTGACACAAATTGAAAAAATTCTGGAAGCACTGGTAGAAGTTGGCGGTAAAGGCATTATTGTACCCGCAGCCTGGGGAATGTTTACTTACCGTCTGCCACCAATGAACTCCCCTCGCAGTAAAGAAGGTGACTACAAGGCTATCAGTGATTCCTTATGCTACCTGGATAACGTTGCCGCTCGTACCGGCACCACCGTCTATTTAGAGCCGCTCAATCGTTATCAGGATCATATGATCAACACACTGGCGGATGCCCATCGCTATATCAAAGAAAACCAACTCAAACACGTCAAAATCATTGGTGATTTTTACCATATGAATATTGAAGAAGACGACCTGAGTACTGCATTTCACCAGCACCGCGACCTCCTCGGCCACGTACATATCGCTGACAATCATCGCTATCAACCGGGTAGCGGCAGCATCGATTTTAAAACGCATTCTGACCAGCTACGCCATGATGGCTACGACGGTTATATCGTCTATGAGTGCCGCGTCCGCGCTGAAGATCCGGCGGCTGCCTATCAGCAATCCCTGAACCATTTACGCACGCTGTAATTTTACCGATACGTAAAACAGGAGCAAAACCGGGTGAGCAAAAAACTAAAAGTCGCGCTGATTGGTGGCGGACAGGTGGCGGAAAAAGTCCATGTTGCCTACTACAGCACCAGACCAGAACTTGAACTGGTGGCCGTGGTTGACAGCCAGACTGAACGCGCAAAAGAGTTTGCTGAACGTAACGGCATTGCACGTTATTACACCGACAGCGAAGCCATGTATCGGGCAGAAAAGCCCGATTTGGTTAGCGTCTGTACACCAAACAGAATGCACTGTGAACACGTATTACAGGCATTGCATCACGGCAGCCATGTGATGTGTGAAAAGCCACCGGCCATGACCCCCGATCAGGCTAACCAGATGTGGCAGGCGGCTAAACAGGCACAAAAAGTGCTCGCCTATGATTTTCACCATCGCTTTGCTGATGATGCTCGCTTGTTGCGCGATAAAGTCGCTGACGGTGAATTGGGCGAAGTCTATGTCACGAACGCCAAAGCGCTACGACGCTGTGGCGTTCCCGGTTGGGGCGTGTTTACCGATAAAGCCCAACAGGGAGGCGGCCCGCTGATTGATATTGGTATCCATATGCTGGATGCAGCGATGTTCGTGCTGGGTTTTCCTCAAGTACATAAAGTGGATGCCCACATGTACCAAAAGATTGGCACGGTCAAAAACAACGGTCAGTTTGGTCAGTGGGATCCATCCCGCTTTACCGTGGAAGATGCGTTGTTTGCCACGCTGGAATTCACCAGCGGTAGCATTCTGCGTCTTGAAACCTCCTTTGCCCTCAATATTCAACCGCAGTCGGTGATGAACGTCGAGTTTTGCGGCGATCGTGCCGGAGCCACTCTGTTTCCAGCCCATATCTATACCGATGATGGCGGTCAGCTCTTAACGCTGTACCAGCGTGAAAAAGCAGACGATATACGCCATCACAAAAGTATGGCCGCCTTTGTTGATCGGGTGCTTGGTCATCCAGCCAGTATTGCCGATGGTGAGCAGGGTTACATTATCCAAAAGCTGGTTGATGCAATTTATCAGGCAGCAGAACAGCGTAAGAGTATCTATCTATGAGTCATCCAGGCACCTTAACGGAACACGGATTTGATCCTCACTTTTTGAATAAGTACGCCAGTTTAATGGCGGGAGGAAATGGCTACCTGGGCATCCGGGCCAGCCATGAAGAAGATTATACTGAGCAAGTTCGCGGTATGTATCTGGCGGGTATTTATCATCGCGCAACGGCAGATGACATTAATGAACTGATTAATCTGCCGGATATCATTGGCATGCGCATTGAGCTAAACGGTGAAATTTTCTCACTGTTAGCCGGAACTATCGTTGAATATCGCCGTGAACTGAAGATGAAAAATGGCGAGCTGCTGCGGGATTTAGTATGGCAATCCCCTCTGGGTGGGCGTTATCACATTATCAGTCGACGCCAGATGGCAGCCTCCCCGTTGCAATTAGTGATCAGTCAGCTTGAAATCACCCCCCTTGATATACCCTGTCATCTACAAATTATGACCGGCATTGATGCCACTCAGACTAACTTTGGTCGACAACATCTGAATGAAACTGAAGTTCGGGTGTTTGAACAACAGTATCTGCAAGGGAGCTACCGCACTACCGATAACCAGCAAGAAGTGGTTATCACCAGCTATTGCCAACTACCGGATAACGTCCGAAGCAGCTTTTCAGCTAAAAACCGCCGTTTGATGCAGCATATTGATGTGAGTCTGGAGAGTCATCACACTTTTCAGATGAGTAAAATTAGCTGGGTTGCCAGTTCGCTGGACAATGGTTATAGCGCTGAAACCTTTGCTACCGATTGTCTGAATCATCTGAAACAGCAGGTTCAGCATGGTTATAGCACCATCACAGCTCGCTCAGAACAATGCTGGCAAACCTACTGGCAAAAAGCCCGCGTTGAATTAGACAGCGACCAGCCACAGGATCAACAGGCACTGGATTTCGCGCTTTATCACTTAGCCGGAATGACCCCGGCACACAGCGAGCTATGCAGTATTGCCGCCAAAGGTTTAACCGGTGAAGGCTATAAAGGCCATGTGTTTTGGGACACGGAAATTTTCCTGCTGCCGTTCCACCTGTTAACTCAGCCCAAAATTGCCCGTCAGTTATTGCGCTATCGCTATCTGCATCTACAACAGGCAGAAGAAAAAGCCCATCGTAATGGCTATCGCGGCGCGTTATTCCCTTGGGAGAGTGCCTTTAGCGGTGAGGAAGAAACACCGGAATTCGCCGCTATCAATATTCGTACGGGTCTGCGCCAGCGCGTGGCTTCTGCCATTGCAGAACACCATATTGTTGCAGATATTGCCTATGCCACCGTGGGTTATTATCAGGCGACCCATGACCATGATTTTATGCGGCAGGAGGGGGTAACACTGTTGCAAAAAACGGCGGAATTCTGGCTCAGCCGTGCAACAGAAGTGAATGGCCGCTGGGAAATTCTCAATGTTATCGGGCCCGATGAATATACCGAGCACATTAATAACAACGCCTATACCAACTATATGGCGCACTACAATGTGCAACAGGCTTTGGCCTTTATGCAGCAATATGGAAAAATCGATACGGCCTTTGAAATACAGGCCAACGATTTCCTTCATCGCCTCTATTTGCCTGAGCCTGACGACCATCATGTTATCCCACAAGATGACAGCTTCTTCAGCAAACCCACTATCGATCTGAGCCGTTATAAAGCCCACCAGGGTTCCCAATCTATTTTGCTGGATTATTCACGCGCTGAAGTTAATGAGATGCAAATTCTCAAGCAGGCGGATGTGATTATGCTGCTGCACTTATTGCCAGAACTGTTTGATGCTCAGATCAAAGCCGCTAACTTTGCTTATTATGAACCACGCACTATTCATGACTCATCATTGAGTAAAGCGATTCACGCCATTATCGCCAGCCAGCAACAATCTGAATTAGCTTATCAGCTTTATCAACAGGCTTGTCTGATAGATTTAGGCCCGGATCCTCACAGCTCTGACGAAGGTATTCATGCCGCATCCCTTGGCGCTATTTGGCTAGGCGCACTGTTCGGTTTTGCAGGGCTGCATTACCAGCAAGGTGAATTGCATCTTAACCCCCGGTTACCGATCCAGTGGCAGCAGTTGCGTTTTCCACTTAACTGGCGTGGACAGCAGTTGTTTTTCACCCTGACGCAAAACCAAATTCAAATTGATGGCGTATGGTCTGAACCCTTAACGATTTATATCGCCGGTCAGGCCCATACCATCACCCAACCATCCACCATTAACCGGAATGAAAACAATGAAAATTGTTATTGCGCCTGATTCTTACAAAGAGAGTCTGACGGCGGAACAAGTTGCCTCCGCCATTCACGCCGGTTTTCACAGCATATTGCCTCACGCCGAGTATCACCTGTTACCTATCGCTGATGGCGGAGAAGGAACACTGCACATACTGGGACGTAAGACCAATGCCATATTTACTACCCGGCGAGTTTGCGGTCCACGTTTTGAACAAGTTAATGCCAGTATTGCCGTAACACCATACGGTGATACGGCTTTTATTGAGATGGCAGAAGCCTGCGGGCTACATTTAGTTCCGGTCAAAGAGCGCGATCCCTGGCAAGCCACCAGTCAGGGCCTGGGAGAGCTAATTCGCGCTGCTCTGGATATGAACGTTAAAAATATTGTTATCGGTATCGGCGGTAGCGCCACTAATGATGGCGGTATCGGTATGGCCAGTGCTTTGGGCTATCGCTTCTATAATGCCAGAGGAGCACTACTACGACCGGATGGGAATGCTTTGGCGCAGGTTCATACCATTAACAGCCAAAACTGCGATCCCCGACTGTCGCTGATCACCATTACTGTTGCTGCCGACGTCACTAACCCGCTGCTGGGAGGGTCAGGCTGTAGCTATGTATTTGGCCCGCAAAAAGGATTAGACCCTTCTTTGTGCCAAAAAGCCGATCGCGATATGGCCCATTTTTATCGCATTGCAGAAAACACGTTAGGTCGTAGTGTAAAAGATATTCCCGGAGCTGGTGCTGCAGGTGGGGTAGGCGCTGCCCTGATGCTGTTTGCCGGAGCGAAATTAAGAAGCGGTGCAGAACTGATATTTGATTCCATTGGTTTAAAAACCGCCTGTGCCAATGCCGATATTCTGATCACGGGCGAAGGAAGAATGGATGGACAAACTTTGTCCGGCAAAGGTCCTTCAGGCGTATTGCGTTACGCAACCACTAAAACTCGTACCATTGCTATTTGCGGTAGCATCGGTAGCGATCTGACTCCGCTGTATCAACATGGTTTTGATGCCATATTTCCCACTATTCCCGCACTGCTCCCTACCGAAACGCTATTTGCCAACGCTTACCATAATGTGGAGCAAACAGCCCGTAATGTCGCAGCCTTGCTGGCAGGAAAAAAATAATGAAACTTGAAGCCGTCATTTTCGATCTGGATGGTGTTATCACCGACACGGCCCATTTCCATTTTATCGCCTGGCAAAAAATCGCCGGTGAAATTGGTATTGAGATAGATGAACAATTTAACGAACAGCTTAAAGGAATTAGTCGACTGGACTCTTTGCACCGTATTTTAGTTCACGGCGGCAAACGCTTCGATTATTCCACAGAGCAGATAGCTCAATTAGCCGAACATAAAAACCAGATCTATGTCGCCCTACTGGATCAACTCTCCCCTGCGGCCATTCTCCCCGGCATCAGTAACTTATTAAAAGAACTACGCCAACAGCGGATCCGCATCGGGCTGGCCTCTGTCTCACGTAATGCTCCACAGGTTTTAGCGGCGCTGGGTCTCACCAATCAATTCGATTTCTGTGCTGATGCCAACAAAATTCAACACTCAAAACCCGACCCGGAAATATTCCTCACCGCATGTTCCGGATTGGAAATCGAACCTTCTCACGCGATTGGCATTGAGGATGCTCAGGCCGGTATTGAGGCAATAAAAGCCAGCGGTATGTTAGCTATCGGCGTTGGGCAGGCGCTTACACACACCGATTGGTTAATTCCTTCTACCCAATATTTGAATCTGAACGCGCTGCAAGCCCTGTGGAAACGCCACGTTGCATCGCTGTCTACTCGTACCTAAGGAACTGCTCTATGTCCCATATCTCATTAAAACATCTGCAGAAAATTTATGACAACAGGGTTCACGTAGTAAAAGACTTCAATCTGGAAATTGAAGACAAAGAATTCATCGTTTTTGTCGGGCCATCGGGCTGCGGAAAGTCCACTACGTTACGTATGATCGCCGGTCTGGAAGATATTACCGACGGTGATTTACTGATTGATAACGTTCGGATGAATGACATACCGGCGAAAGACCGCGGTATCGCCATGGTTTTTCAAAACTATGCGCTCTATCCCCATATGTCGGTATACGACAACATGGCATTTGGCCTGAAAATGAAGAAAGTCTCACGCGATGAAATTGATCGTCGGGTTGCTTATGCTGCCCAAATTTTGGGATTGAAA
Source organism: Limnobaculum allomyrinae (assembly GCF_016649425.1). Taxonomy (GTDB): domain Bacteria; phylum Pseudomonadota; class Gammaproteobacteria; order Enterobacterales; family Enterobacteriaceae; genus Limnobaculum; species Limnobaculum allomyrinae. The sequence continues at coordinate 18,523 of NZ_JADRCR010000003.1, forward strand.
GAGTATTTAAAACGCCGTCCCAGCGCCCTTTCTGGCGGTCAGCGTCAGCGGGTTGCTTTAGGTCGGGCAATTGTACGTGACGCTAAAGTGTTTTTAATGGATGAACCATTATCCAACCTTGATGCAAAACTACGTGTACAGATGCGAGCGGAAATCTGCAAGCTTCACAGCAAGCTGAATACCACCATGATTTACGTCACCCATGACCAAACCGAAGCCATGACCATGGCAACCCGTATTGTGATTATGAAAGACGGTATCATTCAACAGGTGGGTGCTCCTAAAGCCGTTTATAACCACCCATGCAATATGTTCGTTGCCGGTTTTATTGGCTCACCTTCCATGAACTTCCTGCGCGGAGCCATTGATGGTCGTTACTTCGTTACAGAGAGCTTACGTATCGCCATCCCTGAAGATAAATACAATGCATTGACCGCTAAAAACTATCAGCGTCGTGGCGTGATTATGGGCATCAGACCAGAAGATATCTTCAACTCAGAGCAAACAGAACAGGACATTGCCGCCACCATTTCAGTCGCTGAATTAACCGGAGCTGAATTTATGCTGTATTGCACCGTTGGTGGCCACGAATTGGTCGTACGCGCCGATGCTAAAAATGATCGTCATGCCGGACAGCATATCAGCCTGAACTTCGACATGGATAAATGCCATTTCTTCGATCCGGACAGTGAGGAGGTCATTCAACAATAAAGCCCTCTGACAATACAACACATAATCAGAATTAATTAAAAGCAGTGCCTGTTTTACAGCCGGATCACTCGGCTGGGGGATCGTGCGCACTGAATAAATTTTTAAAAACATAATATTGATATAAATTACATGGAGTTAAAATGAAAAAATCCGGTTTATTACTTGGTCTTTTATTACCGTTAACCTCAACTCAGGCAGTAGAAACAGCGGCGTTGGAACCTCATCAGGATACAACTTTATCCACAGATGTTGCTCCGGGAGATAACGATAAGGGTGACAAAAATCAGTGGAGAAAAAAAATTGGAGCCATGATTGAAACTGAAAACGTGGAAGGTCAGGGTGACAAAGATGGCGCATTTGAGCCAACGGTTTATTTGAATATGTCTCATGGTAAATGGGATATTTATGGTTCTTTTTATCAGGAAGACCAGGGCGTTGATTACAGCAGTCAGAATCGTACCGATTGGTTCGATCAGTATGAGCTTGATGGTCATTATCAATTTATTGATGATCAAGATTATGCACTGGGGCTAATGCTCGGATTCCGTAACTACGTTTGGCACTATGAGGAAGACGGGAAAAACTCACCGGGAAATACTCAACGTTATACTATTCAACCGGACTGGCGCGTCACTATTACACCAAAACTGAGCTATAACGGCTGGGCCGCATTATTTAACTATTACAATCATACTGAAGGCAATGGCTATCTCGATAAAGAACTTGAAGGGGAAACCGGCCTGAAATATGCCTTTAATGATACCGTCGCCTTACAGGTTAATTATTACCTGAAACGCGGATGGAACCTGGGCGGTAGCCAACGCGGTGAATATGCCCAACAAGAAGTACGTGCTTATGTCCCCCTAACCTTTAACGTCTGGTCAGCTGGTGCCTCGGAAGTGGTTCCTTATGCTCGCCGCACGCTGGATACTTATCACTACAATGAAGATCGCGGTGTACGGGAAGGGGAAACCGATACCCGATTTGGCTTACTGTTGAATCAGGAGTTGCCTCACGGCTTTGCTGTCTCTCTGGAATATGCCTATGAATTGCAACTGCACGACCACATTGCAGATGATGCAGCAGGGAAAACTAAATTCCATTATACCGGCGTAGGAATCAGTTATAGCTTTTAATGTTACACACTAACGCCCTTCTCCTGCCAATAACTCGCTATTGGCAGGAACCAGTCACTTACTCTTCGCGCGCCAATACCGAGCGAGCCTGTGTCAAATGAGTAGAAACCAGGGTTTTAGTCGCGACTTGCTCTTTACCTGAGATTTTATCAAACAAAATATCGCTACCCGTCCAACCCAGTTCACGAGTAGGAACTTCAATTCCGCTTAATGGCGGTGACAATAACATTGAAATATTGTCATTACTGTAACCCATCACGGAAATATCATCAGGAATAGTTCGGCCGCTGTCATAAACTGCCCGATAAATGCTCATCACTTTCAGGCCATCGGTGGCAAATACTGCAGTAGGTGCGTCTTGTTGAGAAATAAGTTGCATCGCAGCAGCATAAGCACTCTCAGTGGTATAGCCGCCATCCTGAATCCAATGGGAATTGAGCGATAAATTATGCGCTTGCAAACACGCTTTATAGCCCGCCAGACGATCCACAGAAACGTGATAATCCAGCGAGGCATGTAGGCAGGCAATCTTTCTATGACCTTGTTTAATCAGACATTCAGTTAAACGATAACTGTCCTGAAAATTATCAGTATCAACCGAATAGACATTACGGTACTGACCTTCTACATTTCCGATCACTACTACCGGAACATCATAACTGTCTAATTCACGGAAAAAAGATTCATCAGCAGGCGAACTCAACATAATGATGCCTTTGATCATCTTCTGTTTAATTTTGCTGATGCACTTTTCCAGATCTTCCTGACTATTTTTAGTCGTTTGCAAAATAACATCAAATCCTTCTTCTTCTGAACGTGATGCAATAGCGTGCAATATTTCAGAGAAAAAAGGGTTACCCGAAGTCGTCTTAGTTGAACGCGTTGAAATCACCATAATGGCATCAAAACCGGAAGAAGTGAGACCCCGAGCCAGCTTATTCGGTTGATAGTTCACCTCTTCGATGGCTTTCAACACGCGCTCTCTCGCTTCATCTGAAATGTTAGTTTGCTTGTTTAATACGCGGGATACCGTCGATTTTGAGACGTTTGCCAGTCGGGCTATGTCATAAATAGTAGAAGCCACTAATAAACAACTCCGCTAATCTGATATCAGAAACAGCGGTCACTATAGACCTTAATTCTCAGAGCTGTCTATTTAACATTGAGTAAAATCGGATGAGTATCCAGATATACGACATTTCTTTACAGTATCTCCATCTTTTCTCCAACTTTCCCTCTCATTAACAGGTTAAAATACGTTAGTATTGCCGTCCTTTTCACCACGGCTCATCAAACCAATAAAAACAGAGAGTAAACGTATGAGAGGCGCTGTTCATGGCTAACTTTTTTATCGATCGCCCAATTTTTGCCTGGGTTATTGCGATTATTCTCAGCCTGTCAGGACTGCTTGCTCTCAACTCTCTGCCGGTAGAGCAATACCCTAATCTGGCTCCGCCTACGGTAAGAATCTCTGCCAGTTATCCCGGTGCCTCTGCCCAAACGCTGGAAAACTCGGTTACCCAAATTATCGAACAGAGCATGACCGGGCTGGATAATCTGCTGTATATGTCATCACAAAGCAGCAGCACCGGTAGCGCCTCGGTTACCTTAACCTTTATGGCCGGAACCGATCCCAATGAAGCCATGCAGCAGGTACAAAATAAGTTAGAAAGCGCCACACGAAAGCTCCCTCAGGATGTACAGCAACAAGGGGTTACCGTGTCAAAATCTGGCGACAGTAGCCTGATGACGGTGGCGTTTGTCTCCACGGATCACAGCATGGATCGGCAGGATATTTCCGACTATGTGGCCAGTAATCTGCAAGATCCGTTGAGCCGGATTAATGGCGTCGGCAGCGTGGATGCCTATGGTTCACAGTATGCGATGCGTATCTGGCTCGATCCTAACAAACTGGTTAACTACAAACTGACCACTAAAAACGTGGTTGATGCTATCTCATCCCAGAACCAGCAAATTGCGGTAGGTCAGGTTGGCGGTACGCCATCGGTACCCGGACAAACATTAAACGCCACCATGAATGCTCAGGCGCAGTTAGAAACACCGGAACAGTTTCGCGCGATTACGTTAAGGGTTAATCAGGATGGTTCTGTTGTCACTCTGGCTGATGTGGCTACCGTAGAGCTGGGTGCAGAAAGATACGATTATTTAAGCCGTTATAACGGCATGCCTGCCTTTGGTATGGGGATAAGACTGGCTTCCGGCGCCAACGAATTAGAAACCGATAAACTGGTAAAACAGAAGATAGAAGAACTCTCCCCTTACTTCCCCCACGGGCTAAAAGCTGAATATGCCTATGAAACCACGCCCTTTGTTCAGGCATCAATAAAAGACGTGGTAAAAACGTTACTGGAAGCTATTTTACTGGTGTTTCTGGTGATGTATCTGTTTTTACAGAACTTCCGTGCCACGTTGATTCCAACTATCGCCGTACCGGTGGTGTTGCTGGGTACTTTTGCCATCCTGTATGCTTTTGGTTTTAGTGTAAATACCCTAACCATGTTCGCCATGGTGCTGGCCATTGGATTGTTAGTGGATGATGCCATCGTGGTGGTGGAAAACGTAGAGCGGGTTATGGCAATTGAAGGGTTATCACCCAGAGAAGCAACCCGAAAATCAATGGGGCAAATTCAGAGTGCTCTGGTTGGTATCGCCCTGGTTCTGTCTGCTGTTTTCGTTCCTATGGCCTTTATGGGCGGTACCACCGGGGCTATTTACCGGCAGTTCTCTATCACCATCGTTTCCGCCATGGTGCTATCTGTGTTAGTGGCGTTGATTCTGACACCCGCACTCTGCGCCACCATGCTAAAACCGATTCCTCAGGGCCAGCTTCATGCCAAACGGGGTTTCTTTGGTTGGTTTAACCGCTCCTTTGAACGTAGCGCCAGCCAATATGAGCGGGGAGTCGCCAGGGTTATTCGCAGCAGCAGCCGCACAATTCTGGTCTATATCTTGATTATTGGCGGTATGGCCTGGCTGTTTATGAAGCTCCCGACCTCCTTCCTGCCACTGGAAGATCGTGGCGTCTTCATGACTCAAATTCAGCTACCGGTAGGTTCCACTCAGCAACAAACGCTGAAAGTGGTAGAGAAAGTTGAAAAATATCTGATGGAAGACGAGAAGAAAAATGTTCGCTCGGTATTTTCCATTGTTGGTGCCGGCCCGGGCGGTAACGGGCAAAACGTAGCACGAATGTTTGTTCGCCTGCAGGACTGGAAAGAACGTACTGCCTCCGAAGACAGCTCTTTCGCCATTATTGAACGCGCCACTAAAGCCTTTAGCCAAATCACCGAAGCCCGTGTTTTCGCCAGCAGCCCTCCGGCTATCTCTGGATTGGGCAGTTCATCAGGCTTTGATATGGAGCTGGAAGATCATGCAGGTCTGGGTCATGATGCCTTGATGAAGGCTCGTGATACCCTGCTGCAATTAGCCGCTAAAGAACCCAGTCTGACTCGGGTTCGCCATAATGGTCTGGATGACAGCCCACAGTTGCAGGTTAATATCGATCAGCGAAAAGCTCAGGCATTAGGCATAAAAATTGATGATATCAACAGTACTCTGAGAACCGCCTGGGGCTCTACTTACGTTAACGATTTTATCGACCGTGGTCGGGTGAAAAAAGTCTACGTTCAAAGTGATGCGCCTTACCGTATGCAGCCAGGAGATATCAACCATTGGTATGTGAATAACAGCAATGGAGCAATGGTTCCCTTCTCGGCATTTGCATCTTCCACCTGGACTTACGGCTCGCCACGATTAGAACGCTATAACGGTAGTTCTGCGGTAGAAATTGTAGGTGAAGCGTCACCGGGTGTCAGTACCGGTACAGCCATGGACACCATGGAAAAACTGGTGGCTCAGCTACCCGAAGGATTTGGACTGGAGTGGACCGGCATGTCCTATCAGGAACGTTTATCCGGCTCCCAGGCACCAGCGCTGTATGCGATTTCCCTGTTAGTGGTATTCCTTTGTCTGGCCGCTCTGTATGAGAGCTGGTCGATTCCATTCTCCGTTATGCTGGTGGTTCCGTTAGGCGTTCTGGGTGCTATTTGTGCCACCTGGTTGCGAGGGCTGGAGAACGATGTTTACTTCCAGGTAGGGATTTTGACCATCATCGGCCTATCGGCAAAGAATGCTATCCTGATTGTCGAGTTTGCTAATGACTTGAATCGTAGCGGTAAAGATCTCATCTCTGCCACCCTTGAAGCCTGCCGCTATCGATTACGCCCAATTCTGATGACCTCGCTGGCCTTTATGTTTGGCGTTCTGCCAATGGCTATCAGCAACGGCGCAGGCTCCGGCAGCCAACATGCTGTTGGTACTGGCGTACTGGGCGGCATGGTAACCGCCACCTTCCTGGCTATATTCTTTGTACCGGTATTCTTTGTGCTGGTACGAAAAAGATTTCCGGGAAGAAAATATATTGCTGAAGAGTAATTGGGTTATGGGGTATTACGGGTGGTGATTTGGAAGGTACTTCATAAACCAGACAAATCAGCACTTGTGAATATTCCGACCGTAAAAACACTATGCTTATATCTGCACAGGGAACGGTCGGTAAACCATCAGTATTCAGCTACTGAGAGCGTTGGGCCTGGCCGGGTTAGGGGCAGTTATGAAACACCTGACGGTGTTTCACCCTTTGGGCCAACGCAAGCGTTGTTCAAACAGGCTTTGCCTGTTTGTCCGGCAGCTAAAGCTGCTGCGACCCCAACACCCGTCCCTCCCAACGATTAGCTATCTCAAGGTATAAAACTAAACTATCGGGTTTTACGTCAGATTAATCACAATCCGAATAAATGGGTATCTACAGTAACGCCACCCTTAAAAGTAAGGTGCTTAAACCTACCCTGATACCGTCGGGAAAAAGCCATATTTAGCTGCAAAATATTCTTTATGGCGATCTAAAGAGAAACTCCCTGTCCAAACTACCGCCAAAATCAGGTATACTGGCTTCAGAATTTACCTATAGAATTAATTTATAAAGGCTTTTTCGTGTTTTACCATATTCGCAGTATGAACCCGTCTGATTTGGACGCCATTCTTGATATTCAGGCATCGGTTTATCCTTCCGATATTCTGGAAAGTCCCGAATTTTTTGAAAACCGTCTGGCGCTGTCCGCAGAAACCTGCTGGGTTGCTGCTACACCAGACCGTTTATTGGGCTATCTGGTATCTTATCCATGGATTCGTACTTTCCCACCTTCTCTCGATGGTATGCTAAATAACCTGCCTCAAGAAGCCGACAGCTGGTTTGTGCACGACTGCGCTATTTCTCCTGTCGCTCAGGGGCTCGGCGTTGGTAAGACACTGTTTACCTCTGCAAAAGAAAACGCACTGGAACAAGGTTTTCAGCATACCAGTCTGGTATCTCTGGCTCAGGCAAACAGCTACTGGCGCAGTCAGGGCTATCTACCCGTTGATCAGACACCACAACTTAGCGAAAAACTTGCAGCGTATGGCGAGAATGCCTGCTACATGTATCAGGACGTTAATAATTCTATTGGCGATAATTTAAGTCAGAAACCCTGAACACCTGCCGCTTTAAGCTGCGCAACTAAATCTAACAGCGGTGGGGAGTGAACAAATTCTACTGCCCGCTTGGCACTTTTTTCTCCCATCCCGTTCTGTTGCCAGTCGGTTGCTGTCCAGCGAAGTACATTATCCCAACCCACTTTCCGTATGATTTCCGAAGAAATAAACGTCATCCCCAATCCTGCCAACCATTGGGCAGCATCACGCTGACGGGCAATGGCAATTTGTTGCAGCACACGCCGGGAGCTGGCCTTGCCAAAACCGGGTATCGCCAACAGGTCAGCTTCTGATAACCAGAGCCACGATGTTAAATCCGTAACTTTTCCTGCAATCAATAATCGCTGCCAGGTTTTCTGACTTATGCCTTTCAAATCCAAACCTTTCTTGCCGCTAAGCCATACCAGTCGGGCGATAAACTGCTGCTCACATTCCCCTTCTGTGTTCCAACAGCTTAAAGAATGATGCTGTTCTTGGTTCGGAATTTCCGGTGGAATTCTCTCAGCTACACGCCAGACCACTTCGGTTATTTTTGGAATCCCCTGACCCGCTAACGTCACCACCACCCGATCGCCGGGAACGATATTCCATGTTTTCCAGCGTGCTATCGACCCTAAAGCAATTCGGCGTACCGTTTTATCATCAATTTTGACGGGTTTTAACTGTGCTACCACCGAGATTCGACCGGTACGCCCAATATTAAAATTGATGGCCTGCACCTCAGCGATGACCTTTTCTGTCGGATATTTCCACGCAGCAGCCCAAAGAGGTGGCTGAGCTCGCCAACGACTGCCCGATGGACGAGTCCCCTGACGAATAACAACCCCATCACGGGCAAACGGCAAAGGATTATCGAACCAGTATTGATACCAGCTTTCCGCTTCATCAACATTTGCCACCTGGTGGGTATTATCTGGCCCATACTCAAACCCCATTCTTTTTAACTGTTGCAGACGAAATACCATATCTTCCGATCCATCAGGCCAATCCCAGGCCCAAAAAGCAATATTCGCCGCTGCCTGTGGTGACAACGCTTTCGCCATCATAGCTCCGGCAACTTTAGCTCTGGCATTCTGCCCGCCATCCCGATGTTGAATATGATCCGCCAGATACCAAAACAACTCTCCCTGAACCACCACTCTTGATAAATCAGTACTAATTCGTCGGGGAATACCGTTGATATTCAAAGCATGGGCGGTCCAGTCCTCCCCTTTAATACCATCACCCCGACTGATAGCAGACACCAGGTGACTGTTTTGATATACCAGCGTAACCGCCACACCATCAATTTTTGGCTGTATCCACAGGTTAGTTCGAGATTTCATCCAATCCGCAACTGCCTGCCTGTCAGCCAGTTTTATCAGCCCGGTTTGTACAACGGGATGAAACATTGGCAGGTTTCGCTCCTCTTCGCTAAATACCGGGTTCTCCACAACATCAGGAAAACAAGTAGCCCACTGGCGTCGTTGCTCAAGCAAATGGTCATAAATATTGTCATCAATTAACGAGATACCCTGAAAATAGTAGGCTTCATTCCAGCGATGTAATTCAGCATCTAATGCCTTAACTTCACGTACTGCCTGAACATTATCCCACTCCGGACACTTGGTTAAAGCTTGCCCCCAGGCTATACCTCCGCTCAGATAGAGCAATAACCATCCAACTAACAGTTTGATAAGAAAAAACATTCCATTTACCCTCCATACAAGAAGGCTCATTTCAACGGGAAACGAAAATCAAAAACAGCACCAAACGTAAGCTCTGGAAACAAACTCGAGAAAAGGATTAATTCTTTCTGCAATGGATAATTATTTTGTGAGGGGGCTCGAAATAGCTTTAATCAACCCAACAATAAATAAAATTGATCCGTTATGGTGTGACAAGGATGTAAGCCAGACGGCAGCGGTGTATACTATGCAGGGATTTTGTACGCTTCTTTTCTGATAATTCAACGACAGTAAACAGACATCATAATGGTTAAAGGTACTCTTTATATTATTTCGGCACCCAGCGGTGCGGGAAAATCCAGCCTTATTCAGGCGCTGTTAAAAACGCAACCGACTTACGATATGCAAGTGTCGATCTCTCATACCACCAGAGAGAAACGCCCTGGTGAAGCGGAAGGTGAGCACTACTATTATGTCTCTGTGGACGAGTTTCAGCGTTTAATCGCAGAAGATGCATTTTTAGAGTACGCCGAAGTTTTTGGTAATTATTACGGGACTTCCCGGCCAATGATTGAACGGGTTCTCTCTCAGGGAATTGACGTATTTCTCGATATTGACTGGCAGGGAGCACGTCAGATTCGGGAAAAAATGCCGCAAAGCCGCAGCATTTTTATTTTACCTCCGTCAAAAGACGAATTAGTCCGTCGCCTTCAGGGGCGTGGACAAGATAGTGATGAAATTATTGCTAACCGCATGAATAAAGCAGTACAGGAAATTTCTCACTATGATGAATATGATTATCTGATCATTAATGATGACTTTGATTTGGCATTACACGACCTGAAAGCAATCATTCGTACTGAACGTTTGCGTTTAGACCGCCAAAAAATGCGAAATGAAGCATTAATCAGCAAATTATTGGCAGACTGAAGCAGGTTTCAGTATCATGCCCAGTCTTTTCTTTATCTGTGGAGCTACACACTTATGGCACGCGTAACCGTACAAGACGCTGTTGAAAAAATTGGTAACCGCTTTGACCTGGTTCTGGTCGCAGCACGTCGGGCTCGTCAAATCCAGACTCAGGGTAAAGATCCTCTGGTTCCTGAAGAGAACGACAAATATACCGTTATTGCACTGCGTGAAATTGAAGAAGGTCTGATCAACGCTCAGATTCTGGATTCTCACGCTCGTCAGGAACAGCAAGAGCAGGATGCCGCAGAAATGCACGCTGTCACCGCGATTGCTGAAGGTCGTCGTTAATCAAGGCTGCCTATTTTGTACCTGTTTGAAAGCCTTAATATACTGGCTAAACAATACTTGCCGGATGAGCAAATTGAGTGCCTCAAACAGGCATACGTTGTTGCTCGCGATGCCCATGAAGGGCAATCACGTTCCAGTGGTGAACCTTATATCACCCATCCTGTTGCTGTGGCCTGCATTCTGGCAGGCATGCGGCTGGATTATGAAACGCTGATAGCTGCGCTGCTACACGATGTTATTGAAGACACATCCGTTACTTATCAGGATGTAGAACAACGCTTTGGAAAAAGCGTTGCTGAACTGGTGGATGGCGTATCCAAACTGGATAAGCTTAAGTTTCGCGACAAGAAAGAAGCTCAGGCAGAAAACTTTCGCAAAATGATCATGGCGATGGTGCAAGATATCCGCGTCATTCTGATCAAACTGGCCGACCGTACGCACAATATGCGTACCCTTGGTTCGCTACGTCCGGACAAGCGTCGGCGTATTGCCCGTGAAACCCTCGAGATCTATAGCCCTTTGGCCCACCGTCTCGGCATTCATCACTTAAAAATCGAGCTGGAAGAGCTTGGTTTTGAAGCGCTCTATCCTAACCGTTATCGCGTACTCAAAGAGGTGGTGAAAGCCGCTCGCGGTAACCGTAAAGAGATGATTCAAAAGATCCTGTCAGAAATCGATGGTCGTCTGAAAGAGGCGGGTATTCCCTGCCGCGTCAGTGGTCGGGAAAAGCATCTCTATTCCATTTATCGGAAAATGCACCATAAAGAGCAGCGTTTTCACTCGATTATGGATATCTATGCGTTTCGCATTATCGTTAATGAAGTCGATACCTGTTATCGGGCATTGGGTCAGGCACACAGCCTGTATAAACCGCGTCCCGGCAGAGTGAAAGACTATATCGCCATTCCAAAAGCTAACGGCTATCAGTCGCTGCACACCTCTCTGATTGGGCCACATGGTGTACCGGTTGAAGTACAAATTCGTACCGAAGACATGGATCAAATGGCAGAAATGGGGGTCGCGGCTCACTGGGCCTATAAAGAGCAAGGTGAGTCCGGAACCGCAGCACAAATCCGCGCCCAGCGCTGGATGCAAAGCCTGCTTGAACTACAGCAAAGCGCCGGTAGTTCGTTTGAATTTATTGAAAGCGTGAAGTCCGATCTGTTCCCGGATGAAATCTACGTGTTTACGCCAAAAGGCCGTATTGTAGAACTTCAGGCTGGGGCTACGCCGGTTGACTTCGCCTATGCGGTGCACACCGATATCGGCCATGCCTGCGTTGGGGCGCGAGTAGATCGCCAGCCTTATCCGCTATCGCAAGAGCTGCATAACGGCCAAACCGTCGAAATTATTACTGCGCCGGGTGCTCGCCCGAATGCAGCCTGGCTGAACTTTGTTGTCAGCTCTAAAGCCCGTACCAAAATTCGCCAGATGTTAAAAAACCTGAAGCGCGATGACTCTATCGGGTTGGGGCGCCGTCTGCTGAACCATGCTCTGGGTCAGGGGCGTAAAGTCACCGATATCGATCCGAAGAACCTGAGTCGGGAGCTGAAGCGCCTGAAGTTGGCAACCCTTGATGATTTACTGGCAGAAGTAGGTTTAGGCAACGTGATGAGCGTAATGATTGCCAAAAACCTGCTCAATGACGGTTCTAACAGCGATGATGAACCGGCGGTTAATGGTCGTAAACTGGCGATTCGTGGCGCGGACGGTATTCTGTTGACCTTTGCCAAATGCTGTCGCCCGATTCCCGGTGACCCGATCATTGCCCACGTTAGTCCGGGGAAAGGTCTGGTTATTCACCATGAATCTTGTCGCAACATCCGCGGTTACCAGAAAGAGCCCGAAAAATTCATGGCCGTTGAGTGGGCAGAAGATACTGAGCAAGAGTTTATTGCTGAGATCAAAGTCGAGATGTTTAACCACCAGGGCGTGCTGGCCAATCTGACCGCTGAGATCAACTCGGCAAAATCCAATATTCAGAGCCTGAATACGGAAGAGAAAGACGGCCGGGTTTATATTGCCTACATTCGCTTAACCACGCACAACCGCGTTCATCTGGCTAATATTATGCGTAAAATTCGCATCATGCCGGATGTGATTAAAGTCACCCGCAACCGAAATTAATTGCTATGTCGCCCGAACGTTACGCCCGGATCCGCCATATGCTTGCAACCAGACAGATTGATTTAACCGTCTGTCTGGAGCAGGTACATAAACCTCATAATGTTTCCGCCATTATCCGCACTGCGGATGCCGTTGGCGTACATGAAGTTCACGCCGTCTGGCCCCATGAACGAATGAGAACTCAGGTTGCCAGCGCCGCCGGCAGCAACAGCTGGGTGCAAGTCAAAACTCATCGCGATATTCATTCTGCCGTCAGCCATCTGAAACAACAGGGAATGCAAATTCTGGCGACTAATCTGTCAGAAAAGGCGGTGGACTTCCGCGAGATCGACTATACCCTGCCAACCTGTATTCTGTTGGGTCAGGAAAAAACCGGTATTACCGCCGAAGCGCTGGCACTGGCCGATAGCGATATTATTATTCCAATGATTGGCATGGTTCAGTCGCTGAACGTTTCCGTAGCCTCTGCCCTGATTTTGTATGAAGCACAACGTCAGCGTCAGGCGGCCGGTATGTATCAGCGGGAAGGCAGCCCCTTAAGCTATCAGGAACAACAGCGTTTTCTGTTTGAAGGCGGTTATCCGGTCTTGGCTAACGTTGCCAAACGCAAAAATCTGCCGCGTCCACATATTGATGACAACGGTGAAATCGTTGCCGATGAAGCCTGGTGGACAGCGATGCAAGCGCTGAAACCTAAAGCTCAAGAGGCCTGAGATGAAAGGCCGCCTGTTGGACGCCGTGCCGCTGAATACCCTTTCGGGGGTTGGCGCCAGTCAGGCTGCAAAACTGGCCAAAATTGGCCTGTTTACCATTCAGGATCTGTTATTCCATCTTCCACTTCGCTATGAAGATCGCACCAAACTCTATCCTATCGGTGACTTACTGCCCGGCTTACATGTCACCGTGGAAGGGGAAGTGATCCGTAGTGATATCGCCTTTGGCCGCCGCCGGATGCTGACCTGCCAGATTACCGATGGTACGGGAGTACTAACCCTGCGGTTCTTTAACTTTAACGCCGCCATGAAAAATAGCCTGTCCGCAGGCAAACGGGTGAAAGCCTACGGCGAAGTGAAACGCGGTAGCCATAATGCAGAGATAATCCATCCGGAATACAGTATTCAGGGCGATTACGGCGCTATCCAACTGGAAGATACACTAACACCGGTCTACTCGACCACCGAAGGTGTTCGTCAGGCAACACTGCGTAAGCTAACCGATCAGGCATTAAAACTGCTGGAAACCTGTGCTATCAGTGAATTATTGCCTGCAGAACTGAGCGGTAAACTGATGAGCCTGCCGGAAGCGCTAAGCATACTGCATCGTCCACCACCAGATACTCAGCTTACCGATCTGGAGCAAGGGCGGCATCCAGCCCAACGCCGTCTGATTATGGAAGAATTGCTGGCGCATAATCTGAGTATGCTGGCCGCACGCGCCGGAGCACAAAGCTATAGCGCCTGGCCGCTAACTGACAATGGTTCCCTGAAATCAAACATGCTGGCCTCTCTGCCGTTTAAACCTACCGGAGCACAAAGCCGGGTAGTGGCTGATATTGAGCAGGATATGGCAAAACCGGTACCCATGATGCGTCTGGTACAGGGGGACGTTGGTTCAGGTAAGACATTGGTTGCTGCACTGGCTGCACTGGTTGCCATTGAAAACGGTAAGCAGGTCGCCCTGATGGCTCCAACCGAATTGCTGGCAGAACAACATGCCAATAATTTCCGCCAGTGGTTTGAACCGCTGGGGATTAATGTAGGCTGGTTAGCCGGTAAACAAAAAGGTAAAGCACGCCAACAGCAAATGGAGGCGATTGCTACCGGTGAAGTATCTATGGTTGTTGGTACTCACGCGATTTTTCAGGAGCAGGTGAAATTCTCCGGTCTGGCGCTGGTCATTATTGATGAACAACATCGATTTGGTGTGCATCAGCGATTAGCACTGTGGGAGAAAGGTGAAGAGCAAGGTTTTCATCCTCATCAACTGGTGATGACCGCCACCCCTATTCCCCGCACGCTAGCGATGACGGCCTATGCAGATATGGACACCTCCGTTATTGATGAGCTGCCACCAGGCCGTACGCCTGTCACTACCGTCGCGATCCCTGACTCCCGACGGGAAGAGATTATCAGCCGGGTACGAGATGCCTGTAAGCAGGAAGGTCGTCAGGCTTACTGGGTTTGTACCCTGATTGAAGAATCGGAAGTGCTGGAGGCTCAGGCCGCAGAGGCAACAACGGAAGAGCTCAAAATAGCGCTACCGGAGCTGAATATTGGTCTGGTTCATGGCCGTATGAAAGCGCAGGAAAAGCAGGATATGATGGATGCTTTCAAACGGGGCGAAGTTCAACTGCTGGTTGCCACCACCGTCATTGAAGTTGGTGTTGACGTACCAAACGCCAGTTTGATGATCATTGAAAATCCTGAGCGTTTAGGCCTGGCTCAGCTTCACCAGTTGCGTGGTCGCGTTGGTCGTGGTGCCGTCGCCTCTCACTGTGTCCTGCTCTATAAAGCTCCTCTGAGTAAAACTGCACAGAAGCGCCTTCAGGTACTGCGCGACAGTAATGATGGTTTCGTTATTGCCCAGAAAGACTTAGAGATCCGCGGCCCCGGTGAGCTATTAGGCACCCGTCAAACCGGTATTACCGAATTTAAAGTAGCCGACCTGATGCGGGATCAAAGTATGATCCCGGAAGTACAACGCACCGCCCGCTACATCCACCAAAAACATCCGCAGCACGCTCAGGCACTTATTGAGCGCTGGCTGCCAGAAAGTTCAAGATACACTCACGCCTGATTATTCATCAGCCAGACCATCGCTGACCAAACGTCGACAAATCTGTACCGCACTTAATGCTGCCAGCGTAGAGGTTTTCGGATTCGTCGCCAAAGGCTGACCATTCAACTCAATATCAAATTCCCCAAAACGCCCAGCGACATGAATATTATGGGTATTCTTTTGGGTATGGGGGTCGACAATCATTTGCACCCGGGTTTTATCCATACCGATACCCATTAACGCAATGGTTGCCGCCACATTAGCATTCGCCGGAAAAGAGCTGGCAGCCTCGCGAGCACTCCCTTCAAAAAATACCGTTGCCTGAGAGACCTTATCCAAATCAACCCGCTGCTCTGCCGGGCTTCCTCGCCAACTCGCGGGACTTTTGCGGGAGATATAGGTTACGTTATCCAATCCACCTTCACGCGCAGCAGACAGGCCATCCATACCGGCAACGGCACCGGATAAGATAATCAACTCCCCATTACCCTGAAGTGCTGCCTGACGCAGTCGGTGGAATAGCCCAGCATCAGCCAGTGCACCGGTAGAAATGAGTGCCAGCTTCCAACCCTTATTCAACACTGACTCGCCATATTCACTTACCGCTTTCTGGCTGGCGCACTCCAACACCAAGTCCGGTTGTCCCTGGCACTCATCAGGATGCGCTAATGGTATTGATTGACCATCACATAGCTGTGAAATGACCTGATGGTGATGGGGGCGAGCAACAATCCAACCCACACTGACTCCCTGAGGCAAACGGGCCATAACTTCATGAGCCATGGTGCCAAAACCAATCATCATTATTTTTTTCATGGGGAACTCGCTTCTGTTTCAATGCCACTTAGGAGACGTAAAAACAACACTATACCTGTATTTTTACTATCTCAGGGAAACTGCAATAACTATTCCTGCTTTCAAATCAACATGTTCCTGTGCAAGTACGCATAAACCGGAATAGTGTATTACAAAAATATAATTAGTTCCTTTTACTAGCGTTCACTGAGAGCTTAATTACTTAACAAGCTCATCTTTGACTATTAGGTTAAAAGCCAAAAGTACGCTCTGAACGGATAACGCTAAAAATAAGATTACAACCAGAAAAACAATGAAGGGAAAAAGAGAAACAAAATCCATAGAGTAGGTACCAAGACTAAAAATATTTGAAGCACATTCCACTCTCGCCACTTTATCTATATCTGGTACCATTACTCACATCCAGATAAATGCCCCATTGAATAGGGCCTATTTAAAGTTAAATTCAAATTATCTAATTAAATAAAAATATCAACACTCATCTAACATCTGTTTTTATCACTTTTACCGGAATCCCTGTCGCAACAGAGTTACCTTATATTTCCTTTTTTACAACAAACCTGCCCTGCTTTACATTACTATCAATTATTACATCTTCAACTATGCATACAAACCGGCCGATATAAGTGTAATCACCAATAAGTCGCGATCTTTCTTTTATTTAAACTGAACGCAGTAAATTGACTTATAGTTACATGATTATCAATAACTACCATGCGATTTATTACAACGACTATACCAGATACTATAATTATGCAGGATTCCGAACGCTTACTGTGTTTTGTTTTATCACTTTGGCAGGGACACCCACCGCCACTGAGTTATCTGGGATATCCTTAGTAACAACAGAGCCTGCTCCTATTTTTACATAGCTACCAATGACAACATCTTCAACTATGCATACTGACGGACCAATATAAACATTATCGCCAATAGTAGCTGCTTTTCCTTTATTTGAACCGATTGTAGTAAACTGACTGAGATTAACATTATTCCCAATAATCGCAGTGTGATTTATTACAATAGACATGCCATGCCCCAAATAGAAACCATAACCGATTGTAGTTTCAATCGGAATATCTAATGAATACTTTACTTTAAATCGTTTATTCTGAATTTTCGCGATAGCTCTCAAAATACTATTGTTTGCTCGCCCTAACCTTAGCCAAACTATAAATTTAAATCCTGAGTTAAAAAAATAATATCTAAGAAAATTTCTAATATTTACGTTTTCAGGACCAACATAACGAGATAAATCCTTTTTTATATACTCAATAACTTTCACAAGACGATATCCTTAATTGATTTTTCTATCCCCCATTACTATCCAAAGAATTATATATCAATTTTGCAATATAAACACTCGCAGCAAAATAAAATGTAGTAGCACAATCCAATAGAAATACAGTTTAGCTCAACCAACAATCATACATCGCAACAAACGAGCCATGGCACCAAAACCAATCATCATGATTTTTTTCATGGGGAAACTCGCTTTGATCCAATACGTAGGGTGCTGTACAGGCTGCACTATACCTGCCTTTTAATCTGTTGTAGGTAATCAAGATGACAGTTTGAATAAACAATCATAAGCAAACGATAACGCAAACGGTTGCGATAAATTTTAAAATCATTAAAATGCGCTCTTTGCAGCTTCAGAGGTTCTTCACTTTTATCATGACCAGCCTACATCCCGCACACGATGCTGTCAGTAATGCCGAAAAAATCAGTACGCCAGCACCGGCTTCCAACAGTGAACTGATTTATCATCTTGAAGATCGCCCACCGCTACCGCAAACGCTGTTTGCCGCACTTCAGCACCTGTTGGCGATGTTCGTTGCTGTTATCACGCCGGCTATGTTGATTTGTCAGGCGCTTGGTCTGCCGGCAAAAGATACTCAACACATTATCAGTATGTCGCTGTTTGCTTCAGGTTTAGCATCGTTATTGCAAATTCGCACCTGGGGCCCGGTGGGTTCTGGCTTATTGTCCATTCAGGGCACCAGCTTTAACTTCGTTGCACCATTGATTATGGGTGGAACCGCGCTGAAAAATGGCGGAGCCGATGTTCCCACCATGATGGCAACCCTGTTTGGCACTCTGATGCTGGCCTCCTGTACCGAGATTTTCCTGTCGCGTGTTCTGCATCTGGCTCAACGCGTCATTACGCCGCTGGTTTCCGGTATTGTGGTGATGATTATTGGCCTGTCGCTGATTCAGGTTGGCCTTATTTCTATTGGCGGTGGCTACAGCGCCATGTCAGAAACCAATAATACTTTTGGCTCACCCAGTAATCTGTTGCTGGCGGGCGTCGTATTAGCCACGATTATTTTACTTAACCGCCAGCGTAATCCTTACCTGCGCGTTTCTTCGCTGGTCATCGCCATGGCGATTGGCTATCTGTTGGCCTGGGCTATGGGTATGTTGCCAGAGCGTGCCAATGTAGAGAGCGAAGTGATTATGGTGCCCACTCCGCTTTACTATGGCCTTGGCATTGACTGGACGCTGCTTATCCCTCTGATGTTGGTATTTATGATCACCTCACTGGAAACTATTGGCGATATTACCGCAACCTCCGATGTATCAGAGCAACCGGTGGCGGGCCCTGTGTATATGAAGCGTCTGAAGGGTGGCGTGCTGGCTAATGGTCTGAACTCCATGCTATCAGCGGTGTTTAACACCTTCCCTAACTCCTGTTTTGGCCAGAACAACGGCGTTATTCAGTTGACTGGTGTTGCCAGCCGCTATGTGGGTTATGTGGTTTCCCTGATGCTGGTACTGTTGGGTCTGTTCCCTATTGTCAGTAGCTTTGTATTAAGCATTCCGGAGCCGGTATTAGGCGGAGCTACCATTGTAATGTTTGGTACCATTGCTGCTTCCGGAGTACGTATCGTCTCCCGTGAGACGTTGAATCGCCGGGCAATTATGATTATGGCGCTCTCTCTGGCCGTTGGCCTTGGCGTTTCTCAACAGCCGCAGATTCTGCAGTTTGCCCCAGAGTGGTTAAAAACGCTGTTATCTTCCGGTATCGCTGCCGGTGGTATTACGGCAATCGTGCTGAATCTGGTATTCCCTCACGAGAAGTAACCGACAGAATATGTTGTATCAAGCCCACCTTTACGGTGGGCTTTTTGCTTATTCAGGCGCATGATTCATAATATGTCTTAACGCATATTTCTTACTATTTTCATTGAGATTGTAGAGTAAATACGGCATAAAGAGACCTTGCTTAATTTTGTCATACGGATTCAGACCATGAGATTTATTCGGAAATCACTGTATACCCTACTGGCCCTGATTCTGGTGCTGGCAATTGCTACCTACTTTATTGCCCAGACCTCTTATGCCGCCAGATGGGTCAGCCAGTGGGTAACCGACAATACCCCTTACCAACTCTCACTGGACCATCTGGATTACAGTATTACCTCCCCCTATCAGTTAGTGCTCAATGATGTTGAGTTCAGCCAACAAAAACAGTCACCACTATTAAAAGCAAAAAAAGTAACGCTGGAACTGACTTCATCATTTTGGCAAACACCAATGTACTTTTCCGCGCTGGAATTGGAAGATGGCACCCTAAATTTATCGTCTAAAAATGCCATCGAACTGGCACCCGGCAGCGATCGCTTCCAGCTAAGAAATATGACGTTAAATGTTGATAGTCCTGAGCTCAGCCTGCAAGGGGAGAAGGTCAACGGCGGTATTATTCCCTGGACATTAACCAATAACTTTTTGCCAGAAAAAGATAATCGCTTTGAGTTTAGCGCCGATACGCTGGTCGTTAACGGTATTGATACCCATAAAGTTCTGGTTCAGGGTGAAGTAAAAGACCGTCAGATTCTGTTTAACAACGTTGGCGCTGATTTAGCTAACGGGCAGCTCACTGGCAACGGAAAACGCACCGCCGATGGCAAATGGCAGATAGAGAGTCTGCGCCTTAGCGAAGTGAAATATCAGAGCCATCTGGAGTTAGAGCAATTACTGGATCAGATTAATCAGCGTATCAGTAATACC
Source organism: Limnobaculum allomyrinae (assembly GCF_016649425.1). GTDB lineage: Bacteria > Pseudomonadota > Gammaproteobacteria > Enterobacterales > Enterobacteriaceae > Limnobaculum > Limnobaculum allomyrinae. The sequence goes on from NZ_JADRCR010000003.1 coordinate 38,582, forward strand.
GATATTAGCCTGAACCGTTTAGACCTGATTAATACCAATATTCAGGGGCCGGAATGGGCATTCAGTGATTTCACGCTGTCGATGAAAGACCTGGAGTTTATTAAAGGCCGCTGGCAGGCAACATCCGGTAGTGCGTTAATGAACGCCGCTGACATGATCTATAACGATAATCATCTGGTCAGTCCGGTGCTTAGCCTCGAGCTGGAAAATAACAGTGTCAAAATCAAACAGTTTAGCAGCCGCTGGCAGGATGGTTTAGTGCGCGCGACCGGTAACTGGCAGCGGGATACCCAAACTCTGACGCTGGATGACGTGGCGTTTACCGCATTACTTTATACCTTGCCTAAAGCGTGGCTGAGCCAGTTAAAACAGGTTCAGCCTGAATGGTTGCGTGAACTACACATCACTAAGCTGGCGGCAAACCGCAATATCCTGATTGATATTACCCCTGACTTCCCGTTCCAGTTCACCTCCATCGACAGTAACGGCAGTAACCTGTATCTGGTGAAAAACCGTCAGGTAGGGCTATGGGGAGGTACGCTAAGTTTTAACGCCTCTGATGCCACGCTAAATAAGATCGACCTGCGTCACCCATCTTTCACCCTTAACGCTACGCCAGAAACCATTACTATCAGTGACGTAAGTGCTTTCACTAAAGAAGGATTAATCGAAGCAAACGCCACGCTCAGTCAACAGCCGGAAAGAGCACTGAGCCTGACCCTTAATGGTCGTTCGGTACCAGTTGATATTCTGCAAAGCTGGGGATGGCAGGCCATCCCACTACAGGGCAACGGTACTATTGCCCTGCAGCTCAACGGTGATTTGATTGATAAACAAAGTGGAAAACCCGAGTTGAAAGGCAGTTTGAAAATGACTAATGATACCGGGCAACAACTAACGCAATATCCGGTAGGACAGAAGGATATTCCCGAAGAGCCTCAGGTGGTAACGCCAGCACCGATTATTGATCCTCCGGTAGCGCCAGTACCAGAGCAGGATACCCCGGAGGCCTCGCCGTTTGGGTAATTCTCTACCCTATTTACAAAAACACTGGGATCCAGCTGTCGGCTGAATCCCGGTATTCTGTTATAAAATTTAAATTATTCATGCCCTTCCGGTAAAACCATATAGGTTCCTTCAAACACACAACCTACATCTTGTTCACCAGAAACCGTTACTTCTAACTGAACCCGGGCTTTGCGTCCACGGGCAAGTCGATCCAGATCCCCCTTCATTGAATCCAGACTGGCTACTGCCGTTGGTCGACCGACGACCGGTTTCTGATAGCGAATATGGGCATCCACCAGCACGATAGAGCCTCCTAATTGGCGCTCCTGTAACAGCAACCAGATTAATCCACAGCCGGTTAACGTGGCTAAAGAGAACTGACTACCGGCAAAAATCGTATGGTGAGGGTTGGTATTTACCCCTTCCGGCATAGTAGTAATAAAACGCTGGCCGGTATACTGGCTGATACGAACCCCCATTTTTTCGCTCAGGGGAATATTTTGATACCAGGCATTTTGCAGTTGGGCACACCAGTCCGGGCGATGAAGAATATCATCCAGCGTTACAATAGGTTTTCTCATCAGGAAATGGCGTACTGGCGTGGTTTGCGGGGTAGTTATCTCACCCTGATTGGTAAATCCCAGTTTATCAAAGAAGGTCACTGTCTCTTCTCTGGCACTACAGACGATCCGTTTTACCCCTTCCTGACGCGCAATAGACTCCAGAGTCATCGCAATCAAGGTTCCTAACCCTTTACCGCGTACATTGGCTGCCACGGCCAGAAAGCGAATAGAGCCTTCATTATCGGCATTAATGTATAAACGGCCAACGGCAACCACTTTACCCTGAGTATCCACCACCATCTGATGGTGAGCTATCATGTCGTAGCCATCTTTTTCAGAGCCGACCGGTTGATTCAATGGTTTTCGCAGCATCTCCCAGCGAAACTGATAGTAGTCATTTAATTCCTGTTCCGTTAGCGGTACTCGCAGGTGGTACATAAAAGCTCTCTTAGTTTTATCTGTTTTATAGTGAAATGCTTTATTTCATCAATAACTGCTGATACTAAACCTGAAGGCTGAAAGTGACTGGCCCATCATTCACTAACGATACCTGCATATCTGCGGCGAAAATACCGGTTTCAGTAGTGATAATTCGGCGACAGCAGTCTGAGAAGTAGTTATATAGCCGTTCAGCATCCTGTGGAGTCGCGCCACGAGAGAAACTGGGCCGCATGCCCTTCTGGGTATCAGCCACCAGCGTAAACTGAGAAACGACCAATACGCTACCACCAGCCTGTTGTACGTTAAGGTTCATTTTGCCCTGATCGTCACTGAAAATACGATAGCCTAATACTCGTTCGCACAGACGTTCCGCTTTTTCATTGGTATCGTCTTTTTCTACACCCAGTAATATCAGCAGCCCTTTATTTATTGCGCCGACCACCTCACCGCCGACCACCACATCAGCACGAGTTACCCGTTGAATTAATGCCATCATTGCTCTGTTGTTCCTGAATCATTATTAGTGTTGTTATTGGCTTCATAATCTTCACGCAGCTTGCGATATACCCCTAGCGTAACTGTCACTTCTGCACCAAAAAGTACAATACACCAACTAAGGTATACCCAAACAAATAAAATCGGAATCACGGCCAGCACGCCATAGATCAACTGGTAGGCAGGGAACATGGTGACATACATACCAAACCCTTTCTTCCCCAGTTCAAACAGTAGTGCGGCTACCAGTGCACCAATGCCAGCATCTCTGGTAGGAACCCGTTCCGTTGGCACAATGCAATACAGTATCCAGAATGAAACAAAAGAGAGGATCAGCGGAAAAATTCGCAATATCCGATCGACGATGCTACCCATATCACCATCATGAAACCAGCTCAGGGAAAGGAAGTAAGAACTGATCGCCATACTCGCCCCTGCCATTAACGGCCCGAGGGTGAGAACCATCCAGTACACAGCGAAAGAATAGATCATCGGCCGTTGACGTTCACTGTGCCAAATTGCATTGAGTGCCGTATCTACCGAGCCAATCAATAGCAGTGAGGTGACAATCAATCCACAGATACCAATTGCCGTCATTTTATTAGAGTTAGCCACAAACCGTTCCAGATAGGCCTGAATTGTCTCACTGGCGGCAGGAACAAAGTTATTAAACACAAAGGCTTTAAGCTGAATACTCACTTCAGCAAACATCGGAAACAGGGCAAACAGAGAAAACACCACAGTAATCAGTGGTACCAGAGACAACAGGGAAACATAGGCTAAATTACCTGCCATCATTTGCAGGCGATCTTCATTGGCCCTGGCCCAAAGCAGTTGCGCATAAGCAACTATTGGTTTAATTCTCTTTGGACCCCGGACATGGGATAGATGTGACATAAGATACTCGCTTTCTATCGAATCGCCTTTTCCTTTAAGATAGTCGGATAATGACGATACAGGCCAGCTTACTTCACCAATAAGGTAAAGAAACTGACCCGTTTAGCATTCAAGATATTAACTTAATTTGTGCCAAAATATTCCGGGATAACTGTCTTATCAACCACATGCACGGTATTAATTCCCAGCGCTTCGGCAGCAATAATATTATCGTAGTTATCATCAAAGAAAATCGCATGCTGAGGAGCAACGCCTTCCTGTTGTAAAACATGACGATAAATATCAACCTCAGGTTTACGCATGCCTAATTCCTGAGATAAATAGACACGATCGGCAGATTCACTCACCTTCGGGTACTGTTCCGGCCAATAGCGGCAATGCAACGCGTTGGTGTTCGATAAAACGACCACCCGATTACCCTCTTTACGCAGGCGACGCATAATCTCCAGCACTTCATCACGCTGACCGATAAAGATAGCTTGCCAACCCGCTTCAAACTGTTCGAAGCTTAGCGTTAGTCCCATCTCTTCGCACAATTGTGATGCAAACTCTTCATCACTGATTTCACCACGTTCGTGCAACTCAAACGGTTTACCCATAGTAAAACGCTCGCTTAAGGTGGCTAAAGGCACACCGCTTAAGTTACTCCAAACTCCCAGTACGCGTTTAAAGTCTATATCGACAATCACATTCCCTAAATCAAAGATATACAACATGATGTGCACCTGCATGATTTGATGGTTTGTCCCAATACTACGCTACCACAGTTATCCCTAACTGAGCATGACAATGTCAGTAAAATCTAAATAAAAATCAGTAATCTTTCTATTTATATTAGTTGGTTAGTCAGACAAGAGTAAATCATCCGGATTAATTATTTAGCGATAATAATTAATGCATATTGGCTCGTTAGGATATAATTAATACTCGCTCCATGGGGTGACTCAAGATAGGTTAATTTGAGTGCAATACAGGCACCACACGGACAAATTAAGGATGATTAGGGTATAACTCCGCACTGGTTTATACCCACGGTTTCATATAATTCAGGAGTAACAGGTAATGGGTTTGTTAGATCAATTAGGCGGTATGCTGGGCGGTAACAGCAGTAACAATAGCGGTTCCGTTGATTACATGGCAATTCTTCAGTGGGTTGAACAGCAAGGCGGCATTTCCGGCCTGTTAGACAAATTCCGTCAGGGCGGCCTGTCTGAAGTGGTTCAGTCATGGATCGGTACTGGGGCTAACCTGCCAATCTCCGGACAGCAAGTTCAGGATATTATCAGCAAGGTCGCTTTGCAGCAGTTATCCTCTAAGTTAGGTATGGGCAGTCAGGAAACTTCCGGCATTATTGCTCAATTCTTACCGGATATTGTTGATAAACTGTCGCCAAAAGGCGAGGTACCCGCTAACCCTGACTTAATGTCTCTGGGTATGAGCCTGCTGAAAAGCAAACTATTCGGTTAATTCAACTGAATCATCGTTGCGGTATAGGTTTATACTTGCCGCAACGAAATCCTTCCTTCGCTACATCACCTCTATTCCTCCCAAAAATCATAATATCACTGCGTATACCTGAATCTGTTTGGTGAAAGAGTGGTGATTGCTGTTCGCGAAAAAAAATTAAAAAAAGAAAAGGGCAATAAATATTGCCCCTTCAGATTTAATACTTCGGGCAATATTCATTGCCGCTATTTGAACAACCGATAATCAGGTAACTAATCAGTCTTCTTTCGGGCCACGGTTAGCACGTTTACGGTCGTTTTCAGTCAGATGACGTTTACGAATACGTATAGAAGTCGGTGTTACTTCAACCAGTTCATCATCATCGATGAATTCCAGAGCTTGCTCCAGAGACATCTTCACAGGAGGAACTAAAATTGTTGCTTCATCAGTACCTGACGCACGCATGTTGGTCAGTTTTTTACCGGTTAAGCAGTTCACTGTCAGGTCGTTAGAACGTGAGTGAATACCGATGATTTGGCCTTCATACACTTCTGCGCCATGACCCAGGAATAACTTACCGCGATCCTGCAGGCTGAACAGTGCGAACGCGACTGCTTTACCCTGACCGTTAGAGATCAGTACACCGTTCTGGCGCTGACCGATTTCACCCGGACGCACATCATCATAATGACTGAAGGTTGAGTACAGTAAACCGGTACCTGAAGTCATGGTCATGAATTCAGTACGGAAGCCAATCAGGCCACGAGCCGGAATCAGATAATCCAGACGAATACGACCTTTGCCGTCCGGAACCATATTCTTCACATCGCCCTTACGCTCACCCATGGCTTGCATGACTGAACCCTGATGCTGTTCTTCAATATCCAGCGTCACGTTTTCGAACGGCTCTTGTTTACGACCATCAATTACCTTGTTGATAACTTTAGGACGAGAAACAGCAATTTCGAAACCTTCACGACGCATATTTTCGATCAGAACTGACAGGTGAAGTTCACCACGGCCTGATACGCGGAATGCATCAGCATCTTCAGTTTCTTCAACGCGCAGTGCAACGTTGTGCACCAACTCTTTGTTTAAGCGGTCGAGGATTTGACGTGAAGTCACGTACTTACCTTCTTTACCACAGAACGGAGAGGTGTTTACACAGAAGTACATGGTAACGGTTGGTTCATCAACGGACAGTGCTGGTAAAGCTTCTACGCTTTGAACATCACAAACGGTATCAGAAATATTCAGTTCACCCAGACCGGTGATAGCAATAATATCGCCCGCTTCAGCAACTTGCGATTCGATACGTTCCAGACCCATATGGCCCAGTACTTTACCGATTTTACCATTGCGAGTTTTACCTTCACTGTCAATAACAGTGACTTGCTGGTTAGGTTTAACCTTACCGCGCTTGATACGACCGATGCCAATAACGCCAACATAGTTGTTGTAGTCTAATTGGGAAATTTGCATCTGGAACGAACCGTCACTATCGACGTCCGGTGGAGCAACGTGTTTAACGATGGCTTCAAACAGGGGATCCATGTTGTCCGTCATTTCGTTATGGTCGTTACCCGCGATACCCATTAATGCAGAAGCATAAATAATCGGGAAATCGAGCTGTTCGTCGGTGGCGTCAAGGTTAACGAACAGGTCAAACACCTGATCAACAACCCAGTCAGGACGCGCGCCAGGACGGTCAACTTTGTTAATTACCACGATAGGTTTCAGACCGTTAGCAAATGCTTTTTTGGTCACGAAACGCGTTTGCGGCATTGGGCCGTCCATTGCATCAACAACCAGCAACACCGAGTCAACCATTGACATTACGCGCTCTACTTCGCCACCGAAGTCGGCGTGTCCCGGAGTATCAACGATATTGATGCGATAACCGTTCCAGGTAATGGCGGTGTTTTTAGCCAGAATGGTGATCCCACGTTCTTTTTCGAGGTCACCGGAGTCCATAACGCGCTCGGTAGCTTCGTTACGTTGTTCCCCTAAAGTTCCTGACATTTGTAGTAGCTTATCAACCAGGGTCGTTTTACCGTGGTCTACATGCGCGATAATAGCGATGTTACGTAGATTCTCAATCACAGATTTGCCTCAGGCATTAGAAATAGCGCGTTATTGTACACACTTTAGACGAACTACTAAACAAGATCACAAAGATCTGTCAAAAACAACCAACGGCTGGACAGTTTGTGATCTCATTCACGGTAGAAAATGTCTATATAAAAAGCGATTTGCACCAAATTAAGTCATGAGTCATGGTCAATGCACTAATTTAGTGCATTATTTGGTGCAAAAAATTGTTTTTCGTTCATACTCAGAAGTCATAGCCGCTACAGACTGCTATTTAATCGACCGGAATAAAAACTGGCACGATTATAGCATAACTTTAGCCCATGGCACCGATGCCAAATTATGACTCGATAATAACAGCCAGCGGGAGAACACCAATGTCCACAGAACATGTTTTGACGATGCTTAATGAGCACGAAGTGAAGTTTGTCGATTTGCGTTTTACCGATACTAAAGGTAAAGAGCAACATATTACTATCCCGGCTCATCAGGTTGATGCAGACTTTTTCGAAGACGGAAAAATGTTCGATGGCTCATCCATTGGCGGCTGGAAAGGTATCAACGAATCTGACATGGTATTAATGCCAGATCCAAGCACTGCACTTATCGACCCATTCTTTGACGACACAACGCTGATTATTCGCTGTGACGTTCTTGAGCCAGGCACCATGCAAGGCTACGAGCGTGACCCGCGTTCCATCTCTAAACGTGCTGAAGATTTCCTGCGTTCTTCCGGTATTGCCGACACCGTACTGTTCGGGCCAGAACCTGAGTTCTTCCTGTTTGATGATATTCGTTTCGGCAACTCTATTGCCGGTGCTTATTATCATATCGATGATATCGAAGCGGCGTGGAATACCGGCACCAAATACGAAGGTGGCAACAAAGGCCATCGTCCTATGGTTAAAGGTGGTTACTTCCCGGTTCCACCGGTTGATTCATCACAAGATCTGCGCTCTGCCATGTGTCTGACCATGGAAGAGATGGGTCTGGTAGTTGAAGCTCACCACCACGAAGTCGCAACCGCTGGTCAGAACGAAGTGGCTACCCGCTTCAATACCATGACCAAAAAAGCTGACGAAACCCAAATCTACAAATACGTGGTGCATAACGTTGCTCACGCGTTTGGTAAAACAGCCACCTTTATGCCTAAGCCATTAGTGGGCGATAACGGTTCAGGTATGCACTGCCATATGTCACTGGCTAAAAACGGCACTAACCTGTTTGCCGGCGACAAATACGGCGGCCTGTCTGAAATGGCGCTGTACTATATCGGTGGTGTTATCAAACATGCTAAAGCGATTAACGCACTGGCGAACCCAACCACCAACTCTTATAAGCGTCTGGTTCCAGGATTCGAAGCACCGGTTATGCTGGCTTACTCAGCGCGTAACCGTTCTGCATCAATCCGTATTCCAGTCGTTGCCAGCCCGAAAGCGCGCCGCATTGAAGTGCGTTTCCCGGATCCTGCGGCTAACCCATATCTGGCATTTGCTGCGCTGCTGATGGCCGGTCTTGACGGTATCATCAACAAGATCCATCCGGGTGAAGCCATGGATAAGAACCTGTATGACTTACCAGCAGAAGAAGCGAAAAACATTCCTACCGTTGCAGGCTCTCTGGAAGAAGCCCTGAACGCGCTGGATGCTGACCGTGAATTCTTAACCCGTGGCGGTGTGTTCACTAACGATGCTATCGACGCTTATATCGAGCTGAAGCAAGAAGAGATGAACCGCGTACGTATGGCTCCGCATCCACTGGAGTTTGAACTGTACTACAGTGTGTAATAGCGAAGTATCATATCGCTGTTATCTACGTTAGGGTTTGAGCCCATCATTTGATGGGCTTTTTTCACCTGACCACATTGCGGGGCTTTTTTGAAGGTTTAATACAGCTTATCAAATGATGCCCCAATTTAGTGCAAAGGAGCCACTAATGGAAAACCCAGCGCTGCCGGATACCGAGCAAATTCTTAACTCACAGATCACCTGTGTATTAATTCTGGATTTTTCATTAGCCATTCAATACGCCAACCCTGCTGCTCAGCAGTTGCTGGTGCAAAGTTCCCGTAAGCTGTTTGGTACCCCACTACCCAATCTGGTCGATTATCTTTCATTAGATGTTGATCTGATGTGGTCAAGCCTGCGCGAAGGCCAGGGGTTTACCGATAACGAAGTGACTATGGTGGTGGACAGCCATCTCCATGTACTGACCCTCAGCGCCCAACTTCTGGCAGATGAGCATATTCTGATGGAACTGTCGGCGCTGGATAATCACCGACGTCTGAGTCAGGAACAATTGCAGCACTCACAACAAACCGCAGCAAGAGAGCTGGTACGTGGATTGGCTCATGAGATTAAAAATCCATTAGGGGGACTTCGCGGGGCGGCTCAACTGCTGGCGAAAGCCTTACCCGACCCTGCACTGGTAGAATATACCAAAGTTATCATTGAACAGGCTGACAGGCTGCGTAACCTGGTAGACAGGTTGCTTGGGCCACAGCATCCGGGTCAACGGGTAGTACAGAATATTCATCAGGTCTCCGAACGAGTGTATCAGTTACTGGTACTGGAAAAGCCGGATAATGTCGCTATCGTTCGCGATTATGACCCAAGTATGCCGGAACTAATCCACGACCCGGAACAAATTGAACAAGTGCTGTTAAATATCGCCAGAAACGCCATGCAGGCGCTGGGGCAATCCGGTGGTTCCATTACCTTAAGAACCCGCACGGCCTCACAAATGACGCTGCACGGCATTCGCTATCGCTTATGTGCCCGAATTGATATTGAAGATAACGGCCCCGGTATTCCGCCACAGTTACAAGATACTATCTTCTACCCGATGGTTAGCGGACGTGAAGGCGGCACCGGCCTTGGTTTATCCATTGCCCGTAGTCTGATTGATCAACATCGGGGAAAAATTGAGTTTAACAGTTGGCCAGGCCACACCGAATTTTCGGTGTTCCTGCCCATTCGTCAGTGAGGGTTACTATGAGTCAAGGTACAGCCTGGATTGTTGATGATGACAGCGCCATTCGCTGGGTATTGGAGCGGGCACTAACCGGCGCCAATATGCAGTGCACCAGCTTTGATTCTGCTGACGAAGTTCTGATTGCGCTGGAAAAGCGAGCACCGGATGTATTGATATCTGATATCCGCATGCCGGGTATTGATGGGCTGGCATTGCTGCAAACCATCAAACAAAAGCACCCTTTGCTACCGGTTATTATTATGACGGCGCATTCTGATTTGGATGCGGCTGTCAGCGCCTATCAGTTTGGCGCCTTCGACTATTTGCCTAAGCCTTTTGATATTGATGAAGCCGTTGCGCTAACCGAGCGGGCAATCAGCCACTACCGGGAGACTCGCCAGCCGGAACGGGAAATTCAAAACAGCCGTCCCACCACTGATATTATTGGTGAAGCCCCTGCCATGCAGGACGTATACCGTATTATTGGTCGTCTTTCTTTGTCATCTATTAGTGTTTTGATCAACGGTGAGTCCGGTACGGGTAAAGAGTTGGTGGCTCATGCTTTGCATCGCCATAGCCCTCGCGCCAACGGTAAATTTATCGCTCTGAATATGGCAGCAATTCCTAAGGATCTGATTGAATCAGAGCTGTTCGGTCATGAGAAAGGCGCATTTACCGGTGCTGGTCAGGTTCGTCAGGGGCGATTTGAGCAAGCCGATGGTGGTACCTTATTTTTAGATGAAATTGGTGATATGCCGCTGGAAGTTCAAACTCGTCTGTTACGAGTTCTGGCTGACGGACAGTTTTACCGCGTAGGCGGCTATGAACCTATCAAAGTCGATGTACGCATTATTGCCGCGACCCACCAGAATCTGGAACTGTTAGTCAAAGAACATAAATTCCGCGAAGATTTGTTCCATCGCCTTAATGTTATCCGCATCCATTTGCCTCCATTACGTGAGCGCAGAGAAGATATCCCACGTCTGGCACGCCATTTCCTGCTGATTACTGCACAGGAGCTGGGGGTTGAGGCCAAAATTCTACATCCGGATACCGAACTGGCCCTGAGCCAAATGACCTGGTCAGGTAACGTTCGTCAGTTGGAAAATACCTGTCGCTGGTTAACGGTAATGGCCGCTGGCAAAGAGGTATTGCCGCAGGACTTGCCGGAAGAGTTGTTTGTTTATGATGAGCAGGCCCCGGAATCCCACGCCTCCGCCGCCACATTCGATGGCCACTGGACAGTAGTATTGGAAAAATGGGCCGAGCAAGCCCTCTCTTCCGGCAAAGAAGATCTGTTGTCCGAGGCGTTGCCCGATATGGAACGCGTGTTGTTATCAGTTGCTTTGCGCCATACTCACGGGCATAAACAAGAAGCGGCTCAGCTACTTGGCTGGGGCAGAAATACTCTAACGCGTAAACTGAAAGAACTGGATATTGAATAACCGGTTCTGACCGGCATGGATGCCGGATTAAAAAGTTTTTTTAATGTAATCCAGTCCGCATTTTTTCCGTCAAATTCTGATATTCTTGGCGCAAATCATCAAACCTACACTTCAGATACTTCTGGTGAAAATTTGTACTTTACAGATTTCATCACCTGCGTATTATGACGACAATATTATTTCTCCAGGTCAGTACGGAGCAGGATCATGCTGGAAAACTTAGCTAATTTATTTAACTTCAGCACCGAAGTCGGTGCAATGACAGGGCAGTCACCTCAAACCGCTTTTGCAGCTATCTTGTGCGTGATTATGTTTGTTCTATTCTCCTGATTTCCTCTTGTTTCACTGGAGGATAAACAGGATTAACAGAAGATAAAAATAATGGGAAAGGTCAACGGAACATGCCTGTGCGGCAGCGTAAAATTTGAAGTTTCTCTGGAAGATTATCAGGTATCTGCCTGCCAGTGCTCAATGTGTCGTCGCTGGGCTGGAGGAATTTTCCTCTCTCTTGATGTCAAAAACTCTCTTGTTATTCGAGACCCGTCAGGTTTAAAACACTATAAATCCTCAGACTGGGGGCAGCGCGGTTTTTGTGAACACTGCGGAACCTCTCTGTTCTGGCAAACCGCAGACGGTGAGCAGACCTATGTGACTTACTCTTCTCTGGAACTGAGTGAATCGGAACTGGATAAGCTAAAACTGACCGCCGAGATCTTTGTTGATAACCAACCGAAGTTTTATTGTTTTGGGAATAAGACGAAGAGGTTAACGGGGGAGGACGTGATGAAACTCCTGCAAGAGAATAAAGAAATTTAGTTTTACGTCCTCAGTGCTTACTACATGGTGTTATCTCTTGACCTTTTATTGAGCACTGGAATTCAGCCGACAACTGAGAGAGGGTAGCACGCCAAACATGGATGTTTGGCGAGGCACTGCTTCGCCGGGAGCGAATCAGTGCAGGGGCGTTCGCTTAACGCCCCTGCTCGGCCACTTACCCTACAGCCAATTAAAACACTGCTCTGTTAGTGGATGAAATTTACTCCGAGCTAAATTCAAATGCCTTTGAATTTCTATAACAATAAGTTAAATAACCCTCGAGAACTGTTGCCGCCGTGCTTGCTGCCGTAAATAAACGTCAAAACACATGCAGATATTGCGGATCAATAAGCGGCCTTTGCCGGTTACGTCGATACCTTTGTCATCGATTGTGACTAACCCATCTTTTTCCAGCGGGAGCAGCAGTTTCAGGTCTTCGGCAAAATATTCCGCAAAGCGGATATTGTGCGCTTTCTCGATCGGAGCAAAATCCAGGCTGAAGTTACAAATCAGGGTTTTAATCACGTCGCGGCGGATGCAGTCATCTTCCGTCATTGCCAGACCTTTCCACAGCGCATTGCCTTTCTCTTCAACGCTGGCGTAGTAAGCCTTCAAATCTTTCTGATTCTGAGCGTAAGTATCACCAATCATACTGATGGAAGATACACCCATGCCCAGTAAATCGCTGTCACCATGAGTGGTATATCCCTGGAAGTTGCGGTGCAAATGCCCTTCTCGCTGAGCAATAGCCAGTTCATCATCCGGACGAGCAAAGTGGTCCATTCCAATAAACTGATAACCATCGTTGGTTAATGAACTGATGGTTTCCTGCAGGATCTCCAGCTTTTCATTTGCCGAAGGTAAATCGTGATCTTTAATTTTTACCTGTGCCGCAAAACGGCTGGGTAAATGTGCATAGTTAAATACACTCAGGCGATCCGGGCTCAGTTCAGCCACGCGCTGTAGCGTAAAGGCAAAGCTTTCCGCCGTCTGCTTGGGTAATCCATAAATCAGGTCAATATTGGTGGAACGGAAACCCAGTGCCTTAGCGCGATTGATCAGAGCAAAAATAAACTCCTCATCCTGTTCGCGGTTTACCAGACGCTGCACTTCTTTATTAAAGTCTTGTACGCCCATACTCATACGGTTAAAACCTTCTGAACGCAGGTGATCCAGAATATCCAGCTCGATTTCCCGTGGGTCAATTTCAATAGAAATTTCAGCATCCGGTTGGAAGTTAAAATGCTGGCGCAGCATTCCCATCAGTCGGGTAATTTGCTGTTGGTTCAAATAGGTTGGCGTGCCTCCGCCCCAGTGCATCTGCGAGACCTGGCGGTTAGCAAACAGCGGAGCGCGATGACGAATCTCTTGTTCCAGTACCTCAAGATACTGCTCAACTTTATGCCCCTGACGGGTGACAATCTTGTTGCAGCCGCAGAAATAACAGAGCTTGTGGCAAAAAGGAATATGAATATAAAGAGAGAGAGGGCGCTCAGGATATCGGGCAACCGCCGACAGAAAATCGCTTTCTCCATACTGCTCACTAAATTCAAGCGCCGTTGGATAAGAAGTATATCTGGGCCCGGAATAGTTATATTTCTGAATAAGGGCCAGATCCCAATCAATCATCTGCGTCGACATTTGCTCACTCCGTCTTATTTGTTTTGTCTCCCCGATCGTTTATTTACGTTTTTTATAGTACTGCTTTTTCTAATACCGGGGGTTTTGGCTGAACGCCAACGGTGTTTCAGTTGGTTCAGCCATAATAGTCTACCTAATAACCAGACCAGATAACATGCCAGCATCACACCTGGTAACAGGAATACTAACTGCATTTTTTGGTTATTTATTCTTGGGGACTGTTTCTTTTGAGCAGTTTGACAATATCTTCTTTCTGCTCTTGAGGTTCATCCAGCATATCGTCTTCATCATCGCCTAAATCTATCCCTAAAATAGACATCAGCTCATCAATACGATCGAGGGTATTGTCGACGTAGCGCTGATCTTCAGCCGACAGTTTTTTGCCATCATCAATCGCATCAAGTAACTCATTCAGGCGATCGTCATTTTCCAGCAGGGCTAATTCTTGCTCTGGCGGTACGCTGGTCGCTTTTGGCGGTTTAGGTGCCTTAGGCTTAGCCACCACAGCCTGATTACCTTCAACAATCAACGGAACCGGCGTTTTACTGCCGATACGAGGATCTTTAAAAGCCCCGCCGGATTTCTGATTTTTCCCGGACTGGGAATCAACATTAGTACGCGCACCCGCTGAATTACCCCGGTGTTTTTTCGCACGCTTACGCGCCCGAGCCTCGGCATCAACTTCTTCACGACTTTTACGCTTTGCTTTGACAACTTTATTGTTGCCCTTAGCGGTATTTTGCGGCTGCTTCATAGCGAATTCTCTAAAGTGGAGATATTGGGTCGGAATCTAGCAGAAACCAAGAAAAAAGGCGACAGAGTTATCTGTCGCCTTAGTGTCGAACCATTAAAGGAAAAATTATTTCCTAATCTCATCCCTGTGAACAAACAACGTCCCGGTCTATCCTTTTGTTATTTTTCCAGTCCCTGGTAGTGCCCTTGTTCTCTTCCTGGAGAAACATGCTCATCCCTGGTGCTGTCCTTAGCTCTTGCTCTTCCTGAACTACGCTTCTGCGTATCCTGACGTCCTTATCCGTGTTACTATCCTGTATCACGCTACCTAATTCCGTTAGGTATTTCCCTCTGACTCTGTAAACATCATCCTGATGTTTCCATGAGATTCACATCCTGTGAATTTCTGTCCTGATGCATCCCCTTGCTTGATGTGTACTTTACTATTCTGCTCCAGCTAAACAAGTAACTAACTGGTATTAATACTAGGTATTTTCTGTCCTACAAAATAACTGGCTGATAATAAACATGTTAAATTACAGGGCTAATTAAAAAAGAGGACATTGCCCTACTTTTCTATGGCAAATGTCTCACAAGGGTTAGCTGGCTATTACTACAATATCTGCTAGCTAGCGTGAAAATTGACAATAAACTCACCCTTTCTTACGGAAGGCAGTATAATTGCCAGCCAAATTTGCTATTCGCGGAGACGAACGTTTTGACACTGAAAAACTTTAACTATCATAAGACACATTTCGTCACCAGCGCTCCGGACATTACCCATTTGCCTGTTGATTTTGGTATTGAGATCGCCTTTGCTGGTCGATCTAATGCCGGAAAGTCCAGCGCCCTGAATACGCTGACCAATCAAAAGAACCTGGCGCGCACCAGTAAGACACCGGGACGAACTCAGCTAATTAACCTGTTTCAGGTTGAAGAGAATCTTCATTTAGTGGATTTACCGGGCTATGGTTATGCCGAAGTGCCGGAAGAGATGAAACGTAAATGGCAGCGCGCGCTGGGTGAATATCTGCAAAAGCGTGAATGCCTCAGAGGTCTGGTGGTATTGATGGATATCCGCCATCCGCTAAAAGATCTGGATCAACAGATGATTCAATGGGCAGTAGACGTAGAGCTACCGGTCATGATTTTACTGACTAAAGCCGACAAGCTGGCCTCCGGCGCCCGTAAAGCTCAACTTAATATGGTACGCGAAGCAATTTTACCGTTTCAGGGGGATATACAGGTCGAGATGTTCTCATCCCTGAAGAAGCTGGGAGTTGATAAGCTGCGCTTGAAACTGGATGAATGGTTTAATCTGGATTTTGATCGTAGTGATGAAGAGTTTGACGATCAGCCCGCCGAGTAAACCCCGCCTTTTCTTTCCTGAATTTCAGATAAAAAAACGCCCCATTCAAACGAATGGGGCGGCTAATATAAAGCCAATCCTATTACAGGGTTGAAAAATAGAACATCTTACCTCTGTACCCTACAGCGCTAACTCTACTCCATTTCTCACACTGGGAAAAGTAATTTTTGTAATAAAATTACAAGCACTTTGATTGCATACCGAGACTATTATCACAAAAAAATAGAGTTTATGTAGTTTAGTTACATAGATATCCACACCGGTGATATGAAAAGTCATTATCTATGTAGATGTTTGAAGATAAAAAAAGCCCCAATGTTTATCACATTGGAGCCAGTTTAAGCAGTCAGTTATGACGCGTTCAGTGCGTGATTAGTGCGCTTCATCCCAGTTCATTCCAACCCCAACATCCACTTTCATTGGCACAGCGAGTTTTACACACTGCTCCATAAGCTGGCGGATGGTTTGTTCTGAAGCATCCAGCACCGACTCATGAACTTCAAACACCAGTTCATCGTGTACTTGCATGATCATCTTCACCAGTGGTTTGTCTTGCTGTTGCAGCCAGTTATCCACTTCTATCATGGCGGTTTTAATGATATCTGCCGCGGTACCCTGCATTGGTGCGTTTATGGCTGCCCGTTCTGCCCCTTTACGGCGCATACCATTGCTGGCTTTAATATCCGGCAGGTATAGGCGGCGACCAAACAGTGTCTCAACGTAGCCCTGTTCAGAAGCCTGTACGCGAGTGCGCTCCATATACTCCAGTACCCCCGGGTAACGCTCAAAATAGAGATCCATATAGCGTTGGGCTTCGCCCCGTTGGATCCCCAGCTGACGCGCCAGACCAAATGCGCTCATGCCGTAAATCAAACCAAAGTTAATGGCTTTCGCGCTTCGGCGCTGTTCACCGCTAACCTGCTCAAGTGGGGTTCCAAATACTTCTGCTGCCGTTGCCCGGTGAATATCTTTACCCTGTGCGAAAGCATCCAGTAGCCCTTTATCACCGGACAAATCAGCCATAATTCTCAGTTCAATTTGAGAATAGTCAGCCGCCATAATCCGGTAACCCTCTGGTGCAATAAATGCCTGACGAATACGACGCCCTTCTTCATTACGTACAGGAATGTTCTGCAGGTTAGGATCGCTGGAAGAGAGGCGCCCGGTTGCCGTCACCGCCTGATGATAAGAAGTGTGCACCCGACCAGAAACCGCATTCACCATAAGCGGCAGCTTATCGGTATAGGTTGTTTTCAGCTTGGCTAAACCACGATGTTCCAAAATCACTTTAGGCAGTGGGTAATCCAGCGCCAGCTCGGCCAGCACCTCTTCATTAGTAGAAGGTGCGCCACCCGGCGTTTTCTTCAGTATCGGCAATTTCTGCTTTTCATAGAAAATTGCCTGTAGCTGCTTGGTAGAAGAGAGATTAAACGGCTCACCTGCCAGCTCATGAGCTTGATCTTCCAGCTCTTTTAATCGTTGAGCTAATTCAGCCGAATGCTGATTTAAAATCTGAGCATCAATCAACACACCAGTACGTTCCATACGTGACAGAACCGGAACCAGTGGCATCTCAATCTTGCGGAAAACCCGCTCCAGACTCGGCTCTTGCTGTAGCTTAGGCCACATCGCCAGATGCAGCTGCAATGTCACATCGGCATCTTCAGCGGCGTAAGGCCCTGCGTGTTCAATGGCGAGCTGGTTAAACGTTAACTGATTTTTACCTTTTCCCGCCAGCTCATCAAAACTGATGGTTTTATGATTCAGGTAGCGGTTTGCCAGGCTATCCATATCGTGACGTCCGGCAACGCTGTCCAACACATATGACTCCAGCATGGTATCAAATTCAATACCGCGTAAATTAATGTCATAACGGGCCAGCATACTTTGGTCAAACTTCAGGTTCTGACCAATAATCAACGCCTTTTCACTTTCTAATAGCGGCTTCAGGGCTTTCAATACCTCTTCAGCATTCAGTTGATCCGGCGCGCCAATATAATCATGACCGAAAGGTACATAGGCTGCCTTACCCGCTTCAATAGCAAAAGAGACGCCTACCAGATTGGAACTCATATAATCCAGACCATCAGTCTCAGTATCAAAAGCGAACAGTTCAGCTTGCTCCAGCTGCTTTAACCAGCGATTAAAACTATCCCCGTCGAGGATAACTTCATAACCTTCCTGGGATAAGGTGGCGGAAACCTCCGGTGCGGCAGCCGCAGCCTGATAGGCAACCGGAGCCGGTTTACCTGCCACACTGCTCTTGTTACCGGCTTTCAGGGTGCCGGTACTTTCCAGCTCGGCCAGCCAGCGCTTAAACTCATAACGGGCAAACAGCTCACGTAACTCATCAACTTCAGGTTCACGCAGTGCCAGATCCTGCTCATTAACCTCCAGCTCCACATCGGTTTTAATGGTTGCCAGCTTATAAGAGAGGTAGGCAGCATCTTTATGCTGTTCCAGCTTTGCCGCCATGGTTTTCGCACCGCGAAAACTTAAATCAGCAATTTTATCCAGTTGGCTGTATAAGGTATCTAACCCGCCCAGCCCTTGCAGTAATGCCTGAGCCGTTTTTTCACCAACGCCGGGAACGCCAGGAATGTTATCGGAAGAGTCGCCCATTAATGCGAGAAAATCGATAATCAGCTCAGGTGGTACACCATATTTTTCGCATACCTCTTCAGGGCCGAGAATGGTGTTGTTCATGGTGTTAATCAGCGTAACTTGCGGCGTAACCAACTGCGCCATATCTTTATCACCGGTACTGATTAATACATCCCGCCCTTTTGCTGCGGCACTCAATGCCAGGGTACCGATAACATCATCCGCTTCTACACCAGGAATAACCAATAGTGGTATCCCCATCGCTTTTACCATTTGATGTAATGGTTCTATCTGGGCACGCAGGTCATCCGGCATAGGTGGGCGATGAGATTTATACTCAGCAAACAGTTCATCACGAAAGGTTTTTCCCTTGGCATCAAATACCACGACAATATGACTAGGCTGACATTGAACTATCAGACTACGTAACATATTCAGTACGCCATACATCGCACCGGTAGGAACCCCTTCACGGTTAGTTAGCGGTGGAAATGCGTGGAACGCACGGTAAAGATAAGAGGAGCCGTCAACAAGCACCAGTGGGTTTTCTGCAATCTTAGCCATAAAATGATTCTTTGCTGTTTGATTCATCAATAGTAGTAAGCATGCCATAGCTGAGGGCAAGAGACGAATAGCTTATTTAACTTTAGCGATACCGACGGGAAAAAAGTCTATCAATTTACCCATAAAATCTGTGGATAACTCGGTGGGTAAAAGTAAGTATATGTTATACAACAACGGGATAGACTCCGAAAAAGCAAAAATAAACATTAATAAATCAAAGAGATATATATAGAAGTCAAGTTTACATTCTGATTATGGCACGATCTTCAACTGTGGATATTTGGTTTATTAGTGATTCATATCTGTCAAGAGCTACGGTTCCCTTTTCTGATAATTAACCAATTTATTTTAGTAAAAAATGGGATAAAAGAGAGTTCCTCTGAATGTAACCTGACACATCAAAAGATCACGTTATAAAAACCGTTAAAACAACACATTCCTTCTGTCATTATTTTTGACAACAGCACCACTCACAGACCAAAAGGTCGGAATAGAATGTGTAATTTAAGCAGCTTCGGGCTCTCCGCAGATTTTGTTCATTCGCCAATTTATTAATATGGTAGCCTTACGTCCGTTATAGTTTCAGCCGAACTTATTGCAAAAATTTATTTTAGTTTTGGCTTTCTGTTAGAATTAGCCAAAATTTGAAGAATGATGAGTGTTCATTGTCTTGGATGCCAGTAGACCTGTAACGAAAAATCGACATGCCAAAACTGTTTGCCCCAATTATCTTTATCATCACAACAATATTAACCATCGTTTTTACCATGCTTTGTTCTGTCCCTATGGTAATCGCTGGCATATTGAAACTTTTACTACCGTTTAAGGTAGTCAGCCAAGGTGTATCCGCATTCTGTAATTTTATGATGTGGTGCTGGTGTGTATCTCTGGCTCTCATTTTAAAAATAACCAATCGAATCGAATGGGATATTGAGGGTGCAGAAGATCTCAGCAAACAAAACTGGTATCTGTTAATTAGTAACCATAAAAGCTGGACAGATATCGTTTCCCTTTGCGTCGTAATGCGTAACCGCATTCCAATGAATAAATACTTTCTCAAACAACAGCTGGCTTGGGTTCCTTTTATTGGTATTGCCTGCTGGGCGCTGGATATGCCATTTATGCGCCGTTACTCGCGGACTTATCTGATCAAACATCCTGAGAAGCGCGGTACAGACATCGAAACCACGCGCCGCTCCTGTGAAAAATTTCGCGACCATCCCACCACTATTGTTAACTTTGTGGAAGGTTCGCGTTTTACCGAACAAAAAAGAGAGTAGCTCAACTCCCCTTATCAAAACCTTCTACCACCAAAGTCAGCGGGTATTGCACTGGCACTCAACGTGCTGGGGGCACAGTTCGATCGTATTCTTAACGTCACCCTCTGTTATCCGGAAAACGAAGATAAACCATTTATTGATCTGTTGAGCGGCCAAATGAAACGTATTGTGATACGTATTGAAACTCTGCCGGTAGATGACAGTATTCGCGGTGACTACCTGAATGATAAGGTGTTTAAACGCCAGTTTCAGCAGTGGTTGCATGAGGTTTGGCAAAGAAAAGACTTGCTGCTGGGTCAATTAAAAGAGCAGTTTAGTAAGCCTCAACAATAACATCCCTTTTAATCATTTCTTAAAATCATAAAGGCCTGCATTTTTGCAGGCCTTTATCTTTCAAACAGCGGTCAAAAAGCGCTAATAATCACCAATATCCTAACCACTTCCACCATGCTCCACCGACGGTTATCCAAATGATCAGATTGACCACACTCAGGATAAATCCGGTTTTCCACCATTCGGTTAGCGTGACATAACCAGAACCAAAGATAATTGGAGCAGTGCCCGTGCCGTAATGGGTTAACGACATCATTAATGAAGAAGCGAAGGCAAGAATCAAACCCAGCAGCGCAGGTGGCGCACCAAGCGCCAAACCTGCGGCAAAGAAGGCGGCAAACATCGCGGTAATGTGTGCAGTAGTACTGGCAAAGAAGTAATGAGAATAGACATAAACCAGCGTTAACAAAATAGTACCGCCAATCCAGCCAATACCCAGATTATCAATGGCACCACCCACTGTCTGCGAAAGCCAGCTGATAAGGCCCAGTTTACCAAGGAAGGTCGCCATCATTACCAGCGCGGAGAACCATACAACGGTATCCCAGGCACCTTTATTTTTCAGCAAATCTTCCCAGCTCAGAACGCCGGTCATCAGCAAAATAGACAGGCCAATAAATGCAGCCGTGGTAGGATTGACGACCCAACCTTCCCCCAGGAAAAAGGCAGGAATGCCTGCCCACATCACCAGCAGCAAGCCAAATACCGCCAGAGTAATCTTCTCAGACAAAGATACCGGGCCTAACTCACGCAGTTTTTCTTTAGCAAAAACCGGAGCATTCGGCGTGCTTTTAATTTCTGGTGGATACAGCCAGTAAATCACCAGCGGTACCACAATCAATGAGACAATGGCAGGAATCAGTGCGGCAATGGCCCACATTCCCCAAGTGAACTCAATACTCGGATCCGTTCCCTTAATGATCAGAGCAACAATCAACGGGTTAGGTGCAGTCGCCGTAATAAACATCGCTGAGGTAATAGGGTTAATATTGTAGTTGACCAGAGAAAGGTAACGACCAATCTTCTCCGTTGATCCGGGTTCAGGCTTAGAGTTAAAACTGTCGGCAATAGAGCGCATAATCGGGTGAATAATGCCACCACCCCGAGCCGTATTACTTGGCGTGACGGGAGCCAGCGTAGTTTCGGCAATTGCCAGCGCATAGGCGATACCAAGCGTTCTTTTACCAAACAGAGAAATAAAGTAGTAACCGATACGTGCACCTAAACCGGTTTTATTCAAACTTTGCGAAACCATAATGGAAATACCAATCAGCCAGATAAGCTGATTCGAAAAACCACTTAACGCATCATTTAGCGCAGCACCTGGTTTTCCTGGATTAGTTACACCGGTCAATGCCACCAGCGCAATAGCCACGATAGAAAGAGCACCAATAGGCATCGCTTTGCCGATAATAGCGGCAATGGTTCCTACAAATAACGCCAGCAAGTGCCAGGCATTGGGCGTTACGCCTTCAGGCACGGGAATAACAAACCAAATAATCAGAGTAATCGCGATCGCAACAAGAGAAGGAACAGGTTTTAGCGGAGTCATTTTATCCATAATATTGTCCACTTATTCATATAGAGTGGGTATCTCAGAAAAAGAACTGAGACAAATTCAGGCAAAACAGCACCTTTGTCACATCATCAAATGACTTAATTTTGGGATCGAAGAACCGAGCGTTTTAATAAATAACGCTTTGATATCATGCAATACAAAATCATTTCATTTCACATAATTTAAACAAAACTTATCATACTGGTTTTATGCAACCAGAACAGACATATTGTTTAAAAAAGTCGGGTGACTACAAAGTTTTAACAATGGGGGATATCTGATTAACCAACAAACTGTTTCAGCAATATAAGCCAAAACAGCCTGTTAGTTATTGGTAAGTAAATTAACTGTGTAGCAGAGAGATATCCGCAACTTTCAGGAACTGCTCACGCAATTTGCTTAGTAATGTCAAACGGTTAACTCTGATAGCTTCATCATCAACCATTACCATGACTTTATCAAAGAAAGCATCAACGTATTCACGCAGATCCGCCAGTTCAACCAGCGCTTCCTGATAGCGCCCCTCTTCAAACAGTGGTTCCAACTTATCGCGCAATACTGCCAAATGCGTTGCCAGATGAATCTCTTCCGGCTCTTTGAGTATTGCTACGTTGGTTCTATCATGCAGCGTATCCGTAGCCTTAGACAGGATATTTGACACCCGCTTGTTGGCTTCTGCCAATGAAACCGCAGCATCCAATGAACGGAAATGCGACACGGCTTTAACCCGCGCATCAAAATCTGCCGGTTTAGTTGGACGACGAGCCAATACTGCCAGAATCACGTCAATGCTGTAGCCAACATCCAGATACCAGGCACGGAAGCGCCCCAGCATAAACTCAACCACATCATCGGTAACGTTAGTATTAGTCAGCTTATCACCGTATAAACGCACCGCTTCTTCGGTTAATGTCGCCAGATCTAACGGTAAATT
The DNA here is from genome assembly GCF_016649425.1 of Limnobaculum allomyrinae. GTDB lineage: Bacteria > Pseudomonadota > Gammaproteobacteria > Enterobacterales > Enterobacteriaceae > Limnobaculum > Limnobaculum allomyrinae. The sequence continues at coordinate 61,772 of NZ_JADRCR010000003.1, forward strand.
CTTCTCAACGATAATCCGTAATACACCCAGCGCTGCACGACGTAATGCAAAGGGGTCTTTATCCCCTTTCGGGTTTTGACCGATGCCAAAAATACCCGCTAAGGTATCCATTTTATCGGCAATCGCTACTGCACAGGCAACCAGCGAATTAGGTAGCTCATCACCGGCAAAACGCGGCATATACTGCTCATTCAACGCAACTGCCACTTCTTCGTCTTCACCGTCAAAGCGGGCATAATGCATTCCCATCACGCCTTGCGTATCGGTAAATTCAAACACCATGTTGGTCATCAGGTCGCATTTGGACAGCAAACCTGCACGGGTCGCCTTGTTAACATCAGCGCCAATCTGGCTGGCAATCCAACCGGCCAGCGCCTGAATACGGTCAGTTTTGTCACGTACGGTACCAAGCTGTTGTTGGAACAGAACAGTTTCCAGACGTGGCAGACGATCTTCCAGACGATGCTTACGGTCAGTATTAAAGAAGAATTCCGCATCCGCCAGACGTGGGCGAACCACTTTCTCATTACCGGAGATTATCTGTTGCGGATCTTTGGATTCAATATTGGTCACGAAGATAAAGTTCGGCATTAAACGACCCTGATGATCATATACCGGGAAGTACTTTTGATCGCCTTTCATCGTATGCACTAAGGCTTCGGATGGTACTGCCAGGAACTTCTCTTCAAATTTAGCGGTTAACACCACTGGCCATTCCACCAGCGAAGTAACTTCTTCCAGCAGGCTCTCACTGATATCAGCTACACCGCCAAGTTTATCGGCAGCGGCTTCGGCATCACGCTTTATCAGTAGCTTACGGGTATCATAATCGGCGATCACTTTGCCGCGTTCGATCAGAATTTTTGGATACTGATCGGCGCTACCAATGGAGAACTCAGGTTCGCCCATAAAACGGTGACCGCGAATAATGCGATCGGATTTAATGCCCAAAATAGTTCCGTCAATCAGTTCACTACCGTACAGCATAGTTACGGTATGAACCGGGCGGATAAACTGGGTATCTTTATCACCCCAGCGCATCGGTTTAGGAATTGGCAATTTAGCCAGCGACTGGGCGACCAAATCGGCCAACAGCGCCTGCACTTGCTGGCCTTTAACCTGAGCGCGATACATCAGCCATTCGCCTTTGTCCGTAGTCAGTCGTTCAGCCTGTTCAACGGTGATACCGCAACCACGAGCCCAGCCCTCTGCGGCTTTGCTTGGTTTGCCTTCGGCATCAAACGCCTGAGAAATTGCCGGGCCGCGTTTTTCAACTTCACGATCGGGCTGTGAGGCCTGTAGTTCAATGACTTTCAGAGCCAGGCGGCGTGGAGCAGCGAACCACTCAACCGCGCCGTAGGACAAATTAGCGTTGTCCAGTTCCGCTTTAAAATTTGCAGCAAAAGATTCAGCAAGAGAGCGAAGCGCCTTCGGTGGCAACTCTTCCGTGCCGATTTCCACAAGGAAAGTTTGTTGAGTCATGGCGTTCTCTTAAACCTTATTCTTATTACACATAGGGAAACCTAATGCCTCGCGAGAAGCATAGTAAGCCTCAGCAACCGCTTTGGTCAGCGTACGGATACGCAGAATATAGCGTTGGCGCTCGGTCACAGAGATCGCTTTGCGGGCATCCAGCAGGTTAAAGCTATGGGCCGCTTTCAGAATGCGCTCGTAAGCCGGTAACGGCAGTGGAGTTTCTAATGCCAGTAACTTTTGAGCCTCTTTCTCATACTGTTCAAAACAGCTGAACAGGAAGTCAGTATCGGCATATTCAAAGTTATAGGTAGACTGCTCCACTTCGTTTTGATGATAGATGTCACCATAGGTAGTCTTACCGAAAGGGCCGTCACTCCAGACTAAATCGTAAACGCTGTCCACGCCCTGAATATACATCGCCAGACGCTCAAGCCCGTAGGTGATTTCACCCGTTACTGGCTTACACTCCAGACCACCGACCTGTTGGAAATAGGTAAACTGGGTCACTTCCATTCCGTTTAGCCATACTTCCCAACCAAGACCCCAGGCACCCAGCGTTGGGTTTTCCCAGTTATCTTCAACAAAACGAATATCGTGCACCGTCGGATCCACACCCAGCTCTTTCAGTGAGCCAAGATACAACTCCTGAATATTATCCGGAGAGGGTTTGATAATGACCTGAAACTGGTAGTAGTGCTGTAAGCGGTTCGGGTTTTCACCATAGCGACCATCCGTAGGACGGCGTGAAGGCTGCACATAAGCAGCGGCTATTGGCTCAGGCCCTAAAGCCCGCAGGCAGGTTATTGGATGTGACGTACCAGCACCGACTTCCATATCCAATGGTTGGACAATGGTGCAGCCCTGACGCGACCAATAATCCTGTAATGTTAGGATTAATCCCTGAAAGGTTTTATTATCGAACTTCTGCATGTTGGATCCGCGCGCGATAGAGTTTAATTAATGTAGCTGATAAGTATACCTATAGACGACCAGATGTGCAGCTCTAATCCATACCGGACACAGGATTTTGTTAAAAATCAGGGGAAATATATGCAACGTTGTAGCTGGGTCAATCAAGATCCACTTTACATTGAGTACCATGACAACGAATGGGGCAAGCCCGTTCGCAACAATCAAAAACTGTTTGAGAAAATTTGTCTGGAAGGACAACAAGCCGGACTTTCATGGATTACCGTATTGAAAAAACGTGAGGCTTACCGCCAATGCTTTCACCACTTTGATCCGGTAAAAGTTGCTGCCATGACGGAAAAAGACATTGATAAACTGATGGAAAACCCAGGACTCATTCGCCATCGCGGCAAACTGGAGGCCATCGTGCATAATGCCAAAGCTTATCTGGCCATGCAGGCTGCCGGAGAGGACTTCGCCACCTTTATCTGGTCGTTTGTAGATAATCATCCAATCCTCAACCATCTTTCGATGAAAAAACCTGAAGAATTCCCTGCTTCCACGCCGACTTCGGTCGCCATGGCAAAAGCACTAAAAAAGCGTGGTTTTAAATTTTTCGGTGCCACCACCTGTTATGCCTTTATGCAATCGATGGGGCTGGTTAACGACCATATGATTGAATGTTTCTGCCATCCGGACAACCACGCGTGATTCGTCACTATCAGCCACAGGATCTGGATGCGCTAATGGCGTTGTGGTTAGCCACCACCATTCATGCGCACCCTTTTGTTGAACAATCGTACTGGCAGGAAAGTGAGCCATTGGTTCGCAACGTTTATATTCCTGATGCAACCACCTGGGTCTATTGTGAACATGATGAAATCATTGGTTTTATCAGTGTGATGGAACAGCAGTTTATCGGAGCGCTGTTTGTTGATTTTAATCATCAGGGAAAAGGCATTGGTAAGGCGTTGATTGAGGCAGTTAAACATCATTACCCCAAACTGCTACTTGAGGTCTATCGGGAAAATACCCACGCACTTCAATTCTATCAGGCAATGGGTTTTCATATTGTCAGCGAACAACCTCACCCGGAAACAAAACAGATAACCTTAATCATGCAATGGCAAGCCCCCTTTATTGCTCCCTGATAACACGCTTTTAGCCTTACACAGGGTAAGTGCTGTTAGTGCGAACCCTGTGTAGCTACCGCACTTAATTACCCTTTTACTCATTATTAGCCTGCTATAATTGTAAAGATACGGGTCTGATAGCAGTGACAAAAAACGACGTCATCACCCCGTATAACGGCCTTTTTCGGTTGTTAAAGAAGTGTCCTGCAATTGAAAAATTTGCGTAAAGAAACTTCCTTTCCGCAAAAATTAGGCTTTAATCTGCTGTATCAGGATGTCGATTCAACGAGGTACAGGTTATGAAAAAGTTTATTGCAGCAGTTGTCGTAGTTACATCTATGCTGTCACTGGCAGGTTGTGCAAATCCGTATGGTGGAAGTAATCCCAATAACAATCAGGCAGCAAACGTAGGTGTTGGTGCAGGCGTTGGGGCCGTTGTCGGTGCAGGCATCGGTGCATTATCTTCCTCGCACAAAGATAATACTAAGGGAGCCCTGATTGGTGCTGCCGCAGGTGCTGCGGTTGGTGCTGCTTCCGGAGCCATTCTGGGCAATAGCTCAGGTCAGTAATTCTGTTTTAAGGTATATGTATGAAAAAGTTTATGATTGCCACGGTTATTGCACTTAGCGGTACATTAGCCGTTTCGGGTTGTACGACTAACCCTTATACCGGTGAATCACAAGTTGGCGATTCTGGCATTGGTGCAGGTATTGGCGCTGTTGTTGGCGCGGGTGTAGGTGCATTGTCATCATCCAAGAAAGACCGCGGTAAAGGTGCCCTGATTGGGGCTGCTGCCGGGGCTGCTCTGGGTGGTAGTGTTGGTTACTATATGGACGTTCAGGAAGCTAAACTGCGTGAGAAAATGGCAGGTACTGGCGTGAGCGTTACCCGTTCAGGCGATCAGATCATTCTGAATATGCCAAATAATGTTACTTTTGATACCAGCAGCAGTACGCTGAAGCCTGCAGGTGCTAATACTCTGACGGGTGTGGCAATGGTATTAAAAGAGTACAACAAAACCGCCGTGAATATTCTTGGCCACACCGACAGCACCGGTTCTCGTCAGTTAAACATGAATCTGTCTCAACAGCGTGCTGACAGCGTAGCCAGTTCGTTAATTACTCAGGGTGTTGCTGCTAACCGTATTCATACTCAGGGTGTTGGACCCGATCAACCGATCGCCTCTAACAGCACAGAGGCTGGTAAAGCACAGAACCGTCGCGTAACCATTACGTTAAGTCCATTGTGATTGGGGTTTGATGTTTTGTGAGAAACCGGCGCTGTGCGCCGGTTTTTTTATGGCGGGTAGATTGGTTAAATTGACTGATAAGAATGTTCCGGCCGTAAAAACGATGTTGCTCATATCACCTTAGTGCTCGACCGGAAAGCCGCCTTACTTAGCTTTTTAGACCTCTGGCTTTATGGTTAGATGCCAGAATATTTCCCCCGGCTATCCCTTGTTTATTCTCCACTGCTTTTAGCCATTCTGCTGTTGATGCGGCTGCGGCAAACCGGGAATGGAAAACGACACTGAATACCCGGTGGATCTCTTCAGCAGTTGCCTTTCCGGCCTGATTTTCGTAAGGAAGACTTCCTGTGGCGTCGGACAGAAACTCGACGCTAAATCCTGCATGACTGGCGTGGTAAATGGTGGAAGCGTCACAGTTATGCGTCATATAGCCGACAATAGTTAAGGTATTTATTTGTCGGTCTTTCAGCCAGGCCATAAGCGCTGTTTCGGCAAACGCATCGGGTAAGCGCTTCTCAATCAATAAATCGTGATGCTGACGCTGAATCTCCGGGTGCAACGCCCACCCTTTACTGCCTCTGGCGAACACCGGTGAGTTTTCCGCGGCGCTGTTTTGCACAACAACAATTGGAATACCCTCTTTTTTTGCCACCGCCATAGCCCGGATAATATTGTTTAACGATATCTCCACCGGTGGATATTCAATAGGTAATTCTCCAGTGAAATACTCGTTTTGCACATCAATAACGATCAATGCTCTTGTCGGCCTGTCCATCAATAGTTTCCTTATAGCCCGTTAACACTTCGGCTATTTTGCGGGCTTACTCACTTATCGGATAGTGACCTGAATGACAGATATCGATAGAATCAGGCCAATTATCTTTGCCTGACATTCAGGGAATATGCATGGAACCGCTGACCAACCCGACCACTATTGCCGTTGCCGCTTATCAGGGCATTAATCCGTTTCATCTCTCTATTCCCCATACGGTATTCAGTAATGTGCTGAATCAGGATGGCTCTCCTCGTTTTCGGGTCATCACCTGTGCACTGGAAGAGCAACAGATAGAAAGTTCGATGGGGTTTAGCATCACGACTCAATACGGTATTGAAGGCTTCCGGCAGGCAGATATCATCATTGTGCCATCCTGGCACCGCATTGATATTGCCCCTCCCGAAGAGTTTATTGATGTGCTGAAACAGGCTAATCGGCAGGGTGTAAAAATTGTCGGCTTATGTCTGGGAGCCTTTGTACTGGCTAAAGCCGGGCTATTAAATGGTAAGGCGGCAACCACCCACTGGAAATGGGCCAATGCTTTTAGCCTGCGTTATCCGGAAGTAGCGCTGCGCGCAGCGGAACTCTATATTGATGAAGGAAATATTCTGACCTCCGCCGGTATGGCCGCAGCGATTGATTGCTGCTTACATATGCTACGGCAGATTTGCGGAGCAGAAATCGCTAATCAGGTTGCCCGTCAAATGGTTGTTGCACCTCATCGTCAGGGAGGGCAGGCACAATTTATTGAAATTCCACTGCCGGTATCACGACAGGATGACCGTATCTCTCAGGTACTTAACTGGGCAGCGCAACATCCTGAACTACCGCACTCTATCGATTCACTGGCGCAAAAAGGTGCGTTAAGCCGTCGAACCTTTACCCGACATGTGCGGCAAACTACCGGTACCACGGTAATGCAATGGCTGTTGAATCAGCGCCTTGCTAAAGCACAACGAATGCTGGAATCCGGCAATCATTCTATGGAGAAGGTGGCGGCAGAATCCGGTTTTAATACCGTGGCGTCCCTGCGTCAGCACTTTACCAAAGCGTTGAACATTTCTCCCTCATCCTACCGGAAGCAGTTCAAAATAAAGGCAGAACAATCAGCCAGTAAATAAACCAAAAACCGGTCATGATTTATTTATCAGTTATGGTAATGTTTGGTCACTGACAATCTATCCCATCGCAGAGGACAGGACATGAAGCCATCGATCGTCTCCTATAAGAAACTGCCCGAAGATTTACAGGACAAACTGGAACAACGTTTTTCCGTTACCTCTTTTGACTCCATTACTAATGAAAATCGCGCCGACTTTATTAAAGCCCTGAGTAAAGCCGAAGGTATCATTGGAGCTAACGAAACTATCGATCGTAAATTACTGGAACAGGCACCGGTACTCAGAGCGGTTTCTACCATTTCTGCGGGTTTTGACAACTTTGACGTTGATGCCCTGACCGAAAGAAAGATTCCTTTGATGCATACGCCAGGGGCCCTGACCGAGACGGTGGCAGATACTATTATGGCGCTGGTGCTGACTACCGGTCGGCGCATCCTGAATGTAGCGGAACGAGTAAAAGCCGGAGAGTGGAAAGGCAGCGTAGGCGAGAGCTGGTTTGGTACCGATATTCATCATAAAACCATGGGAATCATCGGAATGGGTCGTATTGGTACCGCACTGGCTCAGCGGGCACATTTCGGTTTCGGTATGAAAATCGTTTATAACACCCGCAACCGCAATCCGGAGGCAGAAAACCGCTTCGATGCCATTCATATGGAATTAGATAAACTGCTGTCAGTAGCCGATTATGTCTGTCTGATATTGCCGTTGAATCCACAAACTCGTCACCTGATTAATGCAGAACGATTCGCACTGATGAAACCATCAGCCTTCTTTATTAATGCCGGACGTGGCCCGGTAGTGGATGAAGCAGCATTAATCGAAGCACTACAGCAAGGCACCATTGCCGGTGCGGGTCTGGATGTATTTGAAAAAGAGCCGCTGCCAAAGGACTCCCCGCTGCTATCGATGCCGAACGTGGTTGCAATTCCGCATATTGGTTCAGCCACTTTTGAGGCACGCTATGCCATGGCTGCCAGCGCCGTTGATAATTTAATTGCAGCCATGACGGACAGTATCGATGGCAACTGCGTTAATCCTCAGGTTATCCGCTAGCACACAAATCTGGCCCTGGTCTTACCGTGTCTGCATCAAATCACACATTTTTTTGATGTAGTCACGGTAAAAATGCAGTTTATTTATCAGCACAATCCCTCGGAATTAACCAAATAAACCTGTTGAATACCACATTCAATGGTCGCCTGAACCACACATTTCACCATGTGTGGTAATTACTACAGAACTTCAGATAAAAATCAGTCAAATACTCACCCGTTGCACCAGCTAAGGTCTGTCGGTATGGTTAATGGTTATCCCCTCAGCCCATAACATCAATGTATTAACATGACATTTTCATCTTTTGGTAAAAAATTTACCCGTTTTTCCGGCATTACCCAGTTAATGAGCGATTTAAACGATGGTTTACGCACTCCCGGGGCAATTATGCTTGGGGGCGGTAATCCTGCAAAAATCCCGGAAATGCAAGACTACTTTACTCAGCTTTGTGCCGATTTACTGGCAGAAGGAAAGCTCACCGAATCTATCTGTAACTATGATGGCCCGCAGGGGAAGAATACCTTTCTGACTGCACTGGCAGAGATGTTAAGCAAAGAGCTGGGCTGGCCGATTGAAGCGAAAAATATCGCTCTGACCAACGGTAGCCAAAGTGCTTTTTTCTATCTGTTTAATCTGTTCGCCGGCCACCAGCCCGATGGTCAGGTGAAGAAAGTTCTGTTTCCTCTGGCTCCGGAATATATCGGCTACGCCGATGTAGGGTTGGAAGAAGACCTTTTGGTCTCTTATAAACCGACCATCGAGCTGCTGCCCGAAGGCATGTTTAAATATCATGTGGATTTTGACCATCTGCATATTGGTGATGATATTGGCGCTATTTGCGTTTCTCGTCCAACTAACCCAACGGGTAACGTATTAACCGACGAAGAAGTGATGCGTCTGGATGCCATTGCGCATCAGAAAGGCATCCCGCTGATTATCGATAACGCCTACGGTGTTCCTTTTCCGGGTATTATCTTTAGTCAGGCCACGCCGCTATGGAATTTGAATACCATTCTGTGTATGAGCCTGTCCAAACTGGGTCTGCCAGGCACTCGCTGCGGAATTATTATCGCTAATGAAGAAACCATTCAGGCCATGGGCAATATGAATGGCATTATTAGCCTGGCACCGGGCAGCATCGGCCCGGCACTGGCTTTAGAGATGATAGAACGCGGTGATTTACTCCGTCTTTCAGAGCAGGTAATCCGTCCCTTCTATCAACAGCGCGTAGAGCAAACGCTGGCGATTATTCGCCGTTATATCCCGGCAGAACGCTGTCTGATCCATAAACCTGAAGGTGCCATCTTCCTGTGGTTATGGTTCAAGGATTTACCTGTCAGCAGTCAAACCCTGTATCAACGGTTAAAAGCCCGCGGTGTACTGATGGTGCCCGGTCATTACTTCTTCTCTGGTCTGGAGCAGGAGTGGCCTCATACCCAGCAATGTATGCGGATGAACTATGTGCCGGAGCCCGAGTTAATAGAGAAGGGAATTATTGTTTTAGCGGAAGAGATTGAGAGAGCACATAAGGAAGGATAAATCCGCCCTTTGAAAGATATATAATTCAGTTTCTCTTATTCGCCATTTTGTAAAATAGAAGGGCAACGCTCACTGGGTGTTGCCCTTGACCTTTTCATGGAGCACTGGAATTCAGCCGACAACTGAAAGAGGGTAGCACGCCAAACATGAATGTTTGGCGTGCTACCCCGGACAAAATTGCAGGAGCAACTTTGAACAGCACAACGTGCTGGCCCCGTAGGGATGAGGCGAATAAACCGAATCAGCGCCGGTGCGTAAACCCGAATGAAGGCGGAGGGAAGTCGCCACAACGCGGTATACCGCGTTGAACAGCGCTTGCGCTGGCCCGCAAGGGTGAATACATCATTTCATGATGTATTCATAGCGCGACCTGAATTCCGGTGCGAAGGCGCGGGGGTGCAGGGGCGTTCGCCCTTAACGCCCCCTGCTCGGCCACTTGCACTGCCGCCAATTTGAACACCGCACTACTAGTGGACGAAACCTGCTCAATACTATTATTTTTCAGCAACTATTATTGCTGATGCTCAATCACACCCGGCTTACCAATAGTAATCCGCTGTGCCTGTAACGCTTCCGGTACTCTGCGTTCAATATCGATATGCAGCAGCCCCAGTTCGAATTTGGCTTCAGTGACAATCATGTGGTCTGCCAGAGTAAAGCTCAGTTCAAACGCCTTACAGGACAATCCCTGATGCAGATACTGAACCTCTTTTTCTATTTGGGTTGGGTTGCCTTTTACCGTCAGACGCTGGCCTTCTGATTCTATTTCCAGATTTTCCTGTTTAAATCCGGCTAAGGCTAATGTGATGCGATAGTGGTTATCGTCACTTTTCTCAATATTGTAAGGAGGGAAACCGGAATCCGCATTACCCTGCATGCTGCTGGCCAATTTGTCGAATCCGATCCACTGACGAAATAACGGTGATAAATCATAATTACGCATAATATAACTCCTTCTTTGAAGCGAGTAAGGTCTGCCCCCATTACGGCAGGCAAAATAACGTTTATGGCGCTTAGCGCCTCAAAATTCGATTACTTAATTTCGATACGGCGTGGCTTTGAAGCCTCAGGAATAACCCGTGCCAGTTCGATATACAGCAAACCATTTTCTAAATGAGCGCCTTCAACCTGAATATGTTCAGCCAGTTGGAATTTGCGTTCAAAATTGCGTTCGGCAATGCCCTGATAAAGGTAAGTTTTTGCTGGTTCCTGGCTCTGTTTGGCACCACGTACGACTAACAGATTGGGCTGAGCGGTAATCTCCAGTTCACTTTCAGCGAACCCGGCGACCGCAATAGCAATACGGTAATGGTGTTCATCAACCAACTCAACATTATAGGGAGGGTAGCCGCCATTGCTTTGGCTCTGGCCTGACTCAAGGGTATTCAGCATCCGGTCAAAACCGATGGCAGAACGATACAGTGGGGAAAGATCAAAATTACGCATAAAACACGCCTCCTAAATAAATCAGCGAGGTTGAATAACATCATCTTCCTTTAAGGACAGATGAACTTCCAGCGATCAGCAACCCTATTGGCATTGCTTTATCGATCACACTTAACAAAATGGAGGCATAAATTCATTTTTCAACGGCAAAACTCCATTTCTAAGCTAAATTTTATATCGACACTCGATTATCTGGCGTTACTTATTCAAATTTAGATAGTTGAGTGCTATAACGTTGCTCTTCAACCCAATATCATTAACTGTCAGAACGTATGATGCGTTTTGTGGATAGCAAACAATGATGACTACTGTTAAAGGTTTTTTACTGCCCATTTGTGTCAGTACAACCATGTTTGCACTTTCTGGTTGCTCCAGCCTGATGGCTCACGTGGCGCCTTATGAACGGTATTATCCGGGCACTGCTCATGATATTGATATGATTGGTGACGACAATCATGGATGGCTGATGCGCAGCCTGTTGATTGTCGATCTGCCCTTCTCTGCGATGTTAGATACCGTTTTGCTGCCTTATGACCTCTATCGTGCCAGCGATACCGAAGGGCGATCTTCGCCACGAAAAACGATTTCAGATTCAGATAAAGAGAAGCAAAACAAAGGACTGATGAAGGGTTCTGGCTATACGCCACCCCCACAAGAAAAATCTAGCGATAAGAAGTAATACGGGCAATCAATTCTGCATCAGCAACAAAAAGCTGACTATCGGTTAAACCGTCGATCTTTTGACGCATCATTTCACAAGCCTGCCCCACTAGCGTCTTTTCGTCCTGCCTCATCGACCAGATATTATTGGGCAAAAAGCTCAGCATGACGTGTTCGTCGAAGGTACCAATATTAATCCGGCTGGGGATATAGCCATAGCGCTCACGTAATACGCTTAGCCCTCCTTCCAGAATCGGTAATGAAGAGGAGATAAAGTTCACCGGAAACTCACCGTGCTGTTCAATAAACTGATTCATCATCAGCTCACCATCTTCAACCCGGTTATGGTCAGCATAAGAGAGCAGCGATTTCTCCTGAGAAAAACCTGACTCATCGCTGGCTCTGACATACCCTTTCAAACGTTCAGCAATAGTAGGCAGCCCGGCATCACCCACAAAGAAATGAATAGGCTGTTGAATTTTATCCAACATGGCACGAGTCAGGCGATAACCACTTTTACAGTTATCGGTAATAACACAGGACGCCCCTTTAATACCAAAATCCCGATCGAGAAAAATCAGCGGTTTATTGCGGTGTTTAACGTGATGAGCCTGACTTTTGGCATCAACTGAAACAATAAAAATACCGTCTACATTGCGTTCTTCCAGCGATTTCACCAGTTTGTTTTCATATTTGGGGTCGCCATAAGTACAACAGATCATTAATTGATAGCCAGCTTCCCGGCAGCGAATTTCCAGTAACTCCGCCAGTGCAGAAAAGAAGGGGTTTGATAAACGCGGAATGACTAAACCGAAAGTTTCAGTCTTGTTCAGTTTAAGGCTACGTGCAGTATGGTTAACGGTATAGCCATGTAATTCAACATATTGAGCTATTTTTTCCTGCGTTTTTACGCTGATGCGATACTGTTCAGCCTTACCATTCAATACTAAACGAACCGTAGTAATGGATAAGTTTAAATCATTCGCAATCTGCTCTACCGTTTTAGCCATGACGTCTCGTTGGTTCCATTAACTGATTAAACATGGTGAATACTGATAGTGCAGGATATGGCAAATTTTCTGCTACCGCACGCCATATCCTGCGGGTATCACAATCTTATCCCCGACGAACTTTCATCAGTGATTTGATTTTAGGTCCAAATACAGGCAAAAGTAATGTTAGTACTGCAATAGCCAAAAATGTTGCGCATATCGGACGAGTCAGTAACACCATCGGATCGCCTTCCGACATCATCAGTGCCCGACGCAGGTTAGATTCTGCCATTGGGCCAAGAATAATACCAATGACGATTGGCGACATAGAAAAATCCAGCTTAATCAAAATATAAGCTAAGAATCCAGCGCCCATCATAACGAATACATCGGTCATACTGTGGTTAACCGAGTAGGCACCCACAGAACACAGCATCAGAATAATCGGCACCAGCACGCGGCGCGGAATATCCATCACTTTAGCGAACAGGCGCATGCCCATAAAACCCATGATGCCCATAAATACGTTGGCAGCAAATAAACCGATAAAGATGGAATTTACTTCAACCGGATGATCGGTAAATAGCTGAGGGCCTAACGCCAGCCCCTGCACCATAAAAGCTCCCATAATGATGGCTGTCGCCCCATCGCCAGGAATACCCAGCGTCATTAATGGAACCATCGCACCCCCCGCTACCGAGTTAGCACCAGCCTCCGGAGCAGATACCCCTTCAGGAGAACCATGGCCAAACTCTTCCGGATGCTTAGACCAGCGTTTTGCTTCGTTATAAGCGATAAAAGAAGCGATATCACCACCCACACCAGGCACTGCGCCAATGCCGGTACCAATGACCGAAGAACGAACATAGGTAGGTAACACACGTTTAAAATCGAGCCAGGTTGGTAAGATACGCGTGATATTAGCCCGAATAATCTTTACCTGTCCGGCAATACGCTCACGGTAATCCTCTTCAAAACTTAGCAATCCCTGAGAAAAAGCAAACAGCCCAACCAGCACCGGTATAAACGAAACGCCACCCATTAAGTAGATAGAGTCAAAAGTAAAACGCATTCCACTGGTCATCGGATCCAGGCCAATGGTGGCAATAAACAAACCAATTCCACCACCAATCAATCCTTTAATAATCGAGTTAGATGACACGCTGGTGATAATACTGATACCAAATACCGCCAGAGCAAAATACTCTGCCGCAGAGAAACCGGTGGCTACTTTTGCCAGCAGAGGTGCAATCAGCACTAATGCGATGGTACTAAACAGGCCGCCAAACATGGAGCCCATGGTAGATAATCCCAGCGCCCGACCAGCTTCCCCTTTTTTAGCCATAGGGTATCCATCCAGCACGGTCGCAGCGGAAGCAGGCGTACCCGGCGTACTAATCAAAATAGCCGTAATTGAGCCGCCATATACCGCACCACAATAGACCCCCAACAGTAAAAGGATCCCGGTCATACCCTGAAAGGAATAGGTCAGCGGCAGCAGTAAAGCGATGCCCATGTTGACGGTTAATCCCGGCAGCGCACCGATAATAATGCCGGCCAACACCCCCAACAGAATCATTGATACCGTTTCAAGGCTGAATACGATAAACAGGGCTTCTAAAACTTCATTCATAGCGATCCCTTTATCCTTTTATTCTAAGAATTCAGATACAGGCAGAGGGGAATTAAAAATCAGGGTGAATGAGACATAGATAGTGGCCACAATCACCACTGAAATCAGCGCTAAAAACCACGCCCGTCGCTCACCCATCATCCACATCACCACCGGGCTTAACAGCAGCGAAGCCACAATAAAACCGGTATAGTTAAGCAATACGCCATACAGCACCATTACGATCGCCAGTACATAGGCTCTACGCACCGGCAGAGAGGTCAGATCAACCGAAACACCGGCAGTTTTTGCACGCTGAACGGCCACTTCAATCCACTGTAAAACGCCTAATCCAATAAATAACCAGGCCAGACCATAGGGCCAGAAACGCTCTCCGGGCACGCCGTATTGATCAAACATGCTCATATCCCGGGAGAGATACATAATTACGCCCCCCAGAAGAACCGAGAGTAAACCGACAAGAATATTCAATTTCCGCATGACATCGTCTCCCTCCTGCCGGCGAACCGACAGGAGATACCTCTATTTATTTTTTCATGGTTTCGTCTATCAGCGTTTTATACATCTCATCATCTTCTTTCATCATGTTGTAAGCATCATCACCGGCAATCACTACTGGCATAATGCCCTGTTTCTTCAACGCTTCCTGATAGGCCGGTGTTTTCACTACTTCAGTAAAAGTATCCACCAGTTCTTGTTTCACGTTATCCGGTACTTTAGCGGTCGTTGCCAGCACCGCCCAGGCGCGCATTTTGACGTTAACATCCAGACCTAACGCCTCTTTAAAGGTCGGTACATCCGGGAACAGTTCAAAACGTTTTTCGTCCATCACACCCAGCACTTTCAGAATACCGGCATCAACCTGAGATTTTACCGAGCCCGGCGTAGTTAATACTGAATCGATGTGACCACCCACTAACGCAGCAATAGAGGGGCCGGTGCCTTCGTTATAAGGAATATGGTTAAACTTCACATCCATAGTTTTTTCCATATTCACCGCCGCCAAATGGTAAATCGCCCCCATACCGGAGTTACCCACTTTTAACTTACCCGGATTGGCTTTTGCTGCATCAATAAACTCTTGCAGCGTGTTATAAGGCGATTTGGCATTGACCACCACCGCAACCGGATCGGCAATCGTTGTCACTAACGGCGTAAAATCTTTATAAGTCACCGGTGATTTGCCTTGATGTGGGAACATCGCCAGTTCAACGGTGGTCATCACCAGCTTATAGCCATCTGGCTTAGCTTTTGCCACTTCAATCAGCCCGGTCAGGCCGTTACCGGCGGGCTTATTCACCGGAACAAACATGGTTCCTTTAGGCATACGGTCACGGGCAAACTCAATCACGGTACGGGCTGAAGTATCAGTACCACCACCAGGATTTTTAGGAATAACCACTTCAATGTTCTTGGTAGGGTAAGTTAGCGTTTGCTCCGCCTGAACCATCCCGAAGGGCAGCATTAGCGCGAGCAGAGGAAGCAGATTTTTTTTCATGAGGGCACTCCATTATTATCATTATCAGACGTTATTTTTTGGTACACGATGTTCTTACGATTCCATGTGTAGGTCACATGGAGTGTTTCACCATTGGCGATAATCGCCGGGTAGGAAAATTCTCCTTCACCATTTTCCAGATCTAACGGAATCGACCAGGTTTTGCCGTTATCCTGCGATACATTGATTGATATGGGATAGCGACGATTCCAGTTGCCTTCGATAGGGTTATAAGCCAGCACCAGACTGCCATTTCCCAGTCTTACTACATCAATACCACTGTTATTATTTGGCAGTTCTGTTTCATAGGCCGGACACCAGCTACGGCCATAATCCATTGAATCACTGCGGTAAATGCGCCCACGGGAACTGCGCATCATGGCATGTACCAGGCCGGGAGCGGACTCCCATAACGTTGGCTGAATCACGCCATCCCATTCAAATACGCGTTGCAGATCGGTTTCCCACAGCGCGTCATCTTTTAAACCTTGCCAAATATCACGCTCATTTGCAGATACCGGATGAATATGAGCAATCGGGATGTCCACGCGCTGCCAGCATTCACCCAAATCGGCGGAGATATCAACAAAAGCATCCCAGTAGCGATCGTTCTCGATAGAGGAAGGAGCCAGCCACTCACCATTGGACATCACCAACAGCTTGTTTTTAACCGGGCCACGAGGCAGCGGGTCTCCTGGCACTAACTCCTGAGGTTGACTCCAGCTATAACCACCGTCTCCGGATGTAACATAGCGGGTTATCCAGTGATGTACATCCGGCCCCACTTTATAGAACAACCATAGCGTGCCGCACTGGTAGTGCAAAACCGGATTCCAGTGTGCCAGACCATCCTGAGCAATGGCTCTTTGAGCCGGCTGCCATTCGCCTCTGACGCAACGAGATAGCCAAATTGCCGTATCACCGCTGGCCTCTTTTTGTCCGGCAAAGTAGGCTACCAGCAGTTGATCGCTGTCTGGTAGCACCACTAATGTTGATGCATGACAGTTATTAAAAAGCTGATGATTCACATCCAGTAAAAACTGCGAAGATTGCTTAATAAAATGCATCTTATGATTTTTCCTTATAGCTCTAAATAACCGCGAATATCCTGTCCCAACCGCACCATGCCATTAATGGCCTCCGGATAGAATGTTTGCAGATATCCACTGCTATCCCGCACCCGGCAGGCAATAGTATGGAAATTTCCAATGGATTGTTGAAAATTTTTCGCACAAACCGGGTAATCCAGATTCTCAACTAATGCTGCGGTAGAGAGATAATCAGATAACTTGCGAGCCTTTTCCGGCTCGGCCTGCCAATTCTCATACAGCCAGACATACAGGTCAGGATGAAAGTTAGCCATAACACCGCTAAAGGCCTGACACCCCGCCTGAAAAGAGGCCAGCAGCGTTTGGCTATTGGCATTCGCCAGATGTAGGCGGCTGCCTTTGGCCAGTTCAAGGCGACGTTTAATCATGGTCAAATCGCAGCAGGTATCCTTAATGAAGGTGTAACGACCACTTTGAGCACACCAGGCCACCGTCTCTTCCGACAGCAGGCGTTTATATGGGTAAGGGCATTCATAAATTCCCAGATCTACCGATACCGGCACCTGAGCGGTTAAACGCTGTAAGGTTTCCAGTGCCTTATCGTTGCTTTCGCCCGCCAGCGCCAGACGGTTGCTGATCATTATCACCCCATCAACACCGGTTTCAGACATACTGATTAGCTGTTCACTCTGATGGCTAAATGCATTTGCCGTATGACCGGATGCCACGACAGGTAGCCGACCATCAACTTTTTCTACGATAAAACGCACCAGTTTTCTGGCTTCTTCGTCGCTTAAAAAGAACATTTCACTCGACTGACAATCGGCAAATAACCCGTGAACACCGGCAGCCAGATACCACTCAATCAGCTTTTCCAGTGACGGCCAGTCGATCTCTTTACGTTCATCAAAGGGCGTTAGCATCACAGGCCAAACGCCGCTATATTTTTGTTGGTTCACGTTATGCTTCCTTTTGAAGCGCATGCAGTGCATCGCCCGCTACTTTTACCTGAATCCCCTGAGTCAGCGCCTGAGCGACAAACGCCCGCAGTACGCTGTTCAGCTTAGCCTGCTCCACATAAGCAATCGTGATATGGTTACTTTGATGCCCTGACATCAAGTCATCACGCTGAACGCCATCCAGTACACAGTTGAGCAGCGGCCATTCATAGTTAGTCGCCCGGCGGCGGCGTTCAAACTCGTCTTCGGGTAATTCAACTGCATGACCGGAACCAATATGCATCACCACATTGGTTCCTTCATAGTGGGCTCGAGCCCAGACAAAGCGCCCGGCTTTACCCTGCCCGCAAATAGTTGAACCACCATAAGGGAAAAACATAGGCGGTTGACGATATCCTGTTGCACCCGCAATACCACCTTTCAGATGCTCAAACGGCACCGCTCCGGAGATCTCCATATCCCAATAGAAAGTACCCCGATATTCACTGCCCCAACGAATATCATGTAATGTCGTTTCCGCCGGCAGCCCTAATGAACTCAGCAAACGCCATAACATGGTTTGGGGAATAGCCGTTCCCATATCCACTTCATTAATGCAGGGGATGGCCTGATTTGGGCAGATGATCTCGCCTTGCTCATCCGGAATAGGAAAACGCTCGGTGGAACCAATGGCACCTTCAGCAAAATCTGAAGCGGCGCAGCTATCCTTCAACCCCTGCTGATACTGAACCCCTACCGCCGATAAACCAAAACGTTTTACAAAGCGCGCCATGGCAATCATCATGGCACACTGCTCTTTGACCTGATCGCGAGTTAGCTCAATGGCGCTATCCTCACCAAACTGGAATTTCATACCGCGCTCTTCATACCAGTTCAGACAGGTTTCCCTTAGCTCATCGGGCACTTTCGCCATTTCAACCAGCAAAGCAGACTGTGACAGCGACTCCAGCGGCATGCCTATATTCACTAACGCTTGCTGAGGAAATACGCCGTTAATCATCCCCATACAGAAAGTATCGAATAATCCCAAAATCTCTTTATGCTGCAAAATATATTCGCCGACTTTGCGACCCACGGCACCCTCCGGGGTCGCCATTACCGGATGTGTCGGCGCCACATCATGCAAATAATTATTCTTATGTTGCAATGAGCCATAACGCAGCCAGGTCTGCAAACCCTGCATAAAGAACTCATCATCAAAGCTCTCTGACCATAAACGGGAATAGGGTTTATCCAGACTGGTTAAGGTTCCTGCCAGACAAAGCATGCCCACTAACCCCGGGCAGGTACCGTCAAAATTCGCCAGCAACAGGACAGGGCCACGATGGTGAGCTAACGATGGAGCGATATGGTGTGAATACTGCCAGGCAGTTAACAGCACAATCACTGGCGCATCCGGTTCAATAGCGGCAAACAAATCACTGCCTTCACGCTGGCTACTGATAAAACCATGTCCACGACTTTGACTCACCGGATGAGCTCGCTTCATGGAGTAACCCAGCTGTTCCAAAGCCCGCTCCAGCTTGTCTTCAAATTTTTTCTGTATTGGCCAACAGGTAACGTTTGCCGGCTCACGTAAATCCGCGTTAGTGACCATCAATACCTGCTTACTTTTCGCCCCTATTTTCGCCGGTGACGGTGGCAGATTAAGTTTTAACACGTTGATTTTCCTGTTCTGATAAATTTTACGCTGACAATTCGGCATTACTCATCATCTGGTGATAACGCTGCTGATCCTGATACATCTGTAAATAAACCTGATACTTAGCCTGATGGAATGAAGCGGTTGAATCATCGGGCTGAATGCTGTTTCCATATCGAACCATTGCTCCGGCCGCCTGAGAAAAGTCAGAAAAGGCATCGCATGCTACGGCACCCAGTAAAGCAGCACCCAGCGTGACTGCATCCTCTTCTTTAGCCAGATGGATCGTGCGTTGAGTCGCATTGGCATACTCTCTGAGCCAAAGCGGATTTTTAGTCGCACCGCCGCATAAAATCAGGCGCTCAATCTGATGGCCTGACTCTTCCAGTACGTCGATAATATGGCGAGTACCATAGGCAATAGCCTGTAGGGTGGCTAAATAGCGGCGGGCCAGTGCATCCAGCCCCGTCTCCAGCGACAGACCCGACTCCATCCCTTTCGCATCAGGATTAGCGCGGGGAGAACGATTGCCGTGGTGATCTGCCAGAATATGTAGATGATAAGTAGGAAACGGATGCTGCTGTTCGAGTTGAGCAACCCGCTGATTCAGAATTTGGTAGTAGCTGCACTGCTGACGCTGAGCTATCGCTTCCAGTTCAGGCCAGGCATCGCTCTGGCGTAGTGTCCACTCAACCAGAGCACCAGCAGCACTTTGCCCACCTTCATTCAGCCACCAATCAGGGATCATGGCGCTAAAGTAAGGCCCCCACACGCCGGGTACCATCACCGCCTGAGGACTGACGACCATATGACAATTAGAAGTACCGCTGATAATGGCCAAACTGGCTTGTGGATGTGCCGCAACCAAAGCCAGACCACCGGCATGGGCATCAATAATTCCACTGGCGATAACGACATTGGTATTCAACCCAAACTGACGGGCAGCTTCCGGGCAGAGCATACCCGCCTTTTCACCCAAATTTAAAACTGTAGCGGGTACTTTATCGGTTAATTCTGTCAGCCCTACGGCATCCAACAGGCTGTGGCTAAAGCGTCCTTCATGAGAAAGGTAGTTCCATTTACAGCTTAGGGTGCAAATACTGGCTGCATCAGCCGCGCTGGCTCGCCAGACCAGATAATCAGCTAAATCAAAAAAGCGCCATACCTGCTGATAGCGCTGTGGATAATGCCTTTTTAACCAAAGAATTTTGGGTAATTCCATCTCAACGCTGACTTCACCACCAACATATTGCAACGCAGGATCATTGGTCAGATTAATCTCCATGGCTTCATCAATGGCTCGGTGATCCATCCACATGATGATATCCCGCTCAGCCTCACCATTTTCAGCAACCGAAACGGGTGAGCCATCCGTTGCAACCGCAACTAAAGAGCAGGTGGCATCAAAGCCAATGGAGCAAATGGAATCAATATCAACCCGGGAGAGTTCAACGGCCTCTTTTACCACCGCACACACTTGCTGCCAGATATCCGCAGATGACTGCTCAACTACATTCGCTCGGGGGTGAAATTGCTGAATAGCCCGAACTGAAAATGCCAGGCGTTCCCCTTGTGAGGTAAAAATACCAGCCCTGACACTGGCAGATCCTACATCAACCCCGATAAAAAACTGATGCTCCACAATGCCTCCAAACTCAATGCTGCGTCGAGTTAGCAACTCATGAAAGCGCGGAGCAAAAAACAATCAAATTGTTTAAATTATGTGATATCGATCGAAATGAAGAAGATAACCAACTGAATTGAAATAGATAATTTTTTGAGCAATTTGGCAGGAGAAAATCCAATAATCCAGCCAGCGTTAATCAATCAGAATTAACGCCGGCAGGACGCAGTTTTCTTAGTCTTTCAGAACTTCACGAGCATTGATTGGCTGAACCGGACGGTTGTTTGGGTGTCCCATCAGCGCAGTAAACGCCTGAATTTGTTCATGGCTGGCAGTGATCTGATTTTTCAGCACTAACCAACGAACCCCTTCAGTACAAGGAGGTGTAGTCAGAGAACCGCTAAAGCGATAGTAGTGCAAGTTAGCTGGCAGTAAATCTTTGGCATTGATCTTTTGATCATAGGTCACCGTTTCACCCGTCTTAGGCATCTCTTTCCACAGTTTAGCCAGCGTTGGGTTAGCTTTACCCTCTTTCACCATAACGGCTAACACTGTCAGTTCACCCTTACTGTTAGCATGAACAAAGTGAATCTCCATAGGGAAAGATTTACCTTCGATTTGGTTTTCACCCGGGGTATGGAAATGGAACTGTTTCAGTTCAAATGGCATACCATCGACATCAATTTTGCTACCTGCGGCATAATTGACTTGTAATGTATGGCCATTATTCACCATATTTTCTGCGCCCGCAGCATAAGTAATATGGAAAGGCTTCAGATCGGATTTAACGGTACCGGTCAGGTTAACCGGTGACTGATTTTGAGCGTGGCAGGCAGCAAATTCTGGTGCTAATTCAGCCCAATGTTCCGGCCCTGCTTCGCCGCTATATTCCCAATGAGGGGATGCAAGCGCACTAAAAGACAATGCCAGACCACAAACGGCGATAAACGTTTTCACATTATTTCCTTTTAAAGATTAACCAGAACAATATTAGAGGGATATGACAAGTATCAATCGAATACAATATTGCTAACATCCCTGGATGCAGCGGAAAAATAAGTTCCCGTGTTCGATAATTATATATTCGATTAAAACAACTTGAATCAACCGAGCTGTAATTAACCCGATGCAAAGTGTAATAATATGTAACCCATTGATATGAAAAAAAATAACACACAGGTATCATTTTCATTAACTCAATGAAAAATAATGTAACTCCTTCAAAAGGCCGTTATTAATGTTCAATAAAATGGAGGAAATTAAAATATGAATCTGAAACTTATCTTGTTTATTCTATTTAGTACTAAAATTAAATAAGAATTAATTTCAACAGCATAACCAAATATAAAAAAGAAAATGATAATAAATAAAAAAGCCCCCGAACCTATTAAAGTTCAGGGGCTTTTAAATCAGTTAATTAATAACTAATTATAATTTAGGAATACGCAGAACTTGTCCTGGATAGATCTTATCCGGATGGCTTAACATTGGTTTGTTAGCTTCAAAAATCTTCTGGTATTTGTTGGCATCACCATACTGAGACTTAGCAATAGCCCCCAGAGTATCGCCTTTCTGAACGGTATAGAAGTTACCTTCTTCTGAAGGTTGAGCAACAGAAACTTGATCCTGAACGTTACCGATAGACGCAACGTTACCCAGAATAACCATCAGTTTCTCTTTCAGCTCCTGATCTGCAGCTTCGCCACCAACAATAACGGTGTCGTCTTCTACTTTAATATCAACTTTATCAGAACCAGGCAGACCCATTTTATCTAAGTGCGCCTTCAGTTTTGCTGCTTTATCTTCTGGTTTGCTAGAGACACTATCCCAAAGCTTTTCGCCTGCTTCCTTAACAAAATTGAATAACATTCCCATTATATTCTCCAACAACAGTTAAAATGTTTAGACACCACTTATTTCCGACTAAACCCGTGGTGAACCACCTCGTCAGCGAGAGATAAGCGCTGTTTATAGTATATCCCACGAACCGCCCACACACTAATTTTGTGTTAATCCGGTTCAGTGCCAGTAATAAATAATTGAGAAAAACCGTCTACTTTTCGCATGTAAGCAATATATTCACCATTAGGTGAAAACACCACCGCATCAGCACAAAGGTGGTTTGCATTCTTCTCGGTTAACCGCTTCACAACCCCGCTGTTAACATCACACAACACGATGCTGCCATCCATAACAAAGGCCAGACTACGCCCGTCCGGACTCCAGCTAAATGCAGAATCCACCCCGTAACCACCATCGGTCACCTGTTTTAGTTCGCCGCCCTGCGGAGAGACCAGCCAAACCTGAACCACATCGAAATCGTCTTTCATCAGGAACGCGATTTTGCTGCCATCAGGAGAACTGCGAATCCAGTGACGTGGCGAAGAGACAACTCCCGGAAAACGTCGATCTCCGGTATAGGTCAAACGACGCTGACTTACACTTGCCGGAGGTGCTGGCATCAGCGTCATGGTTCCGGTTAGTGGGTACTCACCGGGTTTGGCGTAATCTTCCAAATGCTCAGGTAAATCAACAATAAAAACTTCTGACAGTTTGCTACCATCCTCTGCCCGGGTATCACCAATAAATGCCAGCGCCCAGCGTTGAATCGTTCCTTGTGGGGTAATATAACCTTCGTTTCCTACCCATCCCTCTTCATAAGCCCGGCTGATTTCATCACTACCTGCTTCGGGAACCAATACTGTTGAACTCACCAAAACACAGAAATGACTACCGTCATATTCCCGAACGTGTTGTTTTTCCACATGAACGGAATGCAGCGGCACCGCAACACCAATATTGCGCTGATCAAACTGTGACCCTTTCTCATGCATCACATGATCGTTATAGGTGAAGCTCAGCCGACTACCATCCGGGCTAAAAACGTGAACGTGGGAACCGCCGCGTAGCGCTCCGCTGGTAAAAGGAGGGGTAATATCTAATGCATCCAGCGTAACCGCATGCTTTCGGTCTGGTTCAGTCACTATCACACCGCGACGGTGATGAAAGTCATAGTGCCACTGTTCATCCGGCTGCTCCGGACTGTGGATAAAGGCATAGCGCACCGGTTCAACCGGGCTGGCAGTCACCACGCCAACATAGCTTTGCGGCTCTGCCTGATAAACAATTTCAACTTCGCAGCTATTAATATTCACCCGTTCGATAGTCTCGCCGGTAAACGACGAACCATCGGGCCGGACATCATAAATCAACCACTGACTGTCCGGTGTCCATACGTTAACGTTAGTTAACTGGTGGTTGCAGGGCGTATAGGTAATTTGTTTTTCTGTTTCACGCATCGATGTGCTCCTACCTTGTCGCCTGTACGAATCTTTATGTTGCAAGATAAATTTTCAACTGTCACTGAAAGGTTATAAAAAATTCCACCGTTATCGCTATTTCGTCACTCATTAAGAAAATTAATAACATAATGATGTTAAATAGATATAGGAGGGAATTAGAGTTACAGCAAGGAGAGATGAGATAAAAGATCCGCTGATACCAGAGCGGCTATAACCTTCCTGATGAGTAGTGGAATTCAGACGACAGCGGAGAGAGGGTTGCAGAGGAACGTCGTCACGAACGAACTCAGATGGCTGACAAATCTAATAAATCAGCACCTGCCAATATCCCGACCGTAATAACACCGTGTTTAGGGGCTACGACCCATCAGTCATAGCCCCGGCAAATCAGGCTATCCGCTTAACTTCTCCAACCAACAAAATATACGAGAACGCACCAATCACCGCCACAACGGAAATATAGATAAGCGAAGGAGCGAAACCATAGTGTTGAGCCAGATAACCCACTACCAACGGCACAGTAATGCCACCCAAACCGCCGATAAAGTTAAATACCCCACCGGTTAAACCAATCAGGCGCACCGGAGCCAGTGATGAAACCAGCGACCAGGTAATTGACGCAAAACCATTACCAAAAAATGCCACCGCCATCAGCACCATAATCCAAATCGGATCGTTAGTGTAGTTAGCTCCCATAATGCAGGAAGAGAGCAACAAACCGCAGATAATCGGAGTCTTACGGGCAAAACCAATGGATTTACCACTACGGGTTAATTTATCGGCCAACTGACCAGAAAGTAACACCCCGAGGAAAGCGGCCAGAAAAGGTACCGTCGTCATAAAACCGGCGGTTAACGCGGCAATGCCTTTTTCCTGAGTCAAATAGTTAGGGAACCAGGTCAGGAAGAACCACAGCATGGACGTAATGGCAAACTGACCTAAATAGACACCAATCAATTTACGATGAAAAATCAGTTTCCAGTCCGCGCGGGTAAATGGCACTTTTTCTTTTTTCTCAATCAGAGCATCGCCATCAACCATACCGCCGCCTTGCTCGATATACTCAAGCTCTGCACGGTTTATTCCTTTGCTTTTTCTTGGGTTTTGGTAATTAAAATGCCAAATCAGTGCCCAGACAATCCCGATCGCACCAGTAATAAAGAACACCCAATGCCAGCTTGGAATTTCCTGAACCCAAATCAGCATCGGCGTTAAAAATGCCAGACCAACAAACTGCCCTGAAGTATAGAAGCCTACAGCACCGGTACGTTCCTGTTCAGGGAACCAACTGGTGACTACCCGGTTATTTACCGGGAACGCCGGGGCTTCAAACAGACCGGTCACAGCCCGCAAACCAATCAACGAGGCTAATCCACCGGCAAACCCCTGCAAGAAGGTAGCGACTGACCAGCCCATGATGGCAATAAAGTAAGTAAGTTTGGAACCAACCCGATCTAAAAACCAACCACCCGGAATTTGGCAGGCAGTATAAGTCCAGGCGAAGGCGGAGAAAATATATCCCATCTCCGTTTTGGTGATGCCAAACTCCTGTTGAATTTTGGCAGATGCCACGGCCAGATTTGCCCTGTCGACATAGCAAATCACCACCGTCACAAAAATCATCAATAAGGTAATATAGCGACGCTTGGTGGGCTTTATTACCTCTACCGAATCGATTGTTTTATCCATTGTAGAGTATCCTGTTTAATTGTTTTTATACTGCCGGAAAATAATAAAAATTGCTCTATTGCCTTATTTATCAACGTAATCAAAACAGATCCGGTCAGATTAAGGCGTAAGGGAACCCCGGCGGGTATTTACGCCTTTTTATTGCTTTAATAATTAAACTGACCGGTTAATTACGTTTTAAATAAACGCGATGCTTTCACAATGCCATTATTACCACTCGGCAACAGCGCCATCCGGATAACGCCAAATCGGGTTACGCCAGTCAGGAGCTTGCTTACTGCGTTCAATCACTAACTCTTCATTTATCTCCACGCCTAACCCTGGTTTGGTTGGTGGATAGAAATGACCATCTTCCATCGAGAAGTCTTCTTTATTCAGTACATAATCCAGTAGCTCTGCGCCTTGGTTATAGTGAATACCCATGCTCTGTTCCTGAAGTACGGCATTACGTGCGACAAAATCAATATGCAGGCAGGATGCCAACGCAATCGGCCCCAGAGGACAATGCGGAGCAAACGCCACATCGTAAGATTCCGCCATTGCGGCAATTTTATAACACTCGGTGATACCACCAGCGTGGGAAAGATCGGGTTGAACGATGCCCAGGCCACCATCGGCCAGCACACGTTTAAAATCAAAACGGGAGAACATTCGTTCACCGGCTGCAATAGGAATATGAGTCTGAGCTGCCAGACGAACATAATATTCTGCCTGCTCTGCCAGTACCGGTTCTTCAATAAATAGCGGACGATAAGGCTCCAGCTCTTTAATCAGAATTTTTGCCATTGGCGCATCAACGCGACCATGGAAATCCAGACCAAACTCAATACTATTACCAAAGGCTTCACGAATTTCAGCCACTACCGCTACCGCTTCATCCACTTTACGTGAATTATCAATGATTCCCATCTCTTCACAGCCATTCAGCTTAAAGGTATCGAAACCGATATTTTTCAGTTTATTAATACCGGAAATCACATCAGATGGGCGATCGCCACCTACCCAGCTATAGGCTTTAATTTTATCGCGCACCAGTCCACCCAGCAGTTGGTAAACCGGAACCCCTAACACTTTGCCTTTGATATCCCACAATGCCTGATCGATACCGGAGATAGCACTCATCAGAATAGGGCCACCGCGATAAAAACCACCGCGATACAGGGTTTGCCAGATATCATTTATGCGGGCAGGATCCTGACCGATAATCATCTCTGACAGTTCATGTACCGCTGCTTCAACACTGCGAGCACGACCTTCGATCACCGGTTCCCCCCAGCCAGTCACGCCTTCATCGGTTTCTACTTTAAGAAACATCCAGCGCGGGGCTAAACGGTAAGTGGTGAGTTTAGTAATTTTCATAACTGCACTTCCTTATAGGCTTTAACAAAACGTTGCGCCTGCTGGCGGGTCTGTTCAGGTGACTGACCGGCACGATACAGATCGCTTCCCAGCCCTGCGCCAACACAACCCGCCCGCCTATACTGGTGGAGGTTTTCTGGCGTCACGCCACCCACCGCAAACACCGGTACTTCTGGCGGTAAAACGGCTTTGAGCGCTTTAATGTAGTCAGGGCCAAAAGATGAAGAAGGAAATATTTTTAGCGTTTGAGCACCGGCGTCCAGTGCGGTAAACGCCTCTGTTGCCGTGGCACAGCCAGCACATACCGTCATACCAAACTCTACGGCGCGTCGGATAACCGCCGGATTGGTGTTTGGTGTCACAATCATTTGGCAGCCCATCGACGCTAAACGCTCGACATTAGCAACCGTTAAGACGGTACCCGCACCAATCAGCGCCTGAGAACCAAACTGCTCAACCATCTTCGGAATACTGACCTCCCACTGCGGTGAATTCAGTGGAATTTCAATAGCATCAAAACCAGACTCAATCAGGGCGGAAACGTGGGACTCCACCTCCTGGGGCTGAATACCACGTAAAATAGCAATTAGCGGAAAATTAGTTTTCCAGCTCATAAACCAGACTCCTTATACCGGATTTAAAGGCATCATCTCCATCAATGGCCTGATGTGGAATACCGGCTAAAGCCAACGCTTCACGATAGCGACTGGTTAAACTCTGGTTACCAATAATCGTGACGCCACGCTGATTCACATCGGCATATTGCTGTTGCATTTGCGCCACTTCATTACCGATAAGCAATCCGGATAGCCACTCCTGAACCACGGAAGGATCTAACTGACCAAGAACATGAGCCGCCCGGGTTTCAAACAGGCGGCGGATAATATGAGTTTCATTAAAACCAACTTCCATACCCTGTCTGAATGCCTGCTGCGATTCCCGCTGCACACCAATACCGGCACCCACCAGAGAATGATTAATCAACAAATGATGTAGTTCACCGGTCATCACCGTCCGAAAATCGGCTACCGTATCGCCATCCATTTGTACCCATTTGCAATGGGTACCGGGCATCACGTAATAGGCGGCTGGTTTTTGTGCATGAGCACCCACTAACTGGGTCTCTTCACCGCGCATAACGTTACAGTTGCCATCCTGATTGATGGCAAGACCCGGCACAATCCAGGCGCGCATTGGCGCTAGCTGAGTTACCGGCATTAAGTGATGAGAGATCTGACTTAAATTTGCCGGACACATTTGATAAGGAGTAGGAATCCATCCAGCGTTGCTGCCAATCATGCCGGCCATGACTACAGGGATCCCGTCAGGATACTGAGCCAGCCAGTTATCAAACAGCTGATGAAAAATCGCTTCCGGCGGCTGCCCGTCAAAACGGGTAACGCCCCGCTCAGAACGCAGCGTATCGACGCAAAGATCGCCATCAAATAACCAGGCTCTCAGATTGGTTGATCCCCAATCAACGCCGATAAATTGCTCAATCATGTAGACTCCTTCAAACGCTGGGTGGAACTGGCAATCATCGCCAGAGCGGCCTTCTCTGCGGCATCAATATCCTGATGACGAATCGCATCGTACAAGTCCTTATGTTCCCGCAATGTGCGAGGCATATTGTCTTCATCCGGCATATAGGTACGCTCAAACACCGCATGTTGTAGCGAACTAATCGCAACACCCAACTGCTGTAATATTGGATTATGGGTCGCCACCAAAATAGCCTGGTGAAAACGAATATCCGCCTGGTTAAACGCTTCACGATCCTGACTGTGAACAATCATGTCATTCAGCGCACTTTCAATCTGTACCAATTCTGTAGGGGTTGCGCGCTCTGCTGCCCAACGCGCCATACTCGGCTCGACTAAATGACGTACTTCATTCATTGAGGCGATCAACCGGGGGTCGTAATCATGCTCAAGAATCCACTGCAAAACGTCACTGTCGAGATAACTCCACTGATTGCGGAAAGTGACAAAGGCTCCGCGATAACGCTGCACTTCAACTAAACGCTTTGCTGCCAGTGCGCGCAGCACCTCACGAATAATGTTGCGTGAAGTATTAAATTCTTCACAAAGATCGGTTTCTGCCGGTAACGCAGAACCGGGAATATATTTACCGTGTACGATCTGCTTACCCAGCTCGATAATAATGCGATCGGTTTTGCTCATTTCAGACTGTGGCATCAATAACTCCGGAGTGATAAGTGTCGTTGTTGTACTGAAAACTGTGCTGCTTCGGCATCAGTTTTGACTGTTACCAACTTTATCTGTCTGACCCTCACCTGTCTTGTACACGATGTTAAAAATGGCGAGTATTTCTACTACGACGAAAGGATTGTAATTCAATTTATTTAAATTGTACTACGATCTGGATCGCAAAACGTACAATCCATTTCTGGAAGGAAATTATTTGAATGCCAGAAAAGGTTATTCAGCGCTGAAAAAATAACAGCCCTGCCTGAAACTCACCCTCTCTTACAGTTTTTAACCTCATCATTTCCGATCATTTTTTATTTACTGGTTAACTTGTCCCTCGACAACTCATCAACCAGAGGATAAAAATAAGTTTGCTAACCTAAAGGAGCCGGTATGAATTCCCTCTATCCATTAATCACTGAAGCCCATATGGCAATTCGTCCCCAGGTCAGAACCACACCGCTGGACTACAGCCCGTTGCTATCATTAATCAGCGGCTGCCAAATCTATCTGAAGTGTGAGCACCTGCAGCATACGGGGTCATTCAAGTTTCGGGGAGCGGCAAATAAGATACATTTACTGAATGAAACCGCGCGCCAGAGCGGTGTGATCACCGCTTCAACAGGTAATCATGGTCAGGCATTAGCGCTGGCGGCTCGGAAAGCGGGCGTAGCCGTTACCGTATATGCTCCCGCAACAGCGGCACAGGTTAAGCTGGATGCTATCCGTGCATTTGGGGCTGATATTGAACTGGTTGAAGGGGACGCGCTGGCGGCAGAGCTTGAAGCATCAAGACAAGCCGGATTACAGGGGAAACCCTTTGTCTCTCCTTATAACGACAAATACATTATTGCCGGTCAGGGTACAGCTGGCATAGAAATAGCAGAACAGATAGACGATTTGGATGCGGTATTTATTGCCGTTGGTGGCGGCGGTTTGATATCGGGTATTGGTACTGCTCTCAAACAGTTATCCCCTAAAACTCACATTATCGGCTGCTGGCCAGCCAATGCGCCCAGCATGTACGCCAGCCTGAAGGCCGGAAAAATTATCGAAGTGGAAGAGCAGGAAACGCTGTCTGATGGCACCGCTGGCGGCGTAGAGCCTGGCGCTATTACCTTTCCTGTTTGCCAACAGGTCATCGATCGTTGCGAATTAGTGAGTGAGCAAGAGATCCGCGATGCAATGCGTCTGGTCGCCCGCACCGACCGTTGGATGATTGAAGGTGCCGCTGGCGTAGCGCTTGCAACTGCACTACGGCTGGCACCTGAATTTCAGGGTAAGAAAATCGCCGTGGTACTGTGCGGTAAAAATATCGTACTGGAAAAGTACATTAATGCAGTGAGCGGAGAATAATACCTCAACCTCTATCCTCTGAACCGTTTCACTGCGGATTCAGGGGATAATACATCGCCATCCGATAAAAGCGGCTCCATTCCCGCTCACCGGCTAGAGCCTGCTGTAGAAACTCAGGGACGGGCAATGAGTCAAATGCCATAAAACCTATACGTTGATAAAAAGGGCCATTCCAGACCACATCACGAAACGTCGTCAGTCCGACATATTGGCACTGCTGCTGACGTGACCATTCAATCACTTGCCTAATCAACTGTTTACCAATACCTCGCCTGCCCGCATCAGGATGGACACATACCTCCTGAATCCAGCCCCACTCCTCAACCCGATCTGCCAGAATAAAACCAACCGGCTGGCCATCCTGCTGCGCCACCCATAATCGTTTCTCTGCCTGAGCCTGCTGCAATAAATCAACAGAAATCGTCTCCTGCCGCTGTGGTATTGGCAAAACGGATTCAGGAAAAATCGACGCAGCAGCAGCCTCGATCGGGGCAATTAATGGGATATCGGCCGCAACAGCCAAACCAATCGAATAATTAGTTATTTCACCAGTCATATAAATCCTTTCAACAAAATGCATTCCCGCCGTTGCCCTTAAAGCCCTTGACCTTCTCTCTTAAGCTTTTGACCTCAAAGAGCACTGGAATTCAGCCGACAACTGAAAGAGGGTAGCACGCCCAACAGGGATGTTGGGCGAGGCACTGCTTCGCTGGGAGCGAATCAGTGCCGGTGCGTAAGCCCGAGTGAAGGCGGAGGGAAGTCGCCACAGGCGACCTGGATTCGGGTGCGAAGGCGCGGGGGTGCAGGGGACGTTCGCCCCAACGCCCCCTGCTCGGCCGCCTCACGATAGTTGAACTAAACGCTACATCATTAGCGGCCGAAATTACTCAAGAGCTAAACAGATCGTTATGGTATCAAATCCATCTGCTTAGTCTCTTTCCCTAACCAAATAACCGCCACTACCGCCACCATTATCGACGCACAGAACAGACTAAAAATCAGCGTAATCGAACTGTTCATTGCCACCAGATAACCGACCATTAGTGGCCCCAGAATACCACCAACCCGACCAATGGAAGCAGCCATTCCGGCACCCGTGCCGCGGATCGCGGTTGGATATTGTTCCGGTGTATAGGCGTATAACGCTCCCCATGCACCCAGATTGAAGAATGACAATAGCATGCCAAAAATCAACAGTTGAGCAACGGTATCAGAAGCCCCAAAGAAATAGGCTGAAATCGCGGTTCCGGTCAGATAAGTTGCCAGTACAAACTTACGCCCGTAGCGCTCGATGAGCCATGCGGCGGTAAAGTAACCCGGAAGTTGGGCCAGCGTCATAATCAACACATACTGGAAGCTTTTCACCAAACTAAAGCCCTTCAGCATCACGACACTCGGCAGCCACAGGAACATACCATAGTAAGAAAACACCACGCAGAACCACAGAATCCACAGCATCAGCGTGGCTTTACGATAATCACTGGACCAAACCGCTGTGATATTGCTGATAATTGAAGGCTTGGCCTCTTTGGTTTCTGCCCGCTTAAAGCGCGGTGAGTCCGGCAGATTCCAGCGCAAATAAATGGCATAGAACGCAGGTAACGCACTGATTAACATCGCCACACGCCAGCCGTAGCTTGGAATGATAAAGTAAGCAATCAGCGCCGCCGCCAGCCAACCAAACGCCCAGAAGCTCTCCAGCAGTACCACAATGCGCCCGCGTTCGTGTGATTCAACGCTTTCAGATACCAGCGTTGAGGCTACCGGCAGTTCGCCACCCAGCCCCATACCAATAATAAAACGCAGCACCAGTAATGCCGCCAGCGTAGATACCAGAGCAGTCAGCCCACTGCCAACACTAAACAACAGCAATGTGACAATAAATGCCGATTTTCGTCCGGTACGATCCGCCATCACGCCAAATACAAACGCTCCTACCGCCATGCCGATAGAGTTAATGCTGCCAATCCAGCCCATTTGTTGAGCCGTTAGTCCCCAGTCTTGTTTTAACGCTGCCAATAAAAACGACAACAGCCCGACGTCCAAAGCATCGAACATCCACCCCAGACCGGCAATCGTCAACAGCTTATGTTTAGACACCCCTTTTTGAACCAGCGTTTTTTGTGAAGTCGTCGCTTGTGACACCTGAGTTATCCTCATAAAGTAGAGTTTCAGCGCCTGTTATAACAGGCAGAAAATATCAGAGCGGATGAAGCATAGAACAATTTGTCTCAACCCGCCGATTGATAAACAAAGGCACACTTCCGGATATCCTTTTGGCATATCACAATGTGTAGTTGCAGTTTTTCCAGAAACAATGTGATAACAGCATCTGAGTTGTCTCACAACACATTTTTCCATCTTTGAAGGCGTTTTCTTTCTGTAGTAGTATCCTGAATAACTATTTTTTTCCCCGTTGAGCTTATTGATGGACCAACAATATCAACACTGGCTATACGCCCTGTCGGCCCCAATAGTCGCACTAAACATTGAATACGGGGCGTCTTACACCGCGCCGAACTTCTACCCAAATGACTCCTCGCTGGATTTAAAAGAGAGCTGGGACATAGAATCCAGAGAATCATTATTCGATACCGTCACCCGCATGATCGACCACGGTCATGCTGACGAACTCTCCTATCCTTACTATTTATGGCACCAGCTAACACCAAACCGTTGGCGGGATTATTCAGCACATCAGGAAGAGTCGCGTCAGGTATTGCTGGAGTTTGTGGCCGATACCGCTCTCATGTGCGGCTCAGGCGGCATCCGTGCCTGGGATCTGTGCCGAATGAGCTTCTTGTGCCGTATTGGCGTATTGAACCAGTGGATTACAGAACAAGAGAGTTTGTGGTTTCACTGTCGTATCGCCCAGCGCGCCCGCCACTACTACGCCAGTTGGCAAGAGTACGCATCCGGATTTCTGATTGGCAGAACCTTCTGGCTCTCCATCAGTGAAGAGCTGCCGGAACTCAAACGCTACGCGCTGAACAGTAAAGGTACGCTGGATTCGAATATGACCATTTCCCGGTATCTGTTTACCGAGTCCAATAGCCCTTATCAGCATCTTATATGGGAAATGGATCCGGCCGAGCTGGAGATGGAAAAACCTCAGTCACTACAGGAGGTTGACTGGTCATGAATCTAAGCTGTTGGGAAATATTAGGCATTGAGCCCACGGACGATCAGGAGATTATCCGTAACGCTTACCGTAAAAAACTACCTGAGTATCATCCGGAGAGCGACCCACAAGGTTTCCAAAATCTGCGTCAGGCTTATGAGCAGGCTAAAAAAGGGATTCAGTCAGAATTCCGGCCGATCTCTGCCCTGAATGATGCACCAATCCAACCCCTGATTGAGGCGGAACAAGAGCAAGAACCAGAGGCGAAGGAACAGCATCCTGAGCAACAGGCCATTGACCAGTTAACTGCGGATCTCGAAACCCTGTTAAACGATGCTAATCAGCGCTATCAGCCGGATGCCTGGCATCAGTACATCCAGAAAATTGATAGTCACTCCATCGAGGTGACTAACCAGCTACGCTGGCAACTGCTGATGATGCTGTATAACACCAGCTATGTCTCCAGAGACTGCGTGCAGATTCTGGCAGAGCGTATGCGTTGGAAACAGCGAATCACCGAGCTGAAAGGTGAGAGCGTCGAGCATCTGGACGACTATCTCGACTATATTGCCAAAGGCGATATCTTTGATATGACCCTGCTTACGGGGCTGCCGCTGGCAGCACAGAATGCCAGCGTAGAGCATATCAACTCGATCAATTTTCTGTTTTGGGAACGGCCTGCCTGGATGTTGCGAGAGTATCTGATGCAGCCGATGGTGATCTACTGGCCTGATTCTCCGGAGGTGATGGAACTGCGATGCCGCTGGTACACACTGGCGGGAATTGGTTCTGAACATCTCAGCGACTATTGCCTGCAACAGCTGAGCAAAGATCCGGAGAATAGCGACTGGCTCTATTTATATGCTTCTCAATGTTCTATGTCCGGCCATGATGATAGAGCACTGCCATTTTGGATCCGCCTGTATCAAGCCGAGCGCCATGCCACGGCAGAAGCCTGGCTATTAACCTGGTGCGTTAATCATGCACCAGAACGTACGCCGCTGCTGATTCAGGCTCTGGATAATGCACAATATCTCTCCGCCGAAGGCGTAGCCATCGATGCACCGGAACAACGTTATATTACCCCAACCCAAACCACCAAAACCTTGCTGCGATGGGGAGAGGTACTACAAAGCCCGATGCCGCTAATAGCTCAGGACTTTGCTAACTGGCGGCTGCATAAAGAGACACCCATTACCATGATTCGCCATCTGATTCTGGATGATGGCAGCGATCCGGTGGTGCATCTCTATCGCCACGCCAGCATGCTGCGGTTGGGAAATGAAACCCTGCTACAGCAAATTATTGATGAACCGGAAAGTGGCAATCCGCTGGACGACCTGATCCTGAGCCGATTTAAACTACAGGCTCAGCAACGTTTAGACTGGCTGAAAACATCTACGGTTATTCAAGCCTTTACCCATTGGCTGTATGCTCCGCAACCGGAAGCACTACCGGCAGAACTGGCACAGCGCGACTCTGAAGCACATTTACAGTGCCTTCATTGGTTACTGCAACGGCGCTGGATGGCCAATGAACAATTAGAACGCTTAGCCAACAGTGAAACTTTTGGCAACAATCTGGAAACCATCACGGATTGGATCAGCTTTATCGCCCTGAATAACAGTGCATCACTGCCGGAACCGGTCAACGATCAGGATTACTGGCAATGGTGTCGCCAGTGCTATGCGCTGGTTCTGTTGCTGGAAAGACCGGCAGAATCATTACCGATGCTGGTACAGGCGAAAAATATAACACCACAAGAGCAGCATCCGCTGTATGAATTCTGCCAGTTGATTAACAACCTGGATATACAGCAGGAGAATATCGTTGAGCAATATCGGGATAGGCTCACGCTGAGCCAAATTCTTCAGCACCATTCATGGACGCGACTGCCGATCACGCCGGAAAACTATCTGGAAAACCAACAAACCACTCGCTCTTATTCTATCGACCATTTTTATATCAGCAGTCTGGAATGGCGAGGACGTATTGAAAAATCCTCGAATATCAATCAAATAGTATTCTATGCCGCTTGCGCCTGGTTTGGCCTCAATGGTCGGGAAAAACGTTTCACTACGTTGATAGAAGAAATGCAGCTCAACAATGAGGCGGAACAGGCGCTAAGAAGCGCATTGCTTAACGCAACCTCTTATGGGCAAATCAATGAAGTGCGTAATCCCCGGCTGAAAGAGCTGATTAGCGAAACGCTGAATATGCGCCGCAATCCTCATCGGGTTCTCTCTGAAGACAGCCAAAAATCACTATGGGATTGTCAGCAAAACCCCAATGAAGATATTACCTTGCGTCTGGTGGCCAAACTGTTATTACAGGAATCCCGTTATCGCGGTAGAAATCCTGTGGAAGCCAGCCAACAGCCCAGTAAATTCTGGGAGTTCTGGCGCTTTAAATCTCGTCTTAACCGCACCGGCTTTGCCGCCCAGTTGCTGTTGGGTGCACTGTTGAGCTGTATTATCGGTGTCATCCTGATCAAGATGTCAGACAGTGCCGTAGGCCCATTAGTTTTGGTGGCCTTATTTCTGGTCAGCAGCCTTGGCGCCATGATCAGACGGGCCAATGACCTGAACTTGAGTAATACGGCCATCATCATCATGGCGGTAGTCTCCGCGATTTTTCCTATCACCATGACCTTAAGCATCATTTACCTGTTACTGGCTCCGGGTGTTCCTTTTGCCAATAAAGCCGGGCCACCGGCTAATGGATGGTTTAATCAACCATAGAACAGGCAAGATGCCCATTGAGTTAATTTAATCACACAAGAGAGGCCCCTGATGAATAAGACTTACAGAATTGCCGCCATTCCCGGCGACGGTATCGGCAAAGAAGTATTACCAGAAGGGGGTCGCGTGCTGGAAGCCGCTGCCCGACGTTGGGATCTCAACCTGGAGTTTCATACTTTCGACTGGGCTAGCTGTGATTACTATCTTGAGCACGGCAGCATGATGCCGGCCGACTGGTTTAAACAACTCCAGTCGTTTGACGCCATCTATTTTGGTGCCGTTGGCTGGCCGGACAAAGTGCCTGACCATATCTCCCTGTGGGGCTCATTGCTTAAGTTTCGCCGTGAATTTGACCAGTACGTCAACCTGCGTCCGGTACGTCTGTTTCCGGGGGTGCCCTGTCCATTAGCCAATAAAAAGCCCGGCGATATCGATTTTTATGTGGTGAGGGAAAATACCGAGGGTGAATACTCTTCCCTTGGTGGCCGCATGTTTGAAGGCACCGACAGAGAGTTTGTGGTACAGGAGTCTATCTTCTCCCGCCACGGCGTTGATCGCATCCTGAAGTATGCTTTTGAACTGGCTCAGACTCGCCCACGCAAAAAACTGACTTCGGCCACAAAATCTAACGGTATGGCTATCAGCATGCCTTACTGGGATGAACGTCTGGCTTTAATGGCAGAAAACTATCCGCAAATTGCCTGGGACAAGCAGCATATTGATATTCTTTGTGCCCGCTTCGTGCTTAACCCGGAACGTTTTGATGTGGTGGTGGCCTCTAACCTGTTTGGCGATATTTTGTCAGACCTTGGCCCTGCCTGTGCCGGCACCATTGGCATCGCGCCGTCTGCCAATATCAATCCGGAACGTAACTTCCCGTCGATGTTTGAACCGGTACACGGTTCTGCCCCTGATATTTACGGCCAGAATATTGCTAATCCGATTGCCATGATCTGGACCGGCGCCATGATGCTGAGCTTTCTGGGTGAAGGGGATAATCGCTATCAACAGGCTCATGATGGCATTCTACACGCCATTGAACAGGCTATCGCTCAGGGCCCCAAAACCCGCGATATGGGCGGTAGTGCCTCAACCCAGGAAGTCGGCAAAGCGATTGCTGAACGACTGTAGTTAAATCTGACAGTTAGCCACTATCGGCATTCGGTATTTATCCGGATGTCGATAGCCCATCACAAATAGCCCGTATTCGATGGTCTATCCTTAAAGACTACCCTGAAACCTATTTCCGGAGGTCAATCTGATGAAACTTAATGATCCAACGTTGTTTAAACAGCAGGCATTTATCAACGGTATCTGGCTGGATGCCGGCAGTAAAAACCATCTCGAGGTATTCGACCCCGCTACCGGTCAACGTTTGGGCCAGGTGCCCGATATGAATGAAAACGATACGCTGGTTGCCGTCGATGCGGCTCGTTTGGCGTTGAACGGCTGGAAAGCGTTACCGGCTCAGCAACGCTCAATACTGCTGCGTAAATGGTTCGATTTAATGATCGAGAACCGTAAAGACTTAGCGATGATCATGACCCGTGAACAGGGCAAGCCATTGGCCGAAGCCGAAGGCGAAATTCGTTATGCCGCTTCCTTTATCGAATGGTTTGCCGAACAGTGTAAACGAACCAATGGTGACGTGATTCCATCTCCAACAGCGGATAAGCGCCTGATGGTGATAAAACAACCCATCGGCGTTTGCGCTGCAATTACACCGTGGAACTTTCCGGCGGCAATGATCACCCGTAAAGCAGCACCGGCGCTGGCTGCAGGTTGTACCATGGTGTTAAGGCCTGCCAGCGAAACACCTTATTCGGCTCTGGCGATGGCGGAACTGGCACGACGTGCGGGTATTCCTGCCGGGGTATTTAATGTGGTAACCGGGCGCTCTGGCCCGATTGGCGGCGTACTCACGGCTCATCCGGATATCCGTAAGCTGACCTTTACCGGCTCCACCGAAGTGGGTCGTCTGTTGATGCGACAAAGTGCTGAGACGATTAAGAAAGTATCACTGGAATTGGGAGGCAATGCGCCTTTTATCGTTTTTGACGATGCAGATATTCCTGCCGCTGTCGAAGGTGCTATTGCGGCCAAATACCGTAATGCCGGACAGACTTGCGTTTGCGCTAACCGTTTTTATATCCACCGCGATATCTATTCTACCTTTGCTGAGCAGCTCACTCGCAAAGTGAATGAACTGAAGGTGGGTAACGGGTTGGATGAAGGGATTAATATCGGCCCGATGATTAATCAGAAAGCCGTGGACAAAGTACAATCGCTGGTTGATGACGCCGTTTCCCACGGTGCCAAAGTGCTGACCGGCGACAAGGCTCATCCACTGGGCGGTAACTTTGTTAATCCAATCGTATTGGGTGATGTTCCTGAGAGTGCAAAGTTACTGGAGGAAGAAATCTTTGGCCCGGTTGCGCCATTAGTGATTTTTGATGATGAAAAAGAGGCGATCCGTCTGGCCAATAACACTATTTATGGGTTGGCTGCCTATTTCTATAGTAAAGACAGTGCCCGTATCTGGCGCGTCAGCGAGGCGTTGGAGTACGGTATGGTCGGTATTAATACCGGTTTGTTGTCGAATGAAGTAGCTCCGTTTGGCGGTGTGAAACAGTCAGGACTGGGGCGTGAAGGCTCTGAGTATGGGATCGATGATTATCTGGAGTTGAAGTATATGTGTCAGGGGGGATTGTAGTGCTGTTGAGGTTTTGTTGAAATGGACAACGGTGGATGTTCCGGCCGTAATGGCATTGTGCTTATATTGACTTTGTGCCCGGCCGGAAGGTACCTGTACTTAAGTCTGGAGAGCGTCGGGCCTGGGCTGCCTACGGGCAGTTATGAAACACCTTGCGGTGTTTCACCCTGACGAGTCAGCGCTTGCGCCAAGTCGCCCCCCACGGCACCCTCTCCCTCCGATTGGCTTTATTAACAGGTAAAACCCATCAAATATTGTCGTAATTAATTCAACTAAATAGACATTACAACTTCATCGAGTTCAGGTAGTCGATGAGTCTTTCTCGTACCTGAGTGATCAGTTCTTCTTTGTGCTCGGCCAGGGTTTGGTCGAACTCTTGTAGCCAGATACCAATTTGCATGCGCTGGTCGCCAAGGGATTGGGACCAGGCGCGTTCAAGACGTGCCAATAGTGCGCGGTTTGGAATGGCGTCTCGCGGGTGGATTTTCAGCGCTTTAAGTCGGTCGTGGCTGGCCTGTTTTTGGCTATCGCTCAATCCTATTGGGCTGTGGTCGATAACTTTGGAGTGGGTGCTGCCGGTTTCCAGCATGTTGACATCCACTTCCAGCAGTCCATTGATATCGTAACTAAAGCGGATATCCAGCGATTGAATACGGCCGTTGGGTTCGACCGGAACTTCGAACGACTCTACCAGAATATTGTTATCTACCCGAGGGCTTTCCCCCTGATAGACCGCTACCCGAATAAATTTTTGTTCCGGGTGATTGGTATAAAAGGTTTCAACCCGGGAGGTGGGTACCACGGTATTACG
Organism: Limnobaculum allomyrinae; assembly: GCF_016649425.1. Classification (GTDB taxonomy): domain Bacteria; phylum Pseudomonadota; class Gammaproteobacteria; order Enterobacterales; family Enterobacteriaceae; genus Limnobaculum; species Limnobaculum allomyrinae. The sequence continues at coordinate 101,835 of NZ_JADRCR010000003.1, forward strand.
TTCAATAATCGGAGAGAAGATCCCCGATGTTTTATCGTTACTGGTGGCGATTCCCAGCGTGTACGGACAAACATCCGTCAGGATAACTTCGTCAATATCTTCATTACGCAAGCGACAGGCGGCCTGCACTGCTGCACCTAATGCCACAATGGTGCTGGGATCCAGATGCTGATGGGGCATTTTGCCAAACAGTCGTACAACCATGCGCTGGATAACGCTCAGGCGGGAAGCACCACCCACCAGCACCAGATTATCCAATTGACTCGGTTGTAAGCGAGCATCGCTCAGCGCCTGTTCAATGGGAGCACGCAGGCGGTTTAGCAATGGTAACCACAGCTTTTCAGCCTGTTGATCGTCAAGGCTATAGCGCCATTCCTTATCCTGCCAGTGCCAATTCAGCACACTTTCCTGATTATTCAGGCCGCATTTGATCTCTTCGGCACTGTCATTGAGGCGAGCCATCGCTTCCGGTGTAATGGTACTTTCGTCCAGCTTCCACTCTTTCAGGCAGGCTTTCACCAGTGCGTGAGTAAAATCTTCCCCACCAAGGTAGTTATCACCGGCAGAAGAGTGAACTTCAATCAGAGGCAGTGCATATTCCAGTACGGTAACGTCAAAGGTTCCGCCCCCCAGATCAAACACCAGCGTACGACCAAATTCCTGAGTATGCAGGCCATAGGCCATGGCTGCTGCGGTCGGTTCATTGATTAAACGCACTGCATTTAGTCCCGCCAGCTCCGCAGCAAAACGGGTTTGTTTGCGCTGCTCATCGCTAAAATAGGCAGGAACGGAGATAACTACATCGGTAATCGATTGACCCAACCAAGCCTCAGCATCAGCTTTAAGGGATTTGAGTACCAGTGCGGAAAGTTCAGGCGCTGTGAAAGTCTTATCACCCAGTTTGTACTGGCGATTGCTACCCATATAGCGTTTGAACAGTGAAGCGGTTTTCGTCGGGTGAGTAGTCAGGCGAGACAATGCCGCCCGACCAATCAGAATAGAGTCATCCTCATCAACGCTGATGGCGGAAGGGGTCAGGAATTCCCCCAGCGCATTGGGAATAAGATGAGCTTTGCCATCTTGCCAAACGCTAATAAGACTGTTGGTTGTCCCTAAATCAATACCGATTGCCGGTACAGATGCCTGCTCTCCATTCATGACTTTCACCTCGTTCCAATTCCTTAGTGCTGCATCATATCGGGGGAAAAGCGATCAATCAAACGTCTGAGGACGCTTTATGTCATTCAGATCGATCCCGTACTAAAACCGTCCGTCACTATTTCTTCCGGGTATATTTTGTTACCATCGGATGCTGGTTAAAAAAACTCCACCGGAGGATCCGTGAGAAAAGCCCTTGGCGTGTTTTTCCCCCTGTATACCACAACCATGATTATGTTGTTGGGTTCCGGGCTGTTGACCACCTATATCTCCCTTCGATTAGCATCAACCAGCGTTAGCGGTGCCTTTATTGGGGCGATTATTGCCGCAAACTATATTGGTCTGGTGATTGGTGGGAAGGTCGGTTACTCATTGATTATTCGGGTGGGGCATATCCGAACCTATGTGGCCTGTGCCGGTATTATTACTGCAGCGGTATTGATGCACGGTATCACCGAGATCCTGATGGTATGGGTCGTTTTGAGGCTGATTATTGGCCTGTGCCTGATGTGTCAGTATATGGTGCTGGAAAGCTGGTTTAACGATCAGGCTGAACCTAACCAACGTGGCGTAGTATTTGGCTTTTATATGGCCGCCTCTTATCTGGGAACCGCATTAGGGCAGATTGTGTTAATTATGCAGCCTGATTTAGGCATTCAAACCCTGCTGATTATTGCCCTGTGTTTCTCACTTTGTCTGGTACCTATTGCTCTGACCACCCGTAGCCACGTGCAACAGATTTCACCGGCGCCCATGGAGTTGCGTTATTTTATTGGCTCCATTCCCAAAGTACTGGCCTCTATTGTGGTGATCGGCATGGTGGTGGGCTCTTTTTACGGTCTGGCTCCGGTTTATACCAGCCTGCAATCCCTTTCCACTCAACAGACGGGGATGTTTATGGCGATTTCTATTTGTGCCGGCCTGATTGCTCAATTACCTTTTAGCTGGCTTTCCGATCGTTATAATCGATTAGTTTTATTACGAATTATTGCTCTGTTGCTGGCATTGGCCGCACTACCATTAGCTATACTGACCCATATCTCTTTTACGCTTTTACTGGGAATTGGGTTTGTGGTGGGCATGCTGCAATTTACCCTCTATCCATTAGTCGTAGCTCTGGCCAATGACCTGATTGAATCAGAGCGCCGGGTCTCTCTGGCGGCCTGTTTACTGATGTCATTTGGTGTAGGTGCCAGTATCGGGCCTCTGATTGTTGGTGCTCTGATGCAACCGTTGGGGGGTAATATTCTGTATGCTTTCTTTGCGTTATGTAGCCTGGTGTTGGTACTGCTGAGTCGTACTGCGAAAAAGCAGGAAGTGCATTTTGTGGAAGATGCCCCATTACCACATATTGCTATGCCGGACAGCCTGATGAGTTCTCCGCTTTCTCCTGCTCTTAACCCCAGCTTTGATGAACAGATGATTCAGGACAGCATGCCAGCGCCAGAGATCATTAATCAGCAGGAGATGGTGGAGACGGATAGTCCAGTGGATGACTCAACAGAGACGGCTTCGGCTGTTGTCGATGAGGATATCGAGCCCCCTGTTATTATCATTCGTGAACATCATGAACAGGATGATAAACAGGATAAGGACGACAAAGATGACGGGTTAGAGAAGGCCTACACGCTGGTATAGCTAAATATTTAATAAAGGTATCTGATGACCAAACTAATTGAACCTGAAACCGAACGCCTGCGATTGCGGCAGTGGCGTACTGAAGATCGCGCGCCCTTTGCCGCTCTTAATGCTGACTCTCAGGTAATGGCGTTTTTCCCTTCTACTCTGGATAAAGCCACCAGCGATACCATGGCCGATCGCTGCCAGTCGCTAATTGCTGAACGTGGATGGGGTTTATGGGCAGTTGAGTTAAAAGCTACCGGTCAATTTATTGGCTTTGTCGGCCTGAATATTCCAACCTATGAACTTCCCTTTTCCCCCTGTGTGGAAATTGGCTGGCGACTGGCAAAAGATTTTTGGGGGAAAGGATATGCCACTGAAGCAGCAAAACGCGCACTGCAAGTGGGTTTTGAACAGCTTGATTTACCAGAGATTGTTGCCTTTACTACCATAACCAATCAGCGCTCCAGAGCGGTAATGGAAAGGTTGGGAATGTCGTTATCGCCAGACTACTTTGATCATCCGGCACTGGCTAAAGACCACCCGCTACTGCAACACTGCCTGTATCGCCTGGCAGCAAGACCATAGCTATTACATCAGTTCTCAATAGCTTATTGAAGCTGGTGCAATAAAGAAAAAAGTCCGTTAGCCATGTAAGGCACTAACGGACGAAGCACTACAGGGTGTAAAAATCCTGTTGGCAGAAGCAATCAGGCTTCTACAGTTAAATCTACTACGGTTGCATCAGGTGCATTATTCGTCACAGAAGCAATACCGGCATCCCGTGACTGCTCAGAGGTATACGTCTGGCTGGTACCAATAACCTGACCGTTAGATGCTTTTAAATTGAAAGAGAACTTGTCATTAGAGGTCACTTTCTTTTCAAAATATTTGCTGTCCTGAGAGTGGGTTTTCACTGACTTGATACCATTCTGGCAGTTAGCTTTGGTGGTATAACCTTCACTACCCAGAATGATCTGCCCATTTCCTGCTTTTAAGCGGAAATAGAATTCGTTGTTTTTACTTAGAAAAATTTCAAATTTTGCACTCATTGTCGACTCACCTTTTAGTTAATCCATCTTATTGATAGCGACTACATCTCCTCATGCTGCGATCGGATAAGTTCCTTAAAAAGAGTCAACGCCAACTAAAACAGAAGGACGCTCTTTCTAACCGATACACAGTAAGCATAGTTGATGGTATTAGCTCTGGTATGCAATACGAAAAGAAAAATAATTAAATTTTTCAACCATATGATATTTATGACAAATAATCATTCAGTGATGACAATTTAGCCGGTTAAGGGCCAATTAATAATTCAGACGTGTGGGGGAAAGGCTCAATAGTTATTCCCTGTCACAATAAGCGATAACACCACTGATGTTTGCGTGGTCAATTATTAATTTAATGTTAAGATTGCTGTCTAACTGTGCTTTATAATGAATAAGTACGTAAAGAAACAGTTATAGTGAAAGACCAACAATAACGATGCTGCATCTCATTAGTCTTTAATAATTACCCTATATCTATTCCGGGGTATCACGGCGTCGCCCTGTACCACCCTGAAAAGGACACGATAATGGACGAACAATTAAAACAAAGCGCTCTTGATTTCCACCAGTTTCCTGTACCAGGAAAAATTAAAATAACGCCAACCAAACCGCTGGCTACCCAGCGTGATTTAGCACTGGCCTACTCGCCGGGCGTTGCTGCGCCCTGCTTAGAAATTGCCGCCGACCCTCAGGCATCCTACAAATATACAGCCCGTGGCAATCTGGTAGCGGTAATCTCTAACGGCACAGCCGTACTTGGTCTGGGCAATATCGGTGCTCTGGCCGGAAAACCCGTTATGGAAGGTAAAGGCGTACTGTTCAAAAAGTTCGCCGGTATTGACGTATTCGATATTGAAGTTGACGAATCCGATCCGGATAAGCTGATTGAGATTATCGCTTCTCTGGAGCCAACTTTTGGTGGCATCAACCTGGAAGATATTAAAGCACCCGAGTGCTTCCAGATCGAAAAAGCACTGCGCAAACGCATGAAAATTCCTGTGTTCCACGACGATCAGCATGGTACTGCCATTATCTGTGCTTCCGCAGTATTAAACGGCCTGCGGGTGGTGGATAAAAAGATTGGTGAGGTTACGCTGGTGGTATCCGGTGCCGGTGCAGCGGCCATCGCCTGTCTGAACCTGCTGGTTGCGCTGGGTATGGACAAAAAGAACATTACCGTTTGTGACTCACGCGGCGTTATCTATCAGGGCCGCGATGAGAATATGGAAGAGAATAAAGCGCTTTACGCGGTAGTAGACAGCGGTAAACGCAGTCTGGCCGAGGTCATTGACGGTGCGGATATCTTCCTTGGCTGTTCGGGCCCTGGCGTGTTAACACAGGATATGGTGAAAGGCATGGCGAAGAATCCATTGATTCTGGCGCTGGCTAACCCTGAACCAGAAATTCTGCCACCGCTGGCGAAAGCGGTACGTCCGGATGCTATCGTCTGTACCGGCCGTTCGGACTACCCGAATCAGGTAAACAACGTTCTGTGTTTCCCATTCCTGTTCCGTGGTGCGCTGGATGTTGGCGCCACGGTAATCAACGAAGAGATGAAACTGGCGGCAGTACGTGCCATCGCCGATCTGGCGCTGGCAGAGCAGAGCGATGTGGTGTCCTCTGCTTATGGCGATCAGGAACTCTCTTTTGGGCCTGAATACTTGATTCCAAAACCATTTGACCCGCGTCTGATTGTAAAAATTGCGCCGGCCGTAGCGCAGGCAGCAATGGACTCCGGTGTTGCCGAACGTCCAATTACCGATATGGATGCTTACGTTGAACATCTGACTCAGTTTATCTATAAAACCAATCTGTTTATGAAGCCAATCTTCTCTCAGGCGAAGAAACAGCTGAAACGAATTGTGATGGCTGAAGGGGAAGAAGAACGCGTACTGCACGCCACTCAGGACATCGTTTCTCAGGGGCTGGCCTATCCGATTCTGATCGGTCGCCCAAGCGTGATTGAAATGCGCATCAAGAAATTGGGTCTGCAAATCGTTGCGGGTAAAGACTTTGAGATTGTAAATAACGAATCCGATCCGCGTTTCAACGAGTACTGGAATGAGTACTATCAGTTGATGAAGCGTAAAGGCGTTTCCCGCGAGCAGGCACAGCGTACATTAATAGGTAACCCAACCCTGATTGGTACCATTATGGTGCAACGTGGTGAAGCTGACGGCCTGATTTGCGGCACTATCGGCAGCTATCATGAGCATTATGAGGTGCTGAAAGGAGTATTTGGTTATCGTGACGGGGTGAATACTGCCTGTGCCATGAACGCGATTATTCTGCCAAGCGGCAATACCTTTATTGCTGATACCTATGTGAATGATGATCCAACGCCGGAACAGCTGGCAGAAATCACACTGATGGCAGCGGAGACCGTACGTCGCTTTGGCATCGAGCCTAAAGTCGCGCTGCTGTCCCACTCCAGTTTTGGCACTTCAGATAGTCCAAGCGCCCGTAAAATGCGCCGGGTGCTGGAGCTGGTGAAACTGGCCGCTCCGGAACTGGAAATTGATGGCGAAATGCACGGCGATGCTGCTCTGGTAGAGAGTATCCGTAACGACGTGATGCCGGACAGTCCGCTGAAAGGCGCGGCAAACATCCTGATTATGCCAAATATGGAATCGGCTCGTATCAGCTATAACCTGCTGCGCGTTTCCTCTTCGGAAGGTGTGACCGTGGGCCCAGTGCTGATGGGTATTTCCAAACCGGTACATATTCTGACGCCGATCGCTTCCGTCAGACGTATCGTGAATATGGTAGCGCTGGCGGCGGCTGAAGCTCAAACTCAGTTGCTGTAGTTGATAGAACGCGGTCGTTCTGGCCGCGTTTGCCCGTTTGCCTTAAACTGAAAGCCCGAAAACACCTTGTTTTCGGGCTTTATATTTATTGCCTCATCCGATCTCATCTACCGTTACAACCATTATCACTTCTTTTACCGTTGGCTCATCTATGCTGACGGAAGCCCTGCTTAATCGCTGCTACTATTAATTCAGACAGTAAATCATTCAGATAAGGCTTCACACATGAGCAAAAAATTCACTGCAATCATCTTTGCCGCGTTAATACCCTTGGTGTTGGGAACGACACCGGTAAATGCCGATCCCGGTGGCAATGGTAAAGGTAATAAAAATAAAGGAAACGGGCATGATGACCACGATAATGTCAGCGTAACCATTACGTTCGATCAGGCGCGAGGAATGGCAGTTAACTATGGCATTGTTGGCTATAAGCCTCTGCCACCGGGTATTGCTAAAAATTTAGCACGGGGTAAACCGCTGCCTCCGGGTATTGCTAAAAAAATGGTACCGGTGACCATGCTAAATGGTCTGCCACACTACCCTGGCTATGAATGGTATGCGGTGGGTGATGATTTGGTGCTGGTTGCGGCAACGACTTTGATAGTGAACACGATTTTGCAAGGTGTCTTTAATTAGTCGCTGTTTCAGGTAGTTTATAAACAATAAAACCGGCCTGAACAACGGGCCGGTTTTGTTATCGGAACCATCGCCAGATAGCGATCGTTCCATTTAGTTAGTGCATTACATCATGACATGCACATTGTTTTCGACCAGGACTTCAACGTTTGAAGACGCGGTAGTCCAGACGTCATAGGTATTGCCAGCATATTGATGCTCGCTTTGTGACGTGCTCCACTGAGTATCCATTTCTTCTAACTGCAGTGTACTGCTCTCATCACCATCGACAACCATCGCTTTGTTTCCACTATTGATTGCCAATTCTTCTGTACCCAAACGTAAAACATCATGCAAACTGACTGTCATGGTGTTATTGCCATCACCCAGATCGATAATCTCCACAGAAGTTAATTTGTCTTGCATTAACCCCGATTTCAATTGGTCACTCTGACCTTTCAGGATCAAGGTGTCAGTGCCTTCACTACCAAAGAAGACCAGATTCGCTGAGTGTAGGAGAGTGCCCGTTGTAGCATCATCTACGGTCTCAGCGTTTTCATCCTCTACGTTGGCAGGTACCAGACTATCGCTCTCAAGAACAAAGTCCGGTGTAATGGCATCGAACCATATACCGTAGTAAATAACTGCATATGGTGCACTAGTACCAGTAACATTCCCTTGGTCATCCATTCCAACCACGAAAAGCTCATTATCATCCAGCTGTAAGCTATTGGTTAACTGAAGACTCCACTTCCCATTTGCATCTACAGTCGTACTCCCCAATTCAAGATGACTATAATATCCATTGGAGTAGAGAACGATGACATCACCCGCAGTTCCCGTACCACTAATGAGAGGTTTGCCATAACTAATTGCACCACCGTTCTCAATATCACCCGTGTACATAGGCCCATTATTCATTACTTCTACAGGGCCATCTGAGTGCACATTAGTAATTGCTAAGTTAGCGCTATCTGGCTGGCTATAGTCAAGAATCAGGCTAAAGCTCTCTGATGACTGGCTGTTGTTACCTGCAGTATCTATAGCTGTAACATGGAACTGATGTTCACCTTTAGCCAAATACGCTGCTGGTGTAAAGCTCCACTCACCGCTCAGGCTATCTACTGTTGTCGAGCCTAACAGAACGCTACCGTCATACACTCTCACGATACTACCAACTTCAGCTTTACCCGTCAGAGTTGGTGTTGAGTCATCGGTTATATCACCGCTGCTCAATAAACCCTGTATCGACCCCATATTATCTATCGCTGACTCAATGGTTGGTATCGCTGGCGCAACGGTATCCACAATGAAATCAAATGCAGAGATTGATTCACTATGATTACCCATTTTGTCAGTGGCAACTAATGTAATACTATGTTTACCCTCGGCTAAGTCAAAATCTGGTTTTATATACCAACGGCTACTAAAGGCAGCCACTGTGGATGAACCCAGCAATACACCATTGTCATATACCATGACGACACTATCAATTTTACCGCTACCTGTAATCCAGGGACGGAGATCATCAGTTGAACCATTTGCAGTGACATGACCTCTTACAGTGCCAACAAGATCACTGAGATACATAACTGAAGGTAAGATTCCACTGGTATCAATAGTGATATTAACTTCTGGGCTAACCGTACTAATATTACCCGCTTTATCCATAATCGTGATGGTGAACTGATGCTCGCCATCCGCCAAAGGTGAGCCGTAAGTAGGATACCACCAAGGTCCGCCCGAGCTTGCAGTGGTTGAACCAATAACAACACCGTGATCGTAGATAGTCACAATATTGCCACCTTCGGTCAATCCAGACAAAGCGGGGGTGCAATCATCAGTCACATCACCCTCTTTCAGCGAGATGCTTTCATCCAGATTATTATATGTAATCACTGGAGCAGCACTTGCATCCGGCGCAACAGTATCTACGTAAAAGTAGAAATAGCTGCTCTTGCCACTGGTTTGCCCTTCTGCATTGGTAACATCAATATTGATGCTATATACGTCATCAGGTAACTCAGTTTCTGGAGTAAATGACCATTTGCCTTCACCATCAGCGGTTACACTGGCAAACTTCGCATTATTGTTATATATGGTGACAATACCGTTCGCTATTGCCGTGCCAGATAATGTTGGTCTGGCATCATCTGTAACATGAGTACTTAACACCGTACCCGTGATGATACCTACATTGTCTACCAGAGAAGTAATGGTCGGTATCCCTGGTGCTTCTGACGGCTCCACAGGCGGTGGCATAATGCAAATATCAGCATCAATAACCACAACAAACTCTGGCGATTGGGTGCTCTGATTACCTGCTTTATCAACAGATATCACAGTAAAGGTATGGTCGCCATAAGTCAGATCGAATGATGGCGTGAAACTCCATTTACCCGTAGTACTGTCTGCCTGTACTGAACCTAATTTGACGTCACCATCAAAAATAGTGACAAAATTACCCTTCCCAGCGACACCATTTAGCGTTGGCGTAATGTCATTAGTGACAGTACCGCTACTCATATCGCTGCGGAAATCCGCAGAGACTGATTCGATAGTTGGCATCGCTGGTGGGGTGGTATCGATTGTAAAGCTAAACGCGTTGGATGGAGGATAAACATAACCAATGATGTCAGTTGCGATAGCAGTAATACTATGCTCACCCTGCCCCAGATCAAACGATGGCGTAAAGCTCCACTCACCGTCAGATAAAGCCCTTGTTGATCCCAGTAAGGTCTCTCCATCATAAATCTCAACGATACTGTGCTTATCCGCTGTTCCTGCAATGTATGGGCGAGGATCATCAATAACACTGTCTTTTCGAATTTGACCTGTAATATCACCAACACTATCAATTACGTAAGCGATAATAGTGGGAACATAGTGTCCATTATCAACCGCTAAACTGAACGCTTGGCTTGGTTCACTGACCTTACCATTCGCATCTGTTGCCGTTACGGTAAACACATGTGTACTCATATCAATCGGTGCTGTGGTAAATACCCACTTACCGTCTGCATCTGCTGTTACGCTACCAATCGTCTCTCCACCAAGATAGATACTGACAACACTGTTCGCTATCGCTGAACCATGGAGAGTTGGAGTGTTGTCATCAGTAACATCACCATTTTTTAACGCACCAGTGAGATGACCTACGTTATCAAAGGCATAATCAATGGTTGGTACCGTTGGCGAAACAGTATCAATATCAAAGGTAAATGCTGAAGATGGAACACTCTCATTACCGGCACGATCGGTTACAGTAACCGTGAACGTGTCATAACCTGCCGCCAGAACGGTACTCAGGTTAAACGACCAAGAACCATCTGCACCCACTTTCACGGTACCCACTACAAGGTCATTACTATAAACCGTGATAGTTCCATTCGCTTCGGCACTGCCCGTTAAGAGGGTTGGGTCGTCATTGCTGGTCGCAATATTGGTGGCTGTTGCAGGTGCTGTCGTATCTACAATAATATTGAAAATACCGGTCGGTTTGCTGACCTGTCCAATGTTACTCGTAGACGTTGCGGTAAAGTTATGAGAGCCATCAGTCAACGTCGATGTTGGTGTAAAGAACCACTCACCGTTAGCATCAGTCAGCGTTGAACCTAACAGTGTGGCATCATCATAAACCTTAACGATACAATCCCGAGCGGCAGTACCACTCAGGGTCGGCTTGTTATCATCCGTTACGCTGCCTTGTTTCAACACACCGGTGGTGATACCCACGTCGTCCAACACCATTTCAATTACTGGCGGCATTTGAGACCCGTCACCACAACTGATCACATAGGATTCACTTGGCATATAGGCATTGCCAGATCCATCTATGGCGACGGCTGTCAGTTCATTACTACCATAATACAACGGTGTCGATGGTTTCAGGCTCCATGTACCATCAGCACTTACCCTGGCGCTACCGATTTCATGACTATCTATGGCATCTTTGGTGTACACTCTAATAATGTCACCCGCAGTACCAACACCGTGAATAGTTGGCTGCGAGTCATCAGTCCAATCACCTGACTTAACATTTCCGGTGATATGACCTACTTGATCATCTACTCCAAGAATTTGTTGTCTGATATCAGGGGCTGGTGCAGGGATATCTATGGTCAAATCAAAAACTGTTGATGGCAAGCTGGCATTACCAACTGCATCTGTTGAAGTAACAGCAAAATGATATGTCCCATCCAGTAATGCAGTAGATGGGGTAAAACTCCATTCACCCGTTTCAGCGTCGGCAATAACAGAGCCTAAAAGAACACTATCGTTATACACTTTCACCACACTGCCCATGGCTGCTTTGCCTGTCAGCGTTGGGGTGGAATCATCAGTTATAGCGCCATGCTTCAGAAGACCCTGAATTGCACCCACATTATCCTGTACAGATTCAATGGTTGGTATAACTGGCTCTTCCGGCACCGGTGGGTGAATATGAAGTTCAGGATCCACAGTGACTATAAACTCGGCTGATGGAATACCTGCATCACCTGCCACCGTAAAGGCATGATCTCCGGCTGGCAATTCTGCTGCTGGCGTAAAACTCCACTTACCGGCGCTATCCGCTACCGTTGAACCCAGAATAGTGCCATTATTCAAAATGGTCACAACGCTGCCTTGCTCTGCCGTGCCTTTCAGCGTTGGCGTAGCATTATTAACCACTGTACCGCTATTTAAGTCACCACGGAAATCCGCAGAAACTGACTCGATAGTTAGCGTAACGGGTGGTTCTGCAGGTGGCGGAATAATACAAAATTCACTATCAATAATGACAATAAACTCAGGTGACTGACTGCTGTAGTTACCTGCTGCATCGATGGCTTCTGCAATGAAGATATGTTCACCGAACAGGAGATCCTCTTTCGGCGTAAAGCTCCACTTACCTGTGGTACCATCCGCCTCAACGATCGCGATTAAATTATCATTATCGAAAATACGTACCGTACTGCCGTGCTCAGCTACGCCACTTAACGTCGGTAGGGTATTATTAATGATGACATCGCCAGTCAGCTCACCACGGAAATCCGCAGAAACTGATTCAATGGTCGGTGCATCTGGTGGAGTAATATCAATAGTAAAGGTAATTGCTGGGGTAGGATTACCAACAGTATCATTTGCATCGATCGCGACAGCTGTGATGCTGTGCTCTCCTTGAGCCAAATCATCGATTGGCGTAAAGCTCCACTCACCGTCTTCATATGCTACGGTTGAACCCAACAGAGTACTGCCATCATAAATTTTAATCACATAACCTACTTCTGCATAACCAGTGATTATTGGACGAACTTCATCGGTTACGCTACCCGGGAAGATATTACCTGTTATCTCACCCGTCGAATCACTTAACTCAGTAATCCCTATACCTTTCAAACTAATATAGAAAGAATACTCCTGACTGGCTTGACTAATATTACCCGCACTATCCATTACGGTGGTGGTAATGGTATGAGCCCCTGATTCTGGAGCATGTTCCAGATTAAACTCCCAATAACCATCAAAATCAGCCACCGTACTACCAATTACACTGCCATTATCATATACGGTAACGACACCATGAGCTTCAGCCGTCCCCGTGATGAACTCCGGCGCGCCACATGGGTATTGAACGATATCTATATCAGAGGCTGCTTCCGGGGCGATAGTGTCCACAGTCAGCACAAAGCTATCCGACGGGGCGCTAACGTTACCCGTCGCGCTGACCGAAACAACATGGAACTGATGTTCACCTTCAGCTAATGATGTGGTTGACGTAAAGCTCCACTGACCCGTTTGGTTATCTGCCACCGTTGAGCCCAGTAACTCTTCACCATCATAAACTTTCACCACGCTGCCCATGGTCGCTTTACCGGTCAGCGTTGGGGTTGCATCATCGGTTATATCACCATGCTTCAGAATACCCTGAATTGCACCCACATCATCCTGTGCGGATTCAATGGTTGGTACCACAGGAGCAGTGGTCTCAATGAAGAACACAAACGCTGTACTTGGTTCACTGGTCTTACCGAACTCGTTAGTCGCCGTCACGGTAATACTGTGCACACCTTCACTTAAATCGGTGGGTGGGGTAAAACTCCACTCACTATTAGATCTAACCGGGATTGAGCCCAGACAGGTGTCACCGTCATAAACCTTAATAATATCGCCGGTTCTGGCATTGCCAGTCATTTCCGGACGGGCATCATCGGTGATGCCATTTGGTGCAATGCTACCCCTGATATCACCCACATCATCGATGAGTTTAATCGAAGAGATTGATGCAGGAGCCGGGTATTCAAGGTTCAGAATGAATGGCTCTGACGGTACACTGATGTTACCAGCGCTATCCATTGACGTTACAGTGAATTTGTACTCGCCCTCAGCCAACTCAAAAGCTGGCGTAAAGCTCCACTTACCTTCGCTATCCACAACGACAGAACCCAGTAATGCTGTTCCTTCCAGAGGTATCGCTGTACCATACACATTCACCACACTACCCGCTTCAGCTTTGCCGCTCAGTGTTGGGGTAAAATCACCCGTCGAATCACCACTGTTCAGACTGCCCTGAATGACACCCACATCATCCTGTGCGGATTCAATGGTCGGTGCATCTGGTGGAGTAATATCAATAGTAAAGGTAATTGCTGGGGTAGGATTACCAACAGTATCATTTGCATCGATCGCGACAGCTGTGATGCTGTGCTCCCCTTGAGCCAAATCATCGATTGGCGTAAAGCTCCATTCACCGTCTTCATATGCTACGGTTGAACCCAACAGAGTACTGCCATCATAAATTTTAATGACATAACCTACTTCTGCATAACCAGTGATTATTGGACGAACTTCATCGGTTACGCTACCCGGGAAGATATTACCTGTTATCTCACCCGTCGAATCACTTAACTCAGTAATCCCTATACCTTTCAAACTAATATAGAAAGAATACTCCTGACTGGCTTGACTAATATTACCCGCACTATCCATTACGGTGGTGGTGATCGTATGAGCCCCTGATTCTGGAGCATGTTCCAGATTAAACTCCCAAAAACCATCAAAATCAGCCACCGTACTACCAATTACACTGCCATTATCATATACGGTAACGACACCATGAGCTTCAGCCGTCCCCGTGATGAACTCCGGCGCGCCACATGGGTATTGAACGATATCTATATCAGAGGCTGCTTCCGGCGCAATGGTATCTACCGTCAGCACAAAGCTATCCGACGGGGCGCTAACGTTACCAGTAGCACTGACCGAAACAACATGGAACTGATGTTCACCTTCGGCTAATGATGTGGTTGACGTAAAGCTCCACTGACCCGTTTGGTTATCTGCCACCGTTGAACCCAGTAACTCTTCACCATCATAAACTTTCACCACGCTGCCCATGGCTGCTTTACCTGCCAGCGTTGGGGTGGAATCGTCGGTTATAGCGCCATGCTTCAGAATACCCTGAATTGCACCCACATCATCCTGAGCGGATTCAATGGTTGCTGGTATTTGCGGCTCAGAGTCATTACCTATCAGTTTGAAGGTTACTGTGTTGGAGGATTCGCTGATATTGCCCGCTTTATCCATTGCCGTGACATAAGTTTCATGATCGCCGCTCCCTAATGCTGGCGGCGGTGTAAATACCCATGATCCTGATGCATCAGCAATGGTCTGACCGACTACGTTACCATTATCAATGATGGTAATCGTACTTCCTGGCTCACCTTTACCATAGAACCCACCGAACCATTCATCTACGCCCGGAATATACGGATTCCCTTCATCATCAAGGACATCTGCATGAAGCATAATACTAATATTAATCGATGGTTTTTCCGGCGCAATGGTATCTACCGTCAGCACAAAGCTATCCGACGGGGCGCTAACGTTACCAGTAGCACTGACCGAAACAACATGGAACTGATGTTCACCTTCAGCTAATGATGTGGTTGACGTAAAGCTCCACTGACCCGTTTGGTTATCTGCCACCGTTGAGCCCAGTAACTCTTCACCATCATAAACTTTCACCACGCTGCCCATGGCTGCTTTGCCTGCCAGCGTTGGGGTAGAATCATCAGTTATAGCGCCATGCTTCAGAATACCCTGAATTGCACCCACATCATCCTGTGCGGATTCAATGGTTGGTACAACTGGCTCTTCCGGCACTGGTGGATGAATATGAAGTTCAGGATCCACGGTGACCATAAACTCGGCGGATGGGATACCTGCATCACCCGCTACCGTAAAGGCATGATCGCCTGCCGGCAGTTCTGCTGCTGGCGTAAAACTCCACTTACCGGTGCTATCCGCTACCGTCGAACCCAGAATGGTGCCATTATCAAAAATGGTCACAACGCTGCTTTGCTCTGCCGTGCCTTTCAGCGTTGGCGTAGCATTATTAACCGCTGTACCACTATCTAAGTCACCGCGGAAATCCGCAGAAACAAATTCAATGGTTGGTACAACTGGCTCTGTCGGTACCGGTGGGTGAATATGAAGTTCAGGATCCACGGTGACCATAAACTCGGCGGATGGGATACCTGCATCACCCGCTACCGTAAAGGCATGATCGCCTGCCGGCAGTTCTGCTGCTGGCGTAAAACTCCACTTACCGGTGCTATCCGCTACCGTCGAACCCAGAATGGTGCCATTATCAAAAATGGTCACAACGCTGCTTTGCTCTGCCGTGCCTTTCAGCGTTGGCGTAGCATTATTAACCGCTGTACCACTATCTAAGTCACCGCGGAAATCAGCAGAAACAAATTCAATGGTTGGTACAACTGGCTCTGTCGGTGAACTTGTGGTCTCAGAGATAAACTCAAATACTGTTGACGGCTCACTCACATTACCCGCACTATCCGTTACACGGGCTGTGATATTATGAGTACCTACACTTAGCGGCTCGTCTGGTGTAAATACCCATCGACCTTCATCACTCACCGCTGCCTGGCCAATTAACACATCATTATCAAAAATAGTGACCGTGCTGTTTGGCTCACCTTCACCCACGAAAGATGGCGTTTTATCGTCCGTAACGTTGTTAATAATCGGCTGTTCTGGCGCTAACGTATCTACATTAAATACAAACACATCAGAGATTTGACTACCATTACCGGCTTCATCTATTGCCGCAACGCAGATACTATGGGCACCTTCGCTCAGTGCCACTTCTGGAGTAAATGTCCAGTTTCCGGATTGATCGGTAATCACACTACCGATGAATTCACCACGATCGGTAACAATAATGGTACTTCCCGCCTCACCCTGCCCCGAGATAATCGGTTTGGCTTCATGAGTATTGCTACCCAATAAAATTGGGTTGTTCAAATCACCAGAAGAGTCCAGTACTGCATTAATGACCGGAGTGTCTGGTGCAGTAATATCGATTTCAAATATTATCGGATCGGATGGCAGGCTTTGGTTGCCATCCTTATCCGTAGATATCATCGTGATACGGTGCTGACCTTCAGCCAACGGTTTATCTGGCGTAAAGCTCCATATACCATCTTCACCTACAGTAACCTGACCAATAATTTTGCCGCCATCAGCTTTGAGTAATTGCTTACCGCTCTTATTTACGGCAGACAGAAGACTCGCATTACTGCTATCAATAAAGGTAATAACAGCGCCTGGTTCACCTACGCCAGAAAAAATGGGTGTGGTACTGGCCGTTTTTGTTTCCAGATTGATAGCAAGCAATGTCTCGCTATCTACCATACTGTTAAACACTGCCTGAACCGGGGCTATCGGTTGTTCTGACGTAGCGATATCAACCGTAAATGAGAAAGCTTCAGATGAACCACTGGTTGAACCTGATGGGCTAGTTTGAGTCAACGTAATGTTATGTACGCCCCCATTTAAAGCCGTTTCAGATATAAATTGCCACTGACCATTGGCATTAACCACCGTGGTACCAATGACCTGATTGTTATCATAAATAGTAATGGTGTCGCCTGCTTCACCGACACCATAAATTGTGGTCTTATTTTCAGTTGTACTGGTACCAGAAACTGCAGGAATAGCGACTTCACCAACCGTATTAATAGTTTCAGCTGGTGTTGGTAAAGGTTCTACTTGAGATTCAGCCTGTGGTTCTGCCTGAGAGCTCGGTTGAGGTTTTGTATCAGGTGTTTGTAGTGATACAGAAGATGAAGAAGAGTTATCATCATCTTTATTCGTATTATAAATGCCATAGCCAATACCGCCAATCACTGCGGTACCTAAGAACCACGGCCATGATGCCATCAGTCCATCGCTATATTCAACGCTCTCAAATAAATAGCTACTATCGCCCAGTGAAGAACCGCCTAATGTAACAGAGGTAACCCCCTCGTCAGCCAGCATGTAACCTTCGTTCAATGCATCACTGGTAATATAGGAATAGAGCTGACCATCCTCAGCAATACCCAATAATGGCTGGTGATTACCTGAAACATAGTAATTATCAATAACAATCGCAGGATCGGTATCGCCTTCCAAGATCACATACAGATCGTTACCGTGCCGCTTTAGCGTCACATTTTCCGGCGAGTGGTTATTATCTTGATTTTTTAAGATGTACTGGTGTCCATCCTGAATTTGAATTCTGGCGGGGTTGTTTGAATCAAGAGATATAACCTGAGAGCTGGCGCCCCCGGAATTAACCAATAGACTAATATTTTTACTCATACGAGAACAGACTCCTTATCCATTACTCATTTTTTGATAGCCCGTTGAGTTCATCACTCTTAACAGAACTCAATCTCAGGTTCTGCAACCGGGCTTGCTTTTTATTGTTATCTGTTGGTGTATCTAATTAGCGGAATTTAGCGCGTACTCCCTGATTACTGTTGCGATCTTGCTGACAACGTAAACAATTTTTAGCGTTTATCATTCAGCTTAATGTTGCTATTCGACGATGAGCACAAGGGCCGAAAGTGGGGTTTTCTTCCGTTAACCCACTATCCATCCTGCTGTTTTTATTTGTGCCTTGAGCTACCGGTGTGTTTTTTCCTCCTCCTTTTTGTGCCTGAAATATCCTTTTTGGCTATTTCAGCGAAATTTAGATGTAAAAACGGCCACCAAACGGTGGCCGTTCTATCTTTCAATTACATAATGATAGTGTTAACTGTATTCTCAACTAATAGCTCAACACCGGCATTACCAATAGACCAGACGTTATAAGTGTTACCTGCATAATGATAATCTTGCTCAGTTATCATCCACTTACTGTCGTCGCCGCCAGACTGAATCCACTGTTCGCGAACGTTTTCGATCGCTAAGGTAGAACCGTCTTCGCCATTGATAACCAGCGCTTTCTTATCACCGTGAACTGACAGCTCTTCAGAGCCCATACGCAGAACGTCATGCATAGAAACGGTAATGGTGTTATGACCATCGCCCAGATCAAAGATCTCTACTGACGTTAACGTGTCTTTCAGTGCGCTCAGGGATAAGTTAGCGTACACCGTTGACAGTGCTACCGTATCAGTACCTTCGCCGCCATCAACCAGAGCAAAGTTCAGTGATTGCAGATTGATCAGATCGTTACCAGCACCAGCCAGCACCTGATCCGCTTCACCCACATGATTAAACACGTCATCACCAGCAGTACCCTGCATCACTTCGCCATGTACCGGAGCTGGAATAAATGCTTCAACGACCAGAGTGTATGGCTCGCTTGCTTCGCTACGCGTACCTGCTGCAGGATCTATCGCTACAACGGTCAGTTGGTTTTCACCCACTGACAATGCAGCAAATCCATAAGGAGCTACGCTCCAGTTACCTTCAGCATCAACGACTGCCTGGCCAACTTCATGTCTGCCATTAATATCGGTGTTGTATACAACAACAACATCACCAGCAGTACCGGTGCCGCTGATAACCGGGCGAGCATCATCCGTGATCGCACCAGATTTAACATTACCCACATCAGCACCAACCTGATCATAGGCACCGCTAATGATTGGTGTTACTAATGTACGATTTGGCTCTGGCTGTGGCTCTGGTTGCGGCTCTGGTTGCGGCTCAGGCTGTGGCTCTGGTTGTGGCTCTGGTTGTGGCTCTGGTTGTGGCTCTGGCTGCGGCTCTGGTTGTGGCTCAGGTTGTAGTTCAGGTGGTAGCTGTGGTGCCGGTTGTGTAATGTCACCCACTTCCATCATTGTCGCGCCCAACACGAACTGGTTGTTACCGTAGCTATCCATTCCAAGAACAGAAAGGTAATGGATACCGTCTGGCAATTCATTAGCAGAAAGGCTCCACAGGCCATCTTCACCAATCACTGTGTGACCGATCGCCCTGCCATTATCAAACAGAGTAATCATAGTTCCCGGTACACCTTCACCAGAAAACGCAGGGGTAGCATCGCGACTGTTATCAATAAAATTGGTATTCATTTAAATTATTTCCTTATATTCCATTTTCAGAAATAGGCATTCCATTAAGTGCTTAACGCTTAACTCAGCGTTTGATGGCGTCAGACAAATGTCCTGCCATCACTATTTCCGTATACTTAAAAAGTAAAAATCACCTGAATAAAACAGGTTAACTGTTACTCATCCTGCGTGATTACTAACCAGTAATGGGTTCTCCCTCCCTTTACTGACATCAACTAAGTCAACGCACTTACTTGACGATTTTCACGGTTATACCGGTGATATCTTGTTTACTTAATTCACCCGTACCACCGTTGAATTACTACCATCCAGACTACCGGTAGGCAGTAATTCAGCAGGTACATCCTGAGAGACCTGCCTTTTACTTACTCTTCCTGCAACACCCTGTTGCAGGATGACTTCTGACAAAATATTGATAAAACCAAAGTAGCCGCCTGAAGGCAGCTGCTTTGGTCACTCAGTTACATAATGATTGGATTGACGCTGTTCTCGACCAGTACTTCGACACCAGAAACACCCATAGTCCAGACGTTATAGGTGTTACCTTGATACTGATAAGCGCTTTGCGATATGGCCCACTGACTGTCACCATTCTCCAGCTTCAGGGTGCTGCCTTCCTCACCATTGACAATAATGGCTTTATCACCACGGTGAATTGCCAGCTCTTCCGAACCCAGACGCAGAACATCATCCAGAGAGACTTTCATGGTGTTACTACTATCACCCATGTCGAATATCTCGATTGATTCCAGCTTGTCTTTCAACGCACTCAGATCTAACAGTTCGTTTTTACCTTCCAGAATCAAGGTGTCGATACCCTCATCACCAGAGATATAAGCAAAATCTGTTGAAGCCAGCTTGATGATATCGTTACCTGCCCCGCCCATGACCTGATCGCCGGTACCAATATGGATAAAGGTATCGTTGCCCAGACCACCCATCAGGATGTCAGCCTTATCGGTGCCGAACAAAATGTCATCACCAGCGGTATACATCTGAGAAATGGACAGCAGTGATTGCTGAGTGGTGGATAACAGAGAATGTGTGCTGGAAGATGCGCTGGACAGCGTATCGTCACCAACTTCAATCTGGTTGTTAGACAACAGCGTCACCAGGTCAGTACTTACCCCTTTCAGCGTTAGCAGCTCTTCAAAGCCATAAGCACCACCTTTACCATCACGGTCAATACTGATGATGGTATCGCCATTCAACTGCTCCACTTTCAGGTAATTCAGTATTCCCTGAGAAGCGAAGTCCAGCGTCATCTTGCCTTCATCCATAAAGCAGGAGTAAGAACCGGAGTAGTTAAGTACATCGCCCAAATCGATCAGATCGGCATTGTTGTTCGTCAGCAGATTACCCACGGTGAAACCATACACTGTGTCATGGCCGTTACCACCCCTACCGTCACCACTCTTACCGGTCAGCACTTTGTACATCAGTACATCGTTACCACCGTTGGTCAGGTAGAAGGTGTCATTGCCACCGCGGCCTTCAAACAGGTTATTCGCGGCGTTATCCGTGAATGTATCGCCCTGTGCAGAACCGATCAGACCTTCAATACTGACTAATTTGTCAGTACCCCATCCGGTTGCAACGCCGGTAGCCAGGTTAGCGGTAATCGCTGAAGCGGAACGACTGTAATCAACAATATCCAGCCCCGCCGTCTCACTCCAGACTTGCTGACCGCTGACTATCAGGTTCCAGCCGCCACCGCCGGTATAGGTATCATTTCCACCAGAGCCGAAGAAAGTATCGTTATAACCGGTACCGATAATGCCGGCTGTTCCTACCGTATTGTTGTTGGCATCCAAACTTTCTGCCGTCAGTACGTAAGCATCGTGCGACTTACTGGTTGTCAGGCCACCCCAGTTTGCGTTAACCGTGTTGTTGGCAAGGCCACCGATCAGTGGAACAGCGCCCACATGGTCAGTAACCCCGTTAGTGATACGCAGCAATTGCACCGAGTACACTTCGTTCGGATCTAATCCGAAGAAGCTGACCAGACCCATACTGTTACTGGAGCCGGACGCCTGCGGGTTAATCAGCTGTGTAGCAACACAGGCACCTTTAGAGTCATACAACTTAACGGTATTACTGTAGTAGGTATTAATACCGAAACCGTCAACAATACGGATTTGCAGACTGGTACCATCTGCTGCGATATTGGTATTTTTTACCAACAACGTTGGTGCGGAATCAGTGCTGGATACCACACCGGCATCGCTGCCGGAACGGTATAACACGATATCCATCGAGCCATCCCAGTCGTAGTCCAGCGCTACAGCACCGGTAATATTGTCGAACTTAGTAGAACCCGTCAGGCTGACTCCACCGCCATTCCAGACATCAGTCCCCAGATTGGTATACAACGTTGGGCTACCGTTCACGCCGGATCGTGGAATTTCGATAATGTCCATTTTACCGTCATGGTTCCAATCCACCGCCAGCGAAGTACCACCAGCCAGATTGTCACCAAACCACAGCGCCTGACTGTCCTGAGCAATCAACCTACCGGTACCATCGTTCAGATAGATACGGCTTTCATCGCTGTTAGCACCCGCTTTAGAACCACGGCTCAGGAACAGATCCAACCAGCCGTCGCCGTTAAAGTCAGCGTAGGTCATGGAGATGGATAGGTTACCGTAGTCTTCATGGCCATCATTAGTAAATACGTTGGCATAGTAACCAACGGAGCTGAAGTTAGTTTTTCCTGAACCATTATTGGTCAGTTGGTTATACAGAATGCCTAAACCACGAGACGTATTGCCAACAAAATTACCCACGCCGTTGTAGTCAATATGCGCCGTAATATCGACGGTACCGTTGTTATCGATATCCACTGCACCCACTTCGTGCATGATACTCAGGGCTGCCGGAATAGCTCCGCCAGGGTGCCCGTTATCAAAACCGGACACTTTCTCGTAGGACAGCACGCCTTTATCATTCTTCAGGAATGAAATGGAGTCAGCCTCAGAGTCTGCCAGCACGAAGTCCAGATAACCGTCACCTTCACGGTCATAGGCAATTACACCGCCCAGATGGTTCAGGGTTCCCTGATCCACAGCCTTCGGTGAGAAGGTACCGTCTGCATTCTGCATCCAGTAAGCAGTACGACCCGCGTTCTGGTACGAACTGACCTGTGACATCACATCGGTGTAACCATCACGGTTAATATCTGCAAACACCGCTGAGTTAACGTAACGGCTGTAAGTATTACTATCGATATCATAGCCAGCACCGTTTGAGGTGGACGGCTGAGCTAAATAGGTAGACTCATAGTTCTCACGATCGGTTGCGGTATACACACGACCGGCGTTAGCGGTAGTTGTACCGGAAGTACCACGTACGCTCTGGAAGAACGACCACAAACCGTCCTGACTGATGGTTACTGCCGCTGAGCTAAGACCACGACCATCGGAATCCGTGGTTCCACCCCATTTCTGAGTAATCAGCAAGCTGCCTTCACCGTCAGTTACACCGACGCTGGTAGCGGCTCCCATACTGGAGTGGTTACCGGCTTCATCCCACACCATAAACGCCAGGTTATGTGCACCCGCTGGCAGTTTAGTCGTCATGCTCCAGGAACCATCTGCATTCGCTTTCGCAAAGCCCAGCACCTGATCCAGACCTTCCTGATAGCTACCGTTACGGTTCTCATCGCTAACCAGTGCAACAATAGTACCGGCTTCTACCGTGC
The DNA here is from genome assembly GCF_016649425.1 of Limnobaculum allomyrinae. Classification (GTDB taxonomy): domain Bacteria; phylum Pseudomonadota; class Gammaproteobacteria; order Enterobacterales; family Enterobacteriaceae; genus Limnobaculum; species Limnobaculum allomyrinae. The sequence goes on from NZ_JADRCR010000003.1 coordinate 125,140, forward strand.
CATAATGGCTGCTGTCAAAGGTAAAGGCATCTTTAGTACTGACGTGTTTAGCAATATCCGGAGCTGCTGTAATCATGTCCGGTACTGTCAGATCGATGGAGACTTTATAATTCTCGGCAAACTTAGTATTTCTGCCCAGGTTACCTGCATTATCAATGACCTGAAGCCTAAAATTATACGTGGTGTCTGCTGAAACCTCAGGCAACGCGTAGCTCCAGTTATTACCGCTCAGCGTGAGTGTCTTCCAGGTCGCGCCATCATCCAGCGAGATCTGTAGTTTTTCACCGGTTAACAGCGCTGCACTCAGGGTACCGGTTACCGTTACATTACGGTCACGGGTAACCATATCCGTGTTAGTGAGTGTTGCACTGTGGCTGAACAGATCACCCGCCACCAGACCATGGCTGGTATCGGTAGTGATTTTCGCGGTCGTACTCAGGCCATTCATATCACGACTTTCTGTGATAATGCTCAGAGAATGGCTGTCGGTGCTACCCACATTACCGGCGGTATCCACCACGCGAGCTTTGATGGTGTAATCCCCATCAGCCAGCACTTTACTCTGTAGGTCAACAGTCCAGCCGCTATCGGTCAGCGTTGTTGCCTTAGTCCAGGTTTTGCCGCTATCCAGCGTAATTTCTACTGTCTCATCAGATTTCAGTGCTTTATCCAGCGTACCGCTAATCAACAACGTATTATCGTTGGTGATAAAGTCAGTACTGGAGCTACCGCGATCTTCAGTGATCGCAGTAATAGTAACTTTGGCGTCTGATATAAAGGTGTCTAAGGTAATGGTGTACGGCGCACAAGGTTCCGTTGAATTACCTACCGGATCGGTTTCTACCGCCGTGAACTTGTTTTCGCCCTGAGCCAATGCTGCTGCTGGTCGCAGGCTCCACTTGCCATTGGCATCAACAATAGTGCTACCAATCACATGTTTACCAGTACTGTCTGTGGTGTACACCGTAATGATGTCATCTTTAGTACCGGTACCACTGATGGTTGGACGACTATCGTCAGTCACACCACCTGATTTGATATTCCCCGTAATAATACCGACCTGATCGTCTACACCCGTAATAGCCAGTTTGCTTGGGTCTGGTGCGGTATAGTCGGTAATCAGCACAAAGTTGGCTGATGGCACACTGAGATTACCCGCTTTATCGGTGGCAGTAACATGGAACTCGTGTTTACCTTCAGAAATGGCTGTCGTTGGCGTATAAGTCCATTTACCGTCTGCTGTCGCAGTCACTGAACCTAACGTTACACTGCCGTCATATACTGTAGCCAGACTGTTTGCTTCAGCTTTACCCACCAGCGTTGGCGTAGAGTCATCGGTCATCGCGCCGCTGACCAGATCGCCCTGGATGGTGCCCACGTCATCAATAGCTTTATCAATAGTCGGTTGAGTCGGTGCTAACGTATCAATGGTAAACACAAACGGCGAAGTTTTCGGGCTGGTATTACCTGTTTTATCCGTCGCCGTGGCCGTAATGCTGTGTTCACCCGATCCCATATCGGCAACGGGTGTAAAACTCCATTTACCATTGCTGTCTACTGTGGTGCTACCTACCATCGCTGCGCCATCGTAAACGTTGATGATGCTGCCTTCTTTACCCTTACCGGTAATTTCCGGACGGGTATCGTCGGTTACGCCATTTTGCGCGATATTACCAGTGATGGTGCCCACATCATCAATCAGGGCAATAATAGAAACGGTCACCTTAGAAGAGTCTATCACCAGGTTAAAGGCAACTGCCTCACCTTGATTACCTGCTTTATCGGTTACCGTGATAGTGAACGGGTGTGAACCATCCGGTAGAGAGGTGCTCGGTGTGAAACTCCAGTCGCCGCTGGCATTCGCCATTGTCGAACCTATCATCGTACCATTGTCATAGATGATAACCTTACCGTTGGCCTCTGCCTTACCACTGAAGGTTGGCGTAGAATCATCGGTAATATCCCCGCTCTTCAGAGGACCAGTAACGGCTCCGACATCATCGATAACCACCAGATTACTCACCTTACCCGGAGCGGTAGTATCCACGATAATATCGAAAATACCCGTTGCCGGGCCGGTCTGCCCGATAGCATCCGTTGCCGTAGCTGTCAGGTTATGGACACCGTCGATTAATGCATTGGCCGGTGTGAAATGCCACTCGCCTTTACTGTCTGTTACTACCGAGCCTAACAGTTTGACATCATCATAAATCTTAATGATGTGGCCTTTATCGGCAGTACCGCTGATGGTCGGTTTGCTGTCATCCGTCACGCCACCTTTTTGTACCGTACCAGTAATGGTGCCTACATCATCCACCACGCTGACAATCACCGGAGCGCCAGGCCCCTTGGTTATCAGGGTGACGTTATATTCTGCACTCGGAACGGTGCTATTACCTACCGGATCCGATTCCACCGCAGTCAGTTCGTTTAGGCCACCCAATAGCGGAGAGGTCGGTTGCATTGACCACTTACCGTTGGTATCAACAATCGTTGAACCAATAACATGGTTGCCGGTACTGTCTTTACTGTAGACCGTGATCAGATCGCCTTTAGTACCCGTACCACTAATGGTTGGACGATTGTCATCGGTTTCACCACCTGACACCACATTACCGGTGATACCCCCTACTTGATCGTCAACACCGGTGATCGCCAGCTTTTTGATATCCGGTGGAGTATAGTCGGTGGTTAGTACGAAATCGGCTGATGGTAAGCTGACATTACCCGCTTTATCGGTAGCAGTAACATGGAACTCATGCTTACCTTCCGAAATGCCTGTTGTCGGCGTATAGGACCATTTACCGTCTGCCGCAGCAGTAACGGAGCCCAACGGTACATTGCCGTCATACACCTTCACCAGACTACCCGCTTCGGCTTTACCAATCAGGGTTGGCGTAGGGTCATCGGTCATCGCGCCATTCATCAGGTCACCCTGAATGGTGCCTACATCATCCACTGCCTTATCAATCGTTGGCTGATTCGGTGCCGCCGTGTCAATGTTAAATACAAACGCTGAGGTTGGTTTTGTAGTGTTACCCACCAAATCGGTTGCTGTGACCGTGATGCTGTGACCACCCTGCCCCAAATCCGCAGTCGGAGTAAAGCTCCATTTACCGTTGCTATCGACCGTAGTGCTACCCAGTAACGTACTGCCGTCGTATACCTTAACGATGCTATTTTCTTTACCCTTACCGGTAATTTCCGGGCGGGTATCGTCAGTGACGCCGTTTTGGGCAATATTGCCGGTGATATCACCCACGTCGTCAATCAGCGCCGTGATGGATACGGTTACCGTAGAGGTGTCTATTATCAGTTTAAAGGCCGTTGACTCGCCTTCATTACCTGCTTTATCCGTTACCGTGATAGTGAACGGATGTGTGCCGTCTGATAATGCGGTTGATGGCGTAAAGCTCCAGTTACCACTGGCATTAGCGGTAGTGTTACCAATAGCCACACCATTGTCATAAATAGTGACCTTACCATTGGCTTCCGCTTTGCCACTGAAAGTTGGCATGCTGTCATCAGTAATGTCCCCACTTTTCAGAGGGCCGGTGACCGCACCAACATCGTCGATAACCACCAGATTTTCTACTTTAGCGGGCGCTGTCGTATCCACAATAATATCGAAGATACCGGTTGATGGGCTGGTTTGACCGATTGCATCCGTTGAAGTCGCTGTCAGATTATGAATACCGTCTGTCAATGCCTTAGCTGGTGTAAAGTGCCACTCACCTTTGCTGTCTGTTACCACCGATCCTAGCAGTTTAACGTCGTCATAAATCTTAATGACACTATTCTTATCTGCAGTACCGTTGATAGTTGGTTTATTATCATCCGTTACTCCGCCCTTTTGCACCTCACCGATAATGGTACCGACATCATCAAGGATATTGATAATGACAGCGGTCGCAGGCCCTTTGGTAACCAGAGTAATAGTATAAGAGGTGCTTGGACTGGTAGCATTGCCTACCGGATCCGTTTCCACCGCCGTCAGCTCATTTAAGCCGCCCAGTAATGGAGATATCGGTTGTAATGACCATCTGTCATTGGCTCCTACCGTTGCTGAACCAATCACATGGTTACCGGTGCTGTCTTTGCTGTAGACCGTAATCAGATCGCCTTTGGTGCCGGTACCACTAATAGTCGGACGACTGTCATCGGTGAGCCCGCCTGATGCGACGTTACCCGTCAGTCCGCCCACTTGATCGTCTACTCCGGTAATCGCCAACTTGCTGGGATCCGGTGCAGTAAAATCCATCGTCAAAATAAAATCAGTCGATTTATCGCTAACGTTGCCGGCTTTATCCGTTGCCGTCACATGGAACTTGTGTTCCCCTTCCGATAAACCGGATACTGGTGTGAAGCTCCATTCACCGGTGGTAGCGTTTGCCGTAACCGAGCCCAGGAAGGCCTCACCGTCATACACCTTCACGATACTGCCTTTCTCGGCTTTACCCATCAGCGTTGGTGTTGGATCATCAGTCCAGCCGTGGTTATTCAGCGTGCCCTGAATAGTACCCACATCATCAATCGCGGAATCAATGGTTGGCACAGATGGTTTCACCGAATCAATTTCAAACACAAACGGCGAAGTTTTCGGGCTGGTATTGCCCGTTTTATCGGTGGCCGTAGCCGTAATACTGTGACTACCCTGTCCCAGATCTGAGGATGGTGTAAAACTCCAACTGCCATCGGCTTTCACCGAAGTAGAACCCAGCAGGTTTTCACCGTCATACACTTTGATGACGCTGCCAGTTTTACCTTCACCGATCACTTCCGGACGCGTATCGTCGGTCACTCCGGTATTTGGCGTAATCGGGCCGGTAATATCACCTACGTCATCCAATAGTTTGACAATTTTCACCGTCACTTTAGAGGTATCAATAGTCAGATTAAACTTGTCTGTCGCTGCCCCCGTGTTACCCGCTTTGTCGGTCACTTTAATGGTAAAGGTATAATCACCATCAGCCAGTGCGGTACTTGGGGTAAATGTCCAGTCACCGTTGCTATTGGCATCGGTTTTACCCACCACCGTATTACCGCTGTAGATGGTAACAGTACCGTTGGCTTCTGCCTTACCGGTAAAGGTTGGTGTACTGTCATCGGTGGTATCACCGCTGGTGAGGGCACCTGTCCAGTCACCTTCATTATCGATAACCACCAGATCGGTAGCTTTACCTGGTGCGATGGTATCTACGGTGAAATCAAAAGGACCGGTCTTTTCACTGGTTCTGCCGATAGTGTCAGTAACGCTGGCGCGAATTTCATATTTACCATCCGCCAAAGCTGGTGATGGTGTGAAAGTCCACTGACTGTCAGCACCGACTTTTGCCGAGCCGATCGCCACATCTTTGTTGTAAATAGTAACGATACCGTTGGCTACCGCGGAACCAATAATGGTTGGCGTATTGTCATCAGTGACATCGTATTTTTGCAGAGCAACAATCAGACCATCAACATTGTTGACGTTATCTTCCACTCGCTCGATTACTGGTGGTTCTGGTGGCAGGGTATTAATTAAAATACGGTATTCTGCGCTTGGACCAGCCTGATTACCCACAGGATCAACTTCGATAGCGGTAAAATCATTCTTGCCCGGGAGTAATGGCGATACTGGTTTCAGATGCCACTTACCGTTAGCATCTACCGTAGCGCGGCCAATCTCATGTTTACCTGAACTGTCGGTAGTGAACACAATAACCGTATCGCCTTTAGTGCCGGTACCATTGATGGTTGGACGCGTATCATCGGTAGTTTCTCCTGGCAGTACGTTACCCGTTTTTAACCCTACCTGATCGTCTACATCGGTAATAGCCAGTTTGCTAATATCCGGAGCTGTGTAGTCGGTGGTCAAAATGAAGTCGGCTGACGGCTTACTGGTATTACCTGCTGCATCAGTAGCACTAACATGGAACTTGTGCGCACCTTCAGAAATCGGTGTTGCTGGCGTAAAGTGCCATTCTCCGGTTACCCCATTAGCCACCGTGGAACCTAACAGAATGCTGCCGTCATACACTTTCACAATACTACCGTTTTCAGCCTTGCCTACCAGGGTTGGCGTTGGGTCATCGGTCATATCGCCGCTAAACAATGTGCCTTGTATTGCACCCACATCATCTTGTGCTGATTCAATGGTTGGAATAGCCGGTGCGGTAATATCTATTGAGAATTCAAACGCTGATGTTGGCAGGCTGATATTGCCCACTTTGTCAGTAGCAATCGCTGTAATACTGTGTGGGCCTTCGCTTAAATCAGAAGCAGGGGTAAAGCTCCAGCTTCCATCAGATTTAACCGTTGTTGACCCCAGCAGCGTACTGCCTTTGTCATAAACCTTGATTACGCTACCTGATTTACCTTCACCAAGGATGTCGGGACGGGTATCGTCGGTCACGCCAGCAGGCGTAATATTGCCCGTGATGGTACCTACGTTATCGACCAGTTTGGTGATACTCACCGCCACAGCGCTGGAATCAATGGTGATGTGCACATCCGGACTTGCTGCGCTGGTATTACCTGCCGCATCCGTCACTGTAGTACTGAAGGTATAATCGCCATCGGTTAATGATTCATTTGGCGTAAACGACCACTTACCGTCGGCATCTGCTGTGGTTGAGCCAATGACATTGCCATTATCATAAATGGTGATGGTGCTATTCGCTTCGGCCTGGCCTTCAAAGGTTGGCGTATTATCATCCGTGGTATCACCGCTAATCAGTGCCCCGGTGTGATCACCTACGTTGTCTTTGATAACCAGAGGGTCTACTGCATTTGGTGCCTTGGTATCCACTTCAAAGTTGAAGGCACCCGTTGGTTGACTGATTTCACCCGACGGGCTGGTAGCCGTGGCGGTGATATTGTGTTTACCATCAACCAGAACCGTAGCTGGAGTAAATATCCATACGCCATAACTGTCCGCAACCACAGACCCTAGCAATGAGAGGCCATCGTATACGTGGATGGTGTAACCAGCTTCAGCCGTACCAACGATGGTTGGCTGGTTATCATCCGTGATATCGCCTTTTCCAGCGGCCCGGTAATTGGGCCAACATCATCCAGTATGTTAACGATCACCGGAACCGGCAGCTTATTAACATCCAGTATGATGCTGTAAGGTGCACTGAGATCGGTGGAATTACCCACCGGATCCATTTCCATCGCGGTAAACTGGTTATAACCTGGTAATAATGGCGAGGTTGGCACCAGATTCCATTTACCATTAGCATCCACGGTTGTACTGCCAATTTCATGATGGCCGGATGCATCTTTTGTGTACACTATAACGGTATCACCAGCAGTACCGGTACCGCTGATAGTTGGACGAGTGTCATCAGTCAATCCACCATTGGCGATATTGCCGGTGATATCGCCTTCCCTATCGTCCACACCCGTAATCACCAGTTTGCTGATATCTGGCGCGGTGTAATCGGTGATCAGTATAAAGTCTGCTGATGGCTTACTAATATTGCCTGCTGCGTCAGTCGAGATGGCATGGAACTTATGTTCACCTTCTGAAATTGGCGTAGACGGAGTGAGGCTCCACTCTCCGGTTACGCTATCTGCCACCACCGAACCTAACAGAATGATGCCGTCATATACGGTAACGATATTGCCTTTTTCTGCTTTACCAATCAGGGTTGGGGTAGAATCATCCGTCATGCTACCGCTGCTTAACTCACCCTGTATTGAACCGACATCGTCTTTTACCAATTGAATAACCGGCATTGTCGGTGCTGAAATATCTATCGTGAATTCAAATGCTGATGTTGGGCTACTGAGATTGCCAGTCAGATCGGTGGCTGTTGCGGTAATACTATGTTTACCTTCGCTTAAATCTTTAGTCGGAGTAAGACTTCAGGTACCATCGGCTTTAACCGTTGTTGTACCTATCAATGTCTTATCATCATAAACCTTAATCAGGTTCCCAACTTTGCCCTGACCGATGATTTCCGGACGTACATCATCCGTGGTGCCGTGCGGCTTAATGCTGCCAGTGATGGTACCAACATCATCGATTAAGGTAGTAATACTGACCAGAACCTTGCTGGTATCAATAATAATCGATATTTCCGGCCCATCTGTATTGGTGTTACCGGCTTCATCTCTTACCGTAACGGTAATTTCGTGCTCACCATCAGCCAGAGGGACATCCGGAACAAATATCCAGTTTCCTTCCGTATCGGCCGTTGCTTCACCAATCTTCTCGCCGTTATCATAAATAACAACGGTATTGCCCGGTTCAGTATTACCGCTAATGGCCGGAGTATTGTTATCCGTAGTATCGCCATCATTTAATGGGCCCTGCTCCTGACCGGTATTATCAGTGATGATCAAACCTTCTGGTGCAGTAGGTACCTTGGTATCCACTTCAAAATTAAACACACCGGTATGTTCACTAACTTCACCCTCAGGGCTGGTCGCAGTAGCCATGATATTGTGCTTACCATCAGCCAGCGCTTTTTCTGGCATTAGACGCCAGACACCTTTGCTATCCGTGATCGTAGTACCCAGCAGAGATGCGCCATCGTAAACATGGACGATATAACCAACTCTGGCCGTACCAATGATAGTTGGCTGGTTATCGTCGGTAATCGCACCTTTTTGCAATACTCCGGTAATTGGCCCCACCTTGTCCACGATGTTAACGATTACCGGTTCGACTGGCTTAACAATGTCCAGATTAACGCTGTAGGGATCGCTTGGCGTGGTGGCATTACCTACCGGGTCGCTTTCTATCGCAGTAAACTGGTTATTACCCGGCAGCAATGGCGTTGCCGGTTGCAGACTCCACTTGCCATCGGCATCAACCAGAGTTTTACCAATCTCATGATTACCGGTGGCATCTTTTACATACACCACAATGGTATCGCCAGCAGTACCGGTACCGCTGATGATTGGACGGGCATCATCAGTCATGCCATTGTTGATAACATTACCCGTGGTGGCGCCTTCCTGATCTTCCACGCCAGTAATTGCCAGCTTGCTACGGTCTGGTGGGGTGTAGTCGGTGGTCAGAACAAAATCTAATGATGGCTGGCTGGTATTTCCAGCCTTATCTGTTGCAGTAACGTGGAAGTGATGCTCACCTTCTGAAATCGGTTTAGCTGGTGTGAAGACCCACTCACCCGTTATCCCATTGGCAACCGCAGAACCTAACAGCTCAGAGCCATCGTATACCTTAACAATACTGTTTATTTCAGCTTTACCGAGCAGGGTTGGCGTTGAATCATCGGCAGCGCCGCCGTTGCTTAATCGACCCTGAATGGTACCCACATCATCGATTGCTGATTCAATTGTTGGTATCGCTGGAGCTATCGTATCGACCGTAAAATCAAATGTTGGTGAGACTGGACTGGTATTACCGGCTTTATCCGTTTCGGTTACGGTAATTTGATGGTGGTCATCGGTTAAATCTGAAGCCGGGGTGAAACTCCAGTTACCCTGATTATCAATAATTGTTGTACCAATTTCTTTACCATCAACAAAAACGGTAATGGTATTACCGGGCTCCCCGGAGCCAGTAATTTCCGGACGGGCATCATCAATAACAGCACCGTTGGTAATCGGCCCCTGAATGGTGCCAACATCATCAATAATATCGTTAAACAGTGGTCTTTGTGGGGCGGTAATATCAATGATAAACGAGAAATCATCAGATGAAGCGCTGATTGAACCAGAAGCGTTCGTCTGAGTAATGGTAATCGAATGATCACCCTCGCTTAATGCCGTTGCAGGTTTAAAGCTCCAGGTACCATCAGCTCCCACAATGGCGATACCAATCGCTTTTCCGTTGTCATAAATGGTAATTGTATTACCCGCATCACCGGTACCATAAATTAACGGCTTTTGTTCATCGGTTGAAGAACCATAGGCAATAGGGCCAGTAATAGACCCCGTCGCATCCATTGCTCCACTAAGAACAGGTACGGAAGCGGGTAGTGGCGCTGGGGCCGGGCTACTACTGTCATCATCTTTATGAAAGACCACGGCCGCCAATGCACCCAGCGCTGCTACCCCAAGAAACCAGGGCCACAATGCCAGTAAATCATGATCGTGATCCGTGTCGTTAAATAAATACGCACCATTACCTAAAGGCATGCCACCAAGCGCCGCCGACGCCAACGTGCCATTCTCAAACTGGTAACCTTCACCTAATGCGGAACCATTTGTCACCATATAGGCATAAAGTTGGCCATCCTCGGCCATACCTAATATCGGTTCATTATTACCGGAAACATAATAGTCCTGAATAACAATAGCAGGGGTAGAGTCACCCTCTAAAATGACATACAGGTCATCACCATTACGCTGAAGAGTCACGTTTTCTGGAGCATAGTTATCAGTTTTATTTTTTAGCAGATATTTACAGCCCGGCTGAATTTTGATTTTGATAGGTCTTCCAGCATCAACAGACATAACCTGCGAGGTACTACTTCCTGAATTAACCAATAAGCTGACATTATGATTCATATGAGAATAGCTCCTTTATTCCTATTCATTCCCAGAAAAGCGCATAGGCTACGCGGATGCATAACCTAATAATTATAAAAACAGCAGACTAAAAGCCGCATGATAAAAAGGTTGATATATTAACCTAAAACCCAATAAAAACCCCAACAAATAACAAAAATAAAAATGTTGCCGATAAATTAAAAAAATAGATTAACCACGTTAAGTAACATATAAAATAAATTTGATTTATTTAAAAAATATCGATTAAAAACAATTAATTAAATATAAAATAAAATGAAAAATCAAACATGCCAAATAAAACAACAATTAAATAAATAGTAAAAATCAATCATTAAATTTAAATTTCAAACAAGTAGTTAAATAAACAATTAAAGATATAGTTATAATTAAATTAAGTTTATTTGAAATATAAAAATAAAAAAACAAACAAGTTATTAAAAATAAAACAAACAACGCCAATATAAAATATAAATAATAGCCATAACATTCCTTAGTCAATAAAATCAAAAATAACGATGTGAAAACTTAATCATATACAGTAAAAAACCAATGATAAAAAATCATTGAAATACATAGTATTAGATAAAAAAATTATGTATTCATTCAAACTAACTGTACTTGGCATTTGCTATCGCTATTTATAACAGTGTAAAAACACTCATATTTCCTTCAGAAATAGACAGTAACAAAACGCTTTACACCATTAGAACCCACCTGAATTCCGACAGAAAATAATTGATATCTGATAATTGAAATCAGGATTATCAACCACGTCTCCCCCTACAAACCACACACAATCACATAATGTTGACCCAGAACAAAATCAGAATTATATTTTGATTTAATTAAATAGTTAGATTATTCAACTAAAAACAGTCAAGCATGGCTAAAAATAATACAATTAAAGTGAAAACATATGGATGCTTCAAATACCCGACAATTGATTGAGCTTGATGGAGTGCGCGTTTGAGATACTGGATATGACAACCGTTGTCTTTTACAAAAACTATCAGCAGATAGCAGCAAAAAACGAAACCAAAAAAAAACGACCTGTTATTCAGGTCGTTTCTTATATCAACGATCGCTTAACGGCGATCGCGCTATCCGGCTAATCAATTACAGAATGGCAGGGTTCACTACATTCTCAAGTGGTGCAACTTCAACCACAGAGGCTCCCATTGTCCAGACATTATAACTGCTGCCTTCTGGTTGATAATGGCTCTGCGCTACATTCTCTGTCTGTAGCGCGCTTTCCTTCTCGCTATCGGCAGCAAAGGTTAACTCATCCGAACCAATACGCAGAACATCACTCAGAGAAACGTCCATTACGCCCTCTGCGGCATCAGCCCTTGTATCAACGGTAAAGTTAAACACGTCGGATGGATCACTGACATTGCCATGCATATCTTTCGCTGTAACCGTAATCTTGTGTTCACCATCTACCAATGCATATATTGGCGTAAATGACCACTTACCGCTTGCATCTGCCTGCGTTGAACCAATTAACGTATTATTGTCGTACAGAGAAATGATGCTTTCATTATTAGTCATTCCCTGCAGAGTTGGACGGTTGTCATCTGTAGTATCACCGTTTTGTAGCATGCCTTGTATCGAACCAACATCATCCAACGCACCAGTAATCATCGTAGGAGCCATACCAATCCCACATGAGATAACAATGGTGAATGGTGGCGTTGGCATAGTCATCTCACCATCAGTATTCACCCCAACAGCCGTTAGCGCATTGTCACCCTCTGGTAGCGGATTTACCGGACGCAAGCTCCATGAACCATCGGCATCAACCATGGTTCTTCCCAGTTCATGCTGATCGGTAGTATAGACAATGATCATATCGCCAACGGTACCCGTTCCCTTGATAACTGGACGATTATCATCAGTCATATCACCAATGCTAAGGCTACCGGTGAAAGTACCAACTTGATCAAGTACTTCGGTAATCGCCAGCTCCGGATAAGAAGCCGCATAATCAAGGATAACCACATAATCAGCTGACGGCTGGCTTACCACTTCCTCAGCATTCGTTGCGGTAACAAAGAAAACATGATTCCCATCGGATAATGGCAACTCAGGGGTAAAGCTCCAGTTATAATCATCATTAACGACTGCACTACCCAGCAGAACACCACGATCATACACATGGATGATATCTCCCAGCTCGCCTTTACCAAGTAGCGTTGGCGTAAAGTCATCACTGACGCCGCCATTGCTCACCACTTCCTGAGCGTCATTAATCACCACATCAATGGTCGGCACCGACGGCTCTTCCGGCAGCGGCGGATGAATATGAAGGTCATAATCCACAATCACCGTAAACTCGCCTGACGGAGAGCCCGTATTGCCCGCCGCGGTAAAGGCATGTTCGCCTTCCGCCAGGTCTGTGGCCGGCGTAAAGCTCCACTTACCCGCACTGTCGGCAATGGTCGAGCCCAGAAGGATGCCATTATCAAAAATGTTCACCACGCTGCCCTGCTCTGCGGTGCCCTTCAGCGTCGGTGTGCCATTATTGATGGCGGTACCGTTAGTCAGATCGCCACGGAAATCAGCAGACACGGAGTCAATGGTCGGCACCGACGGCTCTTCCGGCAGCGGCGGATGAATATGGAGGTCATAATCCACAATCACCGTAAACTCGCCTGACGGAGAGCCCGTATTGCCCGCCGCGGTAAAGGCATGTTCGCCTTCCGGCAGGTCTGTGGCCGGCGTAAAGCTCCACTTACCCGCACTGTCGGCAATGGTCGAGCCCAGAAGGATGCCATCATCAAAAATGTTCACCACGCTGCCTTGCTCTGCGGTGCCCTTCAGCGTCGGTGTGCCATTATTGATAGCGGTACCGTTAGTCAGATCGCCACGGAAATCAGCAGACACGGAATCGATGGTCGGAGTGGATGATGGAATAGTATCCACGGTAAAGACAAACTCTGGGCTTCGTTCACTCTGGTGCCCCACTACATCAACTTCTGATGCAGTCAGACGGTGCTCGCCATCAGCCAGGTTAAATTCTGGCGTAAAGCTCCACTGTCCATTCATATCTGCAGTAGTAGAGCCTATTTCAATCTCACCATCATAAATTTTGACCACATTACCGGCTGTTGCCACACCCATAATCTGTGGACGAGCATCATCGGTCACACTATTCATGGTCAGTTGACCGACCACAGAACCGACATCATCAATCAGTTGAGTGATCTGAATAACGTTTGGTGTTCCCGGATTATCAATTATCAGGTGAATAGATCCACTCTGCTCACTCTGATTGCCCACAGGATCTATCGCTACAACAGTAAAATGATACTCCCCGAATGGTAGTGGGGTAGCTGGCGTAAATGTCCAGTTACCATCCGCATCTACCGGGGCAGAAGCAATAATCTGGTCGTTCGCATAAATGACAATAATATTGCCGGCTTCTCCCTTACCGTTAAAGGTTGGAGTAGGGTCGTCGGTTACATCACCATTTTTCAATATGCCCTGATAATTACCAACATTATCAGTAATCACAAAATCGGTTACCGGCATTGGCGCTGTGGTATCAACCGTAATGGGATAGACCGACGATACCAGTAATAGATTGCCATCAGAGTCCATCAGATCCGCTATCAGCTCATTTCTTCCCTCAGCTAATGCGATGTTTGATTGCAAGCTCCATTGACCATCAGCATCTACCGTTGCCCGACCTATTTCACGCATCCCTTCATTAGCGATAGCGTAAACAATCACCTGCTGACCAACAGAGCCAATCCCGCCAATTTGCGGACGTGCATCATCAGTAACACCATCATAGGTAACAAAACCGGTTACCATACCCACATCGTCCACAACCTGAGTAATTTCCACGAAGTTCGGTATCACCACGCCATCCAGAATCAGATTAAAGGATCCGCTCTGGTCACTCAGATTCCCTGCTGCATCCATTGCTGTAGCAGTAAAATCATACTCACCCATAGCTAATGGGGTTGCCGGGGTAAATGTCCAGTTGCCGTTGGCATCCACGGAGGTGGAACCAATAATTTGACCATTGCCATAAATAATAACGACATTGCCCGCGTCAGCTTTACCGCTAAAGGTTGGCGTATAGTCATCGGTGTTATCGCCGTTTTGCAGCATGCCCTGAGAATCACCAACATCATCGGTTACGAACTCAATGGTTGGCGTAGCCGGTGGTTCCTCCACTGGTGGAACAATCGTGATATCACTATCAATAATCACAATAAAGCCCGGTGATTGCTGGCTCATATTGCCTGCTGCATCAACAGAGGACACGGTAAAGACATGCTCCTCGTAAGGCAGTTCGGTTGCTGGCGTAAAGCTCCAGTGACCGGTGTTATCCACTATTGTCGAACCCAGAACAGCGCCATTATCGAAAATGATCACCACGCTGCCCTGTTCCGCCGTACCTTTCAGTATTGGCCGGGTATCATTAGTGGCCGTTCCGCTACTCAGGTCGTCGCGAACATCAGCAGAGATGGATTCAATAGCTGGCGTGGCTGGAGCCACCGTATCAACAATCACCACAAACTCGGCGGTTGGCTTGCCGACATTACCGGCCGCATCAACTGCCGCCGCGGTAATACTGTGCTGACCATCAGCCAGATCGACGGCAGGTGTAAAGCTCCACTCACCGTTAGTATCAACAACCGTAGAACCTAACAGTACCCCACCGTCGTAAATATTAATAACATCGCCAGAAAGAGCAGTTCCGCTAATCTGCGGACGAGTATCATCGGTGACACCATTAGAGGCAAGTAAACCGGTTACCGCACCCACGTCGTCGATGATATGAGTGATTTCCACCAAGTTCGGTATCACCACGCCATCCAGAATCAGATTAAAGGATCCGCTCTGGTCACTCAGATTCCCTGCTGCATCCATTGCTACAGCAGTAAAATCATACTCACCCATAGCTAATGGGGTTGCCGGGGTAAATGTCCAGTTGCCGTTGGCATCCACGGAGGTGGAACCAATAATTTGACCATTGCCATAAATAATAACGACATTGCCCGCGTCAGCTTTACCGCTAAAGGTTGGCGTATAGTCATCGGTGTTATCGCCGTTTTGCAACATGCCCTGATAATCACCAACATCATCGGTTACAAACTCAATCGTCGGTATTTCCAGTACCGGAGGATGAATAGTCAGCACCCATTCTTCTGATGGTGCGCTCTGGTTTCCGGCCTTATCGGTTGCAATAACGGTGATATGGTGTTCGCCGGCAGGCAAAGGACTTTCCGGTGTAAAGCTCCATTTGCCATCTTCACCGACAATCACTTGCCCAATAATAGTGCCGTTTCCGGCAGCATTTTTACTCATAAATGCCGGGCTAATCCCGGTAGTATGATTATAAATGGTAATGGTGCTACCCGGTTCAGCTTCACCGGAGAAGGTTGGTAATGAACTGTCACCGGCAATATCGCTAATAATCGGTGTTGCTGGCGGTACGGTATCAACAATAAACGGAAAATCTTCAGCAGAGCAATTAATCTCCCCGGACGGGCTGGTTTGGATAAGAGAAATGTTGTGTGAACCATCACTTAAAACGGTATCAGCGGTAAAAATCCAGTTGCCTTCTGCATCGACGGTAGTTGAACCTATTTCCTCACCGTTATCATAAAGAATAATCGTGCAACCCGCTTCTCCCGTACCCTGAACCGTTGTTTGGTTTTGATCTGAACTCATGTCGCCAACAACAGGAGTGGCAATAGTGCCATCAACTACGCCAGAACCATCAGGATTCGGCAAAGGTTCTGGTTCTGGTTCTGGTTCTGGTTCTGGTTCGGATTCAGACTCTGGCTGAGGTTCTGGCTGGGTTTCAGGTTGAGTTTCTGGCTGAGATCCCAAAGGTGGATAAGAAGACGAGCCGTTGCCATCGCTTTTATTATGATCATAAATCCCATAGCCAATAGCTGAAGCACCAATAACGGCGGCACCCAAAAACCATGGCCATGATGCCATTACACTACTATCACCGTATTCCGCGCTTTCAAACAAATAGGAGGCATCCCCTTGTGGTATACCACCAAGAGAAACAGAAGTTAAGGAGCCATTCTCATTAGCAGCTGGATATGAATAAAGTTGTCCATCATCCCCCATACCAAGGAATGGCTGGCTATTGCCAGAAATATAATAATCTTCAGCAACGATAGCCGGATTCTCTTCTCCCTCAAGAATGACATACAAGTCGTCGCCATTGCGCTGCAACATTACATTCTTCGGTGCATAGTTATCATCTGCATTTTTTAGCAGATACTGATTACCCGGTTGGAATTTGATTTTGATCGGTTTCCCTGCATCAAGGGAGATCACCTGAGAAGAACCGTTGCCTGAATTAACTAATAAACTGGCGTTATTACTCATATTAGAATAGCTCCTTTATTCATTACCAGTAACAAAATAGATTTACAACTCGTTTGATGGTAACTGTTTAATTAAATGTTTATATTGAATTTTATCCTTATCCAAACATCTTATCTTACAATACAAGCATCATTCTATTTAATGATCGTCCAACGCTATCATTTGAACTATTCATCCTAATAAAAGTATTAAACCAGCCAATAAATTCATTAATTATCACACTCTTCAATAAAAATAATAATGAACAGGAATAAATCAGATTTAATTGCTGATGTGTTGCTTTACATTGGTTGATCAGACAATAAAACTGATGATGTAACAGTGAATTAATTCAATATCAAAACAACAGGCAACACGAACACTTAAAAATAAAATACAATAAAAACAATAAATTAAATGAAGTCATCACGTTCTGTATAGATAAAACCAACACAAAATTTGTAAAAAAACAGATGAAACAACATAAATGATTTTAAATAAAAACAATTTACCAACGGTAATAAAAAAAGAGCCAAATAAAAAAGCCAAAATATACTAAACTTAACATCACCTGAAAAAACACACCAACTCGTTAATAATTAAAATAAATTAATTTCTGATTTCACAACCATCTCTTTTAAAAAAAACAAAAGAGCAGCCTGAAAGCTGCTCTTTCTATTATTCAATGCTCACATTTACAATATAAAAATATAATAACGATTTATAGATTTGATGCCTGAAGCTGCCGGATATGAGCCTCTATCGTTGCTAAACGAACCTGCATCTCGTTGCTTATTCTCTCTGGCGTGTAATTTTCGGCCAGTAAACGTTCAATCTGTAGAGCGATATTCTGCTCTTTTCCTTTATAGATATAATAGGTTTGGAATGTCTTCTTGCACTCCGCGCAGTAATAACGCTGTCGTCCTGTTCTACCTATACCATGCCTCTTAATACGGTCGGCCCTGCCACAATAATGGCAAATTGGTGTATCCTTTTTCATAAATTATTCTCCATAACAAGCTATCATCGTGCTATCCAAAGTGATTAAGGCAATCAATTTCAAATAGAACGAACATATAACAACTTAATAAACCGGCATTCCCAGCCAGCCCAATAGCATGGCCGATTCCGCCATAATGTTGATATTGGCGGTGTAACCATCAAATTCATTGTTGATGGCTGAAATCTGATTATTAAAATGGTCGTTCTCAGCTGTCAGTACGTCCAGCAGCGATCGCTTACCCAGGTAATACCACTGCTCATAGAACATGGTTCTCACCCGATCCGTTTCTGATGACAATGCCTGATACTCTTTCGCCCGTTCAAAGGCGGAATCCCGTACCTGAATCATGCTGCGGATTTTATATTTCAGTTCCAATACGGTGGTTTCGAACTGCATCTGAGTAGCCTGAGCCCGCTGCACAGCGGCGGCCTGAGATGCCGAGGCTGAGCCACCGGTGAACAGATCCCATTCCACGTTTATACCGGTGTACCAGGATTGTTCGTCACCGTTACTATCTTTGGCGGTGCTTTTTGACACTACCCAGTTAATGTTGGGATAAGCAGAAGATTTGATGGCATCTGCTTTATGCAGGCTGGCCTGAACTTCCGCTTTCGCCCGTTGAATTTGAGGGTGGTTATCCAGCGACGCCAGAATACTGCCGGAGCTGATATTGGACTCATCCCACACCAGATTTTCCGGTAGCTGAACTTCACGCCCCAGCAGACGGGTCATCATAATTTGGGTATCGCGCCAGCTGCTTTCCAGCTGTTGCACGTTAGTTTGAGCCTGTAGCAGCTTGGCACGGGCCTGAACCAGCTCACTGCCCCGCCCTTTATCCGTCTGGGTAATTTGCGACAGCATATTCACCAGATCGGACATGCGCTTTTCATACGCTTTTGCCACCTTGATATCTTTCTGGAACTTATCCAGCGTCAACAGACCTTCAATGGTCTGATAGGCAATCTGGTTACGGGTTAGTTTCACTGTCTGTAAGGATGATTTAGACAGTTCCTCCGCACTCTGAATACCGCTGCCGGTTTTACCAAAATCAAACACAGTGGTAGTAACCGAGACCGAGCCGCTGGTATCACTGATATCCGAAGAGTTATTGTTACGACTACCACTACCAAAGTTAGAGACTGGCGAGTTAGCACCCACTCTCACCTGCGGCCAACGGGTGCCTTTGATTTCATCAGTGTCATATTTGGCGGCGGTAAAGGCCGCCTGCGCATTACGAATTTCCGGGCTGAAGTTCAGCGCCTGACGCACGGTACTCTTCACAAACTCAACTGACGGGATACCTTTGCCCGCTACCGGCGGTTTAGTGGCATAACCGGAGGTCTTCACCACAATACCGGCATTTTGAGCGTTATCCGGCGGGGTCAGTGACGTATCCGTGACCACCCAGTTCAGAATATCTTGCTGAACTTTATCGTCGGTCTTAGTAAAAGAATTATCATTTCCGCTGGTTGATGCTGGCTGAACCATTGGCCGGGTATCTGCCAGCAGGGTTGCCTGCTTGCTTTCGTCCTGCTTCACTGGGGTAGAGACTGTCATCGGTTCGCTATCCGATGAAATATCGCTAAAGGCAAGTTGCTCCGTATCGTGGCTGTTACTCGCTGCTACATTTGTTTTAGCAATAGCAGGTTGGCTGGCCGCAATAGGTGCCGGATTCTGCGCATTACGTTTGGGTTCAGGCTCTGCAGCTTTAACCGGTGTCGCACTGGCAATGATTTCTGCTTTACTATCCGCTGCATCAATGGCGGTAAATTCCAGAGCATCATTCTCTGAAGCGGATGGCTTCGCCTGCTGAGGTACGTTGTCTTTTACCACCCAGCTTTTACCATCACGACCCACGGTAGCAATGGGTGCCGTAACCATCGGAGCAATTGGAGCCGGGTTTTGCGCGGTTGTGATCGGCTGCGGCTCTGCCACAACCACCGGAGCCGGCGTGCTGTTTGCTACGGCTTTTGGTGCCGTCTCTGTCGCTTCAATATCCATCAGCTCCAGCACCTGATTATCATGTCCTGATGGCTGGCGAACGGGTTCAGATACTGGCTGAGTCACCGCATCCTGCTGCCAGCCTTTATGACTGCTGACCGTCGCAACAGGCGCGACAACAGGCTTAGCACCTGTCGACCAGCTGTTACCGTCTCGACCCACGGTCGAGACGGGTGCAGGAGGCGGCACGACAATGGCCGGAGCCACCTCACGCGCCGGTGTGGCAGAAACCGGTGTTGGCGTGATAATCACCGGTTCGGCCTGAGCCACCGGCATCTCAACCGCTTTGGGTTTGACCGCCGGCGGTGGCGGCTGATTGACCGCTCCCGCACGACGCCCCGGCTGTAACGCCTGTAATAATTTATCGTCCACCTGTGCTGACATGGCGGTTGTCACCGTCACCGATAAGGATAATGTCAGCAGGGCCAGTTGTTTCATTTTCATATAGTTCTTAACGCTCCCGGAACGCTTCTCTGGCTTTCAAGACTGGTTTCAGGATGTAATCCAGTATGGTTTTTTCTCCCGTTCTGATTTCTACCGTGGCGATCATGCCCGGCATTATCGGGAATACCTTATCTTTGGCGGTCAGTGCCGCTTTGTCAGTACGCACTAACACCCGGTAATAGGTGGTATCACCACGTCCCTGACGCATCTTGTCTTCATCTTTCAGGGTGTCAGCACTGATGTGTTCCAGCGTGCCGCTTAAGCCGCCGTAAATGGCGTAGTCATAGGCGGTAATTTTCACCGTCGCTTTCAGACCGGGATGCAGAAACGCCACGTCCGACGGTTTGATTTTGGCCTCCACCAGCAGTTGGTCTTCCAGCGGGATAATCGCCATGATCTCGCCGCCCTGCTGGATAACCCCGCCAACGGTGGTCACTTTGATGTTATTTACCGTGCCGCGAACCGGAGCCACAATAGTGGTACGGTTCATGACGTCTTCACGGGCTGCCACGTTCTCCACACTTTGCGCCAGTTCACTTTCGAATTTGTTCAGTTCGGCGTTGGCCTCGGAGCGGAAACGGTTCTGGCGCTCAGCAATTTGCAGGCGAAATTCGTTGGCCTGACGACGCATCCGCAGCAGTTCCACTTCCGACATTAAACCTTTTTGCATCAGCGGCTCGGACAGGTTGATTTCATCTTCTGCCAGTTTCAGGCTGGTTTGCAGGGTTTTAACGCTCTCGTCCAGCGTTTGCTTACGGGCGCTGTAGGCCTGAGTTTCATCTTTCACCACTGACGGTACCGCCATCACATCCGCCGGGAACACCAGCGGCGTACCATAGGCTTCGGCCCGTAAACGAGTGATGGTACCTTTCAGGCCAATCACCTTGGAGACCCCTTCGCGATATACCGCGCCGGCGCGGGTCGGGTCGATTTTCAACAGCACCTGACCTTTCTCAACGATGTCACCTTCGCGCACGTTCAGCTCTTCCAGGATCCCGCCTTCCAGGCTCTGGATAATCTGCTCACGGCTGGCCGGAATAATTCGCCCCTCTCCCAGAGTAATTTCTTCCACCCGCGCAAACTTCGCCCAGACAATGGCGATAATGAGAATGGCACCGATTAAATACAGCATGATCAGGCTGAACGGCGTCTTCTGCTCGATCAGCGCTTCCTGCAAATCCCGCATAAACGGCAAATCGCTGCTTTTTACTTTTCCTGTTGGTGCTGGTTGCCCACCACCCACTTTTTGTATCTTGTCTGTCATAAAGCCCGTCTTCCCCAGCGCTATCTGCGCCATCTAATGCTATCTGTAACTAACTTCCCTGTTGGCGACCGTTTTATTCCACACTTCCGATCGCCAAAAATATGGATCACTGCGCCTTACCGTTAGCCTTTAATGCAGCAATGACTTCATCTTTTGGCCCATCCGCCACCACTTTGCCCTCATCCAGTACGATCAGCCTGTCCACCAGCTCCAGCAGTGAGAAGCGGTGAGTGACCAGCACTACCGTTTGGTCAGTAATGGAGGTTTTTAACTTGTTGATAAACTGCAGTTCGGTCATGGCATCCATGGAGCTGGTCGGTTCATCCATCAGCAGAATTTTGGGTTTTAACAGCAGGCAACGCGCCAGCGACACCAGCTGTTTCTGACCGCCGGAGATCCCCTGTCCCATTTCGCCGATGGGCATTTCAAAACCCAGCGGATGGCGCATCGCCACTTTGTCCAGTCCGGTCATACGAGCTACCTGTAACAGCTCTTCGGTCGCCACCGACGGGTTACCAATGGTGACGTTTTCCCGCAACGTGCCAAAAAACAGACGACTGTCCTGCCCCACATAACCTACCGAGGTACGCCAGTCCGCCGGATCCACCTGGGTGGCATCCACGTTGTCGATCATCAGTTGACCGCCCCCCGGCTGGAACAGCCGCGCCATCACTTTCAGCAGGGTGGATTTACCGCTGCCGATACTGCCGAGGATCGCCACACGCTCTCCCCGACGAATAGAGATATTGATTTTTTGCAGAACTACCGGCGCGGCCATCATCATGTTGCCGCTCGGGTAGCTGAAGTTGACGCCCTTTAAACGCAGGTTGCCGGTAAAGTTGGGTGCCGACAGGTAGTGAATTTTCTCATCACGCTCGGTAGGCATTTTCATTAACTGGTTCAGTGAGCTCAGCGCGGCTTTTGCCTGCTGGAAACGCAGGGTCAGACCTACTACCGAGCCCAGCGGCGACAGGGTACGACCCGATAAGATCACCGCACCGATCATCGAACCCATAGTCAGTTCACCGGCATGGATCAAATACACACCCCAGATAACTATCGCTACCGTGGTCAGTTGCTGCATAAAGCTGACGAAGGTGGTGGTGGTACTGGATAACGCTTTGGTTTTCATTGAGGTAGCCGCCGCCAGTGCACTGAAATCTTCCCAGCGTTTTTGCATCACGCCTTCACCCTGAGCGGCTTTCAGTGATTCCAGACCGTCGATGGTTTCAATCAGCAAACCTTGCTTAAGGGAGATTTCTCGCAGGTTTTCCTTCATGTTTTTCGCCAGTGGCCACTGCACGCACAGGCTGACAATCAGGATAATCGGCACCGCACACAGCGGAACCAGCACCAGCGGCCCCGCCACCAGATAGATGATAAACAGGAACAGGGCACAGAACGGCAGATCCGACAGTGTTGATAACGTCGCAGAGGTGACGAAATCCCGCACCGATTCAAATTCGCGCAGCTGGTTGGCGAAGGCACCGGAAGATTGCGGTTTGCTCTCCATACGAATGCCTAACACCTGCCGGAACAGCATGGTGCCTAACAGTAAGTCAGCTTTTTTACCTGCAATATCAAACAGGTGAGCCCTTACTAACCTTGAGACAAACTCGAAGATAATGGCAATAAAAACGCCGATACCCAGTGACCACAGAGTTACATAGGCCTGAGTCGGTACCACCCGGTCATACACGTTCATGGTAAAGAAGGTAGAGGCCAGCGTCAGAACGTTAGCCAGCAGCGCGGCAAGGGCTGCGCTGGCGAAGTAGTGGCGATAGCGCCACAGGGTGGAGAACAGCCAGTGGCCTTCTTTATTGGGCTCCGGCAGGCAGTCGTTGCTGCGCTCATCCAGTTTCGGTTTGGGGTTACACAGCAGGGCGTAACCGGAGTACATCTCTTCCAGCGCCCGGGCTGACAGGGTTACCTCACCGCCGTTTTCCGGCAGGATAACGCGGTAAGATGAACCGGCGCCTTTACCGCTGCTGCGTTCGGTAACGATGCAGTGGCTGCCGTCTTTACGAGTAAGCACCACCGGGAACAGGTAGGAGAATAACTGGTCAAGATCCCGCTCCACCCAGGCAACGCCCATGCCGATTTGATCCAGCATGCGCAGGGCAAGCTGGGAAGTAAGTTTCGGCTCTTTTGGCAGCCCGGCGTACAGTACCGCGGCACTGGCTGGTTTGTTGTAGTATGCGGCCAGCCACTGAACAGACCAGAGTAAGCTGTCTTGTTGTGCGTCCGTTGCGGGGGCGAAATCCTGACTCATAGTTTTGGTTATTCCTGTTGTTGTTACTTCATCTATTTTTTTGATATGGGTAGCGGACTTCGGCTTTCTTAATGGTGGAAATCCGCTGTCCATATCATTGGCTCAATGTGTTGCTTAATATTATTAAATAAGCCTTTTTGGATATTCCGGCCGTAAAGACAATGTGCTTATATCGCCTTGGTGCCCGGCCGGAAGACCGGTTGTACTTTAATTCGGAGGGCGTCGGGCATTACCTTCCGATTAACATCTTTTACTATTAGCTTCTGTAGATATTCCGGCCGTAAAGACAATGTGCTTATATCACCTTGGTGCCCGGCCGGAAGACCGGTTGTACTTTAATTCGGAGGGCGTCGGGCATTACCTTCCGATTAACATCTTTTACTATTAGCTTCTGTGGATATTCCGGCCGTAAAAACGATGTGCTTATATCGTCTTTGTGCTCGGCCGGAAGACCGGTTGTACTTAGCCCTTGTGGGCGTCGGGCCTAGGCTGCCTACGGGCAGTTATGAAACACCTTGCGGTGTTTCACCCTTCGGGCCAGCGCAAGCGCTGTTCAAACAGGCTTTCGCCTGTTTGTCGTTGACTTACGCCAAGTCGACCCCCACGGCACCCTCTCCCTCCGATTGGCTTTGGTAAATTCAAAACCATTCGTTTTACTATCTTTGAATCTATTGTTTTTAATCACTAAACCGGTTGGTACAAATTCAGGTACCAAACCGGTTTGGTTTACTTCATTACTCTTAATAACCTGCGCCGGTTTGGATCATGGTGTCTACACGGCGGTTAGCACGGTTACAGAAGTTGCGTTCGTTGTTTGGCAGGCCGGTGCAATCAACCGTTGGGTTGTTGGCGCCCTGGCCGCTAACAGACAGTACCGATGGTGAGACGCCGTAGGAGATCAGCATTTTCTTCACGGTTTCTGCACGCTGTACTGACAGCTTCTGGTTAAAGGTTGCATTACCCACCGGGTCTGCATGACCAACGATGTTGACACTCGAACCCGCTGGCAGGCCGTTGATGTGGTTAGCCATGTTTTGCACGATTTCAGTACCGCCCGCTTCAATATCCGATACGTTTTTACCGGCGAAGCTGAACAGTACGTTGCCTAACGGTGAGCCACCCACATAGTCACAGGCACGTACTGCGGAAGCACGGTTAATGGTCGCGCCGCCTTTGTAGCCAAACAGCTTGCTTTCGGCCTGGGTACGAGTGACTGCGATAGGTGTGCCCACACCCGGTACGCGGTTAGTTTCGATAAAATAAGTTTTGCCACCATTTAATCTAGCGACCGATTTTGGCGTTTCTTTACCGCTATAATTTGGTGCATCATCTGCGTAGGCTTCGATAATGTGTTTTCCCGGCTCCACACAGAACACGGTGAACTCACCATTTCGTAATGCACCCTGGAATTCACGATCGACATAGACGTTCGATACGCCTACGTCCGCATCACCCGCCGGACGGTAGAACACCACCTGAGCCAGACTTTCACTCACTCTGGATACCGGTACGTATTGCGTGCCGGTATGGGTCAGTACCACCGGTGCAGCAGCAGTCGCCGCTTCTTCCGTTGAGCTGATTTCCATCACGTCATTCGCCGGTACGCCGGCGGCCGCTACGCTGAAAGCCAGTAAAGCAGGAATCGCACCCGCAGCAGATACGCGTAATAGCGTTGTCAGCTTATTCACGTCAGACCTCTTGTTTTCCCTAAACATATTTACTCCTGGGTTATTCAGTTATTGGTAAATTAAACAGTGTCCCGACAGGACTGCCTTGCGGCAGTCCTTCGGTTAAGCCATTACAGGATGACCGGATTCACCGTGTTCTCGACCAGCACCTCGATTCCTGAGGTACCCATAGTCCAGACGTTGTAGGTGTTTCCTTGATACTGGTAATTGCTTTGCGACATGCTCCACTGACCGTCAGTACCTTCTAACTGCAGGGTGCTGCCGGCTTCGCCGTTAACCACAATCGCTTTATTACCACTGTTAATTGCCAGTTCTTCTGATCCCAGGCGCAGGACATCTTCCAGTGATACGTTCATGGTGTTGCCACCATTGCCCATATCGAAGATTTCCACTGAGCTCAGTTTGTCTTTCAACGCACTCAGGTCTAACAGTTCGCCGGTGGTATCCAGGATCAGGGTGTCGATACCCTCATCACCGGAGATTGAAGCGAAGTCTGTAGAGATAATCTTCATGATGTCGTTACCGTCACCACCCGATACCTGATCCCCTTTACCGATACCGATAAAGGTGTCGTTGCCCAGACCGCCCAGCAGTACGTCTTCCTGCTCGGTACCGAACATAATGTCGTTACCGGAGGTAAACATTTGCGTGATGGCCTGGAACTCGCTGGTTGTCGCAGACGCTTTGCCATTATTGTCGATGGTTATCTGATGGTTCGCTAACAGCTCTTCCAGAGTCGCTTTGGTATCTTTCAATGTCAGCAACTCGGTACTGCCATAAGCTGAGCCGTCACCATCACGGTCAATAGACAGAATGGTGTCATTACCGCTGTAGGACACAGAGAGATACTGAGTAATCCGGTCACCGGCATCAATGGTTGCAACACCATTAATATAGTGAGCCGCACCGTCAGCATCCGCCATGTAACCCACCAACAGATCGCTTACGTCAATAATGTCAGCATTTGATGTTGCTTCCACCGTACCAATCGCGAAGTTATAGACCGTATCGCGACCGTTACCACCATTATTGGCTGACAAGTTCAGTGACTTATACATCAGCGTATCCTGACCTTTACTGCCAAGATGGAAGGTGTCATCGCCACCGCGACCATCAAAGTAGTTATGCGCCGCATTGCCACTGGTAAAGGTGTCGTTACCGCCACCGCCAGCAATCCCTTCGATATTCACAAACTGTGCATTACCGAAACCGGTATTCTGCATAGTCGTCTTGCTCAGATCGATGGTCAGTGCTGTATTACCCGCCAGCTTGTAGTCAACGATGTCCAGACCGCCGGTATCACTCCAGGTCTTAACGCCGGATATCTCCGTGGTACCGCCCGCGCCGTTATACAAATCGTTACCCAAGGTGGCAAAGAATGTATCGTTGTAGCCGGTTCCCACAATACCCGTCTTGTTGGTGCCGCCGTTGGCGCTGGCGTTCGCAACGTTGGTTTCAGACTCGGTGGTCAGCACATAGGCGTGGTTAGACTCTTCTGCCTTCAACCCAGCCCATGCTTTGTTGACGTTTTGAACGGTGGTGCTGCCCACACTGGCCACACCACCCACGTTGGCTACCGCCCCCTTCTCTGAACGCAGAATAACTGCACTGTACGACTTGCTGGCATCCAGATTATAGAAGTCGACAATCGCCGTACTGTCGTTGGTCTGGTTACCGGACTGCGGGTTGATGATTTGAGTGGAAACCACTTGGCCTGTGGCCTCATCAATCAGCTGTACCGTGTTGCCATACAGGGAGTTAATACCGCCCGCATCCAGAATACGCAGGTGGATAGCCGTGCCGTAACCAACATCATTTTTGTTTTCAATGTAGGTAGTAACACCACCGTTAGTGAACACTAACAGGTCACGGTCACCGTCCCAGTCAACATCAATGGCGATAGCACCAGTGACTTGCTGCGAGGTGCTTGTGCCACCAATCGTCGTTTTACCCACTTGGGTAAGCAGATTCGTGGTGTCAAAGCTCACCGTGCTACCGGTTGTTGTATTGGTGTACAGGTTAACCGGCCCGGACGCTCTGGCGTTGGACATACCGCCGGAGTTCCCCATACCAGGCAGTTCGATAACGTCCATCTTACCGTCGTGGTTCCAGTCCAGCGCAAGGGATGCACCACCCGCAAGGGTGTCATTAAAGGTGTACATTCCTGCGGCGGTTGGGTTACCAATACCGTCGTTGTTCGGGTCATCGAACACCAGTTTGCCGGTTCCGTCGTTAAAGTAGATCCGACTGGCGTGCTGCGCTGCGTTGGTGCCAGAAGCAGCACCAGAGTTGGTGGTGCTGGCACTTCCGCGGCCCAGGAACAAGTCCATCATACCGTCGCCGTTAAAGTCGCCCCAAGTCATGGCAACACCGTTACCGATATTCGGGTCATCATCCGAGCCGCGCTGGAACACGTTCTCAACGATCTGATTGACCTTCCAGTTTCCGTTGTTGGTGCCGTTAACCACCACCAGACGGGCCTGATCGGTACTCCGTGCAGCTGAACTATTGGTTGCACCGTCCTTATCAATACGTGAGCCATCCGCAACGATGTTCTGACTGTGCATCACAAAGTCAACAATACCATCGTTGTTAATGTCCACACCGGACAGTTCCATATCAGGTTGTGACTGATCCAGCCCGATTGGTTGGTGCGAGGAGTTGGCCGCATAGTCCGTTGCGAACGTACCATCTTTGCTCATACCGGTGACCGTACCGTCATTATTCAGTACGATCTGCGAACCATAACCACCACGAATCGCACTATCGTTAGGCGTCTGGTCACCGTTGATCATATCAACATAACCGTCGCCGTCTTTATCGATAGCGATAATCCCGCCGTACCAGCTCCAGGTGTTGGCACTACCATCAGTACCCGCATCACCGGCAAAGTCGCCGGACTGAGACGTGTTGGTGTTTGCCCCCACTTGGTATGCTACATAGGTAGAACCGTTGTAGTAGAACATCTGCTGACCGTCGTTATAGTTACTATCTATAGCAAACAGATCCATCAGACCATCACGGTTATAGTCCATAAAGGTAGCGTTCTGTACGTAGTTATTCGCGTCGTACCCGGTACCGGTGTTACTGACCAGTTTCGTCGTAGTGAAATCACCCAGCGTTGATGACGAAGTTGCCTTCGACTCCAGCATGGCCTGGTTACTATGGATTCTCCATGTACCATTTTCACTCAGCGTAACCGCAGTACCCTTCTGGTTCGGATCGCCGCCACCCGCACCTACCGTAACGGTAGATGTTGGTGATACGGTCAGTTCATTGAGCGTATCGTCATTAGTGATGCTGGCACCATAAACATCATATAGCACCGCTTTCACGTCATATTTTCCGATAGGTAACGCATCGCTGTCCGGGATCTGGACATACCATGTGTTGTTACGGAAATCGATCACCACGCTACCGTTCTGCGAGCTGTATTTCTTACCGTTCACCGTTACTTCAAGGTATTCGCCCGGCAGAATATCAAAGCCAGTAGAACCCGTAATAATTGGTGTGGTATCCAGCGTATCCTGAACGTTAATCACTACCGTCAGGTCAATTGATATTACGAAGTTATTGGACACAGTCCCTTCGTTACCCGCCTTATCCGCCACCACAGCACGGAAGGTATAGGTCATATCATCTTTCAACGCCGATGGATCGAAACTCCAGGAAACATTGTCCGCATGTACCGTTGCCGTACCCAGCATTAAACCGGTAGCAACATCGTAAATACGAACTTCATCACCTTGCTCCAGAGGAGCACTGATGGTTCCGTTCAGCGTTGGAGTACGGTCGTCTGTTGTCGTATTGGTGCCAAACTTACCTTGTGACAGACCAACATCATCGGAGTAGTTGAGGATATCAATGGTCTGCGTTGGCGGATCCAAATCAATGGTCAACAAGAAGTCCGGTGAAATGGTGGCCTTGTTTCCGGCAACGTCAACCGCAACGGCAGTAAAGGTATAGGTATTGGTATTAACCAGTCCGCTTACCGCAAATGTCCATGAACGATTGACCAGATCGACCGTTGCGATGCCCAGTAGAATGCCATTCTGATAAATCTGAATGACATCGGTACTGTCAAGGTCGCCACTCCAGCTACCTTTCAATATCGGAGAGGTATCATCGGTGGAGGTGCCACTACCCAGTATCAGCCCCTTATTGGTGCCAACATCATCGTGGTAGCCTTCAATTACCACCGCTGCAACCGGTGGGGTATCGTCAATATTCAGAATGAAATCAGCAGATGGCGCACTGGCGTTACCCGCTTTATCAGATGAAATGACGTAGTAGTCATGACGACCCTCGGCCTGCTCTGGTAACTCGTAGCTCCACTTACCTTGATCGTTAACCAATACGCTACCCAGCACTTGATCATTCTCATCATAGATGGTGATTAAGCTGCCCTTCTCGCCGGTACCGTGCAGGGTTGGGGTCTTATCATCGGTAAACGCACCAGAGTTCATATCACCGGTGACATCGCCGAAGTTATCCACGGCTTTATCAATGGTTGGCAGAGTCGGTGGAATATTATCGACAGTGAAGATAAATTCCGGACTCATATCAGTCACGTTGCCAGATGAATCCTTCGCCGTCACCTCCACTTTATGCTCACCCTGACCCAGGTCAGTAGTTGGCGTAAAGCTCCAGGTGCCGTCAGCTTTCACCGTGGCCGTACCCTGATTCACTCCATCGATATAGATGGTAACGATACTGCCTGGCTTGCTGACCGTACCCACGATTTCCGGACGCAGGTCATCAGTAATGCCGTTTGGCAGAATATTGCCGGTTACCGTACCCACATCATCGATCAGGTTGTCGATCTTAACGGTCAGGATGCTGGTATCAATGGTGATGTTAACCACTGGTGTTGGTGCACCTTCGTTACCCGCTTTGTCAGTGACCGTGGTGGTGAACTTGTAGTTACCATCCGGCAGGTCGGTAGTCGGAGTAAATGTCCAGCTTCCGTTCTCACCGACTTTCGCTGAACCAATCGCCACGCCATCGTTGTAGATGGTGACAATACTGCCCGCTTCTGCCTGACCGCTGAAGGTTGGTGTTGCATCATCCGTGGTATCGCCATTTTTCAGCTCACCCTGATAATCGCCGACGTTATCGGTGATCAGCAGGCTTTCTACCGGAGCCGGAGCCTTGGTATCCACTTCAATAACAAACACATCACTTGGATCGCTCACCTGACCGATTGGTGAAGTCGCGGTAAAGGTGATGTCGTGCGTACCGTCTTTCAGCGCCGTTGATGGTTCAAACGTCCAGTCACCATTGCTGTCAGCCTTAGCTGTACCCAACAGAGTGGTGCCGTCGTACACATGAATGGTGCTGCCTGCCGATGCCTTACCTTCAAATGTTGGTTTGGTATCGTCAGTCACGTCGCCGCTCTTCAGCTCGCCCGTGATTGCGCCCACATCATCGATAACCCTATCCAGCGTTGGAGCAACTGACGGAGTACCATCCAGCGTCACGGTGTAATCGTTACTTGGCCCCACTTCGTTGCCAACCGGATCGCGTTCGTAAGCAGTGAACTTATTGCTACCCTCTGCCAGTGCATTCTCCGGACGGAAGGTCCAGATACCCTGGTCATTGACCTTGGCAGTACCCAGCAGAACATCAGCACCTGACTCGTGTGAGACGTGGACATAAATAGTGTCACCCGCCGTACCGGTACCGCTGATGGTTGGGCGGCTGTCGTCGGTGAAATCACCGTCGTCAACGTTACCCGTGACATTACCCACCTGATCGTCCACACCGGTGATCTTCAGCTTGCTGAGATCCGGACCGGTGAAGTCCATTTCCAGCACGAAGTCAGCGGATGGCATGCTCACGTTGCCCGCTTTATCGGTCGCCGTGACATGGAACTTATGCTCACCTTCAATTAACGGAGAGGTTGGGGTAAAGGTCCACTGACCGGTGGTTTCATCTGCTACCACCGAGCCTAACAGCGCATCACCATCGTAAACCTTAACGATGCTGCCCTTCTCGGCTTTACCGGTCAGGGTTGGTGTCGGGTCATCGGTCGCCATACCGTTTGTCAGCGTGCCCTGAACAGAGCCCACGTCATCCTTCGCCGATTCAATAGTTGGCTGAGTTGGGGCCACAGTATCAACCGTGAACTCAAACGCCGACGTCGGATCGGTGGTGTTGTTGGACTGATCGGTAGCCGTCACGGTAATGCTGTGCTTGCCCTGACCTAAATCGGTGGTCGGGGTGAAGCTCCAGCTCTTATCCGGATTCACGGTGGTGGAGCCCAGCAGGGTCGCGCCATCGTACACCTTGATGATGCTGCCCGCTTTACCGGTACCGGTGATTTCCGGACGGGTATCGTCGGTTACGCCGTTTTGTGCAATTGGTCCTGTGATATCGCCCACGTCATCAATCAGTTTATCCAGACTGACTTCAACGCCTTCAGTATTGACCGTAATGTTCACAACCGGTGTGGCATCGCCGGTGTTACCCGCTTTATCCGTGACCGTGGTGGTGAATTTATAGTCGCCATCCGGTAATGGTGTGCTTGGTGTGAAGCTCCAGGTACCATCGGTACCGACTTTCGCCGTACCCAGCAGGTTACCGTCGTTGTAGACAGACACCGTACCACCGGCTTCGGCTTTACCGCTGAAGGTCGGGGTGTTGTCATCAGTCACATCGCCGTTTTTCAACGGCCCCTGATAGGTACCGACGTTATCGCTGATCAGCAGATTTTCGACTGCACCCGGTGCAGTGGTATCTACTTCAAAGTCAAAGATACCGGTCTTATCACTGGTCTGACCCACGGTGTTGGTGGCATCGGCAGTAATGTTGTACTTACCGTCCGCCAGTGCAGGCTCAGGGGTAAAGCTCCAGTTACCTTTGTCGTCAACTTTCGCCGTACCAATCGCCACATCGTTGTTGTAGATGGTGACTGTACCGTTGGCCACTGCCGTACCCTTCAGGGTTGGCGTGTTGTCATCGGTCACGTCGCCTTTCTGCAATGGTGCCGTGATAGAGCCTACGTTGTCTTCAATGGTCTCAATCACCGGTGGATTCGGCTTACCAATATCCAGCGTAATGGTATAAGACGCACTTGGATCGGTGGCGTTACCCACTGGATCCACTTCCACTGCGGTGAACTCATTGGCGCCTTTATTCAGCGGAGACTCAGGACGCAGTGTCCAGTTACCGTCTTTATCCACCGTGGTGCGGCCAATCTCACGATTACCCGTACTGTCTTTGGTGTACACGATAATGGTATCACCGGCCGTACCGGTACCGCTGATGGTTGGACGGGTATCGTCAGTGGTGTCGCCCGGGTTCACGTTACCGGTGACTGCACCCACCTGATCGTCCACGCCGGTGATCTTCAGCTTGCTGGCATCCGGACCGGTGAAGTCCATCTCCAGAATGAAGTCAGCCGATGGCAGACTCACGTTGCCCGCCGCATCCGTTGAGGTCACATGGAACTTATGCTCCCCCTCACCCAGTGGTGAAGTCGGGGTAAAGGTCCACTGGCCAGTGGTGGCATCGGCCACCACCGAGCCTAACAGCGCATCGCCATCGTATACCTTAACGATGCTGCCCTTCTCGGCTTTACCGGTCAGGGTTGGCGTCGGGTCATCGGTCGCCATACCGTTAGTTAACGTGCCCTGAACGGAGCCCACGTCATCCTTCGCCGATTCAATAGTCGGCTGAGTCGGAGCTACAGTATCAACCGTGAACTCAAACGCCGAAGTTGGATCGGTGGTGTTGTTGGACTGATCGGTAGCCGTCACGGTAATGCTGTGCTTGCCCTGACCTAAATCGGTGGTCGGGGTGAAGCTCCAGCTCTTATCGGCGTTCACAGTGGTAGAACCCAGCAGGGTGGCGCCATCGTACACTTTGATGATGCTGCCCACTTTACCGGTACCGGTGATTTCCGGACGGGTATCGTCGGTTACGCCATTTGGTGCAATCGGCCCGGTGATATCGCCCACGTCATCAATCAGTTTATCCAGACTGACTTCAACGGTCTCAGTGTTGACGGTAATGTTCACTACCGGAGTGGCATCGCCCACGTTACCGGCTTTATCCATCACGGTGGTGGTGAACTTGTAGCTGCCATCTGGTAATGGCGTGCTTGGTGTAAAGCTCCAGGTACCATCGGTGCCGACTTTCGCCGTACCCAGCAGGTTACCGTCGTTGTACACCGACACGGTACCACCGGCTTCCGCTTTACCGCTGAAGGTCGGGGTGTTGTCATCAGTGGTATCGCCATCTTTCAACGGCCCCTGATAGGTACCGACGTTATCGCTGATCAACAGGTTTTCTACCGCACCCGGAGGCGTGGTATCCACGGTGAAGTCGAAAGCACCGGTCTTATCACTGGTCTGACCCACGCTGTTAGTGGCATCGGCAGTGATGTTGTACTTACCGTCCGCCAGGGCAGGCTCAGGGGTAAAGCTCCAGTTACCTTTGTCATCAACTTTCGCCGAACCAATCGGGTTACCGTTGTTGTAGATGGTCACGGTGCCGTTTGGCACAGCGGTACCCTTCAGGGTTGGCGTGTTGTCATCGGTCACGTCACCTTTCTGCAACGGCGCAGTAATTGAGCCCACATTGTCTTCAATGGTTTCAATCACTGGCGGCTGTGGTTTAGAACTGTCTACCACAATCGCATACGGTGCGCTTGGGTCGGTGGAGTTACCCACCGGATCCATTTCTACCGCAGTGAACTCGTTGGCGCCTTTCACCAGCGGTGATTCCGGACGCAGCGTCCAGTTACCGTCTTTATCGACCGTAGTACGGCCAATCTCACGATTACCGGCACCGTCTTTCACGTAGACAATAATGGTATCGCCTGCCGTACCGGTACCGCTGACGGTTGGACGGGTATCATCGGTGGTGTCGCCCGGGTTCACGTTACCGGTGACTGCACCCACCTGATCGTCCACACCAGTGATAGACAGCTTGCTGGCATCCGGACCGGTGAAGTCCATATTCAGCACGAAGTCAGCGGATGGCAGACTTACGTTACCTGCCGCATCCGTTGAGGTCACATGGAACTTATGCTCACCTTCACCCAGCGGTGACGTTGGGGTAAAGGTCCACTGGCCGGTGGTCGCATCGGCAACCACAGAGCCTAACAGCGCATCGCCGTCGTACACTTTAACGATGCTGCCCTTCTCGGCTTTACCGGTCAGGGTTGGCGTTGGGTCATCGGTGGCGGCGCCATTGGTCAGCGTGCCCTGAATGGCACCCACGTCATCCTTGGCCGATTCAATGGTCGGTGCATTTGGTGCCACGGTATCAACCGTGAACTCAAACGCCGAGGTTGGATCGGTGGTGTTATTGGACTGGTCAGTAGCCGTCACGGTAATGCTGTGCTTGCCCTGAGACAGATCGGAAGAAGGCGTAAAGCTCCAGCTCTTATCCGGATTCACGGTGGTGGAGCCCAGCAGAG
Source organism: Limnobaculum allomyrinae (assembly GCF_016649425.1). GTDB lineage: Bacteria > Pseudomonadota > Gammaproteobacteria > Enterobacterales > Enterobacteriaceae > Limnobaculum > Limnobaculum allomyrinae. The sequence goes on from NZ_JADRCR010000003.1 coordinate 160,060, forward strand.
TCGCGCCATCATAAATCTTGATGATACTGCCGACTTTACCGGTACCGGTGATTTCCGGACGCACATCGTCGGTCACGCCGTTTGGTGCAATCGGCCCGGTGATATCGCCCACGTCATCAATCAGTTTATCCAGGCTGACTTCAACCGCTTCGGTGTTAACCGTAATGTTCACTACCGGTGTGGCATCGCCGGTGTTACCCGCCTTATCCGTGACCGTGGTGGTGAACTTGTAGCTGCCATCCGGCAACGGCGTGCTTGGTGTGAAGCTCCAGGTACCATCGGTGCCCACTTTCGCTGTACCCAGCAGATTGCCGTCGTTGTACACCGACACCGTACCACCCGCTTCGGCTTTACCGCTGAAGGTTGGGGTATTGTCATCGGTAGTATCACCGTCTTTCAACGGCCCCTGATAGGCACCGACGTTATCGCTGATTAACAGGTTTTCTACCGCACCCGGTGCAGTGGTATCCACGGTGAAGTCAAACACACCGGTCTTATCACTGGTCTGGCCCACGCTGTTGGTGGCATCGGCAGTGATGCTGTACTTACCGTCCGCCAGGGCAGGCTCAGGAGTAAAGCTCCAGTTACCTTTGTCGTCAACTTTGGCCGAACCAATCGGGTTACCGTTGTTGTAGATGGTCACGGTGCCGTTTGGCACTGCCGTACCCTTCAGGGTTGGCGTGTTGTCATCAGTCACATCACCTTTTTGCAGCGGTGCGGTGATTGAGCCCACGTTATCTTCCACCGTTTCGATCACTGGCGGTTGAGGTTTAGAGCTGTCCACAACGACGGCATACGGTGCACTTGGATCGGTGGCATTACCAACCGGATCCACTTCCACCGCGGTGAATTCGTTAGAACCTTTCACCAGTGGAGATTCAGGACGCAATGTCCAGTTACCGTCTTTATCGACCGTAGTGCGACCAATTTCACGGTTGCCACTGCTGTCTTTGGTGTACACGATAATGGTGTCACCGGCAGTACCGGTACCGCTGATGGTTGGACGGGTATCGTCAGTGGTGTCGCCCGGATTCACATTACCGGTGATCGCACCCACCTGATCGTCCACACCCACGATTGACAGCTTGCTGGCATCCGGACCAGTGAAGTCCATATTCAGCACGAAGTCAGCGGATGGCAGACTTACGTTACCTGCCGCATCGGTGGAGGTCACATGGAACTTATGCTCACCTTCACCCAGTGGTGAAGTCGGGGTAAAGGTCCACTGACCGGTGGTCGCATCGGCCACCACAGAGCCTAACAGCGCATCGCCGTCATATACCTTAACGATGCTGCCCTTCTCGGCTTTACCGGTCAGGGTTGGCGTTGGGTCATCGGTGGCGGCGCCATTGGTCAGCGTGCCCTGAATAGAACCTACGTCATCTTTCGCCGATTCAATGGTTGGCTGAGTTGGCGCTACCGTATCGATAGTGAACTCAAACGCCGAGGTTGGATCGGTGGTGTTGTTGGACTGATCGGTGGCCGTCACGGTAATGCTGTGCTTGCCCTGACCTAAATCGGTGGTCGGGGTGAAACTCCAGCTCTTATCCGCATTAACGGTGGTCGAACCCAGCAGCGTTGCGCCATCGTAGACCTTGATAATGCTGCCTGCTTTACCGGTACCGGTGATTTCCGGACGCGTATCGTCGGTGATGCCATTTTGTGCAATTGGCCCGGTGATATCGCCCACGTCATCAATCAGTTTATCCAGACTGACTTCAACCTTATCGGTATTCACCGTGATGTTCACAACTGGTGTGGCATCGCCCACGTTACCGGCTTTATCCATCACGGTAGTGGTGAACTTGTAGCTTCCATCCGGCAGTGGCGTGCTTGGTGTAAAGCTCCAGGTACCATCGGTGCCCACTTTCGCCGTACCCAGCAGATTGCCGTCGTTGTACACCGACACGGTACCACCGGCTTCGGCTTTACCGCTGAAGGTCGGGGTGTTGTCATCGGTAGTATCACCGTCTTTCAACGGCCCCTGATAGGCACCGACGTTATCGCTGATTAACAGGTTTTCTACCGCACCCGGTGCCGTGGTATCCACGGTGAAGTCAAACACACCGGTCTTATCACTGGTCTGGCCCACGCTGTTGGTGGCATCAGCAGTAATATTGTACTTACCGTCCGCCAGGGCAGGCTCAGGGGTAAAGCTCCAGTTACCTTTGTCGTCAACTTTGGCCGAACCAATCGGGTTACCGTTGTTGTAGATAGTCACGGTGCCGTTTGGCACAGCGGTACCCTTCAGGGTTGGCGTGTTGTCATCGGTCACATCGCCTTTCTGCAACGGCGCAGTAATTGAGCCCACGTTGTCTTCAATGGTTTCAATCACTGGTGGTTGAGGTTTGGAGTTATCGATAACAATCGCATACGGTGCGCTTGGATCGGTGGCATTACCCACTGGGTCCATTTCTACCGCAGTAAACTCGTTAGCCCCTTTTACCAACGGAGAGGCCGGACGTAATGTCCAGTTACCTTCGCTGTCCACGGTAGTGCGGCCAATCTCACGATTACCTGAGCCATCTTTCACGTAGACAATAATGGTGTCACCGGCGGTACCGGTACCGCTGATGGTTGGACGGGTATCGTCGGTGGTGTCGCCCGGTTTCACATTACCGGTGACTGCACCCACTTGATCGTCCACACCCGTGATAGACAGCTTGCTGCTATCCGGACCGCTGAAGTCCATGGTCAGTACGAAGTCAGCCGATGGCAGACTTACGTTGCCCGCCGCATCCGTCGCCGTGACATGGAACTTATGCTCACCTTCCACTAATGGCGAGGTTGGGGTAAAGGTCCACTGGCCGGTGATATCATCAGCCACCACCGAGCCTAACAGCGCATCGCCGTCATACACTTTAACCACGCTGCCTTTCTCGGCTTTACCGGTCAGGGTTGGCGTCGGGTCATCGGTGGCCGCGCCATTGGTCAGCGTGCCCTGAATGGTACCCACGTCATCTTTGGCCGATTCAATGGTTGGTTGGTTCGGTGCCAGCGTATCGATAGTAAATTCAAACGCATACGTCGGTTCGGTGGTATTACCTGCCAGATCGGTGGCCGTCACGGTAATGCTGTGGCTGCCCTGACCTAAATCGGTGGTCGGGGTGAAGCTCCAGCTCTTATCGGCATTGACAGTGGTAGAACCCAGCAGAGTCGTACCATCGTACACTTTGATGATGCTGCCTGGTTTACCGGCACCCACGATTTCCGGACGCGTATCGTCAGTTACGCCATTTTGCGAGATATTGCCGGTGATATCGCCGACGTTATCCACCAGTTTATCCAGTGAAACTTGCTGACCGGTGGTATCCACCTTAATGTTCACTAACGGTGTTTCATCGCCGGTGTTACCCGCCTTATCCGTTACCGTGGTGGTGAACTTATAGTCGCCGTCCGCTAATGGTGAACTTGGCGTGAAGCTCCAGTTACCATTGGTATCCACTTTAGCGGTACCCAGCAGATTGCCGTCGTTATAGACAGACACCGTGCTGCCCGCTTCCGCTTTACCGCTGAAGGTTGGCGTGTTGTCATCAGTGATATCGCCGTCTTTCAATGGCCCCTGATAGGCACCCACGTTATCGCTGATCAACAGGTTTTCTACCGCACCCGGTGCCGTGGTATCAATTTCAAAGTTGAAGATACCGGTTGGATCGCTGACCTGACCGACCGGGCTGGTAGCCGTCACGGTAATGTTGTACTTACCGTCTGCCAGTGCAGGCTCTGGGGTAAAGCTCCAGTTACCTTTGTCGTCAACTTTCGCCGAACCAATCGGGTTACCGTTGTTGTAGATAGTCACGGTGCCGTTTGGCACAGCGGTACCCTTCAGGGTTGGCGTGTTGTCATCGGTCACGTCACCTTTTTGCAGCGCGCCGGTTACCGGTCCCACGTTATCGTCCACCGTTTCAATCACTGGCGGTTGAGGTTTGGAGTTGTCGATAACAATCGCATACGGTGCACTTGGATCGGTGGTGTTACCGACCGGATCCATTTCCACCGCGGTGAACTCGTTGGAGCCCTTCGCCAGTGGTGTCGCCGGACGCATGCTCCAGTTACCATTTTCATCCACTGTCGCACGACCAATTTCACGCTCACCGGAACCGTCTTTCACATAAACGATAATGGTGTCGCCGGCCGTACCGGTACCGCTGATGGTTGGACGGGTATCATCGGTGGTTTCACCCGCTTTTACGTTACCGGTGTAAGCGCCGACCTGATCGTCCACGCCGGTAATCGACAGGTTAGTGCCATCCGGACGGGTATAGTCAGTGGTCAGAATGAAGTCAGCAGATGGAACGCTGGTATTACCCGCCGCATCCGTCGCTGTCACATGGAACTTGTTCTCACCTTCTGGTACAGGCGTCGATGGTGTGAAGGTCCACTTACCGGTGGTGCTGTCAGCAACTGTTGAGCCTAACAGCGCGCCATTATCATAGATCTTCACCACACTACCCTTCTCGGCAGTACCGGTCAGGCTTGGTGTGGAGTCATCGGTCTTATCGCCATTGTTCAGAGTACCCTGTTTCGTACCCACGTCATCCTGGGCTGACTCGATGGTCGGCATGGTTGGCGCAGTGGTATCCACGGTGAACTCGAACGCCGAAGTGCGATCGCTGGTGTTACCCGCCTGATCTTTGGCAATCACGGTGATGCTGTGCACGCCTTCTTTCAGTGGGGTGGATGGCGTAAAGCTCCAGGTACCGTCGGCTTTCACCGTGGTTTCACCCAGCTTCACAGAGCCATCATAGATGGTTACGGTGCTGCCCGCTTTACCTTCGCCGGTGATTTCCGGTTTGGTATCGTCGGTCACGCCGTTTGGTGTGATATTACCCTGCTTATCACCCACATCATCAATGAGCGCACTAATGCTGACCACAACATTGGTGGTATCGATAGTGATAGTCAGCGATGGGCCGTCAGTGTTGGTGTTACCGGCTTTATCAGTAACGGCTGTGGTAAAGGTGTGCTCACCGTCCGGCAGATTGCTGTCCGGAGTAAATGACCAGTTACCGTTGCTGTCAACCTTGGCAGAACCAATGGCATTGCCGTTGTCATAGATGGTCACCGTGCTGCCCGGTTCCGCCTTACCACTGAAGGTTGGGGTAGCATCATCGGTGGTATCGCCATCCAGAATGTAACCCTGCTTCTCACCCACGTTATCGAATACCTGCAGGTTTTCGACCGAGTTAGGTGCTTTGGTATCCACTTCGAAATTGAAGATACCGGTAGGTTTACTGGTTTGTCCCAGCGGACTGGTGGCGGTAGCCGTGATGTTGTGCATACCATCGGCCAGTGCGGTGGTTGGCTCGAATGTCCACACGCCTTTCTCGTCAGCGGTGGCAGAACCAATCAGCGTTGCACCGTCATAGATGCGTACCAGATAGCCCGCTTCAGAAGTACCGGTGATAACCGGCTTGGTGTCATCCGTCACATCGCCTTTCTGCAATGCACCGGTGATATCACCCACGTTATCCAGCACGTTAACGATAACCGGCTCGGTTGGACGTGACATATCCAGCGTCACCACATACTCGGCGCTTGGATCGGTGAAGTTGCCCACTGGATCGATTTCTACCGCAGTGAATTTGTTCTCACCCGGCAGTAATGGCGACTCAGGCTGTAAGCTCCACTTATTGTCCGCACCCACTATGGTGCTACCAATCACATGGTTACCGGTGGCGTCTTGTGCGTACACAATGATGGTATCGCCGGCAGTACCGGTACCCTGAATGGTCGGACGGCTGTCATCGGTGGCTTTACCGTTGTCGATATTGCCGGTAATTTCACCGTAGTTATCCGTTACACCCGTGATCTTCAGATTGCTGGCATCCGGACCGGTATAGTCGGTGGTCAGGATAAAGTCAGCAGATGGCGTGCTGGTATTACCCGCCGCATCAGTGGCAGTGACATGGAACTTATGCTCGCCTTCACTGATTGGGGTAGACGGTGTGAAGCTCCACTCACCGGTGATGTTATCCGCAGTCACCGAGCCCAGTACGTTGCTACCGTCATAAATGGTTACGATGCTGCCTTTCTCTGCGCTACCTTTCAGGGTTGGCGTGGAGTCATCGGTGAAACTACCGCTGGCCATTGAACCTTGCTTAGAACCTACATCGTCAAAGGCAGAATCAATGGTCGGTGTGTTTGGCGCAGTGGTATCAACAGTGAAGTCAAACGCCGCCGTTGGGCCAGTCAGGTTGCCCGCTTTATCGGTCATGGTGACCGTAATGCTGTGCGCACCTTCTTTCAGTTCTGTGGCTGGCGTGAAGCTCCAGCTGCCGTTGGCTTTCACCGTGGTTTCACCCAGCAGGGTTGAACCGTCGTAAACCTTGATGGTTGCGCCTGGCTTACCCTGACCGGTGATTTCCGGTTTGGTATCGTCAGTCACGCCATTGGCGGTGATATTGCCAGTCACAGTACCCACATCATCGATTAATGCAGTGATGCTGACCGGATCGTTTGAAGTATCCACCGTCAGGGACAGGCCAGGGCCATTTGGATTCACGTTACCCGCTTTGTCGGTCACGGTGGTAGTGAAGTTATGATCACCATCAGTTAGTGCCGAGTCAGGAGTAAACGTCCACTTACCTTCACCATCCACTTTCGCCGTACCCAGCACTTTACCATCGTCATAGATGGTCACGGTGCTGCCCGGTTCAGCTTTACCGCTGAAGGTCGGGGTGTTGTCGTCAGTGGTATCGCCGTTGCTCAGAGGGCCCTGATAATCACCGACGTTATCGGTTACCACCAGATTTTCCACGGCGTCAGGCGCTTTGGTATCCACTTCAAAGTTGAAGATACCGGTCTTATCGCTGGTTTGACCCACCGGACTGGTGGCGGTCGCCGTAATGTTGTGCTTGCCGTCAGCCAGTGCCGTATCCGGAATAAATGTCCAGACACCTTTGCTGTCAGCCGTCGCCGTACCTAACAGGGTAACGCCATCGTAAATACGGATGGTGTAGCCAGCCTCGGCAGTACCGGTAATGGTTGGTTTGTTATCGTCAGTCACATCGCCTTTCTGCAATGGACCTACAATATCACCTGCGTTATCCAGCACGTTCACAATCACCGGCTCGCTTGGACGGGAAACATCCAGGGTCACAGTGTATTGGTTACTTGGGTCAGTTTTATTGCCTGCAGGGTCCATTTCAACCGCTGTAAACTGGTTGCTGCCCGGCAGTAATGGGGTTTCTGGCTGAATGCTCCACTTACCGTCAGAACCGACTGTACCGCGACCAATTTCATGGTTACCGGTGCCGTCGTTCACATACAGAATGATGGTATCGCCTTCAGTGCCGGTACCACTGATAACCGGACGGCTGTCATCGGTGGCACCACCGTTGGTGATGTTGCCGGTGATTTCACCGTAGTTATCCAGTACGCCGGTAATAGACAGGTTGGCTGGATTTGGTGGAGTGGTATCCACGACGAAATCAAAGCTGTCAGACGGATCGCTTTCGTTACCCGCTTTGTCAGTTTCAGTCACGGTAATACTGTGTGAACCATCACTCAGTTCAGTGTCTGGCGTGAAGCTCCATGCACCGTTTTCATCAACGATAGCGGTACCAATCACCTTATCACCGTCTTTAACGGTAATAGTGTTACCCGGCTCGCCTTCACCAGTGAAGGTAGGGGTCTTATCATCAGTTTCACCACCCGGTTTGATAGCGCCGGTGATATCACCTTCGTTATCAATAACACTGCCTAATTCCGGTTTCGCCGGAGGGATGGTATCCACTTCAAAGTCGATTGGATCGGACGGTTCACTCTTGTTACCTGCTTCATCGGTCTCGGTGATAACAATACTATGTTCACCTTCGCCCAACGCTTCGTCCGGCGTAAAGGTCCAGTTACCGTTTTCATCAACGATAGCGGTACCAATCACATTCTCATTATCGATGATAGTGATGGTGCCACCAGGCTCACCTTTACCGTTGAACTCCGGACGATTTTCATTGGTTTGGTCACCAGGTTTGATCTCTTCGCCCGCATTGGAACCGGTATTATCAATAATACTGCCAATTTCAGGCTTAGATGGTGGAGTAGTATCCACTTCAAATTCAATTGGATCGGTAGAGCTGCTGTTGCCCGCTTCGTCAGTTTCAGTCACGACGATGCTGTGCTCACCTTCACTCAGCTCTTCATCCGGGGTGAATGTCCAGTTACCGTCTTCATCAACGATAGTGGTACCCAGCACGTTTTCACCGTCAGTGATGGTGATAACGTTGCCCGGTTCGCCTTTACCGTTAAATTCCGGTTTGGTTTCGTCGGTCTTGTCACCCGGTTTGATTGAGCCGGTTTTGTCACCGGTGCTATCGATAATGCTGCCTACGTCCGGGGTGGCCGGTGGAGTGGTATCCACTTCAAATTCAATTGGATCGGTAGAGCTGCTGTTGCCCGCTTCGTCAGTTTCAGTCACGACGATGCTGTGCTCACCTTCACT
>NZ_JADRCR010000003.1:168599-360008 GCF_016649425.1 Limnobaculum allomyrinae
CCGGGGTGGCCGGTGGAGTGGTATCCACTTCAAATTCAATTGGATCGGTAGAGCTGCTGTTGCCCGCTTCGTCAGTTTCAGTCACGACGATGCTGTGCTCACCTTCACTCAGCTCTTCGTCCGGCGTGAATGTCCAGTTACCGTCTTCATCAACGATAGTGGTACCCAGCACGTTTTCACCGTCAGTGATGGTGATAACGTTGCCCGGTTCACCTTTGCCGTTAATTTCCGGTTTGGTTTCGTCGGTCTTGTCGCCCGGTTTGATTGAGCCGGTTTTGTCACCGGTGTTATCGATAATGCTACCGACATCCGGAATAGCCGGAGGGGTAGTATCTACTTCGAAATCAATCGGATCCGATGGTTCGCTGGTATTACCTGCTTCATCGGTTTCAGTGATGGTAATGCTGTGATCACCTTCACTCAGCTCTTCATCTGGGGTGAAAGTCCACTTGCCGTCTTCATCAACGATAGTGGTGCCCAGCACGTTTTCACCGTCAGTGATGGTGATAACGTTGCCCGGATCACCTTCTCCGGTAAACTCAGGACGCGTCTCATCAGTCTTATCACCCGGCTGGATTGGACCGGTTTTATCACCGGTATTATCAATAGTTTCACCCGGTGTAGGTTTGGAAGGTGCTGTCGTATCCACCACAAAATCAATCGGTGCGGAAGGATCACTTTCGTTACCTGATTTGCTGGTTTCCGTAGTGGTAATGCTGTGACTACCCTCTTCCAGCGCCACATCAGGGATCAGGCTCCAGTTGCCATCTTCACCAACAACCACGCTGCCGATAGGCTGATCGTTGTCATAAATAGTGATGATGCCGCCCGGTGTGCCTTTACCGGAGAATTCTGGCTTGGTTTCATCGGTTTTATCACCAGACTTGATTGGGCCGGTAATAGCACCGGTGTTATCCATGATGGTGATAGAGTCCGGCGCATTAACGCCTGTGGTATCAACGGTAAAGTCGCGGGAGTCAGAAGGTTCGCTGACGTTGCCGGCTTTGTCCGTTTGGGTGTAGGTAATGCTGTGGCTGCCTTCGCTTAATGCTGTCTCTGGCGTAAAGCTCCAGGTACCATCTTCACCAACGGTAGTACGACCAATTTCGTTGCCATTGTTATAAATAATAACGGTGTTACCCGCTTCGCCCCAGCCTTTAAACTCTGGTTGGGCATCATCAGTAATATCACCATTGTTAATCAGGCCGGTCTTATCACCTACATTATCGTAGGCTTCAAGGCGCGGTGGCTTATCTGGCGCCGTGGTATCGACATTAAAATCGAAGGTTGGGGACGTTGCGCTGGTATTACCGGCTTTGTCGGTTTCCTTAGCGGTAACCTGATAGTGACCGTCTGCCAGGTCTTCGGTTGGCGTCCAGCTCCATTTGCCATCTGCACCAACGGTGGTTTTACCGGCTTCTTTGCCATCAATGAAAATCGTGATGGTGCTACCCACTTCACCTTTACCGGTGAATTCCGGGCGAGCATCATCGGTGGTTGCACCGTTAGCAATAGTGCCCTGAATGGCACCCACGTCGTCCAGCGCTTCAAACAAAGGCTTGTTTGGCGCTACAGTATCAACGATGAAAGTGAAATCATCAGACTGACTGCTGGTCTGGCCTTCAGGGTTAGTCTGAGTAACGGTGATCTTGTGAGAACCTTCGCTTAACGCCGTTTCTGGCTTAAAGCTCCAGTTACCATCCGCGCCAACAACGGCAGAACCAATCGCCTTACCGTTATCGTAAATAGTGATGATGTTACCAGCTTCGCCGGTACCAAAAAGAGTTGGTGTTTTTTCATCCGTGGTTGAACCGTAAGAGATTGGTCCGGTAATATCGCCGGTCGCATCCGTTGCGCCGCTCAGCGTTGGTACAGAAGCTGGAGTTGGTGATGATGAACCGTCATCTTTGTTGTGCTCGTAAATGGCATTGCCGACAATACCACCGATAACGGCTGCACCCAGGAACCATGGCCATAAAGCCAACAGCCCAAAGTCATTGTTTTCCGTATTTTCAAACAGATAAGCACCGTCACCCATTGGCATTCCGCCAAGAGCAGCAGGGGCAAAGCTACCGTCATTAAACAGGTAGCCATCACCCAAAGCCGAACCGTCCGTGATTACATAAGCATAAACCTGGCCATCCTCTGCCATACCTAATAACGGCGTGTTATCGCCGGATACATAGTAATCTTCAATAACGATTGCAGGCGCTGAATCCCCTTCCAGAATCACATACAGATCGTCACCATTACGCTGCAGAGTAACGTTCTCTGGCGCATAGTTGTCATCTTGATTCTTTAGGAGATACTTATTACCCGGCTGGATTTTTATTTTGATGGGTTTGCCTGAACTAACAGCAACCACTTGAGAGGCGCCACTTCCTGAATTGACCAATAAACTGGCATTCGTATTCATACTAGAATAACTCCTTTATCCTTATAACTATTCCCAAAAAGAAGCACTCAGTCAGGAATATTTAATGCCCTTAACTGAATCTTCTCAAAAAGCGAACACCACACCTTTGACAGGTGAAACAATATCCGACTTATGCAATATATTACCCCATACTACAAAATATATTCGATCTAATAATCTGTAATGAAAATAATATAGGAATTATATGCCAATTAATGAACAAATTACGGCGATAAACACTGAAATGTGTTCAAATAACAGATAAACTGAAAACAAAATAAAGAAAAAAACACATATTGTAATATTATAAAATAAAAAAATAATGCAATACACCTTTTTAAGATGTTGTCATTAATAACCAAAACAACACGTTAAAAAACAATGAAAAACAACAACGTCACATCAAATCATTTAAAAACAATGAGTTAAATAAAAATTCAATGTATTGCAAACAATGGTAATTATTTACAACTGCAATGATTGCGGTTTGTAATTAAACACACAAACACATATTAGATATATTTCACGCAAATTCTAAGCCAAACTCACCCAGTAAAACAAAAAAAACAATAAAAATCAAACAAATAAATCAAAACAACCACAATAACAAACTTATAAACAGGATCCTGTTAATTTAATTATAAATATCAAAAAACCAATAAAAATTAACTTTAAAAAAACACCTTAAATCAAATAAAAAACAACATGATTGAAATTAAAGAATGATAAAAAATTACCATAAATGAATAAAAACAAAACAAATTAACAACAAGTTAATTTGAATTTAAATAGAAATGAATAGTTAGCTCTTATGTAATTCAAAATCATCAAATTACACATAACATACTGTTTTAAATGAAATAAATTAAAAAACAAAAACAGTCATTACTTAATTAAATAAGCCACGAATAAGCAACAACACATTAATGATTTTAAAACAACATGACGATATAAAGCGCACATCGAATGCGTTACTTAAAGGCCTGTCAAAGAATCAATAGTAGGGTTAGCTATATGTTCTTATACCTCTCATTGTGGGGCTGAAAAGACTTTAAAGGATGCTGAAAGGGTGGAGTTTTGCACCCATCACTGACCGAATGCATAACATGCTGTTTATTAATGAATAATCAAAATTTGTAAGATATGAAATAATACTTTTGAGGTATAAATGTGGCCTTCAATGCTGACTTTACTCCCCAAACTGATAGCAACCGGCCTGACTATTCGAATAAGCAAAACGATGCCACCGGGATACAAAAAGCGTTGTGAAAAAATCACTACCTTTTAAAGCGTAAAAAAAGAGCAACCTCGTGGTTGCTCTTTTTTCAATAAATTAAATTTAATCAATATGATACCTTTTAACGAATATTCACCCGTCAGGCTTCCTCCAGTAATTTGATATGAGCCTGCACGGTTGCTAAACGAACCTGCATTTCAAAACTTATCTGTTCCGGAGTGTGCTTTTGCGCCCACAGCCGTTCAACCTGAGCAGCAATATTTTGTTCTTTGCCTTTATACACATAAGTTGTCTGGAAGGTTCTACGGCAATTCATACAGTAATAACGCTGAAGCCCCGTTCTGCCGGTTCCATGTCTCTTGGTACAATCACATCGGCCACAATAGTGGCAGATGGGTGTCGTTCTTTTTAAGTAAATATTCATATTTTGCTCCAAACTGACCAATACAAAATACTTCCCTGTAATACATTGATATAAATAACCTTTAACTACTCTTCTTCGACTTACCTGTGTACTCGTCTGAATTTTGCCAATTAGTAAACTGGCATATTCAACCAACCCAACAACATGGCAGATTCCGCCATAATGTTGATATTGGCGGTGTAACCATCAAACTCGTTGTTGATAGCCGAAATCTGATTATTAAAATGGTCGTTCTCTGCAGTCAGTACATCCAGCAGCGATCGCTTACCCAGGTAATACCATTGTTCATAAAACATGGTTCTGACCCGATCCGTTTCTGATGACAACGCCTGATACTCTTTCGCCCGTTCAAAGGCGGAGTCCCGCACCTGAATCATGCTGCGAATTTTGTATTTCAGCTCCAGCACCGTGGTTTCGAACTGCATCTGTGTCGCTTGAGCCCGCTGCACGGCAGCGGCCTGAGATGCCGAAGCCGAACCACCGGTGAACAGATCCCATTCCACATTGATACCGGTGTACCAGGATTGCTCATCACCATAGGTGTCTTTGGCGGTGCTTTTTGACACTACCCAGTTAATGTTGGGATAAGCAGAAGATTTGATGGCATCTGCCTTATGTAAGCTGGCCTGAACTTCCGCTTTCGCCCGTTGAATTTGAGGGTGGTTATCCAGCGATGCCAGAATGCTGCCGGAGCTGATATTGGACTCATTCCATTCCAGATTTTCCGGTAGCTGAACCTCGCGCCCCAGCAGACGGGTCATCTTGATTTGAGTATCGCGCCAGCTGCTTTCCAACTGTTGTACGTTGGTCTGAGCCTGTAGCAGCTTGGAACGTGCCTGAACCAGTTCACTGCCGCGCCCTTTATCCGTCTGGGTAATTTGCGACAGCATATTCACCAGATCGGACATGCGCTTTTCGTAGGTCTTCGCAACTTTGATATCTTTCTGGAACTTATCCAGCGTCAACAGACCTTCAATGGTCTGATAGGCTATTTGATTACGGGTTAACTTCACCGCCTGTAAAGAGGACTTGGATAACTCTTCTGCACTCTGGATACCGCTGCCAGTTTTACCGAAATCAAACACGGTCGTGGTTACCGATACCGAACCGCTGGTATCACTCACATCGGAAGAGTTATTGTTGCGGGTACCGCTACCAAAGTTAGAAACCGGCGAGTTAGCACCTACTTTCACCTGTGGCCAACGGGTACCTTTGATTTCATCCACGTCATATTTGGCGGCGGTAAAGGCCGCCTGCGCATTACGAATTTCCGGACTGAAGTTCAGCGCCTGACGTACGGTACTCTTTACAAACTCAATGGATGGAATACCTCTGCCCGCCACCGGCGGTTTAGTGGCATAACCAGAGGATTTCACCACAACACCTGCATTTTGAGCGTTATCCGCCGGGGTCAGAGAGGTATCTGTCACCACCCAGTTCAGAATATCCTGCTGAACCTTGTCATCCGTTTTAGTAAAGTCGGTACCATCAGCCACCACTGGCTGAACCAGCGGTCGGGTATCGGCCAGCAGGGTTGTCTGCTTGCTTTCATCCGGTTTCACCGGTGTGGATACCGTCATTGGTTCGCTGTCCGATGCCAGATCGCTAAAGGCAAGTTGCTCGGTATCATGGCTGCTGGCCGCCGCCACATTAGTTTTGACGCTGGCTGATTGACTGGCTGCGATAGGCGCAGGATTTTGTGCATTGCGCTTTGGCGCCGGTTCAATAACCTGAACCAGCCCAGTATTAGCGATGGCTTCTGCTTTGTTATCCACCGCATCAATGGCGGTAAATTCCAGAGCATCATTCTCTGAAGCGGATGGCTTCGCCTGCTGAGGTACGTTGTCTTTTACCACCCAGCTTTTACCATCACGGCCTACGGTAGTGATGGGTGCTGTTGCTATTGGCGCAGTGACCATAGGTACAATCGGTGCCGGGTTTTGCGCGGTTCTGACCGGTTGCGGCTCTGCCACAACCACCGGAGCCGGCGTGCTGTTTGCCACTGCTTTTGGTGCCATCTCTGTCGCTTCAATATCCATCAGCTCCAGCACCTGATTATCATGGTCTGATGGCTGGAGTACTGGTTCAGGCGCTGGCTGAACCACAGTATCCTGCTGCCAGCCTTTATGACTGCTGGCAGTCGCAACGGGCACCGTTGCGGGAACAGGCTTAGTCCCTGTCGACCAGCTGTTACCGTCACGGCCCACGGTCGATACCGGTGCAGGAGGGGGCACGACAATTGCCGGTGCCACTTCACGGGCCGGCGTGGCAGAAACCGGGGTTGGCGTGATCATCACCGGTTCGGCCTGAGCCACCGGCATCTCAACCGCTTTCGGTTTGACCGCCGGCGGTGGCGGCTGATTGACCGCTCCCGCACGACGCCCCGGCTGTAACGCCTGTAATAATTTATCGTCCACCTGTGCTGACATGGCGGTTGTCACCGTCACCGATAAGGATAATGTCAGCAGGGCCAGTTGTTTCATTTTCATATAGTTCTTAACGCTCCCGGAACGCTTCTCTGGCTTTCAAGACTGGTTTCAGGATGTAATCCAGTATGGTTTTTTCTCCCGTTCTGATTTCTACCGTGGCGATCATGCCCGGCATTATCGGGAATACCTTGTCTTTAGCGGTGAGTGCCGCTTTGTCAGTACGCACTAACACCCGGTAATAGGTGGTATCACCACGTCCCTGACGCATCTTGTCTTCATCTTTCAGGGTGTCAGCACTGATATGCTCCAGGGTGCCGCTTAAGCCGCCGTAAATGGCGTAGTCATAGGCGGTAATTTTCACCGTCGCTTTCAGGCCGGGATGCAGGAATGCTACGTCCGACGGTTTAATTTTGGCCTCCACCAGCAGTTGGTCTTCCAGCGGGATAATCGCCATGATCTCACCGCCCTGCTGGATTACCCCACCAACGGTGGTCACTTTGATGTTATTTACCGTGCCGCGAACCGGAGCCACAATGGTGGTACGGTTCATCACGTCTTCACGGGCTGCCACGTTCTCCACACTTTGCGCCAGTTCACTTTCGAATTTGTTCAGTTCGGCATTAGCCTCAGAGCGGAACTTGTTCTGACGCTCGGCAATTTGCAGGCGGAATTCGTTGGCCTGACGGCGCATCCGCAGCAGTTCCACTTCGGACATGAGTCCTTTCTGCATCAGCGGCTCAGACAGATTAATTTCGTCTTCTGCCAGTTTCAGGCTGATTTGCAGGGTTTTGACGCTTTCATCCAGCGTCTGTTTACGGGCGCTGTAGGCCTGAGTTTCATCTTTCACCACTGACGGTACGGCCATCACGTCTGCCGGGAACACCAGCGGCGTACCATAGGCTTCGGCCCGTAAACGAGTGATGGTACCTTTCAGGCCAATCACCTTGGAAACCCCTTCGCGATATACCGCGCCGGCGCGGGTCGGGTCGATTTTCAACAGTACCTGACCTTTCTCAACGATGTCTCCTTCGCGCACGTTCAGCTCTTCCAGGATCCCGCCTTCCAGGCTCTGGATAATCTGCTCACGGCTGGCCGGAATAATTCGCCCCTCTCCCAGGGTGATCTCTTCCACCCGGGCAAACTTCGCCCAGACAATGGCAATAATCAGGATCGCGCCGATTAAATACAGCATGATCAGGCTGAATGGCGTCTTTTGCTCGATCAGCGCCTCCTGCAGGTCGCGCATAAACGGCAAATCGCTGCTTTTTACTTTTCCTGTTGGTGTCGGTGCTGTGACTTTTGCTACTGAAAGCGAACCGCCATTGTTTTTTTGTATCTTGTCTGTCATTGAGCCGTATTCTCCGGCGCTATTCGCGCCATCTATTGCTATCCATTACTGACGTCCTTGTCGATTGAGAGTCATTTTCTTGTTCTCTCCATCTAAAAACATCGGTTACTGCGCCTTACCATTGGCTTTAAGAGCGGCGATAACTTCATCTTTTGGCCCATCTGCCACCACCTTGCCCTCATCCAGTACGATCAGCCTGTCCACCAGTTCCAGCAGTGAGAAGCGATGAGTGACCAGCACCACGGTCTGATCGGTAATGGAGGTTTTTAACCTGTTGATAAACTGCAGTTCGGTCATGGCATCCATGGAGCTGGTTGGTTCATCCATCAGCAGAATTTTGGGTTTTAACAGCAGGCAACGCGCCAGTGACACCAGCTGTTTCTGGCCGCCGGAGATCCCCTGCCCCATTTCACCGATGGGCATTTCAAAACCCAGCGGATGGCGCATCGCCACTTTGTCCAGCCCGGTCATACGGGCTACCTGTAACAGCTCTTCGGTCGCCACCGACGGGTTACCAATGGTGACGTTTTCCCGCAACGTGCCAAAAAACAGACGACTGTCCTGCCCCACATAACCTACCGAGGTACGCCAGTCCGCCGGATCCACCTGGGTGGCATCCACGTTGTCGATCATCAGTTGACCGCCACCCGGCTGGAACAGGCGCGCCATCACTTTCAGCAGGGTGGATTTTCCGCTGCCGATACTGCCGAGGATCGCCACACGCTCCCCACGACGGATAGAGATATTGATTTTTTGCAGTACTACCGGTGCCGACATCATCATGTTGCCGCTCGGGTAGCTGAAGTTGACGCCCTTTAGTCGCAGGTTGCCGGTAAAGTTAGGTGCCGACAGGTAGTGGATATTCTCATCACGCTCGGTGGGCATTTTCATCAGTTGGTTCAGAGAGCTTAATGCCGCTTTTGCCTGCTGGAAGCGCAGAGTCAGACCCACTACCGAGCCCAGTGGTGACAGGGTACGACCCGATAAGATCACCGCACCGATCATCGAACCCATGGTCAGTTCACCGGCGTGAATGAGATACACTCCCCAGATAACGATAGCTACCGTGGTCAGTTGCTGCATAAAGCTGACGAAGGTGGTGGTGGTACTGGACAGCGCCTTGGATTTCATTGAAGTGGCGGCCGCCAGTGCACTGAAATCTTCCCAGCGCTTTTGCATCACGCCTTCACCCTGAGCGGCTTTTAGTGATTCCAGACCGTCGATGGTTTCAATCAGCAGCCCCTGTTTAAGCGAGATTTCCCGCAGGTTTTCCTTCATGTTTTTCGCCAGTGGCCACTGCACGCACAGGCTAACCAGCAGGATAATCGGCACTGCACACAGCGGAACCAGCACCAGCGGCCCCGCCACCAGATAGATGATAAACAGGAACAGGGCACAGAACGGCAGATCCGACAGCGTTGATAACGTCGCAGAGGTGACGAAATCCCGCACCGATTCAAATTCGCGCAGCTGGTTGGCGAAGGCACCGGAAGATTGCGGTTTGCTCTCCATGCGAATGCCTAGCACCTGCCGAAACAGCATGGTACCTAACAGTAAGTCAGCTTTTTTACCTGCAATATCAAACAGGTGAGCCCTTACTAACCTTGAGACAAACTCAAAGATAATGGCGATAAAGACGCCAATACCCAGTGACCATAAGGTGACGTAGGCCTGAGTCGGTACCACCCGGTCATACACGTTCATGGTAAAGAAGGTGGAGGCCAGCGTCAGAACGTTAGCCAGTAATGCCGCAAGCGCGGCACTGGCGAAATAGTGGCGATAGCGCCACAGGGTGGAGAACAGCCAGTGGCCTTCTTTATTGGGCTCCGGCAGGCAGTCGTTGCTGCGCTCATCCAGTTTCGGTTTGGGGTTACACAGCAGGGCGTAACCGGAGTACATCTCTCCCAGCGCCCGGGCTGACAGGGTTACCTCACCGCCGTTTTCCGGCAGGATAACGCGGTAAGATGAACCGGCGCCTTTACCGCTGCTACGTTCGGTAACGATGCAGTGGCTGCCGTCTTTGCGGGTGAGCACCACCGGGAACAGATAAGAGAACAGTTGGTCTAAATCCCGCTCCACCCAGGCAACGCCCATGCCGATCTGGTCCAGCATGCGCAGGGCAAGCTGGGAGGTTAGTTTCGGTTCTTTTGGCAGCCCGGCGTACAGTACCGCGGCACTGGCCGGTTTATTGTAATATGCTGCCAGCCACTGAACGGACCAGAGTAAGCTGTCCTGTTGAGCGTCCGTTGCGGGGGCGAAATCCTGACTCATAGTGTTGGTTATTCCTGTTGTTGGTGCTTCATCTATTTTTTTGATATGGGTAGCGGACTTCGGTTTTCTTAATGGTGAAAATCCG
Source organism: Limnobaculum allomyrinae (assembly GCF_016649425.1). Classification (GTDB taxonomy): domain Bacteria; phylum Pseudomonadota; class Gammaproteobacteria; order Enterobacterales; family Enterobacteriaceae; genus Limnobaculum; species Limnobaculum allomyrinae. Next base: position 178,810 of record NZ_JADRCR010000003.1, read on the forward strand.
CTGGCCATATCATTGGCTCAATGTGTTGCTTAATATTATTAAATAAGCCTTTTTGGATATTCCGGCCGTAAAAACGATGTGCTTATATCGCCTTGGTGCCCGGCCGGAAGACCGGTTGTACTTTAATTCGGAGGGCGTCGGGCATTACCTTCCGATTAACATCTTTTACTATTAGCTTCTGTAGATATTCCGGCCGTAAAGACAATGTGCTTATATCACCTTGGTGCCCGGCCGGAAGACCGGTTGTACTTAGCCCTTGTGGGCGTCGGGCATTACCTTCCGATTAACATCTTTTACTATTAGCTTCTGTGGATATTCCGGCCGTAAAGACAATGTGCTTATATCGCCTTGGTGCCCGGCCGGAAGACCATTTGTATTTAGCTCCTGAGAGCGTCGGGCCTAGGCTGCCTACGGGCAGTTATGAAACACCTTGCGGTGTTTCACCCTTCGGGCCAGCGCAAGCGCTGTTCAAACAGGCTTTCGCCTGTTTGTCGTTGGCTTACGCCAAGTCGACCCCCACGGCACCCTCTCCCTCCGATTGGCTTTGATAAATTCAAAACCATTCGTTTTACTATCTTTGAATCTATTGTTTTTAATCACTAAACCGGTTGGTACAAATTCAGGTACCAACTCGGTTTGGTTTACTTCATTACTCTTAATAACCTGCGCCGGTTTGGATCATGGTGTCGACGCGGCGGTTAGCACGGTTGCAGAAGTTGCGTTCGTTGTTTGGCAGGCCGGTGCAGTCAACCGTTGGGTTGTTGGCGCCCTGACCACTGGTGAACAGTACTGATGGTGAGACGCCGTAGGAGATCAGCATTTTCTTCACGGTTTCTGCACGCTGTACTGACAGCTTCTGGTTAAAGGTTGCATTACCCACCGGGTCTGCATGACCAACGATGTTGACACTCGAACCCGCTGGCAGGCCGTTGATGTGGTTAGCCATGTTTTGCACGATTTCAGTACCGCCCGCTTCAATATCCGATACGTTTTTACCGGCGAAGCTGAACAGTACGTTGCCTAACGGTGAGCCACCCACATAGTCACAGGCGCGTACTGCGGAGGCACGGTTAATGGTCGCGCCGCCTTTATAGCCAAACAGCTTGCTTTCAGCCTGGGTACGAGTGACTGCAATTGGTGTGCCCACACCCGGTACGCGATTAGCTTCGATAAAGTAGGTTTTACCGCCGTTCAGACGAGCGATAGATTTTGGTGTCTCTTTACCGCTATAGTTTGGTGCATCATCGGCATAGGCTTCGATGATGTGTTTTCCCGGCTCCACACAGAACACGGTGAACTCACCGTTTCTCAGTGCGCCCTGGAATTCACGATCGATATAAACGTTCGATACGCCTACATCCGCATCACCCGCCGGACGGTAGAACACCACCTGAGCCAGATTTTCACTTACTCTGGCTACCGGTACGTATTGTGTGCCGGTATGGGTCAGTACCACCGGTACAGCAGCAGTAGTCGCCTCTTCCGTTGAACTGATTTCCATCACGTCATTCGCCGGTACACCAGCGGCCGCTACGCTGAAGGCCAGTAAAGCAGGAATCGCACCCGCAGCAGATACGCGTAATAGCGTTGTCAGCTTATTCACGTCAGACCTCTTGTTTTCCCTAAACATATTTACTCCTGGGTTATTCAGTTATTGGTAAATTAAACAGTGTCCCGACAGGACTGCCTTGCGGCAGTCCTTCGGTTAAGCCATTACAGGATGACCGGATTCACCGTGTTCTCGACCAGCACCTCGATTCCTGAGGTACCCATAGTCCAGACGTTGTAGGTGTTTCCTTGATACTGGTAATTGCTTTGCGACATAGTCCACTGACCGTCAGTACCCTCTAACTGCAGGGTGCTGCCGGCTTCGCCGTTAACCACGATCGCTTTGTTACCACTGTTAATTGCCAGTTCTTCTGATCCCAGGCGCAGGACATCTTCCAGCGATACGTTCATGGTGTTGTTACCATTACCCATATCGAAGATTTCCACTGAGCTCAGCTTGTCTTTCAACGCACTCAGGTCTAACAGTTCGCCGGTGGTATCCAGGGTCAGGGTGTCGATACCCTCATCACCGGAAATTGAAGCGAAGTCTGTAGAGATAATTCTGATGGTATCGTTACCGTCACCGCCAGAGACCTGATCTCCTTTACCAATATTGATAAAGGTGTCGTCGCCCAGACCGCCCAGCAGAATGTCTTGCTGCTCGGTACCGAACATAATGTCGTTACCCGCAGTAAACATTTGTGTGATGGCCTGGAATTCGCTGGTTGTCGCAGACATACCTACCACATCGCTGTTATCCACCTCTAACTGGTGGTTAGCTAACAGGGTCAGCAGGTCGGTCTGTACGTCTTTCAGGGTTACCAGCAGTTCAGAACCGTAGGCTCCACCGTTACCGTCACGGTCAATGAAGATCTGAGTATCGCTACCAGAAATCACCACCTTCAGGTATTGGCCGATGGTTTCCCCTGACTCCATGGTTGCCACGCCGTTGATCCACTTGGCACCGCCACCGAAGGTGTAACCCACCAGCATTTCGCTGACATCGATACGGTCAGCATCCGGCGTTGCTTCCCAGGCGCCCAGCGTAAAGCCGTTCACCACGTCGCTACCGTTGCCGCCACGGTTATCACCGTTAGAGCCAACCTGCGGTTTGTACAGCAGAGTGTCACGACCACCGTTAAGCAGGTTAAAGGTGTCATTGCCACCACGACCTTCAAACACGTTGTCGCCTGCGTCATCAGTGAAGGTGTCGTTACCGGCACCGCCAGCAAGACCTTCAATGTTGTGCATAGTGATAGTGTTCCAGCCGGTATATTGCGAGCCCTTATTCATCATATTGATGTTCAGAGCAGTGCTTCCTGCCAGCTTGAAGTCAACGATGTCCACACCACCGGTATCCGTCCAGGTCTTATAGTTAGACATTTCGGTAGTACCACCACCACCTTGATAGGTCTTGGTACCCTGAGTAGCAATAAAGGTATCGTTATAGCCAGTACCCACAATGCCGCTATTGATTGTGTCGGACGAGTTAGTACCAGACTCAGCAGTCAGGATCAGTGCTTCGTTAGATGCACCGGCCTTGATGTTAGCCCAGCCCAGATTAACGTTCTCAATCACGTTGGTACCAACCTGGCTTACACCACCTACATCCTGCGAAACTCCCATTGAATTGCGCAACATCACAACGCTATAGGTTTCGTTTGGATCCAGTCCGTAGAAATCAACGACGCTGGTACTGTCGTTAGTCTGTCCACCGGACTGCGGGTTAATGATTTGAGTAGCCGCTACGTTACCTTTTGAGTCGATCAACTGTACGGTATTACCGTAGAACACGGTCAGACCCTGCGCATCAACAATACGCAGATGCAGGCTGGTGCCGTGAGCAATCTTGTTCTCATTATGAACGTAGGTTGTTGTACCATTTGATGTAAAGATCAGCAGGTCCTTCACACCATCGTAATCCAGGTCAACACTCACCATACCGGTAACAGGGTTACCTGCCACGGTACCTGAAGCACTGATACCACCCTTGAACACCACACCCGTACTTTCATTAGCACCAAACGTGTCGTTTGACTGCAGATAGCTGGTAGAGAATTTCGTCACGCCGCCAGAAGTGTTGTTGATGTACATGTTAACTGTACCGGACACTTGACTTGCGTTTGACGTTCCTGAACCAATCTGTGGCGCTTCGATGATGTCCATCTTACCGTCGCCGTTCCAGTCAACCGCAACAGATGCACCGCCCATTACCTTGTCATTAAACTGATAGGTACCCGTAGAAGTACCAATACCGGTAGGACTGGTTGAGCTCAGGTTACCCTTACCATCGTTAAAGTAGATGGTACTGTTAACTGAGGTGGTGCTATTACCCATCACTGAACCCAGGAACAGATCCATATAACCATCGCCGTTGAAATCAGCCCAGGTCATCGATGGTTCGTTAGCGATATTTGGCGTTGCCCCGGCATCGCGGAAGACGTCAGTAACAATCTGTGAAGTCCACAGCTTGCCGTCTCCGTCATTCTTCGCGACCACCAGACGGTTGTTACTACTGTTAGTCGTACCACTACCATCTGCTGCACCCAGTTTGTTACTGCCAGCCCTTCCGTGGAATACAACGTCAATTGTACCGTTGTTATCCAGGTCAACACCCGACAGTTCCTGACCAAATGTGGCGTTACCGGTGTTCTTACCACCGTTTGAACGTGAATCGGTGTACCAGTCATCTTTGATAAACACGCCGCCGTTGTTCAGAACGATTTGTGAGTTATAACCACCCGTTGCGTTAGCATCGTTTGGTGTCTGGTCGCCGATTAACACGTCAACATAACCATCGCCCATCAGGTCAATAGCAACAATGCCGCCGTACCAGCTATAGGTGTTAGCTAAGTCATCACCCGCAGCATAACTATCCGCCATCTGCTTAGCGGTATAGGTGCCATCACCATTGTTAATGAACATCTGCTGACCGTTGGAGTAACGGCTATCGATACCCAGGATGTCCATATGACCATCACGGTTGAAGTCAACGAACGTGGCGTTCTGCACCATGTTCATGTTGTTTGCACCGTAACCCGCACCGCCCGTACTTGGCGTCAGGATAGTCTTATCAAACTGACCAATGGTACTGTTGCTGGTTGCACTACTATCCAGTACTGCCTGGTTAGTAAACAACTGCCAGCCACCCTGGTTGTTCATGGTGTAGGAAGTACCTTTGTTGTTACCGTCAACACCATCAACTTCGATAATCACCGGTGGTGTTGGTGCAATGATCAGTTCACCGCTGGTCTTATCGGTAGTACCACCCAGCTCACTGATAACTCGTGCGTCAACATCATAGGTCTTCACTGCCAGCGCATCGCTGTCAGGGATCTGCACATACCAGGTCAGGTTGACGGCATCCACTACCACTGCACCGGTTAAGGAGCTGTAGGTTTTACCGTTAACGGTTACTGTCATGTACGAACCAGACTCCAGCGCGTATGGAATACGGCCGCTGATGATTGGCGTGGTATCCAACGTGGTATCGCTGTTGATTTCCACTACGCTGGTCATCACGAAGTCAGACGACGGTGTACTGGACGTACCGACTCGGTTAGTGACCGCAGCAACGTAGGAGTGCGTGTTACCGCCTACTAACGATCCTGGCGGAATGTCGAACTGCCAACGAGTATTGTCAAGCATGGTGGCAGTACCGATCTCAGTCAGTACACCATTGGTGCCTTTCTCGTAGACCGTTACTTTGTCGTTAGCACCCAGCGTACCGGTGATGTAACCGTTCAGACGAGGCGTACTGTCATCAGTGTAAGAACCGCTTGGCAGGTTACCGGTGATCGGCCCCACGTCATCGGTCATATTACTGATAGTCGCCGTTGCTGTCGGAATTGTGGTATCGATCGTCAGTTCAAAGTCTGGCGTTGGCGCAGTCTTATTACCGGCCGCATCCATCTCAACCACTTTCAGCTTATAGGTACCATCTGCCAGCGCATTTACCAGCTCATGAGACCATTCACGGTTAACGTCTACCGTAGTGCGACCCACTTCGCGAGTGACGCCACTTTCATCCGTTGCATAGATGATAATGGTGTTACCCACTTCGTTAGCCGTACCTTTCAGTTCCGGACGACTATCGTCTGTACCACCACCGGAAGTCAGTTCACCAGTAATGTTACCTACGTTATCGATCACTTTATCGAGTTTCAGGTTGTCGCCCACCGGGCCCTGAGTATCGATGTTCAGCGTAAAGTCAGGGGTTGGCTGACTGGTGTTACCCGCTTTATCCGACGCAATGACATAGTAGTCATGACGGCCGTCTGCCTGCTCTGGTAACTCGTAGCTCCACTGACCTTGATCGTTGGCAACGACGCTACCGATCGGCAAGCCGGTGTTTTTATCGTAAACCGTAACAATGCTACCTTTCTCGGCCAGACCTTCCAGCGTTGGCGTATTGTCATCGGTAAACGCACCAGACTTCATATCACCGGTGATATCGCCGACGTTATCCACGGCTTTCTCAATGGTTGGCTGAGCCGGTGGAATATTATCGATAGTGAAGATAAATTCCGGACTCATATCGGTCACATTGCCTGATGGATCCTTCGCCGTCACCTCCACTTTATGCTCACCCTGACCCAGGTCAGTAGTTGGCGTAAAGCTCCAGGTGCCGTCAGCTTTCACCGTGGCCGTACCCTGATTCACCCCATCGATATACACAGTGACGATACTGCCTGGCTTGCTGACCGTACCCACGATTTCCGGACGCAGGTCATCAGTAATGCCGTTGTTCTGGATATCGCCGGTTACTGCACCCACATCATCGATCAGCTTATCGATCTTGACGGACAGCGTACTGGTATCAATGGTGATGTTAACTACTGGAGTTGGCGCACCCTGGTTACCCGCTTTATCGGTGACCGTGGTGGTGAACTTGTAGTTACCATCCGGCAGATCGGTATCCGGAGTAAATGACCAGCTTCCGTTCTCACCGACTTTCGCTGAACCAATCGCCACGCCATCGTTGTAGATGGTGACAATACTGCCCGCTTCTGCCTGACCGCTGAAGGTTGGTGTTGCATCATCCGTGGTATCGCCATTTTTCAGCTCACCCTGATAATCGCCGACGTTATCGGTGATCAGCAGGCTTTCTACCGGAGCCGGAGCCTTGGTATCCACTTCAATAACAAACACATCGCTTGGATCGCTCACCTGACCAATTGGTGAGGTCGCGGTAAAGGTGATGTCGTGCGTACCGTCTTTCAGCGCCGTTGGTGGTTCAAACGTCCAGTCACCATTGCTGTCAGCCTTAGCCGTACCCAACAGAGTGGTGCCGTCGTACACATGAATGGTGCTGCCTGCCGATGCCTTACCTTCAAAGGTTGGTTTGGTATCGTCAGTCACGTCGCCGCTCTTCAGCTCGCCCGTGATTGCGCCCACATCATCGATAACCCTATCCAGCGTTGGAGCAACTGACGGAGTACCATCCAGCGTCACGGTGTAATCGTTACTTGGCCCCACTTCGTTGCCAACCGGATCGCGTTCGTAAGCCGTGAACTTATTGCTGCCCTCTGCCAGTGCATTCTCCGGACGGAAGGTCCAGATACCCTGGTCATTGACCTTGGCAGTACCCAGCAGAACATCAGCACCTGACTCGTGTGAGACGTGGACATAAATAGTGTCACCCGCCGTACCGGTACCGCTGATGGTTGGGCGGCTGTCATCGGTGAAGTCACCGTCGTCAACGTTACCCGTTACGTTACCCACCTGATCGTCCACACCGGTGATCTTCAGTTTGCTGAGATCCGGGCCGGTGAAGTCCATCTCCAGCACGAAGTCAGCGGATGGCATGCTCACGTTGCCCGCAGCGTCCGTTGAAGTCACGTGGAACGTATGCTTACCTTCACCCAGCGGTGACGTTGGGGTAAAGGTCCACTGACCGGTAGTGTCATCCGCTACCACCGAGCCTAGCAGCGCACTGCCGTCATACACCTTAACGATGCTGCCCTTCTCGGCTTTACCGGTCAGGGTTGGCGTCGGGTCATCGGTCGCCATACCGTTGGTCAGCGTGCCCTGAACCGTACCCACATCATCCTTCGCCGATTCGATGGTCGGTTGAGCCGGTGCCACAGTATCAACCGTGAACTCAAACGCCGACGTCGGATCGGTGGTGTTGTTGGACTGATCGGTGGCCGTCACGGTAATGCTGTGCTTGCCCTGACCTAAATCGGTGGTCGGGGTGAAGCTCCAGCTCTTATCCGGATTCACGGTGGTTGAACCCAGCAGGGTCGAGCCATCGTACACCTTGATGATGCTGCCCGCTTTACCGGTACCGGTGATTTCCGGACGGGTATCGTCGGTTACGCCGTTTTGTGCAATCGGCCCGGTGATATCGCCCACGTTATCAATCAGTTTATCCAGACTGACTTCAACGCCCTCGGTATTCACCGTGATGTTCACTACCTGTGTGGCATCGCCGGTGTTACCCGCCTTATCCGTCACCGTGGTGGTGAACTTGTAGCTTCCATCCGGCAGCGGCGTGCTTGGGGTGAAGCTCCAGGTACCGTCGGTGCCGACTTTCGCCGTACCCAGCAGGTTACCGTCGTTGTAGACAGACACCGTACCGCCGGCTTCGGCTTTACCGCTGAAGGTCAGGGTGTTGTCATCGGTCACATCGCCGTTTTTCAACGGCCCCTGATAGGTACCGACGTTATCGCTGATCAGCAGATTTTCTACCGCACCCGGAGGCGTAGTATCGACGGTAAAGTCAAAGATACCGGTCTGATCACTGGTCTGACCCACGGTGTTGGTGGCATCAGCAGTAATGTTGTACTTACCGTCCGCCAGCGCAGGATCTGGTGTAAAGCTCCAGTTACCTTTGTCGTCAACTTTCGCCGTACCAATCGGGTTACCGTTGTTGTAGATGGTCACCGTGCCGTTTGGCACAGCGGTACCCTTCAGGGTTGGCGTGTTGTCATCGGTCACGTCGCCTTTCTGCAATGGTGCCGTGATAGAGCCTACGTTGTCTTCAATGGTCTCAATCACCGGTGGATTCGGCTTACCAATATCCAGCGTAATGGCATAAGACGCACTTGGATCGGTGGCGTTACCCACTGGATCCACTTCCACTGCGGTGAACTCGTTGGAACCTTTATTCAGCGGAGACTCAGGACGCAGCGTCCAGTTACCGTCTTTATCCACCGTCGTGCGGCCAATCTCACGATTACCCGTACTGTCTTTGGTGTACACGATAATGGTGTCACCGGCCGTACCGGTACCGCTGATGGTTGGACGGGTATCGTCAGTGGTGTCGCCCGGATTCACGTTACCGGTGACTGCACCCACCTGATCGTCCACGCCGGTGATCTTCAGCTTGCTGGCATCCGGGCCGGTGAAGTCCATATTCAGCACAAAGTCAGCCGATGGCAGACTCACGTTGCCCGCCGCATCCGTTGAGGTCACATGGAACTTATGCTCACCCTCACCCAGTGGAGAAGTCGGGGTAAAGGTCCACTGGCCAGTGGTGGCATCGGCAACCACCGAGCCTAACAGCGCATCGCCATCGTATACCTTAACGATGCTGCCCTTCTCGGCTTTACCGGTCAGGGTTGGCGTCGGGTCATCGGTCGCCATACCGTTAGTTAACGTGCCCTGAACGGAGCCCACGTCATCCTTCGCCGATTCAATGGTCGGCTGAGTTGGCGCTACCGTATCGATAGTGAACTCAAACGCCGAGGTTGGATCGGTGGTGTTGTTGGACTGATCGGTGGCCGTCACGGTAATGCTGTGCTTGCCCTGACCTAAATCGGTGGTCGGGGTGAAGCTCCAGCTCTTATCGGCGTTCACGGTGGTCGAGCCCAGCAGGGTCGCGCCATCGTACACCTTGATGATGCTGCCCACTTTACCGGTACCGGTGATTTCCGGACGGGTATCGTCGGTCACGCCGTTTGGTGCAATCGGCCCGGTGATATCGCCCACGTCATCAATCAGTTTATCCAGGCTGACTTCAACCTTATCGGTATTCACCGTGATGTTCACAACCGGTGTGACATCGCCCACGTTACCCGCTTTATCCATCACGGTAGTGGTGAACTTGTAGCTGCCATCCGGCAGCGGTGTGCTTGGCGTAAAGCTCCAGGTGCCGTCGGTGCCGACTTTCGCCGTACCCAGCAGGTTACCGTCGTTGTACACCGACACCGTACCACCGGCTTCGGCTTTACCGCTGAAGGTCGGGGTGTTGTCATCGGTGGTGTCGCCGTCTTTCAACGGCCCCTGGTACGCGCCCACGTTATCGCTGATCAACAGGTTTTCTACCGCACCCGGAGGCGTGGTATCCACGGTGAAGTCGAAAGCACCGGTCTTATCACTGGTCTGACCCACGCTGTTGGTGGCATCGGCGGTGATGCTGTACTTACCGTCCGCCAGGGCAGGCTCAGGGGTAAAGCTCCAGTTACCTTTGTCATCAACTTTAGCCGAACCAATCGGGTTACCGTTGTTGTAGATGGTCACGGTGCCGTTTGGCACAGCGGTACCCTTCAGGGTTGGCGTGTTATCATCGGTCACGTCACCTTTCTGCAACGGCGCAGTAATTGAGCCCACGTTGTCTTCAATGGTTTCAATCACTGGCGGCTGTGGTTTAGAGCTGTCTACCACAATCGCATACGGTGCGCTTGGGTCGGTGGAGTTACCAACCGGATCCATTTCTACCGCAGTGAACTCGTTAGCGCCTTTCACCAGCGGTGATTCCGGACGCAGCGTCCAGTTACCGTCTTTATCCACGGTGGTACGGCCAATCTCACGATTACCCGAGCCATCTTTCACATAGACAATGATGGTATCGCCTGCCGTACCGGTACCGCTGACGGTTGGACGGGTATCATCGGTGGTGTCGCCCGGGTTCACGTTACCGGTGACTGCACCCACCTGATCGTCCACACCAGTGATAGACAGCTTGCTGGCATCCGGACCAGTAAAGTCCATATTCAGCACGAAGTCAGCGGATGGCAGACTCACGTTACCTGCCACATCGGTGGAGGTCACATGGAACTTATGCTCACCTTCACCCAGCGGTGACGTTGGGGTAAAGGTCCACTGGCCGGTGGTGTCATCTGCTACTACCGAGCCTAACAGCGAATCACCATCGTATACTTTAACGATGCTGCCCTTCTCGGCTTTACCGGTCAGGGTTGGCGTCGGGTCATCGGTGGCTGCGCCATTGGTCAGCGTGCCCTGAATGGCACCCACGTCATCCTTCGCCGATTCAATGGTCGGGGCATTTGGTGCCACGGTATCGACCGTGAACTCAAACGCCGAGGTTGGATCGGTGGTGTTATTGGACTGGTCGGTAGCCGTCACGGTGATGCTGTGCTTGCCCTGAGACAGATCGGAAGAAGGCGTAAAGCTCCAGCTCTTATCCGCATTCACGGTGGTCGAGCCCAGCAGGGTCGCGCCATCGTACACTTTGATGATGCTGCCCACTTTACCGGTACCGGTGATTTCCGGACGCACATCGTCGGTTACGCCGTTTGGTGCAATCGGCCCGGTGATATCGCCCACATCGTCAATCAGTTTATCCAGGCTGACTTCAACGGTTTCGGTGTTGACGGTAATGTTCACAACCGGTGTGACATCGCCCACGTTACCTGCTTTATCCGTGACCGTGGTGGTGAACTTGTAGCTGCCATCCGGCAACGGCGTGCTTGGTGTAAAGCTCCAGGTACCGTCCTCGCCAACAACAGTGCGACCAATCTCGCTGCCATTGTTATAAATAATAACGGTGTTACCCGCTTCGCCCCAGCCTTTAAATTCCGGACGGGCGTCATCGGTGACATCGCCGTTATTAATCAGGCCGGTCTTATCACCCACATCATCGTAGGCTTCAAGGCGCGGTGGTTTATCCGGCGCAGTAGTGTCGACATTGAAATCGAAGGTTGGGGACGTTGCGCTGGTATTACCGGCTTTATCGGTTTCCGTTACGGTAACCTGATAGTGACCGTCTGCCAGGTCTTCGGTTGGCGTCCAGCTCCAGGTACCGTCTGAACCAACGGTGGTTTTACCGGCTTCTTTACCATCAATGAAAATGGTGATGGTGCTACCGACTTCACCTTTGCCGGTGAACTCAGGACGGGCATCGTCAGTAGTGGCACCGTTAGCAATTGGGCCCTGAATAGCTCCCACATCATCCAGTGCTTCAAACATTGGCTTGTTTGGCGCTACGGTATCAACGATGAAAGTAAAATCATCCGACTGGCTGCTGGTCTGGCCTTCAGGATTGGTCTGGGTAATAGTGATTTTATGCGAACCTTCACTTAACGCCGTCTCTGGCGTAAAGCTCCAGTTACCATCCGCACCCACAACGGCAGAACCAATGGCTTTACCGTTATCGTAAATAGTGATGATGTTACCGGCTTCACCAGTACCATAAAGCGTTGGTTTGGTTTCATCCGTGGTTGAACCGTAAGAGATGGGCCCGGTAATATCGCCGGTCGCATCCGTTGCGCCGCTCAGCGTTGGAACTGAAGCCGGGGTTGGTGCCGGTGATGAACCATCATCTTTGTTATGTTCATAGATTGCATTACCGACAATACCACCAATAACGGCTGCACCCAGGAACCATGGCCATAAAGCCAGCAGTCCAAAGTCATTGCTTTCGGTATTTTCAAACAGATAAGCACCGTCACCCATTGGCATTCCACCAAGGGCGGCTGGTGCAAAGCTACCGTCGTTAAACAGGTAGCCATCACCCAAACCCGAACCATCCGTGATTACATAGGCATAAACCTGGCCATCCTCTGCCATACCCAGTAACGGCGTGTTATCGCCGGATACATAGTAATCTTCAATAACGATTGCAGGCGCTGAATCCCCCTCCAGAATCACATACAGATCGTCACCATTGCGCTGCAGAGTGACGTTCTCTGGCGCATAGTTATCATCTTGATTCTTGAGAAGGTATTTATTGCCCGGCTGAATCTTAATCTTGATGGGCTTACCTGAGTTGAGGGATACTACCTGAGAAGGGCCGCTTCCTGTATTTACCAATAAACTGGCGTTTGTATTCATACTAGAATAACTCCTTTATCCTTACATATTTCCTGAAAGCATCTCGCTTTCCGCGCTAAACACTAAAACAAAACCAACACATTAAGGGTACGTAAATAACACATATTCGCGCGTTATATTACCCCGCTCACAACACATTACGCGATCGAATGAATCATACATAAAACATATTTCAGTTCATTATTCTGTTTATGTAGTTTTTTTCAGGCTAGATATCTGAATTAGCAATTCAGGATGGTTTTATTTGAAGGTTATATTGAATAAAAAAACACAAATGAATTTCATATAGACAATGATTATTCAATGAATTATTAGTAAAAACAAAACGCCTTAATTTTAGATAATCTGATGCTTAATCACATGATAATTTATTAGAAAATATAATAAAATTGAAAAAACCATAAACAAAAATCAAATAAAAAATTATATCGTTTAAAAACAATTAATTACACTAAAACACAAAGAGGGCTGATTGGCTATTTTTTAACCATCACGGGTATGAAATATAAAAAAACAACCCAATTAAAAATAACAAAAAAGATTAAATAGAAATAATAACAACTGTTACATTAACATTTAAAAGCATTAAAATCTGAATAAATAATGAATTGGGTATTTTTTAAACAATCTGTGTTTATTTAAATTTCCACATTCAATTTTACAAATAAAAATGGCCACACCACCCACCAGAATGATGAATTTCAAAACAACTCGTTTGATAAAATAAGAAAAATTCAAATAGTAACTTAAATGAATAATAACGCAAAAATACACAATGAAGCGGCAACACAATTGGTCTCAGATTTACCCAGAAAACCAGGTGATTTAATGAGAAAAATTATCTCAAAAAAGCACTTGAAATAAAGATTTTCTATAATATTTTCTTATTTAAATCAAAAAAATAGATAAATTAAGATAAAGAAATAAATTTTCTAATACATTGTTAAAATGTACTCTTATCGCTCTGAATTTCTTTCCTGATTTAATCGTGTGATTAAACCTCAAACAACAGATACTCAATCAGCCCGACAAATCTATAATTGAAATTAGCTGTTCACCTCAATGCTATTGGTGCAGCATTTTATACTATTCTGAGTCATTGAGTTTTTGAAGAAACGGGGAAAAGCTGAGCCTGACCCTGCGCTTAAGTCAACAGTACCAGGCTCTGATACAACGGCGATTTAACGTTTTATGGCTGAGCTATTAATCTCTTGATATGCAGCTCTACAGTGTCTAAATCCACCTGAATTTCTGCACTAATCTGTTTAGGTGTGAGATTGTCTGCCATCAATCGCTCAATTTGAGTAGCAATATGTTGCTCTCGTCCTTTATAAATATAGCCCGTCTGAAACGTTCTTTTGCATAACTCACAGAAATAGCGTTGATTACCAGACTTCGTAACTCCATGTCTCTTTATACCACTGCTTTTATCGCAGTGATGACAAATTGGCGCACCTTTTTTCACTGCAAACCTCCATGATAATAATTGAAGTGATTTATCGTATTTAATATGTCATTGATGATTAAATCAGGTGATTAATAAACCGGCATACCTAACCAGTTCAGTAACATAGCCGATTCCGACATAATGCTGATATTCGCCGTATAGCCATCATACTGATTGTTTATTGCCGAGATTTGGTTGTTAAAATGGTCGTTCTCTGCTGTCAGAACATCCAGCAATGAACGTTTACCCAGGTAGTACCATTGCTCATAGAACATGGTTCTTACCCGGTCAGTATCTGCGGATAAATTGCGATATTCCTCTGCCCGTTCGAATGAGGAATCCCGCGTCTGGATCATGCTGCGGATACGGTATTTCAGCTCCAGTACTGTGGTTTCAAACTGCATTTGGGTCGCCTGTGCCCGCTGAGTGGCTGCGGCCTGGGATGCCGAGGCCGAACCTCCGGTAAACAGATCCCACTCTACGTTAACCCCCGTATACCACGCCTGCTCATCACCGTTTATATCTTTCGCACTGCTCTTTGAGACCACCCAGTTGATATTCGGGTAAGAGGAGGACTTGATGGCATCTGCCTTGTACAAACTGGCCTGCACCTCTGCTTTTGCCTTCAGAATTTGCGGATGATGATCCAGCGCGGTCAGAATGGTTTGCGTGGACAAATCTGAACCTTCCCATTTCAGGTTTTCCGGTACTTCCACTTCGTGGCCAACCAGACGGGTCATTTTGATCTGCGTTTCACGCCATTTACTTTCCAACTGCTGAACGTTGGTCTGAGCCTGTAACAGTTTGGAACGGGCCTGAACCAGTTCGCTTCCCCGGCCCTTATCCGTTTCGGTAATTTGCGACAGCATTTTTACCAAATCGGCCATGCGGCTCTGGTACAGTTTGGCAACTTTGATATCTTTCTGATATTTATCCAATTCCAGCAAACCGGAGATGGTCTGGAAAGCAATCTGGTTACGCGTCAGTTTTTCTAATTCCAGCGAGGCTTTGGACGTTTCTTCCGCACTCTGAATACCGCTGCTGGTTTTACCAAAGTCATAGACCGTGGTCGTCATCGAAACCGAACCGCTGGTATCACTGACATCCGTTGAGTTACTGACGCTTTTACCCCCACCAAAATTGGAGATGGGTGAGTTGGCGCCCACTTTTACCTGAGGCCAGCGCTTTCCTTTAATTTCATCAATGTCATAACGCGATGCCGTTGATACCGCCTCGGCATTACGAATTTCAGGGCTGAATACCAGCGCCTGACGTACAGTGTTCTTGATAAAATCAACAGAAGCCTTATTACCACCGGCAGTAGAAAGTTTAGGTGCGGACTTATATAAATCCGCACTGCTGGTAGTATCGACCGGTGCCAGTGAGGTATCTGTCACCGTCCAGTTCAGAATATCCTTCTCAACCGCTTGATCTGCCTTAGATGGCTTAGCCGAAGTATCAACCACATCATTTTGAACCGACTTACTCTTACCGGATGCCGGCTGGATCGCCGGTCGGGTATCGGCCAATGTTGTTGCTGAATGCTCAGCGGTTGTCTGAGGTGCAATCGGCGTTGATTCCGTCATTGGTTCGCTGGAATCTAATGCAATATCGGTAAAACTGAGCTGTTCCGTGTCATGGTCTTGGTTGATGACTTTTGACGACGGAGGAACGCTGACAGGCTGGCTGGATGCTACTGGCGTAACCTTTTGATTGATATTCGAAGAAGTGGTATCAACTGCGTTTTGTGTGTCAGATCCCGGTGTCATAGCCACAACCGGTGCTGAATTTTGTACTGCCCTGATTGGCTGAGGTTCCTCGCGATCCGGCGCCGTATCAATATCCATCAGTTCCAGTACCTGATTATCATCAACGGTAGTCGTGGCCTGCACAAGCAGGCTAACAGGCTCAGATTGAATCGGTGCTTCAACCTTTGGTGGATCCGCCACCCAACCTTTACCATCCCGACCAATGGTTGAAACGGCCACTGGCGGCGGTACCACAATAGCCGGCTGAACTGAGCGAGCCGGTGTGGCCGAAACCGGCGTGGGCATAATGATTACCGGCTCTGATGCATTAGCCTGATCCACCGGTATTGATGGTTCAACCGGTTTCTTCATGGCCGGCGGTGGTGGATTCACCACACCCGCCCGACGACCTGGCTGTAGGGACTGCATCAGGCTGTCATCCACCCGTGCTGATGTCGCTGTGGTTAAAGAGACTGACAGCGATAACGTAAGCAGGGCAAGCTGTTTAATTTTCATATTTTTTCTTACCGCTCCCGGAATGCTTCTCTGGCTTTCAAGACGGGTTTCAGGATGTAATCCAGTATGGTTTTCTCTCCCGTTCTGATTTCTACCGTGGCTATCATCCCCGGCATAATCGGGAAGACTTTGTCCCTGGCCGTCAACGCCGCCTTATCGGTACGTACCAGCACCCGGTAATAGGTGCTGTCGCCACGGCCCTGACGCATTTTGTCTTCATCTTTCAGGGTATCCGGGCTGATATGCTCCAGCGTGCCGCTAAGACCACCATAAATGGAGTAGTCATAAGCGGTAATTTTTACCGTTGCACGCAGGCCGGGGTGTAAGAACGCCACGTCAGAAGGCTTGATTTTGGCCTCTACCAACAGCTGATCTTCCAGTGGGATAATCGCCATGATTTCCGCCCCCTGCTGGATAACGCCCCCCACTGTCGTGATCTTAATGTTATTGACCGTACCCCGTACCGGTGCAACGATGGTGGTACGGTTCATCACATCTTCTCGCCCCGCTACGTTTTCAACGGTCTGAGCCAGTTCACTTTCATATCGGTTCAGTTCAGCGTTAGCTTCAGAACGGAACCGGTTTTGCCGCTCAGCAATTTGCAGGCTGAACTCATTGGCCTGGCGGCGCATTCTCAACAGCTCGACTTCTGACATCAGCCCTTTTTTCATCAGTGGCTCAGACAGATTAATTTCACTCTGCGCCAGTTGCAGGCTGGTTCTCAGCGTTTTAACACTCTCGTCCAGCGTTTGCTTGCGGGCGTTATAGGCCTGAGTTTCATCTTTTACCACCGACGGTACTGCTCTTACGTCGGCCGGGAACTCCAATGGTGTACCGTAGGCTTCTGCACGTAACCGGGCAATCGAGGCTTTCAGACCAATCACTTTGGAAACCCCTTCACGGTACACTGCGCCGGCTCGCGTTGGGTCGATCTTCAGCAATACCTGACCTTTCTCTACGATATCCCCTTCATGCACGTTCAGTTCTTCCAGAATCCCGCCTTCCAGACTCTGAATAACCTGTTCACGACTGGCGGGAATAATGCGTCCTTCTCCCAGAGTCACTTCTTCCACCCGGGCAAATTTCGCCCAGACAATCGCCACAACCAGTACGGCAGCGATTAAATAGAGCATGATCATACTGAACGGCGTTTTTTGTTCGATTAACGCCTCCTGTAGATCGCGCATATAAGGCAAATCACTG
This sequence comes from Limnobaculum allomyrinae, assembly GCF_016649425.1. Classification (GTDB taxonomy): domain Bacteria; phylum Pseudomonadota; class Gammaproteobacteria; order Enterobacterales; family Enterobacteriaceae; genus Limnobaculum; species Limnobaculum allomyrinae. The sequence goes on from NZ_JADRCR010000003.1 coordinate 196,291, forward strand.
GATTTCACTTTGCCTGTCGGTGAAGACCCTTTTCCACTCACTTTTTGTTTTTTGTCTGTCATGGAATCTGATTCCCCACTCCATTATTGCTATCTGCCACTTTTGTTCCCTTATAGCTGGCCTTCACTACTGCGCTTTTCCATTGGCTTTTAAAGCCGCGATGACTTCATCCTTTGGCCCGTCAGCCACCACTTTGCCCTCATCCAGCACAATCAGACGATCGACCAGTTCCAGCAGAGAGAAACGATGTGTCACTAATATCAATGTTTGATCGCTAATGGCCGCTTTTAACTGCTGAATAAACTGCAATTCCGTCATGGCATCCATGGAGCTGGTCGGCTCATCCATCAGCAAAATTTTCGGCTTTAACAACAGGCAGCGGGCCAGTGAGACCAGCTGTTTTTGACCGCCGGAGATACCCTGCCCCATTTCACCAATAGGCATTTCAAAACCCAGCGGGTGGCGCATGGCCACTTTATCCAGCCCGGTCATGCGCGCTACCTTCAGGATCTCTTCGGTGGTTGCCGACGGGTTACCGATAGTCACGTTTTCGCGCAACGTACCGAAGAACAGACGACTGTCCTGCCCCACATAACCAACGGAAGTTCGCCAGTCCGCCGGATCCACCTGAGTGGCATCCACATTATCAATCATCAGTTGCCCGTTACTTGGCTGGAATAACCGCGCCATGACTTTCAGTAACGTTGATTTACCGCTACCGATACTGCCGAGAATGGCAACCCGCTCTCCCTGACGAATGGCGAAGTTGATTTTTTGTAGTACTACCGGTGCCGCCATCATCATGTTGCCGCTTGGGTAACTGAAGTTGACGTTTCTTAAACGCAGATTGCCGGTAAAGCTGGGTGCCGACAGGTAGTGGATCTTCTCATCCCGCTCCCTTGGCATTTTCATCAGTTGATTTAATGACGCCAGCGCCGCCTTGGCCTGCTGGAAACGGATCGCCAGACCCACGACTGAAGCCAGCGGTGACAGCGTACGACCCGACAGGATCACCGCACCAATCATCGAGCCCATGGTCAGTTCACCGGCGTGGATCAAATAGACGCCCCACACAACCAGCACCACCGTCGTCAGTTGCTGAACAAAAGAGACAAAGGTGGTCATAAAGCTCGACAGGGCTTTTGATTTCATAGAAGACGCCGCAGCCAACGCACTGAAATCTTCCCAGCGCTTTTGCATCACCCCTTCACCACGAGCCGCTTTCAGAGACTCCATTCCGTCGATGGTTTCAATCAGTAATCCCTGTTTGAGGGAGATTTCCCTCATGTTCTCTTTCATATTTTTTGACAGCGGCCACTGAATGTAGATGCTGACAATCAAAATGACGGGGATAGCCCCCAAAGTCACCAACGCCAGCGGGCCGGCCACCAGATAGATGATAAACAGGAACAGAAGACAGAACGGCAGGTCAGACAGGGTTGATAAGGTCGCTGATGTGACGAAATCCCGTACCGATTCAAACTCACGCAGCTGGTTGGCAAACGAGCCTGATGACTGCGGTTTATTCTCCATACGAATGGACATCACCTGCCGGAACAACATGGTGCCCAGCAGTAAATCCGCCTTTTTACCGGCAATATCAATCAAGTGAGCCCTCACCAACCGGGAGATAAACTCAAAGATAATCGCAATACCCACCCCCACTGCCAGCGACCACAAGGTCACATAGGCCTGGGTTGGTACCACCCGGTCATACACGTTCATGGTAAAAAAGGTTGAGGCCAGGGTCAGAACGTTAGCTAACAAAGCCGCTAACGCTGCGCTGGCGAAGTAATGGCGATAGCGCCATAAGGTAGAAAACAGCCAGTGGCCTTCTTTATTCGGCTCCGGCAGGCAGTCATTACTGCGCTCATCCAGTTTTGGTTTGGGGTTACACAACAATGTAAACCCTGAATAAACCTCCTGTAGAGCACCGGCAGAAAGCGTGACTTCACCACCACCACTTTCCGGTAGAATCAGTTTGTAAGAGGTATTCCCCCCCTTACCTATCCGTTCGGTGATGATACAGTGAGTACCATCTTTACGTGCTATCGCTACCGGGAACAGATAAGAGAATAACTGATTTAAGTCTCTTTCAACCCAGCCAACTCCCATACCTATCTGATCCAGCATCCGTAATGCTAACTGGGGAGTGAGTTTCCTTTCTCTCGGCAATCCCGCATACAAAACCTCCGCACTGGCCGGTTTGTTGTAATAAGACGCAAGCCATTGAACTGACCATAGCAAACTGTCCTGTTGGGCATCAGTTTTAGGATTAAAATCCTGACTCATAGTTATTCCTGTGTTAATAATTGCATGCTGCATTAAATATAACTGATAGTTATATTCCTGCTGCATAACTGTTGATACCGTCAGCAGGCTTTTTGTAAACCCACTGGCGGTATCATTAACCGGCCTGTTATTCAGGCCGGTTGTTTACTGATTACAACATGCGATTATTCAGCGCTGCCGTTTGTCTGGATTAATGCATCCACACGACGGTTAGCACGGTTACAGAAATTACGTTCTTTATTCGGTAAACCACTACAATCGACGGTTGGGTTGTTGTCCCCTTCACCACTGGTGAACAGTAATGACGCCGGAACACCTTTAGAAATCAGCATTTTCTTCACGGTTTCTGCACGCTGTACCGACAGTTTCTGGTTGAAGGTCGGGCTACCCACCGGGTCAGCATGGCCAACAATATCCACTCGCTGGATTTGTGGCTGGCTCTTAATGTAGTCCGCCATGTTTTCCACGATATCTTTACCGCCAGCTTCGATATCCGATACTTTTCTACCGGCAAAGCTAAACAGCACGTTACCCAGTTGTGACATACCACCAACGTATTCACAGGCTCTCACCGCTGAAGCACGGTTAATGGTGGCGCTGTTCTTGTAACCAAACAGTTGATTTTCAGCCTGAGTACGGTTGACTGATACCGGTGTACCCACGTTTTGATCGCTGTTGGTTTCAACAAAGTACGTTTTTCCACCGGCCAGACGCGCCATAGTATGTGGGACTTCTTTGCCCGCATAATTAGGTGCATCGTTCTGATAAGCTTCAATAATGTGTTTACCCGGTTCTACACAGAACACGCTAAACTCACCGCTTCTCAGTGCGCCCTGAAACTCACGATCCACATAAATATTGGCAACACCAATGGCTCTATCGCCTGCTCTCTTCGGGTTATAAAACACCACCTGAGACAGGGAATCGCCAATACGTCCTACCGGCACGTACTGACTACCGGTATGAGTCATGGTGACTGCCGGCCCTGGCATCACGACTGCCGGCGTTTCCGACGTATCCACCGGACTGATTTCCATCTCATCGTGACTGACAACACCTTTGGCCATCACGTTGAAGGCCAATAGTGCCGGGAGTAATCCCATTACTGATGCACGTAGCCATGCTGATGGTTTACTTACTTGTGACATTTTGTTTTTCCTAAACATATTTACTCCTGAGTTATTCCGTTACTGGTGAATTAAACAGTGTGCTGAAGACGACCGCCTTACGGCGGTCGCTTCAATCACTCAATTACATAATGATCGGGTTAACTGTATTCTCAACCAGCACTTCAATACCTGAAGCACTCATGGTCCAGACGTTATAAGTATTACCGTCATGCTGATAATTGCTTTGCGACATTGTCCACTGGCCGTCACCACTCTCTAACTTCAGAGTGCTGCCTTCTTCACCATTGACGACAATCGCTTTATGACCACTGTGAATTGCCAGTTCTTCTGAACCCAGACGCAGAACATCATCCAGAGAAACCTTCATGGTGTTACTACCGTCACCCATGTCGAATATCTCGATTGATTCCAGCTTGTCTTTCAACGCACCCAGATCTAACAGTTCGTTTTTACCTTCCAGAACCAGGGTGTCGATACCCTCATCACCAGAGATATAAGCGAAGTCTGTTGAGGCCAGCTTGATAACATCGTTACCCGCTCCGCCCATAACCTGATCACCCGTACCGATATGGATAAAGGTATCGTTGCCCAGACCACCCATCAGAATGTCAGCCTTATCGGTGCCGAACAGAATATCGTCACCGGCGGTAAACATCTGAGAAATGGACATCAGTGATTCATGTGTTGTAGATACCAGAGTCTGGGTGCCAGAAACTCTATGCATCAGACTATCGTCACCAACTTCGATCTGGTTATTAGACAACAGCGTCACCAGGTCAGTACTTACCCCTTTCAGCGTTATCAGTTCCTGGAAGCCATACGCACCACCAGTACCATCACGGTCAATACTGATGATGGTATCGTTACCTACCTGCTCTACTTTCAGGAATTTCAGGATTCCCTGAGAGGCGAAGTCCAGCGTCATGACGCCTTCATCCATAAAGCAAGATAACGGACCGGAGTAATCCAACAGATCGCTCAGGTCGATCAGATCGGCATTGTTGTTCGTCAGCAGATTACCCACTGTGAAGCCATATACCGTGTCATGACCATTACCACCTGCTGCATCACTGCTCTTACCTGGCAGTACTTTATACATCAGTACGTCGTTACCACCGTTGGTCAGGTAGAAGGTGTCATTGCCACCGCGGCCTTCAAACAGGTTATTCGCGGCGTTATCCGTGAATGTATCGCCCTGTGCAGAACCGATCAGACCTTCGATACTGACTAACTTATCGGTACCCCAACCAGTTGCAACACCAGTCATCAGGTTAGCTGTGATAGCGGATGCTGAACGGCTGTAGTCAACAATATCCAGACCTGCAGTTGCGCTCCAGACTTGCTGACCACTCATGATCAGGTTCCAGCCGCCACCGCCGGTGTAGGTATCATCCCCACCAGAGCCGAAGAAAGTATCATTATAGCCGGTACCGATAATGCCGCCCGTTCCTACCGTATTGTTGTTGGCATCAGAGCTTTCTGCCGTCAATACATAAGCATCGTGCGACTTACTGGTAGTCAGACCACCCCAGTTCACGTTAACTGTTCCGTTAGCACGGCCACCAACAATCGGAGCTGCGCCCACGTTGTCAGATACCCCATTGGTGATACGCAACAACTGCACCGAGTACACTTCGTTCGGATCTAATCCAAAGAAGCTGACCAGACCCATACTGTTACTGGAGCCGGACGCCTGCGGGTTAATCAGCTGTGTAGCAACACAGGCACCTTTAGAGTCAAACAACTTAACGGTATTACTGTAGAAGGTATTGATGCCGAAACCGTCAACAATACGGATCTGCAGGCTGGTACCATCTGCCGCGATATTGGTGTTTTTCACCAACAGCGTTGGAGCAGAGTTAGTACTGGACACAACAGCGGAATCATTGCTGCTTGCACGGTATAGCACGATATCCATCGAGCCATCCCAGTCGTAGTCCAGCGCTACAGCACCGGTAATATCATCAAACTTAGTAGAGCCTGTCAGGCTGACTCCACCGCCATTCCAGATATCAGTACCCAGGTTGGTATACAACGTTGGACTACCATTTACGCCAGAACGTGGAATTTCGATAATGTCAATTTTACCGTCATGGTTCCAGTCCACCGCCAGCGAGGTACCGCCGGCCAGCTTGTCACCAAACCACAGAGCCTGACTGTCCTGAGCAATCAATCTACCGGTACCATCGTTCAGATAGATACGGCTTTCATCGCTGTTAGCACCCGCTTTAGTACCACGACTCAGGAACAGATCCAGCCAGCCGTCGCCGTTAAAGTCCGCGTAGGTCATGGAGATAGACAGGTTACCGTAGTCTTCATGGCCATCATTAGCAAACACATCAGCGTAATAACCAACAGAGCTAAACTTGGTTTTTCCTGAACCGTCATTAGCAAGCTGGTTATACAGAATACCCAGACCACGGGAGTTGTTACCTACGTAATTACCCACGCCGTTATAGTCAATATGCGCAGTAATATCGACGGTACCGTTGTTATCGATATCCACCGCACCTACTTCGTGCATGATACTCAGGGCTGCCGGAATGGCTCCGCCAGGGTGCCCGTTATCAAAACCAGCCACCTTCTCGTAAGACAGCACGCCTTTATCATTCTTCAGGAATGAAATGGAGTCAGCCTCAGAGTCTGCCAGCACGAAGTCCAGATAACCGTCACCTTCACGGTCATAGGCAATTACGCCGCCCAGATGGTTCAGGGTTCCCTGATCCACTGCCTTCGGTGAGAAGGTACCGTCTGCATTCTGCATCCAGTAAGCAGTACGACCCGCGTTCTGGTACGAACTGACCTGTGACATCACATCGGTGTAACCATCACGGTTAATATCCGCAAATACCGCCGAGTTGATATAACGGCTGTAGGAGTTACTGTCGACGTTATAGCCAGCACCGTTTGAGGTGGATGGCTGAGCCAGATAGGTAGAAGTGTAGTTCTCCTGATCGGTTGCGGTATACACACGACCGGCGTTAGCGGTAGTTGAACCCGTGGTACCACGTACGCTCTGGAAGAACGACCACAAACCGTCCTGACTGATGGTTACTGCTGCGGCGTTCAGGCCACGACCATCTGCGTCAGTTGTTCCGCCCCATTTCTGGGTAATCAGCAAGCTGCCTTCACCGTCAGTTACACCGACGCTGGTGCTAGCACCCATACTTGAATGGTTACCTGCTGCATCCCACACCATAAACGCCAGGTTATGTGCCCCTGCCGGTAACTTAGTGGTCATACTCCAGGAGCCGTCCGCATTTGCCGTAGCAAAAGCCAGTACCTGATCCAGACCTTCCTGATAGTTGCCGTTACCATTTTCGTCGCTGACCAGCGCTACGATGGTACCTGCTTCTACCGCACCATAATGGCTGCTATCGAAGGTGAATGAATCTTTAGTGCTGACGTGCGTAGCGATATCCGGAGCGGCCACTAACGCATCTGGCACGGTCAGATCAATCACAACCTTGTAGACATCATCAAACGTGGTGTTTCTACCAGTATTGCCAGCATTATCAATGACCTGAAGCTTGAACTTATACGTAGTGTCTGCAGAAACCTCAGGCAACACGTAGCTCCAGTTATTACCGGTCATCGTGAGCGTCTTCCAGGTCGCGCCGTCATCCAGCGAGATCTGTAGTTTTTCACCGGTTAACAGCGCTGCACTCAGGGTACCGGTTACGGTCACGTTACGGTCACGGGTAACCATATCAGTGTTAGTGAGTGTTGCACTGTGGCTGAACAGGTCACCTGCTACCAGACCATTGCTGGTATCGGTAGTGATCTTCGCCGTCGTACTCAGACCTTCCATATCACGACCTTCAGTGATAATGGTCAGCGCATGAGAGTCGGTGCTACCAACGTTACCTGCAGTATCCACCACGCGAGCTTTGATGGTGTAATCTCCATCCGCCAGCACTTTACTTTGCAGATCGACTGTCCAGGTGCTGTCAGTTACCGTACCTGCACGAGTCCAGGTTGTACCATTATCCAGACTGACTTCTACTGCCTCATCAGACTGCAGAGCCTTATCCAGAGTACCGCTAATCAACAGCGTATTATCGTTGGTGATAAAGTCAGTACTTGAGCCACCGGTGTCGTCAGTAATCGCGGTAATGGCGATCTTCGCATCTGAGACGTAAGTGTCCAGGGTAATGATATATGGAGTACTTGGGCCGGCTGAGAGACCCACCAGGTCCGTTTCCACTGCGGTAAACTCGTTTTTACCTTCCGCCAGCGCTGTTGCTGGTTGCAGTTTCCACTTGCCGTCAGCATCAACGGTAGTGCTACCAATCACATGTTTACCAGTACTGTCTGTGGTGTACACCGTAATGATGTCATCTTTAGTACCGGTACCACTGATGGTTGGACGGGTGTCATCGGTGGTGCCGCCAGAAATAACGTTACCTTTGATGATACCTACCTGATCGTCCACGCCGGTGATAGCCAACTTGCTCAGATCAGGCTTGGTGTAGTCCATCGTCAGGATAAAGTCATCAGATTTCACACTGACGTTACCCGCCGCATCGGTAGAGGTGACGTGGAACGTATGCTTGGCTTCAGTCAAGGCATCGGTAGTGTATGTCCACACACCTTCGCTATTTGCTGTTGTTGTACCCAGCAGAGTCGTACCGTCATAGACGTTAACCGTGCTGCCTTTCTCCGCTTTACCGGTCAGAGTCGGAGTGGAATCATCGGTAAAGTCGCCACTATGCAACGTACCGGTAATAGACCCTTCGTTATCTTCTGCTGATTCGATAGTCGGTTTGGTTGGCGCTACGGTATCAATAGTGAACTTGAATGCATCCGTTGCAGCACTGGTGTTACCCGCCAGATCGGTTGCCTTCGCCGTAATGCTGTGCTCACCCTCTTTCAATGCGGTTGCTGGCGTAAAGCTCCAGTCACCTTTCGCATCAGCTTTGGTTGAACCCAACAGCGTTTCACCGTCGTATACTTTGACGATACTGTTCGCTTTGGTGATACCAATCACTTCTGGTTGAGTATCATCCGTGAAGCCATCAGCCTCAATTGGGCCAGTGATATCACCAACGTTATCTTCCAGTTTGGTGATTTCCACTGTTAATACATCGGTCTCAACCGTAATGTGTACTACCGCAGTCGCATCACCGGTGTTACCCGCAGCATCGGTTACTTTGGTACTGAACTCGTATTTACCATCATCCAGCGCATCCGGAGTAAACGTCCAGCTACCATCGCTACCTGCTTTGACAGAACCAAGCGGTGTCGTGCCGTCATAGATAGTCACGATGCTGTTGGCTTCCGCCTTACCGCTAAAGGTTGGCGTGTTGTCGTCAGTGGTATCGTTGTCTTTCAGTGGCCCCTGATATTCACCCACATTATCGGTGATCAACAGATCGGTTACCGCTGCCGGTGCTTTGGTGTCTACCGTAAAGTTGAAGGCATCACTCTTATCACTGGTTTGACCGATCTTATTGGTCGCATCAACCGTGATCTTATAAGTACCGTCTTCCAGTGCGGTTGCCGGCGTGAAGGTCCACTTACCGTTTGCATCAACCGTGGTGGTACCGATTTTGACACCATCGTTATAGATAGTAACCGTGCCGCCTTTGGCAGACGTCGCGGTACCAGAGATAGTTGGTTTGGTATCGTCAGTGGAATCACCGTCTTTTAACTCACCGGTGATGGTACCCACGTCATCCATTACGCTATCAATGGTTGGAACATCTGGTCTGCCGGTATCGACGGTAATGGTATACGACGGGCTTGGTTCGGTGGTGTTACCCACTGGATCCATTTCCACTGCCGTAAACTCGTGCTTACCATTAGCCAGTGCGGCTGCTGGTTGCAGACTCCACTTGCCGTCATCACCCACTTTCACCGAACCAATAACATAATTACTCTTACCGTCATTGGTGTAGACCGTAATCAGGTCACCCTTAGTACCGGTACCGCTGATAGTTGGACGGTTATCGTCGGTGATATCACCTGACTTCACATTACCCGTGACCGCACCCACCTGATCGTCCACACCGGTGATCGCCGGCATATCTGGTTTGGTGAAGTCCATGGTCAGCACAAAGTCCGCTGACTTATCACTGACGTTACCCGCTTTATCGGTGGCCGTTACGTGGAACGTATGCTTACCTTCCGGTAAACCAGATTCTGGCGTGAAGCTCCAGGCACCGGTGGTGCTGTCTGCCGTGACCGAGCCCAGTAAAGCATCGCCGTCATACACTTTAACGATGCTGCCTTTCTCTGCTTTACCTATCAGCGTTGGCGTCGGGTCATCCGTTTCATTACCGTTCAGCAATGTACCCTGAACAGTACCCACATCATCAATAGCCGAATCAATGGTCGGTACGGACGGCTTCGTTGTGTCAATTTCAAACACAAACGGTGACGTCTTATTACTGGTATTGCCTGCCAGATCGGTCGCTGTCGCCGTAATGCTGTGGCTGCCCTCTTTCAGATCTGCTGATGGGGTAAAGGTCCAGGTACCATCTGCTTTCACCGTGGTGGAACCCAGCAGTGTTTCGCCGTCATACACTTTGATAATGCTGCTGGCTTTACCTTCACCAATGATTTCCGGACGGGTATCATCGGTCACACCGGTAGTTGGTGTGATAGGGCCGGTAATATCACCCACATCATCCAGCAGTTTGGTAATTTCTACCGTTACGGCCGATTTATCGATGGTCAGGTTAAACGTTTCCGCTTCACCGGTATTACCCGCTTTGTCGGTCACAGTGATGGTGAACGTATAGTCACCATTAGCCAGTGATGTACTTGGGGTAAACTCCCATTTACCGCTGGCATCTGCAGTCGCCGTACCCAGCTTGGTCTCACCGTTATAGATGGTGACGGTGCTGTTAGCTTCCGCCTTACCAGTAAAGGTTGGTGTACCGTCATCGGTAACATCGCCGCTCTTCAGAGGCCCCTGATAATCACCCACGTCATCAGTCACCACTAAATCGGTTACCTTGCCCGGAGGAGTGGTATCCACTTCAAAATCAAAGATACCGGTCTTCTCACTGGTTCTGCCAACGGTGTCAACGACATCAGCACGGATGTTATATTTACCGTCTTCCAGTGCAGGCTCCGGCGTAAAGCTCCACTCACCATTTTTGGCAACTTTTACCGAACCAATTGCCACATCATTGTTATAGATGGTGACAATACCGTCCGCCACTGCCGTACCAATGATGGTTGGCGTGTTGTCGTCAGTGACTGCGCCTTTTTGCAGGGCAATCACTTTGTCGTCAACGTTATTGAAGTTGTCTTCAATCCGCTCAATCACCGGTGGTGCCGGTGGTGCAATATCCACCTTAATGGTGTATGGGGCACTCGGGCCAGCCTCGTTACCGGCCAGATCTCTTTCCTCTGCCGTTAGAACGTTATCACCCTTCAGTAATGGAGAAGCAGGCTGCAGGCTCCACTTGCCGTCAGCATCAACGGTGGTGCTACCAATCAGGTGGTGACCGGAGCTGTCAGTGGTGTACACATAAATCGTGTCACCCTTAGTACCGGTACCGCTGATGGTCGGACGGTTATCGTCAGTGGTTTCACCTGACTTCACGTTACCCGTTACAGCACCCACTTGATCATCCACACCGGTGATCGCCAGCGCATCAAATGGAGGTGGTGTATAGTCAGTGATCAGCACAAAGTCCGCTGATGGGTCGCTCAGGTTACCCGCTTCATCCGTCGCCGTTACGTGGAACTTATGCTCACCTTCTTTAATCGGCGTAGTCGGTGTAAAGCTCCAGGCACCATTGCTGTCAGCAACCACAGAGCCTAACGCTGCCGTACCGTCATACACGATAACAAGGCTGTTACTCTCTGCTTTACCGCTCAGCGTTGGGGTGGAATCATCCGTGACGTCGCCGCTCTTCAGGTCACCCTGAATCGTGCCAACATCATCCACGGCTTTCTCAATGGTTGGTACTGATGGCTTGGTGATATCCACAGTAAATACGAACGCGGACGTTTGTGGTGTGGTGTTGTTTGCCTTGTCGGTCGCCGTCACCGTAATACTGTGTTTACCTTCACTTAAGGCGGTGGCTGGCGTAAAGCTCCAGCTTCCGTCTGCCTTAACCGTAGTTGAACCCAGTAAGGTATTCACGTTGTCATACACCTTCACCACGCTACCTGGCTTACCTTCACCGATAATTTCCGGTTTAGTATCATCAGTCACGCCATTTGGTGTGATATCGCCGGTGATCGTACCCACATCATCCACCAGATGAGTGATACTGACTTTAACACCCGTCGTATCAATCCTGATGTGAACATCGTCAGTGGCAGGACTTGAGTTACCGGCTTTATCGGTCACTACCGTGTGGAACACGTAGTCTCCGTCAGCCAGTGCCTTACTTGGCGTAAACGACCAGTCACCGTTGGCATCCACTTTCGCCGTACCCAGCTTGTCAGTACCGTTATAGATAGTGACGGTGCTGTTGGCTTCCGCCTTACCGGTAAAGGTTGGCGTGGCGTCATCGGTGGTGTCACCATCCTTCAGCTCACCTTTATAATCACCCACATCATCGATGATCTTCAGGTTATCTGCGGCGGCTGGCGCTTTTGTATCCACTTCAAAGTTAAAGTCGCCAGTCTTGTCACTGGTTTGTCCAACTGAACTGGTTGCCGTGGCGTTGATGTAATGCAGGCCATCAGACAATGCGGTGGTTGGTGTAAATGTCCATTCACCGTTACTGTCTGCTTTTACAGAGCCTAACAGGGTTGAGCCGTCATAAATACGGACGATATAGTCAGCTTTCGCCGTACCGATAATCTCTGGCTTGTTATCATCGGTCACATCGCCTTTTTGCAGCGCACCTTTGATATCACCCACGTTATCTATAACATCAACAATGACCGGTACATCCGGTTTAATCATATCCAGAATGATGGTATAGGCTTCACTGGTAGTGCTATTACCCGCCAGATCGATTTCTACCGCGGTCAGTACGTTGCTACCTGGCAGTAACGGCGTGGTTGGTTCCAGCTTCCACTTACCGTCATCATCCACAGTAGTACGACCAATTTCATGGTTACCGGTCTTGTCTTCCGTGTACACCACAATGGTGTCACCTTTGGTACCAGTACCACTGATTACCGGGCTGGCATCATCGGTTTTACTACCATCAGTGATATTGCCGGTGATCGTACCCACATCGTCCACCAGATGAGTGATACTGACTGTAACACCCGTCGTATCAATCCTGATGTGAACATCGTCAGTGGCAGGACTTGAGTTACCGGCTTTATCGGTCACTACCGTGTGGAACACGTAGTCTCCGTCAGCCAGTGCCTTACTTGGCGTAAACGACCAGTCACCGTTGGCATCCACTTTCGCCGTACCCAGATTGTCAGTACCGTTATAGATAGTGACGGTGCTGTTGGCTTCCGCCTTACCGGTAAAGGTTGGCGTGGCGTCATCGGTGGTGTCACCATCCTTCAGTTCACCTTTATAATCACCCACATCATCGATGATCTTCAGGTTATCTGCGGCAGCTGGCGCTTTTGTATCCACTTCAAAGTTAAAGTCGCCAGTTTTGTCACTGGTTTGTCCAACTGAACTGGTTGCCGTGGCGTTGATGTAATGCAGGCCATCAGACAATGCGGTGGTTGGTGTAAATGTCCATTCGCCGTTACTGTCTGCTTTTACAGAGCCTAACAGGGTTGAGCCGTCATAAATACGGACGATATAGTCAGCTTTTGACGTACCGATAATCTCTGGCTTGTTATCATCAGTCACTGCGCCTTTTTGCAGCGCACCTTTGATATCACCCACGTTATCTATAACATCAACAATGACCGGTACATCCGGTTTAATCATATCCAGAATGATGGTATAGGCTTCACTGGTGGTGCTATTACCCGCCGGGTCGATTTCTACCGCGGTCAGTACGTTGCTACCTGGCAGTAACGGCGTGGTTGGTTCCAGTTTCCACTTACCGTCATCATCCACAGTAGTACGACCAATTTCATGGTTACCGGTCTTGTCTTCCGTGTACACCACAATGGTGTCACCTTTGGTACCAGTACCACTGATTACCGGGCTGGCATCATCGGTTTTACTACCATCAGTGATATTGCCGGTGATCTCACCTACGTCATCTAGAACGCCGGTGATAGCTAACAGATCCGGATTTGGCGCTGTAGTATCTACAGTAAACTCAAACGCGTCAGATGTTTCGCTCTTGTTACCTGCCGGATCGGTTTCCGTGATGGTAATGGTGTGCTCGCCGTTGGTCAGTTCAGTCTCCGGCGTCCATTCCCACTTGCCATCTTCACCGATGGCCACGCTGCCAATCACTGCGTCGTTATCATAAATCTTAATAACGTCACCCGCGGTACCTCCACCAGAGAACGTCGGGGTGGTGTCATCCGTGGTGTCACCGGTTGTGATGGCTCCCGTTCTGTCACCGGCATCGTCGGTAATGGTCGGAACAGCTGGCTTGGCCGGCGGGGTAATATCAATTTCAAACGAGATAGGCTCAGACGGCTCACTCTCTTTGTCTGTCGTTGGATCGACTACAATAATTTCGATAGAGTGAGGACCTTCCGGCAGCGGATCGGTTGGCGTCCACTCCCACTTGCCGTCATCATTCACCACCGTTGAACCAATGACTTCTCCATTATCAATCACCTTGATAATTTCGCCTGGCTCAGCATCGCCACCGTTAAAGGTTGGTTTGGTCTCATCAGTTACATCACCAGAATGAATTGGACCAGTGATATCACCGTGATTGTCCATAACTTCTGGGATAGCCGGTTTGGCCGGAGAGGAAGTATCAACATTAAAATCAAATGTTGGTGAAACAGGGCTAACGTTGCCAGCTTTATCCGTTTCAGTGATAGTCAGTTGGTAATGACCATCGGCTAAATCTGTTTCAGGAGTCCAGGTCCAGTGACCATTGCTGTCGATAATTGCTTTACCAGCTTCATTACCATTAATGAAAATAGTAATAGTGTTGCCTGGCTCACCGGTACCCGTCACTTCCGGACGAGTATCATCAGTGGTTGCGCCGTTGGCAATTGGACCTGTGACAGGGCCAACATTATCAATAATGTCGCCAAACAGTGGTCTTAATGGCGCAACAGTATCAACGATAAATGATAAATCATCAGATGGCTTACTGACTGAGCCGTCAGTGTTAGATTGAGTAATGGTAATGCTGTGAGAACCATCGTTCAGCGCAGTTTCTGGCGTAAAGCTCCAGCTACCGTCAGCAGCAACAATCGTGCTACCAATGAATACACCATTATCATAGATATTGATGGTGTCGCCAGCATAACCTGTACCATAAATGACTGGATGATTTTCATCCGTATAAGAACCGTAGGCGATAGGACCAGTAATGCTACCTGTCTGATCCAGAGCCCCCTCCAGTGTTGGTACCGAGGCTACTCTTGCCGCCGGAAGCGGCGCCGGATCAGAATGACCATTATCTTTGTTATGCTCATAAATAGCATTTCCGATAATACCCGCCACTGCCGCAGCGCCCAGGAACCATGGCCATAAAGCCAGCAGCCCCATATCGTGATCGGTTTCTTCAAATAGATAAGCGCCATCACCTAATGGCATTCCACCCAGCGCTGCCGGAGCAAGAACGCCGTTATCAAAAAGATAACCTTCACCGAATGATGAACCATCAGTCACGATATAAGCGTAAAGTTGACCATCCTCAGCCATACCCAATAACGGTTCGCTATTACCGGAAACATAATAATCTTCAATAACCACAGCAGGTGTTGAATCACCTTCAAGAATAATGCACAGATCGTCACCATTACGCAGAAGAGTTATATTCTCTGGCGCAAAGTTATTATCATTATTCTTAAGAAGGTATTTACTTCCGGGTTGGATTTTAATTTTGATTGGTTTGCCTGAATCAATCGCAACGACCTGAGAGGCACCACTACCTGAATTTACCAATAAGCTGGCATTCGTATTCATACTTGAATAACTCCTTTATATCCTTAATTATTGCTAAAGATTCATAATAAAAAATTAGCATTCCTGCGTGATAACAACCCTTTATCGCGCTGAATTCTTGTTATTTAAGGCCACATTTTAGGGAATATGGGCACTATGCATAAACAACTTACACATTAACCCATAAGAAAAGGAGTATGCGAACCAAGTAATGTAACAATCGACATGAATTAGTTTTTTATTCTGGTAAATAACGATCAAGCCAGATTAAAAAACCATTCACTAATATAAGAAATGGTTTATTTATAATAAGCGCGATACTAAAAAAATTGAATACACCAAAAAAATGTGTTGTACCAACGCATTTTTATATTATTAAGAACATTTTTAATAACCAAAGATAAAAATAAACAAATCAATTACAATCAATGAATTAGATGATTAAAGTCAGAAAATAGCAGTGAGTTATAGAAAGAAATTAAGTAACACAATGTATCTTTCAACTTTTTAGTCCACATAAAAATTAATTCATTTACACTCAGGTTATCCACAACAAATCCAAAGCATATCAGCAAGTATTCATGGTTTCGCTAAGTCATTTTTGTCATTCAATCATTACAAGCAGTAAGAAAACGAAATTAGCTGATACAATCAATATAATATTTCACATTCATTTTTATTTTGTATAAGTAAACGATTCTTTATTCATTTAACTGTTCATGTGTTGTTTCTTCACTTTCTGACCTCTTTTTATTTGTAAAAAAAAGGCATAATAATGGGACTATTTAAAATAATTCAGAGAAATCACAATATATATTTACAACAGCCATTATAAATAAAAAATATCAATAAATATTTTTTGTGTTTTAAAACATCCATCAGCCTAAATTGAATAGTACAAATAAACAACTAAGCTACATTTTTATTACATGAATAATTTATTGTGACCGATGACAGGTGAGTAATATTCCTCCCCTATAAATAGCCGTACTCTCAGAACGGTATTTCGTTATTAAAATGGGTAGGTTTTAACTTAGCCAGAGATGCAAAAAGTACTCAATAAGACATGGCCTATATTTGGCAAAGAGAATGGCAACAGAGCACACACCGGGCTTTCTATTCCAATGTAGATAAACTTTTTATATGAGTGTTTAGGGCCATTTAAATGGATAAAACGTGATTATCTTATTCATATTAAGAGTAAACGATCGAGCCAGGGGCTATCCCGGTGATGAGATAAGCAGGCAACAAAAAAGCTGCCCAGAAGAAGTCAGCATATACCTGTCATCTTCCGGGCAGCTTAATATAACTGCTTTATTTGTGTCGGTTCTAGTCATCCGTGAAATCAGGTTTCTAATAATATCAATAGGTTCTATTGACGGTTGCATTTTAGGATGTAGCGAAAATCCAATGATTGATGATATCAAACGTAAGAAATCTAGTTAGAAATGATATCAACCACCAAACGGTGTATCTTTTATTTCTTGCAGGGTTGATGACCAGCCATTAAACCAGTCTTCGGGGTCTTCTCCCTGAAACAGTTGTTGAAGCCAACGAGCTGTGGTGCGGCAATTAGGGTCTTGAAAATACACAGGGTGATGCTGCCCAAAGATTTCCCAGAAATTATCCTCTTCCTTTTGTGGCTCCCATTCATAAGTGTTAAGAGGTAAAGAGGCACCTTCAGTTTTGAGAAAAATCAGAAATTTTTTCAGTTCCGAATGACCACCACCTCCCATCCCATTCGCGAGGTTGAATGCTTCTGTTACAACGCCTAATACATAGCGGTGTGTGTCAAGGTGATAGCGTAAACAAATCAAGGTTCCTTCATGGCGCCCATGGCTGATCCTAATTAACTCAAATGTATAACCAGTTTGACCATCTGTCGGTAAGAAAAAGTCTTTATAGCCCTTATTACCTATCCGTATAACAGGAAATGGAGAACCTTCGCCGGACAGCAACCAGTCTGCGCTAGCGTCAAATTTCCCTGCAATGCGGTCAGCTAAATCAAATGTTATTTCCTGCTGCCCCTCAATGCATTCCATAAGCCTACTGGGAGATATTTCACCCAGCATACGAGCCAAACGAGTCATACTAAATGTTTCAGGCTTATACCCATCTCTAAAGAAACGATCACTCTCTAAGCGATTGAAAAGCCATTGCAGCCGTTGGCCGGATTCTTTCTGCCAGGTTTCACGCTGTGATAGTACTTTCTCAAGCTCCGGGCGGTAACGTTCTAGCAAAGCCAACCGACACTCTGATTCAATTGACCGTTCAGCACGGCCAGCAGCTGCTTCGATACGAGAATAGATCTCGTCTGGAAAATTTCTAACCTGAATTTTTGCCACCTTTAATTTGACCTCTATTTGATTTCAATTTGATTCATTTTTTTAATTATTGCACTTTTTGTATCATGAAGTAAATGTTATGTGACTTGTGTGAGTGCTGGATTCAGTCTACGCCAGTTTACTAACAATACTAAGAGGCTATAATATATCTATAGATCATTGAGATAGTGTTCAAGACTGGAAATAAACCGCACTCTCAGACTTTGGCTATTAGCTACTTATCTTTAGGGAAATTCTATGGCAACCCACGATAGAAAAGCATGCAGTGCACATCTTGTGCTCGTAGCTCCGCCAATCTCAAATACTCAAGCGGCAGGCATTACTGACGACGACCAAAATGTCATTGATAGATTGCGACGCAGTCATTTCTATATGATTTGCGGTAGACCCAAAGCTAGCTTTAGCAAAATTGAAGAATCGAAGGAAGGGTTACTTGAGATTGAAATCAAACTTGACTCAGGCGCATCATCTAGTGGTTTCCTTCATATCGAAAGAATGGACTTCTTTAAGCGTGCACCTGATGAGTTCAAACTTCAGGTTCAAGCCAATAAAGACTCCTTGTATGTATATCTTGAAAGAGATCAGGTATTCAAGGCTACGCCCGATGGCTTGCTAATGAGGCGCGGAAGGAAGCAGAGCCTAGTCACTGGATTTGATAACTATCGTGAAATGATGACATTCGACTTGCTTTACGCTGGAATCGCTAAGAAAAATCAGGATAGCTACAGTAGGTTAATAGAAAAAGGCCATAAAGCACGCATGGATATTTTAGCCGCAGAGGATCAACGTTCACCTGGTGCTAGGGTTAGCGATGAGACTTACCTGCTTCTATTTGAAGTAGAGCCACTCATCCTAGCATCTTTTAGCGGGACAGGTGAGCTAGACGATGAAGATCTCAATTTCTCTTTTGATTATCACAGGATAATAGCCGACGCGGAGAAAGCTGTTATTAATGCATTCAAACCCAAGTACAACAAACAGCTTTATTTAAACTACCCAAAAGGGGCTGATGGGCTATACGAACAGGGCTATGATGGGTACTCATACTCAATCGCGGAGGGATTTGCCTTCAATACAGCCTACGGAACAATTAAGGGAGCAAGGGATTCCGAGGAGTGTCTTTTATCTAACTATGCAGATTTTATATCAGTTAACGGAGATAAAGTTACCCTGAATATTTCTGGAAAGGACTTCAATATTACTATTGATGACTCACAGCTTGAAAACTAACACCCCTATTAAGCCGACACCTCTTTAGTGCGACTTAATAGAAGCGTTGGTAAATATCCGCCGTCAGTTGAACTGGTTCACGGTTATACGATGTACCAGAATTTGATTTTCATTCGAAATACCTTTTCTACTCTGAGATAAAAATCAGAGCCTGTCAAAAATAGAGCCTTTGCGCGGAACAAAGATCTTTTCATACAGGCGAGTAGCATAATCATCCGTCATACCTGAAACATAATCGCTGATGACCCTCATTTTTTGGTCATCGCCTTTTTCAGCTTCTTTTATGTAGGTGCTGCGGGTCTGTGACGGAAGAAAACGCTCAGGATCATTTGCTAGCACATTAAACAGTTCCACAATCAGCTTCTGCCCTTTAAACTCCAATAGCTGAACGTTTTCATGCCGGATAACTTTATCTTCGACCAGTTTAAAGATTGCCTTGCGTAGGGCATTCACTTCTTTAGGTAAAGCCACTTTGTAGCGAAGCACCCCACATTTAAAATTTTGATGCTGCACCTGGAGCGTGACGCTAGTGATCATCAGATGGACTAGTGTTCCAATACACTCCTTGCGAAGGTAGCTCTTGCCGAACAGTTTATCAGCCACGACATCAACTGTCAGATCAAACGAACTGCAATGGCAGTCTTCAAATAGATGAGCCTTGTCACTAAAATGCTCCATCCACATGTTTCTGTCGATCATTCTCAGTGATATCGCATCTTCAAGGTCATGGAGTGAATAAGAAACCTCATCTGCTAAATCCATGATCGTTGTATCCAACGCCTTGTATTCCGTTTTTTTGTGCTTGCCCGGCCCCTTGGTTTCACTAAAGGATTTCAATAGCGCCGTGTCTTTGCCATCAAAGGGGCTGAGAGCAAAACCGACAATGTCCGTTTCGGAATCGAAATAGCATTTGGGAGGCTTATATTGGGATGACTTGAACAGCCATTCACGGCTGTCTGCTTGTGACTGACCGTAAATATTTTCGTTAACAGCCTCAGAGTAGCTCACTGGGTATTTCAGCACGCCTAAGATAAGTCGTCGAGTGGGATCCAGTCCATTGGACTCAGTATATTTATCAAGTCGGGTAAGAATTCGCAACGTCTGCCCGTTACCTTCAAATCCACCATGTGCCCTCATACAGTAGTTTAGCGCAACCTCTCCACCATGTCCGAAGGGTGGATGGCCGATATCGTGTGCAAGACAGATAGCCTGTATCAGGCTCTGTTCGGGCAGAAATTCAGACTCAACCGTTTTACCGCTTTCATAGCGTTTATTTAACTGCGACAAGATCCCTGCACCAATCTGCGCGACCTCCATCGAATGGGTCAATCGTGTCCGATAGAAGTCGCTCTCCCCCAGACCCAGCACCTGCGTCTTTGACTGCAAACGCCTGAAGGCAGAGGAATGGATCAGCCGGGAAAGGTCACGATCATATTCAGATCTTATTTCATTAGGCCGCCTGTTATTGTTACCCAGACGTTCAGACCAGATCCTTTTGGTGAAGTGTGTCATAGCATCCCCTATTTGCAGAGTATGGCCTGCCTGTTTAATTACAAACGTGAAGTAAGAATGACACCGGTGTTCGGTAAACGATGGATGCATGGTTACATGCTGCTTTCACGTCAACTTTGTTAAAGATATTCCGGATTACTGGAAAGCCCGGATGTTTCATATCTTTTGTGGACGGATGCTTGAACAACATGACCTCACCTGGTATCCCTTCGATAAACATCTACACAATGCTTTTATGTGTTTTCACATGTTTCATGAAGGTTCGTATTCATTATCTATCTCATCTATTCCCATAACAAGACAAACATTTTTATCATATAAAATCATCTTGTTATCATGTTAGTAAAGCAGAAATGCTGTAATTGTGTTGATTAAACGTAAACTACTCGCTGATTGTTTATGTGATTTGAAATAAGTTCTGACATATTCGGTATTGATTGGAATTGACATCATCGTCAAAAATGACGATGATGAGTATATGAGATATCCCGGTGGTAAAGGCAAGTGCTATCAGCGACTCATCAACCTGATGCCAGTGCACGAAACATATATTGAAACCCATCTTGGCGGGGGGGCAGTGATGCGCAACAAGCTGCCCGCAAACCGTAATATTGGTATTGATCTTGATCAGCAGGTTATTAACCTCTGGCATGGTAACAATGAGGTTTCCTGCGAACTTATCCAGGATGACGCCGTGGCCTATCTCAGCTTATTCCCCTACCAAGGCAATGAGCTGATTTATGCCGATCCGCCCTATGTTCAGAGCACACGCAAACGCAGCAAGATTTATCGTCATGAATATACAGATGACAACCATCGCCAGTTGCTACAACTACTTGTCACGCTGCCCTGCATGGTAATGGTATCCGGTTATGAAAATTCAATTTATGACGAAATGCTCAGCGGCTGGCGTTGTGAGCGGTTCAACGCCAAGACACATACGGGTGTTCGCGAAGAATGTGTCTGGATGAATTTTGATGTACCTGATAGGTTGCATGATGCCCGCTACATGGGTAGCAACTACCGGGAAAGACAGACGCTGATCCGTCGCCGCACCCGACTTTATGAGCGCATCGAACGAATGGAACTTACAGAGCGTAACGAACTTATCCACTGGCTGAATGCCAAATATGGCCTGGAGGTAGTATGACACAGCGGGGAGCGGTCTTCATTGGACCTACAGTTATCAATTTGGACTTTCCAGCTCCAGAACAGGATATTCTGCCGGGCGTTTCGTGGGGCAGAATTGAGGCATTCCCATCCCCGGCCTACTGGGCCTATCAGGTGCTGGCCCGCCGCCTGAAGGTTAATGCTGTAAATTACAAGCTCGGACGAACGCTCAAAGAAGAAGTGGGTGCATGTCTACTGGGTGGACATGGCATTCCGGCTGCAGTAGGTCTTGCCGCATTCAATAAGCTAAAAGATTATGGTGTGTTTAACGCTGAGCCTCCACCAGAAGAACTTATTTATGAATGGCTTTCACAACCAATTAAAACCGGCAGTAAATCAGTGCATTACCGCTTTGCCAGACAGAAATCCCGCTATCTCTCGGCAGCGCTGAACAAACTCAATGCGGAAGTACCTCCAACGGATTCAGGGCGCGTTCTTCGAGATTGGCTGATCTCAATACCTGGCATCGGACATAAAACGGCTTCATGGGTAGCACGTAACTGGCTCAGTGCCGATGATGTAGCCATTCTGGATATCCATATTCTGCGGGCTGGACTGCTAGCCGGATTTTTCCCAAGTAATCTGACGGTTGAGCGTGATTACCTTAAGCTAGAGCAGCTCTTCCTTGAGTTCAGTGAAGCAATGGGCGTTAAAGCGTCAGAATTAGATGCACTGATCTGGTACGAAATGCAGGCCTCTTCCAGTACCGTATTCAGCCTGATCGAAAACCTGCGCCATCAGCCTCTTGCTAAACTACGCCCCCGCTCATCGCGAGCCAAAGACCGCCAGCCCGGTACCCACCAGACGACCTTCCAGTTTTAATCTGGCACACCAGTCATGACCAGTAATGCCCATCGGGCAGAAATTACAGGCTAGCGCTTCAGCAACAAGCGCCATCTGACCAACTAGGGCACCGACATCCCGCCAGATTAGGCTATCAGCATTCACATATTTCGCCGACGTTTTTCCCTGCTCGGCGATAAACCTGACAACAATACCATTCTGAATATCAATAACCGGTAATAACTCGTCACGAACTTCAGACCGAGTCTGTTCCGGAATAAGCAGCGGCGTCAACGCGTGCATATCAGGCAGGTAAAGTTGCCAGCCATCCTGATCAGACCTGGAAAGAACGATATGAATGGGATGTATGGCTCCGGCAGAAGGCACGGGGCGTTGTGTAAGCGGAAACCCGTAATTTGAATGCCCTACAGCCATGACCCTGCCGGTCAGCCAAAGCCATTGAGATAATTGGGCCAGACTGACATGGCCGAAACTACGCCGGGTTCTGCGGCCTTCGATCACATCACTTAGTACGGGCAGTGCTACAATTTCAGGAGGTGATGTCAGAAAAAATGGTTCTCCAACAGGCCAACTGACGGGCTGATAACTGAGCGACTGTTCCCGAGGCACGGGACTACCGAGATCGGTCCAGATCATATCCAATATCATCCAGAACTTGAAAATACTTATTGCATCCCCGACAGCTGCCGCACGGGATGTTTGCCTTATGGCAACTGTGTGCCCAAGCTAGCCCGCCCGGCGTGATATCTGAAATCCTGATAAGCTCAGATGTTGATAACTCAATTGCCGGAGCTTCTACAACCATACCGCTTTCCTGGAACGCCATAAGATCACTTATTCTGCTGACAAAGCCCGAAGTGCCATCAAGATGAGTTTCATCCGATTTTACTGTGCCTATCCACAGATGGGTAACGCCAAGAGTGATAGCCTTCATGGCCGCCAGTGAGATAAGCATCTGGTTACGGTACGGCCACCAGTCACTGGATGGCGCATTCGGATCCGCTTCGGTACCAGCCATATCCCCTGACCCCAGAGAACGACAATCAATACGGATTACGTGATGCTCAATCCCGAGTGTCTGGCAGGTGACAGAAGCCGCTTTGATTTCAGCCTCAGCAGCATGCTGACCATAGTCGAGAGTCAGAGCGATATCTGGACGTTTCCACCATGCGATGGCAATAGAGTCCATTCCACCAGAAAGCAAAAGTGCGGTTTTCATTTTTGAGCTGCCACCCAGAGTGTTTTATAGATTGCGGTGACGTAATCAGTACAGAGAATACATCCCGATCCCTCCATCATTTTTAGGTCTTCTTCCGATTCGTTCTCTGCATAAAATACCACTGGAATGTCCCTTGCTCGAGCGTAACCGACCTCATAGATTGTGCCAGAATCCAGTGCATCACCTATCGCAAAAACAATGTCAGCCTGCCGTATCGCGTCAAGATCTTTTTTAACCACTTCTTCTGCGGTTCCGTGGCCAATCCTGTGATAGGGAGAAAAAACGTCCAGTCCCAGATCACTCAAGTTACGTTGTACCTGCTCAACAAGCCACAGCTGTGCAAGTGTAAAAAAAGGGCCAGCCAGATAAACCTTTCTATTGCCACCATCGATGAATTTTTGTGAGAGCCTTATGGGGTTGGGATGGAAAGCTGCCAGCCCTTCGGATGATGGAAAAAGCCCACTTTCGCAATAGCAAGCGGTGGCAAGCGAGGCTTGGTTTGCTGCGTCATGAGCTGTTTTTTTATTAAGCATCCATTCATAGGCAAAATAAGCAACGAACGCATCACCTGAGCCAATCTTGTGCACAAAGCTTGTCTCATATGCAGGAACATATGAGATATTACCGTTATCGCAAATGAGTGCTCCGGCTGGCCCCTGTTTAATGATAATAACTTCAGCATGACCGTTATTATAAAGAAATTCCGCCTGCTGTTGGTCGGATAACTCGTTCTGATCGCTAAGCGCTTTTGCTTCATAGCGATTCAGTATCAGCGCTAGATGCTTCGCTTTGGATCCATTAGCTGTGAATGGCTCTGGATTGACCACATTCTGGGGATCATATACTGCATAATCAGCATCGACGATAGCAGAGCCTTCAAGCATTCCATAACGCAGAGCAAAGGGCGCTGTTACTGTCATTGATGGGTAAGGTGTATCTGGATAGTTGAATATGCGAGGTTCTACCAGGCCATGTTCGTAGTGAAACATGACTGATTCCTGTACCAGATGAGTATTTAATGTGACGTTTTCAAAATGAGCGCGATCCCGAAGTACTGAACTGACAACATCATCAGCATAGGTATGAAGATCGACACTTACACTAAGCGTTGCTAATGCTGATGCAGCTCTTCCGGCAGAACCATAAACCTGGTGATTTCCCGGATGGAGGCAGATCTCATGATAAGTCCCCCCTGCAATCGTAATGGTATTTTCAGTTAACATTTGATTGTTACTCATACCGCATACACGCTGACCCTGACCTGGCCACCATTGATGGCTGTCACCCTAGCAACGTAGGTTGTCCCGTGGATAATGCAGTCACGCAGGCGCTGAATATAGGGTGACGCAATACCACCGGCTTGTTTACCGTTATATATCGCGACTGTAAGCAAAGAACCCTGAGAATTGATTTGAGCAATATTCAGGATGTCGCCGACTGTTAACTGAGTCACGACCTGTGGGTCCGGTGAGCTCAATTGAGTATCAATCG
Source organism: Limnobaculum allomyrinae (assembly GCF_016649425.1). Classification (GTDB taxonomy): domain Bacteria; phylum Pseudomonadota; class Gammaproteobacteria; order Enterobacterales; family Enterobacteriaceae; genus Limnobaculum; species Limnobaculum allomyrinae. The sequence goes on from NZ_JADRCR010000003.1 coordinate 221,407, forward strand.
TAAGTTTTTCACAGGTAACTTCAAAATCAGCTTGGCCGAACTGGCCGCCATAACTACCCCCACCAGAGCCTGACATAGATACCTCATATTACATGTAGTTATTAACATATATTGTTTAGCTTTCAAACGTTATCATATTCATTAGTATTCATTTAATAAGGAAAACTAATTTAGGACATTGATCACAGTTGAGTTTTTTACTACAGCAATATTAAACTTAGCAATCCTGCAATGTAAGCTGGTAAAATTAACAGTCGAAACCTTCTACTGGTGTGAACACCTTACTGGCTTAGACGATGGCCTGGATAGTTGGTAAATAATATTGTTTTACTTCGATAATAACCTCAATTCTCTATGTACTTAATCAAAAAGGTATATTAATAAAAACACAGTAAAATCAAAGGTAATACGTAATCATTCAATATTCAGGTTCAGTATAGAAATCTCATATAACTTCTGACGTAATTTAAATTCTGTTCGATAGTCGACAGAAAAAAGCCCTTTCTCCGCTAACTGTCGAGCCAATGTCCTTGAGTTAATCCCCAATCGTTCTGAAAGCCTTGAAAGCAACAGATACCTTTCATTAAATGCCTCTAAATCCTCCGCGGTTATCCACCGTGTCGCTGAACTTTCCAAAGTAGTGTGAGATAGAAAACCATAATTAACCAACTGGTAGGCAAACTCTTGATTGATTTTTAAGTACTTCGCTGCCTCCGGTATTGTCATGTAGCTGACTGCCGGTATCTTTCTGTTTAACCAACTCATAAATTCACTGATAGGAATCCTTAAAGAGCGGATTTTAGGCTTACTGCCATTTGGAAGAACGACAGTAAGCTCATCGTTAATAATGGCATTTATAACGGCTAAAAGGGGCGTTTCGATTCGATTACCTACCATTTTTAAAAGGTTCGGAATAGGAATGCATTCATTCTTACTTTTAGCCTGTTTGTTTAAAATATTGGATAGATAATTATTAACTTCAGCGCGTAAAAACTGCCACGAGCAGCCGTACTTCTGTTCTGCATGATAAGAGCCATTTTGATATACCTGCTCAGGGCTTATCACATAGTTAAATTGTTGTCCGTCCACGAGTTGCTTAAGTTGAGATTTTGTTACTCCAAGCAGTTTGGTTACATCGAGAAAGCTTATAATATCCTTCAATATTAGTGAGTTATTTTCAATATCTGTTCTGTACAAAAGCGTGAATGTTCGCAGCCCTACAAATTTTCGTTCTGCTTTAATCAGGCCCTGACTAGCAGCCTTTCTTAGTATTGATTCTGATAGGCCATATTCTTTACTTGCTTGAGTAAAAGGGATCCAACGATGCTCAAGTATGACTGCTTGAGAGAACAGCGTATTTTTTCCAGTTATTGGCCTCTTCCAGTTTTCTTTAATGTAATCTTCTAAAAGACGACGATATTCTGAAAAAAGGGGGCTTCTAATATACCTATGGAACTCACGATAGAACAACATCAAATCCCCAGTTGAGTTATCAGGTTTATGTATCTGTTCTAAAAAATGAATGAACCCCTCTTTTCCAGAGAAAAATGTTTTACCTATTGATTCTACAAATGGTTTTAAATCAGCCATATCTATTAGCTGTACAGATTTTTTATTATTATTCAAAATGATGCGTTGTTTTTGGACTAGAAATTTTAAGACACTAAGGCGTTCTTTTAGACTATCGATAGGTAATGGATTTAACTGTTCCTCGATGCATGATGACCACAATCCTTGTATAAATAGCTGAACATTATAAGCAGATTTTGATACTGGCTCTGCTGGTAAAAACTTAATCGCAGCCCCGCAATTACAAGTACCAGATAACGCGAATAATGTATTAAGTGGGGTGTTGCAATGAGGGCATATATCCTGCAGCCATACCTTATGCTTTAAGCAAATCGCGGTAATCTTTAAACCCCACTCCCTACGATAATACTTATTTTCGCCTAAGCATTGCGGGCAAACTCGGGCGTGTTTCGCTAACAAGTATTGTTGAGGTAATGCGCTAATCGTTTTAGTCCAATTATCTAGCAATGAAAAGCTACTCCAGGGTTGTTCAGTAACCAGATCGTAAGCCAGCATATGGGTTATTTTTCCAGGATAAATTGATTGTTTATTGTTTCTTATCAGCCAATTTACTGACAAATAATGGTTGAGGTAGGCTAATCTGTTGAGATAACCCAGCGGTGATTCATCAGAATAGGCTTTAGGGTATATCAAAGGCTTACAGAGCTTCATTCGACCCTTTGCTATTTCATTATCTTGAGTGTGCATTCAATGAGCTCCTGACGAAATAGAACCGATGAAATGGCATACCTTCTTTGTCTAACCTCATCCATTTGAATTTATTATTGAATGGATTTAGGTCACCGATAGCATTGTTCCAAATATACTGAGTAAATGCTTCTTCCAGGCATTCCATATTGAGTGAGCTAAGCTGGTTATTGATAGCTATTTCGTAGGCACCAATAAACAATTTGACCATGTAGTCGATAATGCCGTTAGTGGCGAAGTGAAACCGTTGAATTACCGTTTCGTTCTTTAAATTCATTAAAGCCGGTAGCCTTAAGGCATCTTGTAATGTACACAACACGCTTAAGAAGCTTTTATATTCCTCTTTTGACACAAGGGAAAAGGCTTTTAAATCTATCCGGTGACTAAAACGACGGCGTAGTTGCTCATTAATTTGCAGAATTTGTTCACTTCGTTCCAGCCCCATTAGTACAGTAGCAATGTTAGCTTTATCAATAATGGTCTTTAACCAGTCTGAAACCTGAAGAGGAGAAGAGTGCTTTCCCTGGTCGATAAAGTGCTGAAGCTCATCAAAAATGACCAATTTAACATCACACTTTATGAGATAGGTGAGTATTCGATTGGTTTTCTCAACGGCAGACCCCTTGTAGAACAAAGGGTCACCTAATTTGACCAATACTTCTTCGGCCATATTTTTTATCGTCGGAAAGGGCGGTGTACTGACGACAAGAACAGGAATAATCCTCCTCTCATCGGCATCATAAGCCGGAAAATTACGCGCTAACGCAGCATTAAGGGTTGATTTACCCGTTCCTGACTCACTGACACAAATCAGGTTTTGTGCAACATCAGCCAGCCTCTTCATTTCATAGGCATCAATAATGCGTTGATAGGCTATATCAAACTGAGGATGATGAATAATTAAGTCTTTCAGGCGAGCTGTAGTGGCAAAGATTAGGTTTCTATTTCTCATCTTTGTTGCTCACTTTAAAAACAGGAATTTCATCTAACTCATCAAAGGATATATCAGCCTGTATTGGCGATAATAGTGGTCCTTTGGGAGTGTTTTTGATATTGCCAATCCTGGCGGCTTTAGTCCTTTTACGCAGTGATTTATCATGGTTAGCTTTCGATATTAATACCTGCAATTTACTTTTTGCTTCGAGAAGGGAATGCGTATTTGTTAAGAATTTCTTCTTTTCCTTAAGCAAGGCTATAATTTTCTCATGTTGGCGTAATGATAGATTAGCGGCATATTCAGACTGTACGCAGGGGATTTTAACGTAAGCATAACTATGCTGATTGTAGAGCCAGATATGACCTAAATCTTCCAAATCTATTCTAATATTTGCCTTTGTCCGATGACCTTGCCGTATTCTTAATAACCGAACCTCTGGGGAGTTATAGAAGAGATTTTTGAACTGAATACCTTCGTGGCTTAATGTACGCTCGTATTTCCGTGTCAGAATGATATCCAGATTCTCCTTACTCTCAGGAAGTAATGGTTCGATTAGCTTTAAACCTTTTTGCCATTCTATGGCTGGAGTACTGTCTAGCCCTTTGTGCGGTGACTGACAGTAAATATCAATAAGCCAGTGATAGATAATTCCTTGTAATTCAGTCAGCGTAATGCTGGCTAATTTTTCTGATTCATAATCGCCTCTGGCACGTATATTAGAGAAGGTCGTTCCTGAGAGTCGATGGCAGACTTGCCTGTTTAAAGTACCAAAAAAGCGCTCAACATGTCCTTTATAGTGGGGTTGTTGTTTGGGGCAGAATATCAGTTCAATATTTAATTCAGCACACATACGACGTAGCTGCTTGGAGTGAAATTCAAGACCGTTATCACAAACCAATGTTGACGGTATCCCATAAACCAGCCAGTCATTTTCGATGGCTGGATAATCCTGTTTGATAAAGTCTTTTGGCAATATCGCATTACGGAGGGCTCTCATAACAGAGAGTTCTGACGGAGGCTCAAAACCGATATAAGCACCTAATGGCATTCGAGACTGAACATCCAGTATAAATGTTAGTGTAGGGCGCCCTTCAGCAAGTCCGGTCTTTTCATTAATGACCATAATGTCTAGGATTGTATGGTCTATTTCAGCTCTTTCTAATATGAATTTTGTGATAACACCGTTACCAACCGCTCGAAAGTGATTTTCTGCCGCTCTCTTTCCTTCTCTGGCTGACATAACTTCATATTGATCAAACTGACGTAACATTGCATAAAACGTTGCCCGACAAGGAATGTTTATCTGTTCAAGGTTAATTTGATTGAAGTGTGTTATTTGGCTACATAGCTCATCATAGGTATTTTGAATGCTGTTACCTTCACGAGTGAGATAAATATTATCAATAACTTGAAGATATAATTTTTCAAATGATGGACCAAATTTTGATATTTTTATCCTGTCGGGAGAATGATTGCGTAGTGCCAGTGAATTTATATCATTTCCTGAATCAACCCATCTTTTCCACCATCGGTAGAGCGTCATATCAGAAGGCGGCTTACCCTGGTGAACAGCTTCCGGTAATTGACTAATAGTTTCTTTCAGGTTTTTTCTGGTTGGTTTATCTCCAAGTTGGCTGATCACATGCTGGATATAGTGGTATCGTTTAAGAATTAATGATTGTTCTTTCTCCGAGAACCTAAGTAATCCCCCTGAGATTGCTTCTTTCTGTTTATTGTTGGGGTGAGAGCTCCCATCAATAAAGGATAATTTTCCTGCAGTTAAAAGGCTTAAAAGCTCAGTTTTTGTTCGTTGTATTAATGCCAGATCATTACTTCGTTCTAAAGTGACTATCCCATTCTCGATTATTCGTATAATACGGTATTGCTCATTATCTAAAGTCAGGCGCAGTCCGGTATGTAAATAAGATGTCTTCATTATGGTTATCCTTATGAATAAGTGAATTGTTGGTAATTGGCTGTTCTAAATCGATATAGAGATAACCCTGAGCAATGAGTCCATACGCATGAGCTAGGGAATCTATATCCTCTATAAGTTGTTCTAACGTGATAAAGCGCCCTTGTTGGGCTCTGAGAATGAGTTGTGGTGTTAGGTTTACGCGTTGGTAGGTACGAAGCAGCGTTAGATTGCGTTCTTTAACTGGATTCAGCAGCTCATTATTGGTAATAACAATGAATGGATAGCCGCCATTGTTTAATGTTCCTGATACTGCGGAGTAAAACCTGAAGTTTTCGGGCTGAAAAAGGATGGTGAATGGTTTTATTTCGACATACCAGATCTCGCCTGAATAAAATAAAAGTTCAAAATCTGGTGTATAGCGTCGTATCTTTCCTTCATAAGGAATATCAAATCTAGCAGGTTGCTCATGGTATTTCTGAATCGCCGATGAGAACTCAAACAGGTAACAAGCTCGACGTTCAAGCTGTGATTCCCACGCTATCATTCTGCCCATTTTATGAGATGGGAACTGGCCCCTCACTTTTCCTCGAGAGCGGGTAATCGGCTCTCGAACCCGATGATGTATTTCTTTGGGGGCTAAATTTAGGCATGAGTGTGCCCTTTGTGTCAGGATTTTATCTCCGACAACCTTTTTTAAAGTCATAAAAATCCCTTACCAAAATAGGTAATACTTATTACTTTCTGAGTAGGTATTGATATGGCTGGCTTGACGGATGAAATGTGAAGAGTGATACTTTAATTGCGATTCAAAGTATTATTTATCACATTTCGGGGCCAGCTAATCACTGTGTCCCGTTTTGTTTTTACATACTTAACTTTCCTATTTATTTGTTGCTGTTATGAATGTATTTACCGAGCTTTAATGTGTTATTCATGATTATCAATTGTTCTGGGCTTAATGTTCCCAGGTGTTGCCATAATTGACGAATAAACACTAACTCATCGCATGTAACACTATTAGGTACTTTCCTTGTTGTTTGTGATAACTCAACAACATCCCATAACGTATCTTGTTCTTGCTTATCAAGTGATAGGCTCGATATTAGTTTCTGTAGAATCACTTCTGTGGGTGGGCTTTTCTTGCCGGTTTCTAACGCACTTACATAGCTGGGATTAATATCAAGTGCATATGCAAGCTGTTTTTGGCTCAGCCTTCTATCTCTTCTAATTTGTTCTAAATACTGTCCAAATGGTGTCATTTTTGCATTTTTCGTGATACTAAATGGAATTAAAATTGATTGCATATAATAAATTATCATTTTTTAATGATGACTAAAATATTAATTTTTATGGGTTGTAGTCATCAATTTTAATATTCTAATTTTTATTTTTCGTATAATGTATTGCATACGAAATTAAATTTTCGATTAGGTTTTGTTTTAATTAAAAATATATTTTCAGCATCGAGGTTAATATGAAAAATAACTGTAATGAAAAAAATTTAGATATTTCTATACAGGAACCTGAAATTACCAAAGACTCTATTAATAAGCATAGAAAATGGTTAGAAGAGAGTGTTATCAAAAGTATTGAGGATAGTAGACCATCAGTTTCTCATGAAGCTGCTCAAAAAATTTTTACAGAAATGAAAAGAAAATCGCCGCTGAACTTAAAGCCAAAAAAATAGAAGGAGCCAATTGGCTCCTTCTATCTCATTTCTAATTAGACGCCATCTCACCTTTGCTAGATTTCATCTCACTTTAGACTAGATCCGACAATTTGAATAACTACACGTCCAGGTTAGCAACCTTCAGCGCATTCTGTTCGATAAAGGCACGACGAGGTTCAACTTCATCCCCCATCAGGGTAGTAAACAGCTGGTCGGCGGCAATCGCATCTTTAATCGTTACCTGTAGCATACGACGTCCTTCAGGATCCATGGTAGTTTCCCATAGCTGTTCCGGGTTCATCTCTCCCAGACCTTTATAGCGCTGGATAGATAACCCACGGCGTGACTCTTTAACTAACCAGTCAAGAGCCTGTTCGAAAGTCGATACTGGCTGACGGCGTTCGCCACGTTCAATAAAGGCCTCATCTTCAATCAGACCACGCAACTGTTCGCCCAGATGACACATCTTGCGGTATTCACTACCTAATACAAAATCAATGTTCAGGTTGTAATCAGTGTCTACGCCATGAGTACGCACGCGAATCTGCGGTTCGAAAATAGCGCGCTCGCTGTTTTCCTGCACCAGAGCAATATAAGTACTGCCATGCTGCTCTTTCTCATTAAGAGTATTAACCAGTGATTCAACCCATTCCTGAGTTTTAGCGCTATCAGCCAGAATTTCCTCAGTCAGCGTTGACTGATAGACTAACTGATTAAGCAGAGCCAGCGGAGTACGACGTTCCATACGCTTAAGCATCTTCTGAACGCTGTAAAACTCTGCCACCAAACGCTCCAGAGGTTCACCCGCCAGTGCAGGTGCCTGTGGATTCACAAACAGTGAAGCACCGTCTAACGCAGTGGTAATCTGGTATTGGTCCATCGCTTCATCATCTTTGATGTACTGCTCTTGCTTGCCTTTCTTCACTTTATACAGCGGTGGCTGAGCGATATAGATATAGCCACGCTCAATCACTTCAGGCATTTGGCGGTAGAAGAAGGTCAGCAACAGCGTACGGATGTGCGAACCATCCACGTCAGCATCGGTCATGATGATGATGCTGTGATAACGCAACTTATCCGGGTTATATTCGTCACGACCAATACCACAACCTAATGCGGTAATCAGCGTCGCCACTTCCTGAGAAGAGAGCATCTTATCGAAGCGCGCTTTCTCTACGTTGAGGATTTTCCCTTTCAACGGCAGAATCGCCTGATTTTTACGGTTACGCCCCTGCTTCGCAGAGCCGCCCGCTGAGTCCCCTTCCACTAAGTAGAGTTCAGACAGTGCCGGGTCACGTTCCTGACAGTCTGCCAGTTTACCCGGCAGACCACCTAAATCTAATGCCCCTTTACGACGAGTCATTTCACGCGCTTTACGTGCCGCTTCACGCGCACGAGCCGCATCGATGATTTTGCCTACTACAATTTTGGCATCGCCAGGGTTTTCCAGCAGGTACTCAGATAGTTTTTCCGCCATAATGGATTCAACAGCAGATTTAACCTCTGAAGAAACCAGCTTATCTTTAGTCTGTGAAGAGAATTTAGGATCCGGTACTTTAACCGAGACTACAGCAATCAGGCCTTCACGGGCATCGTCGCCGGTGGCGCTAACCTTGGCTTTTTTGCTGTAACCCTCTTTTTCCATATAGTTGTTCAGCGTACGGGTCATTGCGGCACGGAAACCGGCCAGGTGAGTACCACCATCACGCTGTGGAATATTGTTAGTAAAACAGTAAATATTCTCCTGGAAGCCATCGTTCCACTGCAGAGAAACTTCTACATTGATACCGTCTTTTTCATTTTGATGCGTGAAATAGAACACCGAAGGATGAATCGGCGTTTTATTACGGTTCAGATATTCTACGAACGCCTTAATACCACCTTCATAATGGAAGTGGTCATGCTTATCATCACGCTCATCATTTAATTTGATGGATACACCGGAGTTCAGGAACGACAGCTCACGCAGGCGTTTAGCCAGAATCTCATACTGAAACTCAAGGTTGGTGGTAAAGGTATCCGGGCTTGGCCAGAAACGGATTCGGGTACCGCTTCTGTCGGCATCACCGACTACCTTCAGTGGTGCTTCAGGCACGCCACTGCGATAAATTTGCTTATGCGTTTTGCCATCGCGATCGATAACCAGTTCCAGTTTGTCAGACAGGGCATTTACTACTGAAACACCCACGCCGTGCAAACCGCCGGATACTTTATACGAGTTATCATCAAACTTACCGCCGGCGTGCAATACGGTCATAATAACTTCCGCAGCAGAAACGCCTTCCTCTTCGTGAATACCGGTAGGGATACCACGACCATCATCCTGTACGGAAACGGAGTTATCACTGTGAATGGTTACAACGATGTCTTTACAGTAGCCAGCCAGCGCTTCGTCGATTGCGTTATCGACAACCTCAAATACCATGTGGTGCAGACCGGTACCATCGTCGGTATCACCGATATACATGCCCGGACGTTTACGTACCGCATCCAGACCTTTTAAAACCTTGATACTTGAGGAATCATATGTATTCGACATTAGCGTTTCTCGCTCACTATTAATCCTGTGGTTGATGCTCTATTTTGCCATGTTCTACAGAGAACATCTTGCCCTTTTTGTCCATCATATCAGCGATCTGTTCAGCGCTGACGGCGCTGACAAAAACCTGAGCGCCGGTAGCTTTTAAACGATCTGCTAACAGTTTGCGGCGATGAACATCGAGCTCGGAAGCAAAATCATCGATAAGATAGAGGCAACGGCGCCCACTCTGGCGGGTTAAAAACTCCCCCTGAGCTAAACGCAGTGCACACATCAATAATTTGAGCTGGCCGCGTGACAACAAATCTTCCACCGGCGTTCCATCGGCACGAATACGAAAATCTGCTTTATGTGGGCCTGCTGACGTATAGGTCAACGCCCGATCACGCTCAAACTGCCGCTCAAGAAGTTCACCATAATCACTCTCTTTATCCCAACCGCGCTGGAAGGAGAATGACAGGTTGAACTCCGGTAAAAACTCAGCACAGGTCGCGGTTATATCCTGTGCAATAGCCTCTGCATACGCTGCACGCCATTCGCTAATGCGCATCGCCAGCGGGATGAGTTCCTGATCCCACGGACGAATTTGTGAATAGCGATGGGTTTGACGCAGCGCAGCGTTTCGCTGTTTCAGCAATCGTCTGAGATTGCTCCAGCCATGAAAAAAGTGTGGCTCACTATGGAAACAGCCCCAGTCTAAAAATGCTCGCCGAAATTTAGGGCCACCGTTCAGTAAAGTGAAGCCTTCCGGCGTAATTAACTGAATGGGTAATAGTTGGGCCAGTTCAGAGACTTTATGGTCATCACTGCCATCAATGCGGACTTTGGTATCACCAAGGCGGCTTTTACGTAACCCAACCGATAACTCCCGTTCATTACCGGCTATTCTACCATGTAATACGAATTCTTGCTGCTCATGACGAACAACTCGTCCAGTTTGCAGACTGCGAAAGGCGCGGCCATGACCGAGCGTATATACTGCTTCCAGTACGCTGGTCTTGCCGCTGCCGTTAGGGCCGACAAAGAAATTGAAGCCGGCGGACGGTGCGAGATCCGCCGATTCGATATTGCGGAAGTCATTAATCAATAAACGGGTTAAAGCCATTCAGTGGTACAGTAGCCCCGTTTACAGACGCATTGGCATAACAACATAGGCGGCACTGGTGTTAGCACAGTCCTCTATTTGTACGCTGGATACTGAGTCGGTTAGCAATAAACGCACATCTTCACACTTAAGCGCGTTCAACACATCCAGCACATAGCTGACGTTAAAACCGATTTCCAGATCGGTACCGCCATATACCACATCCAGAATCTCTTCTGCTTCTTCCTGCTCCGGGTTGTTAGCCGTGATTTTCAGTTGATTTTGATTCAGATGCAAACGCACGCCACGGAACTTCTCATTAGAGAGGATCGCCGCACGGGAGAATGCCTGCTTAAGCTCATCACAGTTAGCTTCCAGTGTTTTATCCGGATTTTTTGGCAACACGCGACGATAGTCAGGAAAACGGCCATCGACCAGCTTGGAAGTGAAAATAAAATCACCTACGTGAGCGCGAATATTATTGCTGCCTATTTGTAAACGTAGATCGCCATTACTGCTATCCAACAGTCGAACCAGCTCCAGTACCCCTTTACGCGGCACAATGACATCGTGAGGAGGTAGTTTCTGCCCCACGGACATTGAACATACTGCCAAACGATGCCCATCAGTGGCGACAGTACGCAGCTCTTCGCCTTCGGTTTCAAACATCATGCCGTTCAGATAGTAACGAACATCCTGATGTGCCATGGAAAATTGGGTAGCTTCAATTAAGCGCTTCAGGGTTGCCTGAGGCAGCGTAAACTCCACTTCACTCTTCCAGTCATCCAGATTCGGATAGTCTGACGCTGGTAATGTAGAGAGGGAGAAGCGGCTACGGCCTGAACGCACCAGAATGCGATCGTTTTCCTGAGTGATGCTAATTTCAGCACCGTCGGGCAACCCACGACAGATATCAAGGAATTTACGCGCTGGAACAGTAATCGCACCCGGCTCATGAGGCTGAGTCAACGTGATGCGAGCGACCATCTCCATTTCAAGATCGGTACCGGTCAGTAACAGATAACCGTCTGTAACTTGAATCAGAAGGTTACCAAGAATAGGCAGCGTTGGGCGGCCACCCAGCGGGCTGCTGACTTGCTGCAGCGGCTTAATTAAATGTTCACGGTCAATGATAAATTTCATAAGCGTTATGATGATAATGTTCTGATTAAGTTAGAGAAATCTTCTTTGATGTCGTGGCTTTCCTCTCGCAACTGCTCTATTTTACGACAGGCGTGCAGCACGGTGGTGTGATCCCGGCCGCCAAACGCATCACCGATTTCCGGTAAGCTGTGGTTGGTCAACTCTTTAGCCAATGCCATCGCCATCTGGCGCGGGCGGGCAACGGAACGGGAACGCCGCTTAGACAGCAAATCAGCGATCTTAATCTTGTAATATTCCGCTACCGTTTTTTGGATATTATCTATAGTAACCAGCTTTTCTTGCAGCGCCAATAAATCCCGCAGAGCCTCACGCACAAAGTCAATAGTAATGGCGCGCCCGGTGAAATTAGCATTGGCAATCACTCGGTTCAATGCCCCTTCCAGTTCCCGGACATTAGAACGCAGACGCTTGGCAATAAAGAAAGCGACTTCGGCTGGCAGTCGAATATCATTTTCATCTGCCTTCTTCATTAATATAGCGACTCGAGTTTCCAGCTCTGGCGGCTCAATGGCCACCGTCAACCCCCAACCAAAACGAGATTTCAGACGATCTTCTACGCCATTAATCTCTTTCGGGTAACGGTCAGAGGTAAGAATAATTTGTTGGTTACCTTCCAGTAACGCATTAAAGGTATGAAAGAATTCTTCCTGTGAACGCTCTTTATTAGCAAAAAATTGAATATCATCAATCAGTAGTGCATCAACAGAACGATAATAACGCTTAAATTCTTCAATCGCGTTGTTTTGTAATGCTTTTACCATATCCTGAACAAAGCGTTCAGAGTGCATATAGACAACTTTGGCATTCGGCTTGCGCTCAATAATACCGTTGCCTACCGCGTGTAACAGGTGAGTTTTACCCAGTCCTGTTCCGCCATATAAGAATAGCGGGTTGTAAGCTCCGCCAGGATTGTCGGCAACCTGACGCGCTGCGGCTCTGGCCAACTGGTTAGACTTACCCTCAACGAAATTATCAAACTGATGTTTAGGATTTACACCCGAGCGATAAGAAAGCTCTGGCTGTGCCGACGTGCTTTCCCAGCTTGGGCGAACCGCAGCAGGACGAGCAGCACTTGTTTGTCCATTCCCGTTCGCATTCACTTTCGCCGGACGGTCGATCTGAGCCAGTGGTTTAGTACCCACTTCAAAACGAAGCTGAGGCACATCGGTACCACAGAAGTCATTCAATAATGCATTAATATTATTTAGATATTTATCGCGAACCCAATCCAGAACAAATCGATTAGGTGCGTAAAGGGCGAGTGTATCGTCACTCAGTTCCGCCTGTAACGGACGAATCCACATACTGAATTCGGTGGCAGGTAATTCATCTTGCAGTCGGGCAAGGCACTGCTGCCAAAGAGAAAGTGACACGGCGAACTCCACTCGAACAAAAGATCAATAACAAAGGTAGAGACATAAACGATTTAAATGCGTCTTCCTCTACCGCTTACAACGTACTTCTTATTTTATTTAGAACTTACAGACAGTTGTGCCTTAGAGCGAACCAGCCAACTGATAAAATTGTCCGACAGAAACTAAGCGTGACTCTCGATCCTGTGGTTAGGATCGAATCATCGGTATCGACATATGATAGCGTAAAGTCGCGCTGAGATCTTCCTTTCCATGCAGAAGATCGTCACTTTATCCACAGGCTTTGAGGAGTGTACCTGAATAAATAGGATAAGTTATCACTCAGATCAAAAACTACTGATAAAAAATAGTAAAGATAAACCTGTCGCGGCAACTCATTGGAAAAAGAATCGCTGGAAAGTGTGTTTTTTGTTCTTGCTGTGGATAACCTTGCCCGATAATGAGGATCGTACAGACGATCGCCATCACGATCCCATATAGATGAAAAGGATCTATTCACGATCCTTGCGATTTTTCAGGGAGTACGTATAATCCTCAGCCCTACTTGTGGCGCTTCTCGCTCTTTAGGTTTTATCGTTTTCTCACATCCTGCGTTAACTTTTTAATATAAAAAGGTGAGCTAAGGGGTCGGGAAAAGCCGAAAAACTGAAGATCGTAGTAGTAACTACGAGTTTTTAAGCAGAGATAAGCGTTCTGAATTGACTCGGGGCTGTACAATTATTACAATCCCGCCTCTTTGTACTTTGTGATTGAGGCGTCGGTCGTTTTCACGTCGGGTAGCCAAACGCATTGACAGTAATAATTAAGATTTAGGTAGAGATCGCCATGAAACGCACTTTTCAACCGTCCGTATTAAAGCGTAACCGTAGCCACGGTTTCCGCGCACGTATGGCAACTAAAAACGGCCGCCAGGTTCTGGCTCGTCGTCGTGCTAAAGGCCGTGCTCGTTTAACTGTTGCCGGTTAATCGAGTTAACCATCTGTGTGGTTAAGCTTAAGCTAGCATTCCCCAGGGAGTTACGTTTGTTAACTCCCAGTACTTTCACATTTGTTTTTCAGCAACCGCAACGAGCCGGTAGTCCTCAAATCACCATTCTTGGCCGACCAAATACGCTGGGTCACCCGCGCCTTGGTCTCACTGTTGCAAAAAAATACGTGAAACGAGCTCATGAACGTAACCGAATTAAACGCCTCACCCGCGAAAGTTTTCGTACACGCCAGCATGATCTCCCCTCCATGGATTTTATTGTAATAGCCAAAAAAGGTATTGCCGATCTGGATAATTGCGCGCTGACAGAAACATTGGATAAGTTATGGCGTCGTCATTGTCGGCTGGTTCCCGCATCTTGATTATGTTGATTCGGGGTTATCAACTGGTAATCAGCCCGTTACTTGGGCCACATTGCCGGTTTCGTCCTACCTGTTCTCAATACGGAATTGAGGCATTGAGCAGGTTTGGCGTAGTGAAAGGTAGTTGGTTGACAATCAAACGCGTATTAAAATGCCATCCTTTACATGCGGGTGGTGATGATCCAGTTCCGCCTAACAATACTGACCATAATAGAGAACATTAATAATGGATTCTCAACGTAATCTTCTTCTTGTCGCCCTGCTGTTTGTCACTTTTTTGATTTGGCAGGCATGGGAAACAGATAATGCACCACAACCAGCACCAACGGCGCAGAAAACCACTGCTACCACCGCTGCTGGATCTGCCGGCTCCACTCAGTCAGAACTGGCTGCAGGTGAAGGCGGTTTGATCACGGTGAAAACTGACGTGCTTTCTATGACTATCAACACCCGCGGTGGCGATATTCAGGAAGCCGACCTGTCAGCTTACCCTGATACTTTAGGTTCAAAGCAACCGTTCAGACTGCTGGAAAAAGCACCTGACTTTGCTTATCAGGCACTTAGCGGTCTGGTAGGTAAAAATGGGCCGGACAACCCGGCTAACGGTCCTCGTCCGCTTTATACTACTGCACAAGATGTGTTTGAGCTGGCTGATGGTCAAAACGAACTTGCTGTTCCGATGACTTATACCGACAGCAATGGTGTGAAATACACCAAAACCTTCGTGTTTAAACGCGGTGAGTATGTGGTTAACGTTAACTACATCGTAAACAATACCAGCCAGCAACCAATGGATGTCGTACTGTTTGGCCAGTTGAAGCAAACCGCTAAACTGCCAAAAGCGCGTGACAATGGTAGCAACAACTTTGCACTGCACACTTATCGTGGCGCAGCGTACTCTTCGGATGACAACAAATATAAGAAATACAGTTTTGATGACATCGCCGATGAGAACCTGAAAATCGATACTAAAGGTGGTTGGGTTGCCATGCTGCAGCAATATTTTGCTACTGCCTGGATCCCAAATCGCGACAGCCAAAGCACATTCTTTACCACCCATGGTGATGATGGTCAGTCATCTATTAGCTTCAGAAATGCACCGGTAATTATCCAGCCGGGCGCATCTGAACAGCTGGGTGCTCAACTGTGGGTTGGTCCTGAAATTCAAAACCAGATGGCTGCCGTTGCTGAACACTTAGATCTGACCGTTGATTACGGTTGGTTATGGTTTATCTCTCAGCCGCTGTTTAAGTTACTGAAATTTATTCAGGGCTTTGTCGGCAACTGGGGCTTCTCCATCATTGTTATCACCTTTATCGTGCGCGGTATTATGTACCCGCTGACGAAGGCACAATATACTTCCATGGCCAAGATGAAGCTGTTACAGCCGAAACTGCAGGCAATGCGTGAGCGTATTGGTGATGACAAGCAGCGCATGAGTCAGGAAATGATGGCGCTGTACAAAGAAGAAAAAGTTAACCCACTGGGCGGTTGTTTACCATTAATCATTCAGATGCCAATCTTCCTGGCATTGTATTACATGTTAATGGGCTCTGTTGAGCTGCGTCATGCGCCGTTCGCTCTGTGGATTCATGACTTATCTGCACAGGATCCGTACTACATTCTGCCGCTGTTAATGGGCGGAACCATGTTCCTGATCCAGAAGATGTCACCAACGCCGGTGACTGACCCAATGCAGCAGAAGATCATGACTTACATGCCGGTTATTTTCACCGTCTTCTTCCTGTGGTTCCCGTCAGGTCTGGTTCTGTACTATATCGTGAGTAACCTGGTGACGATTATCCAGCAGAAACTGATCTATCGTGGTCTGGAGAAGAAAGGCCTGCATAGTCGCGATAAGAAAGACAAAAAAGAGAAGAAAACCGCTTAATGCGACGGTAAGACCTCAGCAATATGCTTGATAAAAGGCGGTCTCCATGACCGCCTTTTTTATATAATGACTTAATACACTTTTCAGAGAGCCAAATCATGAATACAACCGATACTATCGTAGCCCAAGCCACTCCTCCGGGACGCGGCGGCGTCGGCATACTTCGGGTTTCTGGAAAGCAGGCCGCAGAAGTAGCAATGCAGCTGCTGGGCAAAATTCCACAGCCGCGCTATGCGGACTATTTACCGTTCAGGGATGCGGATGGCAGCATTCTCGATCAAGGGCTCGCACTCTACTTTCCCGGCCCAAACTCTTTTACCGGTGAAGATGTACTGGAGCTACAAGGCCACGGTGGCCCGGTGATTCTCGATTTATTGCTAAAACGAATTCTGACCCTACCGAATGTGCGCATTGCCCGTCCCGGCGAATTTTCTGAACGCGCCTTTCTAAACGATAAGCTGGATCTGGCACAGGCAGAAGCCATTGCCGATTTGATCGACGCCAGCTCAGAGCAAGCAGCCCGTTCTGCAGTCAATTCATTGCAGGGCGTTTTCTCCAACCGTGTTCACCAATTAGTGGAAGCACTTACTCACTTACGCATTTATGTTGAAGCTGCTATCGACTTTCCTGATGAAGAGATCGATTTTCTTTCCGATGGCAAGATTGAGGCTCAGCTCCAACAAGTCATGGAAGAGTTAAACGGCGTCAGAACTGAAGCCCGTCAAGGAAGCCTGCTGCGTGAAGGTATGAAGGTGGTCATCGCCGGGCGCCCTAATGCCGGTAAATCCAGCCTGTTAAACGCACTGGCAGGCCGTGAAGCCGCTATTGTAACTGATATTGCAGGTACCACACGCGACGTACTGCGTGAGCATATCCACATTGACGGTATGCCGTTGCATATTATCGATACCGCCGGCCTGCGTGAAGCCGGTGACGAAGTTGAACGTATCGGAATTGAGCGGGCATGGAATGAAATCGAACAGGCCGATCGGGTGTTATTTATGGTTGATGGCACCACCACCGACGCAACCGAACCAGAGCATATCTGGCCAGAGTTTATGGCTCGCTTACCCAAGACTCTGCCAATTACCGTAGTACGCAATAAAGCCGATTTAACCGGCGAAACGCTGGGTATCAGTGAAGTGAACAGTCACTCACTTATCCGCCTGTCAGCACGCACCGGTGAAGGTGTGGAAGCGCTACGTAATCATTTGAAAGAGAGCATGGGCTTTACCAGCAATACTGAAGGGGGGTTCCTGGCTCGCCGTCGCCACTTGCAGGCGCTGGAAACCGCTGCACAACATCTTGATCAAGGTATGGATCAGTTAGTAAGTGCTCGCGCAGGAGAACTACTGGCGGAAGAACTGCGTCAGGCTCAACAGGCACTCAGCGAGATTACCGGTGAATTTACCTCAGATGATTTACTGGGACGGATTTTCTCGAGTTTTTGTATTGGAAAGTAACATCCAGCCTGTCTCAGGCTTTGAGTGATGGCATCAATCTTGTTTGTCTTCTGATGTGGTCAGTTACGGCTAATTACGCTTACTATCTAAAGAAAGTGAAAGGCCGCGATGGCTGGAATGTCTAAGAGGCAAGAATACTCTGGCTGCTATCAAAGCAGGTCAAATTCTTGAGCAGCATTTTGAGTTACTGGAAAACGATCCTGAAATTGGCAAACCATTTCCTGAACTACCGATACTGCGAGAGTTAATGATTAAATTCGGTGATTCTGGCTATGTTGCATTATACCGTTATCATAAAGAGGAAAAGCGAGTTTATGTGTTAGCCTTTCGCCACCAGAAAGAAGCTGGATATTCGCTTTAACTAAACATACATAGATGGTTATCGTCCCTGAGCGATTACCTTTAATACGGTGGCAGTTACACAGCATTAGGGACAGGCTCTATTTTTTAATATTGACTAAAAGCTAATCAGCAACTGATACAACAACTGCTCTAAATCCTGCTTAACACTGACATACAGCAGAACATAGACTTCATTGTTTTCAGTGACTTCATAAAGTACCCGATGCTTCTGCTCTTTATCGTACCATTGCCTCAAGCATAATCCCTTATCAGTCGCCATATGATGGTAACCATAACGTAATGGTGACTCTGCTATTTCTTTTGCAGACAAGCTAAGTAGGTTATCTACCAGCTTCTGAGCTTCAGCTACACCATGCAAAACGGTTTGATAATCCTCAATCACTTCCAGCGATCGATACGCCGTTTCAGCAATAAACAGACGATAAGTCATATCATTCCAAACTATTTATTACGCGCTTCTTTACGCCGGCGAAGTGCTTCTTCCGGAGTCATTACGCGCTGATTATCAACATCCTGTTTTGCCAACATAGCCAGTTTCAACAGTGCATTCGATTGCCGCTCCATAGAGCGTGCAACCAATTCTTCTTCACGTTCCACAGCAGTTTGAATAAATAATTCAGCTACGCCATTTTTCGTTACCAGTACACCACCAGAAAAATTCTCTGGGGTTCCCAACATTTCTCTTGCTGCTTTTTGTGAGATGGTTCTAGTCATTTTTCATACCTCGTCTGTTCCGGCACCAGATACACTAATCTGTTTTATTGCACAGTAAACAGGTTAGATGGTCGATATCTTAGTTGGTGCCTGATTCTTTCATTATATAGCCTAAACGTAAGGGGAGGTAAAATTTATGACTAATTTTACCTCCAGATAACATTCATCAAAGATCTGGTTCATTTCACCAACGCTTCACACAACGAGTTTACTATTCTGATTCTTGTACTTCACTATGGATAGCATCAATGACAGGGAAACTACTCAAATACAGCCTCTCATTCCTGTTACCGTTTTTTATTATCGGTAACGTACTGATTGCTCACTATAAAGGGATTGAACCAGAACCGGGCGCTGACTCGATGATTATTCTTGGTGCACAGGTTATAGGTAACCCGGCAAAACCCAGCCGGACACTGCGCGAGCGTTTAGACGTGGCGATTCCCTATCTTAAAGAAAATCCTAATACCAAAGTCATTGTTTGTGGTGGTCAGGGAAGAAAAGAGACCGCGACAGAATCCAGCGTAATGAAAAGTTACTTAATCAATAACGGTATTGAGAGCCAACGTATCTATGAAGAGAACCAATCTACCCGCACTGCTCATCAGTTTATCTATTCCCGTTCACTGACTGAGCTTGGTAAAACGGTTATCGTTACCAGCGATTTTCATATGTTACGTTCATTTATGCTGGCTAAACGTTCAGGAATTGAAGATATTTCAGGGCTACCGGCTGCCGTGGGAAGAGAAAGTCGGGAAACAAGGCGAGCATTCTTTCGTGAACCATTAGCGTTATTGAATTCATTCTTGTTTGATCATCCACAACCGCAGTCTGACAAAATAATTTAGTAACACAATTATTGCAGCGGAAATAATTTTTGACTTGTGCATCTTATCTCTCAAACATAGTATTTCCCGTTCGATTTGCCGGATATATGCAGGCCTGCAATTAAGTAGTAAGTAACTATAATAGGGATTTGAAAAAGCAATGGATAAAAGTAAATACTCTGAAAGATGGCAAACTCGCTTTGCTTTCTTTGACCAGTATGGCGCACCAAACACTCCTGAGCATAAAGCAGCAATTCAAGCTAAAAAACCAACGAGTAGAATTTTATTCCGTATGAATTTCATTGCGTTCTTTT
Source organism: Limnobaculum allomyrinae (assembly GCF_016649425.1). Classification (GTDB taxonomy): domain Bacteria; phylum Pseudomonadota; class Gammaproteobacteria; order Enterobacterales; family Enterobacteriaceae; genus Limnobaculum; species Limnobaculum allomyrinae. The sequence goes on from NZ_JADRCR010000003.1 coordinate 241,289, forward strand.
TTGGCTTTATTTACTTCTTTATTTTAGGGCTTTGGAAAAAGAATCTGGTTTTGTTCGGTATTGCTATTGGTATTGCAGTTATTATCACAGTCATTGAAACTGTAACCGGCTTCTACCTGCCACAAGGTGCAAACATTGGCATTAACGTAGCTTGTGCCATGATGTGGTCAATAACGGCTAATTATGCTTACTATCTTAAAGAAGTAAAAGGTAGCGATAGCTGGAACCCGTTTGAAGGTATTTGATGTGGTGAGTGTTTACTTATCATAAAAAAAGCCCATCGACTTGCATCGATGGGCTTCTTACCAATACTCTCAATGATAACTTATTTAGCTTTCAGCGCACTCAGCACGCGTCTGACAAATAAGATACAAACAATCACAAATACCGCCAGACCCAGCAGTTGTTCAACCACACCGGAGCTACCGAAAACAGGCTCAAGCCATGAGCTGATAGACAGAGGCGCATCGCTACCGCCGTTACTGATACTGATTACAATCAGTACCGCCAGCGCAACACCCACTAAGCTTTCACCAACAATCAGGCCAGAAGCGATCAGGGCACCTTTGCGCTCAACCGGCTTATACATCTCTTTGAAATCACCATTCTGCGCCTGAGCACGTTTTTTCACCTGAGACGCAACCAGCCAGGAAAGAACTGAACCAATGATCAGCGGAGCTGTGATAGCCGGTGGCAGGTAAATCCCCATACCTACAGCCAGCGCAGGAATACGCAGCTTGCTGCCTTTCTTGGCCAGCATCACATCAATCATAATCACTACCGCACCCACCACCAAACCGGTGATGATCATGGTCCACTCCAGTTTATGGGAGAAAATACCCTTGGCAATGGTAGTCATTAAGGTTGCCTGCGGCGCAGCCAGCACCTGATTAGGATCCATATCCGGACGTGGTGTGGCACCCGTAAAGCCATAAGCGTTATACAGCAGCTCAAGCACCGGAGAGATAACCGCCGCACCGACGATACAACCAATTAACAATGCAACCTGCTGGCGCCATGGCGTTGCTTTTACCAGATAGCCGGTTTTCAAATCCTGCAGGTTATCGTTAGAAATAGTCGCAATAGCCAATACTGCACTGGTGGTAAAAATTGCCAACGCAGTCGCAAAGTTAGTACCTTGCTCGGTTTCCAGCATCCCATTCAGACCACCTAAAAACAGCAGCAGCAGAGAGATAGCCGTAATGGCAATAATACCAATACCAGAGATTGGGCTGGCAGATGAACCTACTAAACCCGCCATATAACCACAGGCCGCAGCAACCAGGAAACCAATCAGGAAAGCAAAAATAACGGAAGCAAACACCAGACCCCAGGCCGTTGTAGCAGATAAACCGCTATCAGCAACGAAAGAGTAGAAGGTTCCAATCAGTACCAAAAACATCACTACGCTGATTAACAAAACAATCTTCGGCGACAGATCCAGCTCGGTTCTTGGAATAACTTCCCCTGTGTTATTTTTATTTAACGCCCGCAGAGAAGTTTTCATGCCTTCAATAATTGGCTTAACCAGCGTCAGCAGAGTCCAGATAGCAGCGATCGCTAATGTACCGGCACCAATAAAGCGCACATTGGTTTTCCACAATGTCATCGCCAGCGCGCTAATCGAGCCGCTATCGACGATATCCATAGGCACCGAGACGCCCCAGGAACTTAACGTTGCCAGCCCTTCCGCACTACCGGTTAATGAACTGATAATCGGAATAGCAACACCCCAGGCAATGATTGAACCCACCAGAATGGCGATACCCGCGGCAATTCCAATCAGATAACCCGCACTCAGTAACGCTAAAGAGAAACCTAATGGAATCTGGAAAATGGCACGACCCTGAGTAAACCAGTAGCTGGCACCGTCCGCCAAAATACGCAGACCATTGGTGGCAAAGCTAACCGCGGCAGCAATAAAACCACCAAACAGAATATCGCGAAAACCATTGTCTTTATCGTCACCAACACCCTCATTGGTACTGACTAACTTATCGTTCTCATCCACATAGTCATTACAGCCGGCTTTCAGAATCTCTGCGGCGGCAACCCCTTCCGGATAAGGCAGATTGCTCTTCACTACCATCGCATGACGCAGTGGAATAGAGAACACGACCCCTAACATACCGCCTGCAGAACAGATCAATAACGTCTGCCAGAACGGGAAGCTGTTCCAGTAGCCAATCATTAGCAAGCCAGGAAGGATAAAAATAACGGATGACAGCGTACCGGCAGCAGATGCCTGCGTCTGTACCATGTTATTTTCTAAAATATTCGACTTCGAAAAGAAGCGCAGCACTGCCATTGAGATAACGGCAGCAGGGATCGCGGATGAAAAGGTTAAACCTACCTTCAACCCTAAGTAGACGTTTGATGCAGTGAATACCACGGTAATCAACGCACCAATGATAATTCCGCGCAGCGTAAGCTCGCGGATTTGTGATGTATTTTCCATATAATTCATGCTGTTAGTTTGCTTTCGTTATTTCTTATGCGGCCTGATACTTTCCGGCACGCTGTATATGTATCGGACAAATCAAAACGTACATATTTTGATGGGCCGATTATATCGAAATAATGACAAAGTAACTTCTAATTATTTTAGCAACGAAAGCATAACTTACTGGATATTGATGTAAATCTTGTAACATTCAATTAATACTATCGTCTCATGCGATAATTTCATTGAAATCAGAGATCAATATTCGCTATCGGAATTAAAAAAACATCATAGCGTTGGTTTTTTGGCGAGCATGAAACAAAAAGTAAAAGGTGGTTACCCTAATCGCGTCATTACCACACCGGTAACAATAACCAGACCCGCCAGAATACGCATTTTATTCAGCGGCTCTTTCAGGAAATAAACCGATATCACCATAGCAAATAAAACGCTGGTTTCACGTAATGCCGCCACCAGCGCAATAGGTGCCTGACTCATCGCCCAAATAACGATGCCATAAGACAGCAAGGACATAATGCCGCCAATAGTACCGGGCCGCCAATGCTGTTTGATTTTATCCCAGCTGGAAGATTTATATTTCAGATAAAAAATAAACGCCATGATGATGCCATTAATAGCAAACAACCACAGGGTGTAAGCTATCGGATTCAAACTGGCGCGGGAGCCCGCACCGTCCGACAGGGTATAACATGCAGTAAACATCGCGGTGATTAACGCATAAAGTAATGTTTGCCCGCTCATCTTTGATGCACTTCGCCTGCCGGAAATAGCCATTAGCAAGACCCCGCTAACCAGCAACATCGCACCTACCATCCCTAAAAATGGCGGCACCTCACTGAGGATAATCCAGCTCAGCAAAGCGGCCAGCATTGGTGCACTGCCTCTGGCAATCGGATAAACCTGCCCTAAATCGCCACTGGCATAGGCCCGGCTGAGAAACAAACAATACCCGGTATGAAACAGCATGGATAACGCTAACCACGGCAAGGATTCGGCAGCAGGAAAATCGACGAAAAATAGCCCTATCACCGCAACGACACCAGAAAACACCGCAACTAAAGTCACACCAAGAAAACGATCACTGCCGAATTTGACCATCGCGTTCCACCCGGCATGAAGCAATGCCGCAGTCAGAACCGACAGAAACAGAAAGGTGGTCATGGCGCAAATATCCGATGATAGTTTTTATTTATATCGCCCGTGCGATAAAACACAAATACAGGCGAGCGATCATATTGATTTTTCAATATGATAACTATCATCTTTTTGCTGAAGTTTCTACTGTGTTGTGGCTATATCACTTTGAACAAAGCGTGAGTAAAGGAATAAACAAAAATCCCAAAAAAACTGAACCGACCGGATATCATTTTTCAATTCCGGTCGGTTCGGTAAATCACTCTTCCAGACGTTTCGGATCTTTAAAGAATGGTAATGCCAGCATAGACAGCAGCGTTGCGCCCCCCAGATACCATGCCGGCGCGGTCAGACTGTCTAACCAGACAATCGACTGAGTGGCAAAGAACTGAGCGAAGCCACCAAAAATGGCCACCCCAATGCTGTAAACCAGTGCAAATCCCAAAGCACGAATACGTTTTGGTAGTAATTCAGAGATAACCAGCATCACCGGCACAGCGCCCAGCGTAGTGAAGCACACCATCACAAACACCACCGAGAGTAAAACCGCAGGCTCAGGGTAATTCACCAGCAGCCAGAACGATGGATAGGCCAATAGCAGGATCACCGTTCGGGAAATCACCACCAGCTTTTTCCGCCCCACATGGTCACTTAATACCCCAACTAACAGACCGCCAATAAAGGTTAATATGCCAGCTAACAGCATGGCGGCATAAGCATAGTTCTGATCCATCTTCAGGTACTTAGCGGCATAGGTACCGTAATAGTACAGAGAGATGTAGGTAGCCACCGTGCTGCCAATGGTCAGCAAAATACCAATAATGATCACCCGGATATGCTGCCCCAGTAACTTCACGGCACTTTCACGCACTACCGCAGCCTGAGTTTTAGCCGCCTTTGGATGCGGCATATCGTTTTCCAGACTCAGACGCAGCCAGCAGCCAATAGGAGCCAGAGCCACACCAATGAAGAACGGCACACGCCATCCCCATTCGGACATCACATCAGGAGAGTTAGTTATTACCGGTAAATAAGCGCTCAGACTTAATGCGACTAATCCACCAAAGGTCGTTGCCAGCCCCTGAGTGGCCAATGCCCAGCTGCTGTAGAAACCACGGCGATTTGCCGGAGCAGATTCCACCAGCATTGACATAGAAGCACCGACTTCGCCACCGGCAGCAACCCCCTGAATCAAACGGGCCAGCACCAGTGTGATAGTTCCCCAATAACCCGCACTGGCATAAGTGGGAGCAATACCAATCAGTAAGGTACCCAAACTCATTAATGAAATCGTCAGTACCATCGCTGGCTTACGGCCAAAGCGGTCAGCGTAAGCACCAATCAGAATGCCGCCTAAAGGACGCATAAAAAAGCTAACGCCGAAGGTGGCAAAAGCCAGCAGCAGTCCGATATTAGGATCGCTGGTCGGAGGGAAAAACAGTACCCCGATATACACCACGAAGAAGTTGTACACCCCAAAATCAAAAAACTCTAAAGCATTACCAAACGCCGAAGCGAAGATAACGCGTCGACCGCTAACCTTCTTTTCCGGTTTGGCGGCCGCAACCTCCTCTGAGGCGGTTGAGGTTAATGTATCTGCCATTTTTCCTGTCCTTAGTCATCCATAATGAAAAGCAATTTTTAATTTACTTATTGTTTTCAATATTATTTTTATAATTTATTTCAAATAAGCTTCGGTCAGCGCACACCAATAAGTGCTGCCTGGCACCAGACACTTATCGTTAAAATCGTAGCCCGGGTTATGTACCATGCAGGAACCCTCGCCTTTCTCCCCATTTCCTACAATCAGGTAACAACCATTCGGGTTGGCATCCAACATAAAGGCGAAATCCTCACTCCCCATCAGCGGTTTAGCCCCATAGATAGCTCGCTCTTCGCCAAACTGCTGTTTCGCCACCTGCCAGGCAAACTGTGTCATCTGTTCCTGATTCACCAGCACAGGAGTACCGTTAAGGTGGTTGACATCCGCCGTGGCACCAAAGCTCTCCGCCTGTGCTTTCACCAGTTCAGGAATACGTTTCAACAGTAGCTCACGGGTAGGACGACTCAGGGAACGAACGCTGAGCTTCATCACCGCGTCAAAAGCCGAGTGGGAAGATCTGTGTGATGATAATCCAAAGTTTGAAGAACGCCCTTAAGAGTAAAGTTCAGGGGCAATGCCCCTGAATCCATTTTTGTTCCATCGGTTATTATTACAAAATGCCAGTTTTGTTTTAAAACGTGATGTTCCCCAAATTTCTGTCCCCATTCTTGCCATTTCTTTGCTGGTCAAAGCCTGAATAATCCTCTAATGTAAATTTATTGTTACAAAATCAAGCTATTTCATCACAGAGGAAACGTTATGTTGAGTATGTTAAGAAAAGGCAGTGTGCGATATCTGATCTTAGCTTTTCTGCTGTTTTGGCAGGGAACATTAGCTGCGAAAGTCGTCTCCTACGGTGTTGAAGAGGATATCTTCCACCCGGTTTATGCGAAAAACGGTATGGTTTCTTCCGTCAATAGCACGGCAACGCAGGTAGGCGTCGAGGTACTGAAACAAGGTGGTAATGCGGTTGATGCGGCTGTTGCCATTGGCTATACCCTGGCGGTTACCCACCCACAAGCCGGAAATATTGGCGGCGGTGGTTTTATGCTTATTCGTACCAAAGATGGCAAAACAACCGCTATCGACTTCCGGGAAATGGCGCCATCAAAAGCGACGCGGGATATGTTTCTGGATGAGAAAGGCAATGCTGACAGCAAAAAATCACTCACCAGCCATTTAGCATCAGGCGTTCCTGGCACCGTTGCCGGTTTTGCTTTAGCCAATGAGAAATATGGCTCAATGCCGGTGGCAGAGCTGCTGAAACCGGCGATTAAGCTGGCAAAAGAGGGCTTTGTGGTCAATGATGCGCTGGCAGATGATTTAGATGTTTATGGGCGGGAAGTTCTGCTTGATAACCCGAATAGCCGTGCCATTTTCATTAAGCCGGACGGTACTCCGTGGAAAAAGGGCGAAATGCTGGTTCAGACCGATCTGGCAAACAGCCTGAGTTTAATTGCCGCTGACGGCCCTGCTGCCTTTTATCAGGGAAAGATTGCTGATGAAATAGCCGATGAGATGGCAAAGAATGGTGGTCTGATTACCAAACAAGATCTGGCGGCGTATAAAGCCATTGAGCGCACGCCAGTCTCCGGCACCTACAAAGGCTATGAGATCTACTCAATGCCAGCCCCATCTTCTGGCGGTATCCATATTATTCAGATTCTGAATATTCTGGAAAACTTCGATCTGAAATCCATGGGCCAAAACAGTGCTGATGCTATTCACGTTATGTCAGAAGCCATGAAGTATGCCTATGCTGACCGTTCAGAATATCTGGGAGATCCGGACTTCGTTAAAGTACCGGTTAGCGCGCTGACCAGTAAGAAATACGCTAAACAACTGGCTTCACAAATTCATCTGGATAAAGCTAATCCGTCCAGCACCATCAAACCGGGCAAACTCGAGCCATATGAAAGCGACCAAACCACCCACTACTCCGTGGTTGACTCTCAGGGTAATGCTGTAGCGGTAACTTATACCCTGAATACTAACTTTGGTAGCGGTATTGTGGCAGGAAAAAGCGGCATTCTGTTAAACAACCAAATGGACGACTTTTCCGCCAAACCGGGGGTTCCCAACGTATATGGCTTAATCGGCGGTGAAGCTAACGCAGTTCAGGCTGGAAAACGCCCGCTGTCCTCTATGTCACCTACTATTGTCACTCAGGACGGTAAAGTGGTTCTGGTCACCGGTAGCCCTGGCGGCAGCCGTATCATTACTACGGTATTACAGATTGTTCTTAATACTATTGAGTTCAATATGAATATCGCTGAAGCCACTAACGCACCACGAATTCACCATCAGTGGTTGCCGGAAGAGATTCGGGTTGAGAAAGGCATCAGCACCGATACCATTAAGCTGCTAGAGAAAAAGGGTCATAAAGTCAGCGTCAAGCCAACGATGGGCAGTACTCAAAGTATTGTGGTGACACCGGAAGGGCTGTTTGGGGCTGCGGATCCGAGATCTAAAGATGATTTAGCGGCGGGGTATTAAGTAATATTTCGGTCGGAAGACCATCTGCTCTTGATTCTGGTGTTCGGCGGGCTAAGCCCGCCGATTGGCATTTTTACTATTGGCTGCGGTGGATATTCCGGTCGGAAGACCGTTTGTACTTAAGCTATGTGTACGTCGGCCTTGCCGACGATTGGCTTTTGGATAGTTGGAACCTGAGGATATTCCGGCCGTAAAGACGGTATTGCTCATATCACAAATGTGCTCGGTCGGAAGACCATCTGTACTTAAGTCTGGAGTGTGTCGGGCCTAGGCTGCCTACGGGCACTTCGTTGGCTTACGCCAAGTCGACCCCCACGGCACCCTCTCCCGACAATTAGCAATGTTAACTGCCAGCCAGATGATTCATTCAAGCATTTATTCTTATATTTAGCCCTTAGCCCTTAGCCCTTAGCCCTTAGCCCTTCAGGTTAAAGCATCCGAATGTTGCCGAAGGAAGACCAGAGGCAGCACGAGCCGCATGGATGCGGCGAGAGGCATAGCGACGCCGGACAAAATTGCAGGAGCAATTTTGAACAGCACGAAGTGCTGACCCAAAGGGTCGAGCCTCATGGATGAGGCGAGTACTCCGGCTCTATGCCGGTGCGTTAAGCCGCTGGGCTGACTGAGGTTGCCGCCGCACGCGGCGGTCAACAGTCGGCTGCGCAGGTGCGGGGAGTGCAGAGGGGCGTTCACCCCAACGCCCCTTTGCTCGACGCAAACTCCACAGCCAAGACAAACACAACACTTAAAGCGGCGAAACTTACACTAGACCAAACATTCAAAAGCGACCAACTTCCATCAATGTATATCCGGCCGATACTCAAACCCACTCTCTGCCTGCGCATCACTAAACGTCTTCAGCTTTCTCTTCTTATTAAACAAGCTATTAATCAGAGAATTAGGCACCACTTCGATACCATTATTGAAGTCTTCCACATTCTGGTTAAAGATGCGGATAGCGGCACCAATATTTTCCTGCTGTTCTGAAATTTCAGCCATGACATTGTTATACAGCGATGAGGCTTTCAAATCCGGGTAGTTTTCTGCCACAGCATACAGCCCACTTAACAGGCTGCTGGTTTTGGTTCGGGTTTCTGACAGCGTTGCCAGATTCATATCTTCAGTATTCAGGCGATTCAGTGAAGTGCGCAGCTCTGTGACCTTGGCCATAATGGATGACTCATACTGGCTATACTGGGCGGCAATCTTCTCCAGATCGGGAATAATGTTGTTTTTTTGTCGTTCCTGAACCACCACATCAGCCCAGGCACGGGCGACGGCGTTCATGCGGCTAACGATACCGTTATAAATCACGATACCTATAATAATCACCAGTACGATGAGGCCTAAAGGGATCCATAGTTCTAACATTATGTGGTTTTCCTGAAGTTACTGTCTGAATAGACCATTAAAGTTTCTATATGCGCTAATGCTGTTTTCAGCTTTGGCAGTTCATTATGTTGTCTGATTAACTGAATAAAATCATCAGGAGAGTTAAAGTCACTGCTTCTTTGCAATGTAATCACGTCGCTGTCTCTGAAGGACATGCACAATTCAGCCTGCGAATTAAACTCAAAATTCAATTCACTTAACGTTTCGGCAATATCCTCACAGGCAAGTACCAGAGCTGGCTTAAGGAATTTAGCCGCGTTCATTTCGCTATCACCGACTACCCGATAGAGTTTATTGAACCGGTTAGACGCGGGTTTATAGATGGAACCTGACAACCCGCTAACGGATTTTCCAACCAGTGCTAAGCTCTTAACGTAATTAAAGGATAAATAGATGCCATAGCGATCGTAATGATCGTAGGTGGTACGGGTTCTGGGCCGCCCTTTGCTGTCCGTAGTTACCGTGGTTCGTTTATCCACATAGTGGAAATGGTAAAAATGATAATCAAAGACGTGCTCTTTTCCCTGATAATGCCCCTGATACAGGGCTTTGATCTCTTGAGAATAATTACCCCGATTAAACTCATGAAACCGGGATATCAATTCACTTGCCGCCTGTTCTGGCTCGACGCTTACTTGTTGCAGGCCATTATCAAACAGTAAATCCTGCTGAAACAGTTCATCTGCCAGTTTGCTAATAGAACTGTTTTTACGCCAGCTCCAAACCATCATAACGATCGCCGTTATCGCCAACAGCACCAGCAAAATAGTGGTAGCGCTACTCAAATGGCGGTATTGATACCACTGAACACCCGCGATAATAAAACCGGCCAGTACGGCAACAATAGCCACCGCATAGCGTACACCATGATTAAACTTTAGCGGTTCACCGAAAGCTTTAACCAGCTCGATAGCTTCAATCAGTTGCTGTTGATCCTGCGCATTATTTACCTTCTCTTTTACAGAAGCTAAAAGTGCACTCAGTTTTTGATTGTGGTTTTTAGGTTCAACCATATTAGATGGTTACATCCTTGTCATATTGGCCAATATCCAGACTATCATAACCTATTTTCACCACCCATTATTATCAGCAATTAAGCCCGATAACGGTTACTTATATCATGATGCCTTCGCTAACAGCGCCATATAAACCGTGTCGCGAATGTCCTCAATAAATTCGCCAAACAATCCTTCCGGAGCTGTATTGGTCATTACCACTACGCTGAGATCCTGTTCAAAATCGATAAACCAGCTATGGCCGTATACCCCGCCCCAACCGATAGTGCCCGGCGATTGCGGTGAGTTAGCCAACAATGGATCTCTTAATACTTGCCAGCTGGAAGCAAAACCCCATCCAGGATTGAACTCTAAATCGCCGGCCCGGTCGGTTAACAGTTGATTTAGCGTCTGCTTACCAAACAAAGGATGTCCACCGGTTCGGAACACCTGTAATAACCGTTCAACATCTTCTGCGGTACCCACCATACCTGCACCGCCAGAGAAAAACTCACCGGCTTCCAGTGCTCTGCCGGGAGAGAAGTGAATGCCTCCGGCAATACCCGCTTCAGGATCAACCAGCCATTCGTCTGCTTCCATCTTTCTTGGCTCAGGTGAGCTGTTAACATAAGGCACCGCAAGCCGCTCTGGTTCAGAAACCACAAAACTGCTGTCAGTTATTCCTAATGGTTGCGTAACCAGTTGATGAATAACATCAGCCAGATTGGTACCACATACCCGAGCAATCACCGCCCCTAAAACATCTGTCGCTACTGAATATTGCATGGATGTTCCCGGTGGATACAGTAACGGTGCACTGGCTATACGTTGGAGATTCTCCTCCAGCGTCAGTCCGGAAATATCCAATCCATCTGAAACCCCTAACTGGTGATAAGGGCCATCCGGCTCTTCAGAAAAACCATAATTCAGGCCGGCAGAATGAGAGAGTAACTGGGCAATAGTAATATCCGGCTGGCTACCATCCGGTAAAGATGGCGTAAAATCAGGTAGCCATTTGGTAACAGGGTCATTCAACCCGATTCGCCCCTGTTCCAGTAGCACACCTGCCGCCGCCGTTACAAAAGGTTTAGTGACGGATGACAAGCGAAATTGCGTATCCATTATCATCGGGATCTGATTTTCCCGATCGGCATATCCGGCAGCTCGCTGGTATAACCGTTTTCCACATTGTGAAACTAATACCACTGTCCCAACGATAGTTGGCGTCAGGCCCGCTTCTGGCCGAATGGCTTCCTCAATAACTCTGTCTAAAGAACGCTGCATAATCGTCTCCTCGCTGGCGGGGCATTAAGCCGGATAATTCATTCCGCAATATTTCTATTTTAGGTTACTCACTACGGCTCTGCAGAAGTTGTTCCACAATCCGCTGGGCATAAATCGCTTGTTCACCAGAGGTTTCAGCCTGTGTCTGATTACTCACCACCTCAATAAAATGGCGAATAGCACCGTCAAAACCGCGCTGTTCGAGCGTGGTTTGCCAGCCGGGCGCAGGTAATTCAATGATCCCCTGAGCGCTTTCACTCCGCCAACGGCGCATATCATCAACCTGAAAAACCGCTCCGGAGGTGACTGCCTGTACACTTTCCCGCTGGCTACCCGCCTGCCGATGCATACTGGTGGTAACGATGGTATTGCCACAACGGAAATGGTGCTCGGCATACAACATCTGATTTTCCTGATTCGCCAACAGCTGTTCGCTCATCAGTTTGGCGTCCTGACCAGCCAGCCAGAGGGCGGTATCTACCACATGTAGATAATCATCCAGCATGGTAAAGCGTACATCATTTGGCCCTACGCTGTTGGTTCGGTGCTTATCCATACGTAAAGAGGCCGCATCGGTCATATTCTGTTTTAGCTGCTGATACAGCGGCGCAAAGCGTCGGTTAAACCCTACCATCAAGGTTTTTTGCTGCCGGAGAGCCAGTTCAATCAATTGCTCTGACTGCTCCAGCGTTTCCGCCAGTGGCTTATCCACATAGACATGCACTCCCAGTTTTAGCAGTTCACCAACCACCTGAAAGTGACTGGCTGTACTGCTATGAACCAGAACCGCATCACATTGGCGAGCCAGTTCAGACAGATTGGAGAAACAAGGAATACGGTAGCTGTCGCAAATCACTTTAGCCTTTTGCTGATTTGGTGAAAAAGCCCCAACCTGCGTCCAATTTTCTGTTCGACTGAGTATCGGTAAATAGGCTTTTTGGGCAATACCGCCCAGCCCGGCAATACCAATGCGTAATTGAGACATTATCTCTCCGGCGAATAAAAAGTTTCTGATATTATTTAGTTTATACGAAGCAGGTAAGGTTCCCTCATCAATTCCTGCCATTCCCTTTATTATAAAAAGATGCCACTATTTAAAATGGTAGAAAAATCAACAGGTTTTCCAGAAAAAAAAGAGCTACACCTGATTAATCTGGCAGAGCAGACTGACGATCCGGCTTATATGCTGGCGCTCACTGACTTCTATCTGACCGAACAATATCAACCACAGCAACTCTGGTACTGGCTGGATAGACTCCTTGCAAAAGATTACCTGCCGGCTTATCTGGTACAGGCTCAGCTCTATTTGTCAGGTAATACCGTTGAGCAAGATTTGGATAAGGCTGCAGGACTATTCGAACAATTAGTTGAGCGTTATAGCCAAAGCGAAAATATTGAGACCAGCCTCCATCAGCTAGCATTCAGTCACCTTTCACTGGCACGCATATCTCATACCCGACATCATACTGCTCCCATGCTTATGCACTACTTCTATGCTTTGCAGTTTGACAGTGTGGACGCAGCGGAAGATTTAGCCACCATGTTCACCCCGAATATGGCGGAAAACCCACAACAGATGGAATATCTGGCGATATTACAATGCGTTTTCTTAACCCTAAGCGCAGTATTTTTACAGCAGCAAAGCGATGACAGTGATGATGAACAACAACAGCAAAGGCTGTTGCAACATTATGCGGAAAAGAAGAACCAGATACTGGAAAACATTACCCGCTATCAGCTAACGTCCTCTCAGCGTGACGAAATTCGCCAGCGGGTAAGATTGTGGAACGAGGGTGAACATCAACATTTGATGGAAGACGTAGTCAGCTATATCAATAGCTGACTAATCAGATAAATGTGAAACGCCATTCACCCGTGATTTTAGCCGCATTCTGAACTCTTTCAGATAGGCTCGAATATTCGTACGCCAGGTAACCATGTAGTAACCCAGATCTTTTTGAGTATTTTTAATACCCAGCCGCTTCTCTAAGTCGATACGATCTTCTGCCCGACGAATAAAATTACAGCTTTTCCCTGATAAATCGATAATTCTTAACCCTTCATCGGTAACGACAAAATTACCGCCATTGGTATCACCCGATATCATATCGTGCTGATGTAGCTCATCTATTAATTGTTTTGCATCCTGCTTAAGCTCATCAGTAATCTCTGGCATATTCCACAGTTCAGTCCCCTCAATATACTCAACCAGCATGATATAGGCGCTAACATAGTTGAAGGTTTTTTTCGTTGCCAGTAAATAGAAGTCATTTGGCGCTTTTAAGCCACGCTTACGAACTCTGTTTATTTGGCGGATCAACTGAACGTAGTAATTACGTTTGAAAATAGATTTTACAACGCGTTCTAATTTTTTTTGTTTTGGAACAAATATCTTAAGTACAAACTTGCCCCAGTCGGTATCAATTAACCAAACCTTAGTTTTGTAATTACTCCTCATCACCTTAATAATAGATATCTTTCCATGCATAAAATCATCAAAGACAGCTAAATATCTATCATCAGGGTGTCTGGAGTGCACATGATAACCATGCAGGCGACGTGATACGATCATGCCGTTTCTCCAAAATTTACATCCTGAAAAACGAATATACGATTATCCTACGCCATTAACAACTCTTTGAGCACAAATCAATTTACTTATTATTTTAATTATTTAAATTGAATTAAAATAATAACAAGTAACAATTATTACACTATATTTAGAGTATTAAATTAAATATGGAAATAAAACAAAAATAAAAACCAACCAATAAATATAATTGTAGGACTATATTTTAATAAAACAGGGAAATATTCGGGGATGTCTGCCCCCGAAATAACAGAATATTAACCATAACAAAAATAATTAGCTGTTAAATTTAATACCGTGATAAGCGGTCTCTTCAGCACTGATTTTTAGCAATGATATTCGTTGGTAGCCCATCGCTTTAGCACACAACACATCAGGAAATAGCGCAATACCAATATTGTAGAGATTCACTGCATCATTAAAGAATTCGCGGCGATGGGCAATTTTATCCTCGACTTCACTGACTGATTTTTGCAGCTCAATAAAAGTCTCACCGGAGATAAGGGTTGGATAATTTTCAGAAATGGCAATCACCGACTTTAACGCTGTCTCCATCTGATTGGCGGCATCGACCTTATCTTTTATCGAACCGGCATTCAGATAAGCAGCTCTGGCTTCACTTAAGCGGGTAAAAATTTCTTGCTCATGGGACATCGCTTTAGAGGCTACCTGAATCAGGGCGGGAATCTGGTCTGCACGTTGTTTTAGGATCACATCAATATTGGCAAAAGACGCATCAATATTATTACGCAACGCCACTAAGCGGTTATAAATGCTTATTGCCCAACCACCCAGCGCCAGCACAACAAAAATGACAACCACAATCGTAATCAGTAATCCCATCTCGATCTGCTCCCTGGCTTGTTAATTTAATGGCTAAAATACAAGTTACTAACCATATGATAAAAAATATTATTTATTCAGTTGAGTACCTTTAGATAACCAATCGTTGGGAGGGACGGGTGTTGGGGGTCGGCTTGGCGTAAGCCAACGAAGGGTGAAACACCGCAAGGTGTTTCATAACCGCCTCTAACCCGGCCAGACCCAACGCACTCCGTAGTTGAGTACTGATGGTTTACCGACCGCTCTCGATACAGATATAAGCACTGTGTTTTTACGGTCGGAATATTCACAGGCGCTGATTTATTAAAGTTTGTCAGCCATCCTGGTTACTCAGTATAGCAATCCCCCTTAGTCAAGACTACGACTCCCCTCACTACGATAGTGATAATCAGCCTGTTCTGCGGGTACATCTGCCGGTCTGGCTACTTTAAGTGGGGAAGCCCCCGCAGCCATAGCACGCTCTACCGTTAAAGTATCACCGGTTTCTGCCAATATTTGTTGAAGCTGCTGATGTTCACCACACCAGATTGACTCAATATCGGCATCACGCTGCGTATCCCGCTGTTCTGAAAACGCCACAGCCCGAACCTGAAAACGCTCACTTCCTCTAGCACCCGCTAATTCCAGACCGTAGCCCGGTGTCGCGGGTTTACGGATCACGACTTTGCCATCATCCAGCCATGCTTCTGCATCGCTTTCACGTACTTCATACCCTAATTTTGCCAGCCCATCGAGCACCGCCTCACGTCTGGCCAACGCAGCAATATTCTGCTGCTGTTGTTCTGTGGCAGCCTGAGCGGCGGTAATAGCTTCTGTTAACAGCGGTAACTCTCGGGAAGTGAGCACTAAATTTAGTCTCTCAATCAGCGCTGACACTTCAGAAGAGTGATAGCTCTCCAGTCCGGCAATCAACAAACTGAGCTGTTGGCTTTTTTCTGCCAAGGCTTTGGCGTGGCGGGTAGCTTGCGCTAAATCCAGAATCAGTGAATCCGTTAGCATGTTCCAGTTCGGATCTTGTAACCGTCGATCCAGTTCTGCTGCGCGGTGAATAAAGGGGGTGATATCCTGTTGAGGGTTCAGCACCGCCAGTTCGGCAATATGCCGGTCAATTCGCTGTAAAAATTGACCTGTGTGATGATCATCCGACTGAGATACCGCCTGAGGTTCTTCAGAGGCCGGCTCTTTCAAACGTTGAGCTATCGCCTGTTGCGCTTCTGTCAGGCGGGCGGGCTGTTGGCCAATCATCAATACCGCCTGACTTAATACCTTTTCTGCACTCTCGGTTGGTTCACCCTTAGTCACACTGGCAAGCTGTTGCAATAGCGTTTGCTGCCCGGGCATTCTCTGTTGCAGAAGGTTCAGCAGCATTGCTGCATTTTCCTGCTGCGCACGCTGATGCTGACGCTGTACAGTATGCTGTTCGATCAACGCTTCCTGCATCTGCTCAATATCCTGACTAACAAACTCAATCATGCCAGGGATCTGTTCGGTTAAACGGGCAAATGCTTCTGCGCTATAGCGGCGAATATCTTTTTGATATTGTTTCATTTCCTGAAATCGCTGACGTATTTGTTCAATCTTCAATACGTCCGCGTCATGGCATTGCCGGTTAACCGTCTCCCATTGTTTCATCAGTGCGCTCAGACAGGCCATTGAACGGCGATATTCTGCAATATCTTCACTTCTGGCTCGAATAATATGTACTGATGAACTCATGGTTTTTCCCCGCTTATAATCTGAGAGGTGGCAATAACGGCCTCAGGCTGCTCCGCATTGATTGCCTGCAAAATGGCCTGTTTTAAACGAGTTTGTTCCTGTGGGCCATTGTTGTACCAATTTTGTATTGAGATGCGATGGCGGAATGGCGTAACCCGCTTCAACACTGACGGACGCCACAGTTCACGGGCTCTGGCATGCTGTAACAGTGCATGACGTGGCATATCACACTCAATTCCCAACAGATAGCGTCCCGTTAGCGGATCTTCAACAATACAGTCAAAATAGAATGCACCTTCCTGACGAGATTCAGCAATCAGCCAGCCCTGAGCACGGATATATTCAACCACTGACCCAATAAAACCATCATTTTTTTCCACCAGCGCTCTGCTGGCTAATTCTGTTCGATTCATTCGCGTCAGCAGCGCCTGACCTTGGGCAAATTCCCCCACCGACAGGTTACGGGCATACTCCAGATATCCTTGCAAAAAGTCGCGAGGAATATCCGGCTGGCGACGGGTAGAGAGTAAGTCAGAAATCTCTTCAATTGGCATCGAGGACATAATCATGACCTGCTTTCTGGCTCGGGTTACAGCAACGTTTAACCGCCGTTCACCTCCCTGTTGACCCAGAATGCCAAAATTACGCCGGAAGGTACCCTGTCGATTACGCCCAAAGGTGGTGGAGAAGATAATGACATCCCGCTCATCCCCCTGTACGTTTTCCACATTCTTCACAAAGAACGACATATCCTCGTCATCTTCCAGCCGCCGCTGCTCTTCATAGTAAGCCAGACGAAATGCTTCATCCTGCACTGCTTTTGCTTCCAGTACATTCTGAATAAGCTGAGCCTGCTTCTGGTTAAAGGTCACCACACCAACAGAAGGTCGCTGTACGTAAGGCTGTTGCCAGATTTCCGCCAGAGTAGTGACAACCTGCTCCGCTTCCTGCTGGTTGCTCTGGTTCTGATACAGACCATTCACCATCATCAAAGAGACCGGTTTAACCGCATCAATTACTTTGCCGGAGTGCTGTACCGGTATATTTAAGCGATTCTCATAAAATGCATGGTTAGAGAAGTTAATCAGCTCACGGTAGGCGGATCGATAATGAATTTCCAGCGTTTGTACCGGTAAAACGGTGCGGGCCAGATGCAGTAAATCCGGGCAGTCACTAATTTGTCGATAGTTCCAGCTCTCTGCGGCGGCTTCCTGTTGGCCATTATCCACCTCAAGCTCGTCTTCATTGTCATCGGCATCGTCGTCAACAATGCCTCTGCCGGAGAAGAAGGTGGATGGCGGCATCTGTTTCTCATCGCCGCTGACCACCATATTCCGACTGCGAAACAGGGTGGGCAACGCATACTCTACCGGCATTTGCGAGGCTTCATCATAAATTACGCTATCAAACAATCCGGCTTTTAACGGCAACACCTGGCTGGCAACATCCGGCGTCATTAACCACACTGGCCGTAGTTGCATCAAACCCAGCGAACTTCCCTGCTCCATAAATTCCCGCAATCGACGCGCTCGTTTTCCCGTCAGACGGGTGATCTCTTCCCACGCCCGCAATGGGCTAATCTGGTTAGTTTTGATAACTTCGGTAAGTTCCAGCCGGTTGAGCGCTCTCATCTCGCTATCCGCCTTTGCCAGCTGTTCGATCTTGTCATTGATGGTGGCTTGTTCCTGCAACAATATGGGTGAACGCCACTCCATCTGCTGTTTCCAGACTAAACGCACTTCACGATCCAGCGCCCTGGCCACCACCAACTCCAACTGTGACTGATTGAAACCGCTCAGTGTCTCCTGCTGCTGGCGCAAAATCCCCAGCACCGTCAAACAAACATTATCCAGTTGAGCCGCCACAGGGCGGAACTGTTGATAAGCCGACAGAGATGGTAGCGCAGCAGTTATTGCCTCAAGCGAGTCAGTCAACGGACGATTTTGATTAATCGCTAAAGTAAACCTGTCAGTTGCCGATACCTCCAGCCAGTCCCGCAGATTTTCCAGTGCGCTTAAACTCGTAGCCCGCGCCTGACAGCGACTGATAGCGGCGGTAATTTCCTCACACTCTTCATCGAAACCCGCTTGCTGACGTTCAATCATTGCCGGTACTAATCGGTTAATATCCGGAGACACAGACAGCGGCTGGTACAGTGAAGCACTGCGCCGGAAATCCCTCAGAGTAGATCCCAGTTGATTAGCCAGCTCCAGGCTATCCAGCAGCCCGATTTGCGACAGCCCCAAACGCTGATGCAGGCGATTAAGCTCAGCTCTGACCCCGCGCCATTGCTGTTCTGAACGAGCAGAAATCAACAAACGAACCACGGTGTCATGGCTGCTTTGCAGCCCTCGTTGCAGTAAAAAGGCTCTCAATTTACCGCGACGCAGGTAGTAAAACGGATTCAATGCCTGAAGAAACCCGCGCTTTTCCGTTTCTGCTGTCGCAGCGGCAATCAATTGTAGTAACAGTTGGCTGTCACAATGAGCCAGAGGTTCAAACAGCAGTTGGTCACAGCCAGAGGAGTCTATTTGCTGTAACCGACCGGATAACTGCTCCAATTGAGCCAATATTTGCTCAGCCTGCACAATACTGCCGTTATAGGCGAAAAACAGCGGTAACCACCGGGCCAGATTCTCCCACTCGGTGGAGGTTAACCCTGCCAGTGATGTCCGGCAATTAGCTAAACTTTCCCGATGCACATGCGCTTCCATGACCTCAAAAGCGCGATGTGAGTTAGTCAGAATCACATCCCTTTGCCGTTCTGCCTGACAAAATTGTTCAAAGCGACCGGTGAAATCAAGCAACGTTGCCTGATTCGACAGGAAGGGACTCAGTTGTACCAGCGGACTCTGCTCGTAATTCGCTTCCAGCCATAGCGCAATACCAGGAATAATCGCCTGTTTGATATCTTCAATTTGTTCAAGAGTGCAATGCTGCATTATTGGCTGTAGCGCCGGAACATCCAGACGATCCGGGCAGGCTTCCAGCCTCATCAGCTCGCCTAATAGTGAGCGGTAGCTGATACCCGTCTGTGCATCTGATTGATACAAAGCCTGATAGTAGCTATCCAGATCCTGCTCCAGCCGATCGAGATAGCGGCCGCTCTTCTCTCTGGACATAACCCACGGATTAACTTCACTGGTTTCAGCCGGTTTATACAGCGTTTCAAGCTGAGCCCGCACGTTGCGAATAATGGTATCGCGATCTTTTTGCGCATCTTTAACCATCACGATACGATCGCCCAATCCACCCGCCATGATGCGTTTAAACACCACTTCGAGTGCTGCCGGTTTCTGGCAGATAATCAACAGACTGCGTTTTTGACCGATGGCATCTGCCACCATATTAACGATGGTCTGGCTCTTACCGGTGCCCGGAGGCCCTTCAATTAATAACCCTGGCGCATTACGCGCCGCCAGAACGGCAGACTCCTGAGAAGGATCGCTGGCGGCAGTAAAATAACACTCACCGGCACGGGTAGGTTGCACGACTGCACTGGCTTCACGATTCAGTCCCAGCGCGGTTTCCAGCGCAGTTCCCCCCGGAGATTGAGTGCTTAGCTGACGCAAATCTTCACTGATCGCCTGACCGATAAAAGAGGCATGAAACAGTACTGCCGAGCAAACCAACTGGCTGGCGTTTTCCGGCACTTCGACATCTAACGGCGGTAACCTGACCAGTTGATTCTCCCGAGCCGTTACCAGTGAGGAGAAGCTCTCCATTACCTCTTCCGTGCTTAAAGCAGCCTGACTTAGCAGTTGATCTGCCACCTCTTGCCAGCGCTTTATTGCCGGAATACCAACAAAGTTCTCCAGTGCCGGATTTAAACGCACCGCTCCCCGATCGTGATCGAAGCGCAGGCTGGCAACCCCACGAATACCGGCCTCCATATTAATATTCACCGGCCACAGCAGCAGAGGCGCAATACGCGGTTTCATCTGTTTAGGCTGAGTATTAATCAACAGGAAAGGGAAACCGAGGTACATGCCGTTAATGCCGGTATCCCGCATATAGAGTTGTGTCTGGGAATTCAGCGTCCGTAAGCGTCCACTGACCAGTTCATTATCCAGCAGCGTTTGGCTATCGACGGGAATTGCCTGTCGATTACGCGTCAGCAGATGGTTAAGCAAGGCTTCTGAACTCTTTTTCTCTCCGCCCAGCTCGTAAAGATCTACTCGCCCTGCATGGGGGCTGATACTCATACGTACCAATGAACCGCGCATGGTGGACGCGGTTATTTTGCGAGTGAAAAAGTCCAGAACCTGATGAATATAGCGCTGTTTTTCCGGTACCATCCAGTGTTCTGGCGGTATCGCCAGCATCACCAACACTTGTTCGAGAGGCAGGCGACGCGTCAGTAAAAAGCGCTCGGCCCAGCTATCGATATCAGCAATATTGCTGCGGTTAAAACCATCCAGACAATCGGCCAACTGCTGATAAATATCAGCACGGGGAAGCGCCAACAACTCCCGCGACTCGTCCCGATCGAAACTCAGGATGTTGTAACGCTCTGCCAGCGTGCTGGCTTGTACCAGTAAACTTTCCGCCGAAGTAAATTGCCCGATATCGGCACTCAACAACAGAATCAGCTCATCTTCGTTCAGATTACGCCTATCGATCAGCGTCCTCAGGCCACTATGGGTAGTATCCGGAAAAAGCTTGCGTTGCTCCTCCCAAATCGCCAGCAATCGTGCTCGTGAAGTCGCCAGCAAATGGATGCGCAACGCCTCTTCATCAAAAGCGATTCGCAGACTTTTCCCCCGCTGCCGAACTTTTATCTGTCGTACTTTTATTTGCGACAGCCAATGACCCGATTCCATCTGACCTAGTAAATCGGGCAATGGGCTGAGTAATAATTCATAACCTTCCAGCGGATGCTCCAGCAGCCAGGAAGGTGTCACAATCTCCCCCTGAAGAATCAGCGGCATATTCGGATTCAACAGTTTTAACACCAGCATCAGACGGTAGTTATCATCCACATCCGTCAGTTCAGCAACCTGTTGCAACGCAGCCAATAACCCATCCGCTAAACCCGCCTGCTGCGCCCATGAAGTAATGGCGCCATGCTGCATCAGCTCCAGTGCTTCCTGCCAGTATTGCTGTCTGGCAGCAGCCAGCGCAAAAATAGCAGGCTGAGTATAGTGCTGCTGGTTGAGCGTAATACCAAAACTGGGGTTGCCGGAAACAGCAAGATTTTCATCCACCACCGCGACCGGTCTGCCATCCAGCCAGGCTTGCACTTCCGGCCATTGCCAACGTTGATGACGATCCCGGGTTAATAGTCCACGTAACAAAAGGCGCAAATTAGCATCAAGATCTTCGGGTAGCGTTACCCCATTAGCTAATATTTGAATTAAAAACGCATGAGGATGGATATTTTCAAAGCAACGCCCCTGAGTCACCTGTTCCAGCAATATAATTCCCAGGCTCCACCAGTCAGAGGCTGCCGCTACGCCGCCGGCTAATGTTTCTGGTGCGCTATAACGGCTAATTTCCAGTGGGGAAACAATATCCAAATCGAACTCAGAGAGGCAGGCAGAACCAAATTCGATAATCACAATATCCAATGGATGACGAGTGCGGATCAGCAGGTTACCGGGCCGAAGATCGCGGTGGCGCAAACCATGCTCAGAAAAACTGGATAATGCACTGCCCAGTTCACGCACAATATGAGGAATTTCATCCGGTCGCCAAAAATCACCTTGGGTAGCAGAGTCTGCCAGTGAACCGCCCGTCAGCTCTTCTGCTACCTGCCAGGCTCGATCGTTCCAGCGACCTGTTTCTATAATCTCGGGCACATGCTCACGGGGCAGCCTGCGGATGACTTCATAGATGGCAGGATCGGGTTCTGCACCATAGGTATATAGGGTCAATACGCCGAGTTGACCGCTTTGCTGATGTTGTGCCTGATAGCGCTCCCGAATACTATCATTACGATTTATACGACGAACTATTTGCCAGTTACCAATACGGGTCACGGTATTAGTATCAACCAACTCAGCAATAACAGAAGGTGAAGTGTTGGAGTGCTCCTGGGCACTATCCAACATGGCGGCATCCGCGCCACATACCATACAAATTAAATCGCCATCCTCCATCAGATGGCCGTTTTGGCAATGTGTCGTCGCTAACGGCGCAATGGTACTTTCAACCGTTTCCTGAGCCACATCCTCTACGCTGACAATGGCAATAGGCCGCCAGCCTTCTGCATGAATAGGTTCAGAAGAGAGATCCCAACCGCAGGAATGATTGTCAACGTGCCCTTCACAGAAAATTTCTGTTAATGCACGTTCCGTGTGGCAATTTGGGCAAAAACGCATCATGGCAATAAATTCCGGGCCGGGTTATTTAGTTATCGGAGCAAAATGGTGCCCCTGCTGTTGAAGAATCAGCTGCAAGCGAGTCATATCATCACGGCGGGGAATACCTATCAGGTTAACCATACCCTGCTCATTAATGGTCATATCCAGTACTTTTTCTTTATCATTTAATGACTGGTCAAAGCGACTAAAGTTCGCTTTACCTATCTCTGTCAGCAGGTGTAAAACCTGATTATCACTGCCTCTGAGTTTGAGAGTCTGTGGACTATCCTGCTCAAAAGGGCCGGAAACCAGCGCATCAATTAACCCATTCATGACATCAAGATAAGGGCTGATTGCCGTAAACGAATAGCCACTAAACACCAGAATATCGCCATGAAAACACTGACGAATAGCAAGTAGTAGTGCACTTAATGCCTCTGGCTGATCGAAGGGCTCTCCTCCGGAAATAGTGATGCCATCCGCCAGTGGAAACCAGGGGCTAATCTGCTCTACCAGCATCTCTGTTGCTATTTTATCCCGGGTAAAGCGCCACGTTTCCGGCGAAAGGCAGCCTGCACAACGAATTGAACACCCCTGAAACCAGATACCAATCCGCTTTCCCGGCCCCAGCGTGGTGACCGGAAAATGTAAACGCGACAGGCCAACCGCCATCAGAATGATGACCCTGGTTTGATCAGTGCTAACTGTGTCGATTCGCCGGTGAGTAAATTGGTTATCTGGTAGCTGTCACCCGGTTGTGCATCTATATCAAACAACGCACGGGAAAGAGGATTAACCAGATGCGCTTCCAACTGGTTGCGAATACCCCGGCCACCATTAGATAAATCGGCCAGACAGAGCTGACGCAACGCATGTAGCGCTATTTCGCTCATGGTTACTGTCAGGTCAAGCTTAGTTAATCCTTCCAGCGTATTTTCTACCATCTGACTGAATATCTGCTCTGCCACATCAGGGCGAATAAAATCGAAGACAATAATATTTTCTCCGATACGGTTAAGCAGCTCCGGGCGGTTGAGCACCAGTTTAAAGTGACGCTCAATTTCTGCTTTCACATTTTTTTGTACCGTTTCAAATGGTTCTTCGGGTCGTACGTTCGCAACGCGCTCACCACTGTTATCCAGACGATAAATACCCAGATTGGAGGTGAAAATAATCAGCGCCTCCGAAAAATAAACCCGATCGCCACGACCGGAAGTCAGCACGCCATCATCAATAATCTGTAAAAATTTATCCATCAGCCGCGGATGGGCTTTTTCAATCTCATCAAACAGCACCACGCTAAACGGCTTTTCCCGAATAGCATTGGTTAACTCACCACCGACGTTATAGCCAATGTATCCCGGCGGCGCGCCAATCAAGCGTTGGTCTGCATGTTCGGCACTAAACTCTGACATATCAAAACGAATATAGGCACTTTCGTCACCAAACAGTAATTGAGTAACGGTTTTCGCCAGTTCAGTTTTCCCCACCCCGGTAGGCCCAGCCAGAAAAACCACACCCCGTGGTCGCCCGCCCTGTTTTCCTCCGCCAACACCGGTTACGGCTCGCTTGATAATATCCAGCATATGGGTCACTGCATGGGTTTGCCCCTTCACCCGTTTTTGAATAATAGTGCCGGCGTTACGAATTTTATCTTTTTCGATTTTTAACCATGGATCTTCCGTAATGCCTACTTTATAACGGCGAACCGCATCACTGATGCGCTCCTGACTAACCCCTTCAATACGGGCCAGTTGAGCAATGGCATTCATATCCAGCAGCAGTAATCCTTCGGTTTCATCAACAAAATCCTGTGCAATTTTTTCCTGCAGCGTGGCATCTTCAGACGGCCCCGGTAATGAGCGTAACAGCGCCGGTGCTAAAGCCCGACGTGCAATGCGATCCGGTTTAGCTACCGGAATAGGGCGAATACGCGGATTATTTATCAGGAACCAGTCAGGTAAATCCCCCTCTTTTTCCACCACCCACAGTACGGTATTAAAGAAAGCCTGACGCTGTTCACCACAGGGGCGAGCACGAGCCTGATGAGAGAGCACCAGCGCACGGGTAAACAGATTATGTTCTACAGGGGAAAGGTTATCCCGATGGTTAATCAGACAGGAGGCAAAATCAACAATTAGCGCAACCGGCTCTCCCGGTAGATCAATCAACCTCTCCAGCGTGCTACTAAGCAGATCAATTCCACCACTAACTCGCCCCTCAACCACATTCAGACCAAGCTGACTGAGTAATTTCTGCGTGGGGGTAGGATCGTCTCCCGGCGGTACCATTGGAGAGAAACCATTGAGGGGATTAAACACAATAATATGCTGATATCCCGCCTCTCTCAGCGCATTATGCAACGCATGATTAAAGGGGAGAGGGGTCACAACTTCGGGGGTAATCTCACTGGCCTGAAGATCCCGAACATTACCAGAAAGCACAAACTGGCTTTTCAGTGGTAGAAAGCGGAGTAAATCACGCATCCAGCGGGGCTTTTGATAACGGTAATGCTGCTGCATTGAGATTCCTTTCTGTTCTTTTTCTGCGGGAGTGGTAATTGTACTCCCTCAGAATAAAAATCCGAACCATCCAGATAGCCAACCTGGCATGATATTTGTTCAATGATTATTGCAGACAGAATAATGCTATCCAATAGATTAATTTGGTTGAGTTAAAACTGGATATAAAAACCAATACGGGTCAACACGTCTTTAGAATAAATAAATATAAAATAACGCTCTGCTTATTATTAAGACAATAGTTATCAAATAGTTAGTATATTAATAAAAATGGAATAAAGAGATAATCAGAAAAGGGAAAGGAATTAATAGATACCGTTAAGTGTTTTTAACGGCATCTATTACAAAAAACATTCAGGTAAACGCTTACAAATCAGCAAGGTATGTCCTAAACCTAAATTATCGATATCTTGCTGTACGTAAAATCCGGCTTTACGTAAGCAATCATACAATACCCGGGAGTGATAAAAACGGCTGTTGCCGTTAGCCATACAGGTGAAATAGAGAGAAGATGCATTCAGGCTCAGCGCCCCGGCCTCAAATGGCTGACGATCCCAGAACACTTCCATAATGCAAACCTGCGCATCCGGCTTCATGCTTTTACCAATTAGCTTCAGGATATGCACCACCTGTTCCTCACTAAAACAATCAAGGAACTGACTCATCCACCAGATATCCGCTTCACCGGGTAATTGCTCTGCGGTTAATAAATCAACACCATAACCACTAATACGGTCGCTGTATCCTGCATTTTCAATGTTCTTTTTTGCTAAAGCAATTTGCTGGGGAAGGTCCAAAATAGTGACATTCACCTGTTAATCATTTTTAACACAGCACATCGCCCACTTTCCGGTATTTCCACCCACGTCATAAATATGCTGTGGATTTAAAGGGAAAATATGCTTAAACGCCGCATTGAAGGCAGCGTCTGAATAGAAATGATCAAAAGCAAACCAACTTTTTTTCGCTGCATCCGGCAATTGACTCAATGCAGGATAAATCGTGGCCCAGTCACCAAACACTTTAAGGCCAGAGGGCTGGTTATTTGCCAGTGCTTCATTGAGATGGAACATTCCCTGATAACAAACGTCCTGGCTAAAATCCATATTGACCCGAGTCATTTGATCATGCAGTAAAAAATGACCGACTTTACCTAACAGGAAATGCTCACCACGTTGATAAACAATACGACTACTTAAACCAACATCTAATAAAAGCTGAATAGCATAGTGATTAAGATTAACCGATTGGGCTATTTCTTCAGGTGTTGCGCCCTGTTTACCGGCGTTATCCAGCACTGTCAGTATTCCACTGTCACGAAGATTTAATGCAGCTTGAAATAGCATTGGGGCAAACGCAAGTTTCTGCGCTTCGGTGATAGCTTCTAATGCTGTGAAGGGATCCTTATCATAGCCATAGCGTACTTCAGTCTCTGTACTCAAAAAATATTCCCTTATTTCTTATAGATAACATAAAAGCATACGAGATAGATCGTATGCTTTTGTTTAGAAACTAAATAAAAAACTAAAGTACTTAGTTATACAGGCTCTGTTGTTCCAGTAACTTAGTTTTAATATCCTGATCTAACTTGGTTGCCCAGCGATTATAATTGTTAGGCACTTTTTCCGTGTCAGGCGTCAAGTTCTGGCTACCAACATACTCGATAGAATATTGTGATGAAGTATAAGGAATTCTGATTTCTGTAGAGTAACCACGGGTAACAATCTTGCCGGTGATTAAACCATCACGCATCTTCTTCATGGCCCAACCGCGAGCTTTACCTGAATCAATAATGGCTTTTTCAATTTGTTGTGATGTAAAGCTACCATTAATATCAGAAGTAATATCACGAGCCGCACGATTTCCACTACAGCCAGCAATAAAGATAAGGGCAATAACGCCAACAATTAATCCTTTTAAACGATTTATTTTCATTCGATCAACTCTCCATTAATATCTTCAAATCTGCTGTAATAGCCATCATTCGGTATTGTTGTTTATTTTTCAGGCCAGATAATAACCTAAGACATAACGATTTATCTACAGATGAATAAAAAAGTACAATTGGTAAATAAACTAAACATTCTATATAGAGAAACAGGAAAATATCCTGATTAACAATATGAAATTTAATTCATTCTGATAAAAACAGCTATTGCAGCAGCAAAAACATTTTCATTTATATATTATGTTATTCAGAATTTCTGATTCAGATATCAATTAGCATGTTAGTGCATAACAAGGGACCGCTTAAAAAGCATTAATCATCAATGACATATTCATTTAACATTCTGGATTGGTGTGCACTGGCTCCGGGATTATGCAGCATCGAACAGTGGCAAGACTGGTCAACGCATCCGGAAACAGACTGGAGTGGAACCTTACCCAAAACTCAACATATCCCAATGATGACCGCCCGCCGCATGAGCACCGCCAGCCGACTCAGCGTCGAAGTCGGTTTGACCTTGCTAAACCAACAGCCAGACGCTGCGATTTTTATCAGCCGACACGGTGAACTTGAGCGAACCTGCAAAATTATTGAAGGGCTTTGCCAGCAGCAAGATATCTCACCAACTGATTTCGCTATGTCCGTTCATAACACCGCCTCCGGATTATTAACCATTACCGGAAAACAACCTTTGCCCATAACGTCTATTGCCGCTGGCATTGATGGTTTTCAACAAGGAATGCTGGAAGCACAAGCGATGCTGGCTGATGGCGCTGAAAAAGTGCTATTGGTTGATTTTGACGGCGCAGTTCCTGATGCCTATCAGACCCGGATAGTACACCGGATACCGGCTTATGCTATTGGGCTTTTGATCGCAGAAGGTGGGAACTTATGCTGTCAGCAAATAGATAAAAACGTCTCCCGGCTACCTCTCGAAACAACGGTTCCCGCATTACCACAAAGCGTAACGTTTATGCAGCACTGGCTGGCAAAAGATCCTCAATTCACACTCCAGGGAATGAGGTCTGACTGGCAATGGCATCAATAGTAAATGCTCAGCGCGCTTCCATGGTAAATCGCATCTGGCGTATTGCAGCTACCGGATTTTGCTTTACCCTGTTTGGAATTGGTGGGTTGCTGCTCTCTACCTTTTGGTTCCCTGCATTGCGCCTGTTAGTTAAAGACAGGCAGCGTTGTACCCGGCTAACACAACATAGCATCCGCTATAGCTTTAAGCTTTTTATCTGGCTGATGCGCTTTGTTCGCGTATTGGATTACCAGTTTTATGACGTCGAAAAACTAAAGCAAGATACAGGCTGCATTGTTGTTGCCAACCATCCCAGTCTGTTGGACTACGTTTTTTTAGCCTCTTGTATGCCACGCTGTGACTGCATTGTTAAACAATCATTATTAAGTAATATTTTTGTTCGTGGGGTGATTAAAGCGGCTGGATATATTGCTAATTCCGAGTCGGAAATTTTATTACCGCAATGTCAGGAAATACTAAATAACCACGGGATGATTTTAATATTTCCGGAAGGAACAAGAACCACTCCCGGTGAAGAGATGCTTTTACAACGAGGTGCTGCAAATATAGCCGTGCGATGCGATGTCGATATTCGACTGGTCACTATTCATTGTGACCAGCCCATGCTGACGAAACAGGGAAAGTGGTATAATATCCCGAAAATGAAACCCTTGTTTCAAATCGTAGTAAAAGAAAAAATTAGCGCAAAGGATTATGCTGCTGAGGGCGATGCTTCGCCAGCTATTGCCGCTCGCCGTTTGACGCGAATTTTAAGTCAGAAGCTCATCCCTGAGCCGATAAAAACGAATGAGAAAAAATAATGGATGTATTAAATCAAGATATTAAACTGCTTATTATTGAATCACTGAATCTAGAGGGAATGACTCCGGAAGATATTGATACGGATGCACCTCTGTTTGGTGATGGTTTAGGTTTGGATTCAATTGATGCATTAGAGCTAGGTTTAGCCATTAAAAATCGCTACGGCGTTGTCCTTTCGGCTGAGAGTGAAGATACCCGCAAACATTTTTATTCCGTCGCCTCTCTTTCAGCGCTGATTGCCTCACAACGTGGCAAATAATTAAAGGTAAACAATAATGGATAAACAACAGATTCTTAATGAAATTCAAACCATTATGGTCAAGCTTTTTGAGTTAGATGCTGATGATATCAAGCTCGATGCCAAACTATATGAAGACTTAGAGTTGGACAGTATCGACGCGGTCGATTTGGTGGTGCATCTGCAAAAAATGACGGGGAAAAAGATTAACCCTGAAGTTTTTAAATCAGTTCGCACCGTTGAAGATGTGGTCAATGCCATTGACCAGTTGCTGAAAGCCCAGTAACAATTATCGTCATTGTTGATGAATAGCGACAAGCCATCCCGGTTTTCCCCCTCAATAATTATTCAGGGAATAACCGCGCTGGCCGTTATCGGTTATCCGTTTGCTGTCTATTTTGGTTTAACTTATTGGGGGTCATCAGTATTGGCTCCCGCTTTGATAATCCTTTTTGCCAGCCGTTTAATCTTAGCTCGAGGGAAAATTCGACAGCTCTCCTGGCTAATGAAGGCATTTGCGTTACTGGGCATAGCATTAGCCCTTGCCAGCTGGCTGTTGAAGCAAAATCATTGGTTACTTTACTACCCGGTGGTAGTTAGCATTCTGTTACTGGCTTTGTTTGGTCATTCGCTGTTCAGTCCACCGACCATCGTTGAACGACTGGCAAGGTTAACCGAACCTGACCTCCCTCCTGAGGGTGTACGCTATACGCGAAAAGTGACTCAGGTTTGGTGTCTGTTTTTCATCTTGAACGGAAGCATAGCGCTCTTTACCTGTTTGTACGGCGATATCAAGTTATGGACCCTGTACAATGGCGCTATCAGTTATGTTTTAATGGGATTGTTAATGAGTGCAGAATGGATAATCAGAAAAATGCTGCGTCACGCATAACATTACGCCTGCGAGACACCTTAAGCACTCAACGTCCCGATAATACGCTGATAGCCTGGCGCGGCGATCTGCCGCTCACGTTATCTGACTTTCGCCATCGGGTTACCTCACTAATTCAACAGTTGCAATCCTTGCCAGAAAAACGCTGGGCCATCTGTTTTAATGATAGCTATCTCTTTTCTGCCGCCTTGATCGCTTTAATCTACAGTAATAAAACCCCTGTCGTGCCAGGACATTTGCGTCAAGCCCAGTTGCAGGAACAGCAGCAACAAGGCGCTTTTGATGCATTACTGACCGATCTGCCGCTACAGATAGCTTGCCCAACAATTCAGATATCAACAGCAGCATCAGAAAAAAACTCACCCGATTCCAATCTTCCTGACTGGCCAACGCAAGCCGAAATCATTCTGTTTACCTCTGGCTCAACCGGGCAGCCGAAAGCCGTGTCTAAACCGGTCAGGCTTCTGGAGGAAGAGAGTGAAATTCTGGCACGCTACTGCGCAAAACAACTGACCAATACTCAGGTAGCAGCAACGGTTTCCCATCAGCACCTTTATGGTTTAACTTTCCGTATTCTTTTGCCTCTTGCGTTAGGATTACCCTTTAACGCGCAGGCAATAGAGTATCACGAGCAACTACAGCCGCTCACGGCCACACCACTTACGTTAGTCGCCAGCCCTGCCTACCTGAAACGGCTGGATTGCAGTCTGTTGCCGTTAAACTGCTCCATGGTATTCTCCGCCGGAGGGCCGCTAAATCAGGAAGAAGCTCTGCGCGTACAGCAGTGTCTGGGGGTTTTACCAGTGGAGATTTACGGCACCAGTGAAACCGGTATCATTGCCCATCGCACTCAACGACATGCCGAGCAGCCATGGCAAGCTTTTGATGGTATCGATATTGGCCAACTTCAGGACGATACCATTCAAGTTACATCACCGCTGTTTGAAGATGATTCCGGTAGCACTATTTACGATATCATCCGCATTGATGACCATGGATTTCACCTGTTAGGGCGTAAAGATAAAATCATTAAGATTGAAGAGAAGCGTCTTTCCCTTACCGGCGTGGAACAGCGCCTGCTTTCGCTAAATGAAATCAGTGATGTCGCCATTATTCCACTGACTCAGGGGAGCCGAACGATTCTGGCAGCCATTATTGTACTAACGGAAGCAGGTGAACAATATTATCAGCAGGGTGAGATCGTCCTGACCCGCCATTTGCGTCAACAATTAAGAGAATGGCTTGAACCGGTTGCGCTACCCAAACGCTGGCGAATAGTGAAAACTATTCCACTGAATACTCAGGGCAAGCGCGCCTACAGTGAATTACAGGAACTGTTTTTATGAAGTTGCCACAGGAAAACGCCCGTCAAATCGCTGATGACGGAAGTGTTACGCTCCATTTGAAACTCCAGCCAGAACTATTCTGGTTCAAAGGACACTTCCCTGAACAATCAATATTACCTGGTGTGACTCAAATTCACTGGGCGATACATTACGGCGCTGAGGTTTTCCCATTTTCTCCGGTATTTAGCGCTATTGATGTGGTGAAGTTTCAGCGCCCGCTCTTTCCCGGTGAAAACATTACCCTGACTCTTAGCTGGGATGAAACAAAATCCCGGCTTAATTTCCAATATTGCTGTGGTGAAACGGTTGCCAGCAGCGGCAGGATTAATTTATGTCAGTAACGCCATCAGGGAAAACGTTCACCCCTTGCCTGATCATTCCTTGCTATAACCATGGCAAAACCATGGCGGCTACCTTACAGCAGCTTGAACCTTTTCAGCTGCACTGCATTGTTGTTGACGATGGCAGCCAAAAAGAAACCGCCGATGAGTTGGACAGGCTCAGCCAACAACATGATTGGGTCACGCTGGTTCGACACTCACACAACAAAGGAAAAGGCGGTGCCGTACTCAGCGCGTTAAGAGAAGCACAGCGTCAGGGATACAGCCACGGCATACAAATCGATGCTGATGGACAACATCATCTGGAAGACATTCCCCGATTGCTATCTGAAGCACAACAGTATCCTGACCAACTGATTTCCGGCCAGCCTGTTTACGATGACAGCGTACCTAAGTCCCGACTTTACTCCCGCTACATTACTCACGTTTGGGTGTGGATTGAAACACTCTCGCTGTCTATTCGCGATAGCATGTGCGGCTTTCGTGCCTACCCGGTGGATGTTGTTCTGACGTTGGCGGATAAAGTCACCCTTGGGCAGCGGATGGATTTTGATACCGAAATCATGGTGCGGCTTTACTGGCAAGGCACTCAATCCCGTTTTATTCCAACCAAAGTCATTTATCCTGAGGATGGCCTGTCTCACTTTGATGTCTGGCGCGACAACCTGCGAATTTCGTGGATGCACACCCGGCTGTTTCTTTCTATGTTACCCAGAATGCCGTCACTGATAATGCGACATTTCACAGCAGAAACACACTGGTCACGCACCAGCGAGCGTAAAGGCTTGTGGGGTATTCGTCTGATGGTAAAAACCTATCGCCTGTTTGGTCGGCGGGCATTTAATTTTCTGCTGTATCCGGTTATTGGTTTTTACTGGCTGACAGGAAATCAACAGCGCAAAGCTTCAGAAGATTATCTGCACCAGCTAAAAAAATATGCAGCACAACAGAATCATCCTCTGTCGCCTAACCTCAACAGCTACCGCCACTTTATGCGTTTTGGTGAAGCCATGTTGGACAAACTGGCCTGTTGGTTAGGTGACATTAAGCTGGATCTGGTCGATTTCCCGGACAAAAATGAGTGCATGACCCAAATGGCTGCCCAACAGGGCACCCTGATCCTTGGTTCACACTTGGGCGATTTAGAAGTTTGCCGAGCCCTGGGAGAACTCTCTTTTGATTTAAAAATTAATGCGCTGGTGTTCACTCAGCACGCAGAGCGTTTTAACCAGGTGATGCAAGAGATTAATCCCGCGTCCAATATCAATCTGATTCAGGTTAGCCATTGGGGGCCAGAGGTTGCTATTTTACTAAAACAAAAGCTGGATGCCGGAGAATGGGTCGCTATCGTAGGAGATCGAACCCCCATCAGCCAATATCATCGGGAAAATGAACAGCGTATTGTCTGGGCTGATTTTTTAGGTAAGCCAGCTCCCTTTCCTCAGGGGCCTTTTATTTTAGCCTCTGTGCTGCGCTGCCCGGTATATTTAATGTTTGGTTTAAAACCTGAAGGACAATTCTCTATCCATTTTGAAAAATTTGCGAACCCGTTAGTTCTGCCAAGAGAAAACCGCCAGCAAGCGATTCAGGAAACCGTTGAACGCTATGCGAAACGGCTGGAACACTACAGTCTGACATCACCATTAGACTGGTTTAACTTTTATCAATTCTGGCAGTTAAACGCACCAGAAAAAGATCCAGGCGATAATCATGAATCTTAATTCCGATCCCCGCTTATCCGTCGATATTGAACTGACAATACCATTCCATGATGTGGACTCCATGCATGTAGTCTGGCACGGTAATTACTTTCGCTATTTTGAAGTAGCGCGGGAAGCCTTACTAAAACAGTTTGATTACGGCTATCGACAAATGCGCGATTCCGGCTATGCCTGGCCGGTTATTGACACCCGAGTGAAATACATTGCTCCCGCCTGTTTTGAACAGAAAATCCGGGTCAATGCCCGCCTGACAGAATATGAAAATCGCCTGCGCATTGACTACCTCATTCTTGATGCCGCCAGCGATAAAAAATTAACCAAGGGCTACACCATTCAGGTTGCAGTTAATCAACAGAATGGCGAAATGTGTTTCGTCAGCCCTTCCGTTCTGTTTGATAAATTAGGTGTTCAGCCATGAGCCGTTTTTTCTGGTTACTCGTTTCATTGATTACCGGCACCTTTCTGCTGTTAAGTCAGATGGCGTCAGCCGTAACCCTTGATGATTTACAGCAGCGTTTCAGCCATCAACCCGTTCTGCGCGCCCAATTTGAACAACAGCGCACCATTAGTGGTATGTCTCAACCATTGAAATCCAGCGGTAATGTTCTGATTGCACAAACCCATGGTTTAATCTGGAATCAAGCCAAACCTTTTCCTCTGGTTCTGATGATGAACGAAACCAGAATGGAACAGCGTATGGCTGGTCAACCATCTCAAGTGATTACTGCTGATAACAATCCACAAATGTTTCGCTTTAACTCTATCCTGACCGCCCTTTTCCATGCGGACCGTAACGCGCTGGAGCAAAACTTCAACTTGCAGTTTAGCGATCTTGGTAAAGGCCGCTGGCAGTTAGTCTTGCAGCCGACCACAACACCGCTCGACAAGTTATTTCGCCAAATTACCCTGAATGGCGCCGAGTTTCTGAATGAAATCCAAATTAATGATATGCAAGGCGACAGCACTCATATTCAATTTTTTGACCAAACCACAACCCCCACAGCACTAACGCCAGATGAAAAACGCCATTTTTCGTCCTGAGATACATCGCCGCATTGCATACGCCTGGGTAATTGGCGTCATTGCATTGCTGATCGCGTTGCTAGTGGTTTTACCCAACAGCCGCCTGAACAGCAGCGTTATGGCTCTGCTGCCTAAAGAACATATTGAAAATATTCCTCCTGCACTGGAAGAGGGATTTAACCAGCGTTTAGACCGCCAGTTAGTCTGGTTAATCAGCCCTCCACAACCCGACGATCAGGCTCCGGCGCTTTGGTGGCAACAACAGTTAAAACAAATGGCGGCCTTTAGCAGTACATCAGGCCAGATGAGTCCTGACCATCAGCAACAATGGGGAAAATTCTTTTTTGATAATCGTTATTCCCTGCTGGATAGCGCAACCCGACAACGTCTGGCTGGAGATGCATCATCCCAATCCGACTGGATTCTGAGCCAGGTTTACTCGCCATTTTCCGGCATTAGCGCCAAAGAGCTGAATAACGATCCGCTGCTGACCATGCGTTCAACCCAAATGACCCAGCAGCAAAATAACCGAACACTGCAATTAAATAACGGCTGGCTGACCAGCAAAGATCCACAGGGCAGAGTCTGGTATTTGTTACACGGAGAATTAAGCACTTCGTCTTATGATATTCAAAGCGCTCGCCAGACCGTTGAAAAGCTGAACCAGCTAAAACAGCAGATTGAGCAAAAATGGCCAGGCACCCAAGTATTACAACGAGGGACTCTGTTTTATAGCGACTATGCCAGCCAACAAGCGCAACAGGATATTTCCACCATTGGTAGCGTTTCTGGCTTAGGCATCATTATTCTTATTCTGCTGGTTTTCCGTTCGCTAAAACCACTGTGGCTTACGCTGTTATCACTCACTATTGGTGCTATTAGTGGAAGCGTTGCGGTATTTATTCTGTTTGGTGAAGTGCATGTAATGACGCTGGTGATGAGTACCAGCGTAGTGGGAATTTCTATTGATTATGCGCTGCATTACTTAACCGAACGTATGGTGCATGGTGAAGATGAATCGGCACTCATCAGTATGAAGAAGCTTTTCCCGGCGCTATTACTGGCGGTCATTTCCAGCTCGATTGCTTATCTTTTGCTATTTATCGCACCGTTCCCTGGTTTACAGCAGTTGGCTATATTTGCCGCCGCCGGACTAACCGGAGCATTTTTAACCGTTATCTGCTGGTATCCGTGGCTTTCCCGCCGTCTTCCGGTGCGTAAAAACCTGCGCCTTGGTTTTATCCACCGTTGGCTTTTCTACTGGCAAAACGGTAAGGCCTTCCGTATTGGCATCCCTTTGATTGCTTTATTGATTAGCGTGGCTGGCTTGGTTCATCTAAAAACCGATGACGACATTCGTAAACTGCAAACCCTTCCTCCTGAGTTCCAACAGCAAGAACGCCAGATTGCCGCACTCACCGGACAACACAGCGATCAGAAGTGGTTTATGGTTTATGGCGAATCGCCGGAGCAGACTTTACAACGACTGGAATCATTAGAAAGTGCACTGGACTCCGCAAAACAGTCCGGCTGGCTCAATGGATATCGATTGCTTCCTTTTCCATCCGAACAGCAGCAGAAAAAGAATATTGCCTTAATCAAACAACAGGCACCAGAAATCATCCATCGACTACAACAGGCGGGTATCAACACCACACAGCCCTTGTTTGAACAAACAACGATTAAACCTCAGGATTGGCTTAATAGTGTAGCCAGTGAAGGCTGGCGATTACTATGGCTTAGTCTGGATAATAGTCAATCTGCTGTTCTGGTTCCAGTAGAAGGTGTTACTAATCCTGCGGCGTTAAAACAAATCGCCAGCAGCCATAGTGGTACGCACTGGGTAGATAAACATACCGAGTTCTCTACGCTATTTTCTGTTTATCGCCAGCATTTGACCACATTACTTGGTATTTCAGTGTTAATCATTGGCGTGTTGTTTGTGTGGCGTTTTGGTCTCAGGCAGGGTTTACGCTGTATTATTCCAACCATATTATCATTAGGCATTGCTTTAGCAGTGCTCAGCCTGAGTGGACAATCGCTAAATCTGTTTTCTTTATTAGCCTTAATTCTGGTGCTGGGTATCGGCATTGATTACACGCTGTTTTTCAGTAATCCGGCAGGAACAGCATCCACCTCCATGCTCTCTATTTTGCTGGCCGCGTTAACCACCGAACTAAGTTTTGGTCTGCTGGCTGTCAGTGGTACTCAAGCTATTTCTGGTTTTGGCCTGGTACTCAGTGGCGGGATCTTTGCCGCATTTATTCTTTCACCGCTGGCGTTGCCAGAACGTATTAACCCCGGGAAAATATCATGAAAATAACAACAGGGATTATTACCACTTGCCTGATACTGCTGCTAAGCGGCTGTTCACTGAGTCAGGATCAGAGCCATCCTCAAGCCTGGCTAAAGCGCGGCACCAAAGTCACGTTACCTGCACCAACGCTGACTTCTCCTCTGCACTATCAGCAACTGTTGACCGCTACGGTTGAGGGAAAATCCCAGTCTATGCTGGTATTACTGGATGCTGACCAGGAAAAGATCACTCTGGCGGCGCTGTCCCCGGTAGGTATTCGGCTATTTAAACTGACTTATGATGCAACCGGTATTCATACCGAGCAGTCTATTAGTCTTCCTCAGCTTCCTCCGGCAGAGCAGGTATTAGCCGATATTATGTTGAGCTATTGGCCAATAGCTGACTGGCAAGCGCATTTGCCAGAAGGATGGCAGTTAAATGACCAGCAAAACCAGCGAATACTTACGGATAACAAAGGCAATGTCATCAGCGAAATTCAGTATCTGTCTGAGAATAATCGGCGTGAACCCATCCTGATCACTCAGCACCATTTTGGCTATCAGATCAGCATTCAAAATGTGGATACCTCATTATGATCTATTTTTCTGCCGCCGGAATGGTGAACGCATTAGGCCATTCGCTGGAACAAATCAGCGAGAATCTGGCTCAGGGGACATCCGGGCTTAAGTTTTCTACTGACTGGTTATTGAACCAGAACCCTACCTGGGTTGGTGAAGTTTGTGCACCATTACCGGAAGTTCCTGCAGAGCTGGCTCCGCATAACTCCAGAAACAACCGCCTGTTGATGGCCGCACTTGAACAAATACGCCCGGAGCTGAATACCGCTATTAACCAGTTTGGCTCAGATCGTATCGCCGTGGTGATGGGAACCAGTACCTCCGGCATACATGAAGGCGAGATGGCCATTGCCCATCAGCTTGCTCACGGAAAACTTCCCGATAGCTATTACTACCAGCAGCAAGAGCTGGGAGATCCGGCTCAGTTTCTGGCGGCCTTACTGTCGTTAAATGGCCCTGCCTATACGATTTCAACCGCTTGTTCCTCCAGCGTGCGTGCCATTATCAGCGGCTATCGATTAATAAAAGCCGGACTGGCTGATGCTGCGCTGGTTGGTGGGGCTGATAGCCTGTGTCGTATGGCAATTAACGGCTTTAACAGCCTGGAATCGATATCCAGCCAACTCTGCCAGCCGTTCGCGGAAGGGCGAAACGGTATTAATATTGGCGAAAGCGCCGGATTAGTTCTGCTAACCCGCAATCCCGCCCGGATAGCGCTTTTAGGCATGGGTGAATCGTCAGATGCCTGGCATATGTCCGCACCTCACCCTGAAGGTGAAGGGGCAGAAAAGGCCATGAGAATGGCTCTGGAGCAGGCAGGAATGATCCCGGAACAAATTGGATATATTAACTTACATGGTACCGCAACACCGCTGAATGATGCCGCAGAAAGTAAAGCGGTTAACCGGCTTTTTGGTCATGCTACCCCCTGTAGCTCGACCAAGCATCTTACCGGACATACCCTTGGTGCAGCAGGCATTACTGAGGCGATCCTCAGTTGGTTAATTTTGACCAGAGATCTCAATTTACCCATTCAGAACTTTTCAACATCAGCAAAAGACAGCACGCTTGCTGATATTAATTTGATTACCTCGCCACAAAAAATAACTAATAGAACAATTATTTCAAACTCATTTGCTTTTGGCGGAAATAACGCCTGTGTACTTTTGGGAGATGTTGGATGATGGAGTTTCAACCTGCAGCATATTACTTACCTCATGAATCACCGATGGTGTTTCTGGAAAAGGTTTGTACCGTCGATAATGACCATGCTATTTGTGAAGTAAACGTCAGCACCGAAGGTATACTTTCTCCGTTTCTGAACGAACATAAAGCTCTGCCCGCCTGGTTTGCTATTGAAATGATGGCGCAAGCCATAGGCGTTTGGCGCGGATGCCACGGCATGAGAAAGAACGAAACGCCACGTTTAGGTATGTTACTTGGCGCTCGCGGGCTCAAATCAACGCTTCATGAATATCCACACGACAGCGTATTACGCGTATACGTCACCCGACAATTACAGGATGACAAACTTGCCAGCTTTGACTGCTATCTGGAAATAAATGGCGAACGGATAACTCAGGCCAGACTGAATGTCTACCAACCTGACGATCGGGAATTAGCACAACTTATACAACCACCCACTTCAGAGGAACCAACCGCATGATGCGTTCTGTTTTAGTCACCGGCGCAAGTAAAGGAATTGGGCAAGCCATTGCCTGCCGTCTGGCGCAGGACGGATTCACTATTGTGGTTCACTACCTGAGTGATAAAGCGGGAGCAGAGCAAACGCTACAGCAAATCACTTCTGCGGGTGGTTGTGGTCGCTTAATCTGTTTTGATATCAGCAACCGTGAACAATGCCGTCAATTAATTGAACAAGATATTGAACAGCACGGTGCCTATTATGGTGTGGTGAATAATGCCGGTATCATTCGGGATGGTGCGTTTCCCGCATTAACAGAAACCGACTGGGATGGCGTCATTCATACCAATCTGGATAGCTTCTATAACGTGATTCATCCCTGCGTTATGCCGATGATAGGTTTACGTCAGGGTGGACGCATTATTACTCTGTCTTCCGTTTCAGGCATTACGGGAAACCGCGGTCAGGTAAACTACAGCGCGGCCAAAGCGGGTATTATTGGTGCTACCAAAGCGCTGGCACTGGAATTAGCAAAACGAAAAATCACCGTTAATTGTATTGCGCCCGGGCTGATTGATACCGGTATTCTTGATATGGAACCGGCGGCTCTCGATGAAGCCATGCGTATGATCCCACTCAAACGTATGGGAAACAGTGATGAAGTGGCCGGACTGGCCAGTTATTTAATGTCTGACATTGCGGCTTATGTTACGCGTCAGGTGATATCAATAAATGGAGGTATGGTATGACGCGCAGAGTTGTCATCACAGGTATGGGTGGCGTAACCGCATTAGGCAATGACTGGCAGACTATCTCCCATCATTTGAAACAGAAAAAAAATGCCGTGCAGTTTATGCCGGAATGGCAAGAGTTCGAAGGGCTTAACACGCTGCTCGGTGCACCGGTTAATGACTTCACACTCCCTGAACACTATACGCGTAAAAAGATCCGCTCAATGGGAAGGGTTTCCCTTTTAGCCACCCGGGCAACAGAGCTGGCATTAGAGCAGTCCGGTTTATTAGGCCATGAGGTGTTAAACAATGGTGATACCGGTATTGCTTATGGCTCTTCAACCGGCAGTACCAAGCAGGTTGGTGAATTTGGCACCATGCTAAATGATAAAAACGTTTATAGCATTACCGCTACCACCTACGTACAAATGATGCCTCATACTGCGGCAGTGAATACTGGCCTGTTTTTCGGCTTGCGTGGTCGGGTGATCCCAACCTCCAGCGCCTGTACTTCTGGCAGTCAGGCTATTGGTTACGCTTATGAAGCTATTCGTCATGGTTATCAAACCGTTATGGTAGCCGGTGGTGCAGAAGAGCTCTGTCCTTCGGAAGCGGCGGTTTTTGATACCCTGTTTGCAACCAGCCAGATGAATGACAGCCCAAAAATGTCTCCACGCCCTTTTGATACGCAGCGTGACGGTCTGGTCATTGGCGAAGGGGCCGGTACTCTGATTTTAGAAGAGATGGAACACGCTCTGGCGCGTGGAGCAAAAATTTATGCTGAAATTGTCGGTTTTGCCACTAACTGCGATGCATCACATATTACGCAACCACGCAAAGAAACGATGCAAATTTGCATCGAACAGGCGCTAAAATCCGCTAATTTATCACCTGAAGATATCGATTATATTTCTGCGCATGGTACCGCAACCGAGCGCGGCGATGTGGCAGAAAGCCTGGCAACAGAAGCCATTTTTGGCAATCGCACACCAATATCTTCGCTGAAAAGCTATTTTGGTCATACACTGGGCGCCTGTGGAGCTCTTGAGGCCTGGTTATCTATTGAGATGATGCAGGAGGGATGGTTTTCACCTACCATTAATCTGGAAACCCCCGATCCGGAGTGTGGCAAATTGGACTATATCGTTGATGATGGTCGATATATTAATGCTCAATATATTCAATCTAATAACTTTGCGTTCGGTGGCATTAATACCTCACTGATTATCAAACGCTGGTGATGATATTATGAGTCTACCCCCTGCCCACATTACCGTCGCCACGCTGCGCCTGCCGAATGAGGAATGGTTACCGACACTGCAATCGCGGCTTCCGCTATCTATACAGCGGCAAGGGGAACGGTTTAATCCTAAACGTCGCCAACAGTATATTTCTGGCCGCTGGCTGTTGGCTGAATTGATGTTTCATCAGTTTAGCTGCCAGGAACTCCCTGATATCGTTACGTCTGATAATGGACGCCCTGTTTTTACCGATACTCAATTGCCTGATTTT
This sequence comes from Limnobaculum allomyrinae, assembly GCF_016649425.1. Classification (GTDB taxonomy): domain Bacteria; phylum Pseudomonadota; class Gammaproteobacteria; order Enterobacterales; family Enterobacteriaceae; genus Limnobaculum; species Limnobaculum allomyrinae. Next base: position 282,753 of record NZ_JADRCR010000003.1, read on the forward strand.
AATATTAGCCATAGCGGTGAATATATTATGGTGGCAGTGGCACAAAGTGGCCGGATCGGGTTGGATGTAGAGCATATTCGCCCCAGAAGAAAGCTGATGGAGTTAGCGCAATATAGCTTCAGTGATGATGAATACCAGTGGCTAAAAAATTTACCGGAGTCAGAACAAACCGACAGTTTTTGGCAACTCTGGACACTGAGGGAATCGGTATTAAAACTTTCAGCCAAAGGCGTGTGGCAGATGAAGCAAATTCAGATTAAGCCGCAACAAAAAACCTTATTTGCCGACTTCCAACCCGAGCTGTTTTGCGTTACCTGTCGCCATCAGGATATTGCCTGGGCTATCAGCACTAATTTAGCCACTCAGCCTATTAAAAGCTGGCTGGCAGACAGTGAAAAATGCATCCTCAGCCCCATGGAATTGCCAGAGTTAGTGGGATTCACTACACCAAAGTAAGTTAAAAATGCTATAACGAACTATCAGGAAAACAGACAGGGAATATTCAGCTTAATTATGGCACTCTCCACCGATGAACAAATCGCGCTACTGACAGATCTCACCAATCAAAACGTGATTACCGAGCAGGAAAGACGAAAAGCCATCGCCTGCCTGTTGTCCGGAACCACTAACAGCTTTGACAGTGAATCCAGTGCCATTACCTGGCTATTAAATAATAAAATTATTGGTACGCCACCGGAAGAGAAGCCCGCAGAAATAACGCCCCCACCGACAAATTCATCAGCCACAGTTACTCAAGCTGAAAATCGTATTAGTCCCCAGCAGCAGCAACATGTCGATTTATTGACTCAGCTTCACAATATCAATTTTATTAATGATCAACAGTTTGTTGATGCACGAGCACTACTTTTAAGTCGTAATAATCTCAAATTTAATACCTCCTACCACCTTTTCTTATGGCTGGTAGAACAAGGGATCGCGCAAGAACAAGCTGACCATTCAGCAGCTCTGCGCTCCATTCAGCAAGAAGCCGATAAACCCGTAGTGGTTCAACAGGCGCCGCCAGGATCAATCAACCAGCCAAAGAAAAAGAGCGGATTTATAAAAAGTAAGCTGCTGCCATTTATTATATTTTTCGTATTTATTAGCTGGGTAAATAAATGCAGTCACATGGGTAACTCTACCTCTGTACCGCAGAGTTCTGAAGCTGTTGCTCCATTACCAGTCGCTGATATCCCTCCTGCGTCAGCAACCCCATCAGTCCACTCTGAGCAATCCACTGTACCCACCTCAGAACGCGTAGTCGTCGCAGCAAATTGCGATCACCCAATGATTGTGCAGAGCGTTTTAAGGGCGCTAACAAAACATTATCAGGAGAAGCATCCTTATGACAAAGTGCCTCAACTTTCAGCAGGAAAAATTATTCAGACCAATAAGCCTAATGCTTTCCGCCTGTGCAACATGCGTATTGTGCCTTCCGATGGGGAGTCTATTTCTTACCAACTGAAACCCGGTAACGATGTGAAAAGTGATGTCACCATGACTATTTCCAGCTTTCATGGATATGATGAGTAGCCTTACTGGTCAGAAAACGAATAAAAATTACAGGAAAAATCAGAAATGTCAGATAACACTCAACGGACGGAGTTACTTACCCGACTGTATGAACAAAACCTGATCACAGAAGACCAACTAAGTCGGGCAAAACTTTACCTGCAGTTTATCTCCAATGTTAGCTTTGACTCTCAGGATGGTGCTATTGACTGGCTACTGGAAAATCGCATTATCAGCGAACGCCCGGTAACAAATGAAGCTGCTATAGAGCAAGTAACCCAAAACATTAATGAGAATGTTAGCCCTGAGCCTTCCAGTAACGAAATCAGCAGTGAAAAAGTGCCCGCTGAACAAGACTCCGTTGAAGAGAACCTGACTGAAGATACGCCTGAACAAGATTCCATTGAAGAAAGCCTGACTGAAGATACGCCTGAACAAGATGCCGTTGACGAAAGCCTGACTGAAGATACGCCTGAACAAGATACCGTTGACGAAAGCCTGACTGAAGATACGCCTGAACAAGATGCCGTTGACGAAAGCCTGACTGAAGATATCCCTGAACAAGATACCGTTGACGAAAACCTGACTGAAGATATCCCTGAACAAGATGCCGTTGACGAAAGCCTGACTGAAGATACGTCTGAACAAGATACCGTTGACGAAAGCCTGACTGAAGATACGTCTGAACAAGACTCCATTGAAGAAAGCCTGACTGAAGATATCCCTGAACAAGATACCGTTGACGAAAGGCAGTCAGAGGATATTTCTGAACAAATTGTCCCTGAAGAGATCGTATCTAACGCCGAAATAGTCATTGAAGAAATCCCAACAGGATCAGGAAATAATAACGATTGGCAGCCAGAATCACTAAATATCGAACACGACGAAATATCGTCTGCCGATAGTGATGTGCTGGAGATGCTAATGCTGTTGTACTATTCCGGCATTATTAATGAACGCACGATAAAAAAAGCCAAGACGGCACTTTCCCAATATCCCGATATTCATTTTAAAGACAGTGATGAGTTACTGGCGTGGCTTGAAAAGCGCGAACTGGTAAAGAAATCACCAACTAACGCACCACAAAAGAAAAAGAAGAAATCACCTAAACCCAAACAATATATCGCTCCTCCTAAAAGTACGGTCAAACTACCACCGTCAATAACACCGGCACCGGTTACCGTTAAAAAAAGCAACGGAGGATGCCTTAAAAAGTTACTGATTCTTGGGGTTGCAGCTGCAATATTGATCGCTTACCTCATGCCGTCTTCTGCACCGGAATGCAATAATATAAAAATCGCTCAACAGTTAAATCAAAGCTTTAATGCTATTGATGATGCAAAATCACCACCCAATCACAACAGACTCCAGAAAATTTTAGGTAAGCCAATTATTTATCGACTGAATTCACTCACCGGGATGAGCCAAACGGCTTATGATGACGAGTCTCGCGTGCATAGTTGTACTGCGTCAGTAACTTACAAAGCAACAGGCAAAGATAAAACAGCTACTGATATTATCGAAGAATTTAGCTATCAGATAGCACCAACCAGTAAAGACGATTTCACGGTTAACATTGAAGATAGCGCCAGAATCATAAGAAAAGTGAACGGCGAAAATGCCTATTACAATATGTTGCATGAAAAAGAGCAGAACATAAAAATCGCTTTTCTGGCAGGTCTTATGCAGTTAGATAAAATTATTAGCGGGGGTAAAACCAGTCAATATATGGTCTCCATGCCGGAAAAAGTAACATGGATCAAGCCCCTTGGTGAATGTCAGGTAACTAAAGACCCCTACTATATATGCTCACTTTCCGTTGGCTATAACGATGGTTTGACTGGTCGGCTACTCGATGACGAAAATAAGAATAAAGAGCTGGAATTACATATAGATATGCCAGTCATCAAAAAGGATGATAAATGGTATCCAACAAATGGATTCTTCAACGTGTTTCTGACAGCCTATCAGAAAGCTCATGAGGCTACCGGTGAAGAAAACCAAACGAAAGCATCCTCCCCTCCGGCTAATCAGGCTCATTAACCGTTTTAGCCATTAAGTAATACCAGGAAGCGCATATGTTTCCTGGTATTACTTACCCTTCACCTGCTCCGATCCTAACTGTTTGAGATACTCAGTATTATTATCATCTTGCTGTACTATAAATTGACAACAAACCTCTATTTATTTCACCAATTCTTTATAAATTGATTTATATACTGTCCAATATCAGACAGTTTAATTTGTTATTTACCAATAAAAGTATACCTATCCATTAAAAGACACCCACATTAAACTCATCACATAAACAACACATAGATAATAATTAATGATTTATATCTCAATAAATTTTAAATTTAATTAAACTTAAAGATTAAAAAATAAATCACATAAAAATCAATAAATAATAAAATAATTTCTCATCAAAATAATTTACATTAATAAAAAATAACACCAAATAAATCATAAAAACAACACTATTAAAATAAATTTATAAAACACCTCGTAAAACGCCCCTATCCATTATCGGGCAGCGAAAATAAAAAACAACACAACTATTATATCCCCACACCCCGGATGAATGACGCGACAAACAAATATGTTGTTCGCGTTTGCTGTATCTAAAAGATGGTAACAACACATCAATATTAGATAAACACTAAATTCGGGTAAACGAACACAGTCTAACGGAGCTATCCACATGAGTAAGAACGCCAGTTTATTAGTGAATTCAGGAAACAGTACCTCTCAAGTTATTTCTCTTAACGCTCAAAAAACTATCAAGATAAAAATCCAGCCAGGAAGTAAATATGTCCTGAAAAATGAAGATGATAACTTTGCACCAGAGAACATAACGCTCCAGCGCCATGGTGATAACCTAAATATCATTCTTGAAGGTGATTCAAACCCGGCAATTGTTATCGAAGATTACTATGCAACAGGCAATGACCAAGCCTTACTGGGTATGGCAGAAGACGGTCAACTGTATGCTTATATGGTAACGGATGGCTCTGCTGAAGGTTATTTACTTGAAGATGGAAGCCTGGCACCAGCAGCGCTGGCGGGGACATCATTGGGTGATGGCTCCTATTTATTTGCCAATACCGAAACTGACGACGATAACGACTTGATGGCTTTGTGGCCATGGTTCCTGGGCGCAGTCGTAGCCGGGATCGCTGGTGGTGTAATTAACAACCATAACAAACACCATCATAAAGATTCATCTACACCGGAAGCGCTTCCAGAGGCGCTTCCTGAAGCACCTGTCGTTGAACCCAAAATTGCTGCAGTACCAACATTAAGTGGCGCCACAGATATGACCGGTACCATTACTGGCCCTATCAGTTACGGCTCTTCTACTGATGAAAAAAATCCAACCATCTATGGTACTGGAGAAGCGGGTAATACCATCACTATTTACGACAATGGTATCGCTATCGGTACTGCAATTGTAAATGCTGACGGCACCTGGAACTTCAAACCTGAAACTGCACTAAAAGATGGCGATCATAAGATTACCGTTACTCAAACCGAACCATCAGGCTCAACCAGCGCACCATCGGATGACTTCTCATTTATCGTTGATACCATTGCCCCACTAAGACCACTGTTTGGCGATATCATTGATAATGTAGGCGATATACAAGGCCCTATTGCCAACGGTGCAACCACTGATGATGCTCGCCCTGAAATCACCGGTACCGGTGAGCCAGGTAATACCGTCACTATTTTCATTAATGGTGAAGAAGCGGGTGAAGCTATTATTGACAGTAACGGAAACTGGACCTGGACACCGGAAACAGATTTAGCCGATGGTCATTATCAAGTCACTATTACTGAAACAGATAAAGCAGGTAATGTTAGTCCTCTTTCACCAACGTTTGACTTTAATATTGACACTTCAGTTCCAATCGTAGCTGATTCGGATACCACCGCCCCGGCCAAACCAGAAGTACCAACCGCCACCGACAACGTGGGTGATACCACCGGCGCTATCGAACCGGGCAGCAAAACCGACGATGCCACGCCAACCTTTAACGGCGAAGGCGACGCCGGCGATACCATCATCATCAAGGATGGCGATGAAATCATTGGTTCCGTTATCGTTGATGAAGACGGCAAGTGGGAATGGACACCGGAAACCGACCTGGCAGAAGGCGATCACAGCATTACCGTTATCGAGAAAGACGAAGCGGGTAACGAAAGCGCCCCGTCTGATGCGATTGAGTTTACTGTCGACACTATCGCACCGGCCAAACCGGAAGCACCAACCGCCACCGACAATGTGGGTGATACCACCGGTGCTATCGAGCCGGGCAGCAAGACTGACGACGCCACGCCAACCTTTAACGGTGAAGGCGATGCCGGCGATACCATCATCATCAAGGATGGTGATGAAATCATTGGTTCCGTTATCGTTGATGAAGACGGTAAATGGGAATGGACGCCGGAAACCGACCTGAGCGAAGGCGACCACAGCATTACCGTTATCGAGAAAGACGAAGCAGGCAACGAAAGCGCCCCGTCTGATGCGATTGAGTTTACTGTCGACACTATCGCACCGACCAAACCGGAAGCACCAACCGCCACCGACAACGTGGGCGACACCACCGGCGCTATCGAGCCGGGCAGCAAGACTGACGATGCAACACCAACCTTTAACGGTGAAGGCGACGCCGGCGACATTATCATCATCAAGGATGGTGATGAGGTTATCGGTTCAACCGTAGTGGACGCTGACGGCAAATGGGAATGGACGCCGGAAACTGACCTGAGCGAAGGCGATCACAGCATTACCATTATCGAGAAAGACGAAGCGGGTAACGAAAGCGCGCCGTCTGACGCGATTGAGTTTACTGTCGACACCATTGCCCCGGCCAAACCGGAAGCACCTATCGCGACTGACAACGTGGGCGACACCACCGGCGCTATCGAACCGGGCAGCAAAACCGACGACGCCACCCCGACCTTTAACGGCGAAGGCGATGCCGGCGATACCATCATCATCAAGGATGGCGATGAAATCATTGGTTCCGTTATCGTTGATGAAGACGGCAAATGGGAATGGACGCCGGAAACCGACCTGAGTGAAGGCGATCACAGCATTACCGTTATCGAGAAAGACGAAGCGGGCAACGAAAGCGCACCGTCTGACGCGATTGAGTTTACCGTAGACACCATTGCCCCATCCAAGCCGGAAGCACCAACTGCCACCGACAATGTGGGCGACACCACCGGCGCTATCGAGCCGGGCAGCAAAACCGACGACGCCACGCCAACCTTTAACGGTGAAGGCGATGCCGGTGACACCATCATCATCAAGGATGGCGATGAAATCATTGGTTCCGTTATCGTTGATGAAGACGGCAAGTGGGAATGGACACCGGAAACCGAGCTGAGTGAAGGCGATCACAGCATTACCGTTATCGAGAAAGACGAAGCGGGTAACGAAAGCGCACCGTCTGATGCAATTGAATTTACTGTTGATACTGTTGCACCGACCAAACCGGAAGCACCAACCGCGACTGACAATGTGGGCGACACCACCGGCGCTATCGAGCCGGGCAGCAAGACTGACGATGCAACACCAACCTTTAACGGTGAAGGCGACGCCGGCGACATTATCATCATCAAGGATGGTGATGAGGTTATCGGTTCAACCGTAGTGGACGCAGACGGCAAGTGGGAATGGACGCCGGAAACCGACCTGAGCGAAGGTGACCACAGCATTACCGTTATCGAGAAAGACGAAGCGGGCAACGAAAGCGCGCCGTCTGATGCAATTGAATTTACCGTGGACACCATTGCCCCATCCAAGCCGGAAGCACCAACTGCTACCGATAACGTGGGTGATACCACCGGCGCTATCGAGCCGGGCAGCAAGACTGACGACGCCACCCCGACCTTTAACGGCGAAGGCGATGCCGGCGACACCATCATCATCAAGGATGGCGATGAAATCATTGGCTCAGTTATCGTTGATGAAGACGGTAAATGGGAATGGACACCGGAAACCGACCTGAGCGAAGGTGACCACAGCATTACCATTATCGAGAAAGACGAAGCAGGTAACGAAAGCGCCCCGTCTGATGCGATTGAGTTTACTGTTGATACCATTGCGCCAGATCTGGCTAATGTAAGCATCATCGATAACGTCGGTGCTGTTACCGGTGCGCTGAAAGACGGCGATATTACCGATGACAATACCCCGACCTTCAGTGGTCAGGCAGAAGCCAACGGTATGGTTATCATCTATAACGGTGATGAGGTGATTGGCTCGGCCAAAGCCGATGCCAGCGGTGACTGGACATTTACGCCGGATACGCTGGCAGACGGTGATTATCAGTTCACCACCACGGTAACTGACGAAGCCGGTAATACCGGTGAAGCTTCCGCGGTTGTGCATATCACCATTGATACCAGCGCGATTGAAGTGACCATCACTAAACTGGTGGATAACGTCGGTGATATCAAAACCAATGGCGTGACCGACGATGCCCGTCCGGAAATTATCGGTGACGCTAAAGCCGACAGCATCATTCACCTGTATGACGGTGAAACCCTGCTGGGCTCCACCACCGTGGACAACGAAGGCCACTGGAGCTTCACGCCGGCTACTGACCTGAGTGAAGGTGAGCACAGTATTACAGCCACCGCGACAGGTAAAGCCGGTAACGTTAGCGTACCAACCACCGCCTTCACCTTTACCGTGGACACTGTTGCACCGGCCAAACCGGAAGCACCAACCGCCACTGATAACGTGGGCGACACCACCGGCGCTATCGAGCCGGGCAGCAAAACCGACGACGCCACCCCAACCTTTAACGGCGAAGGCGACGCCGGCGACACTATCATCATTAAAGACGGTGATGAGGTTATCGGCTCTACTGTAGTAGACGCTGACGGCAAATGGGAATGGACACCGGAAACTGACCTGAGCGAAGGTGACCACAGCATTACCGTTATCGAGAAAGACGAAGCTGGCAACGAAAGCGCACCGTCTGATGCAATCGAATTTACCGTGGATACCATTGCCCCATCCAAGCCGGAAGCACCTACCGCCACCGACAACGTGGGTGATACCACCGGCGCTATCGAGCCGGGCAGCAAGACTGACGATGCAACACCAACCTTTAACGGCGAAGGTGATGCCGGCGATACCATCATCATCAAGGATGGCGATGAAATCATTGGCTCAGTTATCGTTGATGAAGACGGCAAGTGGGAATGGACACCGGAAACCGACCTGAGCGAAGGCGATCACAGCATTACCGTTATCGAGAAAGACGAAGCGGGCAACGAAAGCGCACCGTCTGATGCAATCGAATTTACCGTGGATACCATTGCCCCATCCAAACCGGAAGCACCTACCGCCACTGATAACGTAGGTGAGACTACCGGCGCTATCGAACCGGGCAGCAAAACCGACGATGCAACACCAACCTTTAACGGCGAAGGCGATGCCGGCGATACCATCATCATCAAGGATGGCGATGAAATCATTGGCTCTGTTATCGTTGATGAAGACGGCAAGTGGGAATGGACACCGGAAACTGATCTGAGCGAAGGCGACCACAGCATTACCGTTATCGAGAAAGACGAAGCGGGCAACGAAAGCGCGCCGTCTGATGCAATCGAATTTACCGTGGATACCATTGCCCCATCCAAGCCGGAAGCACCTACCGCCACCGACAATGTGGGCGACACCACCGGCGCTATCGAGCCGGGCAGTAAAACCGACGACGCCACACCAACCTTTAACGGTGAAGGCGATGCCGGTGACACCATCATCATCAAGGATGGCGATGAAATCATTGGCTCAGTTATCGTTGATGAAGACGGCAAATGGGAATGGACACCGGAAACCGACCTGAGCGAAGGTGACCACAGCATTACCGTTATCGAGAAAGACGAAGCGGGTAACGAAAGCGCCCCGTCTGATGCGATTGAGTTTACTGTTGACACCATCGCACCGGCCAAACCGGAAGCACCAACTGCCACCGACAACGTGGGCGACACCACCGGCGCTATCGAACCGGGCAGCAAGACCGACGACGCCACACCAACCTTTAACGGCGAAGGCGACGCCGGCGACATTATCATCATCAAGGATGGCGATGAAATCATTGGTTCCGTTATCGTTGATGAAGACGGCAAGTGGGAATGGACACCGGAAACTGACCTGAGCGAAGGCGACCACAGCATTACCGTTATCGAGAAAGACGAAGCGGGTAACGAAAGCGCGCCGTCTGACGCGATTGAGTTTACCGTAGACACCATCGCACCGGCCAAACCGGAAGCACCAACTGCGACCGACAATGTGGGCGATACTACCGGCGCTATCGAGCCGGGCAGCAAGACTGACGACGCCACGCCAACCTTTAACGGCGAAGGCGACGCCGGCGACATTATCATCATCAAGGATGGTGATGAGGTTATCGGTTCAACCGTGATCGATGCAGACGGCAAATGGGAATGGACACCGGAAACCGATCTGGCTGAAGGCGAACACAGCATTACCGTTATCGAGAAAGACGAAGCGGGTAACGAAAGCGCCCCGTCTGATGTGATTGAGTTTACTGTTGATACCATTGCGCCAGATCTGGCTAATGTAAGCATCATCGATAACGTCGGTGCTGTTACCGGTGCGCTGAAAGACGGCGATATTACCGATGACAACACCCCGACCTTCAGTGGTCAGGCAGAAGCCAACGGTATGGTTATCATCTATAACGGTGATGAGGTGATTGGCTCGGCCAAAGCCGATGCCAGTGGTGAAGGTAAAGCCGGCAGCACCATCAAGGTATATGACGGTGAAACCCTGCTGGGCTCCACCACAATAGATTCTGAAGGTAACTGGAGCTTCACACCGGCCGCCGATCTGAGCGAAGGGGCACACAGCATAACCGCTACTGCCACCGACAAAGCCGGTAACGTTAGCGAACCAACCACCGCCTTCACCTTTACCGTGGACACTGTGGCACCAACCACACCGACCATCGATTCAGCGGAAGATAACGTGGGTGATGTGCAAGGTACATTAACCAGCAACAGTTCTACCGATGACACCACACCGGCACTGAACGGTACTGCCGAGAAAAACAGTACGGTTAACGTATATGATGGTGAGACCCTGCTGGGTACCACCACCGCGGACAGCAACGGCAAGTGGACTTTCACTACCGATGCCCTGACTGAAGGTGAGCATACGTTCCATGTTACCGCCACTGACAAGGCTGGCAACGTTAGCCAGCCATCTGACGACTTTGTGCTGGATATTGACTTTACCGCACCGGCTGCCGCCACCGATCTGGCGATCACCGACAATGTGGGTGCCGTGACTGGCGCACTGAAAGACGGCGATACTACCGATGACAACACCCCGACCTTCAGCGGTCAGGCAGAAGCCAACGGTATGGTTATCATCTATAACGGTGACGATGTCATTGGCTCAGTTAAAGCCGATGCCAGCGGTGACTGGACATTTACGCCGGATACGCTGGCAGACGGTGATTATCAGTTCACTACCACGGTAACTGACGCTGCCGGTAATACCGGTGAAGCTTCCGCAGTTGTGCATATCACCATTGATACCAGTGTAGTCACCGTAACTATCACTAAACTGGTGGATAACGTCGGTGATATCACTGGCGATATCAAAGCTAACGATATTACCGACGATACCCGTCCGGAAATCATCGGTGAAGGCAAAGCCGACAGCACTATTAATGTGTACGACGGTGAAACCCTGCTGGGTTCAACCACAGCAGATGCCGAAGGTAACTGGAGCTTTACCCCAGCCACCAACCTGAGCGAAGGGGCGCACAGCATTACGGCTACGGCCACCGACAAAGCCGGTAACGTTAGTGAGCCAACCACCGCCTTCACCTTTACCGTGGACACTGTGGCTCCAACCACACCGACCATCGATTCAGCGGAAGATAACGTGGGTGATGTACAGGGTACATTAACCAGCAACAGTTCTACCGATGACACCACACCGGCACTGAGCGGTACCGCCGAGAAAAACAGTACGGTTAATGTGTATGAAGGTGAGACCCTGCTGGGCAGCACCACCGCAGACAGCAACGGCAAGTGGACTTTCACTACCGATGCCCTGACTGAAGGCGAGCATACGTTCCATGTTACCGCCACTGACAAAGCGGGTAATGTCAGCCAGCCATCCAACGACTTTGTGCTGGATATTGACTTTACCGCACCGGCTGCCGCCACCGACCTGGCGATCACCGACAACGTGGGTGCCGTGACTGGTGCACTGAAAGACGGCGATACCACCGATGACAATACCCCGACCTTCAGCGGTCAGGCGGAAGCCAACGGTATGGTTATCATCCATAACGGTGACGATGTCATTGGCTCGGCCAAAGCCGATGCCAGCGGTAACTGGACATTTACGCCGGATACGCTGGCAGACGGTGATTATCAGTTCACTACCACGGTAACTGACGCTGCCGGTAATACCGGTGAAGCTTCCGCGGTTGTACATATCACCATTGATACCAGTGTTGTCACCGTAACTATCACTAAACTGGTGGATAACGTCGGCGACATTACCGGCGATATCAAAGCTAACGATATTACCGACGATACCCGTCCGGAAATCATTGGTGACGCTAAAGCCGGCAGCACCATCAAGGTATACGACGGTGAAACCCTGCTGGGTTCAACCACAGCAGATGCCGAAGGTAACTGGAGCTTCACACCGGCCGCCGATCTGAGCGAAGGGGCACACAGCGTAACCGCGACTGCCACCGACAAAGCCGGTAACGTTAGTGAACCAACCACCGCCTTCATCTTTACCGTGGATACCGTGGCACCAACCACACCAACCATCGATTCAGCGGAAGATAACGTGGGCGAAATTCAGGGTACATTAACCAGCAACAGCGCCACCGATGACGCTACGCCAACCCTGAACGGTTCTGCCGAGAAGAACAGTACGGTTAACGTATACGACGGTGAGACCCTGCTGGGCACCACCACCGCAGACAGCAACGGCAAGTGGACTTTCACTACCGATGCCCTGACTGAAGGCGAGCATACGTTCCATGTTACCGCCACTGACAAAGCGGGTAATGTCAGCCAGCCATCCAACGACTTTGTGCTGGATATTGACTTTACCGCACCGGCTGCCGCCACCGACCTGGCGATCACCGACAACGTGGGTGCCGTGACTGGTGCACTGAAAGACGGCGATACCACCGATGACAATACCCCGACCTTCAGCGGTCAGGCGGAAGCCAACGGTATGGTTATCATCCATAACGGTGACGATGTCATTGGCTCGGCCAAAGCCGATGCCAGCGGTAACTGGACATTTACGCCGGATACGCTGGCAGACGGTGATTATCAGTTCACTACCACGGTAACTGACGCTGCCGGTAATACCGGTGAAGCTTCCGCGGTTGTACATATCACCATTGATACCAGTGTTGTCACCGTAACTATCACTAAACTGGTGGATAACGTCGGCGACATTACCGGCGATATCAAAGCTAACGATATTACCGACGATACCCGTCCGGAAATCATTGGTGACGCTAAAGCCGGCAGCACCATCAAGGTATACGACGGTGAAACCCTGCTGGGTTCAACCACAGCAGATGCCGAAGGTAACTGGAGCTTCACACCGGCCGCCGATCTGAGCGAAGGGGCACACAGCGTAACCGCGACTGCCACCGACAAAGCCGGTAACGTTAGTGAACCAACCACCGCCTTCATCTTTACCGTGGATACCGTGGCACCAACCACACCAACCATCGATTCAGCGGAAGATAACGTGGGCGAAATTCAGGGTACATTAACCAGCAACAGCGCCACCGATGACGCTACGCCAACCCTGAACGGTTCTGCCGAGAAGAACAGTACGGTTAACGTATACGACGGTGAGACCCTGCTGGGCACCACCACCGCAGACAGCAACGGCAAGTGGACTTTCACTACCGATGCTCTGGCAGAAGGTAAACATACGTTCCATGTTACTGCCACTGATAAAGCGGGTAACGTCAGCCAGCCGTCCGATGACTTTGTACTGACTATGGACTTCACAGCCCCGGATGCCAGCAAACTGGCTATCACCGGTGTGGATGACCAAACAGGTATTGTCACAGGTAACGTTAAATCCGGTGATACTACCGACGACACGCGTCCAACCATCAGCGGTACCGGTACGGCCGGTGACATTATCACTGTATACACCACTGACAGCGTTGATAAACATGTCATCGGCAGCACAACAGTGGATGCAGAAGGTAACTGGAGTCTGAAACCAGCTGAAGCACTGGCTCAGGGTGAAAATAAATTCACCGCTGTAGAAATGGATCCGGTGGGTAACCTCACCGACCCATGTAAGCCATACACTATTATTCTGGATACCTTTGTATCAGACGCTAAAGTCACTATTACTGAGATTTCTGATGACCGTGGTGGCTCAAGCACTGACTTTATTACCAACGATAATACGTTGTTAATTAGCGGTACGCTGGATAAAGCCCTGCTGTCTGATGAAACCGTAGAAATCACACTGGATAATGGCAAAACCTGGACTAAGGCAACAACACTGACCGATACCGGCTGGACTGTTGACCTGCAAAGTACTGAGCTGGACGCCGGGGATTACACCATCAAAGCCCGCGTAGTGGATACAGCCGGTAACATTGGTAGCACAGATAACCATGCGTTAACTATCGCGCTGGAAGGCCGTGATATGACTGGTCTGAACACAACGGCGAAGATTTCTACCGATACCAGCCATGGTCTGGCGAGCGGTGACGTCTTCAGCCACAGTGCAACAGTGACCAATACCGATATGGTTACCCGTGACAATAACGTAACCGTAAGCGGTACCTTAAGTACTGCGCTGTTAACCGGTGAAAAGCTACAGATCTCGCTGGATAATGGCACGACCTGGCAGACGCTCACCATGACCGGTAATAACTGGAGCTACGTGTTGCCTGAAGTGTCAGTCGACACCACATACAACTACAAGCTACAGGTTATTGATAACGCGGGTAACGTAGGTAAAAACACATCATTCGCTGAAAACTACAAAGTCGTGATTGATCTGACCGTACCTGATGCACTTGTTGGCGCTCCGGATATTGCCAAGGCTGTCAGCACCAAAGATTCATTCACTTTCGACAGCAGCCATTACGGTACTGTTGAAGCGGGTACTATTGTTGCACTGGTTAGTGATGAAAACGGCAACGGTAGCTATCAGGAAGGTCTGGATCAGGTACTGGGCTTTGCTAAAGCAAATGCAGACGGCAGCTGGAGTCTGACTACATCCTTACCTGCCGGAGCACATAACCTGGCGTTTATGGTGTGGGATGAAGCAGGTAACCATTCAAGTATGGGCGCCAGCACCAGCGTCGGGGTAACCGACGGTGAAGGTAGCTTACTGATTGCTCAATCATGGGGTGGTACAACTGACTCCGATGGTCGCGGCCTTAACTCTGCCGCCGTAACCATCAGCCAGGACGGTTTATGGTCATTCTTCCAGAGCGTACGCGGCACTTCAGGTACCACTACCGCTAACGCCGGTCGTGTGTATACAGCAACAGATTTAGAACACTATGATTCTACCTATCTGGCGCAACCAATGAAGGCAAACGGTGCCGGGTATGATGTCGACAGTAGCTCTTATAGTCGTTACATCAACTCCGCTGTGTTTGCAGATATTAACCGCGATGGCTACACCGATGTAATGTCACAGGTCAGCTCATATCAAAATGGCGGTTATACCGCCTACTGGATGCAAAACGCTGACGGCTCTTTCTCACCGAAGGCTGTGGATCAGGGAACGCTGAACCACTTGGGTGGCGTAATTGCCTATGACCGTGAAGGTGATGGCTATCTGGACTTTGTATTAGCTGACTCCGAGTCAGACTCCATTTCATTCCTGAAAAATGACCAGGGTGTGTTGTCTTACGAAAAAGCATCCGGCTTTGCTAACGGTCACCCGGGCGGCGCTATTCCGGCTGCGATGAGTATCATGCACGAAGTGGGCGCGGTGGATATCGACAACAACGGTACCGTGGATATTACTGCACACGTTGACTACAACGGTGCCGGAAACAACGCGGGTAACGGCTCTCGAGGTCTGGGTATTCTGTATAACGAACTGACGGGTACAGGAAAAACCAATTTCGGTACTGTTGGTTACTATGCCAACGTGTTTACTAATGATGGTGCGGATGACTACGGCAACCTGTCCATCTCCATGACCTATGCTGACTTTAACGGCGACGGCTGGCTGGATCTGTTCTTAAGTCGCGGTACGAAAGGCGGCGCTAACAGCGATGAAAGCCGTATTTACTTGAACGATGGTACCGGTAAGTTAATGGCGACCGATAGTCAGGCTCTGTGGTTTGGTGACAAGTTAACCGGTGGTACATCACTGGCGGTAGACTGGAACCATGACGGTAAAGTGGACATTATCGAAATTCCACGTTCCGGCGTGAACGGTAGCCCAACGTTGTATACCAACAACGGTACCAATGCCTGGGGTGCGAACGCGACCAGCCTGACGGGTTCGACTAAGTTTGACAATATTACCGGTGCTGTAGCGCTGGACTACGACTGGGATGGCTCGATGGATATCGTGTTATACCGCTCAGGTAGTGATGCCGGTGTAGTATCCAGCACTGATTCTGCTCCAACGCTGTTGGTGAAAAACACCAATATCGCGGCAGACGGTACCAGCTTACAGATCCGTATTGTTGACGGTAACGGCATCAATACCTTCTACAGTAACACCGTTAAATTGTATGACTCCAAAGGTAACTGTGTAGCCACCCAGCTGATTAACCCGCAGGCGTCTGGTTCCAGCAACAGTATGGGTCTGGTCAGCTTCTTCGGATTAGATCCAAATGAAGTGTACTCAGTGCAACTGCTGCGTATCACCAATGGCGTCACCGACCATGTAGGCGCATCTTCCAGCATTGGTGGTTATACCAACAATACGGTTAATGTGAACTGGGGTGGTCTGACTACCGGTAAGTCACACGATGCTTACGTACTGACAGCAGAAAGTACTGATGCAGTTAATAACACGACAGGTACTGGCGGTATTATCGGTACCGGCTATAACGATACCTTCTTCGGCTCAGCCGGAGACGATACCTACACGGGTGGTGGCGGTTGGAACCGTGTTATGAGCGGTCAGCAAGTCTGGAGTGAAACTGAAGGTATGGACATTGTTGATTACAGCCGTTCCGCTTCCGCTATTACCGCAGACCTGAAGACCGGCGTTGCAACCGGACAGGGTAATGACAAGCTGGTCAGTATCGAAGGCCTGATTGGTACCGATAAAGACGATACATTCACCGATAACGCAGCAAATAACCTGTTCGAAGGTCGGGGTGGTAATGACACCTTCCACCTGACAAACGGTGGTAATGATACGCTGATGTACAAGGTACAAGCTGGTAAGGGTAGCGACAGTACTGGCGGTAATGGTCATGACACAGTATATGGCTTCACGGTAGGCAACCTGCTGACCAATAAAAATGCTGACCTGATCGACCTGAGCGATATATTGAACTACTCCGGCCCATTATCCTGCTTTATGGATGAAGGGGTTATGAAACTGGATTCAGCTTCTCAGGGAATACTGAATTATCTGAAAGTGGAACAGGTTGGTGGCGATACCATCATCAGCATTGACCGTGATGGTAAAGGTGGTGCCTATGGCTTTGAGGAACTGTTAACACTGAAAGGGGTGAGCACAGATCTGGTGACGCTGCTGTCCAACAACCAGATAGAAGTCGGTGATGATACGTTGACCAGTGGATCTTCCGGTACACATTCACTGTTATCAACTACTCAGCAATCACTGATGTCTATTTCTCAGATGTTTACTGCCGGTGACGACATGCTGTTCGGAACCGATAAAGCAGACATTCTGATGGGTGGTCTGGGCAACGATACCTTTAACAACATCAGTACTGGCGATCAGGTTATGGGCGGAGCAGGTAACGATGTTATCAATATAACCTCAACAGACTTCGGTTCTATTTCTGGTGATGAAGGTATTGATACTCTGGTTCTGGCAGGACATGACTTACTGCTAAACCTGAGTGCGCTGAAAGATAACCTGAGCTCAGTAGAGATCTTCGATA
The DNA here is from genome assembly GCF_016649425.1 of Limnobaculum allomyrinae. Classification (GTDB taxonomy): domain Bacteria; phylum Pseudomonadota; class Gammaproteobacteria; order Enterobacterales; family Enterobacteriaceae; genus Limnobaculum; species Limnobaculum allomyrinae. Next base: position 300,407 of record NZ_JADRCR010000003.1, read on the forward strand.
TGGGTAATGGTCATAACACCATGACTGTTTCTCTGGATGATGTTCTGCGCCTGGGTTCAGAAGAACTGGCAATCCACAGTGGTGATAAAGCGATTATCGTTAATGGTGAAGAAGGCAGCACCCTGAAGTTAGAAAGCGGTGACGGCCAGTGGACCATGTCGCAAAGCAATTATCAACATGACGGTCATACCTACAACGTATGGGGCATGAGCTCTTCTGGCATCGAGATTCTGGTCGAAGAAACCGTTAGCCCAATCATCATGTAATTAAACACTGAAGTGACCGTCATCTGACGGTCACTTCAGAAAGTATTGCCTAATATTTAGTAATTCATTCAGAAATAGTTATGTTTAAGGATAATAAAATGTCACACGTAAATAGATGTTCATTATTGTGTCGCAAATCAGCCGTCGGATTCATTTCCGCACTATTCGCTTTTAACGTTATGGCCAACCCTGTGGCTGATAATGACGCCATGATGTTTGATGCTGTCGATGCATCAACAAGCCCTGTGGCATCCACATCCGGCCCGGCTGTCATTATGAAACATACCGGTTTGCAGTATCTGCCTGTTGGCAAGATTGGTAATTCATTATCCCAGGTGGTGTTTTATAACCCTAAAAAATCCAGTAATAACACCATTGGCGTGGCCGATATCTATGTGGATCGCGAATTTCAGGGCGCATTAAGAGAAGGGCAATTTAGCGTATTCTGTCTTCTTCCGGGTAAGCATATTATTGAGGCTTATCAAAATGATGCACCTCACTATAAAGGGAAAGAAGTACCAAGAACCATCACTCAGCTCATGGGTGGAAAAACCTACTTTGTTGAAACTAACTCGGATAAAGATAACGGTACACCGGTGCCGGTAACCCGTGTCGCAGCAGAAAGCCAACTGTTTGGCTATAAAAGCAGCGCCACCATTAACCGGGCTTCCGCGGTTAAACCTTGCGAATATGTCGGTGGTATGTCCCAGTTAGGTAACGTACTGTTTAACTTTGCCGGTAACAAAGTGTCGGATATCGAAGCCGGTGGTGTAGAGATAGTTAAAAATATGGCAAAACATATTAATAGCCTGCCTCAAATTCAACGGGTAGATATTGTCGGTCACGCAGACCCAATAGGTACGCCAGAATTTAACCAGAAACTATCAGAACAACGTGCAGAAACCGTGAAAAAACTGCTGATTTCTTATGGTGTATCAGGTTCATTACTGTTTACCAGCGGTGAGGGTGCCAATAACCCAACGGTGAACTGTGACAGCCTGGAGAGCAAAGAACGCAACTACTGTAACCGGGCAAACCGTCGGGTCGATGCTTTGATTCAAACTAATGATAGTGCGGAATAAAATCCGTTAATGTATCTAATAAAAAACCGGCCTGAAATTCAGGCCGGTTTTTTTTCATCGACTTAATATTAATGATCGACAAAAATAATCTTAATCAAAAACAGTAAAGCAACAATCAGTACACAAGGGCTAATTTCTCTCCAGCGGCCAACGCCCGCTTTCATCACACAATAAGAGATAAAACCTAAAGCAATCCCTTCGGTAATGGAGAAAGTAAACGGCATCATGACCGCAGTAATAAAGGCCGGCGTTGCTTCTGTTAAATCGTTCCACTTCACGCGAGACAAGCTGGAGGTCATTAAAACCCCCACATAAATCAGCGCACCGGCAACCGCATAAGGCTGAACCATCTTAGCTAACGGTGACAGGAAAATAACTAACAGGAATAATAAACCTACCACTACTGCCGTCAGCCCGGTTCTGCCACCGACAGAAACACCGGAAGAACTTTCAATATAAGTAGAGATAGAAGATGTTCCGAAATAAGCCCCGGCGGTAGAGGTAATACTGTCTACCATCAGTGCCTGCTTCATACGCGGGAACTTACCGTTTTCATCCGCCAGTCCAGCTTTGTCAGTTACCGCAATTAACGTACCGGAAGAGTCAAACAGGTTGATCAGCATAAAAGAGAAGATAATTCCGGCTAAACCAATATCCAGTGCCCCTTTTACATCTACCTGACCAACAATACTGGCAATACTTGGTGGTGTGGAGAATACCCCCTGATAGGTGACATCACCCACCAGCAGGCCAATACCCGTAGTAACCACAATGGAAATCAGTACTGCGGCATGAATATTTTTAGCTGCCAGAACGGCAATAATAAAGAAACCTAAAATACCCAATGCAACGTTCAGAGAGGTCAGATTACCTATTGCTACTAAAGTATCTGGATTAGGCACAATAATACCGGCGTTTTTCAGCGCCATCATACCGATAAACAAACCAATACCGCTGGTAATACCAACCCGTAAACTAACCGGAATACTGGAGATCATCCAATAACGAATTCGGAACAGAGTCAGTAACAGAAAACCAAAAGAACCCCAGAAAATGGCGCCCATCGCAACTTGCCATGAATGACCCATCGCCCCGACAACCACAAAGGCAAAAAAGGCGTTTAGCCCCATAGCGGGAGCCAGAGCAACCGGCAAATTAGCTAAAACCCCCATAAAGATGCTACCAAATGCAGCAACCAGACAGGTGGTAACGAAAACGGCTTCGGTATCCATTCCTGCTACCCCTAAAATCTGAGGGTTAACAAAAACGATATAAACCATAGTTAAAAAGGTGGTGAAGCCAGCTACAATCTCAGTTCTTATGGTTGTACCATGTTGATTTAACTGAAATATGCGCTCTAGTAATCCTTGCCCATTAGCAGGTCCAGAAACTGGTTTGTTCATTTTGATATCCGGGAAAAAGATGAAGTAATGGAAAACTAAGCCGCTACATATACCAAAATACGCAATCGATTACATGATTTATTTAAGTTTTTATCATTAAGTTCTGGTTATGATGGGTCATTTTGTACTACAAACAATATGATAAGTATCAAAAAATTCAAAATAAACAAAGATCTATCATTTTTTGAAACACTGTTTTAATATATACAATGCCACATGGCATGAAACACATTGGTCACTTGTAAAGGAATAAATTATGCAACCGGTTGAATGCGTGCTGTTTGATAGTGATGGCACCTTAGTAGACAGCGAGATTTTATGTTGTGAATCTTTTTCTAACGTTTTTAAGAGCTATGGCATTCCCCTTTCCACAGAAGAATGCATAAAACAGTTTAAAGGAACCAATCTTTATAAGGTGTTTGCTCAAGTCAGAGAGACTTATGGTCTCGATCAACCTGATGAAAAACTGGAGAAAGAATATCGGCAGGATATGGCACGGTTGTTCGAACTGAGCCTGAAGCCCATAGAAGGGATCCGCCCTTTGCTGGAAGGGATTACTGTTCCTATGGCCGTTGTTTCTAATGGGCCGGTGAGTAAAATGCAACACTCTCTGGGGCTAACCAAACTGATTGATTTCTTTGGCGACCATTTATATAGCGCTTTTGATATCCAGCGTTGGAAACCCGACCCGGCATTGCTGGCATTTGCCTGTGATAGCCTCGAGATTCCATTGGAAAAATGTATTTTAGTTGAGGACTCCGTCGCAGGTGCTCATGCGGGTATTGCTGCCGGTATCCCGGTATTTTACTACTGTGCCGATCCACACAACCAGCCAATCGATCACCCTCTGGTCACCACATTCTATAATATGAGTGAATTACCGGAGTTATGGAAAGAAAGAGGCTGGAATATTTATCAGTCGTAAAATTGATTTGCCGCCCTGTTTTAGCTGAATTCCAGTTTTAAAAGGGCGGTATTAGTGGCATTCTGAGACTGTGTATAAAACACTCACCATATTGCCACCTTATGCAGGTCAAACATGCCAACAGACGATCCCGACACGATAGAACTTTCTTCACCAGTTAACTGGCAGAGAAACCTGATGGTGGTTTGGATTGGATGTTTTCTCACCGGCGCAGCCTTTAGTCTGGTGATGCCTTTCTTACCCTTATATGTTGAACAACTCGGTATAACTGGCCACCGTGAACTAAATTTATGGTCAGGTCTGGTTTTCAGTATCACCTTTCTATTTTCTGCTCTGGCTTCCCCTTTTTGGGGCGGGTTAGCGGATCGTCGTGGTCGAAAACTGATGCTGCTTCGCTCAGCACTCGGTATGGCAATCATTATGGTGTTAATGGGGCTTGCTCAAAATATCTGGCAGTTCCTTGGGTTACGCGCAATGTTAGGGGTGTTGGGCGGATTTGTACCCAATGCTAATGCGCTGATCGCCACTCAGGTTCCCCGTAATCGCAGCGGATGGGCTCTGGGAACACTGTCAACCGGCGCCGTCAGCGGTGCGCTGTTAGGGCCACTGATTGGTGGTTTTCTGGCTGACCGTTATGGCCTGCGCCCGGTGTTCTTTATTACTGCCAGCGTACTGTTTATTTGCTTCCTGCTTACCTGGTATGCCGTTAAAGAGCAGTTCACCCGTGTCCACAAGAAGGATATGCTGAGTGGGCGACAAGTTTTTGCTTCATTAAAAAAACCAAAATTAGTATTGGGGTTATTTGTGACTACCATGATTATTCAGGTAGCTACCGGCTCTATCGCCCCAATTCTGACCCTGTATGTGCGGGAAATATCGAATAATATTGAGAATCTGGCCTTTATCAGTGGATTTATTGCTTCCGTTCCCGGATTTGCAGCCTTGTTGAGTGCACCACGATTAGGCAAATTAGGCGATCGCATCGGGCCGGAGCGTATTCTGATAGCCATGCTGATTTTTTCCATTCTGGTGCTGCTCCCCATGGCATTTGTACAAAATCCATGGCAATTGGCTGTATTACGTTTTCTGCTTGGGGTTGCTGATGGTGCGCTATTACCCGCGGTACAAACGTTATTAATTTATAATTGCAGCAATCAGGTAGCTGGCCGAATATTTAGTTATAACCAATCATTTCGTGATATCGGCAACGTTAGTGGCCCATTACTGGGTTCCAGCGTTGCAGCAACTCTTGGATTTCGTGCAGTATTTATCGTTACTGCTATAGTGGTATTGTTTAATGCCATCTATTCTTACTGGTTTCTGGCAAGAAAAGTACATGAGCCCCCATCGGAAGAGTAATTCATATCCAAAAAGGTGTTTCATTTGCCAGAACGATTGTCAGAGATTTGTTGTTTATCCTAAATACTGAAAAATTTATCCGCAATTCGCCCGGATAGATAATTCCTATCTTATTTATTTAACTGGATTAAATACGTTATCGATTGCGTGTGATCATAATATGGCGAAGAGTTTGTTATTTTATCGCCCTTTATGGGATAAAATGAGACGTTATTCGTTAAATAACGATAAATAATAATTATTAAAAATCAAATAGTTTACATTGATAACCGCCAAAGGATACTTAACATAATGCAATTTAATGTTCAGCAGCAGGCTGCCCATCGAAATCTGTCTTACCTGGTTGCAGAAAAGATAGCGCACCGCATTTTGTCTGGCGAATTTGCAGCAGAAAGCATACTGCCGGGCGAAAATGAACTGTGTGAAATTTATAGCGTTAGCAGAACTGCTATCAGAGAAGCCGTAAAAATGCTTACCGCTAAAGGAATGTTACTTGCCCGACCGCGGATTGGTACGCGAGTTATGCCTAAGTATTACTGGAATTTTCTCGATAAAGATCTGCTTTCATGGTGGATTAGCAAAGATAACTTTTTTGAAGTCACTCAACACTTTGTGGTATTACGTCGGGCATTAGAACCTCAGGCAGCCGCTCTGGCTGCAATCAACGCCAGCAATGAACAGCGTTATCAACTTTCCCTCCTAATGGCAGAAATGCGTTCATTACATAAAGATTTCGACGCTGAAAAATGGATACAGGTAGATACGGAATTTCATAAGCTTATCTACAATGCCAGCTGTAATCCGCTTTTAACCTCTTTCTCCAGCCTGTTCAGTTCGGTATATCAAACCTACTTCCGATCGGTTACTAATAATGAAGTTATCAAGCTGGAACACCATCAATCCATTGTTGATGCTATTCTAAAAAAGGACAGTGCAGAAGCACTCAAGGCCACGCAGGAATTATTAGAAAAGGATATTAAGATCTACAATATTGAATCAACCGCAGGATAATGAATGACTCAATCAGCACGTAGCGTAGCGGGTCTCCCCTGGATTGCTGCTACCGCGTTCTTTATGCAGGCTCTGGACGCCACCATATTAAATACGGCAATTCCAGCTATTGCTAAAAGCCTTAATCATTCCCCTCTGGCAATGCAGTCGGTCATTATTAGCTATACACTCACCGTTGCCATGTTGATTCCCATTAGCGGTTGGTTAGCCGATCGCTTTGGTACCCGCAAAGTTTTTATGATTTCCGTTTTACTGTTTGTGCTTGGCTCATTGTCTTGTGCCCTGTCACATTCACTATCAATGCTGGTTATCTCACGAATTATTCAGGGTGTGGGTGGAGCTATGATGATGCCCGTTGCCCGCCTTGCACTGTTACGAGCCTATCCACGCAGTGAACTATTACCCGTATTAAATTTTGTCACCATACCCGGGCTGATCGGCCCTATTATTGGCCCATTACTGGGAGGATGGCTAGTTACCTACGCCACCTGGCACTGGATATTCCTGATAAATATTCCTATCGGATTAGTAGGAATGTTTTATGCCCGTAAATATATGCCTGACTTTACCGTTCCTGGCCGTAAATTCGATATTTTAGGTTTTTTGCTGTTTGGCTTAAGTCTGGTGATGTTACTCAGTGGATTATCACTGTTTAGCGAACGTATTGTTTCAACTCAGCTCGCCATATTGATCTTTATTTCAGGAATTATTCTACTCTTCCTGTATGTATGGCATGCACTTAGATATCGATACCCGCTGTTTCACTTATCACTATTTAAGATCCGTACTTTCTCTGTCGGCATTCTGGGCAGCATCGTTTCACGTTTGGGAACCGGAAGCGTTCCGTTTCTGATGCCGCTAATGCTGCAAATAGGGTTTGGTTATTCAGCGCTGATAGCGGGTTGTATGATGGCACCAACGGCTATTGGCTCATTGCTGGCTAAATCGATAGTCACAAAAGTGCTGAATAAGTTTGGTTACCGCAACACTCTGATTGGCGTGACTCTGCTAATTGGCGCAATGATCGCTCAATTCTCCTTACAAGATCCGGCAGAGCCGCTCTGGATGCTGATTATTCCACTGTTTCTTATGGGAATGGTGATGTCTATACAGTTTACCGCCATGAATACCATCACGCTGGGCGATTTAACCGACAAAACTGCCAGTTCCGGTAATAGCCTGATGGCAGTAACCCAACAGCTATCCATCAGCTTTGGCGTCGCGGTCAGTGCAACGGTACTTCACGCTTACGAAACCTTCTCCAGCGGAAACACCATCGACCACTTCCACTACACCTTCATCACCATGGGCGTTATCACCTTCTTATCCTCGCTGGTATTTATCATGCTAAAACCTGGCGATGGAGATAATTTGATAACGGGAAGGAAGGGGTAATAGACAAAAATATATCTACAAGAATATTTTGTTTTAACAAAGCTAATCGTCGGGAGAGGCCGCTGTTGGGGTCGTAGCAGCTTTAGCTGCCGGAGCGCCCCTAAGCGGACTAGGCCCGACGCACTCCCAACTTAAGTACTGATGGTTTTCCGGCCGAGCACAATGCTCATATAACCACATAGTTATCACGGCCGGAACATTCACAAAAGCTGATTAAATATCTATAACAAAACCCACGTTCTATATATCTATCTGCGTCCCCAACTCAATCACCCTGTTCGGCGGTATCTTAAACTGATCCGGAGCCCGCAGCGCATTACGATTAAGTGCCAGAAACAGCTGCCCTCTGATTTTTAAATACCATGGACGTTTACTTAGTTTCACTGACTCATGAGAAAGGAAGAATGACGTTTCCTCCATGCTAAACGACAGTCCTTCCAGGCCACACAAATAAAAGATATTTTCAACATTTGGCGTTTCTTTATAGCCATAACTGGAGACGACCCGCCAAAACGACGGTGAAAGCTGCTCAATCGTCACCCGCTGAACGTTGTGTACATAAGGCGTATCGACGGTTTTTATCGTCATTAATATCACTCTCTCATGCAACACTTTGTTATGGGTTAAATTATGTAGCAAAGAGAATGGAATAACGTTGGTTGTGCGGATCATAAACACTGCCGTTCCCTTCACTCGCGTAGGCGGATTCTTTTCCAGCGAAGCAATCAACGCTTCCAGAGAGTTACCATGCTCATGTATACGGCGCAGCAGCCGAAACCGCTCACTTTTCCAGGAAGTCATCACAATAAACATACACAGCCCCAGCAACAACGGTAACCAACCACCGGAGAACACCTTAACGGCGTTAGCTGAGAACAGTGGAATATCAACGCACAGTAAAACAGCCAGAATAGTTACGGTCGCAATACGCGGCCAGTGCCAGTTTTGATTAGCCACAATACAAGAGAGGATCGAGGTGATTACCATCGTTCCGGTTACGGCTATACCGTAAGCGGCAGCAAGATTACTGGAATGTTTGAAAGTCACTATCACCAGTACTACAGCGATATATAACAGCCAGTTAATCACCGGAATATAAATTTGCCCGGCCTCCATATCAGAGGTGTGCAAAATTTTCATCGGTGGTAAATAACCTAAATGCACCGCCTGTCGGGTCAGAGAGAAAACACCTGAGATAACCGCCTGAGAGGCAATAACCGTAGCCAGTGCGGCCAAAATCAACAGTGGAATTAACGCCCAATCCGGAGCCAACAGGAAGAAAGGGTTCTTTATCGCTTCCGGACTTCTTAACAACAAAGCTCCCTGGCCAAAGTAGTTCAGAACCAGACAAGGCAATACTACGGTAAACCAGGCATAGCGAATGGGCATTTTGCCAAAGTGCCCCATATCTGCGTACAACGCTTCCACACCGGTAATCGCCAGAACGACAGCGCCAAGAGCAAAAAATGATAATGCCTTATATTCAAGGAAAAAGCCGATCGCCCAGGAAGGATTAAGCGCATACAGCACTTCCGGACTGGCGATGACGCTGCGAACCCCCAATAAACCAATAACAAAAAACCAAAGCAGCATCACCGGAGCAAATACTTTACTGATACCGCTGGTTCCGTGTTTCTGAATACAAAAAAGAATGGTTAAAACCACCACCGCACAAGGAACAATATAAGCATCAAGTGAAGGTGCCAGAATCTCCAGCCCTTCCAGTGCAGACATCACGGAAACTGCCGGGGTAATGACGACTTCACCATAAAAGAAGCTGCCACCAATCAGCCCGATAATGACCACAAATGCGGTTTTTTTATCACTGGCATACCTGCCTGCCAGAGACATTAACGTCAGAATCCCACCTTCACCGGCGTTATCCGCCCGCATAACAAAACTCAGGTACTTAAGGGATACCACCAAAATAAGCATCCAGAAGATTAATGACAGGAAACCAAAAATGACATCTGGTTCAACGCTAAATCCGTAATAGCCTGAGAAACATTCCCTTAAGGTATAAAGAGGACTGGTACCTATATCACCATAAACCACACCTATTGTGGCTAACATGGTTGCCGGCAACGAGCGTTTATTATCTGTACTCATAAGTGCTTCTTGTATCCGCGTTTTAATACGGTGGTTGGAGAACCAAAGGCATAATGATCAATATCTGCTTTATATAAAGCAGATACCAATAATATATTTCATAACGACTTTTAATTTTCCCTGATAGCTCTATTTTAGTTGGAAAGTAAAAGTATTACTAATCATTGATCTGCTATAATTTTTTAACTAATTATTATTCAGTTGTTTTCATCATGCTTAAATCTAAATACCTGTCGGAACGAATAACCCGTTTAAGCAGTATCCTTGAAACCGATCTTTATGAACGCCAACATGTCATAAGACTTTGTCTGTTAGCCGCGCTGTGTGGGGAAAGTGTCTTCCTGTTAGGGCCACCGGGTATTGCCAAAAGTATGATAGCTCGCCGATTAAAATACTCATTTAAACAGGCCAATGCTTTTGAATATTTGATGACGCGTTTTTCAACGCCGGAAGAAGTATTTGGGCCATTATCTATTCAGGCATTAAAAGAAGATGGTCGATATATTAGATTAACTAAAAACTATCTACCTGAAGCTGAAATAGTTTTCTTAGATGAAATATGGAAAGCAGGCCCGGCAATCCTGAATACATTACTAACGGCAATAAACGAAAGACATTTTCGCAATGGTGATACCGAAGTTGCTATGCCATTGCGATTATTAGTCACTGCTTCTAACGAACTGCCTGAAGAAGATAACAGCCTTGAAGCTTTGTATGACAGGATGTTAATCCGTTTATCGCTAAATAATATTCAGGATAAAGCTAACTTTTTATCGATGATTAATCATCAAAGCAGTGAAAAGCTCAATTCTGCCATTGAATCATTAAGCATCAGTGATGAAGAGTATGTTGAATGGCAACAACAAATTAATCAGATAAAATTACCTGATGAGGTATTTGAACTCATCTATTTACTGCGCCAAAACCTCAATGCTTTGAATAATGGCCCTTATATATCTGACCGCCGTTGGAAAAAAGCCATTCGACTGTTACAAGCCAGCGCATTTTTTAGTGACAGAGATGCCATAAGCCCTGTCGATCTTATCTTATTAAAAGATTGCCTGTGGCACGACATTAATTCTTTATCGCTGGTAGAACATCAAATTGAGCTGTTAATGACTGAAAAAGCATTTCATCAGCAAAGTATTACATTACAAATTCAACAAATTAACGCTGACTGGCTAAAATACAAACAACAGCAATCTAATCAGTTATCTTTAAAGTTAGAACGCAAAACTACTCTGTTTAACCGTAAACAAACCTATGTATTACCCGCAAATATCACTGACCCTAAGATAACATTATTATTACAAACACCGTTAAAATTACACGGTATTGAAGTAACACACATTGTTATTGAAAAACAGCAAATTGAATTATGGTTAACCAAAGGTGAATCGCCAAAAGGTAAACTTAACGGTATTGGTTTTTCACAATCTTTGGATATGACCGTTGATGATAATTTACAACTCATTATCCGGGATTTAAGTTTATCCCCTTCTATTCTGTCGCTGTCAGACAAAAACTTTCATATCCAACCAACAGAAGAGTTAGTTCAACGGCTGGAAAATACTCAGTCCAGACTAAACCAGCAGCGTAAATATTTTACCGATGCTCAACCCTGCCTGTTTATTAATAAGCAGTGGCTGGAAAAGATTGAAGCCAGTCTGTTTTCGGTACATGAAGAAATCAGCAAACAAAAACAGCGTTTTTCCGGGGCTGAACCGTCATTATGAGCCTGCAAACTATCGAATTATTACTTTCTATCAGTGAAAGCGAAATAATCGAAGAATTGCTTATAGGCCTGTTGGCTGCGCCTCAGCTGGCTATCTTTTTTGAAAAGTATCCCAAAATCAGAAATGCATTTAACAAAGAGGTTTCTGGCTGGAAGATAAAACTTCAGGATAAGTTGCAGCAATCAGAGGTACCTGCAGCTATTTCTGCAGAATTTGCGCTCTATAAACAAAGTATCTCTTCAGAAAACACACTGTTCTTTGAACAGTTGGATGATGTTATTCAACAGCTTGAGGTACTCCATTCCCCTTTCTTTGAGCGAGCTAAAAAGCTTTCAGCCACTGCTGAGCATCGCAATGAGAGCTTTCGCAGCCTTTTTCTGCATCAGTGGCGAAAAAGCCTTTCAGTTCAGGTTACCACATTACATAAATCACTAATTGAAGGTGACTGGGAGCAGTTAATCTCTCAACTTCAGGATCGTCTGGCCATTAACAGCGCGCTGGAGCCCTTTTTGGTGGAAAACGATCGGAGTTCTGGTCACCTGTGGGATATGAGCCGCGGAGAAAAATACCGTTCTGACTGCAACACGTTAATTGAATACGGTAAGTTTCTGGCGCAACAGCCCGAATTACAAAAGCTGGCTGAGCAATTGGGCAGAAGCTATCAACCCACCTCTGTCGATCGTAAAGATACTCAATATGAAAAGTATCGTGTCATGGTCAGAGAGCCGGCAACATTGCCTGAAAGTGTTAATGGTATCTTCCAAAGCAGCGATATCGTCAGAATGCTACCTACTGAAATGGTGCTGTTGAATATTGATGAACTGGAAATAGAATTTTACCGGCGTTTTTTAGAGCAGCAACTGCTGACCTATCAGCTAAAAGGCGATGTGTGGCGCGAACAAGTAAAAGTAAGGGCTATTTCTAAAACCATCAATGAACAGCTTCCCAGAGGGCCATTTATTGTTTGTGTTGATACGTCAGGATCGATGGGCGGCTTTAATGAACAGTGTGCCAAAGCATTTTGTCTGGCGTTATTACGCATAGCTATGGCTGACAATCGGCGCTGCTATATCTTACTTTTCTCTACCGAAGTGGTGCATTACGAGCTGACATCATCAACGGGTATCAGTGAAGCCATTCGTTTTCTAAGCCAGCGCTTTAGAGGTGGTACCGATCTGGCAGCCTGCTTATCCGAAACGGTAGAAAAGCTAAACCAGCAGGATTGGATCGATGCCGATGTAGTGATCGTCTCTGATTTTATTGCACAACGTTTACCAGAAAATTTAATCAGTCAGATAAAAAATAAACAAAAAAAACATAACCACCGTTTTCACGCGGTGGCTATGTCTAAACACGGTAAACCAAACATTATGAAAATCTTCGATCACGTTTGGCGTTTTGATACCGGACTTGGCCAGCGGTTACGTCGCCGCTGGCGTGCTGATTAATTACAGCATGCATTCTACGCTTTCACGCAGTTCCGGCGTCCACACACCACACTGTACCTGACCAATATGCTTTTGTTGTAGCAGCAACATAACTACACGGGACTGACCAATACCACCACCGATGGTTTGTGGCATTTCTCCACGTAATAACGCCTGATGCCATTCCAGAGCCAGACGGCCTTCATCGTTAGTTAATGACAGCTGACGCTTCAGGGTTTCTGCATCCACACGGATTCCCATAGAAGAGAGTTCAAATGCATCTTCCAGTACCGGGTTCCAGACTAAAATATCCCCGTTCAGGCCTTCACCATCAGCACCCGGCGTTGTCCAGTCATCATAATCTGGCGCACGCATATCGTGTGCTTCACCGTGAGATAACTTACCACCAATACCAATCAGAAAAACTGCGCCAAATTCTTTCGCAATTGCACGTTCACGTCCTTTAGCATCCAGATCCGGATAACGCTGTAACAGTTCTTCACTGTGAATAAACTTAATTTCAGCCGGCAGGAAAGGTTTATAACCAAATTCCTTCGCTACAGCAGCTTCCGTTTCTTTGATCGCTGAGTAAATAGAGCGAACCGTTTGTTTCAGGTAATCCGTATTGCGCTCAGAATCAGACATCACACGCTCCCAATCCCATTGATCCACATACACGGAATGGATTGGACTCAGGCGATCTTCATCAGGGCGCAGGGCTTTCATGTTGGTATAGATACCTTCACCAGGCACAAAACCAAAACGACCCAGCGTTTGACGTTTCCATTTAGCTAATGAATGAACCACTTCAAAAGTAGCGCCTGGAATGGCTTTCACTTTTACCTGAACCGCTTTTTCACAGCCGGACAGGTTGTCCTGAGTACCATCACCAACGCGGCTTAATATCGGTGCCTGAATCTCAACCAGACCAAGCTTTTGCTCTAACTGGCGAGAAAGGAAAGATTTAACAAACGTGATTTGTTGCTGTTTTTGAATAAAGGACTTTTTCATTGTGGTTATCTCAATACTGTGATGTCGTTGATGAGTATTAAGCAACAGAATGACACCTATATTCAATATTCATTAATAAATAATGCCATAGTGGTTTCAATTATTCATTTTTAAAGCTAATTTAATAACAATTCATCAAAAAAGAGTGTTAAAAATGGCCGATAATTACCAGATCGATAATCTAGACCGCAGCATACTGAACGAATTAATGAAAAATGCCCGGGTTCCTTATGCTGAGTTGGCAAAAAATTTTAACGTCAGCCCGGGAACCATTCATGTGCGAGTGGAAAAAATGAAACAGTCAGGGATCATTTTAGGGACTCAGGTTGAGATCAGCCCAAAGCAGCTGGGTTATGACGTTTGCTGCTTTATTGGCATTATTTTAAAAAGCGCCAAAGATTATCCATCAGCTCTGGCCAAACTTGAAAACCTTGAAGAAGTAGTTGAAGCCTATTACACCACGGGTCACTACAGCATCTTTATTAAAGTCATGACCAAATCTATCGATGGATTACAGCAGGTACTTATCAACAAGATCCAGACCATCGATGAAATTCAATCGACAGAAACGCTAATCTCCCTTCAGAACCCGATTATGAGGACTATCAGACCATAAGCACTATTTTATTATACCCACATTATCCACAGGTAGATCCCAGCTGTTTCACAGCGTACAATACGCGCGAAACTGAATAATTAAGGATGGGTATGCCTGATATAACGCTGATTAGCGGCAGTACTTTAGGTAGTGCTGAATATGTTGCTGAGCATCTGGAAGAAAAACTCACCGAAGCGGGTTTTACGACAGAAGTCCTGCATGGTGCTGAACTGGATGAACTAACGCCTGAAGGCATCTGGTTAATAGTGACATCAACCCATGGTGCAGGTGAAATACCCGATAACCTACAGCCTCTATTTGAACAAATAGAACAACAGAAGCCGGATCTTACTCAAGTCAGATTTGGTGCAGTTGGTTTAGGCAGTAAAGAATATGACACTTTCTGTGGCGGTATTAAAACTGTAGATCGTATTCTGCAGGATCGTGGAGCAAAACGGATCGGCGATCGACTGGAAATTGACGTCACTGAACATGAAATTCCAGAGGATCCAGCAGGAATTTGGATCGAAAGCTGGATTAATTTAGTCAAAAACGATTAAATAATGCGCGGTCAGTTGTGTATAAGTATAGTTAAAAGCAGCTGTTAACCTGTAGTTATCCAACTAACAACTTGAATGGTCGGTGTGCTTGTGGATAACTACCACTATTATGCTCAGCTTATACTGTTCAGGATCACCGATCATCCACAGTAAAAGGATCCATTTAATAAATTGATCCCAAAGACGAATTATTGCTTATCCACAACATCAGAGGATCCTAGTAGTAGATCCAATAAGAAGATCTCTAAATAAAAAGATCTTTCTTTAATTAACCAAGATCCAAGCCAGTTGGACTAAGCTTTAAACTCAAGTAGAATCGCTGACTCAAGATCATTTGTATTCGATCATCCGAACATCCCGAGGTGTAATACCATGTTTTATCCAGATTCCTTTGACGTCATCGTTGTAGGTGGTGGTCATGCCGGAACTGAAGCCGCTATGGCTGCTGCTCGTATGGGGCAACAAACACTTTTATTAACCCACAATATCGATACGCTGGGGCAAATGTCCTGTAACCCAGCCATTGGTGGTATTGGTAAAGGCCATCTGGTTAAAGAAGTGGATGCTTTAGGCGGATTAATGGCTCATGCTATTGATAAAGCAGGGATTCAATTCAGAATATTAAATGCCAGCAAAGGCCCAGCTGTAAGAGCAACCAGGGCTCAGGCAGATCGTGCTTTGTACAAACAAGCCGTAAGATCCGCGCTGGAAAACCAACCAAATTTAATGATCTTCCAACAGCCAGCAGAAGATCTCATCGTTGAAAACGATAAAGTCACCGGCGTGGTGACTAAAATGGGTTTAAAATTCAGGGCCAAAGCTGTTGTACTGACAGTAGGAACTTTCCTGGATGGCAAAATTCACATTGGGCTTGAAAACTACAGCGGTGGCAGAGCAGGCGATCCGCCTTCCATTGGCTTATCTCAACGTCTGCGTGAACTTCCTCTGCGAGTAAGCCGTTTAAAAACCGGAACTCCACCAAGAATCGATGCCAGAACCATCAATTTTGATATTCTGCAGCAACAACACGGCGATACCCCACTACCGGTATTTTCGTTTATGGGAAATGCCAGTGAACATCCAACACAGATCCCGTGTTACATCACTTACACCAATGAGCAAACTCATGATGTGATCCGCAATAATTTGGATCGTAGCCCAATGTATACCGGGATCATCGAAGGGATCGGGCCGCGTTATTGCCCTTCTATCGAAGATAAAGTGATGCGTTTTGCCGATCGTAATGCACATCAGATCTTCCTGGAACCAGAAGGCTTAACCAGCAATGAAGTCTATCCTAACGGGATCTCAACCAGTTTACCGTTTGACGTCCAGATGAAGATCGTTCGATCCATGGTGGGTATGGAGAACGCAACGATCGTTCGTCCCGGTTATGCTATCGAGTATGATTTCTTCGATCCACGGGATCTCAAACCAACGCTGGAAAGTAAATTCATTCAGGGCTTGTTCTTTGCCGGTCAGATTAACGGCACAACCGGTTATGAAGAAGCTGCCGCTCAGGGGCTATTAGCTGGCCTTAATGCCGGTCGTTTCTCGGCAGAGAAGGAAGGATGGTCACCACGTCGCGATCAGGCTTACATTGGTGTTCTGGTTGACGATTTATGCACTCTCGGTACCAAAGAGCCTTACCGTATGTTTACCTCAAGAGCGGAATATCGCCTGATGCTGCGTGAAGACAATGCGGATCTACGCTTAACTGAAATCGGACGGGAAATGGGTCTGGTTGACGATCAACGTTGGGAACACTTCGTTACTAAGCAAGAGAGCATTGAACAGGAACGCCAGCGTCTGAGAAGCATTCTGGTTCATCCAAATATGGATCGGGTTGAAGAGATTAATACTCTACTGAAATCACCGTTGTCTAAAGAAGCTACCGGCGAAGAGCTGCTAAAACGTCCTGAAGTTGATTATGCGACTCTGTCTACATTGTCACTGTTTGCACCAGGATTATCCGATGAGCAAGCCGCTGAGCAGGTAGAAATTCAGGTTAAATACGAAGGCTATATCGCTCGTCAGCAGGGAGAAATAGAAAAACACCTGCGGAATGAAAACGCGATCCTGCCGCCGGATCTGGACTATCGTCAGGTTCCTGGGCTATCTAACGAAGTGAGTATCAAGCTTAACGATCACAAACCAAGTTCTATTGGTCAGGCATCACGCATTTCAGGTATTACACCGGCTGCTATTTCCATCTTACTGATTTGGCTAAAAAAACAAGGTATGCTGCGTCGTAGCGCTTAAGGATAAGTTTTGCAAAACCAATTTGATAAGCTGCTTAAAGCAGCAGGAATGGAACTGACTCAGCTTCAGAAAGAACAACTTCTGGGCTATGTGGGCTTATTGCACAAATGGAATAAGGCTTACAACCTCACTTCTGTCAGGGATCCTCAACAGATGCTGATCCGCCATATCATGGACAGTATTGTCGTTAACCCCCACCTTCAGGGAGAGCGTTTTATCGATGTAGGTACCGGACCTGGTTTGCCCGGAATTCCATTAGCCATCGTTCGCCCTGATGCTCAATTTACGCTGCTGGATAGCTTAGGTAAGCGTATTCGCTTTATTCGTCAGGTGATGCATGAGCTGAATATTACTAACGTCACACCCGTTCAGAGTCGTGTGGAGGAGTATTCCATACCTGAAGGGTTTGATGGGGTTATCAGCCGGGCTTTTGCTTCACTTCAGGACATGCTGAAGTGGTGTCACCACTTACCATCGAAAGAGCATGGCAAATTTTATGCACTTAAAGGGATTATCTCTGAAGAAGAGTTGTCGCAAGTACCTGAAGGCTTCCATGTGCAAGAAATCGTTGCTTTAGATGTACCTGAACTGGATGGGGAACGTCATCTGGTTATCATTAGTGGCTAAATCTTAATCACTCAAATTAGGTATTTATGCTTTTAATGAGTAAAAAGTGCTCTTGCAGATTTATTTTAAAAGATAAAAATATTTTACATTTTGAGGCTATTATTAGTTTCTAATGTGTTTGATTTTAACCTGTTATTCACAAATTCTTATCCATATCTTTAATCTGTTTCCATTGAGTTTGTTAGCAGAAAGTCAAAAGTAAGGAATTTGGCCATTATGACCATTAAATTTTTGTTGAATCCTTTCAGGTCTTTGATTTTATATAAAATCAATAAGAATTAGTAAGATATGTAATATTTAATTAAGTTGAGAAACTAAAATTATTTATGTGATTAGCTTCACAAAAGGATAATTAATCAAAACATATTTAACATTATTAGTAATAATAGGCCGCGCTTTCGTTAAAAATGCCAAAAAGTGAACATTTGGGAATTTAATCATTTGTTCACTTTTTTGTTACTTAAATATAGAATCAACCGCGTTTGTCCGTATAATTCTCTGGTTTTTTCCGGCTTGACTCTGGTCGATAAAGACAGTTTTATACACTACTCGGTTTCTACTTTTTTAGTAGAGAGAAAGCTAACGCTCAAAGAGAGTATATGCCATGTCTGTAGCGCTCTATGATTCAGTCACAGCCCGCAGACTTTTGTTAGCACAATTTGCCATTGTTATTATACTTAGCGTGGTTTTTTGTCTTAGCAGCCAAAAATGGGCTATTTCTGCTTTTTTGGGTGGTTTATCTGGATGTTTGCCTAACGCGGTGTTTTTATTGTTAACATGGCGGCATCAGGATAGCGATCGGGATCAGGGTAAACTGGCCTGGTCATTTTTTATCGGTGAGATAGTAAAAATTATTTTAACCATTGCGCTGCTTGTCATCGCGTTGGTTGTGTTTAAGGCGGCGTTTTTGCCTCTTTGCGTGACTTATTTGGCTGTGTTGATAGTGCAAGTAGTGGCGCCGGCTATAATAAATATTTTTCGTAACTAATTGATAATAAAGAGTGAGAGGCATCATGTCTGCATCAGGGGAAATCTCTACTCCACAGGAATATATCGGCCACCATTTGAATAACCTTCAAATGGATCTGCGTACGATGGAGCTCGTTAAGCATGGTGATACGCCAGGCTTTTGGGCGATTAACATCGACTCGATGTTTTTTTCCATTGTTCTTGGGGTACTGTTTCTGTTTATTTTCCGCCGTGTTGCGGTTAAGGCCAGCAGCGGTGTTCCGGGTAAACTTCAGTGTGCGGTTGAGCTGATTATTGATTTTGTTAATGGTACGGTTAAAGACATGTACCACGGCAAAAGTAAGCTGATTGCTCCACTGGCGCTTACCGTATTCGTCTGGGTTTTCCTGATGAATACCATGGATTTATTGCCAATCGATTTACTTCCTTACATCGGAGAACACGTTCTTGGTTTACCTGCTTTACGCGTGGTACCAACTGCGGACGTGAGCGTTACTCTCTCAATGGCGCTGGGCGTATTCATTCTGATTCTGTTCTACAGCATCAAAATGAAAGGCGTATCGGGTTTTGTTAAAGAACTAACCATGCAGCCGTTCAATCACTGGGCGTTTATTCCAGTTAACCTAATTTTGGAAGGCGTTAGCTTGCTGTCCAAACCTGTTTCCCTCGGTCTGCGACTGTTCGGAAACATGTATGCGGGTGAGTTAATTTTCATCCTAATTGCTGGTCTGCTTCCTTGGTGGTCACAGTGGTTACTTAATGTCCCATGGGCAATATTCCACATACTGATCATTACGTTACAGGCCTTTATCTTTATGGTTCTGACGATTGTCTATCTGTCGATGGCTTCTGAAGAACATTAATATTAACAACCCTGCTAAGTTTTAACTGAAATAAACTGGAGACTGTCATGGAAAACCTAAACATGGATCTGCTGTACATGGCTGCTGCTGTAATGATGGGCCTTGCAGCGATCGGTGCTGCTATCGGTATCGGCATTTTGGGTGGTAAATTCCTGGAAGGTGCTGCTCGCCAACCAGATCTTATCCCATTATTACGTACACAGTTCTTCATCGTTATGGGTCTGGTTGACGCCATTCCGATGATCGCTGTTGGTCTGGGCCTGTATGTTATGTTCGCCGTTGCCGGTTAACATTGAACATTGAAACCACACCAAACTGTTAAATTAACAAGAGGCATTGTGCTGTGAATATTAATGCAACAATCCTCGGCCAGGCGATAGCGTTTGTCCTGTTTGTCTGGTTCTGTATGAGGTTCGTATGGCCGCCGATTATCTCTGCCATCGAAAAACGTCAAAAAGAGATTGCTGACGGTTTAGCTTCTGCAGAACGAGCTAAAAAAGATTTGGATTTAGCGCAAGCCAATGTGACCGACCAGTTAGCTCAAGCTAAAGCTGATGCTCAGGTAATTATTGAGCAGGCAAATAAGCGTAAAGCTCAAATAGTCGACGAAGCTAAAGTTGAAGCTGAACAAGAACGTTCTCGTATTCTTGCTCAGGCTCAGGCTGAAATAGACGCAGAACGCAAAAGAGCGCGTGAAGAATTGCGTAAGCAAGTGGCTATGCTGGCGATTGCTGGTGCTGAGAAAATTATCGAACGTTCCGTGGATGAAGCTGCTAATAGCGACATCGTTGATAAACTGGTCGCTGAACTGTAAGGAGGGAGGGGCAGATGTCTGAATTTATTACTGTAGCTCGCCCCTACGCCAAAGCAGCTTTTGACTTTGCCGTTGAGCAGAACGACCTGGATAACTGGCAACAAATGCTGACATTTGCTGCTGAAGTTAGCCGTAATGAGCAAGTTGCTGATTTACTGTCCGGGGCGTTAGCGCCGGAACATTTAGCCAGCACGTTTATTACCATTTGTGGTGAACAGCTCAACGAAAGTGGTCAAAACCTGATAAAGGTCATGGCCGAAAATGGACGTTTAATCGTGCTTCCTGACGTGTTAGAACAGTTTATTCAATTGCGTTCAGAGCAGGAGTCAACCATTGAAGTGGATGTTACTGCCGCTGCTCCATTGAATGATGCCCAGTTGGCAAAAATTGCCACCGCGATGGAAAAACGTTTGTCACGCAAAGTTAAGCTAAATTGCAAAATTGATAAGTCTGTTATAGCCGGTTTTGTCATCCATGCGGGTGACATGGTGATAGACGACAGTATACGTGGTCGTCTTGAACGTCTAACAGACGTCTTGCAGTCTTAAGGGGACTGGAGCATGCAACTGAATTCCACAGAAATCAGCGAACTGATCAAGCAACGCATTGCTCAGTTCAATGTTGTGAGTGAAGCTCACAACGAAGGTACTATTGTTTCCGTCAGTGACGGAATTATCCGTATTCACGGTTTAGCCGATGTAATGCAGGGCGAGATGATCGCGCTGCCAGGTAGCCGCTATGCGATTGCACTTAACCTTGAGCGTGACTCCGTTGGTGCGGTAGTTATGGGCCCATACACTGACCTTGCCGAAGGCATGAAAGTTAAGTGTACTGGCCGTATTCTTGAGGTTCCGGTCGGTCGTGGTCTGCTTGGTCGTGTTGTTAACACCCTGGGTGCGCCAATCGACGGTAAAGGTCCGGTTGAGCATGATGGTTTCTCTGCTGTAGAAGCTATCGCTCCGGGCGTTATCGAGCGTCAATCGGTAGACCAGCCGGTTCAGACCGGTTATAAGTCTGTTGACTCCATGATTCCAATCGGCCGTGGTCAGCGTGAGCTGATTATCGGTGACCGTCAGACCGGTAAAACTGCTCTGGCGATCGATGCCATCATCAACCAGCGTGATTCTGGTATTAAATGTATTTATGTGGCTATCGGCCAGAAAGCTTCAACTATCGCCAACGTAGTGCGTAAGTTAGAAGAACATAATGCATTAGCCAACACTATCGTTGTGGTTGCTTCAGCATCTGAATCTGCCGCACTGCAATATCTGGCGCCATATGCCGGATGTGCAATGGGTGAATATTTCCGCGATCGCGGTGAAGATGCTCTGATTATTTATGATGACCTGTCTAAGCAGGCTGTTGCATATCGTCAGATCTCTCTGCTGCTGCGTCGTCCACCAGGTCGTGAAGCATTCCCTGGTGACGTATTCTATCTCCACTCTCGTTTACTGGAGCGTGCTGCTCGCGTTAACGAAGACTACGTTGAAGCCTTTACCAAAGGCGAAGTGAAAGGTAAAACCGGTTCATTAACTGCGTTACCGATCATCGAAACTCAGGCGGGTGACGTTTCTGCGTTCGTTCCGACTAACGTAATCTCCATTACCGACGGCCAGATCTTCCTGGAATCTAACCTGTTTAACGCGGGTATTCGCCCGGCGGTTAACCCAGGTATTTCCGTATCGCGGGTTGGTGGTGCAGCACAAACTAAAATCATGAAGAAACTGTCCGGTGGTATCCGTACCGCTCTGGCACAGTATCGTGAGCTGGCGGCATTCTCCCAGTTCGCTTCTGATTTGGATGATGCAACACGTAAACAGCTGAGCCATGGTCAAAAAGTTACCGAATTACTGAAACAGAAACAGTATGACCCAATGTCAGTTGCTAACCAGTCTCTGGTGCTTTTCGCTGCTGAACGCGGTTATCTGGAAGATGTTACGTTAGAGAAGGTTGGTAGCTTTGAAGCGGCTTTATTAGCCTATGCTGAGCGTGACCACGCTGAACTTTTACAGCAAATCAACCAAACCGGTGGTTACAATGATGAGATCGAGGCAGGCTTTAAAGCTATTCTCGATACCTTCAAGGCAACCCAGTCTTGGTAATACCAAACGGCCTTCAGGGGCCGTAAGGTAGTGAGGAGAAGCTTAAATGGCCGGCGCAAAAGAAATACGTAGTAAGATCGGCAGCGTACAAAATACGCAAAAGATCACCAAAGCGATGGAGATGGTTGCCGCGTCTAAAATGCGTAAATCGCAAGAACGCATGGCGGCAAGCCGTCCTTATGCTGAGATGATGCGCAAAGTGATTGGTCACCTTGCGTTAGGTAATCTTGAGTATAAGCACCCTTATCTGGATGAACGTGACGTTAAGCGCGTTGGTTATCTGGTTGTGTCTACTGACCGTGGTCTGTGTGGTGGATTGAATATTAACTTATTCAAAAGATTACTGGCCGAAATGAAAGAGTGGAATGATAAAGGCGTTAGCGTTGATTTAGCGCTAATCGGCTCTAAAGGTGCCTCTTTCTTTTCATCGGTGGGTGGCAATATTGTGGCTCAGGTTACCGGTATGGGAGATAGCCCATCGGTATCTGAACTGATAGGTCCGGTAAAAGTTATGCTGCAGGCCTATGATGAAGGTCGTTTAGACAGACTGTATGTTGCTAACAACAAGTTTGTTAACACCATGTCGCAATCGCCAGAAATCAGACAGCTGTTACCGCTGCCGCCGTCAGATGACGAAGAAATCAAAAATAAGTCCTGGGATTATCTATATGAGCCCGATCCGAAGTCGCTGCTGGATACCTTGCTGCGTCGTTATGTCGAATCGCAGGTTTATCAAAGTGTAGTTGAGAACCTGGCAAGCGAGCAGGCCGCGCGAATGGTAGCGATGAAAGCCGCAACCGATAACGGTGGCGAGCTGATTAAAGAGCTTCAGTTGGTTTATAACAAAGCGCGTCAGGCCAGCATCACTCAGGAACTTACCGAGATTGTCTCGGGAGCTTCGGCGGTCTAGGGCTTGGTTTAGGAATTACGTAGAGGATTCAAGATGGCTACTGGAAAGATTATCCAGGTTATCGGCGCCGTAGTGGACGTCGAATTCCCTCAAGACGCCGTACCAAAGGTGTACGACGCGCTTGAAGTTCAGATCGATGCCAAGCTGGTGCTGGAAGTTCAACAACAGCTCGGTGGTGGTGTAGTCCGTTGTATCGCAATGGGTACATCTGATGGCTTAAGCCGCGGTCTGAAAGTATTAGATTTAGAGCACCCTATCGAAGTACCTGTTGGTGTTGCGACTCTGGGTCGTATCATGAACGTACTTGGTGAGCCTATCGATATGAAAGGCGATATTGGTGAAGAAGTCCGTTGGGCTATTCACCGTGAAGCACCAAGTTATGAAGATCTGTCAGGTGCAACTGAACTGCTGGAAACGGGTATCAAGGTTATCGACCTGATTTGTCCGTTTGCTAAAGGTGGTAAAGTTGGTCTGTTCGGTGGTGCGGGTGTAGGTAAAACCGTAAACATGATGGAGCTGATTCGTAACATTGCGACTGAGCACTCAGGTTACTCTGTATTTGCGGGTGTAGGTGAACGTACTCGTGAAGGTAACGACTTCTATCATGAAATGACCGAATCAAACGTACTGGATAAGGTATCTCTGGTTTATGGCCAAATGAACGAGCCACCAGGAAACCGTCTGCGCGTTGCATTAACCGGCTTAACCATGGCGGAAAAATTCCGTGATGAAGGCCGTGACGTTCTGTTATTTATCGATAACATCTATCGCTATACCCTGGCCGGTACGGAAGTATCCGCACTGTTAGGTCGTATGCCATCAGCGGTAGGTTATCAGCCAACGCTGGCAGAAGAGATGGGTGTACTGCAAGAACGTATTACATCCACTAAAACCGGTTCAATCACCTCGGTACAGGCTGTATACGTACCTGCGGATGACTTGACTGACCCATCACCTGCAACCACCTTCGCCCACCTGGACGCAACGGTAGTATTAAGTCGTCAAATCGCTTCTCTGGGTATTTACCCTGCGGTTGACCCACTTGATTCAACCAGCCGCCAGCTGGATCCATTAGTGGTTGGTCAGGAGCACTATGATTGTGCCCGTGGCGTTCAGTCAATTCTGCAACGTTATCAGGAACTGAAAGACATCATTGCGATTCTGGGTATGGACGAGCTGTCAGAAAGTGACAAGCTGGTGGTATCTCGTGCTCGTAAGATTCAGCGCTTCCTGTCTCAGCCATTCTTCGTTGCAGAAGTATTTACCGGTTCTTCTGGTAAGTACGTATCGCTGAAAGACACTATCCGTGGCTTCAACGGTATTATGAACGGTGAATACGATCATCTGCCTGAGCAGGCGTTCTACATGGTTGGCTCCATTGACGAAGCTGTGGAAAAAGCCAAGAAACTGTAAGCTGCAATAGGAGGGCTACATGGCTGTATCAACTTTCCATCTGGACGTAGTGAGTGCGGAAAATAATATGTTTTCTGGCGAAGTACAAAGAATCCAGGTGACGGGTAGCGAAGGTGAACTGGGGATTTATCCTCAGCATACGCCGCTGCTCACTGCCATCAAGCCGGGCCTGATTCGTATCGTTAAGCTAAACGGTGATGAAGAGTTTATCTACCTTTCTGGTGGTATTCTTGAGGTTCAACCGACCATCGTTACCGTTTTATCTGATACGGCTATCCGCGGACAGGATCTTGATGAAGCTCGGGCAATGGAATCCAAGCGTAAAGCGGAAGAACACATCCGTAATTCGCATGGTGACATCGATTATGCACAGGCATCTGCAGAGCTGAGTAAAGCCATTGCAAAACTGCGCGTTATCGAATTGACCAAGAAAATGATGTAATCAGCACCCAGTATTGTGATTGCTATGTGCGTTATAAAAAGCCAATCTGTTTACAGATTGGCTTTTTTACTATGGATAGAAAGTTACAAAGATAATATGGACGTTATTAAATGAGAAATGTGCTTTTCATTATTATTCTGGTGCTGATTGTGATCGTCAGCCTGCTGATTTATCAGAATCTTACCAGCCGTCCCTCTGAAGACCCTGGCCCGGATGATGGAACTATTCATCCCCGTCCACCTGAACCAGAAAAGCAGATTAAGTTTGGCGATCGTCTGTATATCCGAATTATTAAAGCAGAAGATAAATTTGAGCTGTGGTTTAGTTCAGACAATAAACCTTATGAGCTGTATAAAAGCTATGTTATCTGCACCTATTCCGGCGGATTAGGGCCTAAAAAGAAGCAAGGGGACTATAAAAGCCCCGAAGGTTTCTACTCAACAACTAAAGGGTTACTCAATCCCAATAGCAATTATCACCTCTCTTTTAATATTGGTTACCCTAATGCTTTTGATAGGGCTAATGGCTATACCGGTGATTTTCTTATGGTACATGGTGGTTGTGCCTCAGCCGGCTGCTATGCCATGACTGACCCTATCATCACTGAGATATATGGACTGGTTGAACAGGCTTTTGCCGGTGGGCAGAAGGTGGTTCCCATCCATATTTTTCCGTTTGCCATGACGCAAAATAAAATGAATCAGTATCAGGATTCGGAATATATTGATTTTTGGCAAACGCTCAAGCCGGCGTACGATTTTTTTGAAACTAGCCACAGGGTGCCGTTAGTTGAGGTGAGTGGGAAGCAGTATCTGGTGAAAGCTGGCTGATAACTATAAAGGGACATAGTAGATGAAGATTAAATTTTTAGGCCATGATGAGGCACATAATCCTTCAGGAGGTCTCTGTAATGAGTATCGAATTGATGAGATTGAAAGCCTGGATAGTTTGATAGATTTTTATCATCAAAAAAGTCAGGAATACAGTAATCAACGAATTCTACTAACACTGGATGATGTATCTCAGGCTTGCTATACCTCAGGCCATGCCAGAATGACTTATGATTTAGCCGATAGCGATGGTTTGGATTTATCCGGGCTACCAGCTGAATGTTTTGACGAAGGTGAGTATCTTGGGTATTTAGATACCCCATCTGAGATGTTTATTTGTCAGCATAATTTTCAACGTTTAATAAAAGACGTTACCTTTGAACAGGTTTGTGAAAAAGGATTAACATTAACGGATGAGAATTTAGAAGAGTGGATTGAATATCAAACAGATCCCTTTTCTATTTTTGATTGTCCGGTATCTGCATTAGTTGTACCGGTAAATCATAGTTATGAAACCTTATATGCATTTCCTAATGGTTATTTTAGTTGTGATTTATCACCGGCAGAAAACTTTATATTGGCAAAACGCTTTCAACAACAATATGGCTTAGAGCTTATTGGTATTGGTGCTTCCTATTTAGGCTTTATCAGGAAACAGCCATTAACAGAAGTACAGTTAAATCATCTCTGTGAAGATTTATTGTTGTTATACCATGTAGCGGATAGTGAAAAAGAAAAAATGGAAGCGCTGTTTAGTCAGATGATTTCAGATGGTAAGTTACTTTGGGTTAAATATACGGACTGATGTGAAAATACTTGGAGCCGATACACTCTGAAGTTAAGTTTCCGGCCGAGTACCAGAGTAATATAATCACCTGGTATTTACGGCCGGAATATCCACTAAAGCTAATTTATCAACCTATAGATATTATTTCTTCTTCGCATACTTCAACGAATCCAACGCTACCGCAAAGATAATAATGCTGCCCTTAATAATATACTGCCAGTAAGGGTTCACCCCGATATACGTCAGGCCATAGTTGATAACGGTAAAAATCAGTACCCCGGTTACTACCCCGGCAACCGTTCCCACACCGCCGCTAAACGACACACCACCAACCACACAGGCTGCGATAGCATCCAGCTCATACATAAAGCCCAGGTTATTGGTGGCGCTACCAATACGCCCTGCTTCCAGCATACCGCCAAAAGCATAGAAAACACCGGACAGGGCATACACCATAATCAGATTCAGAGTTACGTTAACACCAGAGACTTTTGCCGCTTCAGGGTTACCGCCGATGGCAAATATGTTTTTACCAAAGCGAGTTTTGTTCCACAAAATCCAGACGAATCCGATAGCAATAGCGGCGTAGAAGGTTATATACGACAGCTTAAAATCGCCAAACCGAATAAACCCCTGAGCAAAAGTAGAAAAGCGTGGGTCGAAACCGGCAATAGGTGAAGCACCAACAAAGTCATAATAAAGGGAGTTAATACCATAAACGATAATCATGGTACCTAAGGTGGTAATAAACGGTGTCACATTGAGATAGGCAATAATTAATCCATTGATTAGCCCAATGATTGCACCAATAGCGCAAACAATCAGAATCACTACCGGAATAGGAATTTCACCTAAACCCGGGAATACTTTATTTACGTTACTCATAGATTGCAGCAAAGTAGCGGCAATTACGGCAGCTAAACCCACCTGACGCCCCGCTGACAGGTCAGTTCCCTGGGTTACAATCAACCCGGCAACCCCAAGAGCAATAATAATTCGTACTGAAGATTGGGTAAGAATATTACTCAGGTTAAGCAAACTAAGGAACGAAGTATCCTGAATAATAATAATGCCAAGCAGCACAAAGAGAACGATATAAATACCGTTCTCTTTCATGAAATTCACAACAGAGCCTTTATTTTTGGTACTCATAATATGCCGATCCTATAACTTATAGATATTTAGAAGCCAGTTGCAGAATTTCACTCTGAGACGTTTCTTTAGTATTAACAATACCCGCCAGACGGCCATTGCTCATAACCAGAATACGGTCAGTAATACCTAATAGTTCGGGCATCTCAGAAGAAATAATAATGATTCCCTTCTCTTTTTTTGCCAGCTCAATAATTAATTGATAAATTTCAAATTTGGCACCTACGTCAATTCCCCGGGTAGGCTCATCCAATAATAAAATTTCAGGTCGGGTTAGTAGCCAGCGACCAATAATAACTTTTTGCTGGTTACCACCAGAGAGAGAACCAATCGCTGTTTTATGGCCAGGGGTTTTTACCCGCATTGAATCGATAACCCACTGAGTATCACTTTTCATTCGGTTATTATTTAATAAACCAACTGAGTTTTTGTAGGTTTTCATATTGGAAATTAAAGAGTTAAATCCAATATCCAAATGGGCGTAAATACCTGTCGATCGGCGTTCTTCCGTTACTAAAGCAAAACCATGGCTAATAGCTTCATTAGCGTTGTTATTCTTTATCTCTTTTCCATTCAGAATAATTTGGCCGGCGCTTCTTTCACGAATACCAAATAGTATTTCCACAATATCAGTGCGTTTTGCACCCACTAAGCCAGCAATGCCTAATATTTCTCCTTTACGCAGAGAAAAAGAGACATCCTGAACCGAAGGTTGTTTTTTGGAAGTCAGATTTTTAACTTCAAGAATCACATCACCAATATCATTGGTTTTTTCCGGAAAGCGTTGAGTTAATGAACGACCTACCATCATAGAAATAATGTCATTCATTGCTAACCCTTCAAGAGGGCGAGTGGTGACCCATTGCCCATCACGGAGTACGGTTATTTCATCGCATAGCTGGAATATCTCTTCCATTTTGTGGGAGATATAAACAATACCGCAGCCGCGATCTTTTAATTTACGAATAATACTAAACAGATGACTCACTTCTTTTTCGGTTATCCAATGCGGTTTTTGACGGCTCTTTATTGAAGAACACTACCGGAATGGAGTCGCCGCGTGCTTTATCAATCACTACCTGAGCAGCCGCTGGATCAACCAGGTTAATTGCCAGAGCTTTAACCCCTTTCGCAATCAGAACATCAATCTGGTCATTTTGTTTGGATTGGTCATTCTGTGAGTCATTCATTAACAGCGCGACGTCTTTATTGCCGGCAGACTCTTTCTCAATCGCTTTACGAACAACGGACATAAAGTTGTCATCGTATTTATAAATCGTAACCCCAATTTTTGTGGCTGCCAGCGTAGCTGCAGAGACGGCCATACAGGTACCAAACACAATCGTGGCTAATAGCGTTTTTTTCATGAAAATCTCCATGCTTAACTATTTTAGTTTAGGTTTGAATTGTTAACACACGGCAGCTTATTAGTAACAAAGTTACTAATAAGCTGCCGTGTTAATATTTTTTACAAAACAACACGATAACTACCGGTAGGGGTTATTGATGTTAAATTAATCGTAGTAGAGTCTTAAAGGAATGCCATGAAATGTTATTAAATTGTGATTAATTTCATATAAAAAAATAACGTCAGTTTATGGTGTTATTTTTAGGGTGCTGACAAACCAGATAAATTGGCATCAATGAATATTCCGGTCGTAAAATCTAAAATGCTTATATTAACGTTGTGCTCGACCGGAAGGTCATCTGTACTTGGCTTTAGCGCGTGTCGAGCCTGGTCTACCTACGGGCAGTTATGAAACACCTTTCGGGCCAGTGCAAGCACTGTTCAAACAGGCTTTGCCTGTTTGTCGTTGGCTTACGCCAAGTCAACCCCCACGGGAGCCCCTCCCGACAATTGGCAATTTTAAAACACAAAACTCAATAAATCAGGTGTTGTCATCAATCTGAAAATAATGTCAGTTTATGACGTTATTTTGGTTTAATTATTAAGGTGGGTATTTATATTAAAACGTTTATTTAAAGCATTATTTTTATTCGATTACTTAAGAAATCTAAAAAACAGGTGATTCTGGCAGACAGCTGGGTATTACGATAATAGACCGCGTTAATGGGTTGCATGACCTTGACCGTTTGCTGCGGTAGTATCTCTATTAGATCTCCCTGCATTCTGTCTTTATGGGTCATAAAATCAGACAGGCAAACAATACCTTCTCCGGATAAAGCCAACTGTCTTAATGTTTCCCCACTGGAGGCGGTCAGGTTTGGTGTTATATGTAACAGATGACCATTATCATCGCTGAAGGGCCATTCATTTAACTTATCTACTTGGGTAAAACCCAGCAGCTGGTGGGAGGTTAAATCTTCTGTACAGGTGATTGCCGGATGGGTTTTTAGATACTCAGGACTTGCCAGAGCGCGCCTCTGGCTGGAGCCTAAATAACGGGCATGCAGGGTTGAGTCACGTAATTCACCAATACGGATAGCGATATCGGTCTTATGTTCCAGCAAATCGATGAAGTGGTCATTAGTATTTAATTCCAGTTCAATTTGCGGATAAAGGCGACGGAACTCACCAATAATTGGCACGATGGTATGTATCATAAAAGGTGAAGCCGCATTGACCCGAAGCAAGCCAGAAGGCTGTTGGCGGCGTATTGCCATTTGATCTTCCGCTTCATCGACAGAGGCTAAAATCTTTCGGGCGTGCACTAAAAATGCCTGGCCTTCTTCCGTTAATGCCAGTCGCCGCGTCGTGCGATTTAACAGTGAAGTTTCCAGTTTTTCTTCCAGTCTGCCCAGTGCCCGGCTAATACCTGAAACCGTTTGATTCAGTTTACTGGCCGCATGAGTAATAGAATTACTGTCGACAACGGTAACAAATGCCAGAAGTTCTTCCAGTGTGGTTTTCATGGTGATTATTGATTCCCGATCAATGATATTTAGTATTTAAGCAGATTTTTGTGGGAAACAGGCATCATATATTTATGTTATACCCATTCAGCCGGGAACTTTCCCAATGGTTATTGTTCTGAATAATAGATAAAGAGTGGATTTCTATTATTTTTTAAACTAAAAATTCATTGATTATGTTAAAAAATAATACAGGGATAGCGTGGTAAAAGTATTGTTCAGCCAATATTTTACTGATTAATTAGGGAAACAGAGATGTCTGATTATATGGAAAAAGCTGAGTCACTGACCGCTGTAGATACATTGGCTGATTTACCAACGCCTTATGCGTTAAGTTCGCTAGCGCAACAGCAGATATTTAGTGCGGCAATGCAGCAAATAGACAACTGGCACTGCTTACATAATCCCACCTATGCGCAACTCTGCGAAGAGCAATCATCACCGGTTATCCCAGTTGGATTGTTTAAAACCCTTAATCTGGCGACTCCCATGGATGAACCGGGGCAATGGCTCTCCAGCTCTGGTACCGGAACGCAGGGAAAAACTCAGGTATTTTTTGATGTAGCCAGTATGAGCCGCATTCAGCGCGCAATGACACAAATGTTTATTGCTAATGGTTTGGTGTCATTAACCCCTTCCCGCTTTCTTCTGCTTTCTCCGGACCCTCACTCAGGGGATCATGCCGGATATGCTACGGCCTTTATGAAATTCACCGCTTGTGCGCCGGTAAAGGAGTGTGTATTTGCCGTTCAGCCGGATGGTCATTTTGATAGCCAATTAGCCTGGGAGACGCTACAGCGCTGGGCGAATGAGCCGGAACCTATCTATATTTTTGGCCTGACGGTGTTTTTTGAGCATCTGTGCTTAAGTCGCCCGACTTCATTTACGCTACAAGCGCCAGTTAGAGGATTAACCGGTGGCGGCTGGAAGGGCATGACGCAACAACTGGATCGCCAGCAAATTGTTGCCGGTTTGAATCAATGTTTACAGGCACCATTGGTAGATATTCGGGATATTTACGGTATGAC
Organism: Limnobaculum allomyrinae; assembly: GCF_016649425.1. Classification (GTDB taxonomy): domain Bacteria; phylum Pseudomonadota; class Gammaproteobacteria; order Enterobacterales; family Enterobacteriaceae; genus Limnobaculum; species Limnobaculum allomyrinae. Next base: position 332,362 of record NZ_JADRCR010000003.1, read on the forward strand.
GGAACATCCGTTGCACTATATCAGCTGTCAGGAAGGGCATTTCCATATTCCGGCTTACTCCTCTTTTACCATTATTGATGCGAATGGCAATTCTGCCGCCGCAGGCCAGCAGGGGCTTATTCAGCTTGAGAATCCTTTCTTTGCTTCATTGCCCGCTCAGCGTTTATTAACTCAGGATTTAGGTTTGTGGGGTGAACACTGTTCATGCGGTCAACCGCGACCTTACCTGCGTTATTTAGGAAGAGCCACAACCCCGGAAGGGACCTGTGCTGCTGAAGCTTTATGAAACAGCAATTGACTGAAAGGTTGATAAAAACAAGAGCGTGGATTGCCAGCTGTATGCGGTCGAATATGCAATTTTCTTCCGATCCGGCCACCCAGCAATTTTGCCAGTCCCGACTTCATTTGTGGTGTTCAACCGATTTGCCGGAACAGAAAATGGAGCGCGAGCTGGCGGGAAGAAACTGGCGTCCACCTGGTCGGTTACTGTTGGTGATTTCTGAAAAAGACCCTTTGGGTACGCTGGAGGGTTTTTTAGCGGCTTATCTGATTGGTAGCCGTATGAGAATCAAAGCCCGGCACTCACGAGGCTGGCTGGAGTCTTTACGTCAGGCTTTAGACTTATCAGATGATGAATGCCAAATCAGCGACTGGCAAAGCCATCAGCAAAGTGATGAGCAGCTATTACAGGGAATTGATACTATTTTACTGGCAGGTGGCGAAGCGTTAATCCAGCATTATCGAAAGATAACGCCTGCACATATTCGTTTAATTGAACTTGGCCCAAAAATTAGTGGGATGGCAATATTGGGCCATCAGTTACCGCCGGTAGAAAAAATTCTGACAGATGTTTGTCTGTTTCTGCAGCAAGTATGTAGTTCACCCCGCTTTATTTTGTTGGATAGTGAGCAGGCTGCCGAACAGTTATACCCGCAATTACAGAATGCTTTAGATAGCCTGCCCCGTCTGGAGGAAGATGAGCGAATTGCTCAGTTAGCTAAAGCTCGTGAGCTGGCGATGTATCAAAAGCTGACACCGGGCTGGGGCAAAATTGATTACAGTGAATTCAGCGGCTGGGGAGTTACCCTGAGTCGTCAATTTTCCCCTGATTTATGGCTACCTAAAGGCTTTCAGCTTATTTTGTCTCCTGTAGATATCAGCCTGTCCAATGCAAAATCACGCTGGCCAGGTCGCCTGCAAACGTTAGGGTATTGGGGAGATATTTCAGACTTTCAGCACAGTGGTTTTACCCGCTATTGCCCGATAGGGCGTATGCATGACCGCTCGTTGCTGGCCCCCCATGACGGATTTTTTATTCTGCAATCATTGGTCTCTTTTATCGACAAGGACGATTATTCATGATGAACAGGCCACGCATTTTTATTACTGGCGGAACCGGATTTATTGGTTCTCATCTGCTATCAAAACTGTATCAACAGGGTTATGCGCTGACCGTTTTAGTTCGGTCACCGTCATGGCAGAAAATACCCGGTCGTCCTGCGTTGCCGCCAGAAACTACGTTAATTACCGGTGATTTATCCCGGCCGGAAAGCTACCGGAGTGCGTTAAAAGGTCATCAGGCATTGATTCATATGGCTGCGGATTATCGGGTTGGTTTACCTACCTCTTCCTCTGCTCGTCGGGCAATGTACCACACCAATGTAACAGCAACGCTGGATCTGTTTGATGCTGCACAGCTGGCTTCTATTCCACAAATGATTTACATGAGTACGACGGCAGCATTAGGGGAGACTCAGGGAAGCTATCCGGATGAAACTCACCAGCATAATGGCGTTTTTCGCTGCTATTACGAAGAAACCAAACAAATTGCCCATTACTTTTTGCAGCAAAAACAGCAGCAAGGCTTACCGGTTAATATTGCTATTCCCGGCGGGGTTTTTGGCCCGGGAGATAACAGTGTATTAAGCCAAACCATTCGTGCTTTTTTTCGCGATAAGATCCCGTTTCAAATCGCTACCACCAGCCGTTTTCAACTTTGTCATGTGGATCATCTTTGTGATGGATTGATTCAGTTACTTAACCCGGATATTCAGCGGCAAAATTTCCTGTTTACCGGAAAGGATTTCTCAATGCCGATGTTGTTTACGCGAATGGCGGAAATTGGTAAACGCAAAATCCCACCTTTTAAATCAGCATCCTCTTTAAGTGCCCTGGCCTGGCTGATGGATAAAGTTTCCTCTCTGGGGCCTCAAATGCCCCTTTCACAGGAGGCCTTACGCATTATGGATGGCAGCACTTATATGTATTGCTCTGATAAAGCTAAACGCCAGCTTAACTGGTCTGAAGGGGATACCGTTCAGGAGTTAACCGCGTTTATACAGACACTGGCTGATGAAGTTTCGGCGGAAAACAGGTCGACAAAATAAGGGATAAATAATGAAGACCACCCAATTAAAAAGCCCCAGGGGGGACGTCAGGGTAATGCTGGAAAATCCACAGCAGCTGACGGTTCAGGGAAGTAGCGATAAAGCGGTGTTTTTTGGTCAGGGTTATGGCGCAGCGCGTTTGCGCCTGTGGCAATTGGATCTTTCCCGTCGGGTAGCCACAGGAACACTGTCAGAAATTATGGGCAATGGCGCGCTAAGAACCGATATTTTCCAACGTCGTCTGGGGCTGGTTTCACTGGCACAACAGGCAGAATCAATTGATGCCGGTGCAGAACCTTCATCCTGGCAAGGCCAGCAGTATCAACATATTCAGGCCTATGTGGCAGGTATTAATCAGGCTCTGGTGGATATGAAACTCTTGCCGGTTGAGTGCCTGTTGCTACGCTATCGTCCGGCTTCTTTTCAGGTCAGGGATGCCTATTTACTGGCTCAGTTAAAGTATTTCATTAATTCAGCCTGGCAATATGAGCTGTTTCATACCCGCTTATCTGGTCGCTTAACGCCCCAACAGCATAAGCAATTGCTCACTACTGTAAGTCAGGAAGGAAACCCAATACCGCCATTACCTTTGAATGAAGAGGGTGAGCGCCTTGCTGAAGTCGAAGAGGCACTAAGAGATGGCCTGCTGGGTATGCAGCATTTGGGGCTTGCTTCACCGGATACCGGATCGAATGTTATCGCGATTGGTGGGCAACGTACGGTTTCAGGCAAGCCTATATTAGCGGCTGACCCACATATGGGGCACGTCAATCCCGGTTATAACCTGATGTGCAAACTGGAAAGCGATGAAGGGTTATATGTCATCGGCTCTCACTTTCCCGGTGTGCCGGGCATTATCGTCGGCCGTAATCACCATGCTGCCTGGGGTATGGTAGGTATCATGGCGGATAATCAGGATCTGTTCTGGGGCAAAATTAATCTGGCAGAAGAAAAAGTCGAAACCACAGAGGGTTGGGTGCCACTCAAGCGGGAAAATCAAACCATTCAGTGTAAATCGGGTAAAACTCATGAGTTTACCGCTTACGGTTTTTCTCAGGGCCGATTGCTATCAGAAAAAGGAGATTATGGCCTGTTTTTGCGCTGGCCATCTCTTGACCACCCGGAAGGTGATATTAGCTTTTATTCTCTGGCAAAATGCCATAATTGGGAAACATTCCGTTCCAGTCTGGCTCATGTGCATAATTCACCCATGATGGTGGGATATGCGGATATTCATGGCGATATTGGTTTACAAACCATGGGATTTATCCCTAAACGGAAAACTGAGATTGGCAGTTTAATCCTTAATCTTACCAACCCGGACCATCAGTGGCAGGGATATGTTCCCTATGAAGCGTTACCGTTTCAATATAATCCGCCGGAAGGCTATGCGGTTTATGCCAATCAATACAGTGAAGCGCTATTTAGCGGTAAATGTGCCTTATCAAACCGCTGGCATCCACCAAGTCGCGCATTGCGCGTCAGTGAACTAATTGAACAAACGCGCCAACACGATCTTAATACGCTGCAAACCATTCAGGACGACAAAATTGATGTGTTTGCCCGGCGTGCTTTAACGGTATTACTTCCCCATCTGTCTGTTTCTACCCCTCTATCTGACTGGGATGGCGATACCCAAGAGATAGCGCAGTCACAGCTGTTTGATAGTTGGATGCAGCATCTGGCGGACAAACTATTACGTAAAGTGCTTAAGCGCGGTTCACGAGCGTTGTACTCCGATTTTTGGCCAGGCTGCCGCTGGAATATGCTGACCATTTTGCAATATCACTTAACTGACTGGGGTCATGAAGCGGCTTCAGCCAGCCAGTTGGTTCAGGATGCCTATTACAGTGCACTGGCTGCCACCCAACATGCTGCCGTTCCGGAGGTGGAATTCCAGCATAGTATTAAACGCCCTGCATGGCTGAGGAACTTACTGACCGGTCGTTATCCCTATCAGGGTGGAAACCGGGAAACGATACATGCGACTCGTCAAAATACCGATTTTCTGACCCAGTCTCAAACCGGGACTGAGGGGCCGGTAAAAAGTAAACCCTATACCTTCGGGCCGGGATTCAAACTGCTGTGTGACTTAAGCGATCAGGGAGAGGTACGTTACATGATGAATACACCAGCAAAAGGAAGCCCCTTCTTCTGGCAATTGGCACCAACACTACAACGCTGGCAACAAGGGCAGCGCTGGTCAATGTCGGTATCAGATAGAAAAAATAATTCTAAATAACATCATTAATTACAGAGCAATAGAGTATCCGGTAACTGTTTAGCCGGTATGTCGTGTCAATCAGAGGGATTATTGTATGGCTGGTTTAAAAGAGTGGCAAAAAAGTGGGCACCCTGCCCGTTTATGGCGGCCTTTGCCAGAAAATCGAGTGCAGTGTGAACTGTGCCCGAGGGAATGCAAAATTAGCGAAGGGCGATCGGGAACCTGCCGTATGCGCCGTAATGAAAATGGTTCATTGGTCACGCTTAACTATGGTAAGTCAGTACCCATGACTCAGGAGTGCATTGAGACCGAAGCGGTTTATCACTATGCGCCGGGAGAGCAGATTCTTTCATTGGGCAATATTGGTTGTATGCTGCGCTGTGATTTCTGCCAAAACTGGACTACCAGTCAGGCACGTTACGTACAGGATAGCCACGTGATGTACTACAGCCCGGAAGATGTGGTTAATTATGCCCTTAAGCATAATATCAAAGTACTTTCATGGACTTATAACGATCCTATTGTCTGGCACGAGTTTGTGATGGATACCGCCAGACTGGCGCGTCAACATGGGTTAAAAAATCTGTATAAGAGTGCCTTCTATATTGGTGAAAAAGGTATTGATGAACTGCTGGAAGTGATGGATATCTTCAGTATTTCTCTTAAATCAATGCAGGATAGTTTTTACCGTAAACATACCGCCGGTCGTCTACAGCCAATACTGGATGGTATTAAGCAGGTTTATGCAGCAAGACAGGGAGGTAATGGCCCTCATCTGGAGGTTTCCAACCTGTGTGTTACCGGACGAAATGACAATTTAACGGAAAGCCGCAAGGTCTCTGACTGGATGTTAAATAATCTGGATGCAGAAATTCCTCTCCATTATGTGCGCTTCCACCCGGATTTTCGCTATACCCAGGTTGAACGTACTTCAGTATCTTTCCTTGAGCAGGTTCGTCTTCAGGCAATGGCTGACGGTATGCGTTATGTTTATTTGGGTAATGCCTACAATACCACCAGCACTAACTCTTACTGCCCGGACTGTCAGGCTTTATGGGTTCAACGCAATGGTTTGATTGCCCGTTCGTTTCTGCAAAATGGCTGCTGCCCTCAGTGTGGAAAAACTTCACCGATCCAGCTTCCATGGAAAGATTCTGTGTCTGAATCGGTTACTTATCAAATTACGGAAAACTTTGTTAACACCACTCACATGTTCCGTGGGCCAATACAGGCTTGTCACGTAGAACAGCAACAAGAGTCGGCACTGTTTTATCAGTTTATTTCAGCATCCGGCCAACCGGTGGGAGAAATTGGTACTAACGGCTGTATTCGCTTTATGTTGTCTAAAAGCGATGAAAGAGCGGAAGGAATTCGTCTTTATCATCCGGCAGAAAACAAATTACAGGTATTTGAAGTGTACGATCGGGCACACTTCCCGGTTACCGGTGCTGAACAAACTCACCTTGCCAGCGAAGATGTCCCATTAAACTTTTTACCCATTCGGGGGCGCTGATATGCCGCTAAATTGGGGATACTCTTATGCCCGGTCGCAGTCTATTGCTTATCAGCTACGGAAGGCCGGACTTGGTGGCGAAGTAAAAAACTTGCCGGTGATTTATCTGTCCGGCATTTTAGGTTCAAAACTGTATGACCGTCAGGAACAGGCACAGATTTGGGGTGATTATCGTGGAGTCTTTTTCCATAAACCACATTATGCCGGTTATGAATATGAGGACAGTGAAGCCCATCGCACCAGAGTATTTGCTAATGAACATCTGCATGAGTTCACTATTGTTCCGGGGTTGGTGCATACCCTGGTTACCGCGGAGCTAAAGCAGGTGTTACAGGCTGGATTGGGCTATAAAGAGGGGCAGGATCTGTTCTTTATAGCTCATGACTGGCGTGCTGACCTTTGCTCACTGGCCGAGCGGCTGGATGCGGAGTTTGCACGGTTAAGAGCACGATTTGGTGACGATCAGAAAATTATCCTGATGGGACAATCGATAGCTAATCTGGCTATTCGTTACTGGCTGCGAACGACCACCAGTGAAAACCGCGAGATGATAGCTAAATGGTATGCTTTTGGGCCGCCATGGCAGGGGACTTTTCATGCACTATCAATGATGGAGACCGGTTATTATCCGGGAACCCGCCTGTTCCATGGTTTTTCTGCCGACGATGTTACCAGTTACCCCAGCGCCTATCAGTTGTTGCCTTCCCGGCCAACGGTTGTGGATATTCAGGGTAAGCCTTTAACCGATTTTGATATTTATAGCACTGAATGCTGGCAGGAATACCGCATGGGGCCTTATCGGGCATCGGGGGTTGATATCTCTCCCGTTTGTCAGCGTGCCAGAGAACAACTTGGTCAAAACTTGAAAAAAGCCCGCGAACTGGCGGCCAGCATTGAAGGATTTTCAACGCTGGAGCAAGCGATTCCTCAGGTATGGTTCTTAAGCGATAACAATACGGCAGTAAAAGCCGCCGTCTATGATGGTCATCGCTGGTACTTTGAAACCAAAACTATTCAGCGTGATATCCCACAGCTGGCTTCACAAGTGCTGGAACAGGGAGACGATCACCTGCCATTAAGCGGTTTATTGTCTCAACGTTGCGGGCCTGTTATCCGTGATGCCCATCATCAACCCTGGGGTGAGAGTTTTGTCTATATCAGCAAAGCCAGAACCCATCGGGCATTAATCAACCATACGCCAAACTTACGGTCTTTAGCGTTTGATTTAGCGGTAGAAAGAGAAAAATATCAGGGGTAATAACACATACCGCTCAATAGTTAATCAGAGGGAGACCTTTCCGTTGGGGTCGACTTGGTGTAAGCCAACGACAAACAGGCAAAGCCTGTTTGAACAGCGCTTGCGCTGGCCCGAAGGGTGAAACACCGCAAGGTGTTTCATAACTGACCCCAGGAAGGGTAGGCTCGATGCGCACTAAATCTAAGGATATGGCTCTTCCGGCCGAGCACAATAATTATATTCTCTCAGTTTTACGGCCGGAATATCCACTAAAATTAAAATAGACATGTTTGCCTGCCCCACTCATACACCCCTGTTACTTTAACGATAATCGACTAATTCACTCTTTTCTTCACTTTTTAACCATCTTGATACGCGTTGAAAAAAAAGTGGTTTATCGCGAGTAGTAACGCGTTATTATTCACTCATATCGGCCGAAAATCTGTCTCCGAATGCCGACAGTTTTTCAGCTATTTTATGGTAAAGCTGTGTTTTTCATCAACCCTTGTGCCACAAGGCTTGTCGGCATTTTTTGATGAAAAATAAGTAGCATTTTTGTTACTAAACAGGTTTACTTTCGCCAATCAATTTTTTAGCAGGTTGTTTATGTCAATGTCTCAACTTAGCGTAGCGATTCTTGCCGCCGGCAAGGGTACGCGTATGTATTCAGATCTTCCAAAGGTACTGCATCTTTTAGCCGGTAAGCCAATGGTGCAGCATGTCATTGATACCGCGTCTAAACTGGGTGCCCAACAGGTTCATTTGGTTTACGGACACGGTGGAGACCTGCTAAAGAAAACGCTGTCCGATCAGCCAATTAACTGGGTATTACAGGCAGAACAGTTGGGTACAGGTCATGCTATGCAGCAGGCTGCGCCTTATTTCGCCGATGATGAAAATATCCTGATGCTATATGGCGATGTGCCACTTATTTCAGAAGATACCCTGCGTCGTTTAGTGGCTGCCAAGCCGGTTGGCGGCATTGGTCTGCTGACCGTTAAGCTGGATGACCCTACCGGATATGGCCGTATAGTCCGTAAAGATGGTCAGGTAGTGAGTATTGTTGAACACAAAGATGCCAGCGAAGAGCAGCATAAAATCAATGAGATAAACACCGGTATTCTGGTTGCCAGCGGTAAAGATTTAAAGCGTTGGTTAGGCAAACTGAATAATAATAATGCACAGGGCGAATATTACATCACCGATGTAATCGCACTGGCATATGAAGAAGGCAACCGTATTGAAGCGGTACACCCTTCTCGCCTGAGTGAAGTTGAAGGGGTAAACAACCGCCTGCAACTGTCTCGTCTGGAACGCGTCTATCAGGCAGAACAGGCAGATCGCTTACTGTTGGCTGGTGTGATGCTAAACGACCCTTCTCGTTTTGATTTACGCGGTGAACTGATTCACGGCCGTGATGTGGTTATTGATACTAACGTCATTATTGAAGGCCGCGTAGTGCTTGGGGATCGAGTACGTATTGAAAGCGGCTGTGTGCTGAAAAACTGCGTTATTGGTAATGACAGTGTGATAAGCCCTTATAGCGTCATTGAAGATTCTGAGATGGGCATTGGCTGTACTGTGGGGCCATTCGCTCGCTTACGCCCTGGAGCACAGCTTGAAGATGAAGCCCACGTGGGTAACTTCGTGGAGATGAAAAAAGCGCGTTTGGGTAAAGGCTCTAAAGCTGGTCATCTCTCTTATCTTGGGGATGCGGATATTGGCGATCGGGTTAATATCGGTGCCGGTACTATTACCTGTAACTATGATGGTGCAAATAAGTTTAAAACCATTATTGGTGATGATGTGTTTGTTGGATCTGATACCCAACTGGTTGCACCGGTTACGGTTGCTAAAGGTGCCACCATTGGTGCCGGTACCACTGTTACTCAGGACGTAGGTGAAAATGAGCTGGTGATTAGCCGGGTCAGACAACGTCAAATTTCTGGTTGGAAGAGACCAGAGAAAAAGAAATAACTCAATAAGTCATGGAGCGGTGTTTAACACCGCTCCATAGCCATCAACTGTTTTGCTATGGTTTTTTGATGCAGTAACCAGAAAGACGATAGCAAAACATAATAATCCCCAACTCTACAGGCTCGGGGAGGCCGGAAAAACCGGCAACAAAAAGGTCAAGGGCATCGCAGAACCCGGATATCCTCCGGTTCTTAAATCAGGAATATAAACGATGTGTGGAATTGTTGGTGCAGTAGCACAACGAGATGTAGCAGAAATATTGTTAGAAGGTTTACGTCGTCTGGAATACCGCGGGTATGATTCTGCGGGTCTGGCGGTTATTGATGAAGCCCACAACTTACAGCGCGTTCGCCGTTTGGGTAAAGTGAAAATGCTGAGTGACGCCGTGGAAGAATATCCACTGTCTGGCGGTACCGGTATTGCACATACCCGCTGGGCTACTCATGGTGAGCCTTCAGAAACTAACGCACACCCTCACGAATCTGGTTTTATTGCCGTAGTACATAACGGTATTATTGAAAACTATGAGCCTCTGCGTGATGAGCTGAGAGCTAAAGGTTATGTCTTTACTTCTGAGACAGATACCGAAGTTATTGCCCATTTGGTGCATGAAGAGCTGAAAAACAACAGTGAACTCAGCCTGCTGGAGGCGGTACAACGCGTACTGAAAGTACTGCGCGGTGCTTACGGCACGGTGATTATCGATCGTCGTAATCCGGATGTTCTGGTTGCCGCCCGTTCAGGCAGCCCAATGGTGATTGGCTTAGGTTTGGGGGAAAACTTCATTGCCTCTGACCAGTTAGCGTTGCTGCCAGTTACCCGTCGCTTTATCTATATGGAAGAGGGCGATGTTGCAGAAGTTACCCGTCGTTCCGTAACCATCTTTGATAAAGCGGGAACGCTGGTGGATCGTCCATCCATTGAATCAACCAGTCAATATGATGCCGGTGATAAAGGTATTTACCGTCATTACATGCAAAAAGAGATTTACGAACAACCGCTGGCCATTAAAAACACCCTTGAAGGGCGTATCAGCCACGGTCTGGTCAATCTGGAAGAGCTTGGCCCGTCAGCGACTGCGCTGTTAGAAAAGGTTGAGCATATTCAAATCGTTGCCTGTGGTACCTCTTACCATTCAGGGATGGTTGCTCGCTACTGGTTTGAAGCCATTGCCGGCGTACCTTGTGATATCGAAATCGCTTCAGAATTCCGCTATCGCAAACCGGCTGTGCGTAAAGGCAGCTTGCTGCTGACGTTGTCCCAGTCCGGTGAAACTGCCGATTCTCTGGCCGCGTTACGCTTGTCAAAAGAGCTGGGTTATCTCGGTTCTCTGGCTATTTGTAACGTTAGCGGTTCATCACTGGTTCGTGAATCAGATATTGCACTGATGACCCGTGCAGGTGCTGAAATTGGCGTTGCTTCAACCAAAGCCTTCACCACCCAGTTAACCGTATTATTGATGCTGGTTGCCCGTTTAGGTCGTCTACACGGTATGTCAGAAAATGCCGAGCGCGATATCGTTCATGCTCTGCAGGCGCTGCCTAACCGTATCGATCAGCTTCTGTCTCTGGACAAAGCTATTGAAACGCTGGCAGAAGGTTTCTCAGAGAAGCACCATGCCCTGTTCCTTGGTCGTGGCGATCAGTACCCAATCGCAATGGAAGGCGCACTGAAGCTGAAAGAGATCTCTTATATCCATGCGGAAGCTTATGCAGCGGGTGAGTTAAAACACGGCCCTCTGGCGCTGATTGATGCGGATATGCCGGTGATTGTGGTTGCACCTAATAACGAACTGCTGGAAAAACTGAAGTCGAACATTGAAGAGGTTCGTGCTCGTGGTGGTCAGCTGTATGTGTTTGCGGCAGAAGATGCCGGATTCAGTGATACAGAAGGCATGACCATTATTCCACTGCCATATGTGGAAGAGCTGGTGGCGCCAATTTTCTATACTATTCCGCTACAGTTACTCTCTTATCACGTTGCGTTGATAAAAGGGACTGACGTTGACCAGCCACGAAATCTGGCGAAGTCGGTGACCGTGGAGTAATCCACATCACATTGAGATAGTTCACTGTGAGCGGACAATAACGTTCTAAACTGAATGAATCCGGTTATGCTGTTTAAAAAGCATACCGGATTTTTTTTATGGCTAAATCAACGCGATTGCTAAGTGAATAACAGAAAATGGACGACGTTGATTGCGCCATCCACTCTGAATTACTGGTTCCCCGCCCAGACAACCATCACTTTGTCGTCGGCATATTCACGACTAAAGGCGTAACCTTGTTTCATGTTCAACGTGTTTTGTTTACCCGCGCCGATTGCCGGATGACGAGCGCGGAATTGGCTGATTTTCTGCCAGTGAGAGAGTGTGGCAATATTTTGTCCCCAGTTCATGTCTGAACGTGTTCCCTGAAGTGGGTCGGAACCGGTCGGGCCAAACGGACGTTCCGTTTCATCACCGTAGAAAATTTGTATTGCACCCGGAGTCAGCAACAGTAATTCTGCCGCACGCTGGCCTCCTTCGCGGAACAATCGAGTATCATGGGAAGAAAGGTAGCTAAGAACGTTAAAATCCTGCAGTTTGGTCGCCATTTGCTGCCAGGTGATATCAATGTTCGCAAAGCAATCCACCGCTTTTGCCGCCTGCTCCTGATAATCAAAATTGATCATTGCGTCAAAGCCGCTGTTGTAATAGTCACTTTTCATCACGCCATGACCCCAGGCTTCTCCGGTCATCCAGAACGGTGCGTCATCCAACTTTTTATCTGGGTTGGTTTTTTTCCATTCAGCCAGTGCAGCAACAGACTGTGTTTTCAACTGCTGCCAGCTTATTTTTTCAACGTGTTTTGCGGTATCTACCCGGAAGCCGTCAATACCGTAATCCCGTACCCATTGGCTGAGCCAGTGAGTCAGATAATTTCGCACGGTGTAACCGGCCATTTCTTTGGCATGGGTATCGGGTTTATGACGGTAAAAAACGGGTAAGCCTGCAGGTTGTGTGTTTTCTGTTTTTAAATCTGGCAGGAAAGCCAATGACATGGTTAAGTCATCAAAACCTGGCGTGTCGTAATTGCCAATATCGGTACGAATCCAGTTTTTGCCCCACCAGTTTTGCCAGGCCGCATTGTCATTGAAGTTGATGTAATCATTAAAGGAGTGCCAACTTTGGCCCGGGCCGGGCTTCCAGTCAGTCCAGTGCTTGCCGAGTGTTTTAGTCAGCTCGTCGCCTTGAAGATACAGTGCACCAAACTGATACTCTTGCATGTCGGCAAGCGTTGCGTAACCAGTGTGGTTCATGACGATGTCGAACAAAATACGTATACCGCGTTTGTGGGCTTCATCCACCAATGTGCGCAACTCATCCTCAGTACCCATATTGGCATCGAGTGTTGTCCAGTCCATGGTGTAGTAGCCGTGGTAGGCATAATGCGGGAAATCCCCTTTTGTACCACCGCCAACCCAGCCGTGAATTTGTTCCAGCGGCGAGCTAATCCATAATACGTTCACACCCAATTGCTGTAGATAATCGAGTTTTTGCGTTAAACCAGCCAGGTCACCACCATGGAATGTGCCGATTTCTTGCATATCATCTTTATGGCGACCATAGTTGTTATCGTTTTTCGGATCGCCATTGACAAAACGGTCGGTCAGAACAAAGTAGACCGTTGCGTTATGCCTGTTAAACGTTGAAGCCTGCTGAGAGGTGGCGGGTTCCAGAAGTAACAGGCCATTGCTGCTCGCCGCCGGCATCAGGGTGATTTGGCCTTGTTTGACTGTTGCTGTTGAGCCGCTGTAGAAATCGCGTACTTCACTGCCTTCGGCGAAAGTTTTGCTGACGTCTATCGTTAGCGGTTTACCATCCCATTTCGGGCATTGGCGGGTAATATCAACGGGCGCTGTTTGCTCTTGGTGATTGACGCTCAGCGTCAGCGTCGGAGTACCGCTACGCGTGTCTATCTGTACGTGATAATCGCCTTCACGAAATATGCGCCAGGCAGAGGGTTCTCCTTCGCATGGTTTCATTGAAAGCGCCTGATTAAGCTTAATTGATTCTGCGGGCTGCCAGCATGCTTGTTCTGATTTGAGATTTAATGGCAGTGTGCCTTTTGCAAGCTTGGTTTTACTGACAAACAAGCCCGGGCTTTGCTCTTTAAATGCGGGTATTCCGGGTGCCGTCCAGGCGGCTTGAACCAGCCCGGGAAACAGCAGAAACAGCAGAGGTAGTTTTTTCATAAGGTTTATCCCCTGATTATCTTTTATTCAGTTTGGCATTGTTTTAATTAATTGAATTCCCCCCTAAAAGAAATAATAGAGGAGGAGATAATAGGGTGAGTGGCGGCGATACCTCTTGCTTTCGATGATAATTAAAACTCTCATTTATTCAGATCAGAGTAATAATTATATTTATTAAAAATATCATTAAGTTAAATCAAAAATTCCCACTGTCATAAAACTGTAACCTGATTGACATTATACTGTCACTAAACGGTCTTATCTTTGCGCTTGTACTCATCACCAGTCTGATTATTAACGATACAGAGCCAATAAATTCCTTTAGGAGGAATGATGAAACTGATACGTACAACGATTGCTTATAGTATTGCAACAGCCGTTTCTCTGACGACTCTGTCAGCATTTGCGGCAGAAAATATTACCGGTGCCGGCGCTACGTTTCCTGCACCTGTCTATGCCAAATGGGCGGACAGCTATCAAAAAGAGAGCGGTAATAACATCAACTATCAAGGGATTGGTTCATCCGGTGGCGTTAAGCAAATTAATGCTAATACGGTAGATTTTGGTGCGTCAGATGCTCCTCTGGATGATGAGAAGCTGGCTAAAGACGATTTGTTCCAGTTCCCAACCGTTATTGGTGGCGTGGTGCTGGCGGTGAATGTTCAGGGTATTAAATCAGGGGAATTAACGCTGGATGGAAAAACCCTGGGTGATATCTACCTGGGCACGGTGAAAAAGTGGAACGATCCGGCGATTGCTAAACTGAATCCGGGCGTCAAATTGCCAGAACAGGATATTGCGGTAGTACGTCGCGCCGATGGTTCCGGTACTTCCTTCGTGTTCACCAGCTATCTGGCAAAAGTGAATGCGAGCTGGAAAGATCAGGTTGGTGTTGGTTCTACCGTTAAATGGCCGGTAGGTTTAGGCGGTAAAGGCAATGATGGTATCGCAGCCTTTGTTCAGCGTTTACCGGGCTCTATTGGTTATGTGGAATATGCTTACGCCAAGCAAAATAATCTGGCCTACACCAAACTGATATCAGCAGATGGTGAGGCGGTAAGCCCAACTCAGCAATCGTTCAGTGCGGCGGCTAAAGGTATCGACTGGTCGAAATCCTTTGCTCAGGATCTGACTTTCCAGAAAGGTAAGGACGTCTGGCCGATTACTTCAACCACTTTTATTCTGGTACATAAAACTCAGAAAGATGCCAAACGTGGTGCAGAAGTACTGAAGTTCTTTGACTGGGGCTACAAAAAAGGCGGCTCTCTGGCAACTGAACTGGATTATGCCGTTTTGCCAGAGTCTGTGATTGAACAAGTTCGGGCAGCCTGGAAAACGCAGGTTAAAGATAGCAGCGGTAAAGCGATCTATTAATCATTCCTAACCGCCCTCTTCCGGTATATGGAAGGGGGCCGTAAATATGAAAGAGAGACTCAATGGCGGTACATAAGCCGGTAATGAAAGCGCCAGGAAAGCAGGGCGATATTATTTTCGGCGCGCTGGTTAAGCTGGCAGCGCTGATTACCCTTTTATTATTGGGCGGCATAATCATCTCTCTGATTATTGCTTCATGGCCCAGCATTCAAAAATTCGGTATTAGCTTCCTCTGGCATAAAGAGTGGGATGCGCCAGCCGATGAGTTTGGTGCCTTGGTGCCTATTTATGGCACCATCGTAACCTCGATTATTGCGCTACTGATTGCCGTGCCGGTAAGTTTTGGTATAGCACTGTTCCTGACTGAACTCTCACCTAAATGGTTAAAACGTCCGTTGGGTATTGCCATTGAACTGCTGGCTGCCATTCCCAGCATTGTTTACGGTATGTGGGGGCTGTTTATTTTCGCTCCGCTGTTTGCCGAATATTTCCAACAGCCGGTGGGGGATGTGGTCGCTAATATCCCTATCATCGGTACGCTGTTTTCTGGCCCGGCATTTGGTATCGGTATTTTGGCCGCCGGTATTATTCTGGCCATCATGGTTATTCCTTATATTGCCGCGGTAATGCGTGACGTGTTTGAACAAACGCCAACGCTGTTAAAAGAGTCCGCTTATGGCATCGGTTGTACCACCTGGGAAGTGATTCGCAATATCGTGCTGCCTTATACCAAAAACGGTGTAATTGGCGGCATTATGCTGGGTTTAGGCCGTGCCTTAGGGGAAACTATGGCGGTGACTTTCATTATTGGTAACACTTACCAGCTCGATAGCTTCTCCCTGTATATGCCGGGCAACAGTATTACTTCTGCGCTGGCTAATGAGTTTGCTGAGGCAGAATCCGGCCTACACACCGCGGCATTGATGGAGCTGGGATTAATCCTGTTTGTTATCACCTTTATTGTGCTGTCTTTGTCTAAGCTAATGATTCTCAGATTAAACAAGAATGAGGGGCGCTAAGATGACCACGATGGATAAATCTGAAATCGCCTCTTTTGATGCTGGCCGCAAACGTATGCAGGCGTGGCGCCGTCAAAAAAACCGTATCGCGTTATTAATTTCGATGATGGCCATGGCCTTTGGCCTGTTTTGGCTAATCTGGATTCTGTTTTCAACCATAACTAAAGGCATCGACGGTATGTCGATGGCGTTGTTCACCGAAATGACACCGCCACCGAATACGGCCGGCGGTGGATTAGCTAACGCCCTTGCCGGTAGCGGTCTGTTGATTTTATGGGCAACGGTGATTGGCACCCCGTTGGGGATTCTGGCGGGTATTTATCTGGCGGAATACGGTCGTAAATCAATCTTCGCTTCCATTGTGCGCTTTATTAACGACATTTTGCTGTCGGCACCTTCCATTGTGGTAGGGCTGTTTGTTTACACCATTGTGGTAACGCAGATGGAGCGTTTTTCCGGTTGGGCTGGTGTCATTGCGTTGGCGTTATTGCAGGTGCCAATCGTTATTCGCACAACAGAGAATATGTTACGTCTGGTGCCTGACAGTCTGAGAGAGGCGGCTTATGCACTGGGAACACCAAAGTGGAAGATTATTCTGTCTCTGACGCTAAAAGCCTCCCTGTCAGGTATTGTGACCGGTGTGCTGTTAGCCATTGCTCGTATTGCCGGAGAAACCGCCCCTTTGCTGTTTACCGCCTTGTCTAATCAGTTCTGGAGCCTTGACCTGAGCCATCCGATTGCCAACTTGCCGGTAACCATATTCAAATTTGCCATGAGCCCGTTTGCTGAATGGCAGCAGTTAGCCTGGGCTGGCGTATTGCTGATTACCCTGTGTGTATTGTTATTAAATATTCTGGCGCGCGTAGTTTTTGCCAGTAAAAAACACTAGAGAGACGACTTAATGAATCTGACGAGTGACAACAACTCAACCGAAAGCAAGATTCAGGTACGGGATCTGAATTTTTATTACGGCAAATTCCATGCGTTAAAGAATATCTCATTGGATATCGCCAAAAATCAGGTCACGGCATTTATTGGGCCATCCGGCTGTGGTAAATCAACCCTGCTGCGCACCTTCAATAAAATGTACCAGCTTTATCCGGAACAGAATGCCACCGGGCAAATTCTGTTAGATGGTCAAAACATCCTTGAAGATAATCAGGATGTGGCGTTGCTAAGAGCGAAAGTTGGTATGGTGTTCCAAAAGCCGACGCCATTCCCTATGTCGATTTATGACAATATCGCCTTTGGCGTGCGCCTGTTTGAGCGCCTGCCTCGTGCGGAGATGGATGAGCGAGTGCAGTGGGCATTAACCAAAGCAGCGCTGTGGGATGAAACCAAAAATAAATTGAATCAGAGTGGCTATAGCCTGTCTGGTGGTCAACAACAGCGTTTGTGTATTGCCCGCGGCATTGCCATTCGTCCGGAAGTGTTATTGCTGGATGAGCCCTGTTCGGCGCTCGATCCCATTTCCACGGGTCGCATTGAAGAGCTGATTAGCGAATTAAAATCTGAATATACCGTGGTGATCGTAACCCATAACATGCAACAGGCGGCTCGCTGTTCTGACCATACCGCATTTATGTATTTGGGTGAGCTGATTGAATATTCGAATACCGATATGCTGTTTACTGCACCGCAAAAGAAACAAACTGAAGACTACATTACTGGCCGCTATGGTTGATAACGGGGAACCCACATGGAAAACCTTAATTTAGGCAAACACATTTCCGGTCAGTTTAATGCGGAACTGGAACATATTCGTACTCAGGTTATGGTTATGGGAGGGCTGGTGGAACAACAGCTAACCGATGCCATTAATGCTATGCATCAGGCAGATGAAGAGCTGGCTCGCCGGGTGATTGAAGACGATCGTAAAGTTAACAATATGGAAGTGTCAATTGATGAAGCCTGTGTGCGAATCATTGCTAAACGTCAGCCAACCGCCAGCGATTTGCGTTTAGTGATGGCAATCACCAAAACAGTTTCAGAACTGGAACGTATTGGCGATGTGGCGGACAAAATTTGTCGTATGGCGCTGGAAAAGTTCTCTCATCAGCATAAGCCGCTGCTGGTAAACCTGGAATCTTTAGGTCGCCATACGGTTCAAATGCTGCATGACGTACTTGATGCCTTTGCGCGTATGGATATTGATGAGGCCGTTCGTATCTATCGGGAAGATAAGAAAGTCGATCAGGAGTATGAAGGAATTATCCGTCAGCTGATGACCTATATGATGGAAGATCCGCGCTCTATTCCCAGCGTGTTAACCGCACTGGCTTGTGCCCGTTCCATTGAACGTATTGGCGATCGTTGCCAGAACATTTGTGAGTTTATTTTCTATTTTGTAAAAGGGCAGGATTTCCGTCACCGCAGCGGCGATGAAGTTGAAAATCTGCTGGCGAAAAAGTAAAACGACCGTTATTCACGCCCGATTCTGATGCTTTCTGAATCGGGCGTGAGCTTATCTTCTTAAGCAAATTTGCGGCACTTCAGTATTTTCAGGATGCCCGTAAACACAGAGATCTGCCTGATACCAGCGCGTTAGTAATTCATCTTTTAACACTTCCCCCGGCGTTCCGCTGGCAACAATACTTCCCTGATGCAACAGCAGAATTCTGTCCGCATACAGTGCCGCCAGATTCAGATCATGCAGCACGGTACAAACGGAGAACGGAGCCTGACGTGTCATCTGCTTTAGCAAACGCAATGTTTGCTGCTGATGATAGAGGTCTAATGCTGAAGTGGGCTCATCAAGAAATAGCAATCGTTCTACCGGCGTTGGATGCCATAGCTGAGCTAACAATCGGGCTAACTGTATTCGCTGTTTTTCACCACCAGAGAGCTGGTTGTACTGGCGTTTAAGCAGTGGAGCACATTCCGTTATGCTTACTGCATGATCGATAGCCTGTTGATTCTGATGATGATTACCATAAGGCGTACGCCCCATAGCGATCACTTCCTGTACGCTAAAGGGGAATGTCAGTGCACTGTGCTGGTTCATTACGGCACGAACCGCAGCCAGCTCTCTATGTTGCCACTGAGGCAAAGGGCGATTTTGCAATTGACAGTGGCCGCTATCCGGTTGGATATATCCGGTCAGAATACGTAACAGGGTGGATTTCCCTGCCCCGTTGGGGCCAATAATCGCGACCAGCTCGCCAGCGTTTAGAGCCAGTGAAACCTGATTGATAATATCGCGGTTATTCCGGCTATAGTTCAGATGTTCAGCCTTAAGCACGAGGTATCTCTCTTTGGCGCAGAATAAGCCATAAAAAATAGGGGCCACCCAGCAGGCTGGTAATTAAACCAACCGGAATTTCCGCCGGTGATGCCAGAGTTCTGGCCAGCGTATCGGCCAGCAACAGAAGGCAAGCCCCTCCAAGTACCGATCCGGGTAACAACCAACGATGATCAGAGCCCAGTTGTAAACGAATCAGATGAGGGATCACCAGTCCGATAAAGCCAATAATTCCACTCATCGCAACGGCGGTACCGATCAGTAACGCGCTTAGCATCAATAAACCTAGCTTTACCGATTCGACGTTAACCCCAAGATAGTGAGCTTCTTCATCTCCCAACTGTAATATGTTTAACAACCGTGACAGGCGCAGGCCGATGGCAATCGCCGGTAGAATTAATGAGGCGGCAATGATCAGCGTAGACCATTGAGCCTGGCCTAAACTGCCCATACTCCAAAGAGAGAACTGTCGGAGCTGTTGGTCATCACTGATATAGCTAATAACGCCAATGGCCGCCCCAGCCAGCGCGTTAAGTGCAATACCCGTCAGCAATAAGCGAGTGAGATTTCCATGACCGGTTTTACTCAAGGCATAAAGCAGACAGCAAACGGCAATGCTGCCACCAAAGGCGGCCAGTGTATGCCCATACAGTTTCAAAACGCCGCTTAGTGGAAGAGGGAGTAAAATCGCCAGCGCCACGCACAGGGCAGCACCGGTACTAATGCCCAATAATCCGGGATCGGCCAGTGGGTTACGAAATAGTCCCTGCATGATCGCGCCAGATACCGCTAAAGCGGCGCCGATAAGGGTTGCCAGCAACACTCTGGGAAGACGAATATTCAACCAGATGTGCCAGCTCCCCTCTTCTCCCGATCGGGTAAGCAGGGTATAAAACGAAAGTTTGACCGGCCCCAGATTAGCGGCGAACAGCGTCAGGATGACCAAAGCCATCAACATTGCCACCAGCCAGTAGCGTGGTGAAATGCGGCTATTCATCCGGCGTGTTCCATTGCTTTATGCAGTTCAGCAATCACTTCCGGCGTTTTCAGACTAAAACCAAGCAGGGAAAGATCGTCTACCACCAGTAAACGTTTATTCTTTCCGGCAGGGGTTTGGCTGATACCGGCCAATTGCCAGATATTATCTTCACCGCCAAATGTTGTGTATCCCGCCGAGGTGATTAACAGAATGTCCGGTGCTGCTGCGATGATACCTTCCTGAGAAAGTGGACGATATTTGTTAAATCCCTGCATGGCATTAGTACCACCGGCAATGGTAATAATGGCATCAGCGGCAGTGTTTTGCCCTGCAGCCATTGGTGTTGAACCGGTATAGTTCATGACAAATAACACTTTAGATGGCAATGGATTCTTCGGCAGGGCTGCTAACTGATTCCGGTAATCTGCAATCAGTTTTTCTCCCTGTTTCTCTTTACCCAGTGCCTGAGCGACTGCGTGGATTTTATCCGTTACGGTTTCCAGCGATGGTTTACCAGGAATGCTGACAACCTTTACTCCACTCTGGCTAACCTGCTCCAACGCCAGTGCCGGTAACGACTGGTCGCTGGCAAGTACCAATGAGGGTTTAAGTGAAAGAATACCTTCAGCGTTTAACTGGCGCATATAGCCAATATCGGGCAGCGCCTTTGCCGCTTCCGGATAGGTACTGGTTGAGTCACGCCCTACCAGCTGTGACTGCGCCTCTAACGCATACACGATTTCTGTTACATCACCGCCAATGCTGACAATTCGTTCACTGGCCAGCGCATTGAGTGATAGCACAGAAAGGAGGGCTATCAGCCCTCGGTTGATTAGCCCTTTCATGCAGATACCGTCTGTTGTAACAAGGTGTCTATTTGAGTCCGCCAGATTTGCTGTTCCGGTTGCCCTTCGGTGCGTTGACCATAAAGTTGAGCAATTTGCGTACCGTCAGCGGCAAACAGTTCCAGGCTGGTAACAAAACCATCTTTGGTTGGTTTACGGGTTACCCAGCTTTCAACAATATCGTTTTCAATCAGGTGCAGTACAAACGCCTTATTGAAGATATTAATCCAACCATCAATCGGGGCTACGCGATCAATTTTTCCGGTGAAAATCTGCACACAACCCCGGTTACCGACGAATACCATAATGTCGTTGGCTTCGTTTTTCGCCATTTGCAGAATTTGTCGCAGGGACTGGTTATCTACTCGTTGTGCCAGATCGTCTTTAACCGCATTAAAAGCCTGTTGACGAGTGATGCCATGTTTATTCAGCAGTTTGAAAAACTGGTGAACATCTGTCATTGCACGCCATTCACTGTCGATAGTTTGGTTATCGATAACTGCCTGCCTGGCAGATGATTCTTGTACGGCATCCAGTTTCAGTGCTGGATTATCTTGCTGAGCAAAAGTATCAATCACCTTTTGCCAGGCATCCATATCGGTATTTTCCGTGGTATAGACTTTATGCAACGCATCGCCATACTCATCAAAGAACTGGATGCTGTGGCGAGTGCCGCGTTTACTCTCTTCCTTTAAAGCAAAGACAAATAGCCAGTGCTCAAGAAACAGACGTAAGTCCAGCGCATAAGGATTCAGAATCAACCCGGCGTGATCGCCTAAATGCTGATTGGTATATTTGCCGATTTGCTCATGTACGGCATGTTGATTACGGGTGATTGATTTCGTTTCACCAACATTTTCCAGTGCGGCCAGTAAGGCCTTGATATCACTTTTCAGGCGAACGGCATCATGGCCGACACGGGAATGAGTTAGCTCCGCTTCACTAATGTTGAGCAGCTGTGCCAGATCTCTGGCGTACTTTTCTGGGTGTTGCTGTTTTGCCTGTAAGTAGCTCTGATATAAAGAAGTGGTCATTTTTTATTCCTGAATAATGATATTCCCCCTGTAAACAGGGGGAGTGGTTAGAACTGATAGCTTGCGAATAACTTCACATTGCGGCCATCTTGAAGGGCACCATTAGGCGCGTAGTACTCTTTATCGAAGGCATTAGCGATAACCACGCTGGTGGTCAATTTGTCGGAAAGGATTTCCGGTTTGTAGCTAAGATAAAAATCGTGAGTGGCATAACCGCGCTGTGGTGTTGGCGTATCATTAATACGATTAGCAAATACACCCATCCAGCCAACAGAAGCATTAGTATGACCAACAGGAACGTTCAGGCGGGTAGAAACTGTATCCGGGTTGACGGTTGATAACCATTCGCCGGTGTCTTCGTTTTTACCGCTGGTACGGTTATAAGCCACGCTTAAATCAAAATAGCGGCTCTGATAATCCATCATCACATCCCAGCCCCATATTTTGGCATTAGGAATATTGACCGATGTGGTTTCACACGGAGAACAAATCACGCCAACTCCCGGCCGATATCCCATCTGCATATTGACGGCGGTTGAGATGTAATCATCAGCCTTAGTGCCGAAGTAGCTGGCTTTAAATTTCAGGTCATCATCAGCAAGCAGAACGTTGTCAAATCTCAGCCCAAAGCCAACTTCCTGAGTGGCATTGGTTTCTGGTTTCAGATTCGGGTTAGGTTTCCAGTAGTTATTCATGGTTGGGCCCATGCTGAAGTGCAGGGAGTCGTTATACATTTCGCCCATGGTTGGTGCACGGAAGGCTTCCGCATAAGAAGCAAACAGGCTTAACCATTCGGTAGGGAAGATGGACAAAGCAATTTTAGGTGACCACTGATCGGCATCAATATCGCTATAACCACTGCTTTCAGCTTTGTAGTTGTCATAGCGGATAGCACCAATCAGAGAAACAGGCAGGTCGCGCAGGGTAATTTCATCCTGTAACCAGCCAGAAGCAAAACGAATCTCGGCATCGGGGAAGCTGGTAGTCGCGCCACTTGGGGTCTGTTTTTGTTTATACGTTTCAGCCCCGTAAGTCAGCTGGCTCGGCATAAAACTTTCCTGGAACAGACGTGAACGGTTATCCAGCTTGATACCTTCGGTTTTCTGCTTACGGTTTTCAGCTTTCTGGCCGGTAGGAGAGGAATCAATATTGGTTTCAGAGTAGTAAACGCGAGTAGTGGCGTTTAACCAGTCCATATCTGCAGGATTCAGGTTATATACCAGTTGAGCATCTTTATTTTCTGTGGTGCGGTTAGTCATCACATCAGTAGTGGTGCTGCCGGCACTCAGATTTTGTGGATTCTTCGGCTCTTTAGCGTCGTTATTGTAGTAACGCAGATTAGCCATCAGGGATTGAGCATCGGTGATAGCCCATTTCCCTTTAGCCAGAAAGGAGCCGATTTGTTCATCGTTTGGTGCTGTTTCGCCGTTACTTAAACGCAGGTTGCCTTTATCACGGAAGTTGGCGGAAAACACGCCATCAAGAGAGTCAGTTCTGCCAAATGTTGTCAGACCCATGGCCTGGCTGTGATCCAGCGTAGCGCCAGAAGTAAACAGTCGAACGCCACCGGCCTCGCCACTGCGTAGTAAATCTTTTGCATCAACGGTTTCAAAAGAGATAACACCGCCTAATGCACCGCTGCCATAAAGTTGAGCGCCAGGGCCACGCACCACTTCAACACGTTTAATCAGTGCAGGATCAAGAAAAATACCGTTCAGGTGCCCGGTATCGGTACCCTGACGAATGCCGTCCACCAGTGTTAACACGCCGCGTTTATCGTATCCACGCATGTTGATATCTTGTCCGTTACTACGAGATGTACCCGTGATGGTAATGCCGGGAATTGAACGCACCAGATCGGCGGCGCTGTTTGCCGCCAGATTTTCCGGGGCGTTAGCATCAACCACGGTTACCATCATTGGGGCTTCAAACGCATTGCGGTCGTTGCCCGTTGCGGTAACGGTCATGACTTCATTGGTAGTTTTTGCCGGGGTTTCCGCATTGGCCAATAGCGGCAACGCACAGGTAACGGCAATCGTTAAAGATGACAGACGAAGCATAACTGCAACTCTCCATGAATGTTTTAAATGAAAGTTGCTGGCTGCCTGGACTTAACTGGATGGTCTGGGTGGCTGGCTGTTTTTATGTATTAAAGATTATTTGGTTAAAATGAGTTTTCCGGTTTTGGTAATGCGCAACTGGTATTGTTGGCCTTGATGTTGAATCAGCAAAATACCTGATTCCCCTAACAGCTGTTGGCTGCTTACCAGAGGTAATGGGGAGGCGGGATCCGCCGGTTGTTTTATTTCCGGGCGTTCCTGGGAAGATAGAGTTTTCATGAAAGCCACTTGGTAATGATAATTAATAGCAAATTGATAATAATTATCATTTAAAAAATTAACTTCAACAAGTCCTAATTTTGTGATGCGTGTTATGTTAATGAAATGTTGTTGTTTTTTGTTTTTGTAATCAGGTGGTTATCTGATGATTAGGCATGATTTATAGTCAGTGTTTCTTTGGTTTTATATCGTTTTATTTTTTATTAATTATTTGAATTTTATGTTATTAATTGTTTTTCTGTCAGTTTTTAATGAATCGGTATCGTGATGTTTTTATCGTATAAATCAGATTGGTTCAAATTTTATATAAACATTTAATTCACATTTTAATAGACGGTTTATTGATGTTTTAAACCAATCAGACAACCCTAAAAGAATAGAGGGGACATTAACCGGCTATTTTTACAAAGGAAATGCTTATAACTAAATGACATATTAAATCCGTTTATATTATTTCACACTGCCTCTGATTTGCATTTAACTGGCTGACACAAACACGATTCTTTCTTTACATATATCGGGATTCAGCCATGAAATTAACATTAAAACAAAGCGTACTTTCATTAACCATACTGGCTGCTCTCTCCGGCACTGCAGCGGTAGCCCATGCGGATCAACTGGATGATATTAAAAAAGCCGGTGTGGTGAATATTGCTGTATTCGACAGTAACCCTCCGTTTGGTTATGTCGACCCACAAACTAAAAAGATTGTGGGTTATGACGTAGATATCGCGAATGCGATTGGTAAAGCATTAGGGGTTAAAGTTGAGCTGAAAGCGACTAACCCGGCCAACCGTATTCCTCTGCTGACATCTAAGAAAGTTGATCTGATCGCAGCTAACTTCACCATTACACCTCAGCGTGCTAAAGAAGTTGATTTTAGCGTGCCTTATTTTGCCACGGGTCAGAAATTTATTTCTCATAAAGGCGTGTTAAAACAGCCTGATGATATTGCTAAGTTACGTATTGGTGCAGATAAAGGTACCGTTCAGGAAATCACCCTGCGTGATAAATACCCAACGGCTAAAGTTATCTCTTATGACGATACCCCGGTTGCCTTTACGGCATTGCGTAATGGTAACGTTCAGGCCATTACTCAGGATGATGCCAAATTAGTTGGTCTGCTGGCGAATTTGCCTGATGCAGTAAAAGCAGACTTTGAAATTACACCATTCAGTATCACTAAAGAGT
Organism: Limnobaculum allomyrinae; assembly: GCF_016649425.1. GTDB lineage: Bacteria > Pseudomonadota > Gammaproteobacteria > Enterobacterales > Enterobacteriaceae > Limnobaculum > Limnobaculum allomyrinae. The sequence goes on from NZ_JADRCR010000003.1 coordinate 357,958, forward strand.
ATCAGGGTGTTGGTATTACTAAAGGTGAGACACGCCTGACGGAAGAAGTTAACAAAGTGCTGCTGGAGCTGGAGAAAGATGGCGAAGCAACCAAAATCTATAACCGTTGGTTTGGCCCTGAAACCAAATCTTCCATGCCGCGCGGAGAATTTAAGTTTGGTGCGGTAACGCCTGATCCATCTAAAGCTTAATCAGTTAACAGGCTCACTTTATTGCGGGTAGTCAGATCGGGGCATGCTTTGGCGTGCCCTGTTTTGGTTTTTAGAGAATGAAGCTTTTGTTTAAACAGAGATTCAAAGGTTGCCGGTTATACCGACGTTAATTGGAATAGAGTATGGTTAGTGGATAACCGTAATAAATAGCTGGTGCTTATGTTCGATGAAAAATTAACAAAATTATTATTAGCGCCTGAATATCTGGGATGGTTGTGGGATGGTTTTTTATTGACGTTGGGGCTGTCTGCCGTCTCGATTATTGCCGCTACGGCATTGGGTATGGTGGTTGCCGGAGCCAGAGACAGTAAACAGGCCGTTTTGCGTTTACCGGTGATTGCCTATTGTTCCCTGTTTCGCAATACCCCACTACTGGTACAGCTATTCTTTTGGTACTTCGGTGTCGGTAAGTTGCTGCCTGCCGGAGTCATTCCCTGGTTAAATACACCTCATGAAATCACGCTGTTTGGGCTCACATTGGCTTGGCCTTCTTTTGAGTTTATCGCCGCTCTGTTCGGGTTGACGGTCTACTTTTCGGCATTTATTGCTGAAGAGATTCGTTCGGGGATTCGGGGTGTTAAGGCCGGGCAGAAATATGCAGCACTGGCTCTTGGTCTTAATGGCTGGCAATCAATGCGCTATGTGATTCTGCCGCAGGCATTGAAAATTGCGTTTCCTCCATTACTGGGTCAGTACATGAATATTGTTAAAAGTACGTCTCTGGCCATGGCAATTGGGGTGGCGGAACTTTCTTATGCTTCACGTCAGGTAGAGACCGAAACCCTAAGAGCGTTTCAGGCTTTTGGCGTTGCTACCATGCTTTATATAGTCGCGATTGCGGTGATGGAGGCTTGGGGCATGTGGTATGAACATCGTCTGTTAGCAAAGGAGCGTCGATAATATGGATTTCACGGTTATTTACGACAATCTGGATTATCTGTTATGGGGCGCTTATCCGGATGGGCCTATCGGTGGAGCGGCACTAACGCTGATTATCAGTCTGGTTGCTGGTGTGATATCCGCGATTCTGGGGGTTATTCTTGGTGTGGCGTTGGCAATGTTTCGCGGTTGGGTTGGTGGAGCTATTGCTGCTGTACTTGGCTTCTTTCGTGCTATTCCAGTGATTATGTTGATCTTCTGGGCTTACTTTATGCTACCGATGCTGTTTGGTATTGATATCCCGGCGCTGACCTCTGTTGTTTGTGCGTTGGCTTTGATCTCATCAGCTTATTTAGCCCATGGCGTAAAAGCCGGTATTATCGCTATTGGAGCAGGCCAATGGCAGGCCGGAATGTCATTGGGGTTCAATCGTTGGCAGGTATTGTGGTACATCGTATTACCGCAGGCTTTGAGAATGATGGTGCCTTCATTTATTAATCAATGGATCTCTTTGATTAAAGACACCTCGTTAGCGTATATAGTCGGCGTTGGTGAACTGACATTTCTGGCAACTCAGGTTAATAACCGCAGTATGGTGTATCCAACCGAAGTATTTCTGTTTATTGCGCTGGTTTATTTCATTTTCTGCCTGTCGTTGGATTTAGTGGCTAACTGGGTAAGCAAGCGCTACTCGGTAAAAGAACCTGCAGAAAAGCGCAAATGGTTTGCCTGGATGGAAAAGTCACCGATTGAGGTGAAACAAAGTTAAGTTTTGGCTAAACAATCAGCAGTCAGAATTATTTTATCAATTAGCACTTGCCAGATGATTCTGAGTCCCTATAATGCGCCTCCACTGACACGGCAACAGCCGCTTCAGTTCAGACGTTATCGTGCATAAATCTGTGATTTAACACTTGACTCTGACGCGGGATGGCGTAGTATACGCAGCCCGTGTTGCGG
>NZ_JADRCR010000030.1 GCF_016649425.1 Limnobaculum allomyrinae
CAGAGTTTGACCATCTTTTCCCTGACGGCTGCAATGGCTCATCTTCTCCGGCAAGCCCTGCAAGAAAACATCCGAATGCATTGGTTTTGTCACTGAGGACGCCCGGAACGTTCTCCCACACGAGAATAGTTTCCGGTTCGCCTGCTGCTCTGCGTTTGTTGTCAATCTCATTTGCTAATTCCACGTAAGAGAGGGTTAATTGACCGCGTTTGTCACTCAGTCCACCACGTAGACCTGCGACACTAAACGCCTGGCACGGGGTGCCACCAACAAGAATGTCAGGAGCCTGCACAACGCCTGACTTAATTTTTTCAGCTATCGCTGTCATATCACCGAGATTAACAACATCAGGCCAGTGATAATTCAGAACTTCACACGGGAAAGGCTCTATCTCAGAAAACCATACTGGCTCTAATCCAAGAGGCTCCCACGCTACGCTGGCGGCTTCGATACCGCTACATACTGAACCGTATTTCATGCAGCAACCTCCCCTGACTTATTGCCAGACAGACGTTCACTGCACTCAGACCAGAGACTATTCCACCGATGAATAGCAAATGATGCGTTAAGCCCTTTAATTCCCACTCTGCTGGCTGCACGGCGAACCGCAATCTCTAACTGGCTGGGGTTGGTTATCTCACCGACACCAGTAGTAAATCGTCGATAAGCCTCATCTCTCTCCTGTGTGTTTACTACCTGTTTTGCTGATATGGGGGATACTTTCCAGTCACTCTGAAATTCATTTTCAGAACCGAAAAAGCGCTTGGCTTGCATGACATAAGCTGTATTAAGCTGCTTTTTTTCCTTGCAGAATTCAGCGTATGCAATAACGCCCTGTAGCATTTCTTCACTGGTTACCCCTTCCTTCAATCGGGCATTCCAGCTGCGATACGCATCCTTTTTCGGGTTGCTACCTTCTCGTTTAGGATATATCGACCAAGCTTTTTCAAATTCATCAGAATAAGTTTTGCTTATTGGTGTGCCGTCGACAGATGGCACATATGTTTTATTGATCTGTATGTATTGATCTGTATAAGGAAAAGATTCCGCGACTTCGCGGTTCCCATTCCGCGATTCTGCGGAATCCAGTGTTGACGGGAATAACTTGCTAATTAATGCATCACCATCAATACGATAGTGTGTTTTTGGTGTGCCATTTACCTTACTAACTTTTGTTTCAATAATTCCAGGTAACCAGCGTTTACACAGCTTATTAACCAGTCGTTGGGCTTGATCTTCGCTAACGCCCCTGATTTCTTCAGCAAGTTCCCTATGTTCTTTATAAAACCACCCACCACTTAACTCTGATTTACCCGACCAAAAGACCAATTGGTTTAATATTGCCCCTAGCGCATGTGCCTGCTGATCTCCTGAGAAATAATCCAAATATGGTGCGGGTATGACAATACTGTTCTTTTGCCCTGACAAAGCCTGAATAATGCTAAATATCTGACTCATAGCGGCTGTCCCTCCGCCACGTCCTTAACCAACGTGTATTGCTGATAAAATGAATCACGCGGCATTGTGCAATCATAATTCAGATGCAATGGACGATACGTGACCATTATTTTTGAGTGCTTTTTATACGTGCGGATATAGCGAACATTCACGCCGTCAGAATTGCGATAGAGGCTCATACTGATACCTCCTTCATTTCAAACCGCCCTAATTTAG
>NZ_JADRCR010000004.1 GCF_016649425.1 Limnobaculum allomyrinae
TGCAGATAGTGAAACAGTCAGAGACAGGCTCTACCGGCCGGGCACCTAAGTGATATCAGCACATACCGGTTACGGCCGGAATATCCGCTCCAGCCAATTTGTCAGGTTTGAATCAGGAAAAACACCTCCGCTGAAAGAGTGCGGTTTTTGCTTTATGCAGACTGCGAAATAGTCAGAGAGTGATCCTACTTTTACATCATGTATTCAGGCTGATACAAAAGAACGTGTATTTCTGTTAGTAGGCAAAATAAATATCGAAGTGGTTAAAAATAAATAATTTAGCATTATTATTTAGTATTAATAATGAGTAAGGATAATCTCGTTTCATCTAATTTAATTAGATGAAACGCTTTAGCAATAAAGCTTAAATTCTCTATATAGACAACTTTTTCCTGATATAACTAATACTATCTATTAATTAGTGATTGTATTTTTATCATTTAACCAACACTGAATAAAGTTAGCTATTTGCTCAAAGTCATTTATATTCAGTAGTGGAACATTAACTGACATAGCCTCGTCTGTTGCCAGTGCAATAACATGATTATCGATTAATCCCTCCAGAGGTTTACCCACAGGGCGGCGAAATAAAGCTATTTTATCAATGGGCTCATGTTTAAAGCCTTCGACTAATACTAAATCAATCTGGTTAGCATCAAATTTATCCGCCAGTTCTGCCAGACTTATGGTTCTGTCTGGTGTCTCTGTCATTAAAGCCCAGCGTTGGTCACAGGCCACAATAGTTTGTGATGCACCGGCTTTACGTAATTCGTAGCTGTCTTTTCCCGGTATATCAATATCCATATTGTGGTGAGAATGTTTAATCAGCGCACAGCGAATACCCATGTTGGATAAAGCAGGTATTAACTGTTTAAGTAACGTGGTTTTTCCTGTGCCGCTGTATGCCGTTATGCCTAAAAGCGGAATGCGTTGTTTAGTGATTATTGTCATGTTCTATTTATTCCAGTTATGGCATTCATCCAGCGTATTAATATTTTTAAATGCCTCAGGCATGTCACTAAAATCAACCGCAGTGGCCTGTTGTTGGGATAAGAAGATCATAAGCTTACGATCTCCTCCCTGAAGATAGTTGCGTAGTGGTGTTATCAGGCGAGTATTCATTAATGCCAGGGTAGGATGTGCCCGCTCCCCGTCATCTGCGTAAGCAACGAGCTGATTATTTCGGTTATTCCACAATCTTTCAGCCAGAGTATCAGGGATTAGAGGGGTATCGCAGGGAGCAAACAGAACCCATTCTGTCGGGCTATTTTCCAGTATGGTTAATATGCCAGCCAGAGGGCCCTTGAAGCCTTCAATGGAATCCTGAAATACCTGATAGCCACTTTTTTTATACTCATCTGTATTGCGATTAGCGCTGATAATAATGTTTCCAACCTGAGGCTTCAGGCGAGTGAGAACATGCAGGTATAATGGCGTACCATTAATGGTGACCAGACCTTTGTCTGTACCACCCATTCTGGTTGCTCGTCCACCGGCCAGAATAGCGCCGGTAATTGAAGGTATCGACATTGCACTTTCCCTTTAGCCACTCAACAAGGTGAGCTATTTTAACGCGTTCGTTGATAAATAGTCCTGTTTATTCTCTTTATTGATAATAATTTTCATTTAAATATTAATTTGAATTACGTTATATATATTCTTTTTTGTATTTCTCTATTTTAAAAACCATATAACTCTTATTAGGTATGTTTATTTAATTGCAGGATAAATATATACCTATAAATAGTTAATCCGTCGTATAACTATTTATGATTATATTCAAATCGTTGTTGAAAATAATATTTGAACCCTATCAAGAAAATGATTTTTACCTGGGTTATTCATTGATCTAAAACAATCAATATTAAGACAAATATTTATTTGCTCTCTGAATAGTTATATTTAGGGGGATAATAAAATACTACTTGAGTAGTAGTTTAGTGCACTGGAAGCAGCACATAAAAAGATATCTATATCTTAGTAATCGGCTCAACGAACGCCGAACTTATAATAAATGGGAGTACTTACCGTGGGCAAGATTAAGGCAAAATTATCAGCTAGCTTACTGATATTGTTTGCATCACTTCTGGTGGGCAATACAGCATTAGCTAATAAATCGAACGTAGAGGCTCGTAATGAGGTCTTTGCAAAAGATCATGCGGATCAATACGATTCATGGCGCGCAACCAGCGAGTCAAATAAGTTAGGCGGCGGTCTGGATGAATATCCTGATATGGTTATTCTTTGGGCCGGTTATCCATTTGCAAAAGATTATAAAAAAGCACGTGGTCACTTCTATGCCATTACTGATGTGCGTGAAACACTGCGTACCGCAGCACCAATGAAAGATACCGATGGTCCGTTACCGATGGCATGCTGGAGCTGTAAAAGCCCGGATGTGGCTCGTCTGATCGATGAAGGTGGCGAAGACAAATACTTTGAAGGCATGTGGTCAAGAGGTGGCGCACAGATTGTTAACCCAATTGGCTGTGCAGACTGTCACGACACGGCATCTAAAGATTTTTCTGAAGGTAAGCCAGCGCTTTATATGTCTCGTCCTTATACCGCTCGTGCATTAGAAGTTATTGGTAAACCATTTGATAAAGCCAGCCATCTGGATCAGCAATCAATGGTTTGTAGCAACTGCCACGTTGAATATCACTTCGATGGTAAAAACAAAGCGGTTAAATTCCCTTGGGATAAAGGGATGACCGTAGAGAAAATGGAAGAGTACTACGACAACATTGCTTTCTCTGACTGGACTCATCAATTATCTAAAACGCCAATGCTGAAGGCTCAGCATCCAGAATATGAAACCTGGAGCCAGGGTATCCACGGTAAAAATAATGTGACCTGTATTGACTGTCATATGCCGAAGGTACAAAACGCGGAAGGCAAACTGTATACCGACCATAAAATTGGTAATCCTTTCGAGCGATTCAATGACACCTGTGCCAGCTGCCATACCCAAACTAAAGAGCAATTACAGGATATCGTAGCTACCAGAAAAGAGGCGGTCAGAGAGCTGAAGAAGAAAACAGAAGCTCAGTTAGTTCATGCTCACTTCGAAGCGAAAGCGGCATGGGATGCCGGTGCAACAGAAGAAGAGATGAAACCAATCCTGATGGATATCCGTCATGCACAATGGCGTTGGGACTATGCGATTGCCTCGCATGGTATTCATATGCACGCGCCTGAAGTTGGTCTGAAAATTCTGGGTACTGCGTTAGATAAAGCGGCTGATGCCCGTACCAAACTGGCCCGGTTGTTAGCAACTAAAGGTATTACTCACGAAATCGCATTACCTGATCTTTCCACTAAAGCTAATGCGCAAAAAGCATTAGGCATGGATATGCAAAAACTTGAGAGCGACAAGCAAGAGTTCCTGAAAACCCGCGTAGCGGAATGGGACGCAAACGCCAAGAAAGAAGAGCGCTTGTTAAGCAAATAAAGTTATCGGCCCCGGTATTCCGGGGCCCAAATAAGGTGGAATTATCATGGGCAGTTTACGTTCATTATTTAAGGGCGGACTGTTAATGCTGGTATCAATGTTTGCGCTGACGGCCATGTCGTCATCCGCAGAACCGGTACCGGAGCAGAAAACAGAAGCGTCGTCCGAATATAAAGTAGAGTTACAACGCAATCGTGACTATGCCTGTACTCAGTGTCATAAAGACACTAAAGATGGCATGCACGGCGCGCACTCAAAAGCGATTAATCCAAATAACCAACTGCCAGTGACTTGTACCAACTGTCACGGCAAAATCACTCCGGAACACCGTAATGGCGTTGCGGATGCGATGCGTTTTAACGAAGACGTCTTCCCGGTTGATAAGCAAAATCAGGTGTGTATGACCTGTCACCAGCCGGAGAAATTGCGCACGGCGCTATGGGCGCATGATGTTCATATTCTGAAAACTTCGTGTGCCAGCTGCCACCAGTTGCATCCGACAAAAGATCCGGTACAAGGTTTGGATCAAAAAGGTCAGATCAAGCTATGTGTTGACTGCCACAGTAAACAACAGCAGCAATACCAAAAAGAGAAGGAAACACCATGAGTTGCTCACGCCGTCATTTTATTGCCGGTATGGGAGCAGTAATCTTTATGACCGGCCCGGTTAACCGTACGCTGGCGCAGACCATGTCAATTAACGGGATTCGTTATGGCATGGTGTATGACGAAACTCGTTGTATTGGCTGCACCGCGTGTATGGATGCTTGCCGGGAGGTGAATAAAGTTCCTGAAGGGGTATCGCGGCTAAATATTATCCGCTCTGGCCCGACAGGAGAGTTTCCTGAGGCAAAATATCAGTTTTATCGTCACTCTTGTCAGCATTGTGATAACCCGCCTTGTGTGGATGTCTGTCCGACAGGGGCTTCTTATAAAGATGCTGCCACGGGTATTGTTGAGGTTAATCCGGAACGCTGCGTTGGCTGCCAGTACTGTATTGCTGCCTGCCCGTATCGCGTACGCTTTATTCATCCGGTCAGAAAAACCGCAGACAAATGTAATTTCTGTCGCGACACCAATTTGGCTCAGGGCAAGCTACCAGCCTGTGTGGAATCCTGTCCTACCAAGGCATTAACCTTTGGTAATCTGGACGATCCAAATAGCGAAATTGTGAAACTGATAGAGAATAAGACCACTTACCGTGCGAAGGTACATTTAGGCACCGAGCCGAAAATGTATCGTATTCCAAGCAAACATGGGGAGATTAAAGGATGAGCAGCGCTTTCCATTTTGAATCCCTGGTTTGGGACTGGCCAATTGCCATTTATCTGTTCCTGATCGGCGTTTCTGCGGGCATGGCGACTATTGCTGTGTTTCTTAAACGCCGGGTGTTAGCGGATGGCGCAAGCCGCGATGGTATCATTAAAGCGACGGCAATTATTGCCCCGCTGACGGTGATTGTTGGTCTGGTGATTCTGATTTTCCACCTGACACGCCCGTGGACTTTCTGGTACCTGATGATTTTCTATAGTCCAACATCGGTCATGTCGATGGGGGTTATGCTGTTCCAGGTGTATATGTTAGTTCTGATCGTCTGGCTGGCAGTACTGTTTCGTCAGGAGATTGCTAACTTTCTGGAGCAACGCTTTAAAGGACTTCGCTGGATTAACGGCATTATCTCGGCACTGGCCCGTTTCGAACGGGTGCTGGAGCCATTAATGATTTTTCTGGCGGTGGCGCTGGGGGCTTATACCGGTTTCCTGCTGTCGGCACTGAAAACCTATCCAATGCTAAATAACCCGGTACTTCCGGTGTTGTTTCTGTTCTCCGGTATTTCATCCGGGGCAGCGGCGGCAGTGTTGTTTGGTATTACCTGGTTTAAACAGCCGGTAGATAGCCCGTCAGTTCATTTCGTTCATCAGATTGAAAAACCGGTTGTACTGTTTGAATTGTTCCTGCTGTTGGCACTGTTTGTTGGCCTGTTCTTTGGCGGCGGTCAGAGAGAAGCGGCGGCGGTTGCGGCGATCGGTGGTGGGTTCTGGTCGAACGTTTTCTGGTTTGGCGTGATCGGATTGGGAATTTTATTGCCGCTGATCATGAGTATGGTGTGTAGCAAGCGCGTTCAGCACAGTAAAAGTTATATAATAGCGGTCGCATGTATGGGACTCTCCGGCATACTGCTCTTACGTTTCTTTATCCTGTATGCCGGTCAAATGACGGTAGCCTGAATGTTTGATAAAAAGGATATAGCATGATCCCTGATTTGGGGCTGCTATCCCTGTCAGGTGCTTTGGCACTTGCGATATTACTGAGTATTGTTCCGCTGGCAGGTATATATTGCCGGCGGACATTACTCATTGGTTATGCAGCCCCCCTGAGCTATGGGGTTTGCCTGCTGATTACCCTGTCTATATCGTTACTCGGTTATAGCTTCGCAACCGATGACTTCTCCGTAATGTATGTTGCCCAGCACTCTAACTCCCAACTACCGCTGTTTTTTAAAGTGGCGGCCGTGTGGGGTGGACATGAAGGCTCCATGTTGTTTTGGCTGTTTTCTCTCTCAATATGGACTGCACTGGTTGCTGCACTGCGTCGCCGGATGGATATGCAGATCAATAGTACCGTGCTGGCGATTCTTGGCTTGATTATGGTGGGGTTCTGTCTGTTTATTCTGTTGTATTCCAACCCTTTCGAGCGGGTATTTCCTGCGCCGATGGAAGGGCGGGATCTCAACCCGATGTTGCAGGATATCGGTCTGATTTTTCATCCTCCGTTGTTGTATCTCGGTTACGTAGGATTTGCGGTCAATTTCGCATTTGCCATTGCGGCGTTGTTAAGTGGACGTATGGATGCCGCTGTTGCTTACTGGAGCCGTCCATGGGCGCTGGCGGCATGGATCTGTTTAACCGCGGGTATTATTTTAGGCTCATGGTGGGCCTATTATGAACTGGGTTGGGGCGGATGGTGGTTTTGGGATCCGGTTGAAAACGCCTCTTTAATGCCCTGGCTGTTAGGAACGGCGTTACTGCATGCCCTGATTGTGACAGAGCAACGCGGCACTTTCAGTTATTGGAGTTTGTTGCTGTCGATTTTTACCTTTGCCCTGAGCCTGCTGGGTACCTTTATTGTTCGTTCCGGCGTATTAACTTCGGTTCATGCTTTTGCTGTCGATCCCGATCGCGGCATTATGTTGCTATTACTGCTGGGAGTGGCGATTGTAGGGGCATTAACGTTGTTTGCTCTCAAAGCCAATACCCACTCGGCCGCCGCTCGTTTTAGCCTGCTTTCTCGCGAAGCATTATTGTTAATGGCGAATGTACTGCTGAGCGTTGCCACCTTGATTGTATTGATTGGCACTTTCTACCCGATGCTGTTTACCGCGCTGGGATTAGGTTCTATCTCGGTTGGTGCACCTTACTTTAACAGCACCTTTGTGCCGCCAGTATTGTTAATACTTATGGTAATGGGGCTGTCTCCTCTGAGCCGCTGGAAAAGTATGGCATCAGGCCAGATAAAATGGCTTGCTGCTTTAGCGTTATTAGCGCTGATTACCGGCAGCGTTGCTTCCCTGATGTTCAATCGTTTCTATCCGATGGTAGCGGTTGCTTTGGTGCTATCGGTATGGGTTATTGTCAGCAATCTTACCTTTGTCAGGCATCTGTCATTACGACGTTTGGGCGTGCTGTTAGCCCACTGTGGCGTGGCTGTTACCGCGATAGGTATTACGTTATCCAGCTACTACTCAACAGAGACCGGCGTAAAAATGGGGCCGGGAAGCGAAAGTACGCTGAGTGGTTATCAGTTCCATTATGATGAAACCAGATTGTTGATTGGCCCTAACTATACGGCGGAGCAGGCGGTTATTCGCGTTACGCGTGAGGGCAAAGAGGTCACGTTATTGATGCCAGAACGCCGTCACTATACGGTTCGAACCATGCTGATGAGCGAACCGGGGATTTCCTGGAACCTGCTTGCGGATCTGTATGTGGTGATGGGCGAGAAGGTTGATAAACAGAACTATGCCCTGCGTTTCCATCATAAGCCGTTTATTCGTTGGGTATGGGGCGGTGGGTTATTAATGGTGCTGGGCGGCGGATGTAGCCTGTGGAGTAAGCGCAGCAGGAAGAAAGATAACGCGGTAAATTGTCATCAGAATGAGGTGACATCATGAATCGGTTAAAATTATTTTTGCCCCTGTTTCTGGTGCTCTTGATGGGCATCGCCCTCTACTTTGGCTTAAAGCAAGATCCCCATCAGCTAGGATTAACTCAGCAGGATAAGCCAATGCCCGAGTTTGTGGCGGAAGATTTGCTGCTGCGCAATAAAACCTTTAGTCAGCAAGATTTTATCGGACATATTACGGTATTAAACGTATGGGCCAGTTGGTGTCCGTCTTGCAAACTGGAGTTTCCATTCTTAAAAACCCTGCGCGAGCGCCCTGACTTTAAGCTCTACGGCTTGAATTATCGTGATAATCGTCCGGCGGCGCTGGATGTTCTTAATAAACTGGGGAATCCGTATCTTCGTTCAGTTTACGATCCAAACGGAAAGCTGGCGCTGGAGTTAGGCGTATATGGCACCCCGGAAACCTATTTGATCGACAGTCAGGGGGTTATTCGCTACCGCTATTCTGGTGAGTTAAATCAGGACGTCTGGCAAAAAGAGTTCCAGCCTAAAATTGAAGTGCTGCAAAGTATGGCATCGGGAGGTTCTTCATGATGCGTCTGATTTGTCGCCTGATATTGTTGATGTTAGTGGCATTGCCGCTGCGCGCCGAAATTGTTGATACCTGGCAGTTTAAAAACCCGGAGAATCAGCAGCGAGCTATTAGTCTGGCAAAGCAGTTACGTTGCCCGCAGTGTCAGAATCAGAATCTGGTGGAGTCTACCTCTCCTATTGCCCACGATTTGCGCTTGGAAGTTTACCGTATGGTAGATGAGGGTAAATCGGATGAGCAAATTGTTAGCTTTATGACCCAGCGTTTTGGCGACTTCGTATTATATAAACCTCGCTTTAATAGCCAGACCGCGCTGTTGTGGTGCAGTCCGTTGGTACTGCTGTTGTTTGGCTTGTTGATTATCTGGCGCTATGTGAAGAAACGCCGCCAGTTGCCCCCTCCGGCATTAACCGAAGAACAAAAGCGCCAGTTGGATAAATGGCTGGAGAAGAAGTCATGATGATTTTTTGGTGTGGTGCTGGGCTGATGTTTTGCCTGATTCTGCTGATTATCTGGTTACCGGTGATTCGCCCGAATACGGTAACTACCCGCGGTCGGGATTTACGCAATGACACCAATGTGGCCCTTTATCAACAGCAAGTGGCGTTGGCTGAAAAGCTGTTTTCCGGGCAGGAAAAAGCCGATGGTCTGTCAAACGAGTATCAACAAGAGCTCTCTCTGAGCCTGTTACAAAATATGGCCGCCGCGGAAAAAACGACGCCGGCTATATCCCATCGAACTTCGAAAATCATTCCTGTCGTGATGATGGTGGTCGCAGTCCTGATTACCGTTGTGGGCTATGGATACGTTGGCCAATATCAGGAATCTGCACAATACAGTCGTGAAAATCATACCGATCCTTTCTCCGGTATGGATATCAGCCAAATTCAGGATAAGGTAGTAGCAGAACTTCAGCAGCGTATCCGTCAGTCACCTGGCGATCCGGAAGCCTGGTTCCTGCTAGGCCAACGTTATCTCAACAGTAACGAATTCGAAAACGCACTGATAGCCTTCGACAGGGTAACGCAACTGCGCGGTAACGATGCGGAAGTCCTCACGGCGAAAGCCACCACCCTCTATTATCAGGCTGGTCAGCGCATGACGCCTCAGGCACAGACCTTAATTAATCAGGCGCTGGCTCAGGAACCTAATCAGGTGACGGCCTTGATGCTTCTGGCATCAGATCATTTCTTGAACGCACAATATCAGCAAGCGATTGATATCTGGCAGCAGCTGCTGGACAGCAACAATCCACAAATTAATCGGGCTAAGTTAATCGAAGCGATTAATATGGCTCGCATGATGAAATAACAAGCTGTTAAAATTTGATTAACCCTGATACCGTGTGACTCTTTTGAATAAAAGGGAGAGGCGTTATGAAATGCCATCGCGTCAATGAACTGATTGAACTTATCCATCCATCCTGGCAGAAAGACCCGGATCTGAATCTGGTTCAGTTTCTGCAAAAATTGGCTACAGAGGCCGGTTTTACCGGCCCGCTGAGTGAATTAACTGATGATGTGCTGATTTACCATCTTAAAATGCGTGACAGCGCTCGTACTGAAGTGATTCCCGGTTTAAAGAAAGATTATGAAGAAGACTTTAAAACTGCCTTATTACGCGCACGTGGTATTTTAAAAGATTAAACCCTGTGTATGATAACCAACTGGCAGTCCGAATAACCCTGTGGTGATATAAATTTCTTATGAATTCAGCAGCATTTGCTTTCCATACCTTAATGCCCGACATGATACTGGATGCACTGGAAAGTGTCGGGTTGCGTGTGGATTCCGGGCTCACTGCACTGAACAGCTATGAGAATCGCGTCTATCAGTTTATGGATGAAGACCGTAAACGTTATGTGGCGAAATTTTATCGCCCGGAGCGTTGGTTACCGGAACAGATACAGGAAGAGCACGATTTCTCTTTAACGTTGTCTGAAGCAGAGATCCCGGTTGTCGCTCCGCTGGTGATAAACAAGCAGACGTTACATTACCATCAGGGATACATGTTTGCTGTTTTCCCCAGTATGGGGGGACGCCAGTACGAAGTAGACAACCTTGACCACCTGGAATGGGTTGCTCGTTTTCTGGGACGAATTCATCAGGTTGGCAGACAACAGCCTTTTGTTGTTCGACCAACTATGGGGTTGGATGAGTATCTTTACCAACCTCGTCGGGTACTGGAGGAGAGTTCTCTGGTGCCTGCCAGCGTTAAACCGCTACTATTGCCGGTATTGGATGAGTTAATCCGGGCCGTTGAACAGCACTGGCATACGGATTGGGCGTTATCCCGTCTGCATGGTGATTGTCATCCTGGCAATATTCTGTGGCGCGATGGTCCAATGTTTGTTGATTTGGACGATGCCCGTAACGGGCCGGTGGTGCAGGATATTTGGATGCTGTTACAGGGCGAGCGTTCAGAACAGCTGATGCAGCTGGATTTGTTTGTGGAGTCCTACAGTGAGTTTGCTGATTTCGATCAGAGGGAGCTGGCACTGATCGAGCCATTACGCTGTATGCGGATGGTTTATTACCTTGCTTGGGTGGTTCGCCGTTGGGAGGATCCCGCGTTTCCAAAAAGCTTTCCCTGGATTGCAGATAATGATTTTTGGCAGGCGCAGCCATCTCTATTTACTGAACAGGCTAAGTTGCTACAACTTCCACCGTTGCAACTGATGCCAATGTACTGATTATTGTTTTACGGAGTATTGTTATGAAAAAGATGTGGTTGGTGCTGGTGTGTGCCGTTGTTGCTGTCGGTGCTTTTTTTATTTGGTCAAATTCTTCTACCCCGGCAAATGCAGACTCTAAGCCTACCGGTAGCAGCTCAGCCGTGGTAGCCTCCAATTTCCAAAATGGTAAGCAGTTTGAAACCCTGAACAGAAGTGCAACAGAAGAGCCACAGGTATTAGAGTTTTTCTCTTTTTTCTGCCCACACTGCTATGACTTCGAAAACGTCTATCACATGAGTGACGAGTTTAAGAAGCAACTGCCAGAAGGCGGCAAAATTGTTAAATACCACGTTGACTTTATGGGTGGAGAGTTAGGTTCTCAACTGACTCAGGCATGGGCCGTCGCCATTACTTTAGGCGTTCAGGATAAAGTTGCTCCGCTGATTTTTAACGGCATCCAAAAAACTCAAACTATCCGTAATCTGGATGGTATTCGTCAGGCGTTTATTGAGGCTGGCGTAAGTGGTGAAGAGTTTGACAGCGCATGGAACAGCTTCATTGTTAAATCTCTGACTGCTCAACAGCGTAAACTGGCAGAGGACGTTGATTTAAGAAGCGTACCTTCAGTTATCGTTAACGGAAAATATCTGGTTAAGAATGATGGTTTAGAGGCTAAAAGTGTTGAAGGCTTCATCCAGGAGTTCGGTCAGGTTGTTAAATACTTACTGGGTCAGAAGTAATTAATCCGTGAGTTGAGTGATAACAGCCTCATCAAAAAAGTGGGTGAGGCTGTTTTATTTTTAATAAAGCATTAATCGTTTTTATTATACTGAGTGTTGTGACAAGCAATATTCCAGCAAGATATATTGTTAAACACACTTTAAGTAGAAAATGAATAAACCTCCCCCCGCTTTTGGTTTTAGTTATTGTTCCATGTTCTAAACCATGCTTATTGCGTTGTTAAATAATCTTATAATTTTCAATTAACTATACAATTATATTCAGCATTTTAGTTTAATCGCTTTATTCCATTAACACCGAATGCTAACGTATCCGGGTTTCTGCGGTATATCGATGTGTGAACGAAGGATTCGCTTTCCGCAGAGTAATTAATGGATTATTAGTGAATAAATTTCAGGAGCATGTATGTCTTTAGTTAAACAAAAAACATGGGTTCGCTTTTTAGCTCCTCTGTTTGCTTTGGGTCTGGTATTTCAATTAGCGGGTTGTGGTGATAACGAGCCAGAGCAGCGTAAAGCGTTCAGTGAGTTTCTACAGACGCAAGTGATTGATGGCACTAAAATTCGTTTACCGGAATTAAGTAAAGACCAGGAGAAAGCTTTTGGTAATTACGCCAAAGATTATGCGCTGTTAACCAACTTTACCAGCCAACTGGACGGTGCATTCTCAGGCGCTATGCAGTCTTCAATGACCGAGTTAAGAACGTTGAATAGCATGAAAGCGATGGTTGAGAATCGCGAGAAAGTTGAAAAAGCTCAGGCCGAAACTAAAGCAGTTCAGGCTAAACTGGACGGTATCGTTAAGCAAACCGCAGACAGCTATGCAACGATGAAGCTGCCGGAAGATTTAAAAGTGGTTTATGACAAGGCTTATGCCAAAGTTGTTACCCAGCAAGGTGACTTAAGCAGACAAACTTTAACGCTGCTGGATTCTACTTTTAGCGACATTCTGACCATTTCTGATTTCCTGAAAGCTCAGGGCAATAAAATTGAATATAATGGCCCGGTTGTTCAATTTACTGAACAGGCTGGACTGGATAAATTCAATGAAATGAATGCGTCTTTACAAAAGAATCAGCAAGCGCTGATGGATATTGCACGTAAAATCGCACAAATCATGTAATATTTGCTGAATCTTCAGCGAAAAAGACAGAACGGGTTACTTATTATAGTGACTCGTTTTTTTTGTTCGCTCTTCGGATAAGTTATGATTCTACACTCAGGATTAGTACTGAGATTAGGTTACGTTTATACTCCCTGTCAGACCATCCCGTATAGCGGGATACCTCACTATTTGAAGCCAGAATTTAAGGTCGAGTTATGAAACAACAGGCGGCAGAAATTAAGCGGTTGAGCGACCGTCTCGATGCGCTGAATCGTAAAGAAAAAGAGATTATAACCAAAGGGTTGGATACCGATCTCAGCGAGATTGATGCGGAAAAAGTAACGCTACAGGCTGAAATTGAAAGACTCAGACAAGAGAAAAGCCAGGTTCTGAGTGCCAAGGCGCAAAAGATTCAAAAGATGCCGTTTAGTCGTCCTATTACCAAGGCTGAGCAAGCTGATATGGGCGCATTAAAGAAAAAGGTAAAAGGCCTGGAAGTGGTTCACTCAATGACTGCGCTGGGGCGTGAGATGGGGTTGAAGGAAGTGATGGGGTATGCCAGAGGGAAGTTTTAAGGTAAGAGGCTGCTTTGGCTGCCAACCCATTTAATAAATCGGCATTTAAAAATATTTTGGCCATAGCAGCAAAGAGCCAGTATTTTTATTGAGAGCAGCCGAAAGACCACTTCTACTTAGCCATACGGGTCATTTGATGTTACCCGTATGGCTATGCTCTCTAACCTGACACGGTTTAAGCGATCATTAATCAGCAGAAATACCCACCAGTCGACGTTCCATATCCTCAATTCGTTTAGTCAGAATTCTCATTTGCATATTCTTGCTCCAACTGGCAGACAGAGCGCTGGCGGATAGCAAGCGACGATACTGCTCTTCATCAAACGGAGAGTTAAAAGCAATAGAGATAGCCTCGGCGACGGAAACATCACTGTTACGGCTTACCAGTTCCAGCGGTTGACCAGGATTAACCCTGCCAGCTGAAACCACACGATAGAGCCAGCCACAGCGGCCACTGTCCTGCATGATGCGGGCGAACCCATTAATTTTACAGTGATAATTCAGCTTGTAGCAGGGGGAACGGGGCTGCGTGACCTGAATCAGCGTTTGCCCCCAGCGGAAAATATCACCAATAAAAACCGTTTCTTCAGTCAGATTTTGAGTGGAAAGGTTTTCTCCAAACAGCGGTGCCATAAACTGTTCGGCCTGTTCAGGGAACCGATGCTTCCAGTAGTCGTAATGTTCCCGCGGATAGTGGCATAAAGCGCGATCGGCTCCACCGTGATGGCGGGTATCTGCCTGTTGATCGCCTTCAAAACCTAGCGGTGTGAGTATCAGCTCACCATCAACCGCGCGTTTATCGATGGCGCTGGGTGAATGGTCATAATAGGGTTTAATTTTGCCAATATAGACAAGGGGAGAGTGCATGGTAACCGCCGGTTTTACTGAATGATTATTTCATTTCAGCATACTGACTGTTAAAGGCCATATCCAGTTTTTGGTTTAGGGACAGTGCTACTAACGTGGGGAAGATAAAGCCACGGTTTTTAAAAAACGGTGGCTTTTATTGCGGCTTATCAGACCTTCTTAACGAAGCAGGCCTTCAGCATAATGCTGGTGTTATCGATTTTGCAGTCGATTTCATGGTCGCCGTCAACCAGACGAATAGGTTTGGATTTGCTACCCACTTTCAGTACGGTTGAAGAGCCTTTTAATTTCAGGTCTTTAATCAGGGTTACGCAGTCGCCATCGGCTAATACGTTACCGTTACTGTCTTTCACCACTCTCGCATCACCATCTGCTGACTCTGGCTCTGAAGGGTTCCACTCGTGAGCACAATCAGGGCAGATGAACATGTCTCCGTCCGGATAGGTATTTTCTGATGAGCAGACCGGGCAGGCTGGAATAGAATTCATGTCAATTTCCCTAAAAATAGAATGTGAATAAAATCAGGGCGCTATTCTACTACAAATGACCACTTTTATCACATGGATAAACCATCGGCATATGAAGGTGATAGCGGGCGAAGGGGAGAGGCGAAACGGAAAATTAATTTTTCATCGTGAAAATCCGGCTTTTATTGAAAGAATCTTTATTTTTTCAGGACGCAGACGCGAAAATTTCATTAAGAGGCAGATAACGAAAGGTTTATTAAAGAGACAATAGCAGTGCGCTCGCTATTGTCTCTATTATTCATATGAAATTTAAAGGATTAGCTTATTATTTGGCTTCAGCAAAACGCTTGGCCGCTTCGTCCCAGTTCACCACGTTCCAGAATTCTTTAATGTAATCAGGACGACGGTTTTGGAATTTCAGATAGTAAGCATGTTCCCAAACGTCTAGGCCCACAATCGGGAAGCCTGAGGCGCCAGATACGCTTTCGCCCATCAGAGGACTATCCTGATTAGCGGTAGAAACCACAGCCAGTTTGCCATCTTTTAATACCAGCCAGGCCCAACCTGAACCAAAACGGGTAGCGGCAGCTTGTTCAAACTTCTCTTTAAAGCTCTCAACGCTACCAAAATCACGCTCGATTGCCGCTTTCAGATCGCCCTGCAGCGTGGTGCCCTTTTTCAGGCCTTTCCAGAACAGGCTGTGGTTAGCGTGGCCGCCGGCGTTATTTCTTAATACGGTGCGTTTCTCCGCAGGGACTTTATCTAACTGAGCGATCAGCTCTTCAGCAGAGAGTTTTTTCAGATCGTCAGACAGCGTTTCCAGTGCGGCATTCGCGTTGTTTACATAAGCCTGATGGTGCTTACTGTGGTGGATTTCCATGGTTTGTTTATCAAAGTGAGGTTCCAGCGCATCGTAGGCATAAGGCAGGGTTGGAAGGGTATAACTCATCGTATCACTCCTCAAAGGTGGTTTACGCTGTTTATAAGACAGCTCATTTCAATTTCATGGTGGGTTATCAGTATAGCACCTAATATGAATTGATAATCATTATCGTTTGTGGGGTTATTGTCTATTGGTGTGATAGGTGGTTTTTTTGAGGTTCTTGACCTTGACCTGTTTTTTCATCGAGCACTGGAATTCAGCCGACAACTGAGAGAGGGTAGCACGCCAAACAGGGATGTTTGGCGAGGCACTGCTTCGCCTGGAGCGAATCAGTGCCGGTGCGTAAGCCCGAACGAAGGCGGAGGGAAGTCGCCGTCAGGCGACCTGGATTCGGGTGCGAAGGCGCGGGGGTGCAGGGGGCGTTCGCCTTTTAACGCCCCTTGCTCGGCCACTTGCACCAATGTTGATTTGAACACAATACTGTTAGTGGACGAAATTTGCTCCAGGCTAAATCCTTTTTTCTCATCTGTATATTATGCAAGGTCTGCCGGCCCAAACGAATACGGCAACAACTCAGCAATCGATGTATGTTTCACTTCACCCTTCATACTTCACCATCAAAACCGGCATATCCGGAGCGCAGAATTCGTTAATCACCTGACGGCAGGCGCCGCAAGGGGAGATAGGGCCTTCGGTATCGCCGATAATCACCAGCTTTTTAAACTGGCGCAGGCCTTCTGATACGGCTTTAAAGATAGCGGTTCGTTCTGCACAGTTGGTTAAACCATAGGAAGCATTCTCAACATTACAGCCGAGAAAAACCTGATTGTTATCCGCAAGCAATGCAGCGCCAACGGCGAAATTAGAGTAGGGGCTGTAGGAGGATTGACGGGCTTTTTTGGCCTGTTCAATCAGTTCATTATCAGTCATGGTAATTTCCTTGTGATAAAAGGTGGCAGATAACTCATTGGATTACTGAGTAATGACCGTATGAATCAGTTTAGGAGCCTGTCCGCGTTCGGCGATTTCTATGCTGCTATAGATCTTCTCCATCACGCTGGAGACCTCTTCCCGATTAGCGTAAATGGTGACCAGCGAATCACCGACCTGAACGCTATCGCCCATTTTCTTATGCAGCATCAGCCCAACGGCTAAATCGATATCGTCTTCTTTGGTGGCTCGGCCAGCGCCTAGCAGCATGGCAGCAACGCCAATTTCATCGGCGACAATGTTTGCCACTACGCCAGAGGTTTTGGCGGGCACTTCAATTTTGAATTTCGCCTGAGGTAATCTTTCCGGATGGTCGACAACGGAAGCATCGCCGCCCTGATTGGCCAGAAACTCTCTGAATTTGTCCAGTGCCTTACCGTTGTTAATCACTTCAAGCAGCATCTGACGTGCTTCTTCCAGGTTGTTAGCTTTTTTGGCTAACACCACCATTTGGCTGCCTAACACCAGAGTCAGTTCCGTCAGATCTGCCGGGCCTTTGCCCTTTAAGGTATCAATAGCTTCCTGTACTTCCAGCGCGTTACCGATAGCAAAACCAAGGGGCTGTGACATATCGGAAATCACCGCCATGGTATGTCGTCCCACGTTGTTACCAATGCGCACCATCGATTTGGCTAGCTCAATGGCATCTTCATCGGTTTTCATAAACGCGCCAGCGCCGGTTTTAACATCTAATACGATGGCGTCAGAACCCGCGGCAATCTTTTTGCTCATAATGGAGCTGGCGATAAGTGGAATCGAGTTGACGGTACCGGTCACGTCCCGCAGAGCGTACATCTTTTTATCTGCCGGTGTTAAATTGCCAGACTGACCGATAACGGCCACTTTGTGGCGATTTACCA
Organism: Limnobaculum allomyrinae; assembly: GCF_016649425.1. GTDB lineage: Bacteria > Pseudomonadota > Gammaproteobacteria > Enterobacterales > Enterobacteriaceae > Limnobaculum > Limnobaculum allomyrinae. Next base: position 17,330 of record NZ_JADRCR010000004.1, read on the forward strand.
AATCGATAAATTCATCTTTATTGATTTCAATATGGAAGCCTGTTACCGACTCCAGCTTGTCCAGCGTACCGCCGGTGTGTCCCAGACCGCGGCCAGACATCTTGGCTACCGGAATATCAAGGGCAGCAACTAATGGAGCCAGCACCAGCGTAGTGGTATCACCCACCCCGCCGGTAGAGTGCTTATCCACTTTGATACCGTCAATTGCCGATAAATCTATCGTGTCGCCGGAATTCACCATCGCCATGGTCAGGTCTGCGCATTCGCGATCGGTCATATCCTGAAAGTAAATGGCCATCATCATAGCGCTGGCCTGATAGTCAGGGATGGAGCCATCGGTATAGCCTTTGACGAAGAATTCAATTTCTTGCGCGGAAAGTTCTTTACCGTCGCGTTTTTTGGCAATCAGATCAACGATTCTCATAGTATTTACCTTGTTGTTGAGTAAAACGGCCCGTTACACCGATTTAAAATTATCCCAATGCCAGTTATCTAACTGGCAAAAATATCCTGTTTTAGTGATGAATTAGCCCGACAATGGCAGCGCTCAGGAAGCTAACTAATGTTGCGCCATACAGCAATTTCAAACCAAAGCGAGATGCCACATTACCCTGTTGAGGGTTCAGCGCTTTAATCGCGCCGCTGATAATGCCAATAGAAGAGAAATTAGTAAAAGAGACCAGAAACACTGAGATAATGGCTTTGGTATGTTCTGAAAACAGGAAGGTACCGTTATCTAATCCCTGTTTTAGCTGATCCATAGCAACAAACTCATTACTGACCAGTTTGGTTCCCATCAGACTTCCGGCGCTAACTGCTTCATCCCACGGAATACCCACTAAAAAGGCCAAAGGCGAGAACACATAGCCCAGGAAATCCTGGAAAGAGATACCAAATAAATAGCTGAAGATAGCGTTGATCATGGCGATGATAGCGATAAAACCAACCAGCATTGCGCCCACGATAATGGCAACTTTGAAACCATCAAGAATATATTCCCCCAGCATTTCAAAGAAGCTCTGCTTCTCTTCAGCCAGCACCTCCAAAACATCTTCCTCAGGATCGACCCGATAAGGGTTAATCATGGAAGCAATAATAAATCCACCAAACAGGTTTAAGACAATAGCGGTAACCACATACACCGGATCTAACAGCGTCATATAGGCACCCACGATGGACATGGAAATGGTCGACATAGCCGAAGTACAAAGGGTGTAAAGACGATGCTGTGGGAGAAAACCCAATGATTTTTTCACCGAAATAAAAACTTCGGACTGACCCAAAATAGCAGAAGCGACAGCATTATAAGATTCGAGCTTGCCCATGCCGTTTACTTTACTTAATAAAATACCGATGCCTTTAATAATCATGGTTAAAAATGACTGGCCTAAAAAAGAGGCAGATTCATTGCTCTTAATTAAACCAATCTTTCTTAATAATGTACTGAGAATAATAATGACCCGGCTCGGTAGATGAATATATTGCATTATTCCAATCAGCGCTGAAATAAAAACAATAGGCATTAGTACCATGATAAAGAAAGAAAATTTATTTTCGTTTAACAGGCCACCAAAAACAAAATTTGCGCCCTCTGCCGCATATTTTAATAATTTATCAAAAATGCTGGCAATTCCCCCAATAAGTGTACTGCCGCCGGTGGTATTCAGCAGTAAAAAGGCTAATAAACATTGCAGACCAAGCATAATAAAAATATAAGGATACCTGACTTTCTTTCGATTATTACTGGCTAAGAGTGCCAGCGCTAAAATAACAATAATACCTGCTATTCCAATAAGATATTTCACAGAAAACTCCGTAATTCTCGACAGCCAATAAAGCGGATAGAATAAACACCGAGGCATATTTTCATGATAAATGAAAATTGAGATCTCAGTGTTGATATGGTCTATTGTTTGCAGAGTAACATTAATTATTCATAAATGTTTTTACTGTGACATTTATCTCAATATGAAAATATCAATATTATTGATTTTAATGATTTTGTGTGATGTTATTTAAATAACATTTTTGTTGTTATATTGACGGAAAATTCCTGTCGGGTGGAATAAAAAAGGTAAAATAATGAGTCAATCAATACGTTATGAGCAATATATTGATCATACATTGCTGGCAATGAATGCGACGGCAGAACAAATTATTCAGGTTTGTCGTGAAGCGCTGAAATATAACTTTGCTGCGGTGTGTGTTAATTCCGGTTATGTGCCATTAGTGTTTAGCGAATTAACCGGAAGCCCGGTAAAAGTGTGCAGCGTTATTGGCTTTCCATTAGGTGCCAGTCTGACCTGGGTAAAAGCTTATGAGGCTAAAGCTGCGATTGAAGCCGGAGCGCAGGAAATCGATATGGTTATCAATGTGGGCTGGCTTAAAAGTGGCTGGATTGATGACGTAGCCACGGATATCAACGCGGTTAAACAGGCCTGTGGCGAAGTCACGCTAAAAGTGATTCTGGAAACCTGCCTGCTCACGGATGAGGAAATCGTTAAGCTTTGTGAAATTTGTCGCGATTTGCAGGTAGATTTCGTTAAAACGTCAACCGGATTCAGTACCGGTGGTGCAACGGTTGAACATGTGTCACTGATGCGTAACACTGTTGGTAAGAAGATGGGCGTTAAGGCATCCGGTGGTATACGTTCACGAGAAACCGCCACCATGATGATCAATGCTGGCGCCACTCGAATTGGTACCAGCTCGGGCGTTAGTATTGTGTCAGGGCAGGTTGACGAAAAGAAAGACTACTAACCTGGCAGGAGTGCAAATGAGCAGTCGTCGGACGGAGCGAATATATAAACTTACCCAGATTTTAAAAGATACCGATAAGCTCTATGTGCGAGATGCGGCTCAGCAGTTGAATGTGTCGGAAATGACCATTCGCCGCGACCTGAACGCAGAGCCTTCATCGTTGATATTATTGGGTGGATATATCGTTACCGATCCGAAGGTGAACGGCGTTAATCAATATCTCTTTTGTGAACAACAGTTTAAGAATATTGATGAAAAGCGTCATATTGGTCAGCTGGCAGCTCAACTGATTAATGATGATGAAGTGATACTTTTCGATTCGGGAACCACCGTCCCCTTTATTATTGAAAGTATCCCGGATGAGTGCCGCTTCACCGGAATTTGCTACTCATTGAATACGTTTATGGCGTTACAGGAAAAGCCGCATTGTAAGGTTATTCTCTGCGGGGGTGAATTTAAAACCAGTACTCATATTTTTACCGCCGTTGGTGGTCATAACGAACTGGATTATTTGCGCCCCCATAAAGCCTTTATTTCTGCTGCTGGCGTTTCATTAACGCAGGGGGTTACCACCTTTATTGTTGATGAAATTGCCTTAAAGGCTCAGGCCATGGCGACGTCTGCCCAAAGTATTCTGGTTGCCGATCACAATAAATTTGAGCAGGTCAGAGTGGGGCGTTTCGCCACTCTGGATGCCTTTGCCTGCGTGGTAACTAACCGTAAACCTGACCGCGTCTGGCAACACTATTTTAAACAGCAGGGAACCAAACTCCTGTATTAACACGGAGCTCCTCTGCCATACGACTGGTTTTTACCAAAACGCCAGTGACGACTATCTGAAGGATGTGAGCAATGAAACGTGTTTTTATTATGGTTCTCGATTCGTTCGGTATTGGCGCTACGCGAGATGCTGATAAATTTGGTGATGTGGGTTCAAACACTCTGGGCCATATTGCACAAGCCTGTCAGCAGGGGCAGGCGGATATTGGCCGCAGCGGCCCGTTAACCTTACCGAACTTAAGCCAGTTGGGCTTGGGTAAGGCTAATCAACAGGCTTCCGGTGAGTTTCCTGCCGGTCTTGATCCACAGGCAGAAATTATCGGAGCCTATGGCTACGCGGAAGAGCTCTCTTCCGGTAAAGACACGCCATCCGGCCATTGGGAGATCGCCGGTGTGCCGGTATTGTTCGACTGGGGCTATTTTAGTGATGTGAACAATAGCTTCCCGCCGGAATTATTACAGCGGTTGGTAGAACGGGCAAAGCTGCCGGGTTATTTGGGCAACAGTCATGCATCCGGCACCGCCATTCTGGAACAGCTGGGTGTTGAGCATATGAAAACCGGTAAACCGATTTTCTATACTTCTGCGGATTCCGTATTCCAAATTGCCTGCCATGAAGAGACCTATGGTCTGGAAAACCTCTATCAACTCTGTGCTCTGGTGCGTGAAGAGCTTACGCAAGGTGGCTATAACATTGGTCGGGTTATTGCCCGTCCTTTCGTTGGTGATAACCCCGAGAACTTTAAACGTACCGGCAACCGCCATGACTATGCGGTAAAACCACCATTACCCACCGTACTGAACAAACTGGTAGAAGAGAAGCAGGGGCAGGTTGTTTCGATTGGTAAGATTGCCGATATTTATGCTGATGAAGGCATCACCAAAAAGGTCAAAGCTACCGGCATTGATGAGCTGTTTGACGCCTCATTAAGAGAAATCAAACAGGCGGGTGATAACACCATTGTGTTTACCAACTTTGTTGATTTTGACTCTTCTTACGGCCATCGCCGTGACGTTGCCGGTTACGCCGCTGCACTGGAGCATTTCGACCGTCGCCTGCCGGAGATGCTGTCGCTGATTGGTGAGGATGACTTACTGATTCTGACCGCCGATCACGGCTGTGACCCTACCTGGACTGGCAGCGACCATACCCGGGAACATATTCCGGTATTGGTATACGGCCCGAAAGTGAAGCCCGGCCCGCTGGGGCTGCGACATACCTTTGCCGATATCGGGCAAACGGTAGCGAAACACCTGGATCTTTCGGCGATGGATTACGGCAAACCATTATTTTAATCATCTTAACCAGTTAACCACTTTGTGAAAGGAAACGGATATGGCGACGCCACACATTAATGCTGAACCGGGTGATTTTGCTGATGTTGTATTTATGCCCGGCGACCCGCTCAGAGCTAAACATATTGCAGAAACCATGTTGCAGGATGCGCGATTAGTCACCGATGTCAGAAATATGCTCGGTTATACCGGCACTTATAAGGGGCGGCGCGTTTCTGTGATGGGGCATGGCATGGGGATCCCTTCCTGTTCTATCTATACCAAAGAGCTGATTACCGAATATCAGGTAGATAAGATTATTCGTATTGGCTCCTGTGGCGCACTGTTACCACAGGTAAAAGTACGGGATATTGTGATCGGAATGGGAGCCTGTACCGATTCCGGCGTTAATCGCACCCGTTTTAAGGGCTACGACTTTGCGGCCATTGCCGATTTTGATTTATTACGCCATGCGGTGGCGGCGGCAGAGGCGAAGAAGGTGCCGGTTCACGTTGGCAATATGTTCTCTGCCGATCTGTTTTATAACCCGGATCCGCAGATGTTCGACGTAATGGAAAAATATAACATTCTGGGTATCGAGATGGAGGCCGCAGGTATCTATGGTGTAGCCGCCGAGTATGGCGCTAAAGCGCTGTGTATCTGTACCGTATCCGACCATATCCGTAGCGGTGAAGCGCTATCATCTGAACTGCGTCAGACATCGTTTAATCAGATGGTGGAAATCGCCATGGATTCGGTGCTGTTAGGGGATTAATGGTTTATCTGCGCATCTGGCTTTATTGAGCGTCATAAAGCCAGATGCCGGTTTCTCTGGCCTGAACTCAGGCTTTCTTTTCACCGCGACTAATATTGCGCATATAGCTGATAGTCATGGCTAATATTGTCGCCGCCACCGCCACCCAAAGGCTCAACCTGACCGCCTGTGCTTCCTGCACCGCCAGCTTTAGCGGTTCACTACCGGATTGAGCATAAGCCGATAAGATAGCCCCGACAAATGCCGCCCCCAGACACTGGCCGAAAGTGCGCATGATAGCCAGCACTCCGGATGCATAACCGCTGTTCTCACGGGATGCATTTGACAGCATCTCCCGATTATTCGGGCTTTGAAAACAGCCAAAGCCGATACCACACAGCAAACTGCGAGCGCCAATATCCCATTCCTGTGGGTGGGCGGGTAGCAGAGCCAGCAGCACCAGCCCGGCAGCGAACAGACATAACCCTACGGTAGATATAATGGCTGCCGGATAGCGATCCGCCAGCCGTCCGGCATAGGGTGCCGCCAGAATAATACCGATTGGCCAGGGGGTAAAAAGCAGTGCGGACACAAACGCGCTGTAGCCATAAACGCTCTGGAATAAGAACGGCAGCGCAACAAAGGTTATCCCCTGACTGACAAAAGAGGCCAGCGAGGTTAACGCCGCCAGTGAAAACCGCGAAGAGGCAAACATACCAAGAGGAAGCAGAGGTTTTGGCGCACGGCGCTGACGCCAGATAAAGGCTAATCCGGCAGCCATGGCGGTTAGTCCGTAACCGACAGAGGTTATCAGTGGGCTAAATAAATAATCCACACCCTCGGGGCGAGAGAAAGCCCCCGCCGCCATAATCAGTGCGCCCAACATCACCGCAGACAGCACCGCTCCGGGGATATCGAATGGCTCACGGGTAGTAGTTCGTTTACCGGGAATAACCCGCAGCGCGAGCACCACGGCAATAATGCCCAACGGAATATTAATGGCAAACAGCCACTGCCAGCTCAGGGTGGATAAGATAGTCCCGCCAAGCACCGGCGCAATAGCGGTGCTGGCGGCAACCAGTAAGGCATTCAGCCCCAGTATTCGCCCCAGCAGGCGATTGGGGAAAATAGATCGCAGGATTGCCGGGCCAATACTTAATGTTGCCGCACCACCAATACCTTGCAGTATGCGCATCACTACCAGCATTTCCAGCGATGAGGAAAAGGCGCAGCCCACCGAGGCCAGCGTAAATACGCTTAAACCGATGGCAAACAGTGTCCGAAAGCCAATATGACTGGCAATGGCGGCAAATATTGCCAGCGTCATCGCTGCCGACAGCAGATAACCGTTAGAAACCCAGACCGCATTGCTGGAGGAAACCCCTAAAGCATGCGCGATTTGCGGCAGGGCGATGTTAATCATCGAGCCATCGAATACGGCCATAGTCGTCATGGTCATTACCGCCACCATGGCTAAACAACGTTCCCGGCCGGGAAGCCCTTCATCACCAGGCAGATCAGAAAATAGTTCCATACGGAAGTTGCTCTTGTTAATGCCATTCAGGCTGGTTAGTTTAGATTAGTTCAGGGAATATAACCCTGTTGGAGATATGGCGGAAGACGCAGCATTTGCAGTTATAACCTGCACCAGGCGCCTTCTCTTATTCATTCGTCAGGAGTACTATGCCCGTATGACTGAACCCGACCTCAATTTACTCATTGCACTTGATGTGCTTCTTGCTGAAGGGAGCGTGGCTGGTGCTGCCCGCCGTTTGGGGTTAAGCGCTTCGGCAATGAGTCGTACCCTCAGCCGCCTTCGCGCCGCCACCGGCGATCCGCTGTTGGTTCGGGCTGGCCGCCATATGGTGTTAACCCCTTATGCTGAACAGATACGCGGGCGCACTCAAAACGTAGTGTTTGAAGCACGGGTGTTACTTCGCCCCTCGTCAACGGAACTGGATTTATCCACGCTGGAACGCACCTTTACCATTCGGGCTAACGACGGTTTTGTGGAGGCTTTTGGCGCTGCGCTGATTGCCGCCGCCGCTCTGGTGGCTCCTCTGGTGTGCCTGCGTTTTGTCGCCAAGCCAGAGAAGAGTTCCCGATATTTGCGTGAAGGGCTGGTGGATCTTGAAATCGGCGTTTTAGGGGCGATGGGGCCGGAGATTCGTTTGCAGGCGCTATTTCGAGACAGGTTTGTGGGGGTGGTCAGAAAGGGGCACCCTCTTGACGGAGTAGCGGAGGTTACCGTTGAGCAATATGTGGCTTTCGGACATGTGGTTGCTTCCCGCCGTGAACATATCAGCGGGCCAGTGGATGAAGCGCTGGCGGAGTCAGGTTTAAAGCGCAAGGTTGCGGCTGTAGTCCCCAGTTTTCCGGCGGCACTGGCGGTGGCTAAGGCATCGGATCTGGTGGCGTTGGTTCCGGCTTCTTTTCTGCTTAATCAGTCCATGACCGGGGCGACAGCCACACTCAGCGCTTTTGAGCTGCCGGTAAAAACCAAAGGCATCACCGTGTCGCAGATGTGGCATCCCCGGGCAGAGGTGGATCCGGGGCATCGTTGGTTGAGGGGGGGGGGGTGGAGGTTTGTCGGGGGTTGGTGTTGGGGGGAAGTGAAGAGACGCGGTAATTACTTTTTGGTTTGTTATTTATTATTTTCTGCAATATCGATCTTATATCTAAATGACCCCTTGCTATAAATTGGGTCAGTTGGTTTAGGTTTCTGAAGATTATGCGACTGGTCCCTCAGTCAACTGCTGGTGCGAGGCATCTTTTGATTGTTGACACTCATATAACTAGCAAAATTCCAAGGATTGTAATTGTAGTAGTTAGGATTGAGTTGCCTTCATTCAAATCGTTGTTCATGCTCCTCATCTTCCCGCTGTTCACGAACTTTCTCATATTCTATCTGCTTAATCAGTTTTGCAAACACTGATTTTGCAGCCACAGAGATTTCTGCGCACTTATGTTCAGCCAACCTGCCAATCGCATCCGCCCTGGGTTGCATCACGTTTGCTCGACTACCAGACCAAGATGAAGGTGTGACGCGCGCGGCGAATGCTTCCAGAATGGCCTCTGGTTCAGGAGAAACTTCCAGTAACTTGATCGCTGATTCTGATATTGTAACCGCTTCCAACTCTCCATCATTTGACCAAAGACTAATACCTGCCGATACAGACCCCCACACGCTGGTATCGTTTCTGGCACGGCACCATTCAATCAAGAAGTTCACATCAATATTGGCAAGAGGTGACCGATGTAAGCTGTCATGGCAAATAAATAATAATCGTTGTTGCTGTTGTTCTTCGGTACCTTCAAAAACTCGATTGAGAAATGCTTCTGGCATTAATGCAGCGGTCATCCCAATAACGTTTTCAAATGAATGAATGTAACCATAGTGTTTATCAACAATAGAAAAGATCGTGTCTAACCACTCCAATTTTTCGGCCTCATTGCCATCGAAGCGTAATGCGGTACCGAGCACACACTTCATGTCATAATCCATAGACTCACAAGGATCATTGCGATCACTGCGGAGCCTCTGGATAGCTGCCCTTAGGCCAACCAATCGAAGATCAGTACCAAGTACATCTACAGCTTTCTCTTTGTCATGTAGTTTTATGCTGAGAGCGTTCAAAACTACGTCATCGCCATTCGATTTACTCAGGAGCCGTTGAGCAAGCTCGAGGACACGGCCTTTGGGTAAATTGGCATATTTCTCCCTGCACAAGATTGGTCCATACATCCATGGGAGAATGCTAGGGTCATCCAAAAGCACTACGCAGCGCTCCAAGTCTGTTTCTGTGAATTTCCGCTGGGGATGCAAATCGACCAATACGTGTCGAAGTTTAGGGTGTTGTGCGCATTGGTCGAGTAGCTCATGTACTAGTGCTGGATCGACAAAGTCAACTTCTTCGATGAAACCCATAAAGACTGCAAAGTTCTTGTTGGCTTCAGGCTGTGGCTTCAGATGATCGACGAGTTGTTGCCAGCCAACTTGTAAGTCATGCGCTCCTTTAGCTAAACCTTTCCCGAATGCGGCGAGATTGGACACATAATTGTTGGAGAATAAGTTAGGGCTCAATTCGTCAAGTTTATGGTCTGATGCCGCAAATTCCTCACCCAATCGGAATGCCTTAGCTTCAAGTCGCTCCCTAGCTTCACGCAACTTGTTGGTGTCATCATAAACAAAATTGTCTTCTAGCTCCCAATAGTTGAGTTCCTTGCTGAATACGTATGTCATTATTGCCGGAACCAAGTCATCGGGTTTTAATTCCCTCTCCAATGCGACAAGGCTGTCTGGAAGCGCTTCGAAATTATCCTTGTCTTTGTGCTTGTTGTAGTTGAAATAGATCGTTGCACGAATGGCTTTCCAACCTTCGACCCAAGGGCGATAAGCATGTAACTTGTGAGCTGCATCAACTAGCTTGTCTCTTATCGCTTCTTGGCGCCACATTTCTCGAAACTTTTTCGCTAAGGTTAACCGGGCGCGGCCTTTAAGATCTGGTGCTCCTGATATTCCCAATCGCACCACAATGTCGATGAAAGTGTTAAGCCACTCCACAAGTTCATCATGGTTGGGTCGGAATCCAAAGTCTCTTGGGCGGGCACCAAACTCGTTTATCCCGTTCCAGGTCCACGGCGGACCATCTAGAGCTGTCGAAAGCATTCTGATTCCCAGTGACCTGCGTCCTGCCACATCTGATGAAAGACATTCATTCATGATCGTAATACGCTGATCTAAAGAGGCATGTGTACCAGATAGATATGGTTGGAAAAATCTTGCGATCCTATCTCGAATCGCGTCGTAGTTGTTGTTCTCGTCTTCGTAGTCTGCCAGACGGATAAGGAGCTTGACACACCGTTCAAAAGCGCTCGGTTCGTATGCCAATGATTGCAAAAGATTGAGAATAGTCGTCCGCCGCCATGGATTGTAACGCGCTTCTATACCTTCAAAATCAGGCGCGGTAATTTCAGCTTCGATTTTGCCAAGTAGTGCTTCAGGCACGACCGGGCCAATATAGTTCAGCATTTTTGCTGATATATCGTCCAATTCTGTTATCCGCCCCAGTAACCCATCCGGCCGGAGCCAAGCTTCAACGATCTCTTTTGCCACAGGGTGATTGTGCAACAACCCTAGTCTGTGCGCGAACGACATTAATAAACGTTGATTACCGGGGGTTTCAAATGTCGCCCTCAGTTGTTCAACCGGAATGCTATCAAGTGCTGATGAAGCGAGCTTGTTCGCAATGGCATGGGGAAGAATGGCCCTCCAATGAGCCCTTTTCTGGACAATATGGCGGTCCAACAGCTTCTTAATGGATCGAAATAATTGGCTCTGGGAATGCTCTGAGAGCGAACTTAGCACTTCCAACTCATTACGGCCTACCTCAGGGATTGAAACCGAAAATGAATATACCAGAGACAGTATTTCAGCTTGCTGCCTCAAATTCTCGTCCGGATGTTTACGTTGCTCAAACAGACGATTAAACAACTGCTCGTCAGAAAGCTGGGCCAAACTCTCACCTTCTTCTAACCTTTCGGCGATTGCTAGAGATACCCTTGCATTCCCATCAGCAAACTCTGCTATCTGACGAGCATTATTCCGACCAATACCAGGGAAGCGACAGAGCAAAAGCTGTTCGGCGACACCCGGTCCGACTGCTTCTATATGGATTACCTCAGTTGTCTGAGGTTTGTCGTCCCTAATATCGTATTCAATTGTGATGAGGCTTACTTCGCCGCCTACGGCTGATACTTTACTGGCTAGCGAAGAGTGTAACTCTGATGGGCAATTATCAAGGATCATAATTGCACGTTGGCCTTTAGCGATAAGCCTGTTTAACATCTCTGTTGCTGAAGGTTTTGGTTCAGCACTTGTATCGACATAGACAGCTACTGTTCGGTCGAGGGCATCTATTCCAACTGTTTCATCAAAGAGAGCCTGTACGATCCTTGTCTTTCCTACGCCAGATAACCCTGTGATACGAACAGCCTTATTAGTAGACCGGATAAGGTCTCTCATCGAATCGATGGCATTCTTAATGTTGAGTTTTTGGCCCTTTCCTAATGGCAAAGTGACCATTACACCAGGAACAGAAATCAAAGTGTCTGCAATACCTTGTGGCGGATTGCTCCACGCACCATATGCTTGCCAACCGGAGTATCCTTGGCCGAGCTTTCCTTTTACCCATAGCATGATTGACGGGTGTTGACGCAACCATTGAGTTAGCTTCGAACGATCGTAAAAATCAAGATGAATATTGCCACTATTAGGATCATCCTTCACGGCATCTTGCATTGCTTTGAGGCGATCCCTCTTCATAAGAGGAGAGCAATCATCATTTAAGCTGACGATGATGTAGCTCCCACCCTTTACAGCTTGCTCTGAAATTGTTGGTGACAATTTTTTATCGGTGACCATTTCCTTTTTGATCGCAGCCATTGGCATGGAATGTTTCTTGGCTTGAATGATCGTATCAGGTCTTTCAAGAAACCCTGTGCTTAGTTTTGTAGCAGGAACCTGAACGTGGATATCAATTCCACCGTCAGGAGCATTGATTGAACCTGACCAGCTTACCCACGCTGGGCTATGACCATACTTTGCTATTTCGGCCTCAGCTAGACGTGCAATTAGCTCTTCTAGCTGAGTATCGGACAGTCGGAGTAATTCGTCTCTCTCAATGTCAAAAATTGCCACACCGTAACCTTAATAAAAATCTTGCTCTCATAGTCAAAGATAACCCGTACTCTACCCAATATGAAAAAGAATGTCTGCTGGAACTCTTGCAGCGAATGCCGCCACTAGTAATTTTTTAAGAGAGCAAATATCGACTCTTGACGTTAAAGAAATTTTTGCTCGCTGATTGATATAGCAAAGCTTTTCGCCAATCATGACGGAACTTGCATATAGACAACTGGCAGTTATAGGTTGCCTCTGATCATTCAGGTTTAGTGATCCATTTCCTGCGATACACATTCCATATCCACATACAACTCCATGTAAATCCCACCAACCTATTCCATTAACAAAACCTCAGGCATATAGTCACCCGACTACGGCAAAATCCGTAGTCGGAGTTAGCGTTCCGAGACTTACACGATGACATTATGTGATAATGTCATGCGCTTTGATTCACCCCGAACAATGGTGGCTCAGGCAGGGGCTTCGAAAGAAGCGCCGGATTCGTGTAAGCCGGTACGCTAACCTCGTCTGAGCTACCACCCGAGTTTAGCGTCTTGGGTGGTTATCTGAATCTTACTTACACGAGATATTAATGATGACTAACACGCTTACTGAAACCACCCCCGACACTTCAATCACCATCCTCCGCACCCTAATCGCCGATCTGCAATACACTCAACTTAGCGACATCGAACTACACGACCTTAGCAGCATCGCCGCCGAATCCATCGAAGGGCTATGCCACGGGCTGTTATATACAGGAGAGTCACTGGAAAACGGAATTCAAACCCAACCACAAAACCTCGGGCAAATCGGCGCATGGCTAAAAGCCTCCGCCCATATCATTCCCATACTGCTTGAGCTATACGAACAATCAACCACTCAGCTATTTCAGATGCAAAACGGAAATAAAAGTTAATTAATTTGGAAAGGGGCGGTTAGTGCTGTCCCTTTTAAAACGTCTTGGTATTTTGAGTAGAAATGTTAGTTTCTCAACAATTCTGATCTTTCTAGTAATTTTACCAACTGTAATTTACTGATTTTTCATATCAAATATCTTGCATAGAAGGCTTAATAAAGTTGTAGTTAACAGGGATACGGCATATGGAAAAAGAACTTTATTTCTCATGTTAAATCGGTGAATTATTCGGAACTGTTTTTGATATTGTTGATGTCACTTTAGAAGAAGCACTTTCCTTGCTATTTACCTGATATCTATATAAAAATTAATTAGGAGCATACATGATAAACAATACTGAGGTAGCTGAATCTATTAGTGATTTGATGCTAAAGATAGGAAAGGATATAAACGAATCAATAATATTGGTTCAAGCCGAGTGTAGTCCAGATGAGTTTTCTGCGTATAAGTTAGCGGCTGGAAAAGTAATGGGGGAAATATTATTAGAGATAATGAATCCAATATACGAAATGCATCCAGATATTATTCCTGATGAATTAAAATGATTGAGTCGATGAACTGATGGTTTTCTCCTATTGGCTTCATTTTAATAGAATCTTTTGTATAACTTAGTTGAGTTTTTTCATGAGATATATGAACAATGATGAAGTTATGCCTGGAGACCAAGTAAGTTTGGGCGGATGAATGACAGGCATTGCTGTTTCTTTGCTTTGATAATGGGGAACTGCATGTCTTAGGGGGAAGCAATATGTCGCCATCCACAAATATTCCAGAAAGGGGCTATTAATGATTCGGAAGAAGGTAACGTTCATATTTTTTATAGTTATATTAGCCGTAATACTTATTATGATTTATAAACATTATGATAATTCTCCCAAAGAGACGCTCCAATTTCATGGGAAATCTACATTCGATGAATTACAAAAGATAGTTTCAGAAAAGGGGAATAAATTTGTTATTCAGGAAGACCAACATGTTGAAAGAGGGAATGCAAGATTTACCCTTGCAAAGGTGGAGCAAATGGACACGGGTTGTGGTCGTATTGAGGTGATGTTTTCATTTTTTAATAATGAATTAGCCTATATCAAATATATTGGTGTTTCAAAAGAAAATATAAAGAGTTCCATATGTATGGAGAGGGTTTTCTCTAAAGAGAATATATATGGTGATGAAATCTCAAAACAGGTGATTGATAATAATGATAAGATTCATTATGACGTTATATTTAGCGATCTCTCTGTAGAAGATAAAATGAATAGATGGATAGGGAAATGGTCATAAATATGGTACCAATACAATTCCATATTAAAAACTGAGTAATATGCCAGTTGCTGCGGGTGTTTTAGATCGTGGAAACCCCATTTCCTGCGATCCTTATTCCACATCCGCATACAACTCGATGTAAATCCCTTCAACCTATTTCATTCACAAAAACTCAGGAATATAGTCACCTTGCTGCGGCAAAATCCGTAGCCGGAAATTAGCGTTCCGTATCAGATATACTCGGTTATTCTGTGGCATAATGCCGCATGCTTTGATCCATCCAGAACTATGGTGGCTCAGGTAGGGGCTTCGAAAGAAGCGCCGGTTTCCGAGTCCGGTAACGCTAACCCCGCCTGAGCTACCACCCGAGTTTAGCGTCTCGAGTGTTATCAAATTTTTTTACTCGGAGTATTAAAATGACTAACACCTTTACCGAAACCACCCCCGACACCTCAATCACCATCCTCCGCACCCTAATCGCCGATCTGCAATACACTCAACTCAGCGACATCGAACTACACGACCTCAGCAGCATCGCCGCCGAATCCATCGAAGGGCTATGCCACGGGCTGTTATATACAGGAGAGTCACTGGAAAACGGAATTCAAACCCAACAACAAAACCTCGGACAACTCGGCGCATGGCTAAAAGCCTCCGCCCACATCATCCCCATACTGCTTGAGCTATACGAACAATCAACCACTCAGCTATTTCAGATGCAAAACCAAAACCTGAATCACGGTTAATAAATATGAAAAAGGGATAGCCATCGCTATCCCTTTTAAACAGAATTAATTACAAATGCTTCAATGAAACAACAAAGGAAGACGTGTTATGGCGACAATACATTTTCGAATAGATGAAGAAGCCCAAAACAACACCAATGATAACTGGCTGGAACAACAGATAAATCAGGCATTCAGCCACTACAATGAAGGGAACGCAGAATTTATCAATAATGCTGAAATGACCCAGCAGATGGATACCCTAAAAATGCTGGCAGTTCGGGGTAAACTATAACGGTCTTATTAGCCCTAAAAGCCAAACGGAGGGAGAGGGTGCCGTGGGGGTCGACTTGGCGTAAGCCAACGAAGTGCCCGTAGGCAGCCTAGGCCCGACGCACTCCGGACTAAAGTACAGATGGTCTACCGGCCGAGCACACTGTTGATATGTTTATATATGTAGTTACGGCCGGAATATACACGAGATCAGATAAAACCCAATTAAACAATCACCCTCTCCGGACAGGTATAAACCGTCGCTCGCCCCGGCTTACTAAACCCCACCAACGTCAAATTACACTCCTCCGCCACCTTCACCGCCAGCGACGTAGTCGCCGACACCGCAAACAAAATCTCCACCCCACACATCGCCGCTTTCTGCACCATCTCATAACTGGCACGGCTGGAAACTAACACCGCACCCTGCTGCCAGCCCTGCTTCGCCCGCACGCCCAACAGCTTATCCAACGCCACATGACGACCCACATCCTCACAGCCGCCCAGCATCTGCCCTTCAGAAGAGACCCAACCCGCAGCATGAGTACAACCGGTCAACTGACCCACGATTTGCACCTTATTCAACTGCGGCAACACGCCATCCAACAAACCCAGATCGAAGGTTTGAGTAAACGGCAGCGGCTTAAGCGGACGTAAAACCTCACCCAACTGCTCAACGCCGCATACACCACAACCGGTACGACCGGCCATCGCACGACGCCTCTCCTTCAAACCGACAAAACGACGGGTCGCCAGCTCAATCTCTACCTCAATACCGTTACAACCGTTGTTGATATCAATCCCGTAAATCTCCTGCGGCGAGTCAATAATTCCCTCCGCCAGAGAAAAACCAATAGCGAATTCTTCCAGCTCTTTTGGCGTAGCCATCATCACCACATGAGAGATACCGTTATAGCTCAGAGCAACCGGAACCTCCTCTGCAACCCAGTCTGGCTCGGGTGCGTTTAAAGCGTTGTGTCGACGCACGGTAAGCTGCTTCACGCCAACAACAGATTGAGAACAGTCGTTTTGCACAGGGATATCGGTTTTCACGTATAGACCTTCAAATATTGGGGACTTGATGAATATTATTTTCGGGTTAACATTAGAGGTACAAATGCAACGAAAATAGCCAACAAAAAGTTAATTTTTGTAACATTTACGAGATGGATCAAGTTAATCACTATTCTATCTTCGTACAATAATAATGTCTTTAATTGGTTAGTTGTAACCACTGGCACATCAGATGAAGAAGACAGTCTATTGGTTATATTTTTTCTTTTTTGGTGCGATTTGCTAAGAAAGCAATCACGAATTGCTAAATAATCCTTAAGCAAGTCACCGGCAAAGTGTTTGTACGTGAATTTATTCGAGCAATGTAACAGTAATAAGAAAAAAGGAGAAAACCATGCAGGTCAGCAGAAGGCAGTTTTTTAAAATCTGCGCTGGCGGTATGGCAGGTACAACGGCAGCAGCGCTGGGGTTTGCCCCCTCGATGGCGCTGGCAGAGACGCGTAGTTATAAGCTGTTACGCGCTCAGGAAACACGTAATACCTGTACCTACTGTTCGGTGGGATGTGGGCTGTTAATGTACAGCATGGGTGATGGTGCCAAAAATGCCAAAGCCAGTATCTTCCACATTGAGGGAGATCCGGATCATCCGGTCAACCGTGGCGCGCTTTGTCCTAAAGGGGCAGGGCTGATTGATTATGTTAACAGCGCAAGTCGCCTGAAATATCCGGAATATCGTGCTCCGGGCTCTGACAAATGGCAGAGAATCAGTTGGGATGACGCTTTTACCCGTATTGCCAAATTAATGAAGGCAGACCGTGACGCAAACTTCCAGCAAACTTCGGAAAGTGGCGTAACCGTCAACCGTTGGTTAACCACCGGATTACTCGCTGCCTCTGCTTCCAGCAATGAAAATGGTTTACTGACTCAGAAATTTTCGCGGGCGCTCGGTATGCTCGCTGTCGATAACCAGGCGCGCGTCTGACACGGACCAACGGTAGCAAGTCTTGCTCCAACATTTGGTCGCGGTGCGATGACCAACCACTGGGTTGACATCAAAAACGCAAACCTCGTCGTCGTGATGGGCGGTAACGCAGCCGAAGCGCACCCGGTAGGATTCCGCTGGGCTATGGAAGCGAAAATCCATAACAACGCTAAGCTGATCGTCATCGATCCTCGCTTTACCCGTACGGCCTCCGTTGCCGATTTCTACACGCCTATTCGTTCCGGTACTGATATTGCGTTCCTGTCAGGGGTTATCCTTTACCTGATGGAAAACAACAAGATCAATGCTGAATATGTGAAGGCTTACACCAACGCCAGCCTGCTGGTGCGTGAAGACTTCACCTTTGAAGATGGGCTGTTCAGCGGCTATGACGCAGAAAAACGTCAGTATGATAAAACCACCTGGAACTATCAGGTTGGTGAAGACGGCTTCGCCAAGCGCGACCCGACGCTGACCGATCCAAACTGCGTATGGAACCTGCTGAAAAAACACGTCAGTCGCTACACCCCTGAAGTGGTCAGTAATATCTGTGGTACGCCGCAGGATGACTTTATCAAAGTGTGTGAACTGATTGCTGAAACCAGCGCCGTCGATAAAACCACTTCGTTCCTGTATGCCCTGGGCTGGACTCAGCACTCCGTTGGTGCTCAGAACATCCGTACCATGGCCATGATTCAGCTGCTGCTGGGTAACATGGGTATGGCTGGTGGTGGGGTTAACGCCTTACGTGGTCACTCCAACATTCAGGGTCTGACTGACCTTGGCTTACTGTCACAGTCGCTGCCGGGCTACCTGACCTTACCGTCAGAAAAACAGCCAACGCTACAAACTTATCTGGATGCCAACACGCCGAAAAAAGCGCTGGCGGATCAGGTGAACTACTGGGGTAACTATCCGAAATTCTTTATCAGCATGATGAAGAGTTTCTATGGTGATAAAGCCCAGAAAGACAACGATTGGGGCTATGACTGGTTGCCGAAATGGGATCAGGGCTACGACGTTCTGAAGTATTTCGAAATGATGGATCAGGGCAAAGTGAATGGCTATGTGTGCCAGGGCTTTAACCCGGTTGCTTCGTTCCCGGATAAAAATAAAGTTGTTCGCTCACTGTCTAAACTGAAGTTCCTGGTCACCATTGACCCGCTGAACACCGAAACGGCAGAGTTCTGGCAAAATCATGGTATGCAAAACGACGTGAAACCAGCGGAAATCCAAACCGAAGTGTTCCGTCTGCCTTGTACCTGCTTTGCTGAAGAAGATGGTTCTATCGTTAACTCCGGTCGCTGGTTACAGTGGCACTGGAAGGGCGGCGAACCACCGGGAGAAGCCAGAACTGATGGTGAAATCCTGGCCGGTCTGTTATTCAAAATCCGTGAGCTGTATGCACAGGATGGCGCTAACGCCGTTGGTGCTGAGCCGTTGATGAATATGACCTGGAACTATCTGGAGCCAATGCATCCTCAGTCTGAAGAGATGGCGAAAGAGTCTAACGGTCGTGCTCTGGCAGATATCACCGATGCCACCGGTAAAGTGATTCTCAAGAAAGGCCAACTGCTCGACAGCTTTGCTCAACTGCGGGATGACGGTACCACCTCCAGCGCCTGCTGGATTTACACCGGTAGCTGGACTGAAGCAGGTAACCAAATGGCCCGTCGCGATAACTCTGACCCATCCGGTCTGGGTAACACGCTGGCATGGTCATGGGCGTGGCCGCTTAACCGCCGTATTCTGTACAACCGCGCATCAGCGGATGTTCAGGGTAAACCATGGGATCCAAAACGTAAACTGATCGAGTGGGATGGCGCTAAGTGGACAGGGATTGATGTTCCTGACTACAGCGCGGCACCTCCGGGCAGTGATGTTGGTCCGTTTATCATGCAAAACGAAGGCATGGGTCGTCTGTTTGCTACCGATAAAATGGCCGAAGGTCCGTTCCCTGAGCACTACGAGCCGTTTGAAACACCAATCAGCACTAACCCGCTGCATAAAGACGTGATCTCTAACCCGGCAGCCCGCGTATTTAAAGCGGATCTGGCGAATATGGGATCGGCGAAAGACTTCCCATACGTGGGTACCACCTATCGCTTAACGGAGCACTTCCACTACTGGACTAAGCACTCCGTACTGAACGCCATTACTCAGCCGGAGCAGTTTGTTGAAATCGGTGAAGGTCTGGCTCAGGCGAAAGGTATTCAGCACGGTGATACGGTGAAAGTCAGCTCCCAGCGTGGCTATATTGAAGCCAAAGCGGTAGTGACTAAACGTATTCGCACCCTGAAAGTTAACGGTCAGGATGTGGAAACCGTCGGTATTCCGATTCACTGGGGCTTTGTCGGTGCAGCTAAAAAAGGCTATCTGGCTAATACCCTGACACCGTTCGTCGGTGATGCCAATACGCAAACGCCAGAGTACAAGGCGTTCCTGGTTAACGTGGAAAAGGTGTAACGGAGAGAAAATATGTCAATGCAATCTCAAGACATTATTAAGCGTTCCGCCACCAACGCTTTGACGCCGCCTCCACAGGTGCGTCATCACCAGGAAGAAGTGGCGAAGCTGATTGACGTCACCACCTGTATCGGCTGTAAAGCCTGTCAGGTGGCCTGTTCAGAGTGGAACGATATTCGTGATGAAATCGGTCATAACGTGGGTGTCTACGACAACCCGGCAGACCTGAGCGCCAAATCATGGACTGTCATGCGTTTTTCTGAAGTGGAAGAAAATGGCAAGCTGGAGTGGCTGATCCGTAAAGATGGTTGTATGCACTGTAGCGACCCTGGTTGTCTGAAGGCGTGCCCGTCTGCGGGTGCGATCATTCAGTATGCTAACGGTATCGTCGACTTCCAGTCAGAACACTGTATCGGTTGTGGTTACTGCATCGCCGGTTGTCCGTTCAACGTTCCTCGTCTGAATAAAGAGGATAACCGGGTGTACAAATGTACCCTGTGTGTCGATCGGGTAACCGTAGGTCAGGAACCAGCCTGTGTGAAAACCTGTCCGACCGGCGCCATTCACTTTGGCACCAAAGAGGCAATGATTCAGCTGGCAGAAGAGCGTGTTGCCGAGCTGCACACTCGCGGATATGAGAACGCAGGCCTGTACAACCCGGCAGGGGTTGGTGGTACACACGTGATGTATGTGCTGCACCATGCTGACCGTCCTGAGCTGTATCATGGCTTACCGAAAGATCCGGTCATTAGCCCGGTAGTTGGCTTCTGGAAAGGTGTTCTGAAACCGCTGTCAGCAGCCGCATTTGTTGCCAGCTTCGCAGGCCTGATTTATCACTACATCGGCGTTGGGCCGAACAAAGTAGATGAAGACGATGACGAGGAGGATCATCATGAAGAAAAGTAAGATGATTAAACGAGTCTCGTTTATCGATCGAGCGTGTCACTGGACAGTGGTCATCTGTTTCTTTCTGGTGGCGTTGTCCGGTATTGCGATGTTCTTCCCGACCCTGAGCTGGTTAACCCAGACATTTGGTACACCGCAGATGGGGCGTATTTTACACCCCTTCTTTGGCGTGCTGATTTTCTGTGTGCTGGTACTGATGTTTTTCCGCTTTGTGAAACACAACATCCCGAAGAAAGAGGATATCAGTTGGTTCGTCCATATTGTTGACGTACTGAAAGGCAAAGAGCATGAAGTGGCTGACGTGGGTAAATATAACCCGGGTCAGAAGGCGATGTTCTGGAGCATTATGGGGTTAATCCTTGTTTTGCTGGTGAGCGGCGTGATTATCTGGCGTCCTTACTTTGCTGAGTTCTTCCCGATATGGGCTATCCGCTTAGGTTTAATGATCCACGCTGTAGCGGCTATCGTGCTGATTCACGCTATCCTTATCCATATTTATATGGCATTCTGGGTGAAAGGTTCTATAACCGGGATGATAGAAGGCAAGGTCAGCCGCAAGTGGGCCGCCAAGCATCATCCTCGTTGGTATCGTGAAGTTGTAGCCGAGGAAGAAAAAAAGAATGAGTAGTATCCGCATCGTCTCCCCGGACGAAGTGGCAAAAACGGCGGGAGCAATCCCGCCGTTGTTATTTGCCAATTTAAAGAGTCTCTATTCCCGTCGTGCTGAACGCCTGCGTCAGCTGGCTGAAAACCATCCGTTAGGTGACTACCTGAAGTTTGTCGCGACGATGGTGGATGCCCAGAGCCATGCTCAACACGATCATCCGTTAAACATTGACCTCTCCGAGACGCTGAAAATCTCGGCGGCCACCGGAAATCCACCGCTGTCGGTGAAGTATTTCCCGCGCACTCAGCACTGGCAACAGCTGCTGTCGGCGATTATCGCCGAGCTGGAGCCGGAAGCGCCGGAGCATGTATTACCGGTTCTGGAATCGCTGAAGAAGATGGGCACTCAGGAGCTGGAAAATCTGGCCACTGACCTGCTGACCGGCGAAATCGGTAAAGTAGGCAGCGATAAAGCGCCATTCCTGTGGGCGGCGCTGTCGGTTTACTGGGCGCAAATGGCGACTCAAATACCGGGCAAGGCTCGCGCCGACTACGGCGAAGGCCGTCATAACTGCCCAATCTGCGACAGCGCACCGGTAGCCAGCATGGTACATATCGGTACGGAAGCGGGCTTACGCTACCTGCATTGCAGCCTGTGTGAAAGCGAATGGCATATGGTACGGGTGAAGTGTTCCAACTGCGAGCAAACCGGTAAGCTGAATTACTGGTCGCTGGACAGTGAAAATGCCCCGGTCAGAGCTGAAAGCTGTGGCGACTGTGGAAGCTACCTGAAGATTCTGTATCAGGAGAAAGATCAGTACGTTGAGCCGGTGGCCGATGATTTAGCCTCGCTGGTGCTGGACGCCAAGGTAGAAGAAGAAGGTTTTGCCCGCAGTGCGGTGAATCCGTTCCTGTTTCCTTCGGGAGAGTAGTTTAACTCCGCTGTATTTTAACCGTTATCCCGGCTTTTATCGGGATAACGGTTTCATCGTTTATTGAAGATGGGAAGACGCTGCTCCGGCGTGAGATCCCTGTTGAAACATCTGTTGCTGCTGTAACGTCCAGACTCCGCACTCATTCCAGCATACCTTTTCTTTTTTCCGTTCAATCATATAGTTGGTAAAAAGGCTGGTCTTCATCATTCGGTTCAGGAAAGCAAAGGATTGATCGTACTGTTTCCAGTTAATATTTTGCGCCACGATGTCCGCGGTAAGCTGCGTCATGTGCACTTTATCCAGATAGCCAACTTCACAGGCCAGTGTATAAACATGGGCCTTATACAGGATCTCAATATGCCTGAGGTGGTCAGCTAAATGCTTATCGGCAAGCAGCGGCGCCATTTTTTTAGGATGAACTTGCGCAATGGCCTGTAACGCGTCGTTGATGGTGTGAATATCAATGTCAGCCAGCAAATTCTGGTATTCCGTTGCCGAATGATTCTGTTTAATGGCAATCAGCAGCGGGGGAGATATCTTGAATAATTCAACAAACTGTTTGGGGGTCAGGTAGGTTAACAGTAGTTTGAACAGAACAACTGCCCGGTAGTGATTCAAATCTTTCGCACCGTTAACGGCAAAATCATCGGCTAATGTTTCTCTTAACGACGTCTTCTGCTCTTCGGAGTAATAGCCCGGCATATGATTTTCTGGGGTAAATTGATGATTAAAGAAAAATTCTAAACAGCGCAGTGGTTGCGCGCAGGCAACCAGTTTAAGCTCAGCCGGAGTGCGCTCATTTCGTTGCTGCATTAGCTTATCCGTATTGAGCTTGTTCAGATTTTCCCGTACCGATTTAATAAATGCGCGGGCGATAATAATAAAAACGATACTCGCGAAGATCGCTATGACCATAGTTCATTCCATTGATTAGCTAAACTCACATCGAATGCATATTAAGACAGAATGACGGTAGAGGGGTATGGAATTTTATCTTAATGCGCCCACTTGATGAGGCTCACCTCATTGGTGAAATGGAGCACTCTTATGGCATAAAAGTGTTCAGGCTGCTGACAAAGTCGGCTAGTTCAGTTTTATGTTTTATCATAGTCAATCGGAGGGAGAGATTGCCGTTGGGGTCGTAGCAGCTTTAGCTGCCGGACAAACAGGCAAGGCCTGTTTGAACACCGTAAGGTGTTTCATAACCACGCCAGGGGAATCTATGCCCGACGAGCTCTACCGTTAAGTACAGATGGTCTTCCGGCCGGGCACAACGATGATTTGGGCAACATCGTTGTGCCCGGCCAGAATATTCATGAAAGCCAATTAATTTGGTTTGTCATCAATCTCAGCGCTCTTATGCCATAAGAGCGCTTATTCAGGCATTAGTTAACACAAAAAACGATTAACCGGGGAATATCCACACCTGATCCGCAGGCATCGAGAGCCGACAGTGGCTGCCGCTGGCTGGTTTGGTGGTGCCGAAAGCCCGCAATACCGGAGAGTCTTCATTAGACTCACGGAACAGGTACTCCCAGTGACTACCGAGGTACATACCGGTAAGCAGTGGTAGTTCCAGACTGTTCTGTTCGGCCGCATCATTGAGTTTCACCTGCTCAACACGGATCACCGCCGTGACGTTTTGCCCGACTTTCAGCGCACCTCCCGGCTTTCCCCACAGCTTCCAGCTATTTCCCTGAATGCAAGCGTAGTTACCGGCAAGTTCAGCAACATGGCCATAAAGCCGATTGTTGCTGCCCATAAATTCAGCGCTGAACAGAGTAGTGGGAGTAGAGTACATCTCCTGAGGCGTGCCCTGTTGCTCAATCACACCATTATTCAGCAGCAGAATACGATCGGAGATTGCCATTGCTTCGTTTTGATCGTGAGTCACCATCAGCGCTGAGAGCCCTAAATCAACAATCAGACTGCGCAGGAACACCCGCGCTTCTTCGCGCAGCTTGGCATCCAGGTTGGAAAGCGGTTCGTCCAGCAGTAGCACCGGAGGGTTATAAACCAGCCCCCGACCAATCGCCACCCGCTGTTGTTGCCCGCCGGATAGCTGATGAGGGTAGCGCTGGCCTAAATGGCCCAATCCCAGCTGATCTAATACTGCCTGAACCCGCTGTTTTATTTCAGCGGTTGGGGTTTTACGTAGCTTAAGTGGATAGGCAATATTGTCGAAAATGGTCATATGGGGCCACAACGCATAAGACTGGAAAACCAGCCCCAGATTACGCTCTTCCACCGGGATTTCCTGATTGGTGCTGCCATCGTACACCACCCGATCCCCAATGATAATGCGCCCCTTACAGGGGGCTTCTAATCCGGCAACGGCACGTAACAGCGTCGTTTTTCCACTGCCCGAAGGGCCGAGCAGCGTAACAACTTCGCCTTTTTTCAGCTGCATCGAAACCCCTTTTAATACCGGGTTAGTGCCGTAATTTAAATGCAGACTCTCTACAGTGAGTTCAGTCATTGAGTTTTACTCCAAAACGCAGTGCAATGCCTAAGCCGAACATGACTAAAACAATATTGATAAATGACAGGGCGGCGACGATATCAACGGCACCGGTAGCCCACAGGGAAACCAGCATTGAACCGATGGTTTCTGTACCCGGTGACAGCAGGTACACGCCGGTTGAATATTCCCGCTCAAAGATCAGGAACATCAACAACCAGGAGCCAATCAGGCCATAACGAGCCAGCGGCACGGTAATCTGCCGGGTAACCTGACTGCGCTGTGCGCCGGTACTGCGCGCCGCTTCTTCCAGCTCCGCTCCCACCTGCAACAGCGCTGAGGAGATTAGCCGCAGGCCATAGGCCAGCCATACCACGGTATAGGCTAACCAGACGCTAAAGATGGTATTGCGGGTTGCACGCATCCAGACGATAACGTTATCCCGCATCCACTGAGCACCCGGCAGAACCGACAAATAGCCGTTCTCCAGTGACCTATCCATCCACATCGGGGTGAACAGGAATACCCATAAGAAGGCCAGACCCGCCAGTATTCCCGGTACCGCCCGAGGGATCAGCACGCTATAGTCGAGAAAACGCGTGGTACGGTCTGGCTTGCGGTGCATCGCCAGACCAATAAAGGTGTAGCAAATTACCGCCAGTGCCCCGCCGAATACGCCAATCGCCACCGAGTTGATAATGGCTCGAATCAGGTTTGGCTGTGAGAACACGGTGCGGAAGGTATCCAGCGAAAGCTGGTCAAATAGCGAAACGCCAACCCCCCAGTTAGAGACAAACGCCCGCAGCAGTATGCCGGTGAGTGGTACGAATATCGTCACAATCAGCCATAAAATAACCACGGCCGCAGACACCCAACGCCATTTGCCTAATGGCAACACGTGAGCCTGTGAGGCTTTGCCTTTCACCGTCACAAAGCGATTGGCGGTGCGCATTAAACGGCGTTGTAACATGATCAGCGGAATGGTAATACTGATCAGAACTACCGCCACCACCGCCATCAGATGGTAAGAAGGGATGCCCAGCTTGTTGGTGAGTTTGTATAAGTAGGTAGCCAGCACCAGGTTACCTTCCGGATCTCCCAGTACTAACATCAGGCCAAATACTTCCAGTCCGAGGAAGAACAGCAACACGGTAGCGTACAGAATCGCTGGCCTGACCATTGGCAGGCTAACGGAAACCATCACGCGAAACGGCGAAGCGCCAGAGATGCGCGCCGCTTCTTCTACATCGGAACCCATATTACGTAGCGCGGAGGCGATGTACAGATAGGCGTGTGGCACATGCATCAGACCGGCAATAATGATAATGCTGGTCATGGAGTAGATGTTCCACGGCACAAACCCGAACAGATCCTGCATCCACAGTGAGAAGAACCCCACCGGGCCGGCAGCAACCACGTAGCCAAACCCCAATACCATTGGCGAGACAAACACCGGTACCAGAATCATCGGTTCTATCCAACGGCGACCCGGCAGATCGCTTCTGACAATCAGGAACGCCAGAATACCGCCCAGAGGAATAACAATGACCACCAGCCCGATAGCCAGAATAAATCCGCTTTTCAGCGCTTTATAGAAATCCGGATCGTCAAACACGAAGCGGTAGGCATCGAGGCTGAAGGTTTTGTCAGGAACAAAAAAAGGAGCAGACAGAAAGCTTTGGGTGACAATAAGCGCTAAAGGGCCGTAGATAAACAGTGCCGTTAGCATCACTACTACACCGCGCGGCAAACTCTGCTTTATTTTGCGCAACGAGTACATGATAAAACCCTGTAGAAAAGAGAAGGGTTAACGGTAAGTGCACACACAGTATCGCTTACCGTTAGAGTCTTTTTTTATTATTTACCGGTGACAGAACGCCATTTTTTCAGATAGTCCAGACGCTTATTCTGCTCCAGATACTCCAGCAGCGTTTCATTAACCGGAATCGGCTTCAGTGAATTCCCCAGCAGCTTGGTGGTGCCTGCTACGTCGTTATCACCGTTGATATCGTCACGAATGGAGGTGATATTGGCCTGATTAGCGACAATATCCTGACCTTTTTGTGACAGCAGATAATCCAGCCATAGTTTGGCAGCATTAACGTTTTTCGCCTGTTTGCTGATAAAGGTCACGCGGGAAAGTACCAGGGTGTAATCCGATGGATAAGCGATACCCAGCGAAGGATCTTTAACCGCACGGGTTTTTGCATAAGGTTCCAGAATGTTGTAACCGATCAGGTTCTCTCCGGAAGAGACGCGCTCCAGCATAGTACCGGTAGATGACTGAACCACCATACCTGCACTGGAGATGTCTTTCAGGTGATCCCAGTATTTAGGATCGTTCTTCATGTCTTCAACCGAGAGCATAAAGCCAAGGGCAGATTTCTCAATATCATAAGTGGTGACTTTGTTTTTGAATCTGTCCGGCTGACTTTTCACTAATTCACCCAGAGCGGCGTGGGATTTAGGAATTTCATCTTCTTTAATCAGACGCTTGTTATAGATAAACACCAACGGCTCATAGGTGGTGCCGTAAGCAGTATCTTTCCATACTGCCCAGGTTGGGATTTTACTGGCTTCTGGTGATTTATAGGTTAATGCATAGTCGGTAGCCAGTTTCAGGCCGGTATCCATTGCGGAGCTCCAGACCACATCACCACTACCGCTGGATGAGGCTTGCTCGCTGATATAGCGGTTATACAGCTCGGTACTGTTCATATCGTTATATTCAACGGTGATATTTGGATAGAGCGTTTCGAACCCTTTAATAATCGGTGCTGCGGCGGCAGTATCGGTGGTGGAATAGATCACCACTTTGCCCTCTTTATTGGCTGCATCCACAATTTTTTGGTAGTCGGCAGGGTAGTTTTCAGGGGCAGCCAGAGCGGAACCAACGGACAGGGTTAGCATACTGACGATGAATAAATTTGATTTCTTGGACATGCTAGTATTCCCATTATTTATCAGGTTATAGACAAAATTAAGTATGGGTGGAAAGGGGGGGATGACAAGGTGAGGGTAGGTGAATGTTAATTAAATGTGATGAGATTCAAGTTATTGTTGTTTAGTTGTTAATTTTTGCATTAGGGGGGTGATGAGAGAGGGGTTTTGGGGTTGTGGGCGTGGTTTTTATGGAGTTAATTAAGGATATTTAATTAACTATTTGATAGTAAAAATTTGTTTGAATAGAGTTTTGTCAGGAGAAGGTTTCGTCCACGAATAGTACAGAGCCCGGATTGGCAGTGGTGCGTGTGGCCGAGCAGGGAGGCATTTGGGCGAATGCCCCCCTGCACCCCCCGCGCCTTCGCACCCGAATCCAGGTCGCCTCGCGGCGACTTCCCTCCGCCTTCGTTCGGGCTTACGCACCGGCACTGATTCGGTTTATTCGCCTCATCCATGAGGCTCACCCCTACGGGGCCAGCACGTTGTGCTGTTCAAAATTGCTCCTGCAATTTTGTCAGGCGAAGCAGTGCCTCGCCAAACATCCCTGTTTGGCGTGCTACCCTCTCTCAGTTGTCGGCTGAATTCCAGTGCTCCTTTGAAGGTCAAAGAATAAAGGTCAACGGACAAAGGCCTAAAGGTCAAAAGATAAAGACTGGAAATTATAAGCTTTCCGTTTCAATTGATTTCATATCAATAACAAACCGGTATTTGACGTCGCTTTTTAGCATTCGGGTGTAGGCCTGGTTGATTTCCTGGATGTTGATCATTTCTACGTCGCAGGTGATGTTGTGTTGGGCGCAGAAGTTGAGCATTTCCTGCGTTTCGGCGATGCCGCCGATCAGTGAGCCGGCCAGGCTTTTACGGCCCATGACCAGTAGGCCGCTGTTCATTGGGGGTTCTACCGGTTCCAGCAGGCCAACCAGTACGCAGGTGCCGTCGCGTTTCAGGGTGGCGAGGTAAGGGTTAAGGTCGTGTTGTTGAGGAACCGTATCCAGAATGAAATCGAAGTGATTGCTTACGGCTTTCATCTGGTCGGCATCGGTGGACAGTACTACGTGATCGGCGCCCAGTCGGGTGGCTTCCGGGGCTTTACTCATTGAACGGGTGAACAGGGTGACGTCAGCGCCCAGTGCTTTGGCGAACTTCAGCGCCATATGGCCTAATCCCCCTAAACCGACTACCGCCACTTTATGGCCTTTACCAATTTTCCAGTGGCGTAGCGGCGAGTAAGTCGTGATACCTGCGCACAGCAAAGGCGCGGCGGATTTAGGATCGAGTTTTTCCGGCAGGCGCAGTACGAACTTCTCGGAAACCACGATAGATTCTGAATAACCACCATAAGTAATGGTGCCGTCATGGCGATCTTTACCGTTGTAGGTAAACGTGGCGACGTTTTCACAAAACTGCTCAAGACCATCCTGACAGGAGGCACAGTGCTGGCAGGAATCCACCATACAGCCAACGCCAACCCAGTCTCCCGGCTTATAGTGGTTGACGTTCTTACCGACGGAAGTGACCTGACCAATAATCTCATGGCCGGGAACCACCGGATAAATGGTGTTGTGCCATTCATTACGCGCCTGATGGATATCAGAGTGACAAACGCCACAGTACAAAATCTTGATTACGACATCGTCTTCTCGCGGGTCACGACGAATAATGGCGTGAAGAGCAACGGGAGACGTAGCGGAAGTGGCAGCAAAGCTGCGAATATTCATAGTCATAGTGATTATCACCTTGTAACGCTGACGGAATAAAAAGAGGGATGAGCGGAAGTAAAACGTGCCGCATCCATACAGCATAAAAATTATGCTGACTGCTATTAAGCGTAGCCGCCATTGACTGATTTCACCATTTCATCGATATCATTCACGCCCTGATAAGCTTACGCTTCACGTTATGGCGCTGAGCCGATATATTAGCGTCATTGATTTTTAACAGGTCGCACTCATGAATAATCAAACTCAATCCCTGTACAGCCAGCTTCCTTCGGTGGATCGCTTACTTAATGAGCCGGATATGGAGCCGCTGTTGGTTCAATTCGGTCAACATCTGGTAGTGGCGTCACTGCGCCATTTACAACAGCAGGCCAGACAGGAGATTAGCCAGTTCAATCGATTACCCGAGTGGAGCCACAACTGGATTGAAGCAGTCAGCAGCCATCTGATGCAAAAGCAGCGCAGCGGCTTACAGCCGGTATTTAACCTGAGTGGAACCGTGCTGCATACTAACCTTGGGCGGGCGCTGTTAGCGGAAGAGGCGATTGATGAGGTTGCCAGCGCCATGCGCCATGCGGTGACGCTGGAGTACGATCTGGACGGTGCCGGGCGTGGACATCGGGATAATGTGATTTCCGAGTTGCTGAGTGAATTAACCGGTGCAGAAGCGGCCTGTATTGTGAATAACAACGCCGCCGCGGTCATGCTGATGCTGGCTGCGGTCGCTGCCGATCAAGAGGTTATTGTCTCCCGCGGTGAGCTGGTGGAAATTGGCGGTGCATTTCGGGTGCCGGATGTGATGCGTCAGGCGGGATGTAAGCTGGTGGAGGTGGGGACGACCAACCGCACCCACCTGCGTGATTACCGTGATGCGGTGAGTGAAAGCACCGGACTGTTGATGAAAGTGCATACCAGCAATTACAGCATTCAGGGCTTTACCGCTGCGGTTGATGAGCAGGAGCTGGTGGCGCTGGGGCGTGAGTTGAATTTACCGGTAGCTACCGACCTTGGCAGCGGTTCATTAATCGATTTACAACAGTATGACCTACCCGCTGAGCCAATGCCGCAAAACCTGATTGCCGCCGGCGTTGATTTAGTCACCTTCTCCGGCGATAAACTGTTGGGTGGCCCACAGGCGGGAATTATCCTCGGCTCGAAAAAGTGGATCGAAAAAATTCAGCGCCATCCATTAAAACGTGCACTGCGCGCCGGAAAACTGACACTGGCGGCGTTAGAAGCCACTTTACGCCTTTACCAACAGCCAGAACGTTTAGCTTACTCCCTGCCGACTTTACGTCTGTTAAGCCGTGATGCCGCTGAAATGAAAGGCATGGCCTCACAGTTATTATCACCATTGCAGGCCTGTTACGGTGGACATTTTACCGTACAGGCAGAGCCTTGCCTGTCGCAAATTGGCAGCGGTTCATTACCGGTAGACCGTCTTCCCAGCTATGCCGTGACTTTCGAGCCAAAAGATGGCCGAGGCCGAACGCTGGAAGCACTGGCGGAAAAATGGCGCGCCCTGCCCAAACCGGTAATTGGCCGGATACAGGAAGGAAAGCTATGGCTGGATTTACGCTGCCTTGAAGATGAATCAGAATTGCTGGAGATGCTGTTAGCATGATTATTGCCACCGCCGGACACGTTGATCATGGAAAATCTACCCTGCTGCAAGCGCTGACCGGTGCAGGCAGCACTGACCGCCTGCCGGAAGAAAAACGCCGGGGAATGACCATTGATTTAGGCTATGTTTTTTTGCCGCTGGAAGATGGTCAGGTACTTGGTTTTATTGATGTTCCTGGTCATGAAAAGTTTTTAGCCAATATGCTGGCAGGGGTTGACGGAGTTCAGCATGCATTGCTGGTGGTGGCCTGTGACGACGGCATTATGGCGCAAACCCGGGAGCATCTGGCGATTTTACGTCTGGTGGGCATTCCTGCCATTACCGTTGCCTTAACCAAGACGGATCGCGTTACGCCGGAGCGGGTTGCCAGCGTCAAAAGTCAGATTACTGATGAGTTAAACGCTCAGGGCTGGAATGATTGCCCAATCTTTATCACTGCCGCTCCACAGGGAACAGGTATTGCGGAGTTGCGCGAGCATTTAATCAATTTATATCAGCACCGAATTGAAGATAGTGAAGCATCAATACACCGCTTTCGTCTGGCGGTTGATCGTAGCTTTACCATCAAAGGTAGCGGCCTGGTGGTCACCGGAACCGCATTTAGCGGGCAGGTTAGCGTAGGGGATACCCTGTGGCTGACGGGGGTTAACCGACCGGTTCGGGTAAGAAGTATTCATGCCCAGAATCAACCGGCAGAACGGGCGGGTGCCGGTGAGCGTATTGCGTTAAACATTACCGGTGATATGGGAAAGCAGGATGTCAATCGTGGAGACTGGCTATTACAGCAAACACCACCAGAAGCAGGGGACAGAGTGCTTGCGCTTCTCCATTGTGATAAACCCATTCGTCACTGGCAGTCGGTACATTTGCACCATTCGGTTAACCATATTACCGGGCGCATTTCTCTGTTACAGGAAGGGGCTGTTAGCGCCGGTAGTGACGTTTTAGTGGAACTGGTGCTGGATGACGCTTTATTGCTGGCGGAGAACGACCGCATCATTGTGCGTGATATCAGCGCACGTGAAACGCTGGGTGGCGCGCGAGTGCTGTTACTTCAGCCTCCGCGCAGGGGCAAACGTCAGCCGGAATATCTTGAAAAGCTCAGCCTGCTAAGTCAGGCACAAAACGATATGCAGGTGTTACAGCTGCGCCTGGCGGAGGGCAGTTTGTCTCTTAAAGCGTTTGGTTGGGCACGTCAGTTAACCGATGATGGCCTGCAAATGCTGTTAACGGCATCAGGTTGTAAAGTGGTGGGTGATACCGCCCTGCAGCAGGAAAAAGTGCAGGAGTTTCAGCAGCGATTAATTGATACCCTGAAAGATTTTCATGAACAGCATTTAGATCAACTGGGGGTTGGGCGAGCCAGACTGCGCCGGATGGCACTACCTTCTGAGCCGGAAGCGCTGGTGTTTTCATTGATTGATATGCTGTTGACCGAAAAGCGTCTGAGCAATAGCCGGGGTTGGCTGCACCTTCCGGAGTTCAGTCTGGCATTCACCCCTGATGAACAGGCGATATGGCAGCGTATAGAAGAGAAATTTGGTGATGACCCATACTGGGTGCGGGATTTAGCCACCGAGCTGGGGCTGGATGAGCAACTGGTGAGAGGTGTATTACGTAAAGCGGCACAGCTGGGTCACGTTACCGCGGTGGTTCGCGATCGTTATTATCTGAGTGGCCGTATTCGCCAGTTTGCAGATTTGATTCGCACCATGCATACCACTCAGGGAAGTACCTGCGCCGCTGATTTTCGCGATCGCCTGGGGGTCGGGCGTAAACTGGCGATTCAGGTTCTGGAGTTTTTTGACCGCAGCGGCTTTACCCGCCGACGTGGCAATGACCACTTGCTTCGCGATCAGGGGTTGTTTCTGGATTAAAATGTTAAGCCCACGCCATAAAGCGCGGGCTTACTTTTGTCCTTCTGGTGTTTTCTCTTCCAGCGCCTTTTCTTCTTCCGCTGCTTTAACCACTTTGCTTTCAATAGCAAACGGATCGATACCACGTTTTTGCATACGGTAGAAACGAATAATATTGAAGCCGTTCATCAGCAGAAAACTCCCTTCGATCAGCGTTCCACCGATGGAGCCAGCCCAAATATTGTGAGTAACCCAACAGGCGGTTGAGCACCACATAATGCTGCGCATTTTCAAACCATGAGTACGAAACATTGCCCAGGTACTGGCAATAGTACCTGCAATCGGCAGGGCTTCAATGGGGTGCTGAATTTTCATGGTGGCTAATATCAGCGTCAGAGTAATGAAGATCATCATTACCCAAAGATTGCGCCACCAGATGGACGTGATAGTCCGTATTGCGCTAAGCAGCACACTCATTGCAGCAGCATTGGCACCCATCATAAAGAAGTGACAGCTCATGATGGTAGAGTAAGCAGACAGTTGATATTTGAAACCGCGTTCATTGCGGTTAAAAAACATAGTGATGCCTACCAGAAATGCCACGCCGCCCACGGCTTGCGCAGCCCAATAAAATGTCATGACCTGAATATCCTTACAGAAAATACAGTTATTTTTTTGCAGATAATAAAACGTGAGAAGTGAATCGCATCACTCGATTTGGTTCAGAGATACTCTTGATCAGGTCATTTTGAAAATGGCTGGTTCAGTCACTAATTAGTGTGAAGTTTATCACACTTTAATCCGGTGCTCCCATAGCATTGTTAGCAAGGTTAAAATATAGTCAGATATCAGGGCATTCCTGAATTAATCGGGGTTTCTGTTTATAAAATCATACAACTTTAAACAATAATAAACCGGAAAGCCCGTCAGACAGTTTACTTTAAGGTGTATCGTTT
This sequence comes from Limnobaculum allomyrinae, assembly GCF_016649425.1. Taxonomy (GTDB): domain Bacteria; phylum Pseudomonadota; class Gammaproteobacteria; order Enterobacterales; family Enterobacteriaceae; genus Limnobaculum; species Limnobaculum allomyrinae. The sequence goes on from NZ_JADRCR010000004.1 coordinate 51,231, forward strand.
TACTTCAGGGTCATTTTTATGTCGATTAGCCGTTCTCCGTTGCCGTTAAATGAAGATTTACGGGTTTTTCTCACCGTAGTCAGAAAGCATAGCTTTGCTAAAGCCGCCGTTGAGTTGGGGGTTTCTCCTGCGTACATCAGCAAACGGATTAATGCACTGGAAAAGGTACTGGATATAAAGCTGTTTCATCGCAGTACTCGCAGCATTGTCTTAACCGAAGACGGAGAGAAAGCCAGAGTCTGGGCCGACAGAATTCTGGGAGATCTCGATGACTTCATCAGCGATGTTTCTGAAGCACGTCATGAGCCACAGGGCACATTGCGCATCGTCAGCTCGTTTGGTTTTGGGCGACAGTTTGTTGCTCCGGCCATCTCTCAACTGGCAAAACAGTATCCTAATCTGGCCATTCAACTGGTTACCTCAGACCACGTGATTGATCTGGTTGCCGAAGGTTTCGATTTAGAAATCCGTGTTGGCAGCGACCTGCCGAATCACTATATGGCGAAAAAGTTGCTGGATAATCAGCGGGTGCTTTGCGCCTCACCCGCCTATCTGGCGGCTAAAGGTCAGCCTGAAACCCTGGATGATTTAGCCCGGCACGACTGTCTGGTGATCAAAGAGCGGGATACGCCTTTTGGCAGTTGGCTACTGAGTGGCAAAGATGAAAAACCACAAACCGTTCGGGTTGACGGTCGACTCTCCTCCAATAGTGGCGCGATTGTGTTGCAATGGGGGCTGGAAGGCCACGGCATCTTCCTGCGCTCCATGTGGGATGCCAAACGCTATATCGATGAAGGCAAACTGATCAACGTCCTGCCTGAATATAGCCAGAGTGCTGACATCTGGGCGGTATACCCAATGAGACTATCAAACTCTGCCAAGCTGAAAGTCTGTGTCGAGTTCTTACAGCTCTATTTTAAGTGGGCAGATATAGAGGAATAGGGATTTATCCTGAAGCAGTACTTTATTGGTCGTCTCTTATTATTATCACTCCCGGATAAATCCAGTTGTCCTGTGTGCTGTTTCTGGCGTGCTCTCATCCTCGTTTTTCACTTAATCGACCAACGCGTCGACTGCCTTTTAACCTTTTCAATCCATTCATGTAAGACCATTCGGTCAATTGTCATCATCGTATAACTCCTGAATTCAACACCCGACGATGCCGGGCATCAACATATTGAAACTCTCCCTGAGCAGAGGATTAAAGGCAACGAGCTATAGCTTCTTCTCTTACAAGGGGCGCCCTTTATTCACCGGAAGGGAGGTCGTTTGAGATCTTGCTCACTTTTCTGCACGAAACATGATTAATTTCTACTCATTATATATAATATATTATTTGTGAGGGTTGAGTAAGTGATGTCTGTATCGCTTTATTTTTCATGTGGTTATGTTTTTGTGCCTTAAGGAGAATTAAGATGAAAATCGTTAGTGTCGATATTATCGATGTGAAAAACCCGCTTCAGTCTGCCGTTGCTAAGTGGCGCCCGATTGTGGTTCGTATTAATACCGATGAAGGCATTTCTGGCTTCGGTGAAGTGGGTATGGCCTACGGTGTGGGCGCTTCGGCCGGGTTTGGTATGGCTAAAGATCTTGCCAGTATTATCATCGGTATGGATCCCATGGAAACGGAAAAAATTTGGGACAAAATGCAGAAGAAAACCTTCTGGGGACAAGGTGGAGGAACCGTGGTTTCTGCCGGGATGAGCGCGATTGATGTTGCGCTGTGGGATATTAAAGGGAAAGCGCTTAATGTGCCCTGTTATCAGCTATTAGGCGGGAAATGTCGCGATACACTGCGTACCTACGCCAGTCAGTTACAGTTTGGCTGGGGAGATGCAGAGAAGAAAGAGATCCTGACCACGCCGGAACAGTACGCGGCGGCGGCAGAACAGGCGGTAGCCGATGGCTATGATGCGATTAAAGTCGATGTTAATGAGATTAACGAACAGGGTGGCGTGAAGAAAAGTAACCTGTACGGTGTCTTTAGTGACCGTGAACTGAAGGTAGGTTATAAGCGCCTTAAAGCTATCCGTGATGCGATTGGCGATGATATTGATATCATCGTAGAAGCTCATGCATTGACCGATACGGCTTCTGCGATTCGCTTTGGTCGGATGATTGAAGAGCTCCGCATTTCCGCCTATGAAGAGCCTGTGATGAATCTGAATCCAGGGCAACTGAAAGAAGTGAAGCAAAACGTCAATATTCCCATCGCTGCTGGTGAGCGTATTTATACTCGCTGGGGTTTCCGCCCCTTCTTTGAAGAACACATTATTGATTTGATTCAGCCCGATCTCGGTACTTGTGGTGGCTTCAGTGAAGCGAAGAAGATTTGTGATATGGGCCATATCTACGATACCACCTGCCAAATCCATGTTTGCGGCGGCCCGATTATGACGGCGGCGTCGCTTCAACTGGAGTGTGCGATCCCTAATTTCGGTATTCACGAGTTGCACCGCTACTCCTTGTTAGATGGCAATCGTGCGACCTGTAAGTACGACTATTTACCGGAAAATGGCCAGTACAGTGTTCCTGACCTGCCGGGTATTGGTCAGGAATTGACAGATAAATCAATTGCTGAATCACCAAAAGAGACCGTGAAGTAATCAGCAACTATTACCGAAGGGCACCGCCTTTAGTGAGTGTTGAACATACCGATGTGAGTAAGAAAAATGTCGATTGGCGATATGTTGTTCTTAGAACATTCGCCAGCAAGTTTGACGATTAACAACAACACATTCAGGTCAATGTTTCATCATGAATAAATAATAAAAGAACAGCGGTAGCCCTGATGAGGGAGGCAAAGTCCAGGGTGTTAATACCTCCCGAATATTGATAGTGGGTTATTTGCGCGAAGCCATTGGCTTCGTGAGGAGTCAAAGTATGGGATTAACAATATCACTTGTTGTTATCGGGTGGGTCGCCTGGATGATAGCAAGAAAAGGATATGCGACGGCAGTGCTGTTGATCGCCGGCGTTTTCTTGTTAGGAACATCAGTAATGCTCGATCTCGGCCCGGGATTAACGCTGAAAAAATCAACGGGTAGTGGTTTTTTTGATATTTTTCAGGTCGTTCAAAATATTATGTCCAGTAACCTCGGTGGGTTGGGGTTAGCCATTATGGCGATGGGGGGATTTTCCCGCTATATGGATACACTGAATGCGGGTCAGGCGTTATATGCCGTTGTTGGTGGCCCGTTGAAGTATATCAAATCGCCTTATTTACTGGCATGTATGGGGTTTGTTGTTTCTCAAATCATCGGTATGGCAATCCCGAGTGCATCAGGATTAGCGTTGATGCTGATGGTGACGTTGTATCCCGTCATGATCCGCGCAGGTGTGTCTCGACTGACTGCGGTGGCTATCATTGGCTCTAGCCGATTCTTCGATTTAGGGCCCGGATCGGCCAACTGTCTGCTGGCGGCCAAGATTTCAGGTATTGAGTGGGCGGAGTATTTCCTTAGCTGGCAAATGATGATCTACTTTCCTCTGTTGGCGACGATGCTGGTTTCTCACTACTTCGTACAGCGCTTCTGGGAGCGTCGTGAAGGGCCAGATCCAGAGGATTTGGTCTTGCAGGCGCGGTTTCGCGAGGAGCAGGAAGGACAGGTGGCACCAGTACCGAAGATTTACGCGCTGCTGCCGATCGTACCGCTGGCTATTCTGTTGCTTTTCAATCCAGTGGTGCTTGGTCAGGTCGGTATCGATATCAAAGTCGGTGTGCCTTCAGCGATTGTGCTCAGTACGCTGGTTGCCATGCTATTTGAGTTTATCCGTAACCGTAACACGCTTGAAGTGCTTAACGGCATGAAGTCTTTCTTTGAAGGTCTGGGAAAACAGTTGACCATCGTTGTGGCGCTGATTATTGCAGGTCAGGTGTTCGGTGAGGGGCTTATTGCTATCGGTGCTGTCGAATCACTGATTACGGGTGTAGAAGGCGCAGGACTGGGTGCCGGCTTTATGATTATTCTGATGAGTCTGATCATCGGCGCCGTTGCTTTCCTGATGGGGTCAGGTAATGCCCCATTCTTCTCATTTGCTTCGCTGATTCCTGCGATTGCCGCGAAAATGGGGGTGCCATCTGCCGCTATGCTGTTGCCACTGCAAACCATGACTGGCTTTGGTCGCACATTATCACCGGTAACCGGTGCGATAGTTGCTGTTGCTGGTATTGCCGGTGTTTCGCCGTTTCAAATTGTCAAACGCAACGCGATTCAGCTCATCTTATGTATGTTAGTCAATTTTATATTGACCTTTACTGTCGTGTTGCCTTGAACCAGATTTCATTAATACCACCACTCAGGAGGCCGCGGCGCGTTAAACCCGTTGTAGCCTCCTGATCAAGGGGGGAGATCATGCGAAAAGATGTTCAGAAAAAATTAGCCGATTTTATTGTTGATTGTCGTGACGAATCGATAGCAGAGCGACTGATGACGGACATGAAGTATCGAGTGATTGACTGGCTGGGTTGTGCGGTGGCAGGAGTACACTATCCGCAATCCGACATCGCTCGTCGTGTTTTTACGGGGTCTGGTGGATTGGAAGAGGCGACGGTTATCGGTACCGGAGCGCGTTATCCCGCAGCGATGGCGGCGATGGTAAACGGTGTCATTGGTCATGTATCTGAACTGGATGATGGTCATCGTAAAGCGATAGGCCATCCGGGCTCGGTAACGTTACCCGTTGCGTTGGCATTGGGTGAATCACTGAATGTCAGCGGTCAGGCGTTCCTGAAAGCGCTGATTATTGGCTACGATGTTTATATTCGCCTGGGGCAGACAGTCAATCCTTCACATTATGCTTATTGGCACACTACGGGTACCTGTGGAACCTTTGCGGCTACCGCCACGGCAGCATCATTAATGCAACTCACGCCAGAGCAAACCTGTAATGCGTTGGGTATCTCAGCAACGTTAGCCAGTGGATTGGTGGCATCATTCGGTTCACACGCCAAAGCGTTAAACGTGGGGCATGCCTGCCAAAATGGTGTTTATGCCGCGCTGTTGGCGAAAGAAGGATTTACCGGGTCACCGTCAGCAATGATGGGGGAAAAAGGATATGTCATGGCGACCAGTGATGCGGAGTCTTTACCCTACTTTGATCGCCTTTCTGCGCCAGAGCTGCTGTCCGATACGGCATTTTATAAGGTTTACGCATCCTGTGGTCACACGAACTCGCCGTTGGACGCGATATTTAGCCTGATCAAAGAATATGCACCCGATGTGAAAAAAATAATCAGTATCAAGGTGGAAACCTACCGTATTTCAGTATCCCTGACCGCGGTGCTGAAAGTGAAAAATGAGGATGAGGCCAAGTTTTCACTACCGTATTGTATGGCGGTAGCCATGCTGTTTGGTCAGGTCTCGTTAGCCGAATTCCAACCAGAAGTGTTACAAGCCCCGGATGTACTGGAATTGGCGAAAAAAATTGAGGTCGTTGAATCTGAGCAGGCGACGGCACGCTTCCCTAAACGACAGGCACATGTCACTGTCTTTATGGAGGATGGACAAGTCTATCAATGCGAAGTCATGGACTCCACTGATGTTGCGGATTTCGCAATGTTGGAGAAAAAGTTTCTCAATTTGACGAATAACGTAGATCGGCAGGCGTCGGAAGAGGTACTGGTGTTCATTAAACAGATGGACAAAAGCGCGGGGATTGTGCCGCTGTTGAGCTATTTGAGAAAAATTTAGCCAGAGTTAATCCATAATGTGCTCAATATAAAAAGAATGATTATTGTATTGAGCACTGTTTTGCTGATATTCCATTATCCCTTCTGTAAGAAAAAATCTCGTTTTCACTCAAACTTATAACCTGTTCACAAGAGCGCCTGTAAACAAGTTATGCCTTGATAATCATGCTTAATATATAAGATATGAATGGATGCTATTGCGGTGTCGTATCAGAAATATGAGGCCGAAAGTATTTCTTGACGCCTTCATCACATGCGCTAACCTCATAAAACAAAAAGTATTCTACTCTTTTCCCCGTCTATTGAGTAAAATCATGCTTATACACAGCGGTTTTCGCTGTTTGACACTTGACGTTTGGTCTCAATAAAAATGAAAACAAAAGCGAAGACGATCTACTTTGATCTAAAACATCGGATTCTGTCAGGTGAGCTGAAGGCAGATACCCGTCTGGTTATCCACCAACTGGCAGGTATGTATGACAGCAGTGATATTCCTGTTCGCGAAGCGTTAAAGGAATTGGCCGCTGAAGATCTGATTGAAATGAGTCCTCATAAGGGGTCTCGGGTGAAGAGGCTTTCCGTTAAGGAAATGCAGGATATGTTGGAAATCCGCAAAACCCTTGAGCCTCTGGCCGCCAGACTGGCCGCAGAAAATTCGACACCAGAGTTAGTTGACGAGCTCGAGAAGGTATATGAGAAAAGCGTTCATATGGCGCAGGAACATAATTACACCGATTACTCTAATGCTAACCGTGAGTTTCACCAACTGATCGTTGAAGCAAGCGATAATACTTATTTAAAAAAGCTATTGAGTGAGCTTTTGAGCAATGAGCGACGCACTAAGACCATTTTCGATCTGTTTCCTGACGTGGTTGATATGTCATTACAAGAGCATCGGGAAATGATTCGGCTGATTGCAGAAAAGAAAGGGAAAGAGATGGCGGAGCTGATGCTTAAACACAAGAGTCGCTCTTACGATAAGCTTAACGACTATTTTTCTAATCTGCTTAAAGAACAAGATAACGACCAGCCATAACAAAGGCGTTCACGCTGCCTTTGTTATGGCTGAAGAACCAAACTTAACGAATTTAGCTTTTTTCTTTCATTATGGCGTCCGCTTTTTCTTTAGCGTGAGCCTTCACTGCGTCATAACGGCTGTTGCCTTTACAGTCCATCGTGACGATAAATGGCCCGAAGCGCTCAGTCTCCATGACCCACATCGCTTCCGGCATTCCGTTTTCCAGCCAATGAACGGCTTTAACCTTTTTGACGCCTTCGGCCAGCACGACGGCACAACCAGGAGCGGCTTGTAAATACGCCTGTTTGTGTTTTTTAAATGCAGCTAAGCTACCTTCTGCCATTCCACCTTTACCGATAATCAGTTTAATACCCTGTTGACCGATAAACTCAGCGTGAGGCTCCATACGAATTGAGGTTGTGGGGCCAATGACCCTAAGTTGCCAATGGTCTTGTGCATCTTTCACCATGACTGGCCCTGCGTGAAAGATAACTCCGCCCTGAAGGTTTTCTGGCAGCGGATGGTGATGATCAACCAGTTCACGCATATTAAGATGGGCCATATCTCTGGCGGTACAAACAGTGCCGCTCAGGTACACTGCATCACCAACATTAAGCTGCTCAATGTCAGTATCTTGTAACGGTATGGTTAGTTCATAAATGGCCATAATTATTCCTTCACCTGAAAGAGCATTTCACGTTTGCCGTCCGGGTAAATACGAACGCCAAATCGACGGGCGACCCAGCAGTGAAAATTGATAGTGACCGGGCAAATAGCGGTGTGAGTGGCGGCACCGGCTATTTTCACTGCTAACGTCGTTGTTTTTCCACCAATTCCCGCAGGGCTAATACCCAGCTGGTTGATATCTTCCAGTAATTCTTGTTCCAGTTGATCCAGCAATGGGTCGGGGTTGTTATCCAGCCAGCTACGGGTACTAATTGCTTCGCGGCTCAGTTTGGCGCTAACGTCCATTTGCCCACCAAGACCAATACCAATAGCGGAAGGTGGGCAGGGGAATCCACCGGCATTAATGACCGTATCCAACACCAGTCGTTTTAATCCACTGTAGTTTTTACCCAGCGTCGCTGGCGTCAGAATTTTTGATACGTTACCCAGCTCGGCACCGCATCCTTTGGCACTCATGATGATTTCTACATATTCCTGACCAGATACATGTTGCAGTTCAATATTTGGCACCCCTTCACCGGTACTGTCGCCAGGATTATGGCGAGTCAGTGGATGAACAATACTGGGGCGAATTAAGCCTGCTTTGGTCGCTTCGGTTAACGCCTTGGGCAGATAGCTTAATAACGGATCCATATCGAATGCTTCACCAAAACGGATCCAAACGGTGGGGTAGCCAGGGGACTGACACACGGGTTTATCTTTTTCAGTTGCCTGAGCGACGTTATCTATCATTGTTTGTAAAAATACTTTTGCTTCCGGGTGGCTTTCTTGAACCACCGCATTTCTCATGAGGTAGAGCACATCAGGAGAAATTGTGGTACAGGCTTGGTGAAGGAGGTCATAAACCTCTTCATAGGTAATGCCCAACTCTCTCATTTTTTTATCCTCTGATTGGCATCGGCAAATCATATATAATATATAATATATGAAAATGCAATGCTTTTGCTTCATCGGGCAGAAATGAAAATCAGCAAGTAAAGGCCGTAGCCTCTCTAATCACGATATAAAGGGGTTTGCATTGCTATGTTTGAAACGTCAAAGCGCATATTTTTCATCTTCGAGCTCAACATGATTAGGCTTCAACGCAGGAGGTGCAGGGTGTGGGGAAATAGAGAGGCGTTTATTTTAACGCCTGAGACTGCTGACAAACCTAATCAATCAGCATCGATGGACATTCCGGTCGTAAAATCTGAAGTGTTTATATCCACTTTGTGCTCGACCGGAAGACCATCTGTACTTAGCTACCGAGCACATCGGGCCTGGCCGGGTTAGGGGCCGTTATGAAACACCTTGCGGTGTTTCACCCTTCGGGTCAGCGCTTGCGCTGTTCAAACAGGCTTTGCCTGTTTGTCGTTGGCTTACGCCAAGTCGACCCCAACACCCGTCCCTCCCGATGGTTGGCTATCTTAAGGAACTAAACTGAACTATCAGACTTTATCATCAATCTGAGGCGTTTATTTTAACGCCTCTCTGTCATTCTTTAGTGTAAACACGATATGGTTAGTAATCGGAAAGAGTTCAATATCAATTTTTCATAATGCATTGATTATAACTACTAATTATCATGGTGTGGTATTTTCACCCATAGATTCCTTTCCCTGTATTGTTTTTCGAAATCCCTGATTTCTCCCTCATATTCCATCGTCACCCCAATGGCATCTAACCCCTTCATTAGCGCCTGTCTGTTGCGTTCATCCAGTTGAAAGCCAATAGTGCGACCATCATCCAACTGAATTTGTTGTACCGATAAATCAATGCTGATGGTGTTGTGCTGCGGCTGAGCGGCGACTGCCGCCACTTCGGCAACCTGCTCCGGTGTCAGGCAAATCAGCAATACACCGTTGCGCTGACAGTTATCCGCAAAGATCCCGGCAAATGAGGTACCAATCAGGGCGCGAATGCCCGTTTGCTGTAAGCCCCATACCGCATGTTCACGGCTGGAACCACAGCCAAAGTTAGGGCCAACCACCATAAATGAACTATCGTGCCACGGCGGACGGTTAAGAATAAACTCAGGATTGGGTTGACCGTCTGATAGCAGGCGCAAGTCAAAGAACAGGCCACGATCCAGATTTTGGCGATCGATGCCTTTTAAAAACTGCTTCGGCATAATGACATCGGTATCGATATTGGCATCCATCATCGGTGCCACTTTCCCTGTTACCACTGTGAAAGTTTGCATTATTGTTCTCCACCGTTGATTGAGCGCACATCCGTCAGATGCCCGGCGATAGCTGCCGCGGCGACCATAGCCGGGCTCATTAAATGGGTGCGGGAGCCGGCACCCTGCCGACCGGCAAAGTTACGGTTGGTACTGGAGGCACAGCGATCGCCGGGTTCCAGTACGTCCTCATTCATTGCCAGACACATGGAACAGCCGGACTGACGCCACTCAAATCCTGCATCGATAAAGATCTTCGCCAGACCTTCCTGCTCCGCCTGCTGCCGTACCAGCGTTGAGCCGGGAATAATCATCCCTCTGACGTGTGGCGCGATTTTCTTGCCTTTCAGCACTTCTGCCGCCAGACGCAGGTCTTCAATTCTTCCGTTAGTACAGGAACCAATAAAGGCGAGAGAAATTTGAATATCGGTTAAATGCATACCCGGTTTCAGCGCCATATAGGCCAGGGCTTTTTCCTGTGCCAGACGCTTCTGAGGATCTTTTTCGTTTACAGGGTCGGGCAGTCTGCCGCTGATATTATCGGCCTGATCCGGGCTGATGCCCCAAGTCACCATAGGTTCGAGGGTATCGCAATTCAGTTCTACTTCCCGGTCGAATTCTGCCCCCTCATCGGTATATAAGTTTTGCCATGATTGCAGCGCCAGCTTCCACATTTCGCCTTTTGGCGAGCGGGGCTTATCCTGCAAATAGTGATAGACCTTTTCATCCGGCGCCATAAAGGCTCCGCGAGCCCCGGCTTCCACCGCCATATTACAGATGGTCATTCGACCTTCAACGCTGAGTTGAGTAATCACCGGGCCGGTAAATTCGATGGCAAAACCAGTAGCGCCGGAAGCCCCAATCTTCTGAATCAGTAACATAATGATATCTTTGGCGGTGACTGCCGAACCGAGTTTACCGATAACCTTAACCCGCATGGTTTTCAGACGTTTGTAAACCAAGGTTTGGGTTGCCAGAAAGTGTTCAATTTCAGAAGTACCGATACCAAAGCCAAAGGCGCCAAGGGCTCCGTAGGTGGTGGTGTGGCTGTCTCCGGCAGCGATCACCATACCCGGCAATATAAATCCCTGTTCGGGGGCAACCACATGCTCGATACCCTGACGGATATCTAAAACATCAAACAGCTCGATACCAAAATCGCGACTGTTTTCGCGAAAATAGTCCACCTGTAACTGACCGCCGGGATCGGTCATTTTGTTATCGCGCACCGGGCGGGTAGGGTTTACGTGGTCTACATTCAGCAAGACGCTTTCAGGTCGCCATGCCTTGCGGTTCTTCTCTCTTAGCCCGCTGAATGCCTGTGGGCTGGTGTATTCATTCAGTATGGAACGGTCAATATACAGCAGCACATTGCCCTGATCGTCCAGCTCACGGACGGTATGGGAATCAATCAGTTTTCGATATAAGGTTTTTGCACAAGCCATGATGTTGTTCTCTTGGTTCGTTTTCTGGTTGGCATTAGCGAATGGAGGCAAAAAAATCCATTACTTCTCTGGTGAGCAGCTCAGGCACTTCTTCAGCAATATAATGGCCGGATGGCATAGTTTTTCCCTGCACATTGGTGGAGACTTTCTTCCATTCCGTCAGCGCATCAAAACATTGCTCTATTGCGCCATGTTGTCCCCACAGTGCCAGCATTGGGCAAGTCATGTGGTGCCCTCGATCCAGATCGTGCTGGTCGTGCTCCAGATCGATACCGGCGCTGGCCCGATAATCTTCACAGACGCCATAAGCGGCACCGGGAAGGCTCAGGCAGCGTTGATATTCAGCCAGTGCTTGTGGGGTAAATGGCGCCATACCCGCGCTGCGAACTCCCATTACGCTGTGCAGATAAAGTAAGGGATCACTTTCGATTAATTTTTCCGGGAAAGGGGTAGGGCGAATCAGCGTAAACCAGTGCCAGTAGGCGCGGGCAAATTTTTCATCGGTTTGGCGGTACATGGCCAGCGTTGGGGCAATATCCAGCAGAACCATTCCTGATACCGCATCTGCATGGTCCAGTGCCAGACGGTGGGCTACACGCGCACCTCTGTCATGTGCCAGCACATAGAATTGAGAGAACCCCAGTTGATTCATCAGTTCACGCATGTCCTGAGCCATCAGACGCTTGGAATAGAGGCTCTGACCCGGTGGAGAGATCGGTTTATCGCTGTCTCCGTATCCACGCAGGTCGGCCGTCACAATGGTAAAGTGCTGTGCCAGAGCCGGAGCCACCTTATGCCACATCATATGAGTTTGGGGATGGCCATGAAGCATCAACAGCGCAGGCCCCTGACCGGCGGTGCGATAACTAATATCTATATGATTAACTTTGCATTTTTTTTGTTCTAATCCAGCCAACATTGCGACATCCTCCCGCTATCAGATCGTTATTAAGCATTGTAAATAGCCTGTTGGCATTAACAATAGAGCGTTATGTGAACAGATTAAACACAATTTGTGTTGAATACGGTTAAAAATCGAGCGATGAACGGTGGCTCAGGCAATGAATATGTTAGTGGTCACTAACTTAATAATGAAAAATAAATCTATTTAAATGATTATTAAGGATATTTATTTTTTCTGGTATTTGATGCAGATAATCTGAAAAGCGAATCAATAAGGAAGAATCGTTAGTAAGCACTCACTGGGAGAGTGCTTTTTACTAAATTGCTGTGAATAAGGGTTAACGTTTTTTCTTTCCACCCTGTACCGCTTTAAATCGTGGATTGGTTTTGCATATAACGTAAATCTTGCCCCGGCGGCGCACCACTTTACAGTCCGGGTGGCGCTGTTTGGCGGAACGTAGAGAACTTAATACCTGCATGAATACCTCTGAATTGATATGTTATAATATAACAATTGTAAGTATGCACTTACCTTAAGACTGGGTCAATTGGTTGGTGATAAAAAATACTGGGGTAACTGGGGGAGTCAGGTTGAATAATGAGAAAAGTAGTATCCCGCCTTACAGCGGGATATTTTTTGTGATGGCGGGAAGAATCAGGCCGCTTTTTTCAGGCAGGTGTTCATAAAGGTTTTACGGTCTTCGCCTTTCAGGGCTTTATCACCGGCTTCTTTATTACAATCGGCCATTTTTTGTTGCTGTGGCGTTACGGCCTTTTCAGCCGTATCCGCTTTACCTTTCAAACAACTGCTCATAAAGGCTTTACGATCGTCGCCTTTCAGGGCTTTTTCACCGGCTTCTTTATTACAGTCAGCCATTTTTTGTTGCTGAGCGGTCATTTTCTTTTCGCTTTCTGCTGGTTTGGCTTTCAGACAGTTACTCATGAAAGCTTTGCGCTCATCACCTTTAAGATCTTTGTCTGTTGCTTCTTTATTACAGCTGCTCATTTTATCGCGCTGGGCGGTTTGAGCTTTAGTTGGCTCTTTTGCCGTTGTGTCCGCAGCCATCGCCGCTCCGGATAAAAAACAAAGGCTTAGTAAAACGGGTAAAACAGAAGAAATACGCATCATGGTTACTCCCTTCAAATAGTGGAAATCGTGATAAGCATAGTCCTTGTCGTAATAAAGTGACACTGAGAGGCAAAAAATTTACCGATGTGACGATCGGTAAATCAGAGATAATTTTTTATAATTCAAATGGTTGATTAAACCTGTTCATCATGTGGATTTAATGAACAGGTTTTGGTTTGATTAACACAATGGCAGGAGTTGCTGGTAAAGCGTTTTAAACGTCGCTCTTCTTTCCTGATAGCGGGCATAAAGCTCAGGATTTGGCTGATGGCGCTGTTCTAACGGCAGTTCCGGGCAGAGATCGGCCAGTGCAACGCCAGGGTTCATGGCAATTTGCGCCAGTCGCGCTGCTCCCAATGCCGGGCCAACGTCGCCACCGGTACGATATTCCAGCGTTTGGCCGCTGATATCGGCCAGAAGCTGACGCCAGTATGGGCTACGGGCACCACCGCCAATCAGTGCGATTTGAGTTGGCTTCAGGCCGGTAGCGTGTAATACGTCCATACCATCAGCCAGCGCGAAGCTCACACCTTCCAGCACCGCTCTGGCCAGGTCGGTTGCGTTATGTTGATGCGTCAGCCCCCAAAATGCGCCTTTAGCCGCCGGGTTATTGTGCGGTGTGCGTTCTCCGGAAAGATAGGGCAGGAACCAGACTGGCGTATCGGCAGCAGGGGTTTGCTCAATGGCTTTCAACAGTTCCGGTACGCTGGAAATATTGGTTAATTTGCAGGCCCAGTCAAGACAGGAAGCGGCACTGAGGATCACCGACATTAAGTGCCAGGTATTGGGCAGCGCATGGCAGAAACTGTGAACCGCGCTTTCCGGATTACTCAGGAAGCCATCGCTGACGGCGAAATAGACACCGGAAGTACCCAATGAAAGCATTGCCTGACCTGTACGGTACAGTCCAATACCAATAGCACCGGCGGCGTTATCACCACCACCGGCGGCTACCGGAATTTGGCCAATCTTCCAGCGAGCAGCGATATCCGCTTTAACGTTGCCGGTAATCTGGCAGCCTTCAAACAGTTTCGGCATATTATTGCGGCTGAGATGGCAGGCAGAGAGGATCTCATCGCTCCAGTCGCGTTTACCCACGTCCATCCACATAGTGCCAGCTGCATCCGACATATCGCTGGCCAGCTCGCCGGTAATCAGTAAACGTAGGTAATCTTTTGGCAGCAGAACTTTATCTATTGCCTGAAAGATTGCGGGTTCATGTTTTTCCACCCACTTTAGTTTAGGGGCGGTAAATCCGGGCATCATCAGGTTGCCAGTAATGGCTCTTGACTGAGGAACCTGTTTTTCCAACTCCACACATTCGGCAGCACTGCGGCCATCGTTCCATAAAATAGCGGGGCGCAATACCTTCATCTGCTTGTCCAGCAGGGTAGCCCCATGCATTTGTCCGGTCAGCCCCATGGCTTTAACTGAACTCAAATCATGCTGCGCTGCCAGCGCCAGCATTGCCCGATCGGTGGCTTGCCACCAGTCATCAGGGTTTTGTTCTGACCAAAGGGGATGAGGGCGGGAAATAGAAAGTGCTTCAGAGTGAGTGGCAATAACCTGCTGCTGCTCGCTGAGGAGGATAACCTTTACGCCGGAAGTACCGAGGTCGATACCGATGTACATAGTGAGTGATCCTTGTTGTTCAGGATGTTTGTCCTGAATGGTGTTAGTTTCGCCGTTAATCGTTCAGTGTCTATATCGGCATTGTGCTACCGGCGAGCAGGGGCATTAGGGCGAATGCCCCTGCACTGATTCGCTCCAGGCGAAGCAGTGCCTCGACCCGCGTCCATGCGGGTCGTGCTACCCTCTCTCAGTCGTCGGCTGAGTTCAAGTGCTCAAATAATAACGTCAAGGTCAAGGAACTATCCAAATAGATACCGGTTCACTAAGTTCTCCAGCAACTCCTGCTGCCCTGACTTATGCTGTGGTTGCAGGTTATTGCTTTCCACATATTTCGCCAGTGAATCCAGTGAGCTTTCGCCTTCCAGAATTTGTTGCCCCAGTTTGCCATTCCAGCCAGCGTAGCGCTCGGAGACTTTTTGATCCAGTTTACCGTCTTGTACCATTTTCGCGGCAATTTTCAGCGCCAGCGCCATGGTATCCATGGCACCAATATGGCCATAGAACAGGTCGTATTTATCGGTGCTCTGACGGCGTACTTTGGCATCGTAGTTCAGGCCACCGGTGGTGAAACCGCCGGCTTTGATGATTTCATACATAATCAGCGCGTTTTCTTCTACACTGTTCGGGAACTGGTCGGTATCCCAGCCAAGTTGAGCATCGCCACGGTTGGCATCGACTGAGCCGAAAATACCTAATGCAATGGCAGAAGCAATTTCATGATGGAAGCTGTGACCCGCCAGCGTAGCGTGGTTGGCTTCGATATTAACCTTAATCTCTTTTTCCAGACCAAACTGCTTCAGGAAGCCATACACGGTTGCCACATCGTAATCATACTGATGTTTGGTTGGCTCTTGTGGTTTCGGCTCAATTAACAGAGTGCCGTTGAAACCAATTTTATGTTTATGTTCCACCACCATTTGCATAAAGCGCCCAAGCTGCTCGCGCTCCTGACGCAGGTCAGTATTTAACAGCGTTTCATAACCTTCGCGGCCGCCCCATAGTACATAGTTCTCACCCCCCAGACGTTGAGTGGCTTGCATAGCACTGACTACCTGAGTGGCGGCGTAAGCAAATACTTCCGGATCCGGGTTAGTGGCCGCACCGGCAGCATAACGTGGGTTAGTGAAGCAGTTTGCCGTGCCCCATAACAGTTTCACGCCGGTTGCCTGCTGCTTTTCTGCCAGTACATCGGTCATTATCGCCAGATTGTTCAGATACTCTTTAACCGTGCTGCCTTCAGGCGATACGTCTACGTCGTGGAAGCAGTAGAAAGGTACATTTAGCTTATGGAAAAACTCAAAGGCAACATCCGCTTTGGCTTTTGCCAGTTTGATGGCATCACCCGCTGATTGCCATGGGCGATCGAATGAACCTACGCCAAACATATCGGCACCATTCCAACAGAAGGTGTGCCAGTAACAGGCGGCGAAGCGCAGATGGTCAGCCATACGTTTACCCAGAACTAACTCATCCGGATTGTAGTGGCGGAAGGCCAGTGGATTGTTACTGGCGGTGCCTTCGTAGCGCACCTGGTCAAGTTTATCGAAATACTGAGTCATGGTGGTTTCCTTTAAGCGATGTATTTAGGTCATTAGGTCAGAGTGTATTGAGCGCGATTTATTTATTATTGAAACAACAAACTGAATAAATAATAAAATTACGTTATTACATTTTTAAAAATATAAATTGATGCAGTTTTAGCGCTATTTCTTTTATATAGAGGGAATCATAGAGATTTAAAAAAATGAGGGTTATTCCTAGATTTGAATAGTGAATTATGAAATTTAACTACTGTGATTATGCTCACAATAATAAACCTTAAAAATGCAGGGTGATTATTTTTTATTATGTTTATTTTTATGAGGGTTTTTTAATTATTTCATTAATATACAATAAGTTAAATTAAGTTAAGTTAACTTAAGTTAAGTTAAGTTAAGTTAAGTTAAGTTAAGTTAAGTTAAGTTAAGTTAAGTTAAGTTAAGTTAAGTTAATTGATTTAAATTAATATATTTATTGCCATTTTTGTTTCCTTAGCAAAACATGACCTCTCTCAAAAAAATGGAAATAAACTAAAAAACGTAATAACGGGGTAAGAATCTGTAATTGATACTCTGGTTATAACTGATAACACTATAGCGGTTAAATATTTATCGGTAATAAATAGAAACGGGAAAATACCCACTTTCACTGAAATAGCTTAACCAAAATAGGATGTTATCAAATGAAATTAAAGCATGTTTTACTTGCCGTTTGTGCATCACTGGCGCTATCAGGACACATGGTAAATGCCAAAGAAGTCAAAATAGGTATGGCGATTGACGATCTGCGTTTAGAACGCTGGCAGAAAGATCGCGATATCTTTGTTAAAAAAGCCGAGTCGTTAGGCGCCAAAGTCTTTGTTCAGTCTGCCAACGGTAACGAAGAGACCCAAATGTCACAGATTGAAAATATGATCAACCGTGGCGTAGACGTATTGGTGATCATTCCTTACAACGGTCAGGTGTTGAGTAACGTGATTGCAGAAGCTAAACGCGAAGGCATCAAAGTGCTGGCCTATGACCGTATGATTAACGATGCGGATATCGATTTTTATATCTCCTTTAACAATGAAAAAGTGGGTGAGTTACAGGCTCAGAGTCTGGTTGAGCGTGTACCTCAGGGTAACTACTTCCTGATGGGTGGCTCACCGGTGGATAACAACGCTAAGCTGTTCCGTCAGGGGCAGATGAACGTACTTAATCCGCTGATTAAAGAAGGAAAAATCAAGATAGTGGGCGACCAGTGGGTTGATGCCTGGTTAGCCGAAAACGCGTTGAAAATTATGGAAAACGCCTTAACCGCTAACAATAACAAAATTGATGCAGTGGTTGCCTCCAATGACGCCACCGCCGGTGGTGCGATTCAGGCACTGGTAGCTCAGGGGCTGTCGGGTAAAGTGGCTATCTCCGGTCAGGATGCCGACCTGGCCGGTATTAAACGTATTGTTGCCGGAACTCAAACCATGACGGTGTATAAGCCAATCAGTAAGCTGGCAAACGATGCGGCAGAGATTGCGGTAGAAATGGGTAAAGGCGAGACACCAAAAGCCAACGCCACCCTGAATAACGGCAAAAAGGATGTGCCATCTTATCTGCTGACGCCAATTCAGGTGGATAAATCCAATATCGATTCAACTGTTGTGGCCGATGGCTTCCACAGCAAAGAGAGCATCTATAACTGATTTACCTGTAATCGGGTGCTGCCCGGGTGGCATCCGACATCAGCTTAATGCTCGTTATCTCTTTGTGGAGTACATGTGATGCCACATCTGTTAGAAATGAAAAACATCACCAAAGCTTTTGGTGATATCAAAGCCGTCGATAGCATCTCCTTAACGTTAGATGCCGGTCAGGTGCTCTCCTTGTGTGGGGAGAATGGTTCCGGTAAATCAACGCTGATGAAAGTGCTGTGCGGCATCTATCCTTACGGTCAGTATCAGGGCGATATTCTGTTTTCCGGTGACGTCATACAGGCAAAAACCATTCGCGATACCGAGCAGAAAGGCATTGCCATTATCCATCAGGAACTGGCTCTGGTGAAAGAGATGACCGTGCTGGAGAATATTTTCCTTGGTTCGGAACGCGGGCGTTTCGGCATCATGGATTATGACAGCATGTTTTTACGCTGCCAGCGCTTGTTACAACAGGTGAAACTAGCAGTAAGTCCGGATACTAAAGTGGGTGAGCTGGGGTTAGGACAGCAGCAACTGGTGGAAATTGCCAAAGCGCTGAACAAGCAAGTTCGCCTGCTGGTACTGGATGAACCAACGGCATCACTGACGGAAAGCGAAACTGAAATTTTGCTGAATATTATCCGTGACCTGCAAAGCCATGACATTGCCTGTATCTATATTTCTCACAAACTGAATGAAGTGAAAGCTATCTCCGATCTGATTTGTGTGATTCGCGATGGTAAACATATAGGTACCCGTCAGGCCAGTGAGATGAGCGAAGACGACATTATCGCCATGATGGTAGGCCGTGAGCTAAAAGAACTCTACCCTCAATCAGAACACACTATTGGTGAAGAGGTGCTGCGGGTGGATAACCTGACCGCCTGGCATCCGATTAACCGCCATATTCGCCGGGTGAATAATGTCTCTTTCTCTTTGCATAAAGGGGAGATTCTGGGTATTGCCGGTTTGGTGGGTGCAGGCAGAACCGAAACCGTCCAGTGCCTGTTTGGTGCCTATCGTGGGCGGTGGGAAGGAGAAATTAAAGTTGGTGGCAAAGCAGTAAAAATTCGCAACTGTCAGGATGCTATCAGCCACGGTATCGCGATGGTACCGGAAGATCGTAAGAAAGACGGAATTATCCCGGTGATGGGGGTTGGCGCCAATATGACGCTGGCGGCACTGGATGATTTTAGTGGCTGGTTGAGCATACTGGACGATGCCAAAGAGCAGTCCACCATTCAGCAATCTATTGAGCGGTTGAAGGTAAAAACCTCATCGCCGGAATTAGTCATTGCCCGCCTGAGCGGCGGTAATCAACAAAAAGCCATTCTGGCTAAGTGTCTGTTACTCAATCCTAAAATTCTGATTCTGGATGAGCCAACCCGGGGCATTGATATCGGTGCCAAATATGAAATTTATAAGCTGATTAATCAACTGGTTGAGCAGGGTATTGCCCTGATTGTCATCTCTTCAGAATTACCCGAAGTGCTGGGGCTTAGCGATCGGGTATTAGTGATGCACGAAGGCTGTATTAAAGCGGATTTAGCTAATCGGTCTTTGACACAAGAACAGATTATGGAAGCGGCACTCAGGAGTGAACAACATGTCTAATGAAACGTTATCAACCACGGGAAACACTGGCGGAAAGGCGGCTGGTCCGGGGCAGCCTAAGCGCGTTAACCTGCAGGTTTTTGTGATGCTGGCCGCCATCGTGGTGATCATTCTGTTTTTCAGCGTAGCAACGGATGGCGCTTACATTAGCGCACGTAACATCTCTAACCTGCTGCGCCAGACGGCGATTACCGGCATTCTGGCGGTAGGGATGGTATTTGTCATTATTTCAGCGGAGATCGATCTGTCGGTCGGTTCAATGATGGGGTTACTCGGTGGAGCGGCGGCAATTTTTGACGTCTGGTTTGGCTGGCCTTTGCCGCTGACGATTGTGGTCACGTTAGTGATGGGGTTGTTATTAGGCGCATGGAATGGCTGGTGGGTTGCCTATCGTAAAGTGCCGTCATTTATCGTTACGCTGGCAGGGATGTTGGCCTTCCGCGGTATTCTGGTGGGAATTACCAACGGTACTACGGTTTCACCAACCAGCAATGCCATGTCGCAAATTGGGCAGAGCTATCTGCCGGACAGCCTGGGTTTTGGTATTGGTATCGGCGTGATGGTGCTGTTTGTTATCTGGCAATGGCGTCAGCGGGCACATCGTGAAGCGCTTGGATTACCGGTGCCCGGTAAAGGCAGTGATGTGGGGCGTCAGGCGATTACGGCAGTGATTCTGTTGGGTGCTATTTACCTGCTGAATGATTATCGCGGTGTGCCAACGCCGGTACTGATTCTGGCTGCGTTGATGATGGTGGGTATCTTTATGGCAACCCGCACTGCATTTGGCCGTCGTATTTATGCCATTGGTGGCAATATTGATGCAGCTCGACTGTCAGGTATTAACGTTGAGCGTACCAAGCTGGCGGTGTTTGCCATTAACGGTTTGATGGTAGCGATTGCTGGCCTGATCCTCAGTTCTCGCTTAGGGGCGGGTTCGCCTTCTGCCGGTAACATTGCCGAGCTGGATGCCATCGCTGCCTGCGTGATTGGCGGAACCAGTCTGGCAGGTGGTGTGGGCAGCGTGGCCGGTGCGGTGATGGGGGCGTTTATCATGGCATCGCTGGATAACGGCATGAGTATGCTGGATGTTCCGACCTTCTGGCAGTACATCGTTAAAGGTGCCATTTTACTATTGGCGGTGTGGATGGATTCTGCGACCAAAAAACGCGCCTGATAGTTTGGCTCAGCGGCTCCGTATATTTTTTCAGCTATGTGTTTATCGGTTAGCTGAAAAGTGTGCGGAGCGTTGTACTTTCAGCTGTACGACCTGACAGGCTATGGATAATTGTGTTACTCAATTCAACCTGAACAGAGGGTTGCCGACCCAGCGGCAGTGGTGATTTATCTTGTGTGTTGATCGGGAAATTGAACGCCATGTTTGAAAAACGCTTCCGTATTACGCTGTTGTTTAATGCCAATAAGGTTTATGACCGGCAGATTATTGAAGGTGTTGGTGAATACTTGCAGGCTTCTCAATGCGATTGGGACATCTTTATTGAAGAGGATTTCCGCTGCCGCATAGACAACGTTAAAGACTGGTTGGGCGATGGGGTGATAGCCGATTTTGACGATCCGGAAATCGAGCAAGCGCTAAATCAGGCTAATATTCCGGTAGTCGGGGTTGGCGGTTCTTACCATCGGCCTGAGGATTATCCTCCGGTTCATTATATTGCCACCGACAACCATGCGCTGGTGAGCACTGCCTTTATGCACTTAAAAGAGAAAGGGCTAAATCACTTTGCTTTTTACGGCCTACCCCACCATATCTCTCATCGCTGGGCAACGGAACGGGAGCACGCTTTCCGCCAGCTGGTCACCGAAGGAAATTACCGTCACTCTATTTATCAGGGGATGGAAACCGCGCCGGAAAACTGGAAACACGCTCAGAACCGCCTGGCGGACTGGCTACAAAACCTGCCGGCCCACACGGGAATTATTGCGGTCACCGATGCCCGAGCCCGTCATTTGCTACAGGTGTGTGAGCATCTGGATATCGCGGTACCGGAGAAGATGTGTGTTATTGGCATTGATAATGAAGAACTGACCCGTTATTTGTCGCGGGTAGCGCTCTCTTCGGTGGCGCAAGGTTCGCGTCAGATGGGTTATCAGGCAGCCAAGCTGTTGCATAAATTGCTGAAGCAGGGCGATTTTCCGGTTCAGCGCATTTTAGTACCACCGGTGAAAGTAGTGGAACGCCGCTCAACGGACTACCGTTCGCTGCACGATCCGGCGGTGATTCAGGCAATGCATTTTATCCGCTACCATGCCTGTAAGGGGATCAAAGTAGAGCAGGTGCTGGATGCGGTAGGGATTTCCCGTTCCAATCTTGAGAAGCGTTTTCGTGATGAAACCGGCAATACTATTCATGGCCTGATCCATCAGGAGAAGTTGAATCGGGCCAGTGAGTTTCTGGCTGCCAGTACCCTGTCGATTAACGAGATTTCCCAGATGTGCGGTTATCCATCGTTACAGTATTTCTATTCGGTATTTAAGAAAGAGTACGGCATCACGCCAAAAGAGTATCGGGATAAGTTCGGCGAGCTGGTGTATTGAGTGCGGTTTCGCGGTGGTGGTGAGCATGAGCAAAAACCGTGAAATACGAGAAAAATTAGCAGTTCCATCCCATTCGTTTAACGGTATAATCGACGGGCTCATCTGTTACAGCACTTCTGTTGCTTCTAAAACGGAAGGTCATCGTCCCCGGTGGGGCGGCTGGACTTCAAATCCAGATGGGGCCGCCAGCGGTCCCTGGCAGGTTCGACTCCTGTGACTTTCCGCCAATTCAGTTATTTTCACATTTCATAAATGTCTATTAATCCCTTATACATACTGAATTTTAATATAGGGCGATTACCGTGAAACAGTATTTGATTTATATTCAAGGTAATCTGTAAGAGATATTAGTTTGATGGTTATTAATCAATATAAAAGGAACTATACATGGAGCATCACCACCAACCTTTTTAAGAAATAAAAATATTCAGTGAGAACGGCTTGGAATACTGGTCAGCGAGAGAACTGGCTTCATTGTTAGACTATAAAGATTGGCGAAATTTCCTGAAGGTATTAAGTAAAGCAATTCAGGCGTGCGAAGCTAGTAATCAAGAGGCTTCACACCATTTCGTTGAAGCCAACAAAATGGTCTGGTGCAAAGCGAGAAATAGATGATGTAAATTTATCACGTTACGCTTGTTACCTCGTTGTACAAAATGGTGATCCGAGCAAGCCCGTTATAGCAGCTGGGCAAACGTATTTTGCAATTCAGACGAGACGGCAAGAGTTAGCTGTTTCGAGATGAATCAATGGTGGCGCAAGCGGGGCAGCCGCAAGGCTGGTCGGTTCCAAGATTACCGATAACGTCAACTCTGTTTGAGCCACCACCCAAAAATCACCACCGAATAGTATATGGCTCCGTTCCCAACTCCCAACGGCCATCATCATTCTGCTCAAGCAAAATTCCTCTATGCGCCCAGCCATCTTTTTTAGGGAAGAATCCTAACGAACTTCCGAGGTCTTTATCAGCAAGCCAGGCTGTTTTGCTTTCATCTGGCTTCCATAAAAAATCGACCCAGGTCACCAGATGGGGATTGTTATCAAATGGATTTTTGGTCGGCTGCATAAATTTTTCCATGCCGCCATATACAATATGTGCGCAGAAACGATTATCGGTATAAAGGCCTTTCTTTCCGTTCAGTGCGCCGCTGCTCTTAGATTCATCGTATCGATAAAATGACTTACCCAAAGGTGTGACTTCAACGTGGCTTAAAGAAACCTCTTTTTCAATGGCGGTATAACCGGGTTTTTTAACGGTTGGAGCCCCTTTTCCCGTATTGAATTGAACCGTAATCAGACCGTTTCTGATTAGGGCTTCCACGTCTTTTCTTACCTTGCCTTCCATCGTCTGTAATGACGCCGTTTCTACATCTGCCGGTAGTTCTGCGGCAGCCCCCGGTAAGGTGATACAGGCACTCACTGGCACATTTTTGAGGTCGGTAAACGCGGTGGACAAAATGGTATTGATTTGGCTTTCGTTTAACTCATCTTGTGATAAAGCGATACCCGTTACGCCGAGTGATAATACGGCGATCAGGGCTCTGACTGCGATCATTTTGTTCATCTCAGGTCTTTCCGGATTATGGTTTTGCATTTTGTATCTTATCAGGTATGAATACTCACACTTTTATAGTGAATTTTTTATTTGCTAAAAACAACCGGAATTCTTTTTGAGAATAAGAAGTAAGGTGTCCAGAAAATTAAACCTACTGCTGCCGAAGTCAATGCTCTGATATCGGGAGTATCTAATGGCATTTTAAAAAGATACGAGGCAAATACTGTGAAATACAGCGTTACCACAGTGTTAAAAATATAATAGGGGATAATAACTTTCTTTATATTTTTCTTCTTTTTAAAGAAGCTCCATACGGTGAAATAGGTTATGAATAAATCAATTAATAAAATTAATATACCGAGATAGAGATAGTAAGCCACATATCCGGGGAGGTCGCCGGATAACATATTGAGATATTTAATAAAATTAATCGGCGCCAGTACAGCTGCGAGGCACAATCCCAGGGCGGGCAGGTACAAAATACCATTAATTTTAGATGATTCTTTTTCTTCACAATTATCACAAAGTCCGGATTCTTTATTCGGCTCATTTTCGTGACAATGAATACATTTCATTTTTTATTTCCATATAATTTGTTAGATCATAATTTACTATTGAAAAATAGATTTTCATTCAGATTTATACATTCCAGAGAATATTTAAGGCAAGATAATTTTGGTGAGCGTCATCATTTTTATTGTTCGGGAAACTTCTTGTCCCGGCAATGGATAAAAGAGCGTTTCTGTGCAAGACAGGAACACGGTATTAAGATTATCAGCGCCATAAACGTTTTATGTTGTTAAACATGCCCATGAGTAACTTGATTATCTTCTAAAACCGCAATCGCCGTTTGCATTGCAATCCGGTCATTGAGTTTCATTTTTTTTGCCTGAACCACATATAAATATTCAATCAGCGTTCTGGTATTGATTGGACGACCTTGCTTTCCGACGGCAATTACAGCCGTTCCGAGTATGAGTTTGACCGTGGGTAATTGAGAGGGATACCAGGCTAACGTTTCTGACGATTTCATTTGATACTCCTGACGAGTAGGGCATCAAATATAGCACGATAAGACGCTTTATTCATCGTATAAAAAATAATCAGAGGTGATGGTGTGATATGATAAGACCCATTCACCAAAAAGGTCGAATATGATGTCCTATCTTAATGAAATTATTCAGAAGGTGAGGGAACGCACTTCTACCGTGGAATGCCCGGTATGCAAGGAAAGCTCAAAGCAATTGACCCTGAAAATCTCACAAGAACTTGTGTTATGTTGCCCTCATTGCAGGGCATTATTTGTCATTCATCGCTAAATCTATCTCTGTTAAATGGGAGAGAATAAATTTATTAAAGGTGCTCTGATATTAACGAGCACTTTTTATGTCCATCCGCCTTAAAACACCACAGACTTAACATGAGGTTAGTGCCATCACCACATCTCAATTCACCCCACCAGCCCAACAACACCACCTTCAAAATCACAGATAAGTTTAAATAAAATAAGCAGAGCCGCTCCAATAGCGATGAGGAAGAGTTTTTCGTTCATGGTCATACATCCTTGTATGTTTTTCTTCAGTGAGAAATATCCGTTGGGCATTTTTCGATCTTAGCGTTCATTCTCGCCTTGATTGCCGCTTTCAAACTGTTAGCTGAAGCACAGTATACACAAAGGATATATATTGAAAACAGTCCGGTATGGTAATAACTATCTGTTCTGGCAACGTATTGAATTGATAAATAACATGTCTGTACCACGCCATCAGACAGCACACAGATAAACCCTGAACCCGCTGAATAACTTTTGTTATGATAAGACAATACAGGTTTTTCGAGTGATTGAGATGAAAAGGAATTTACTGTTTTTGATACCCGCACTGGCGCTGTTCATTGCCGGTTGTGAGGCAGAAAAGCCGGTTGATTGGTATATAAAAGATAAGAACGAGCTGATAACCAAACTTTCTGAATGCCAATCCGATGACGACAGTACCAACTGCATTAATGCCCGCAAAGCGGCTGAGTTAGTGAAATCAGCGGTGGCGGAAGGATTTAAAATTGCCAATTCATGTCGCTATCAAGTCGATCTTCAACTCAGTTTGATGGACAAAGTTATCGATGTGGATGCCGCTTGCCCTTCAGGCAGCTCAACGTCACCAAAATATAATGTCAATCAGGCAACGGGTGATATTAAGGTTGATTTTACCGGTGATGCAGAGGGTATCTGGCTGACGTTTTCAAAAAAGCGGGCGGTGATTGGCGGCGCGATAGCAACCAATCAATGGAGTTGCTTTACCACACTGGCATATGAGCAGTTCATGCCGGAAATCTGCGTTAGCAAACTGGTTTATCGGTAATTTATGCTGCCCCGTGGATCTGTGGGGCAGCACTATCACGCATTGCTTCAGAGTAAGGTGTCCACAATACGGCGTGATTTTTCAAACAGACTTTCATAGTGGCTCTGGTTATCACCAATATCTTCTTCAACGCCAATGGTGTTGTAGAGGAAAGTGATGCCATTATCCTCGATGCCTAAATAGCTGGCGGCACCGTTCAGGAAGTCAGTTATGTTTTTACACCAACCGTATTCGATAAACTTATCCTCTGAACCGCCAATCAGGGCAACCCAGCGAATCTTTTTACCTGCCAGACTACTGCCCTTACCGTAAGCCAGTCCGTGGTTCCATACCCTATCCAGATAGCCTTTAATCATCGCCGGGAAGCTGTACCACCACAGTGGAAACACGAACACCAGGGTGTCTTTATCCTGTAGCTCACCAAAAAGCTGATGAACTTCAGGCGTGTACTGTTTTTGTGGATTTTGCCAGTCTGGCTCATCGTCCTGCTCAAGTACCGGATTAAAGCCTCTGCGATACAGATCCAGAGTGGTGACGTTAATATCGTTTCGAGTCGCTTCACCCTGAATTTCTTCAACAATTTTCGCCGTTAACGAGTCAGCTCTTGGGTGCGACCAAATAATATACATATTCTGTGATTTCATGACGTTATCTCAATAGGTTAAATCATGGTTGTCACTTTATCGACGCGGGATTATCCTGTAAACGTAATGATTTTAGATAGAGTAATGAGATATTTTCACTAATGCGGATGAATTTTGCTGACTTTGCTACTTTTATTGCTGTCGCTCGCCACCGAAGCTTTCGGGCTGCGAGTGATGAACTGGGGCTATCATCCTCGGCTATCAGTCATGCGATTAAGCAACTGGAACAACGGCTTAAAATACGGCTTTTCAACCGTACCACTCGCAGCGTGTCGTTGACGGAAGCCGGCAGTAGTCTTTATGAACGGCTCCGCCCGGCGTTTGATGAAATCAATACCATGCTCGATGAGGTGAATTGCTTTCGCGATACGCCAATGGGAACGCTGAAAATCAATGCGGCTCGTCAGGCCATTCGACTATTTCTGATGCCTTACGTGGCCGGATTTGTCCGCCAGTATCCAGACCTGAAGGTGGAAATTACCGCCGATGATTCGCTGGCTAATATCGTACAGCAGGAGTTTGATGCCGGCGTCCGGTTAAGCGGCATTGTGGAAAAGGACATGATTGCCGTCCCTCTCGGGCCACCGGTGAAACTTTCTGTCGTGGCAACACCGGATTATTTCGCCCAACATGGGAAACCCGTACATCCACGTGAACTGGTGGATCACCAGTGTGTGGTGTTCCGCTTTCCAAGTGGAAGGCCTTATCACTGGGAATTTGAAGGGCCTGAAGGGCGGTTAGACGTGGCGTCTTCCGGCAATATTGTGCTGGATGATATGGATGCGGAGCTGGATGCAGTACTGATGGGGGCAGGAGCAGGGTATCTGTTTTACGACCAGGTTAAACCCTATCTGGAGAGCGGGCAGTTGGAGTCGGTTCTGGAGGAGTGGTTGCCGGAGAGACCCGGCTTCCAACTCTATTATCCTAACCGTCAGTATATGTCATGTGGGCTGCGGGCGTTTCTGGATTATATCAAAGTGCCCGACAACAAAATTAGCCTATAGAATCTGTTACCGGCGGTAGTGCGGCTGGTAACAGAACGGTCACTTTCAATCCGCTTCCATCTAACTGTCGGTTGGTCAGCTCGATAGCTCCCTGATGTTGCAGTACTACAGCATGAACGATAGCCAGCCCAAGCCCGCTACCATTTTCCGATTGATCCGGTGCCCGGAAGAAACGACTAAATACTCGCTCGCGCAGTGCCGGAGGGATACCGGGCCCCTGATCTTTGACGCATAATTCGATGTTGTTGTCCGTTTTTTGCAGGCTGACAGTGACGGTACTTTCTGACGGACTGTATTTAATCGCATTCTCCACCAGATTATCGATCAGTGAAATTACCCCTTCCCGATAGCCATCAATAAACAGTGATTGCTCCGATAACAGTTCCAGCTCGATACCTTTTTGCCAGGCAAGGTTGGACAAAATAGCTAATCGCTCTTGCAGTAAGGTTTCCAAATCAATTGAGCAAATGGATACCTTATCTATCACATCATTGCGCATCAGGTTCAATAACTGACTCACCAGACGAGTTGCCCGTTGGGTACTGCTCAGAATGCCAGTGAGCAGTTCGCCTGAACGTATATCTTTGACTTGCTGCCCTAAGGCCTCAACGTGGATGTGCATTGCTGCCAGCGGCGTTCGTAGTTCATGGGCGGCATCGGCAATAAAACTCCGTTCTCTGGCGTTGCTGGTTCTTAAGCGGTGCAGCAAGATATTGATGCTATCTACTATTGTCGCCAGCTCTTTATGTTTTGGTCGGAATAAAAGAGCATTCAAATTCCCCGGCCCTCGTTGTGAAATTTCATGAATCACTTTATTCAGCGGCCGAAGCCCTAAATAGACGGTCAGCCAGGCGGGAAACAGTAGCAACGGCAGGCTAGTGATTAGCGGCAACAAATAGAAATTTTTTGTATGAATAGTGGAGTAAATTAAAAAACCGCCAAGTTTACTGGCTAAAAACGTTACGCGAATATTGGATTCTGGCTGTTGGCGAGTATAGGTATTCCAACAGCTGTTATCACTGGGGCTGCATAACGTTTCGAATTGTTCAATTTGTTGATAATGCAGGTCTGCCGGTAATTCGGGTGAGCGATAGAGGAGCTTATCCCCATTCCATACTATGATGCGATAGGCGAACCCCGGTATATCACCGCCGTAATCCTGTTGCAGAGCCAGATCAAAACGTTGGATAAATTGCTGTTGCTTATCAGGCGTATCGGCCAGCTGTTCGGCGATCTCCGTAAGCAAAATATAGCTGTGATTTAATTTTGGGAATTCTGAACCGACATTGTCGTCCGTCATGGAATACATCAGGCTGAAGCTCCACACCAGAATGAGCAACAGCATTTGCCAGAATAACAGGCGGCGAACCAGGGTTGGCCGGAGCAGCCAGCGCCAACAGGATTTAATGATATTCATTTATTTTGCTGTTCAATAATGTAGCCAACACCGCGTACGGTACGAATATAGCCATCGCCAATTTTGCGGCGCAGATTGGCCATGTGTACATCCAGGCTATTGCTAATATTGTTTGGATTACCGGATAAAACCTGCTCTTCCAACTGACGACGGGTGATCACCCGATTAACGCGTACCAGCATGGTTTTTAGTAGTGCGTACTCACTGGCGGTTAAATCTAATGATTTTCCCTGTATGCAGACCCGATGGGTTGAGATATTCAGTTTTAGATCGCCAATGGTGAGATTTTCACCGTCAAAGCCATAGCTGCGTCGTACCAGTGCACGTACTCGAGACAGCAATTCAGACAGTTCAAAAGGCTTAACCAGATAATCATCAGCACCGTTATCTAAGCCGCGTAGTCGGTCATTCAGGCTATCTCTGGCGCTCAGAATAATCACCGGTAGTCCCTGACGCTTGCGTTGTAGCCAGGTAAGTAAACTTAATCCATCGCCATCCGGCAAACCCAGATCTAACAACACCAGATCGCATAAGTTAGTTTCCAGATAGCGCAGCGTAGCGGAAAGCTGACGCAGCCATACCACTTCCATTCCCTGATCGGATAACGCAATGCGTACGCCGTTACCCAAGTCTAAGTCATCTTCTACCAGTAATATTTTCATTATTGCCTGCTTTCACGTTCGAAGAATAATTCTGATTCTATTTCACCATCCTAATCTGAAGAAAGGATGAAGATAGATAAAGCGTGGTTTCTTAATTAAATCTTAAGATTCGGCTCATGTATCCTTAATTTGGGGCGTGAATACTACTGACTGGATGAATTAATACGTTTGTTTTTATCTAATCAGGAGAAAGAATTTATGTTGCCGTATCATAAAAATAAAAATCAGAAAAACAGAACCATTGGCATTCGCCTGTTGCTGGTGGCTTTTGGTGCACTATCTTGCGGCAATGTGTTCGCAAACTATCAGCCAGAGTCGGGTAATTCGCTGACCTTAGGCGTGGCGACCGCCGTTGAACCGAAATATTCCGGTGCAAAGAAGATGGCGTTTACGGTACTGCCTGTATTTGACTATCAAATGGAGAATGGTCTGTTTGCCAGTACCCTGAGGGGGATTGGTTATCGTGGTGAAATTGGCAATTTTGACTACAGTGCTGCGCTCAACTATCGCTCAGAACGTAAAAGTAAAGATCTGCGCGATAGTCAGGATAAGAAAGGCACGCTGAAAGGAATGGGGAATGTTAAAGCCTCAATGGTCGCCGATCTGGGCTTAGGCTACAGCTTAACCGACTATCTGAGTGTGAATGCCCAAATGAATCTTCCTTTGACCGAAGATAAAAATGGCAATGCCATGCAGGTGGGTATGGATGCTCTGTTGCTGCAAACCGACCGACATCAAATCGGCTGGAATATTGCCACTCACTTTGCCGACAGTAAGTACATGCAAACTTACTATGGCGTAACCCAACGGCAGTCAGAGAAAACCGGTTTAAAACAATATAAGCCCAAAGCGGGAATATATGCCGTGAGCACCGAATTGAGCTGGCGATATGGCGCCGCTGACGGTTGGTCACTCACCACCAAGGCTGGGGTAGCTCAACTGATGAGGGATGCATCAAAAGGCCCACTGATAAGACGCAAGGCGGAGCCCGGCGCCGGATTGATGGTGGCCTATACCTTCTAGCTTGTATCAGATCAAATCAATTATCAGGCAGGTATAACGCAGGCCTGTCTGAATGAGTTACAGGAGATAAATTATGTATCGATCCCTCGTTGTCCATGAGTTAGTTGACTGGATTGAAGAACATTTGGAAGAGCCATTATCCCTTGATCGTGTTGCCTATAAATCAGGTTATTCCCAATGGCACTTGCAACGAATTTTCCGCGAAGTTATCGGTGACTCTGTTGCTAACTACATTCGTAAAAAACGCTTACGGGAAGCGGCGTTTGAGCTAAAACAGAGTGAGAGAACGATTGCCGATATCGCCTATCAATATCAGTTTGATTCTCACCAGAGCTTTACCCGCGCGTTTAAAAAGTTGTTTGATGAGACGCCGTCGGTTTATCGTCAGTATCGGTGAAAAAGTCGCATATTGGTGTATCGTAACAGAGCACTAAAAGGTCATAATCCGGGATCTTCTTCTGTGATGAATAAATTACCCAATTTAATCAGAGAGAAATAAGTGGAATTAATGGTTAAATGATCAAATAACCCTATTAAATACAGGTTATATCTATTTTCTTCGATATATAAAATAGTTAGTCAATATTATTAATAATATGTTTGCTGGCATTTGAAATCATACGAATGGGTGACTAAATTTGAAGGGAATGTGTGTTACCTGTACACACATAATAGTAAGCGTATTTAAGACCTCATTTGGTTGAGCCCCTCGCTGAGGGGCTTTTTTTTGGGCGCTATTTATATTTAAGATGATGAGATCATCGGTACATCACTTCATTCTGGCTTCACGTTGCAGTAATACTGTTATCAACGTTGAATAACTAATAATGAGTAATGGCGATGATTAAATTGATTATGACGATGGTGTTTTGCGGTATTCTTCTTACCGGATGCAATAAGCGCTGTGAGCCAGGATGTAATAGTTCCTGCACATCCGGCATGGTAAAGGCCGCATTTTCTGCCTGCGGACCTGTGTAAGGCTACGATTTCAAATTTGCCAGAGAAGTAAGGAGAACGGCGAATGCAACCTGTAAAATACTCCAGGATTATCGGATGTTTGTTTTTGCCGCTTGTTACTTCCTGCGTCAGTCCCCTTCCTCCGCAATCCCAATACATCCAGAACCATAATCAAACCAATTCTGTCCCACGTAACGGTATTGTTATTCAGTGGGATGATGATGGACAGAAAGAACAGGCAACCTATATTAATGGGGTGAGAAACGGGCTCTGGATTCAATGTAGTAAAGATGGCCAAAAAATTGCCGAAGGAAATTACCAGTTAAATCAGCCAGAGGGTGAGTGGAACTATTGGTATAAAAACGGCCAGAAAAATTCGACGGTATATTATAAAAACGCTAAGCGTGATGGCCTCTGGCGAGGCTGGAGTGAAGAAGGTCAGCCGGGTTGGATCATTCATTATCAGGATGGTAACCGGCATGGCGTATCCACTTCCTGGTATAACAATAGGCAAAAATCTCAGGAGACTTTTTATCATCAGGATAAACCGAATGGGGCTAGCCTGCGTTGGTATGAAAACGGTCAGAAATTATCAGAAATTGTTTATCAACATGGTAAACCTATCGGTATTGAACGTGAATGGCACCAGAATGGGATAAAGGCGGCTGAAGGTGGTTATTTAAAGGGTAAAAAAGATGGGGAATGGCGGCGCTGGGATGTTAACGGTCAGGTGAGCCAATCTGGCTATTATCAGCAAGGTTTACAGGAAGGCATGTGGATAGACTACTGGCCAACGCGGCATCTGGAGCGCCTGTCTGGTATTTATCGTAAGGGGCAACGAGAGGGCGTCTGGCTGGCGTGGCATCAGAATGGCCGGCTGTCAGAAAAAATGGTCTATCAGCAGGGGCAACTTAATGGCCGGTGGGAATACTGGAATTCTCACGGTATAAAAACAGAGGAAGGTGAATATCTGAATGGTTCACCAAACGGCCTCTGGAAACGCTGGTACGCTGATGGTAGCCCTAAAAGCGAAGGCTATCTGGAGCAAGGAATATCGACAGGTACCTGGACTTACTGGTCGGAAGATAAAACACAAAAAATTCAGCGTTTTTTTGACCTGGGGCGACAGATCATTCCTGAGAATGTTATTAGTTTGGTGGGGGAATAATTGCAATTAATACTTAAAAATAAATATTTCTAAGTTATCGGGTATTCTATTTTCTGATAGTTCTGAGCTGAACACGTTCAGAAATTTTTTATTACGTCATTCCTTATTAATATTGTGATTGTTGTCGTTTGTAATTATTTTTTAGTAAAATTAAACTCGTTGTTTTTAACGATGTTTGAGCTTTAAATCATCAAAAAATTATGTCTATCTCAGCCGCCATTCCATTTTTGCGATACTCCCCCAAAATTCCAAATTTCCCCATCAAAACTCTGGCCATTCAATTGACCCCTTTGCTGTATAAATATACTGTGGCGGTGCAGGTCAATATGGCTGCTAAAAAGCAAAACCCCGTAGTGCGGGAACACTAGCGGGGTTTCTAACCACAACGTTATTAGGAGTAACATCATGGCTGTCGTGAAGCATACCCAAACTCACCCTGAATTTATAGCTCGCCCCCTATTCAATTTCAGATCGGGATCGGAAAAACGATCCTCCATTGCAGTTTGTTACCTGAAAACTGGAGGGCGTATCGATGATTAATCCAGTTGATTTCACCTCAAACGATCCGTTGGAACTGGCGGAACAGTGTCTTGCGTTGATTAGTACCGTGGTTAATCTTGATGACACACCGACAAAAGAGTCACTACAGCTTATTCTGCAAGAGAAAATGGCAGCGTTATTTGCTGTGTTATATGCCAGTAATGGCTAAGTTCAGGTTTGAGGTTATTCTTTGAGGTTTACAGGTGCTAATGTGCACCTGTAATGTCCATCAGTTCCATTTTTTACTTAACAAAATACCGGTATCCATTTTCGTCCAAAGCATTAAATATCTCCAGATAGCCGTTATCTGTTCGAAGTTGCAGTCGTGTCCAGATCTCAATATTTTTACTATTCAGTTCAATATAATCTGGCCGTAATACTACTGAGCGTAAGGTGGAGCCGATAACAGGATTAATCTCTGCTATTGCATTCTGAACCCATCTTACTGGGTCAGAACTGGTATCAAAGGGTAACGACATATCGTCAGTCAGCCACAGGTTATCGAAATGCGACCAGGATACGGCGATTTGTTTGTTGGTATCAAATTGCAGGCGAATAGGTAAGTCTGGCCACGGTTCCCAGTGATCAAATTTAATCTCGGCAGTCGTGTATCCGATTAGTTTTGTACCAATAATAGAACCAAACATTTCCTGAATAGCCCGACGTTTTACCTCTGGCATTGAATGAATTCTCCATTACGGGCCTGCATCATATGAATGACTCAGCTATGGCTGGCACTCAATCACTTCCGGCTTATCATGGCTGATAACCTTCACCAACCTGGCAACATCAAAGTCATCATTTTGTTGCTCATTAATACGGTAATCCGCCACCTCTACCGTTAGCTTACCGCTATAGCCACAGCCCTGCTTGGGCGGGGTGGCGGGAATATCTAATACTTTTCTGGCCTGCTGGAAATCACTGAAACAGAACCAAAGATCCCGCTCATCACTCTTACTGCGGGGGAGCTGCTTGCCGCTTTGAGTATCGGGGAACATACAGATATTTTGCCCGATCATCTCCAGGCTCATCTCGTCGGTATAGAAGGTGTATTCTCCCGACAGCACCATATTGCTTGCAGCCACCGAAGTACCCGCCGTTATACCCAGCAAAATGCAGGCGATTAGCCCGGTCTTAATGTGCGGCATGTTCTGTCCTGTTACTGTTGTTTGTCATAGTTTAATCATAACTTAATTACTCTGTTTTTCTGCCCAACGGCAAAACGCATCTTCACTGTCCCGCTCGCCCATCTCTGATGGATGCTTAACAATTTCCAGCGCTGTGGTGGGAATGGTGGTATTGAAAGTCGTCTGCACCCACTGTTGGAATTCTACATTAGGATGAATGTACATGCTGTTACCGGCTTGCTGATGATTGGGGGGATAAGGGAACTCTTCATTCCAGCATATCTCATCATATCCAATGGCCTGTAACCGTAGAAAATCCACCATATTCTCAGCCAGAACACAGCTGAGAATAGAGCCGGAACCGGAGCCCATATGCACTATTTTGAGCTCTCCGTTATCGTCCAGCCATAGCGCTGCCTCTGAACCTTCTGCACCGGTGCGGGCAAAAACGCACAGGCGTTGGCAAATTTCCGGGGTATCTTCCTCCAGACCAAACCAGTAGCGCAATCCATCATTTCTGTTCGCGTTAAACAAAATGATGGTTCCTCCTTGTCGCTCATCGTCCTTCCAGCTCTCTTCCAGCTTATCGTCGGGATATAAAAACCCGGTGCGGTGACCATCGTCGTAGTCTTCATAATAGCCTTGCTGCTCAATCCATTGATAAAGCTGTGCCAGTTCATCCGGAACCCAAAGTTTTTCGGGTAAGACGGCTTTTAGTTGTTCCAGTAATTTTCCCATTATATTTTCTCCTGACAGAGGTAAAGTTGGGATACAGATAAGGCATTTTAACGGAAACGCTGGCGATATTCGCTGGGGGATATGCCCAGAGCCCGACTGAAGACCGCAGAGAAGTAGTTACTGTCTTCAAAGCCACATTCTGATGATATTTCACTGATTTGTATCTGCTTTTGTCGTAGCAGGGCCATGGCCTTACACAGCCTGAGCTGTCGCAGGTAATGGCTGATGCTGACCCCCGTATGTTGCTTAAACAGCGTTTGTATACTTCTTGGGGAGAGCTGATGGCGATGGCAAAAATCTTCCAGCCGAAAGGCGTTACCAATACCGGCATGCAGATCTAACATCAGGCGATCCAGTAATTGTGCATCGGCCAGTTGGTGGCTGTCCGGTGGGTGACGATAGCGTTGTAACAGTAAAATTAACTGTAAAAACAGCGATTCACTTAACTGAATAGAAAGGGCATCGGATTTAATACACTCTTTTGCCAACGCATCAATCACGGTCTGAATAGCGGATATTCCCTGAATGCCCAGTCGCCAGTAGCGCTTTTCCTGACTGTCATTATCGCCGGGGATCAGTGTCTCCCAGTCAGCGGCCAGGTTTAGCCGTGAGCGGCAATAGAGAATATTGTTCAGCTCCAGATCGTTAACCGACTCATAGCCATGGTGGTCGCTGGCATTGATATAAAACAGGTCGCCACAAGTAATATAGTAGGGCACGTCATTGACGATATGCAGGCCATTGCCGCGCCGGACAATCACCAGTTCATAAAAGTCGTGGGTATGAATAGGGAAAACCGGTTGGGGTAACCGTTCAGCAACGGTTACCGTATTTTTCTCGCTAAAGAAAAAATCATGAGTGTGAAGTTTCAGTAATGACATGCGATCTGTTTCCCCGCCGGTACTTCTGGTATCCAGTGTGACATATCACAGTCAGCGTTACGGTGATGGAGGTCTTAATCTGGTTGTTATTAGTCACCCTGATTAAAGTAACCTGTTGTTATTACTGGCGGGTGGCATTTCTCATTTGCAGTGGTGATAACGAGAATTCCCGCCGAA
The DNA here is from genome assembly GCF_016649425.1 of Limnobaculum allomyrinae. GTDB lineage: Bacteria > Pseudomonadota > Gammaproteobacteria > Enterobacterales > Enterobacteriaceae > Limnobaculum > Limnobaculum allomyrinae. The sequence goes on from NZ_JADRCR010000004.1 coordinate 87,526, forward strand.
ACTGAACCGAAAAGTTGTTGCTGTCACTAAAACCACAGGCATAGGCAATGTCGGTAATACTGTCATCACTTTGAAACAGACGCCGCCGGGCTTCCAGCAGTCTGAGTCGGTTGAGATAGCGCTGTGGTGTCATACCGGTGGCCTGTTTTACCTGACGGTGCATGGTGCGAAGCGCCAGCGAGAAATTCTCTGCCAGCGTTTCCCAGTTAACCTCTTCACTATAGTTATGGCGTAACCAGTTAAGCAGCGCCCCCACACAGGCCTCCCGACTGTCTTGCCTGACGGTTTCGAAACAGCTTTGGCGCAGTAACATTAATAGCTGTAAGAATAACCCTTCGCTGGAAGCGATATCTTCCAGTTCGCTGCTGTTGGCACTTGTTTGCAGGCAATCAATGCAGTTTTTTGCTTTTTTTAATGCAGATGAGTTGATTTGCCAGTGTGATTGCTGCCGGGTATGAGAGCCAGGTAACCAGGCCTCAATATCCGTCAGAAAACGAAAGTTCTTTGGTGAACGGTACAGCACATTGGTTAAATGCAGGTTATCCACATTTTCAAACTGATGATGATCTTTATCGCGAACAAAGCAAACGGTGCCGCTGCACAGTGCGTAGGGAGTGTCGTTAAAGATATGCACGCCGGAACCGTGCTCCACAAGTACGATTTCATAAAAATCGTGACTATGTTCAGGAAAGACACATTGTGGTGCCCGGTTCTCAATTGCAACTGTTGAGGCATCGGATGCAAAAAAGCCATCACTTTTTAGTAAGGTCATTTTTGTGACTCCTTTCAACATCGTGTGGCTAAAAGCTTAGAGGAAAATCGGGGCGCTTCGCCTTAGAAATCAGACACTACATTGGCTAAAAATCACCATATTTTTAAGATTAGCGAGTTTATTGATTAGTTTGTGCAGAAGGTCACATTGCATTTCTAACCTGATAAACCGTTACGGTTTTGCCATTTTGTGATCGATTTCACATGGGTCTTTGTTATTTTGCCAATCCTGCTGGTGGCATGGCAGTGTCCCGAAGGTAGAGGCGGCTTACTCTCCGTAGACTTCCCGCTATAGATGAATAAGGGGAAGGTAACTATGAGCGTACGCAATATTGTCGCCATTGATTTAGGCGCATCCAGCGGGCGGGTGATGCTGGCAACCTGGTGTACTTCAACTCAACGCTTAACGCTTAAAGAGATCCATCGGTTTGCCAATTGCCTGACGCCGGTGGATGGCCACGATACCTGGGATCTGGCAACGCTTGAGCGCGAAATACTCACCGGACTGACCACCATTGATAATAATGGCGTGCGGATCGCCAGTATCGGTATCGATACCTGGGGCGTTGACTATGTTCTGCTGGATAAGCGCGGTGAACGCGTTGGACTGCCGTATGCCTATCGGGATCATCGTACCGATGGCGTAATGACCAGAGTGATCAACGAGCTGGGGCAGAAAAATCTGTACTGGAAAACCGGTATTCAGTTTTTGCCTTTTAATACGCTGTATCAACTGAAAGCCTTCAGTGAGCAACAGCCGGAATTGATTGAGCAGGTTAAGCATTTGCTGCTGATGCCTGATTACTTGCACTATCGCCTCACTGGCAAAATTAACCATGAATATACCAATGCCAGCACTACGCAAATGCTCAATCTGAGCAGCGGTGACTGGGATCAGGATTTACTGGATTATTTGGGTATTCCTGCTCACTGGCTAACGAAACCCTCTCAGCCGGGAACACCGATTGGTGAATGGCAGGCGCCGTCAGGCCGTTCGGTTCCGGTAGTATCTGTTGCCACCCATGATACCGCCAGCGCGGTGATTGCCGCGCCGTTAACCGGACACTATTGTGCCTATCTGAGCTCAGGAACCTGGTCGCTGATGGGAATTGAAAGCATCAGTCCGTTTAATGACCTGAAAGCCATGGCCGCTAACATCACCAACGAAGGCGGAATCAACGGTACTTACCGCGTGTTAAAAAATATTATGGGTCTGTGGCTGTTGCAGCGCATCTGCTGCGAGCTAAAGATAACCGACCTACCACAGCTGATTGCCAAGGCAGAGAAGCTGCCGCCTTTTACCAGCCTGATTAATCCCAATGATGAGCGGTTTATCAATCCATCTTCCATGGTGGAGGAGATCCGTCAGGCCTGCGCGGAGCATCAGCAACCGGTGCCACAAGCGCCGGAGGAATTGGCTCGCTGTATTTTTGACAGTCTGGCCATGCTCTACCGTCAGGTGATGCTGGAGCTTTCTGCACTGCAAGGGCAACCCATTAAACAGCTGCATATTGTGGGTGGCGGTTGTCAGAACGCCTTTCTAAACCAGCTTTGTGCCGATGTTTGCCAACTGACGGTATTAGCCGGCCCGGTTGAAGCTTCCACTCTGGGAAATATTGGTTGCCAACTGATGGGGTTGGGAGAAATCGACAGCGTTGCCAGTTACCGCAAATTGCTGACGGAAAGCTTCCCGCTGCGCTGCTATACCCCAAATCCTGTTTTTGATTTTGCACAACACTGGTGCCGCTTTCAGGCACTCAGCCACTCTTATGAGGAATTTGTACTATGACAACATCAACTGACCAGGCCTGGAATCTGGCCAAAGCCCGCTATGCCGAATTTAACGTGGATGTGGAATCCGCACTGACGCTGCTGGATACCTTACCCGTTTCTATGCACTGCTGGCAGGGGGATGACGTTGCTGGTTTTGAGAACACGGGTGGTGCTCTGACGGGCGGCATTCAGGCGACGGGGAACTACCCCGGGAAAGCCCGTAACGCGGTGGAGCTGCGTTCGGATCTGGAACAGGCAATGGCCTTAATTCCGGGGCCGAAACGCCTTAATCTGCATGCTATCTATCTGGAGTCTGATACTGCCGTTGAGCGTAACGAAATTGAGCCAAAGCACTTTGCCAACTGGGTTGAGTGGGCGCGTCAAAAGGGGTTGGGGCTGGACTTTAACCCAAGCTGCTTCTCTCATCCTCTAAGTGCCGATGGCTTTACGCTGTCCCACGCGAATCCGGAGATCCGCAAGTTCTGGATTGAACACTGTCAGGCCAGCCGTCGTATCTCTGCTTACTTTGGGCGTGAACTGGGCACCGCTTCAGTGATGAACATTTGGGTTCCGGATGGCATGAAAGATCTGACCGTTGACCGCTTTGCCTTCCGTGAACGTCTGATGACTGCATTGGATGAAGTGATTAGTGAGAAGATTGATGAGAAATATCACCTTGATGCAGTAGAAAGTAAGCTGTTTGGTATCGGTGCTGAAAGCTTTACCGTGGGTTCTAACGAATTCTATCTGGGTTATGCTACCACCCGTAAAACCGCACTTTGTCTGGATGCTGGCCATTTCCACCCTACCGAAGTTATCTCCGACAAAATCTCGACCGCGATGTTGTTTGTGCAACATCTGCTGCTGCATGTCAGCCGTCCGGTTCGTTGGGACAGCGACCACGTGATCCTGCTGGATGACGAAACTCAGGCCATTGCCCATGAAATTATCCGTAACCGCCTGTTTGATCGTGTACACATCGGTCTGGATTTCTTTGATGCCTCCATTAACCGGATTGCTGCCTGGGTTATTGGTACCCGCAATATGAAGAAAGCACTGCTGCGGGCGCTGCTGGAACCTACCGATATGTTACGAAAATTGGAAGCTGACGGTGATTACACCGCTCGACTGGCGATGCTCGAAGAGCAAAAAAGTTTACCGTGGCAGGCCGTATGGGAAACCTACTGCCAGCGTCATAACGTACCGGCGGGCAGTGAGTGGTTACAAACCGTTCGCCAATATGAACAATCCGTACTCAGCAAACGTTAAGGGTCTCTATTATGCAACACATTATTTCTTCTTGGTTTGTTCAGGATATGGTCAAAGCGACCAGCGATATGTGGCTTAAAGGTTGGGACGAGCGTAACGGCGGGAATATCAGCCTGCGTTTACTGCCTGAAGATATCGCCCCTTATCAAAAAGACTTCTATGCGGAACCTCGTTATGAAGCGCTCAGTCAGGCGATGCCGCAGCTGGCAAATCACTACTTTATTGTGACCGGTTCCGGCAAGTTCTTCCGCAATGTGCAGTTAAATCCGGCGGAGAATCTGGTGGTTTTGCAGGTGAATGGAGAAGGTACCGGATACGGTATTCTATGGGGACTGGATAAAGGGGGATTACCGACCTCTGAACTGGCGGCTCATTTCCAGTCACACATTGTGCGTATGGGCGTCAGCGCAGGTAAAGATCGTGTCATCATGCACTGTCATGCCACTAACCTGATTGCTCTTAGCTATGTGCTGGAATTGAAAAACGAAGTGTTTACCCGTGAATTATGGGAAGGCAGTACCGAGTGTCTGGTGGTTTTCCCTGATGGGGTAGGGATTGTTCCATGGATGGTGCCGGGCACTGATGGCATTGGTGTTAGCACCGCAGAACAGATGCAGCACCACCCGCTGGTGCTCTGGCCGTTCCACGGTATTTTCGGTACCGGCCCAACGCTGGATGATGCTTTTGGATTAATCGATACCGCGGAGAAATCGGCAGAAATCATGGTGAAAGTTCGATCCATGGGCGGTAAAAAACAGACTATCTCTTCGGAGGAGCTGGTGGCTTTAGCTAAGCGGTTTGGTGTTACGCCGATGGCGTCGGCGGTTAAGCTGTAGCGTATCAGGCTGCTGACAAACCCAATAAATTGGCCTCAATGAATATTCCGGTCGTAACATCGAAAGTGATTATATTGACGTTGTGCTCGACCGGAAGACCGCCTGTATTTGGCTTCAGAGCGTGTCGGGCCTGGTCTCCCTACGGGTACTTCGTTGGCTTGCGCCAAGTCGACCCCCACGGGAGCCCCTCCCGACAATTCACCATTTCAAAACACAAACTGAACAAATCAGATTTTGTCATGAATCTGAGACTGCAAGACATTGGTAGTCTTTTGTCAGGTAGTGAATGGAGTTAATTATTATGATTCGTAAAGCCTTCTTAATGCAGGTAAATCCTGACTCACATAAAGAGTATCAGCAGCGGCATAGTCCGATATGGGAAGAGCTGGAACAGGTATTGAAAGCCCATGGGGCGCACCATTACAGTATTTTCCTCGATGAACGTGGTCATCAACTGTTTGGTTATGTTGAGATTGAATCAGAAGAGCGTTGGAATGCGGTAGCAAAAACCGACGTTTGCCAACGCTGGTGGAAGTATATGTCTGATGTTATGCCTTCTAATCCGGATAATAGCCCGGTGAGCGCTGAGCTGCGTCAGGTATTCTATCTGGACTAACGATGAGTTTGTTTTTTGCCAGCGGGCTGATAGCCGGAACAGGGGGGGAGCTTCTCTTGTTTCGGCTTTTTTATTTCTCTTCTTTTATTCCCTATTTTTCAGCTTTTTTACCTGTTTTCTAGCTTTGCTAAAACCACAGGATTTGTGGTCGTTAAGCGAGACATGCTGTTTTAATTCACTATTTTGTGACTCCGCTCACCTTCATCTTTTGTTTTTTGCCAATACCCGTAAGACAGTGGCACTGGCATAAAGGCTGGCAGACAGATTCATTTTTAGAATGAAGGCATTGTAGTGATGAGGTACTCCTCATTCATAATGCCGTGATACGGATTACGGCCCCCTGCGGTTAAATAATTTTTAATAATAAAGGGTTACCGGTATGAGTGGTTCTATTCTTCTGGGTATTTTCTGGCACTTCGTTGGCGCCGCCAGCGCCGCATGTTTTTATGCGCCATTTAAACAGGTAAAAAAGTGGTCATGGGAAACTATGTGGTCTCTCGGTGGATTTTTTTCATGGATTATCCTTCCCTGGACTGTCAGTTATCTTCTGTTGCCTGATTTTTGGGCTTACTTTGGATCGTTCTCTATTGCAACGCTGTTGCCGATATTTCTGTTCGGCGCAATGTGGGGGATCGGCAATATTAACTATGGCTTAACCATGCGCTTTCTCGGTATGTCGCTGGGAATAGGCATTGCTATTGGGGTGACGCTGATTATCGGTACCCTGATGACGCCGGTATTACAGGGCAAGTTTGGCCTGTTGCTCAATACTTCTGGTGGGCAGATGACGCTGCTGGGGGTGTTTGTTGCGGTTATTGGGGTCGCGATTGTTAGTTACGCCGGTTTGTTAAAAGAGCGGGCACTCGGGATTCAGGCTGAAGAGTTCAACCTGAAAAAGGGACTGATTCTGGCAATTATGTGCGGCATTTTCTCTGCCGGTATGTCATTTGCCATGGATGCGGCCAAGCCAATGCATCAGGCGGCAGAACAGATAGGTATCAGCCCGCTGTATGTAGCATTGCCGAGCTATGTGGTGATTATGGGTGGTGGCGCCATTGTTAACCTTGGCTTTTGTTTTATTCGTCTGGCGATTAAGCCAGAGCTTTCCGTTAAAGCCGACCTCTCTGTGGCGAAAAAACTGCTGATAACCAACGCGCTGTTCTCCATTCTGGGGGGCGTGATGTGGTATCTGCAGTTCTTCTTCTATGCCTGGGGACATGCCAACGTTCCGGAACATTATGGGTATATGAGTTGGATGTTGCATATGAGCTTCTATGTACTGTGTGGTGGCATTGTCGGCCTGCTGCTTAAAGAGTGGCTGGGTGTTGGCCGCAAACCGGTACGTATCCTGTGTATTGGCTGTCTGGTGATTATTCTGGCGGCAAACATTGTTGGTATGGGTATGGCCTCTTAGTTTTTCCTTTTCTCAGATTCGCGGGGATATCACCAGATATTCCCGCGATGATATTTAGGGCCGGTGAATGGTGTGATATTCAGCGTGCTAAATCCTAAAACGCTGAACGTTATATCCACTCCGGCCAACTATGTGCCAAAAGGAGTAATCGATGAAAAATACAATAAAATCTCTGGCTACGCTGTTTCTGGTAACGGCCATGACATGGGGGCCGATTTCTGCATTTGCAGCTTCGGTATCGAAGACCGATGAAGCCAAGGTATTACGCTTTTATTTGGTCAGGCATGGTCAGACTTATTCAAATATTAAAGAGATGACCATTGGCGGCGGAGGTAACGCTCAGCTAACGCAAAAAGGCCGTTATGATGCCAGCAGCCTGGGACTTGGTCTGGCGGATGTGCAGTTTATTGCGGGTTATAGCAGCACGTTAGGACGAGCCTACGAAACCGCCAATCAAATTTTGCGGGGCAGAAACATGCCGGTAACGCAGATTGAGAATCTGAAAGATATCTCATGGGGTGATGCTGAAGGTGGGCGTATTGATGATTTAACCGGTAAGTTTGGCCATTCCGGTAATGATTTTGAGTTCTACTTTGGCAAGTTTAACGATCCGGGCTTTAAATCGCCGGTGAACGCGGAAAATATGTATCAGTTTTCTGAGCGATTTGAAGGCGCGCTAAAAGAGATTGCCAGTCAACATCAGGGACAAAGTGGGAATATTTTAGTCACGGCTCACTCATCCATGGCTTTCTATCTGCAAAAGTATCGGGGAGATAAACCACTTTCCGGGTTATCTAATACCAGCGTATCGGTTTTGGAGCTGAAAGACGGGAAATTTTCGCTGGTGGACTTTAATAACACTGAATATCTGAAGTCCGGCTACACCAAAGAGAAGCAGCTACCTCCGTTAGACATTACGCTGGTGATCAACCCAATGACTATTCTGAATAAAGCCGGAGTAATGGAAGGAACTTCAGATTCAGACTTTACTACTCAGGGAATAAAAGCCAATCAACAATTGAATCACGATTTGAAAAACACCCGCTTTATCGCTGCATACAGCAGTGAACTGGGGCGTGGACATAAGACCGCAGAAGCCGTGCTTGCAGGACATAAACAAACCTTAATTAAAGATAAAAATCTGGATGAAATGTTCCTTGGTCACTGGGAAGCAGAAAAGAGAGAGACGATTAAAGCCAGTGATTCTCAGGCCGCAAAAGATCTGTTCTCCGCCGATCGTGTTATCCACTTTTTATCGCCGGACGATGGTGAAAATGGTGATATCGCCGCTTTCCGTCTGGATTCGTTGCTATCAAAGATCGGTTACCAGTATGAGTTCAGCAAAGGTAATGTGGTGGTATTTACTCATCCATTGATTGTAAAAGCGTTCCTGAATAAGCGAATCCCTGACTATCGCTTACCGGAAGCTGATGGTATTCAGGTGATTAATTTGCAATATAAGAATGAGGCTTTTAACGTTAAGGATGTGAAAGTCGTTAAGTAATCATAGGGTTGATTAATCTAACCCCGCACTCTGATAGCGGGGTTTTTTGTTGCTTTAATAACCGGATATTGCTTGTGATTATTGAGCAGAGTTTTTATATTGCATTCATGTCTGCCTGATAAGACGAGGGTCGCTTTTTACAGGTGGGAGTACGGGAAACCAATAAGGAATGCTATGCGGTTAACAGTCTTGCTGGATAATAATACGCTTATCGACCGTTATCTGGTGGGTGAGCCGGGTGTCTGCTACCACATTGATATTGATGGCCGACAAATTTTGCTGGATACCGGTTACTCTGATGTCTTTATGCAAAATGCTGATATTTTGGGTATCGACTTGAAACAGGTGGATACCATTGTTTTGTCCCACGGGCATAACGATCATACCTGGGGATTAGGTCACCTGATGCAGTACTTTGACCGTACTGACCGCTCTGTGGAACAGCGCATTCAACTGATTGCCCATCCTGATGCCTTCGCGCCCAAGTTCCACGGTAATAAAATTATTGGCGCAAACTACCCGCAGGATTGCTATAGCAACTATCTGGATAAGGTGGAAACTAAGCAGCCTTATTACATTACTGACAATTTACTGTTTCTCGGTGAAATAGAGCGCACCAATGACTTTGAAGCCCAGAGACCGGTGGGACAAACCAAAGACTGCTGTGGCAATCTGGTGGGGGATTACGTGCTGGATGATAGTGCATTGGTATATATCAGCCCCGAAGGTTTGGTGGTGATTTCTGGCTGCTCTCATTCCGGTATCTGCAATATTGTGGATTATGCTATCAGCGTAACCGGAGAGCAACGGGTGCTGGCAGTGATTGGAGGTTTCCACTTACAGAACGCCAGTGAAACCTTGATGAATCGTACCGCTGAGCATTTAGGACGTATACAGCCAGAGCGTTTGTATCCGTGCCATTGCACCGATCTGAATGCCAAAATTGCTCTGGCGCGCACAACGAACGTGAATGAAGTTGGTGTGGGTAAAGTATTTGAGTTTGCCTGAGTTTGGCACAAAGAATGTTGGTCATAAGCTAAAGGACAATGACACAGTGGAATCCATAAAAATCAGAACGGCTCAGCCGCAGGATACTGCACGTTGCTATCAGATTGAAATAACCGCCTATGAAGGTGATGAAGCCGCTACCGAAGCGAAAATTGCTAAACGTATAGCGACTTACCCGGAAGGATTTCTGGTATTAGAAACACCAGAAGGTATTACGGGTTTTATTAACTGTGGCTGTGCTTATGACGTTGTGATGTCTGACGAAGAGTTTAAAGAGCTTATCGGGCACGATCCGGAGGCGCCGAACGTGGTGATTATGTCGGTGGTGGTTGACCCGGATTTTCAGGGTAAGGGCTATTCCAGCGTTTTAATGAAGGCATTTATTAAACATATGCAGGCGCTGGGTAAGAAAACGATTCATCTGATGTGCAAGCAGCGTCATATTGGGTTGTATGAAAAGTTTGGCTTTGTTTATGTAAAGCAGTCTGAGTCCGATCACGGTGGAATGTCGTGGCATGAAATGGTGATGGATATTTAGCAGCCGCGATTACCTCTGGTAGGCGTTTGACTTAATGCCCGTGAGCATAGCCCCATAATGTGACCAGAATCCAGGCCGCAATGCCCCAGGCGATACAGGCCATTAGCAGTGAGGGTACCAGCCTGAAATAACCTACCAGACAATAGAGCGCCACTAAATAGCTGATCATTGGCAGGGTGGCGAACCCGCTGAACAGTATAGTTTCCCGTAAGTCTGCCGTTGAGCGGGTAGAACCGACGCTGTAATGAGCGATCAGAGCAAAAGTAGGGAAAAGAGGCGCCAGCCCGGCGATATAGTAATATTTTGATTTAGAAAGCAGCGAAATCAAAATAACCATGGCGGCGCCGATGAGTGATTTAAGTAACAGTGCCATTAAAACGATTGCTTCCTGTTCGGATGAGAAACTCAATATATGAATACTATATGCCTCTCCGTTGGAAGTTAACAACCGAAATGTGTGGTAAATCAGCGCAGTATCTTTCTTCTCTATTGACCGGGGTAATAAAGGGGTATTCAGCGGTACTGAATGGCTGAGGAGTGCGCTATAATTTGTTTCTGGCCGAATGGAGAATTGTATATGAGTGATGATATTTTTGATTTCGATATCGATGCTGAATTAGAGAAAGCAGAGAAAAAAGCCGAACAAAAAGTGAACGAAATTCCTGAGATTATTCAGGATCAAGATGATTGTGAAGGTTGTAAAATATAAAATTTAGTCGTTTTTAAAAGCCATCATTGTGTGGCTTTTATATTTTAAATTGATAGTAACGTGAGGTATTAGTAGCCTGCTTTTTTTATTTTTTGATGCTTCAGATTTTGCCTGTCTATTTTATCCTTTCTCTTATATTAATTAAATGACTGCCTGATAAATCCATACAATATTAAATTGTTATTTATTGGTTAATGAATTGAATATCTATTTGTATATATATTCAGCTAACAATTTACAGCTCGTTAACCCTTGGTATCACTGAGCTATTCGATTTCCTCTTATACCATCTTAATTTCCCTTTTATATATCGCCTGAGCGCAAACTATTAGTTAAAAATTATATCTGCATCAAAAAATAGATGAATTAAACCATATATAGTCGAATAACCATATGGGAGTAGAACAGGGGAAATTAATAATTAGATTTTGAGATAATTATTAATTTTATAATTTCATATGTTTTGGCAAGGCCACTCATCGTTTCGGGTAAGCCTTAAATAATGTGATGAAAATCACTGATAAATTAAAAATAACAAACAATTAAATTTCAGATAACAGATTCACTTTTTTTTGATTATTAATTGGTATGTTCGGGGGTATACATGGATTTTGCTATACAACTTCTTATCATCTTGATCTGTCTGTTCTATGGGGCACGTAAAGGTGGTATTGCGCTCGGTTTACTGGGCGGTGTAGGTTTAGTTATTTTGGTGTTTGTGTTCCATCTTCAGCCGGGTAAACCTCCTGTTGATGTAATGCTGGTAATCATTGCGGTGGTGGCCGCGTCGGCAACGTTGCAAGCCTCTGGTGGCTTAGACGTAATGCTGCAGATAGCGGAAAAGCTGCTGCGTAAAAATCCAAAGTATGTCTCTATTGTGGCACCTTTTGTGACCTGTATACTGACGATCCTCTGCGGTACTGGTCACGTGGTGTATACCATCCTCCCCATAATTTATGACGTGGCGATTAAGAATAATATTCGTCCTGAACGCCCAATGGCGGCCAGCTCTATTGGTGCCCAAATGGGTATCATTGCCAGCCCGGTATCCGTAGCGGTAGTTTCTCTGGTAGCGATGTTGGGGAACTTTACCTTTAATGGTAAGCATCTGGAGTTTTTAGACCTGCTGTCAATTACCATCCCATCAACCCTGATTGGTATTCTGGCGATTGGTATTTTCAGCTGGTTCCGTGGTAAAGATCTGGATAAGGATGAAGACTTCCAGAAATTTATCTCTGTTCCGGAAAACAAACATTATGTTTATGGCGAGACCGCTACGCTGTTAGACAAAAAACTGCCAACCAGTAACTGGATTGCCATGTGGATCTTCCTGGCTTCTATCGCGGTTGTTGCTCTGCTGGGTGCCTTCTCTAACCTGCGTCCTTCCTTTGATGGCAAAGCGCTGTCAATGGTACTGGTTATCCAGATGTTCATGTTGCTGTCAGGGGCATTGATCATCATTATTACCAAAACCAATCCGGCATTGATTTCCAAGAATGAGGTGTTCCGTTCGGGGATGATTGCTATCGTGGCGGTATATGGTATTGCCTGGATGGCAGAAACCATGTTCGGCGCGCATATGTCTGAAATCAAATCTGTACTGGGCGACTTAGTAACTAAGTATCCGTGGGCATACGCCATTGTGTTACTGCTGGTATCGAAATTTGTAAACTCTCAGGCGGCTGCACTGGCGGCGATTGTTCCAGTGGCTCTGGCGATTGGTGTTGACCCTGCATACATCGTTGCTTCTGCACCGGCGTGTTATGGTTACTACATTCTGCCAACTTACCCAAGTGACCTGGCAGCTATCCAGTTTGACCGCTCTGGTACTACCCGTATCGGTCGTTTTGTTATTAACCACAGCTTCATTCTGCCGGGATTAATCGGTGTGGGTGTCTCTTGCGTATTCGGCTGGATATTCGCCGCAGCGTACGGATTCCTGTGATGTAATTAGCGTGCGCTATATCTGCAATAAAAAAGCAGTGGTAAAAGGATATAGCGCACCGCTTTCAGGAATATCCACTGATTATTCTTTAGCCCTTTCAGTGCGATTCTGTTCATTAAAATCATAATAAAAATAAATAAAACTCTTATAAAATCAGCATAATAAAAACGCTTTAAATTTATGAACCGAATGGGTTCACAAACAGTTGTATAAAGAGTCTCCTTACTTTATGGTGTCGGCGTCGCTCAGGCATCAGTCACGATATATCGTGTTGATTTTTTCAAAAAACTTATAAAAGGCTGGAAGCACATGTCAACAATTGAATTTAAATATCAGGAGTCCTTTCCATTAGGAAAAGACGATACAGAATATTATCTACTGACAAAAGATCACGTTTCGGTATCAGAGTTTGATGGAAATGAGATCCTTAAAGTTGAACCTGAAGCACTGACACTGCTGGCACAGCATGCATTGCATGACACCTCTTTCCTGTTGCGCCCTGCACATCAGGCTCAAGTTGCTCAAATTCTTGAAGATCCGGAAGCCAGTGAAAACGATAAGTATGTCGCTCTGACATTCCTGCGTAATGCTGAAATTGCTGCTAAAGGCATTTTGCCTTTCTGTCAGGATACCGGCACCGCTATCATTATGGGGAAAAAAGGTCAGAACGTCTGGACGGGTTGTAATGATGAAGAAGCCTTATCACGCGGCGTATTTAACACTTTCGTAGAAGATAACCTGCGCTACTCGCAAAATGCTCCGCTAAATATGTACGATGAAGTGAACACTGGCTGTAACCTGCCTGCACAAATCGATATTTATAGCACCGAGGGCTCCGAGTATAAGTTCCTGTGCATTGTTAAGGGCGGTGGTTCGGCGAATAAAACCATGCTGTATCAGGAAACCAAAGCGCTGCTGACGCCAGAAAAACTGGAAAAATACCTGATCGAAAAAATGAAAAGTCTGGGTACGGCGGCTTGCCCTCCATATCATGTGGCTTTCGTTATTGGTGGTACTTCTGCTGAAACTAACCTGAAAGTCGTGAAGCTGGCTTCTGCCAAATATTATGATGAGCTACCAACCACGGGTAACGAAGGCGGTCAGGCATTCCGTGATTTAGATATGGAAGCAAAACTGCTGAAGGCGGCGCAAAACCTGGGTATCGGGGCGCAGTTTGGTGGTAAATATTTTGCTCATGATATTCGCGTGATCCGTCTGCCTCGTCACGGCGCTTCTTGCCCAATCGGCATGGGGGTTTCCTGCTCCGCAGACCGTAATATTAAAGCGAAAATTAACAAAGAAGGTATCTGGATTGAGAAGCTGGAAGATAATCCGGGTAAATATATTCCACAATCATATCGGGAAGCGGGTGAAGGCGAAGCGGTACATATCAATCTCAACCGTCCGATGCCTGAGATCCTTGCTGAACTGTCGAAATATCCGGTTTCTACCCGCGTTTCTCTGACGGGGACTATCATCGTTGGTCGTGACATCGCTCACGCACGCTTGCAGGCGCTACTGGATAAAGGCGAAGATCTGCCGCAGTACATTAAAGACCACCCAATCTATTATGCGGGGCCGGCGAAGAAGCCTGAAGGTTATGCTTCCGGTTCACTGGGCCCAACTACAGCGGGTCGTATGGACTCTTATGTGGATGCCTTCCAGTCCCGCGGTGGTAGCCTGATTATGTTGTCTAAGGGCAACCGTAGTCAGCAGGTAACGGATGCCTGTAAGAAACACGGTGGTTTCTACCTGGGTAGTATTGGTGGGCCGGCCGCTATTCTGGCACAAAACAGCATTAAGAGCCTGGAGTGCGTGGCTTATCCTGAGCTGGATATGGAAGCTATTTGGAAAATCGAAGTAGAAAACTTCCCGGCATTCATCCTGGTGGATGATAAAGGTAATGACTTCTTCCAGAAATTTAAATAAGCACTAAGTCTGTCGTTTAGTCATCATCAAGGCCCTGAGTATTACTCAGGGCTTTTTTATTAATAATTATAAAATTCAAACAGATAAACTGATTTCAATCTCGCGGGTGGTTACACTTTCCTTTCCCGGCATCCCCTTATAATTATTCTGGTTATTTTCTGTTATTAGGCACGATATGTTCGTTTGAGTTGTAAATGAAGAGTTATTCTATTTAAGCAATTATGTTAATAAAATATGATCAAAATCAAAAAAAGCGATAAAAATAGGATAAGCGAGGAAGCCAATGTCTGATATCAAACATTCCAATTCCCGGCGCGACTTCTTGCGTAAAGGGTTTGGTGTTATTCCCGTGGTCGCCATTGCCAGCAGCGGATTAGTTTCTAATATCGCTCAGGCGGATTCCCCTTCACCATCCAGCGACTATAAGCCAACATTTTTTAATCAAGCGGAATGGGCCTTCGTTATAGCGGCCTGCGATTTACTGATCCCTGAAGATCAATACGGCGCTGGCGCGATTAAAGCCTGCGTTCCGGAGTTTATCGATCGCCAGATGGATACCCCTTACGGTCGTGGTGAACTCTGGTACATGAAAGGGCCTTTTCATCCGGATGCAGCCCCCGAGTTTGGCTATCAGTTAAAGCTGGTACCCCGGGATCTTTACCACCTGGGCATCAGCGGTTGTGATAAATGGTGCCAGCAACAATATAAGAAAACTTTCGCGGAACTGGATAAAGAGACCCAGATAGCGGTGCTTAAGCAATTGGAAGCAGGAAAGATTGATTTGGGTGACGTGCCGGCGAAAACTTTCTTTTCCTATTTGCTGACCAATACCAAAGAGGGCTATTTTGCCGATCCTCAATATGGCGGAAATCGTCATCTGGTGGGATGGAAGATGGTTGGCTTCCCTGGTGCTCGTGCCGACTTTATGGATTGGGTTGAGCATTCTGAACGGCCTTATCCACTGGGGCCAGTATCCATATCAGGCGAGCGGGGATAATAAACATGTCGATAAAAAAAGAAGCCGTGATGTTGTTCTGGTCGGTTTTGGCTGGACTGGTGCCATTATGGGGCAAGAGTTAACTGAAGCGGGTTTAAGCGTGCTGGCGCTGGAGCGCGGAGAAATGCGCGATACGCCAACGGATGGTAAATACCCAAATGTGGCGGATGAGCTGGCCTATTCTGTTCGCGGTAAGCTATTTCAGGATCTCTCCAAAGAGACGGTGACTATCCGTCACAGTGTGAGTGAACAGGCCGTACCTTATCGCCAGCACGGATCGTTTTTATTAGGTACCGGCGTAGGTGGTGCAGGTCTGCACTGGAATGGTTTACACTGGCGAGCCTTACCGGAAGAGTTGAAAATTCGTAGCCATTATGAAGAGCGATACGGTAAAGATTTTATTCCGGAAGGGATGACGATTCAGGATTTTGGGGTCAGTTATGAAGAACTTGAACCCTATTTTACTCAGTTTGAATATGTATGCGGTGTTTCCGGATTAGCGGGTAACGTAAATGGTGAAAAGCTGGAAGGCGGTAACCGGTTTGAAGCATCGCGCAGCAAGCCTTACCCACTACCACCGCTAAAAGATGTATACAGCGCTCAGCTGTTTGCTAAAGCAGCCAGCGAACTGGGTTATAAACCATTCCCTATTCCGGCATCCAACGCTTCGGAGGCCTATACTAACCCCTATGGTGTCAGGCTGGGGCCGTGTAATTTCTGTGGTTACTGTGAGCACTATACCTGCTATCTCTATTCTAAGGCATCACCACAAACCACCATTCTTCCCGTGTTACTAAGAAAACCTAACTTTGAGTTGCGTACTCAGTCCCAGGTTATTCGGGTCAATCTCGATTCCACCGGTAAAAAAGCTACTGGAGTAACTTATATAGATCCACAGGGACGGGAAGTGGAGCAGCCTGCCAGTATCGTTATTTTGAGTGCTTTCCAGATGCATAATGTGCGTTTACTGCTGCTATCTAAAATTGGTCAACCTTATAATCCAATGACTAATGAAGGGGTAGTGGGTAAAAACTATGCCTATCAAATGCTGACCTCCGTTAGCCTGATGATGCCTAAAGGTACAACACTAAATCCATTTATTGGTACCGGTGCCGGTGGGCAGGCGATTGATGATTTTAACGGTGATAACTTTGACCACGGCCCATTAGGGTTTGTTGGTGGTGCGAATATTAACCATCACCGTTCCGGTGGTCGTCCAATTAAACAAACAACGGTTCCTGCCGGTACGCCAGCATGGGGCTCTGAATGGAAGGGTGCTGTTCAGGATAGCTATCAACGAGCAATGAGCATCAGTTCATCCGGTTCGGTAATGTCATATCGCGACAGCTATCTGGATCTGGATCCCAACTATACTGATAGCAACGGCCAACCGCTGCTACGTATGACCTTTAACTGGCATGACAATGAGATCAAGATGGCGCAGTTTACGACCAACAAAGCCGGGGAAATTGCTAAAGCAATGAACCCTGAATCTTATAAGGTGAATGCCAAAAAATTGGGTGCTCAGTATGACACCCGACCTTACCAGACAACCCATAATACCGGGGGCGCGATTATGGGCAGCGCCCCTAAAACCAGTGTGGTAAACCGTTATTTGCAAAGCTGGGATGTACCGAACGTCTTTGTTATGGGGGCTTGCGTGTTTCCGCAGAACTTTGGTTATAACCCAACCGGGTTGGTGGGAGCATTGACCTACTGGTCAGCACATGCCATACGTGAGCAATATCTGAAAAACCCTGGCCCACTGGTGCAGGCATAACAGGAGACGGAAAAATGAAAAAACTGCTTCTTGCCGCCAGTTTAACCATGGGCTTGGTAACGTCTGCCTGGGCTGCGGAAAATATTGATTATACTGATGCCAAGCTGATTAAGCAGGGTGAATACCTCGCCCGTGCCGGTGACTGCGTGGCATGTCATACCGCATCGGGTGGTCAGCCATTTGCCGGAGGATTGCCCATTGAGTCTCCGATCGGCACCATCTTTTCTACTAACATAACGCCAGACAAACAGACGGGTATCGGTGAGTACAGCTTTACCGATTTTGATAATGCTGTACGTCACGGTATTGGTAAGGATCATACGCTGTATCCGGCCATGCCTTACCCTTCTTATGCTCGGGTGACGGATGAGGACATGCAGGCGTTGTATGCTTATTTTATGCATGGTGTACAACCGGTTAATCAGGCAAACAAAGATACTGATATTACCTGGCCGCTCTCTATGCGTTGGCCACTTTCTGTTTGGCGCTGGACGTTTGCGCCGGAAGTTAAAGCATTTAAAGCAACAGAGCATCAGGATCCCGTGGTTGCGCGCGGTGCATATCTGGTTGAAGGATTAGGACACTGTGGTGCATGTCATAGCCCTCGTGGTTTTGGGATGCAGGAAAAAGCGTTAACCAGTGAAGAGGGCGATCTTTATTTGTCCGGCGGTGAGCCGATGGATGGATGGGTACCGAAGAACCTACGTGGCGATCAGCGGGACGGTTTAGGTAGTTGGACTGAAGAGCAACTGGTTCAATTTCTCAGTACCGGGCGTACCGCCCATACTGCCGTGTTTGGCGGTATGAGCGATGTGGTTGTTCAAAGTATGCAGTATATGAGCAACGAAGATTTGACGGCCATTGCCCGCTATCTGAAAACCTTGCCGCCGAAATCTGCCGATCAACAACCGTTTAAGTACGATGAAACAGTATCTAAAGCACTGTTCAACGGCGATGACAGTATGGTTGGTGGTAGTGTTTATGTTGATAACTGTGCAGCCTGCCACCGAACTGATGGTAAAGGTTATGCAGAAGTGTTCCCTGCACTGGCAGGTAATCCGGTATTGGCAACCGGCGATGCCACCTCGCTGATCCATATTGTTCTGAAAGGTGGGGTTGTACCTGCGACCATAAAAGCGCCAACATCGTATGATATGCCGGCTTTTGATGTCCGACTGACGGATAAACAAATCGCTGATGTGGTTAATTTTATTCGCAACAGTTGGGGCAATAAGGCATCTACGGTGACTGAAAGTGATGTAGCAAAAGTACGGGAAGAGGTAAAAGCCGAAAAATATGGTGCAGCCGCTAAACCTGAAAACAGCCAGAAATAACCCGTAAGCGTCGAGTCTTTACTCTCTGTTTCCATTTAGCTAAAAGAAAACCCCCGGAGGTTAATGCTTCGGGGGTTTTTCTATTCAGGTATTTGATAATGCCGTACAGGTTACTGTAATTGCAAAACCAGCATTGGCCAACGCAGTTCAAACTCTTCCGTTGGGCGATAACGGAATTCTGAGCGAACAAAGCGTGACATCATCCCTTCACAGAAGGCGAGTAACTGGCTGGCAATCAGCCCTTCATCATAACTAAACGACTGTCCCTCACGCAGTTTCCTCTCCCTTAGAACCTGACGTAGTTGGGTCTCTATTCGTTCAAATAGCTGGTTAATTCGTCCCTGAAGCCTGTCTTGCTCAAACATTAACGCGTGTCCGGTCATAATTCGGGTTAGACCCGGATTTTTTTCGGCAAAACCAAGCACTAATAATATGATTAGGCGGATGCGATTATAGGTATCCTTCTCATCCTGCAAGATTAGGTTAATACGGCTATTGAGGCTATCTTCGATAAACTCAATCAGGCTATCAAACATGCGCATTTTGCTGGGAAAATGGCGATACAAAGCCGCCTCTGAAACACCAACAGTGGCAGCAAGTTTTGCTGTAGTAATTCGCTGACTACCGTCGCTTGACTCAAGCATTTGAGCCAGTGCCTGCAGTATGTCTTCCTTGCGATTTTTCTTTGTTACTTTTTCGACCATGTCCAGTGACATCCTAATAAGAAGTGGGGTTCCGCCCACTTCCAAACAACTAACGATAGTATAGTGTTGAGTTACACTATTTTATTATGGCATTCAGAACGGAAATAATTACTGGCGGCCAGAGTGGCCAAAACCACCTTCACCACGTTCACTGCTTTCAAAGTCTTCAACAATATTAAATTCGGCCTGCACCACAGGTACAAAAACCATTTGGGCAATACGTTCACCGGGTTCGACGACAAATGGGGTTTGACCGCGGTTCCAGACGGAAACCATAAGCTGCCCCTGATAGTCAGAATCAATTAAACCAACCAGATTGCCTAATACCACGCCATGCTTATGACCAAGACCCGAACGAGGTAAGATCACTGCAGCAAGCGAAGGATCGGCAATATGAATCGCCAGACCGGTTGGTAGCAGCTGGGTTTCTCCCGGATTTAATGTAACTGCTGCATCCAGACAGGCGCGCAGATCTAACCCGGCAGAACCCACAGTTGCGTAGGTTGGCAGCGGAAAAGTACTGCCAATGCGCGGATCCAGAATTTTTACGTCAATTTTTTTCATCATAACGTTTGACTATCTCGTCCATCAGTTTTTGACCAAGCGAAGATTTATCACTTAAAGGCAGACTCATCTCGCCGTTTGACCAGTACAGGTGTAATGCATTGGTATCACTGTTAAAACCTTGACCAGATAGCGATACATTATTCGCGCAAATAAGATCAAGATTCTTGCGGGCCAGCTTGAGCCGCGCATATTCTTCCACATTCTGGGTTTCAGCCGCAAACCCTACAACAAAAGGGCGGTTAGCGGTCATCGCCGCTACCTCAGCAACAATGTCGGGGTTTTTTACCATTTTTAAGACTAAATCGTCGCCCTGTTTTTTAATTTTCTCATTGGCGATATGTTCAGCACGGTAGTCGGCAACGGCAGCGCAGGCAATAAAAATGTTTTGTGACCCCGCCAACTGCATAACGGCCTCGCGCATTTCCAACGCACTGGTGACATTAATGCGAGTAACGTTCACAGGAGTGGGTAATTGAACCGGGCCACTGACCAGCGTGACGGAAGCACCCCGCTCAGCAGCGGCTTTTGCAATAGCATAACCCATTTTTCCTGAGCTGTGGTTGCTGATAAAGCGCACCGGATCCAGCGCTTCCCGGGTCGGGCCTGCGGTAAGCATAATGTTGATACCTGCAAGATCCTGAACGGGATTAAAAAAATCAACGCAGTGCTTAACAATACAAAGCGGATCTAACATTCTTCCCGGGCCGACATCACCACATGCTTGTGAACCGCTGTCAGGCCCCCATAAAAGGAGATTTCGTGACGCTAAAGTGTGTAAATTATGTTGAGTTGCCTGAGCCCGGTACATTTGCTGATTCATGGCAGGAACCACAGCCACAGGAGCACTGGTAGCCAGGCAAATCGTTGTTAGCAGATCGTTTGCCATTCCGGCTGCAATACGAGCCAGTATATCTGCAGTGGCAGGGGCAATAACCACCAGATCGGCCCATTTACCCAGCTCGATGTGGCCCATAGAGGCTTCGGCCGCGGGATCAAGTAAATCATCGGATACCGGATAACCAGAAACAGCCTGCAGAGTGAGTGGGGTAATAAATGCTTTTGCCGCTGCCGTCATGACAACGCGTACATCTGCTCCCTGATCTTTCAGGCGACGTACAATTTCCGGGCATTTATATGCAGCAATACCACCACTCATACCCAGCACAATTTTTTTACCATTCAACATTGCCATGATAACTGCCCTATAGATTGTCAGGGTCATTGCCCCTGATGATTAAAAGCGTGTTGCGGATTTTATCATAACCCCGTCGAAGGCGAGCTATCTGTCTGAGGTAACTTTGCCACTGTTACAGTGACAGATTACAGGCAAGCGGTGTCTGCTGTATGAATACCGTTATATATCAATGTCGACGAGATGAGCATAAAACGAACATCTTTTACTGATTATATATACAGTAATTGCAAGATGCTATAACAAAAAATCATAACTGTTTGTCGACTCAGCGTCTTGTTTATCCCCTTTCTAATACTGTCTTGATGAATGATTTGTGTGATATCCCCCGGAATAAATAGTAACGAATGAACTCTACCATTTTATTTTTTCGATACTTCTTCCAGAAATCATTTTTCCGGTTCGTATCTCTTTTCCTCCCCTATCAGAATATTGATAGCGGGAGGATAAAATGACAAGTGCAACAATAAATATATGGAGTGCTGAGGGTGCTCCCAGAGAGAAACTGCTACAAAATGGGGCTGCATCACTTTCTGATGATGAATTACTGGCTATTTTTTTACGTACGGGCGTTTCCGGGGTTCATGTGCTGGATTTTGCCCGGCAATTATTAAAAGAATTCGGTTCTTTATATGGGCTGATCTCTGCAGATTATGTTCGATTTTGTGATGTCAGGGGGCTGGGACTAGCAAAATATTCTCAGTTACAAGCATCCGTTGAACTCTCCCGGCGCTTTTTAGGGCATCAACTGGCTAAAGAGTGTTCGATCAATAATCCACAGATTACCCGACGTTATTTACAAAGTTTGCTGGCTCAGCGGGATCGTGAAATTTTTATTGTAATGTTTTTGAATAACCAGAATAGGGTGCTTTATCATAAGGAAATGTTCACCGGTACGCTAAACAGCGTTGAGGTACATCCCCGAGAGATTGTACGTGAGGCATTAAAATCAAATGCAGCGGCAGTCATATTAGCGCATAATCATCCCTCCGGAATGGCAGAACCCAGTCAGGCGGATCGTTACGTCACTGAAAAAGTGCGGGAAGCCTGTTCGTTACTGGATATTCAAGTGCTTGATCATATTGTTATTGGGCGTGGAGAATACGTTTCATTCGCTGAAAGAGGGTGGATTTAAGGTATTTTTTGCGATCTTATGGGATCTTTGTCCGTTCAGTACTTGAGCCCTGCCGGCTAAGGGCGTATACTACGCCACCTTTGAGGATCACGGATGTGGTATGAGAGCCTATTTCAGCAGGTTCCGACCTGACTTAACGTCTCATCTCGGCTGAATTTGCTGAGATTGGCTCTAAAGCCTGACGAGGCAGCCAACATCCTAACGAAGCTCGAGCTGATTTGATTTTTGGAGAATTTTGACATGTCACGAGTCTGCCAAGTTACCGGCAAGCGCCCAATGAGCGGTAACAACCGTTCTCACGCACTGAATGCGACCAAGCGTCGTTTTCTGCCTAACCTGCACTCACATCGTTTTTGGATTGAGAGTGAAAAGCGCTTTGTAACTTTGCGTGTATCTGCTAAAGGTATGCGTGTAATTGATAAAAAGGGTATCGATGCGGTGTTAGCCGATCTTCGTGCCCGCGGTGAGAAGTTTTAAGGAACTGAACCATGGCTAAAGGTATTCGCGAGAAGATCAAGCTGGTTTCTTCAGCTGGTACAGGTCACTACTATACCACCACGAAGAACAAGCGTACTAAGCCGGAAAAATTGGAATTGAAGAAATTCGATCCAGTTGTCCGTCAACACGTACTGTACAAAGAAGCTAAAATTAAGTAATTTTATTTTCGTTGTATAACGTATATCAAAACCCGACTTCGGTCGGGTTTTTTATTGCCTCAATATTCTCTTCCGATGAAATCTCGGGGTAACTTTATGCCATACCCGCTTATGTGTATGATCGATGTTTTGTGGCATAAAAGTAAAAACAGGAAGGTGGCGAATGCCAGAATTACCGGAAATAGAAACCAGCCGTCGCGGAATAGAGCCCTATATGGTTGGGCATCATATTGTCAAAACCATCGTTCGCCAGCCTAAATTACGCTGGCCAGTTTCCGGACAAATTATGGCGTTAGAAAATGCACCTGTTATAAGCGTTCAGCGACGAGCTAAATATCTGCTGATTGAACTGCCTGACGGCTGGATTATCGGTCATCTGGGGATGTCGGGCAGTGTCAGAATTCTGCCAGAATTTATTGAACCGGGTAAGCATGACCATGTGGATTTCATTCTGTCGACGGGGCAAGTATTGCGTTATACCGATCCAAGACGTTTTGGTGCCTGGCTGTGGGAGGAAGATTTGGCCACCAGTAATGTACTTAAACATCTGGGGCCGGAACCACTGAGTGAAGGATTTAGTGGAGAATATCTGTTTACTCGCTCACGCGCCAAAAAGACGCTTATCAAGCCATGGCTGATGGATAATAAACTGGTGGTTGGTGTCGGCAATATCTACGCCAGCGAATCACTGTTTGAGGCAAAAATATTGCCACAACGACCGGCAGGGTCATTAACGGAACCTGAAGCGCAGCGGTTGGCCTTAACTATCAAAAAAGTTTTGCAGCGTTCCATTGAGCAAGGTGGAACAACCTTGAAGGATTTTCTACAGGCGGATGGTAAACCCGGTTATTTTGCTCAGGAATTACAGGTTTATGGCAGAGCCGGAGAACCTTGTAAGGCTTGTGGTATGTTGATTGAAAGTGAAAAGCACGGGCAGCGAACAACCTTTTTCTGTCGACACTGCCAGCGTTAATTAACTCAACTTTTTCAGCAAAGCCTCTGCAACAACGGGGGGCAAAAATGAACTTACATCACCGCCGTGGCGGGCAACTTCTTTTACCAGAGAAGATGAAACGAATGACCACTTTTCTGATGGCATTAGAAAAATGCTTTCTAAATCAGCCATAAGGTGGCGGTTCATACTGGCAAGTTGAAGTTCATACTCAAAATCTGATATTGCCCGTAACCCACGGATCAAGACATTGGCTTTTTGTTTTTGGGCAAAGTGAGCCATCAGCTCACCAAAACCGATGACTTCAACACTGGGAAGATGAGCCGTCACTGCTTTGGCCAGTTCAACCCGCTCTTCCAGAGAGAAAAGCGTGTTTTTGCTCGGGCTGCGAGCAATGGCAAGTACCAGATGGTCAAACATATGTACACTGCGGGTGATGATATCCAGATGACCATTGGTCATGGGATCAAAGGTACCCGGATAGATTGCTTTAGTGAATTCAGCTCTGCGTAGTGTCATTTGCTGATGTTCTCCTGTTGGTGGATTGCCCAGAGTGCCGCATATTTATTAAATGTGTATTGGGCATTGATACAGGCAAGAAGAAAACCGTGTTTTCCATCCATAAAACCACGCCGTAACAGCCACGTTTTAAAAAATGCCCCGGAAGCATGAGTTACCGCAGAGAACATTGATGCTCTTTTACCTCGTTGATAGCTTTGCTTAGCCCAGCCTTCCGCATAGTTGAACTGTTTTCTTTGAAAGACAAAATAATCCCGGCAAGTTAAGTGTAATAAATCACCATTCAGGGAAATGATCTGTGCATTACCATAATCTACCGATTCATGAACCAGATTATCGTTGTAGCGATAAAGACTATTTTGATAAAGCCGAATAACCCGATCGGGATACCAACCGCTATGGCGCATAAACCGGCCTAAAAAGTAGTTACGACGCGCGCAGCTATAAACCTGTTCAGGACGGGTTTCACTATGAATAATTTGCTCGATAGATGCCCGCAGCTCAGGCGTAATTCGTTCATCGGCATCAATCATAAAAATATAATCGCCGCTGGCATAGCTTTGAGCTATCTGACGCTGTTTACCGTAACCCAGCCATTCTGTGTGAGTGAACACTTTGGCATTATGTTGTTGGGCGATTTGCAGGGTGCCATCTGTACTTCCGCTATCCAGCAAAACAATTTCATCGGCCCATTGAACAGATTGCAGGCAATCAGCCAATAGCTCGGCTTCATTTTTTGCAATTATTACCACGGAAAGGCGTTTTTTATCCACGAGTTAATGGCTCCGGGCTGGTAAATAGGGTTCTAAAAGCGTCAGAAGTTTTTCCAGCGCCCCCTGATTTTGCAGCAATACATTAACGGCTCTTTGTCCGCGATAGCTGCGGTACTCTTCATCAGTCAGTAGAGGATAGATAGCGTCAACCAGAGAGTCTGCATCTTTAATGGTTATCAACCCTTCAGCCTGTTCCAGCTTGTTACAGATATCTTTAAAATTGAAAATGTAAGGCCCCATTAATACCGGAATAGCATGAGCTGCTGGTTCCAGAGGGTTGTGACCACCACGTTCAACCAGACTACCGCCAACAAAAGCCAGATCGGCAATACCATATAGCAACATGAGTTCTCCCATGGTATCGCCTATCACTACCTGCGTATCAGTTGCAGGAACATCGCCACTACTACGGGTAATAAAATTCATTCCGGCCTGAGATGTCAATTGCTGCGCAACCGGAAAACGCTCAGGATGGCGCGGAACCAGAATGAGTAATAGCTCAGGGAAGCGCTTAAGAAGTTTGGCGTGAGCGTCCAATATGATGCCTTCTTCTCCATCATGAGTACTGGCCGCGATCCAAATCGGGCGATGAGGCGCCCACTGACGCCTTAAGCTTAACGCCCTGGCAGAAAGTTCGGGAGTAACGGAAATATCAAATTTGAGGCTACCGGTTATAGCTAAATGCGAACGTTTCAGGCCCAGTTGAATAAATCGTTCACCATCTTCCTGGTTTTGCGCGGCAATCAGTGTGATCTTTTGTAGCATGGTTCGTATTGTATTGCCCAGTTTACTGTAGCCGTTAGCAGAGCGTTCTGACAGACGAGCATTGGCGATAACCAGAGGAACATGACGTTTATTTAGTTGATGGATCAAATTTGGCCAAAGTTCAGTTTCCATAATGATAACTAACTTGGGCCTGACCTGATTCAGGAAGCGGTTCACTGAACCCGGTAAATCATAGGGCAGGTAAACGTGGTGAACATCATCACCAAATGCAGATAATACGCGTTCTGAACCAGTTGGTGTCATTGTTGTTACGGTAATCGGCAAGGTGGGATAACGGTAACGTAATGCCCTGACCAAAGGGATCGCTGTTAATGTTTCACCCACGGAAACAGAATGCAGCATGATGCCATCAGGTTTAACTTTGCCTTTGCAAAAGCCATATCTCTCTGCCCAGCGTTTTCGGTAGGCTGGCGCTTTACGGCCACGCAAAAACAGGCGAAGCCATATCAGAGGTTGTAGTAAGTACAGCAGAAATGAGTAAATCAACCGCAACATAATATATCCACAATTACCGGATGCTATTTGGCATCCGGTAATATTTTAAACTAATTAAGTGTTCGCGAGAGCGAGGTACTTTGAACTGGTCGGAATAATACCATAGTCCAGAAGCGGTTTTTCTTCTATTGTTGGTGGCTGAGTCGTCACTGAAATGATCTTTTTCGCTAAATCGTCCTCATTCAGTTCAGACAGGCCAATCGCTAAATTGCCTGTGAGTATGCTTGCAGGCCCTCCCGGACAGTTAGTACTGACTACCGGAGTTCCGCAGATAAGTGCCTCAACCAATACATTTCCAAAACCTTCACTATCTGAGCTTAGTATCAGTGTTTTGGCATGTTTGATATAAGGATATGGATTAGGGCAGAAGCCCATGAATTTTACTCTATCTTCAATATTGAGTGCTTTCGCCAGATTCTTCAGTTTTTCCGTATATTCCTTACTGCCTTTCCCGATTAATACTAAGGAGTCAGGGAGCTGGGTTTTAGCATAGGCTTTCAGCAGTCGATCGTGGCGTTTATTAGGATGTAAACGACCAACATGGATTAAATAGTCCGTTCCGGCTAATTCACAAGGCTCAGAAGCAAGAGCGCGGATAGCATCAATATCAAATGGGTTCGCAATATGCGCCGTTTTTCCCGGAGTGATACTAAATTGTTGAATCAGATCGTCGAGCGCAGCCTGAGAAACGCCAACAATATTTTTATGTTGATAAACACGACTGATTTTTTGTTTTTTCAACCAACGACTGAAACCCTGTTTGTTTCCCAGATAGGAGGTAGAAAAAACACCATGAATACAGAACCAAACTTTTGACCAATCGAGACTTTGGCAATGACTAACAATACGGTCTGTTTTATGCAGATTAGAAAATATCAGATCGAATTGACCATCGCTGTTTTGACGATGAATAATTTCTTGATCGAGTCGCCTGGCGCGGCGTTTAATTTCTGTCAGTTTTCGCCAGAAAACACGAGTATCATCGGACAACACAGTATATTCAATACCGGTCGGGATAGGGTAATCACAGACATCACGCAGAGAGATTAGCGAAACCTGATGCCCTAAATTTTTTATGCCTTCGGCTAGCGTCAGTACCACTTTTTCGGCTCCGCCGCCGGGAAGTCCGTCAATAACAAATAGAATTCTCATTTAGTTACTCATCAGGCGTTGATACAGATTCACTAATTGCTGAGAAAGCAGGCTGGCATTTTGGTGCAGCACTCTTTCTCTGGCTGCCTGGCCCATGGAAGAGCCCAATGCATGTTGCGGTAAGTCGTTAATTGCTGTGGTTAATGCATGGATATCCAGTGCATCGCAAACAAAGCCATTGATTCCTGACTCAATAAATTCTGCCCCACCGCAGGTATTGCTTGTGATGACCGGCAGCCCACAAGCCATCGCCTCTAAAATAACGTTAGGAAATGGATCGTATAAGGACGGTAGCAATAAGCCATCAGCTATCTGGTAATAGGGTAATACGTTATTTTGTACGCCAATAAAATGTACACGATTCTGGCAACCTAAACTGGCTGCCAAATGTTTGTAGCGCTTTTCTTCTTTGTCTTTGCCAACAACCATCAAATGGCGTGGAGTAGGAGCAATTGCCCGGATAGCTGCTCCTAATCCTTTGCGCTCAAAGCCAGAACCTACATAAATCAGGCAAGATACATTGGCATCGATATTTAATTGCGTACGGATCTGCTCTCTTTGTTGTTCATCTACGGGAATAAAACGCTGGCTATCGATAGCGTTATAGATAACGTTAATTTTATCTTCAGGTACGCCAAAATCTTCCATGATTTCTTGCTTAATCATGTTTGCGTTACAGATAACGGCACGTAGTTCTGGAGCAGAATACATTTCTTTTTCTGCATTCATTACGTAGCGATGATAGCGGTCGTTAAACAGAAATTTTTGACGCCAGGCGGGCAGTATTCTGGCTCGTTGTTGTAGCCAGCGTTGATGAACACCATCACCTGCACGATAAATATCACAGCCAGGAATACGTTCATGACTTTGGACTAAATCAAAGTGTTCACGCTGCCAAATTTGTCGCGCAGCGTGGGCAAAGCCCCTTTCTCTGCTGATCCTTCCCCATTTGGTTGGGTTACAGTGAAAAATATGCCAGTCAGGATTCTGCTCACCTTGCCATTCCCGTGTGATGACATTCAGTGAAAGGTTATGATCTTTTAACGCTTCCAGAGCTCGGGAGATAAAGCGTTCTGCGCCGCCATCCGGACGATACTTTTGCCGGACAATAGCAAGACGGATTGGATTCATACCGGTATTCCTTGAGAAAAAGAATTATTTTCTGTGTTAACAACTTCTAATTATATTGAGGTTGCTTTTTTAATCATTATTTAAGTTAAATGCTTGTCGATAGTTAACCTTTTTGAAAATGGCATCATCGATAGCACTGCTTTCAGAAAGATTAATGATATTAATATGTTTTTCCCTAAAAAGACGAGCTGCAAGTTCAAATGAGGGAATAATTTTGCTATCAAGAGATTCAGCTAAACGACTGGGCAAAATATCATTGGGCGTTTCATAAAATCTCGGAAGATTAAAATTGGCCATATCCAGTCCTGCAATATACAGTCGCTCATAACC
This sequence comes from Limnobaculum allomyrinae, assembly GCF_016649425.1. GTDB lineage: Bacteria > Pseudomonadota > Gammaproteobacteria > Enterobacterales > Enterobacteriaceae > Limnobaculum > Limnobaculum allomyrinae. The sequence continues at coordinate 116,341 of NZ_JADRCR010000004.1, forward strand.
CAGGTAATAAGCAATTTGCATTGCCCAGTAGGCAACGGTACCAGAATCAATGACTCCACTGCGAATGTCAGTGTTGAATGCGATATTAGGCAAACTATGATGAAAATGAATACTGGAAACAGAGTTCAGATTAGAATGAATATTCTTGTGTTGATAGATTTTGAAAGCTGCATCTTCGATTAAGGCTAGACGGCATTGTACTTTTTCCCATCCAAACATTTGGATAAGTTTAATAATTCCATAAACCGTAGTGAATAAGATAAGTGAGGTATTACTGATGATGCTTTCAACAACTTCCTTTCTGTCATCAATGAATGTCATGTCAACAATGACATAGTGCGTAAAATTTAGCACATTGTTTAAATGATAAGCACCATTAACTCCCATTACAGCTAAGGGGGGAATGCACGAAAAATCAATTTGATTGATCGATGGTCCTGTAGTAGCAAGCAGTAGTGAACCCGAACAGCTATTTTTGAGCGAACCTAGTTCAATTATAGGGATATTTAACCCTTTATAACTAAATGTGATAATTTCACCTGTAGTTGCTCGCTCAATTTTTAAGTAAGGCCAAAGGTTCTCATTATGCCGATAAGCGCGTGAATGCGTGTAACGGTAAATCTGCTTTAGCAAACTTCTCATACTTAACTCATCTGATTGGTTAACAGATAACAACAAAGAGACGTTCGAAAAATTGAACCTCCACCATTTGTTGTTGCCATATACAAACGTACCCCAATTCTGCGCACCTTGTTCGATTTACAGATGTTTTTTCACCCAGCTATTATGCTTGAATTAGCCTTATGAAAAAAGTTTCCTGAATAGTTTAACGCATTTTCACTACATCTCTGCTACGTAGTTAAATTTGTTTTCGGGTAATGACTAAATTAGCACGGCTACGTTTTAACATTAGTTTGTTGTGGCTATGGAGCTTTTATTGCTATTCGCATAAGATTTTATATGATTACTCATGTAAACAAATCTTACATATAGTGGTGTGTTGGTAATCAAGAGTGGGATAACACAAGGTGAAGAAGTAACAGTTCATTCTATATGCTAAGTAATAAACATATATAAATACAACTTTGTTTGCGCCTTCAGGAGAGAGTGCGTAACATTGGTACCCTATAATATTAGAGAGAAAGAAAATAGTTATTTATGGTCCAGAAGCCTGCTTTTCTTATCACGATTGATACCGAAGGCGATAACCTTTGGGTTAATACAAAAGATATTTTAACACAAAATGCTAATTATTTATTTAGATTTCAACAGCTTTGTGAGAAATATAATTTTAAGCCTACCTACCTGACTAATTATGAAATGGCTATTTCGCCTGCTTACGTTTCTTTTGCAAGAGATGTAATTGAGCGTAAGCAAGGAGAAGTCGGGATGCATTTACATGCCTGGAATAGCCCACCTCTTTACTCTCTGACGGCAGATGATGATAAATATAAACCTTATCTTATTGAATATCCATTGGATATTATGCGCCAGAAAATTGCCTTTATGACAAACTTACTGGAAGACACATTTGGTGTAAAAATGGTCAGCCATCGTGCAGGACGTTGGGCTTTTAATAAGCATTATGCCCAGTTGTTGCATGAATTTGGATATCTGGTTGATTGCTCAGTAACCCCTTATATAGATTGGAGTGGGGTACTGGGTGATCCGAATGGTGATGGTGGTTCTGACTTTAGTCGTTTTCCTGATGGTGCTTATTTCATGGACTTAGAGAATATTGCTAAAGTCGGTACATCGACACTCTTGCAGGTACCAATGAGTACCAGATTGAAACATGGAACCTTACAGAATACATTTAAACAGCTGTACAATGGCGTCAGGGGCAAAAAGAAACCTCTCTCTGTTCGTTGGTTACGCCCGAAAGGTGGAAATGTTGATGAAATGAAACGTGTTGTTGAGCAGTGCCTGAATGAAGGTAAGAATTACGTAGAGTTCATGCTGCATTCTTCCGAGTTTATGCCGGGTGGTAGTCCAACATTTAGTGATGAAGAATCCATTGAATTACTCTATAGTGATTTGGATGAGCTATTTGTGTGGCTGAGTCAACGAACTCAGGGAATGACAATGGCTGAATTCTATAAAAACGAAGTTATTTGTTAAATACGATTATTGTTTCTTTTGGTATTCTAAATGTATGAGTAAAATAAAAAATAAGTTATATCAATTCAATGAAGCCCCTGCCATTGTTTTCCTGATTTCTTTAGCTCTATCTTTTGCTCTACTATACGATACGGTTAGTCGTTATGCCTTATATATTGCATTCTATCTTTCAGTAATATATATATTTATCAGAAGAAATAATATAAGAAACCGAGAGCTGATATTACCCATAGTTATTATCTTATTTGGTATCTTTGAAATATCATGGGCAGAATTATCTAAGAGTACTGATTATAATATTGTAAATATTGAATATATACGTACTGCTAAAAGAATGATTTCGTGTGCAGTAATACTTTTTCATTTGGTGTCAATTAAGGAACGAGTGGGTAAAAAAACATTATCCCTTTGTGCTTTTATGTTGTTGCTCAGTTACTTATATCTATCATTTAGTGGAATCCTTTACTATATGCAAACAGGGCAGCGTATTGGATTTGGAATGGCAGCAACAATAGGGGGGTATATTTATACCATCCAGGCTTTATTGGTAATGTATATAGTATCCATATCTAAAATAAAATATAGTGATATCTTATTGGTCGTGCTGGCATTATTTACATTTTATGTTGTTATTATGACAGAAACCAGAGCCATTATTATAATTTATCCATTATGTGTATTTTTATTATTTATTAAATCAAAAATTATAAATATAAAATCTCTACTAGTCTTAGTAATACTTATTACAGCTGGTGTAAGTACAAATTTAATTTCGTTACAGCCAATTATTTATAGAATGGACTCTACCGTCTATGAGGTTAATGCTTATCAGGGGGGGACTGTTGGTACATCCTTAGGTGCAAGATTTAGCCTGTGGAAAGCTGGGGTTCATATTATAAGTGAACATCCTTATGGGGTTAGCGCTGATGAACGTAATGCATTGGCTAAAGAATATATTATAGAAGAACAATATAGTAACCCGGCAGCATTAGATGCACTGGAATTTCATTTACACAATGATATAATTAATATCGGTTCACTACAGGGTATAGTGGGAATATTATTTTTGCTTGTTTTTTATATTTCCCTGATATATTACACAGTCATCATAACGAAAAGTTTTCTTATATCAGCATTACTTATGATCCCAACGATATTTTTTGGATTGTCAGATACATTACTTTACTCAAATAAATATATATATGTCATGTTATTGAGTTTAGTTATATATATCTTTTTTTCATACTCTGGAAATAAAAATGTGCAGGAGATAAGTAAAAAATAGGATCCTCTTAAGCTTGTTTACTATGCCATCTTTCTGTAATAGAAATTAGAGATGCTTTAAACAAAGCATAGTAATTTTCTGGATAAAATCTTTCTGCAGAGGCTTGAATTAATTGCTGGTCGGGGAGCGCTTCACCATTAATAATATTACTAATAATATTATGTAGTGCTTGAACATCTCTTGGTTTAAACAAAACACCATTAATACCATTCTGAATAATATCTTTTGGCCCCGTTGGGCAGCTACTACTAATACTGTATACACCATGAGCTGCAGCTTCGGCAAGAACCATACCGAAACCCTCATGAGTCGAGGCAAGTATAATCGCAGTTATGTCATGTAAAACATCCCAAGGTTTATGCTGCCATCCATGCCAAATTATTTTGGGATAAATACTTAACTGTTTAGCATAATCTTGGGTAATTGCCATATCTTTACCGTCACCAACAATATGCAGTTCAAATTCGTTTTTTATTGTGGAAAATGCATCCAGAATATCTTTCAATCTTTTTTCATCGCCGAAAAGAATACGGCCTAAATAAGCAAATTTGTGTTTATCTGTTGGTCTTGGGATCAATCGATTAGCAGGTTTACATGGATTGAAGATAGTATAAATACGGTCTTTTTCTGCTCCTAATTGAGTTAATTGTTCTGTTATTTCTGATGCAATGGCTAAATGAAAATCCGCCCTTAATATACCTGATTTTTTATTTATATTTATTAGAGAATTATGAGACCATGAAATCAAAGGATAATGGCCAAAACATATCTTTCTTGCAAAGTCGGCTATCAGACAAGTTAAAGAATTTGTACAAATGATAAGATCGGGCTTCTCTTGGTAAAGAAAACGAGACAGTGAAATAGCATAAACAAGATTTCTCACTTTCTTGCTTTTGTGTATGCACATTGAAGATTTATACTCAATACCTTCTAGCCATTCTGTATAGTGTTGCTTTTCTTTTCCCAACATAAATAATTTAATCTGAATACCATCAGCTTTAATCATAGGCAGGAGGGTAGTCATTACGGTTTCCATTCCCCCTCGTCCTTCCAGGAAGGGAAGGATTAAAATGATTTTTTTTAATGCCGTAGTTTTATTTTTCATATTGGAATATATAACCGATAACTTTTTATTTAGATAAAAGAGTTTAATTTCCCTCTTAATGTATCATTGAATTTTTCGTAATCACACTGTTCTTGAGTATAGTGCAAAGCATTTTCGCTATATTTACGGTATTCATTTTTCTTAACAATGCTTTCTATGCCATTGGCATAATCAATATAAGAAGGAACTTTAAGCATCATCAGTTTATCGCTTAAAGGGTCATATCCTTGATGATTATAATGAATGTTTAATCCAGTTAGCTCGTTGTATTGTTCGAATGTCATGGTTGGAGTATACCCAAGCCCCGTTTCACCTGTTGTAATAACTTCTGGTTGTCCATCAATAAGGGGAAATATTACCGGGATTCCATTGTAAAGCGCTTCCATACAAGATAAACCAAAAGCTTCAGTTATTGGACTACTAATATAGAAGTCTATTTTTTGATAAAAATCAGCCAAATCATGTTGAAAACCCATAAAGATAACTTTGTCAGTTAAATTTAGCTTTTTAACTAATAATTTTAATCTCGCTTCCTGAGAACCTTGGCCCGCAATATATAGTGTTGTATCAATTCCTCTTCGATTGAGCTCAAGAGTTGTTAATATAGCAACACCAATAGCTTTAATTGGCTCCAGTCGTGAAGCTGTACCCAAAACGATATTCTCTTCCAGAGCTTCCTTTTGCTTTTTAATCTTATGAGGCGGAGGAATATTATTTGGAATAGTTTCTATTGGACAGCGCAAGTTAAATTTAAGTTGCAACATTCTTTGAGATGCTACAGATACAGAAATGCAACCATCTACCATAGAGAAGAAATTTAATGTCTTAGAATTTTTGCTAAAGTGCCATGAATTTCCATGATCGTAATAGATGATTTTTCCACACGAAGGTTTTTTATCCAGATTGGGGATCAGATCCCAAACAATAACCAGATCTGCTTTTTCTTTTTCAATCAATGTGCGAAGCAAACGCTTGCGTATAAATGATGGATATTTATACGCTCTATTTTGAAAAATTCGATAAGGGAAAATCACAGTATTTTTATCAATATGTTTGATGAGGTTATCACTTAACTCATTATTAATATTGATAATAATATCTTCATCACCGTCATTGATATTACTATTAACAAATTGGATAAGCATTTTTTCGGTGCCTGCCAGCCCATCCAAGTTAATTATATGTAGGCGCTTCATTTGAGATCCAATAAATAATTATAGATAATATCCGGTGATATAGATTCTATATTGTTAGCTCGTTTTACTGAAAGCTGATTTTTTCCATATCCCCCAATCAGCCCAGGATCTGTTGGTCCATACAGGGTGATATTGGGGCGGTCCAGTGCAGCTGTAAGATGGCTCAGTCCGGTATCCACAGAAACAACGGCTTTAGCTCCGGCCAACACATTTGCGATTTCTTCCAGGGGTAGTTTAGGTAAAACTTCAACATGTTGAAAGCCTTTCGCTAAACGTTTTGCTCTTTCGTGCTCATGAGGAGCACCCCAGGGAAGCTTAATTCTTAATCCAGAGTCTGCTGTAAGGGCAATCAACTCGCGCCAATGCTGCTCAGGCCAGTGTTTATCGTCACGGGTTGTGGCATGAAGAAAAACCAAATAGGTATTTGCATCTGCGGGAGGTGTTGCCAGAAATCGCCGGGCAATACCATAATCACCCTTTTGCTCTGGCTTTGGATAGCCGAGGCTGAGAGCAAACAGTTGTCGGGTGCGCTCAACGGCGTGTTGATTTTTAGGTATGGCGTGTTTTACATCATAAAACCAGCTGGCCAGCGGCTCTCTGGCACTATGGCGATCTTGCCCGTGCTTTGTTCCTTTGGCTTTTCGAGTAATTAAAAAGGCGCTTTTTATGAGCCCTTGTGCATCAATAATGGCGTCATAATGATGTGATTGTAATTGAGCAATGAATGCGGCTCTTTCCTTACGCGTATCAGCACTGAACCACGATTTTCTCCAGCGGCGTATGGCGACGGGAATAACCTGGTCAACTGCGTTATGCCAGCTTGGGATTTGTGCAAACCCCTCTTCGACTACCCAGTCAAAACGGATATTTGGGATTGCATTTTGTGCATCGGTAAGTGCAGGCAAAGTGTGCAAAACATCTCCCATTGAAGAGGTTTTGACGATCAGAACCCTCATTATTGGCTCTCCTTACTGGCTAGCAATAATTGGAGCTCAGTTAAAACCTGCTCAGGTTGAATATCAATTAAACTTTGGTGGTAGCCCTGTTGTGCATCACCTTTGCGTACTTTATGGTAACCGGTAATCAGGCGGATCACTTTGGCATCATGTGTGAGTGGTGGTGTGAAATCAGGGCTGCTTGGGCCATAAAGGGCGACTAAAGGTCTGTTGAGCGCTGCCGCGATATGCATTAACCCCGAGTCGTTACTAACAATGGCATGACAGGCGGCTATCAGAATAACGGCCTGCTCCAACTTAGTACTTCCGGCAAGATTATGGCACTGGTTTTGCAGATCTACCGGTAGCGCATGCACAATCTCCTCGCCAGCTGCCCTGTCTTTCTCTGAGCCGAACAGCACAATTTGATATCCCTGCTGGATCAGACTGTTAGCTAAAGTCGCATAATGATAATGAGGCCAGCGCTTTGCCGGGCCAAATTCAGCACCGGGGCAAAATCCAATAACAGGTCGGCTGTTACTTAGATTGAATTCAGCGGCAGTTGATTCAATCTCGGTTTGGCTAACATGGAGCTGAGGCCAAAGAATAGGCTGAGGGATATCCTCTGCACGAGAAATGCGTTGTTTTTTATAGGCTAAAGCCACATAGCGCTGAACCATCAATGGAAAGGCGGCCTTATCTAATACCCGAAGGTCGTTAAGCAGGCCGTATCTCATCTCTCCACGCCATCCGGTGCGCAGAGGAATTTGAGCAAAAAAAGGAACCAGAGCAGATTTAAATGAGTTTGGCAGAACAATAGCTTGCTGATATTGCTCCTGGCGTAATTGCTTGCCCAACTGACGACGTTCTCCAATGGCTAGTGCACCATGGCCTAAAGGCATTGGCACCGCTTTACTGACTTCGGGCATTCGGGCTAATAATGGTCGACACCAGGCAGGAGCCATTACATCTATTTCTATCGCCGGATTTTCTGCCTTTAAAGTACGATAAAGGCTTTGTGACATCATCATATCACCAACCCAGGATGGCCCGATAATCAGCGTTTTCATGCTTAATTCTGCTCCAGTTGTAAAACGACACGGCTACTGCATGGTTAAAATAAAAGCCCGGAGTCATTAACACAGGGCTTTTTATTGAGTGACTGTGTTATTTCAACTTTATAATTTATCTCTATTTAGCCAGGCCATATATTCTGCCACGCCTTCAGCAACCGTTTTGAAAGGTAGATCATAACCTGTTGCTTTTAATTTAGTAAGGTCAGCCTGAGTATAGGACTGGTAGCGGCCTTTCAAATGTTCAGGGAAGGGAATGTATTCAACATGTCCTTTTTTATGGAAAGCCAATACCGCGTCTGCAACTGCCTGGAATGATTCTGAGCGGCCGGTTCCACAGTTAAAGATGCCTGAGGCGCCATTTTTCCAGAACCAAAGGTTCATATTGGCTACGTCGCCCACATAGATAAAGTCGCGTTTAAACTGCTCGCTACCTGAGAATAACTTTGGATTTTCACCTTTATTTATTTGATTATTCAGATGAAAAGCAACGCTGGCCATGCTGCCCTTGTGGTTTTCCCGTGGCCCATACACGTTGAAATAGCGGAACCCGCAAATTTGGGATTCGGCCTGAGGCAAAATTTGACGAACATATTGGTCAAACAGGAACTTTGAATAACCATATACGTTAAGAGGCTGCTCAAATTGGCGATCTTCAACAAAGTTATCGCTACGTCCGCCGTAGGTGGCGGCAGAGGATGCATAGAGGAATGGAATGTGGCGATCCAGACAGAAGTGAAGCAGATCTTTGGAGTATTGATAGTTATTGTCCATCATATACTTACCATCCCACTCGGTGGTTGATGAGCAGGCGCCCTGATGGAAAACCGCGTCAATATCGCCTAAATCGTCACCGGCGAGAATATGGGCAAGAAAATCTTCTTTATCAATATAATCAGCAATTTCTAAGTCAACCAGATTGGCGAATTTAGTACCATCTTTCAGGTTATCGACCACCAGGATGTCCTGATATCCGGTATTGTTTAATGCTTTGATGATATTGCTGCCGATAAATCCAGCACCGCCGGTTACGATAATCATGGTTTCACCACTTGTTCCTAGATAAATTTATTGGGATGTTGTCTGTGTTAAACCGCACCCCGCGTTATTTTATGCCGACTGCATCAACATGGCTATCTGGCAGATAGACACTGGATATTATTCTCAGTTCCGTTGCAGATAATTAATGCTTTTTATTATCGTGTTGATACCAGGCTTTCAGGTATTTCATAAAACTGTACGCGACAGCGTAAGTTCCGGTAACAACGCCTACTTTGCCATCTTTCCAGCCATTTTTGAAAATATACCATTTCCAGAAAGAGCCAAAAGCGCTAAACAGCCCTCTGGCTAAAGACGGTTTAACCCGCTTATATTTAACCAGTCGGGTGGTATATCCATTCAGTTTATTAAACACTTCATGGATAGAGAAAAAGGTATCGTGCTTAACAAAGCCGGCGATCACGGCAGTACTTTTATAGCCCTCAGCAGCATCATCAACCGGGCGGCTATTGAAGCCAACACATTCACGATTAAATAATCTGACAGGATAGTCTGGCGAGGTGACGGGATAAATATTATGGACTTCTTTGCCCAAAACAAACCAGTGGCGGGAAATACGAAATGCCATATCAGGTGCAGGCATCGTCCCGTTCTTAATTTTCTTTATCTCTTCAACGGTTTTCTGGTCAATGATTTCATCACTGTCCATGCAAAGTACCCATTGGTTGCTGACCAATGAGATTGCATAGTTCATCTGTTCACCATGTGTGGTATAGGCCCGATAGACGGGTGTTACACCAAACCGCTGACAAATATCCAGAGTTTCATCGCTGCTTCCTGAATCTACAATAATTAATTCATCGGCGATTTCTTTCAGGGGCGAAAGTACATCTTCTAGTAAACGTGCGGAATTAAATGTTAGTACGCACACTGATAAAGGAAACATAACCTGACCGCCATTGGACTCAAAAAATAAATAGTAACGTAGCCGCTATTTTTGTTCAATTAAGGATAATTCATATGCTTAGATACGGTTCTCTCATCGGCGATTTTGTGTCGGAGGTAATGAGGACGCGGCTATTTGTGGCGCGACGCTACAATAGGCCAGATAAGAGTAGATTGACCATATTGCCGGTGATGTTCCAAAAATATTTTTGATAGTGCTATAAGTGGCCTGTGGATTGATTTTCTCAATGGATTCGGGTGCAGGACAGCGATGGCTCAGATCGACAGGAATAGTAACTGGTTTTTCTGGCGTCTCCACTTCAACCGGTTTAGGGTCGCGAGAGGGATAGGTTCGATGTGGCGCTGATGGCAATAAGTGGCTGACAGGCACAAGTACCACGTCTGGTGGTAATTGTGGAATCATTTGTTGCAACACGCTAATCGTCGAAGGGTGAGGATGACCAATAGCGATAGCTGAACCATTTTTTTGTGCCATTCTCACTGCCAGATTAAACTGTTTTTTTACTGCCGCTTCACTTTGGTCATCATCCAGAAAGACCTTTCTTTTTACTACCTGAACAGAAGTGCCCTCTGCAGCCTGACTTGATTTGGTGCTACCAATAGTCACACTATCGAGAAAGTACAGCTGATAGTGGCTAAGGGTTTTCATTACTAACTGCATAGCGCCTAAATCAGAGGTCATGGCGCTTCCCATATGATTATTCATTCCCTTTGCATGGGGAACGTTGCGTATTGCCTGAGCGATAATTCGCCGGATTTCTTCCACACTCATTCCCGGACGTAGTGTATCCCGTTCCAGAGGCTGCTTACTAATTGGAGCCATTGGCATATGGATTAGGATTTCATGCCCTGATTGATAGGCTTTTTGCGCCATTTCTTGGGATAGTGGTGCGTTGGGTAAGACGGCGACCGAAATAGCGGCTGGCATTTTCAGGATCTGCTCTTCGTTATGTTTACGATAGCCAAAGTCATCAATAACAATCGCCAGTCGGGCGGGGGCAGCTGAAAGCGTAAAGCTTAGGCACAATAAGCCGAGTACAGGGTGGATAAGATGTTTTAATAAAGTCACTACTATTTCCCAAGCCATGGTTGTGGGTTAACTGCTTGTCCCTGACGGCGAATTTCAAAATACAGCGAAGGTTCTCCCTGACCGCCACTGGTGCCAACCAGCGCAATTGGTTGACCCGCTTTAACCTGACTACCAACACTGACCAGTGCACTCTGGTTATAGCCATACAGGCTCATGTCACTTTTACCATGCTCGATAACAACAACCAGACCATAGCCTTGTAGCCAGTCAGCCAGTAATACCCGACCATCAGCAATGGCTCGAACTTCACTGCCTTCCGCAGCGTTAATAACCATACCTTTCCAGCGAAGCTCACCTTGCAATGCTTCACCAAACCGATGGCTTACTTGCCCTCTTACTGGCCATATCGCCTGAGCTGCCGGACGACCAAGTCCACCAGTACGCGCCATCAGAGAACGCTCTTCTTCTGTTGGTTTATACACTGAACCTGATTTTTGAGCCTGCTGTTGACGCACTCTTAGTTTTTCCGCTTCCCGTTGTTCGCGGGCAGCACGGGCTTTGGCTTCCCGTTCAGCTTTGGCTATTTGATCCCTTAAGCGGGATTCATTTTTCTTCAATTCCGCCAGTTTTTGCTGATCGGCTTGAATGGAAACATCCAAAGCACTTAAGGTTTTCTTACGAGCCTGGCGTACGGACTCCAGTTTTACCTGTTCGTCTTTTTGCTGGCCAAGCAGAGTTTTCTGCTCGGTCTGTTTGGTTTGTAACTTGGCTTTTTCCTGCTTCAGGTCGGTTTGTGTTTCTTTGAGTTCATCAATAGTTTTTTGACGAGCCTGATTCAGATAACCGTAATAGGCGAGGATCCTCTCGCTGCGTTGACTCTCTTCACTTTCCAGAATCAGTTGAAGCTCGGAGCTTTTTCCCAGTCGAAAAGCGGCATCCAGCTGTTTAGCCAGATACTCCTGCTGAGTATTTTGTTGTTTTTGCAGCCGTTTTATATTGTTGTTAAGGGTGCCGATTTCGCTACCTAAGGTATTTAGCGCCCCCTGGGTTTTGCGTAATATCAGGCTGGACTGAGCAATGGATTTCTCCTGCTCTTTAAGCTGCACATTAAGGTCTTCACGCTGTTTTTGCTGTAGTTTGACGTTTTTTTCTTTTTCAGCAATGTCTTGTAAAACGGAATTAAGCTGCTGCTTATTATTTTCGTCAGCATAGCCAGGATAAGAATAGAGAAGTGCGCCAGCACAGAGCAGGCTGGCGCAAATAACACTCAAACTGAAACGGTGGGTCGATACACGTGGTGCAGAGTCCTGTTTTGGTATCCGCACAATCGACCCCCTGATAGCTTGTGAATTGTGAAAAAAAATCGCTTCCTTCATGGAAGGCGATTATTTCACGATGAACAGCGGCTTACCAGTCATCTCTTGTGGAATTTCCATTCCCATCAGGCTGAGCATGGTTGGTGCAAGGTCAGACAGTTTGCCACCTTCGACGACCTGTGCTGACTTTCCTACATAAATTAATGGTACTGGCAGGCTGGTATGTGCCGTATGAGCCTGACCCGTTGCCGGATCGCGCATTTGTTCAGCATTACCATGGTCGGCAGTAACCAATAATTGTCCACCTACTTTTTCAACGGCGGCAACCACTTGACCAACACAGGCATCCAGCGTTTCTACGGCTTTAATCGCTGCTTCATATACACCGGTATGACCAACCATATCGCCGTTAGGGTAGTTACATATAATGGCGTCATATTTACCGCTTTCGATAGCCGCAACTAACTTCTCGGTGAGTTCTGCGGAACTCATTTCTGGTTGTAAGTCATAGGTAGCAACTTTAGGCGAATTCACCAGAATACGATCTTCACCGGTGAATGGATCTTCTACGCCGCCATTATAGAAAAATGTCACGTGGGCATATTTTTCTGTTTCTGAAATACGTAACTGAGTCTTATCGTGCTTCATCAGCCATTCACCAAAGGTATTAGTGAGTGAATCTGGTGGGTAAGCACATGCCGCTTTAATATCAGCCGCGTATTCTGTCAGCATGACAAACTCGCTGAACTTAACCACTTTATTACGTTTAAATCCGTCGAAGTCAGAATTGATAAAAGTACGAGTGATTTGACGAGCACGGTCAGCTCGGAAATTCATAAAAATTAATGCATCACCATCCTGCATCGCGGCAGAAGGTTCACCTGATTTTTGAATAACCGTCGGTTTAACAAACTCATCGTTTTCATCACGGCTGTATGCAGCCTGTAATCCAGAAACCGCATCTTCTGCGGTAAATTCGCCGTTGGCATCAGTCATCAGATCATAAGCAAGTTGCACACGATCCCAACGGTTATCGCGGTCCATTGCATAGTAACGGCCTACGATAGAAGCGATACGACCACAGCCCAGCTTTTCAAATTCTTGGGTGAATCGTTTCAGTGTTGATTGCGCACTACGGGGTGGGGTGTCGCGACCATCCAGAAAAGCATGCAGGTATACGGCTTTTGCGCCACGCTTTGCGGCTAATTCAATCATCGCCAGAATATGGTCTTCATGGCTGTGAACGCCACCAGGGGACATCAATCCCATAATGTGAACCGCTTTATTGGCTGCAACTGCGCCATCAACAGCGGAAGTTAATACCGGGTTGGTAAAGAAGTCACCATCTTTAATCTCTTTGTCCAGACGAGTGAGATCTTGATAAACGATGCGTCCGGCGCCCAGATTCACGTGGCCAACTTCAGAGTTACCCATTTGACCATCGGGTAAACCTACATCCAGACCAGAAGCAGCAATGAGTGTATGTGGGTAGTTCTTCCACAGATTATCCATCACGGGTTTTTTAGCATTAATGATGGCGTTATCCTGTTGTTCTTCCCGATAGCCATAACCATCAAGAATCACCAGAACCATGGGTTTTTTTGTGCTCGACATTCAAATAACCTCGTAAATAACATTGAAATTTTGCAGTACTTATTTCATATCCAATGTGCTTCTTATACCACATTGAGAACTTAGAGGTAACGATAGGTACAACCAGCATCGTCATTTGGCGGAGAATTTTACTACAGTCGGAGAAAAATAAGCGGAAAATCAGACTTTGATACCTGTTTTTACTCTTTTTCAATATGTTTCGCTGTAGACTCTTGGTAAAATTTTTAGAGATATGCCGTATTTTCTGCATTGCTAACCGTATTTTGGCTGTATTTGATGCAGTGCGAAGGTATACTCCATAACCTTGATTATTTAATCCCAAACAGCGGGAGTTGTTATTCTCCATGGAACAAGTTATGCAATTTGTTAGTAACCATCCGGTATTGAGTATTGCCTGGGTTGGGTTACTGATCGCTGTCATTTTTATGACGCTAAAAACAGCAACATCTAAAGTTAAAGATATCAGCAATTCGGATTTGACCCGGCTGATCAACTCAGAAGATGCCGTCGTTGTTGACACCCGTACTATCGATGATTTCCGTAAAGGGCATATTGTCGGTGCTATCAACTTAACGCCAACAGATATTAAAAATGGCACTCTTGCCGTTTTGGACAAACATAAAGAGCGTCCGGTGGTGGTACTGTGTGCTAATGGCACCAGTTCAAAAGAGCCGGCAGAAGCGTTGGTTAAAGAGGGCTTTACACAGGTATTCACTCTGAAAAATGGATTATCTGGCTGGAGTGGTGAAAACCTGCCATTGGTTCGCGGTAAGTAATAGTCGGTAAAACGGGATGAGCCCCATTTTACTGTTTGTCTCAATATTCCCGATTATTGCTTTATTTCAGCATGAGAAGGACATTTAACTTAAAGGTAATTTTTTATGTCAGAGCAAAGCAACCCAGAAATGGCGTTTCAAATCCAACGCATTTATACCAAAGACGTCTCTTTTGAAGCTCCAGCAGCACCGTTGATTTTTCAACAAGATTGGGATCCTCAGGTAAAACTGGATTTAGATACGGCTTCCAGCCAACTGGGCGATGGTGTATTTGAAGTGGTTTTACGCGTTACAGCAACAGCGATGCTGGGTGAAGATACTGCATTCTTATGTGAAGTCCAGCAAGCAGGTATCTTTAGCATCACTGGCCTGGATGATTCTCAGATGGCTCACTGCCTGGGTGCATACTGCCCGAACATTTTGTTCCCTTATGCTCGTGAATGCGTGTCTGCTCTGGTTTCTCGCGGTAGTTTCCCTCAATTGAATTTGGCGCCAGTTAACTTTGATGCGCTGTTCATGAACTATCTGCAACAGCAAGCCGAAGCTGAGCAAGGCGCTGCGCCGCATCAGGACGCGTAATGAAACAGGTCGATATGACTGTTATCGGTGCCGGCTCGTACGGCACCGCTTTAGCCATTACGCTGGCGCGTAATGGTCACTCGGTGGTGCTGTGGGGCCACGATCCTAAACATATTGCACAACTGCAACAGGACCGAAAGAATCAGGCATTTCTTCCGGATGTTCCATTCCCGGATACGTTACAGTTGCAGGCCGATCTCCAGCAGGCTATCAGTGTCAGTCAGGATATTCTGGTGGTTGTACCCAGTCATGTTTTTGGTGATGTCCTTCGCCAGATCAAACCGTTTTTACAGCCAAATGCGCGTATTGTCTGGGCAACTAAAGGGCTGGAAGCCGAAACCGGGCGTTTGTTGGCCGAAGTCGCCAGAGAAGCGTTAGGGGATGATATCCCTCTGGCTGTTATCTCCGGCCCCACTTTTGCTAAAGAGCTTGCCGCGGGTTTACCTACCGCAATCGCGGTGGCTTCATCGGATCCTCAGTTCACTGATGATCTGCAAAAGTTATTGCACTGCGGGAAGAGTTTCAGGGTTTACAGCAATCCGGACTTTATTGGCGTTCAGTTAGGCGGTGCGGTTAAAAACGTTATTGCGATTGGTGCCGGTATGTCTGACGGTATTGGCTTTGGTGCCAATGCCAGAACAGCATTAATAACCCGGGGTCTGGCAGAAATGAGTCGCTTAGGTGCCGCTTTGGGCGCAGATCCTGCCACCTTTATGGGCATGGCTGGATTAGGGGATCTGGTATTGACCTGTACGGATAACCAATCCCGTAACCGTCGTTTTGGCATTATGCTGGGCGAAGGAAAGAATGTTGAAGAAGCCCAAAACCTGATTGGTCAGGTGGTTGAAGGCTATCGTAATACCAAAGAAGTGTGGGTACTGGCTCAGCGCCATGGCGTAGAGATGCCAATTACTGAACAGATTTATCAGGTACTTTATGCCGGTAAAGATGCCCGGGAAGCGGCTATCACTCTACTCAGCAGAACCAGCAAAGATGAGAAAATAAAAGTCTAATTACCATCAGTATCCATTGTTTTTATTGGAACCAGAGGTGTAAGCAGGAGCTGGAAAATGTCATCAGAGTCAATGCAGGTCTGGAATGAGATAAAAGTTGAAGCGCGAAAACTGGTTGATTGTGAACCTATCCTTGCCAGTTTCTTTCATTCGACACTGTTGAATCATGAGTTTCTGGGGAATGCCCTGAGCTATATTCTGGCCAATAAATTGGCCAGTGCCACCATGCCGGCAATTTCCGTGCGGGAAATTATTGAAGCGGCAATTCAGTCTGATAACACCATTGTTGAATCTGCCGCTCGTGATATTTTGGCGGTACGTCAGCGCGATCCTGCGGTTGATAAATACTCAACGCCACTACTTTACCTTAAAGGTTTCCATGCATTGCAGGCCTATCGCGTGGGCCACTGGTTATGGCAGCAGAATCGTAAAGCACTGGCGATTTATCTGCAAAACCAAGTCTCTGTGGTGTTTGGGGTCGATATTCATCCGGCGGCGCGTATTGGTCACGGTATCATGCTGGATCACGCTACCGGCATTGTGATTGGTGAAACCGCCGTTGTAGATAACGATGTCTCTATTCTTCAATCTGTGACGTTGGGTGGTACCGGCAAAGAAGGTGGCGATCGTCATCCTAAGATCCGTGAAGGGGTGATGATTGGTGCAGGTGCTAAAATTCTTGGCAATATTGAAGTGGGAAGAGGCGCCAAAATTGGTGCGGGTTCTGTGGTGCTACAAGCGGTACCGCCTTATACCACGGTAGCAGGTGTACCGGCCCGAATTGTTGGGCGCTCAGGCTGCGATAAGCCTTCAATGGAAATGGATCAAAGCTTTAATGGCTTGAAGGGGGATATCGATCTCCCGGTTGATGATTAACCATTTGCCATCAGAATTGTTCAAATAGTTTATTTTTGCTGACCGGTTTTCCGGTCAGTTTCTATTCCCGATGTAATGCTCCCTGATAACCTAATTGCCTCCATGCTTCATACACCACCACTGAAACGGCATTTGACAGGTTCATACTGCGGCTGTTCGGTTGCATAGGAATGCGAATTTTTTGCTCTTTCGGCAGGTTATCCAAAACTTCCGCAGGTAAGCCACGCGTTTCAGGACCAAACAGCAGGTAATCGCCGGGCTGATATGATACTGCGCTGTGAGCCGGTGTTCCTTTGGTGGTCAGGGCAAATAGCCGGGCAGGATTTTCGTTAGCAACAAACGTCTGATAATTCTTATGGCGTTTGATAGCAGTAAACTCATGGTAATCCAGTCCGGCGCGGCGCAGACGTTTATCATCCCAGGTAAAACCCAGTGGTTCTATCAGATGTAGCTGGAATCCGGTATTTGCACACAGGCGGATAATGTTGCCGGTGTTTGGTGGTATTTCTGGTTCGAATAAAACAATATTTAACATGCGCCCCCCAATTCAGAGAGGCGCAGAATAGCAGATATTGAATCGCGCTAGAACTAGCGAACGTAAAGAGGCAGCCAAATTATCAGACGTAGTCCGCCTAACGGGCTCTTTTCTGCTTTGGCCCAGCCGCCATGCTGGCTAGTTGCCGATTCCACAATGGCTAAACCAAGACCAGAGCCGCCGGAATTACGGTCTCGAGCTTCATCTGTACGATAAAATGGTCGGAAAATTTGTTCGCGATCTTCTTCCGCTACACCCGGCCCGTCGTCATCGACATGAATTTCAACGCCCTGTTCGTTGCAGTTGAAAGTCACAACGATATGGTTGTTGGAGTATCGGAAAGCGTTACGAATCACATTCTCTAATGCACTGTCCAGCGCTGCCCGGTTGCCAAAAATCGGCCAGGGGCCCGGAGGAACGGCAATTTCCAGCTTTTTATCCGTATGTTCAGCTTCAAATTTAGCGTTATCGAGAACATCAGCCCAAAGTTCATTTGCCAACAGGCGCTCTCTGGCGATTTCACTTTTATATTGGTTGCGAGACAGATCCAGCAGATGGTTGATCATATGGTCCAGCCGCTGTGCTTCAGTCTCTATTCGAACCAATTCTTTAGATTCACCGTGCCGACGTCTCATCAATGCCGTCGCCAGCTGCAAACGAGTCAGTGGTGTTCTTAATTCATGGGAGATGTCAGAGATTAATCTTTGCTGGGCTTTTACCATGCGATCCAGCCCGCTCACCATTTGGTTAAAGCTGGCACCCGCTGCGCGGAATTCTAGTGGGCCAAACTCAAGTTCGGGGGACTCTTTCAGGTTGCCTCGGGCGACTTCATCCGCGGCGCGTTTTAGTTTGCGGGCTGGTTTAGCCAGACTCCAGGCCAGCCAGAGCAACAGCGGTATACTGATAACCATGGTTACAGCCAGCAATAACAGCGGGCGGTCAAACAGCAGGTTGATAAAGTCTGACTGTGGGCTGGTTGCCGGGCGCATTAAATACAGCTGATAGTGTTCTTCTCTATCGCGCACTGAAAATGGCCCCACCATTTCCAGCAGGCCATATTTTTTCTTCATCGGATAGTCAGCATTATCAGCTTGTCCGATAAAGTTGCGCACCATCTGCATTTCATTACGTTTAAGGATGCCGACAATTCGCCCTTCACTGGTGACCAGCAACATACGCTGGCCAGGGGGAGACCACTTTTCAATAGCCTGTAATAGCCTGCGCCACCACATTAAATCGCTGTTAGGTGTACTGGCCAGTTCAGCTTCAACGTGTTGTTCCAGCATGGTTCCCTGACGCCGCTCGCTGTCCAACAGTGCGGCCAACTGACGGGAGTCAAGTTTTGGAACCATTAGTACCACCATGACCACTAACGTCAGGGTTAGCCAGAATATGGCGAAAATGCGCGTTGTCAGGCTATTGAAGGTAATCATGTCACAGTAACCATCAGATAGCCGCGGCCACGCAGAGTCTTAAACCAAGGTAAGCCGTCATGGCGTTCAGGTAATTTACGTCTGAGGTTGGAAATATGCATATCAATAGCACGATCGAATGGTGTTAAGCGTTTCCCTAATACTTCCTGACTTAAATATTCACGAGAAACCACCTGGCCCAAACGTTGAGCTAATAAGTAAAGCAGGGTGAACTCAGTACCGGTCAGATCGAGGGTCTGACCGTCGAAACTGGCTTCCTGACGACCCGGATTCAAACGTAATTTATCTACCTGTAGCGTATTGGAACTGACTTCAGGTTCTTGTTGTTGTTCGCTCCAGTTGGAACGTCTTAAAATAGCGCGGATACGGGCTATCAGCTCGCGATCGTTAAATGGCTTAGGCAGATAGTCATCGGCGCCTAATTCCAGTCCTAATACTCTATCAAGCTCGCTACCGCGGGCAGTAAGCATAATCACCGGTGTTTGGTAATTTTGACGTAACTCTTTTAATGTATCGATGCCATTTTTCTTTGGCATCATAATGTCCAGCAGAAGCAGGTCAATAGTGTCATCCATCATGTTTATTGCTTGTTCGCCATCATAAGCAACAACAACGTCAAACCCTTCCAACTCCAGTAATTCTTCCAGCAATGACGTGATTTCACGATCGTCATCAACAAGCAATATTTTACTCATAGTGTTTCCTCCGGAAGCAAAATTACTCGAATAGGTGGCGCTAATCCATGACTTTACACACATTTACAAGCACTGACGCTAGTTTTCATCCGCTCGGGTAGACTTCTCTACATCGGTTCAATACGGTGAAGTTTGCGGAGAAGGTGATGCATAAAGTTAATTTACTAATTATGGCATCAATGTTAGCACTGAGTACATCAACAGTGTTGGCCGCAGACACAAAAAACGCTGAATCTCCAGCTGAACCAGTAAATTGTACAGAGACGGAAGCTTGTTTTAGTTCGGTTTCTCCCGCGAATAGCGGTGAAGTGATGAAAACAGAGGTGATGCGCCAGCATGGTTTGTTTGAAGGATTGAAGTTAACCGCCAAACAACGCCAGCAGATGCGAGACCTGATAAAACAAAATTACCATGATGTTATGCCACAGATGTACCGGGATAACATGGAGGCAATGCATCAGTTAATCATTGCCGACAAATTTGATGAAGATGTAGCGCGTGCACAGGCTGAAGTTATCGCTAAAGCACAGGTGGAGAGACAAATTGCTTTAGCTCGAGTTAATCACCAGTTTTATAGCTTGTTAACGCCAGAGCAGCAAAAGATATTCAATCATAACCATTCCGAAAGGATGGTGATGATGCAGCATCACTTAGACCTGATGCGCAAATATGATGAACCGGATCCCCAGTAGTAAGAGTATGTAGTTGTAAGTAGTCGTATGTAGTAAATCCTATGATGTATGTTTTTCCTTGCCTTAGACACCATCCATGTCTTCCCCGCCATAGACGGCGGGGTTTTTTTTGCTTCTTAATTCTTACTATGAACACATAGCGAGTAGCTGGTATTGGCCGCACTATTCTTGAGAACATAGACAGAAAAGAAAGAAACTATGATAATAGAGAATAATTAAGGTCGTTATATCATAATATTGTCATATATTGGTGAATATACAATTACAAGCTGTTAGCTATGGTGGTTGGAAGTGATTGCAAAATTTTTGGGTTGGGATGAGTGTTCATTTGAAGAATACGCCTTATTATGTGATTCATTTGGATTCAATTGTGAATCATCTCCATTATTTATTAAATTTATGCTTAATAAGGGCGCTGATTTTAGATTTCTTTCTTATAAGCGAAATAATAATCTTGTAGGAGGAGTGTGTCTGGATAATGGGTGGTTAACAAACGATCTTAAAAATCCCAAAAGAACTAATATGCATCTTCCTATTCCAGCATATTCTATATTACCGCCTTTCATGGATGGTGTGCGAGTGCTTGCACCATTTAAATCAAAATGTATATATCCTTCGTTTAATAGTTTTATAAATACATCATTTCATTTCTTATCTAAAAGAAGAGTCGCATATACAAAAGATGTGGTTAATGGTTTTTCAAAGAAATCAATATCAACTATGAATAGAAAGGAGCGTCTTTTTCTGGAGGATGGAGGAAGTTTTGTTGATGTAAATGCTCTTTCACCATTAGAATTATTTAATATATATGATATTCTTTTCTTTAACCGACGGGGTGTACGGATAAATGAGCCTGAATTAAATATTGATTTTTTTCGAGAATGTAAAAATAATTTTTTTGGTGATGTAGTTTATCTGAATGGTGAACCTGTAGGAATTCAGTTATTAATATTCAGCCTTTCTAAGAAAGGCTTCTTTGTTGATTTCATTAATATTGGCTATGATATGAATATTAATAAACATTCTCTGGGTTCTATTTTAATGTGGAATAATTTAAAAAAAGCTCATGCATATGCAGTTAATCTGAACGTACCGATGTATTTTTCTTTTGGTGCTATGTCTGGTGCATATAAGGCTCGTTGGTGTTTACCTCAGACTGTAGGACGTATTTTGACAATTTAGTTTTTATTATGAAAGTATATTTCATTAGATTAATACCTATGTGATGCAATAGTTAACTAATTTTTACGTTCTAAAATTATTGTTTTTATGTACATTAAACGTGGCCAGCTCTCTTTTTACATTGTATTGTCATTATTCTGAATGAATAAAGTTATTGATATGTGATTAAAAGTAGTAAGCCAGTTGAGATTGGCCGTGGGTTTTTTTTGCCTAAAAATCGCTATACTAACTGCTTTGACTGATAGTATTCAGGAGCAATAGAACGTGAGCGATCAGTACGGACGACTAGTTAAAACAGCAGCAATCTGCGCAGCAAGTATGGCAACAGTATTATTGTTGGTAAAAATTGCTGCCTGGTGGCTTACCGGATCTGTCAGTTTGCTGGCTGCATTGGTTGACTCAATGGTAGATATTGCCGCTTCGGTCACTAATTTGTTGGTCGTACGTTATGCTTTGCAGCCTGCCGATCATCAGCACACATTTGGTCATGGTAAAGCGGAGTCTCTGGCTGCATTAGCCCAAAGCATGTTTATCAGCGGTTCTGCTATTTTCCTGTTTTTAACCGGTTTTCAGCATCTGGCGAATCCTCAACCAATTAAATCTGCCGCTATCGGTATTATTGTTACCGTCATTTCGTTAATCAGCACCATTGGTTTGGTCACTTTTCAACGTTGGGTGGTAAGAAAAACGCAAAGTCAGGCTATTCGTGCGGATATGCTACATTATCAGTCAGATATCTTCATGAACGGCGCTATTCTGGCGGCATTAGGACTGAGTCTTTATGGCTTCCTGCATGCAGATGCGATCTTTGCTTTAGGCATTGGCTGCTACATTTTATACAGCGCATTAACGATGGCTTATGATGCGGTACAAACGCTGCTGGACAGAGCATTACCGGACGAAGAGCGGCAGGAAATTATGGACATTGCATTGTCGAAGCCGGGCATCATGGGGGCTCACGATCTTCGTACTCGTCAGTCAGGCCCAACTCGTTTTATTCAGTTGCATGTGGAAATGGCAGATGAGCTACCGTTGATTGAGGCGCATAAAATTGCCGATGACGTAGAGCAGGATATATTAAAACGTTTTCCCAATTCAGAAGTTATCATTCATCAGGATCCTTATTCTGTGGTGGTATCCTGAAAATGAACTCTGCTTGCGAATGAGTCAGATTAACCATTAGCAGAAACTTATTTCGGGACGATAAAAAAATAATTCTTTTATCTATATTAATTATTACCGTTTTTAACTTAAACTGAATCAATTCAGCAAATCATGTTTGCTATACTGAAACACTAAAGTCAGCAGACATTAGTCTGAAATGTAGTCAACAGGATTAAAAGCCCGGGGATTACCCTACATAATGCGCCCGGTGCATTTAATTGATAACCACGAGCCTGACGGCTCACTATGTTCCACTGTCATGTAATGCATGGCATTTGGTGGAACGATATCTAAAATAACATCTGTCAGTTTAGAGGTGGTCATGATCAAAAGAATCGGCGTTTTAACGAGTGGTGGTGATGCACCAGGAATGAATGCGGCAATCCGTGGTGTTGTGCGTGCTGCACTTTCTCAGGGATTGGAAGTTTTTGGTATTTATGATGGTTATCAGGGGCTGTGTGAAGATCGCATGGAACAGTTAGATCGCTATAGCGTATCTGATGTTATTAACCGTGGTGGTACTTTTCTGGGCTCTGTTCGTTATCCGGAATTTAGAGATCCTGCCGTTCGTGAAATTGCGATAGAAAACCTGAGACGCAGAAATATTGATGCGCTGGTGGTTATTGGCGGTGATGGTTCTTATATGGGAGCGAAATTGCTGACAGAGCGCGGCTTCCCATGTATTGGTTTACCGGGAACAATCGATAATGATGTAGCCGGTACTGATTACACCATCGGTTTCTTTACCGCATTAGGCACTGTGGTTGAAGCGATTGACCGCTTGCGTGATACCTCTTCATCT
Organism: Limnobaculum allomyrinae; assembly: GCF_016649425.1. GTDB lineage: Bacteria > Pseudomonadota > Gammaproteobacteria > Enterobacterales > Enterobacteriaceae > Limnobaculum > Limnobaculum allomyrinae. The sequence goes on from NZ_JADRCR010000004.1 coordinate 139,728, forward strand.
CATCAACGTATTTCGATTGTTGAAGTCATGGGCCGCCACTGCGGTGATTTGACTCTGGCTGCAGCCATTGCCGGCGGTTGTGAATTTATCGTTCTGCCTGAGATTGAGTTCGATCGTGATGAACTGGTAAAAGAGATCATGGCGGGTATTGGTAAAGGTAAGAAACACGCAATTGTGGCTATCACCGAGCACATTTGTGATATTGATGAGCTGGCCAAATATATTCAGGAAAAAACCCATCGCGATACGCGTGCAACGGTGTTGGGTCATATTCAACGCGGTGGTTCTCCTGTCCCTTACGATCGTATTTTAGCTTCCCGTATGGGCGCTTATGCTATTGATTTACTGTTGGAAGGCCATGGTGGTCGCTGCGTAGGCATTCAGAATGAGAAGATGGTTCATCACGATATCATCGATGCTATCGAGAATATGAAGCGTCCATTTAAGAGCGACTGGTTGAAAACGGCAAAAGAGCTGTTCTGATTCTGCCTGAACATCGTTATCGAGATGAAAAAACCCGGAAAAATGTTCCGGGTTTTTTATTGAGCATGAAAAGCGATTATGCTTTTTTAGCTTCTGCCGCAGCTTTAACAATCACTGCAAACGCATCTGCTTTTAATGATGCGCCGCCAACCAGTGCACCATCGATATCAGGCTGAGAGAATAATTCTGCAGCGTTGCTGGCGTTTACTGAACCGCCGTACTGGATAATCACTTGAGCAGCAACATTGGCATCATGTTTGGCAATATGGTCACGGATAAATTTGTGAACGGCCTGAGCCTGGGCTGGGGTTGCTGATTTGCCGGTGCCGATTGCCCAAACCGGTTCATAAGCAATCACACTGTTTTCAAATGCCGGAGCACCCATGGTTTTTAATACGGCATCCAGTTGTCTTGCACAAACGGCTTCGGTTTGACCGGCTTCGTTTTCTGCTTCAGTTTCACCAATGCACAAGACAGGAATCAAACCCGCTTCTTTTAAAACCGCGAATTTCTCAGCAATCACTTCGTCACTTTCTTTGTGGTAAGTACGACGCTCTGAGTGACCGATAATAACGTATTTCATACCAATGTCTTTTAACATATTGGCTGACGTTTCGCCGGTGAATGCACCTGAAAGGTTGATATCAACGTTTTGAGCACCCAGCATAATACGGCTACCAGAAGCCTGATGTTTTGCCTGATCCAGATAAATAAATGGTGGAGCAATCGCAATATCACAACCATCTACACTGCTGACTTCTTTACGCAGACCATCGATCAGTTCGTTGACCATATGTCTGCTGCCGTTGAGTTTCCAGTTTCCCATAACTAATGGATGACGCATGTTTTTTCTCCAATCAGATTATACGGTAATAACTTTCATTACAGTGAGTTAGTGATTTAAAGCATTTGATGACAGGTTAATGCCAGTATCAATTTGTTCCCTAGTATAGAACGACTTAATGCTTCGGGTTTAGCTTTTATTGATTGTTAGCGGTGCATCTTACTTTTGATAATTTACTTGTCAGATAGCGACAGCTTAATCGGTTCAATAGCGAATGTTATACCTTTTTCACGATGATCGGCTATAACAAAACGCAATGTACCTTCAGTTTGTTGATAGAAGGGAGTTCCTTTGCCTTTTTCCAGTAGCTCAATGGATTTCTTTTGGCACTTTTCTGCTGATAGCGTGGGTTCAAATAGATTGATAAACGCACTCATATAGTTGATTAACACAGCTTTATTGGCTTTTTCTACTTTAGCGGCCTCTTCCGGTTTTTCGGTTTTTTCTTCTGATGGCGTAGGTGGCAGATAAGTGAGTTGTAAGCTTTTGATTGTGCGCTGGCTTTTATCAATAGCTGCTGAAGAGTACAGAGTACTGTTAATTCGACTGGCGGCACGGAGCAGTGGAGATTTAACCTCCAGTGTTTTAATCGTCTTATATTCCCCTAATGGCAAATCTGGATTGGCGGTTGAGAATTTTTCTCTGAATTGAGCGATAGTCAGACTGAATAAAGGAGCATCTTCTCTCAAATAGGGTGCGATAGCTGGTTCAGTCGTTGTTGATTCAGTGGATGGAGTAGGGGGATTCTCCTGAGCTGCGAATGACACAGAACTTAACATCAGCGCCAAAAAGAGTGTGCCGGAAATTCCAGATTTCATTAATGTTGAGTGTTCTGATTGCGTGTCATTCATATATATCACTAATCTATAAGAGATAATGTCTGATTAAAACCTGTTGTGTCTGGCTTGTCAAAAACATGTCTCTAAATTTATTGCGTTGTCTGTAAAGTATCAGACAACGCGATCTGACTGATATTCGCTCTTTTACTGAATTTACCAATACTGTTCACTGGTGATATGGCCCGGTTTCCTGCGTAGATGTTTGGCCATATTGCGTTGTTGTTTGAGTAGTTGCTGGGTATCTTTTGTCATTTCAGGGTTACCACAAAGCATGACGTGACTCTGTTCCGGACTAATGGTTAGTCCGACAGCGGACTCCAGTTCACCACTTTCAATTAATGCAGGAATGCGACCGAACAAAGAGTCGGGACTTTTTTCCCGGCTGACTACAGTTTGAATGCGTAATTTTCCCTGATAGCGCTTTTCCAGTTCACGCATTAAAGGCAGATAGCTGAGATCCTGACTGTAGCGAGCGGCATGAACCAAAACGATATGGTTAAATCGATCCAGATCTTCACCCGCCTGAAGAATAGAGAGAAACGGCCCAATAGCGGTACCGGTTGATAGCATCCAGAGGGTATCGACGGCAGGAACTTCTTCCAGTACAAAGAATCCTGCGGCATCCAGCGTGACCATAACTGAATCGCCCGCTTTTAATCGGTGAAGATGAGGGCTAAGTTTACCTTCCGGCACGGTGACCAGATAAAATTCAAGTTCCGGGTTGCCGGGGGCATTGACATAAGAGTAAGCACGCTGAACTCGTTCTCCTCCAATGTCCAGGGCAAGTTTAGCAAACTGACCGGCAGTAAATGGTCGTACAGGGGCATGAATACGCAGGCTGAATAAGTTGTTTGTCCAATTATCTACCTGTGTCACCGTGCCTGAAACCCAATCAGCCATGCGTTTTCCCCTCAGTATATTGTTGCATGTTGTATAACCAGAAAGGTGTCTGGAACCAGAAGTCTGGAGAGTTAATTAGAATATCACTTCTTGTTAACAATTATGAGTAAATTAACCGAAGAAAAACACGCTTATCTGCTTGATGTGGGTGAATTATCCGCGGTTTGCTGCATTTATCTACGGTCGGCTGCGGGATGATGGAAAGCAGTTGACCTTATATTGTGGCAGCAGTAACATGCGCCTCAATTCGACGGCGAGTAGCGCAGCTTGGTAGCGCAACTGGTTTGGGACCAGTGGGTCGGAGGTTCGAATCCTCTCTCGCCGACCAGATTAAAAACCCCTGATGGTGAAAGCCATCGGGGGTTTTGCTTTTTATTGTGCCTGAACCAGCAACTTACTGTGGATAAGGCACCCAGTCGGCATTATTCAACCTGATATAGGTTTTATCCTGATACTTCATCACTACCGTACCTGATGTTTCCGATATTGCCGGTGTTTGCGGTAGATTTTCCGTTAGTTTTTGCCAGTCAATGCTGTCCTGAGTAAACAATTTTCCGTCCAGCGTACGATTAACCAGTTCAGAAATGGCCAGATAGCTGCTCGGGGAAGTAATGTGCAACGCCTCAGATTGTGCTGGCGCCTTTGCACCAACAATTCGAATACCAACAGGAATGTGGGTAATGCTTGGGCTGGGAATATCACGCAGGCCGGAAACTTGCATTTTATCACCAACCAGTGCAGCACCATGTTCTGGCACGATCATCACCATCACTTTCCGGCCAGACTTGTCCAGTTCATCCAGAAAATTATCCAGATCGTCAAACAAATCCTGCAGGCGTTTTTTGTATTCCACCGGTTTGTTCGTGGCAAGGCCGCGGTTACCGTCGTGAAGCTCAATGGTATTGTAGAATGTGACAGCACGAGGAGAATCCCCCTTTTTCCGGGCTTCCAGCCATTCAGTCAACATACTCAGGTCGCTGTAGAGTGGTTCACCATCAAAGGAGGTTAATTCTGTTTTGGCATTGCCAAAAGGCAGTGGGGTGGCTTGAATACCTGCATACTCACGCAGTTGCTTCAAATAATCTCCAAAAGCTCCGGAATGGTCCATTACTAACTCGTTTTTAAATCCTAACTGCGCCAGTTCGTTGAACAGATAACAGCGCTGATCCGTTGCTTTATACAATGCAGCATGCGAGGACTGACCACAGCTGGCGCGGGATATGCGAATTGCGGCAGGCCCACTGTATGAGGTAGCCGAATTAAAATTATCAAACACAACATTCATCTTTTTCCAGACCGGATGGTCTGCCAGACCAGCTGCCTGCATATCTGACCAGGAGAGAGAGCAGATATTGATGATTAACAGATCGAAAGGCTGGGCATCAGCAGGTAATGATGCCGGGAATTCAGTATGAAGATTTTGCTGAGTCTGAATGAATTTATCGTAATAGGCGGTAAGGTTTTGGGACGTTGGTGGCCCCAGGGCTTCTGATTGCGAGCTATCTGTGGTACCCGACTGAGTCGGTGTATTTGTTGATGGTGTATTGGTCGTCGCTGTCGCCGGCATTAAGTTGAATGATGGCCCACCGATAGCGATAACGTTTAACCATACCAGTGCTGCGACCACAAAAGGGGTAATACGTACCCACTGGGAAATAAACAGATAGCCAACTAACAGCGCAAAACCTGCACCCACCCAGCTCCAGTTAATAAAGCGCTGTACGAATTCCACCATATAATCAAAGCTGAGAGCCGTTGCCTGACTGCGTAAACTAATAATACTTTGAATGCCCGGAAGCCAGGTATCATAGTAAAACAGCGCAATACCTACCGGAACGGCAACCCAGTTGCGGATTTTTCTGAGCCAGCCTGCGGGTAAAGGGAACAGTAAAAAAGCGACAAAAACCAGATTTTCCAGAGGATGAAAATTAAGATATCCACCCCATAGCAGTGCAAACTTTATCAGAAAGTAGTAATTCCAGCCCTTTAACCCCTGCCAGTTTTTCCACAGGTTGTTATCCGAAGATGGAGGCGGAGAGGATATTTTCTCATTATTCATAATATCTGTTTAAGTTATCCACAATAATCATGTTGGCAGAGTTTTTTCACCTGTTTTCACAGACAGAGGTTAATCCAATAATATTCGCTGATTGCTATTAATTAGGGTTTCAGCCGAATGGATTAGTAGCGTGAAATAACATCCTGTCTCTTTATTACTATGAATAAAACAGAAATTCCATTTTTTTGTACTCACGACTCTGTTATTATTTTAACCGAATTCTGTGGGAAAACCTGTTTATTTATTTTTTAATTTAACACAGAAAAATTTATATTGCGTATTCATAGGAAAACCATCAGGTAATACCGAGTTTTTTAGTTTGTTGCACCAGCAAAATGGTTTTTATCAGCTAAAATTAACTACATAGCCTGCATTAATGAGTTATCAAAATGAACGATGATGTCACAGGAACCCAATGGAACCTGAGGCAGGGACGCAAAACAGAAACAGGAAATCGGCTACCCGAGCTGATGGTAGCAAAAGAGTACCAGAATGATATTGCTGCAGTGATGACGGCTTATCATCTCACTTCGCTGGAATATCAGGATCTTTCTCATCAAAGTGCGTTGCAGGAAGCATTTTTGCGTTGGCCATTGCTGTCCGAAATGTTATCTGGGTCAAACTCAGATAAGGTTGGTTCGTGACGATTCTGGCAATGCAGGGTATTCGCGGTGGCTGTGGTACTACAGCCGTTTGTGCTTCGCTGGCTTGGGCGCTTGCCCAAACCGGGCAGTCTGTACTGGTGGTTGATTTCAGCATCAATAACGTATTGCGTCTTCATTTTAACCATGCCTGGAGTAGCAAAGAGGGTTGGGCTTCGGCGCTTAAATTACAGCAATCACCACCGCCGGTTATTTCCTATGCGCCAGGAATTGATTATCTGCCTTTTGGTTTTTCTGAAAAAGAAACATATTCCCTGATTAATGAAGGGTTATTTGAACAAAAAGAACATCAACCAGAGAAATTACCTGGCTTTTTAGCGTTTCTTTCATCGAATGATTATCAATGGATAATTATTGATTGTTCCAACACGCTTTCATCTTTAAAAGAGTTATCCAATTCGTTGGCAGATATTAATCTGGTTTTATTAAACCCGGATGTGGAATGTCATGTTTTACTGGGGCAGAATTCATTTCCGGCTAATCGTTATTTTCTGATTAATGGCTTTTCACCAACAAGTTTAATACAGCAAGATATCAGCCATATTTGGCAACAAAGCTTATCAGGTCTGATCCCGGTTATATTACATCGTGATGAGGCTATGGCAGAGTCTCTGGCCGTTAAGAAAACGCCAGGGGAGAGCCAGCCTGATAGTTTGATTGTTCAGGATATTCACCAACTGGCATTGTGGTGCCAGAGCCTTGATAAGCAAGGTTCCTGACTATGCATCCATTCCGGTCTCTGTTCAGTTTATTTATCCCCGCAGCACCGATGAGTCGGTTGGTTGCCCGTTATAATGGCTATCGTCAACAGAAAACTTCCGCCATCACCGCATTCTTGTATTGCGTTGGTTATGCCGCATTATGGTCGGTGTTCTGTCTGGAATCACCTGCCTGGCAACGGATCAGAGAACAACATAACCAGCTATTTCCACAGGTTGCTGATGCACGCCCTCGTTTAGCTGATATTTTGCGTTATTTGGTACAAAGCTTGTGGCTGATTGTTGTTCGTCAGGAAGTCTCACCGTCATTTTTGTGGTTACGGCGGGGATGGCAGCAATTAAGGTAGTGGGTGACTATCAGGCATCAACAGATAAATAACTGGCTACATAGTTTGCCGGAGTATGTCAGAGCTAACAAACTGGAACACCGTTCAGAGCAGCGCTTAAAAAATCTGAGCCCGACCTTAAGGCGCGCAGTGTTTATCGTTTGTAGCTTACTGGCGGGCATACTGGCAATCATCTGTATCTCTCAGCCGTTCGAGCTGTTTGCCCAATTTATCTTTGTTCTGCTGTTGTGGGGCATTGCTATGGTAATGCGCCGCATCCCGGGCCGTTTTGCCTCTCTGATGATGATTGTACTGTCACTGACCATCTCATCTCGTTATATCTGGTGGCGTTATACCTCTACGCTTAACTGGGATGATCCGGTAAGTTTGGTTTGTGGGCTGTTGTTACTGGCAGCAGAAACCTATGCCTGGATTGTATTGGTGTTAGGTTTCTTCCAGGCAGTATGGCCACTGCATCGTAAGCCGGTTCCATTGCCGGAAGATCTCGCCGCCTGGCCCAGTGTCGATATTATGGTTCCTACCTATAACGAAGGGTTGAACGTGGTTAAACCCACAATTTATGCTGCGCTGGGTATCGACTGGCCAGAAAATAAACGAACTATCTATATTCTGGATGACGGTAATCGACCTGAGTTTCGGGCATTTGCTGAAGAGGTTGGGGTGAAATATATCGCTCGCCCAACTCATGAACATGCTAAAGCCGGTAATATCAACCATGCGCTGAAGCAGGCTACCAGCGAGTTTGTCACTATTTTTGACTGTGACCATGTGCCGACTCGTTCTTTTCTGCAACTGACGATGGGTTGGTTTTTTAAAGATAAAAAGTTGGGAATGATACAAACTCCCCACCATTTTTTCTCACCGGATCCTTTTGAGCGTAATCTGGGTTCTTTCCGTAAAATGCCAAATGAAGGCACGCTGTTTTATGGTTTGCTTCAGGACGGTAATGATACCTGGGATGCGACATTCTTCTGTGGTTCCTGTGCCATTATGCGCAGAACTGCGTTAGATGAAGTGGGGGGGATTGCGGTGGAAACCGTGACGGAAGATGCCCATACCTCGCTGCGCTTGCACCGTGCTGGCTATACGTCGGCCTATATTCGTATTCCACTGGCGGCAGGGTTGGCAACAGAAACGCTGTCAGCCCATATTAGCCAGCGTATTCGTTGGGCACGAGGCATGGTACAAATTTTCAGACTGGATAATCCATTGCTTGGTAAAGGCCTGAAACTGGCTCAGCGCCTGTGTTATGCCAATGCGATGTTGCATTTCCTGTCAGGTATTCCACGGCTGATATTTTTAACTGCGCCGTTAGCTTTCCTCTATTTCCATGCCTATATTATTTATGCTCCGGCATTGGCGATAGCATTGTATGTTTTACCCCATATGATTCATGCCAGCCTGACTAACTCCCGAATTCAGGGGCGGTTCCGTCACTCTTTCTGGAGTGAGATTTATGAGACGGTACTGGCCTGGTATATCGCTCGTCCAACCACCGTTGCGTTGCTGAACCCGCATAAAGGCAAATTTAACGTCACTGCCAAAGGCGGGTTAGTGGAAGAGAGCCATCTGGACTGGATCATTTCGCGCCCCTATTTCTTACTGGTGATACTCAATGCTGCGGGTCTGCTGGCCGCAGGATGGCGTCTGTATGACGGGCCGACGAATGAAATCCCGACCGTGTTGGTTAGTGCCATATGGGTTATCTATAACCTGATTATTTTAGGTGGCGCTATCGCGGTTTCTATTGAAGCCAAACAAATCAGGAATTCACCCCGCATTCAAATTGCCATGCCGGCAGCGATTGCCCGTGAAGATGGGCATTTGTTCCCTTGTACATTGCGGGACTACTCGGATGCCGGAGTAGGCATTGAGATGAAAGCGCCGGATCTGGTGACGAAGGGTGACAAACTTACCCTGATGCTAACCCGGGGAGATCGCGAATATGCTTTCCCCTGTCAGGTGATGCGCTCATTCAACGAGACTGTCGGCGTTCAGCTTCAACTGACCACCACACAACAACATATTGATTTTATGCAATGTACTTTTGCCCGGGCAGATACCTGGGCGTTATGGCAAGAAAGCGTACCGGAAGATAAACCAATGAGCAGCATGCGTGATGTACTGATGCTGGGCTTACATGGTTATCAACGGATGCTCGAATACTCACCTCCATTTTTATATTCCATTTTGGGGCGTATGGCATCGGTGATTGTTTGGTTAATTTCGTTTTTACCTCGGCGGGTTAATCAGCCCAAAACAGAAGTGGCAACAATATGAAGAAAATGAAATCTGAAGTGATGTTTACCGGTATAGCGAAACGTCGCTGGCTGGGAATTGTTCTGCTGAGTCTGGCGGGCGCTGCTTATGCGCAAACCACGGATACACCGCCGGTTGTAGATGCTGATGTGCAAAACAGTGCGACACCGGTAGCCCCGCAGGTGGAGCCGATGCCAATCGTACCAGGAGCACCAGTACGTAATGACTCACTCTCTTTTAAAACGCTGGCACCGGAAGGCAGCCTGGTTTTAAGGGGCCTGCAGAGCGTAGCGCAAATGACATTCACTGTGCGCAGTGACGAAGTGGTCTCTCAGGCCGCGTTGAATCTGGACTATACCGTTTCTCCTGCCCTGTTGCCGCTGCTTTCCCATATTAAAGTCTATCTGAATGATGAACTGATGGGGGTTGTGCCGGTTAATCAGGACTCACCGGGGAAAAAGGGAACCATTAATTTGCCGATGGATGCTCGCTATATTAGCGACTTTAACCGCATTCGTCTGGAACTGGTGGGGCATATTCGTCTGGAACCGGTGGGGAACTATAAAGATGCTTGCGAAAATCCAACCCATAGCAGTATCTGGATTGATGTGAGTAAAAGCAGCTCGGTGGCGCTGACCTATCAGGGACTTGAGGTGAATAACGATCTCTCTCGCTTCCCTGAACCTTTCTATGACAGCCGCGATTTCCGCCCGCTAAATTTACCGATGATTTTCAGTTCGGCTCCGGATAATGAGCAGCAAAAAGCCGCGGCAATTTTGGCCTCATGGTTCGGGGTGGAAGCGCAATGGCGGGGGCAGAACTTCCCGGTATTGTATAACCAACTGCCAGAAAGTAACGGTGTAGTTTTCGCCACTAACGACTGGCGCCCGGATTTTCTGAAAGACTATCCGAAAGTTGATGCGCCAACAGTTGAGATAATCTCACATCCAACTAATCCGTATATCAAGCTGTTGCTGGTGCTGGGGCGTGATAATAAAGATTTACTGACAGCTGTACAGGGAATCGCTCAGGGAGAACCTTTATTCCGCGGCCAGAGCGTGACCATTGATAGCGTAAAACAACTGCTGCCTCGCCAACCTAACCTTACGATGCGCCTAACTGGGTAAGAACCGATCGTCCGGTACGATTAGCTGACCTGACGACCTATCAGGAACAACTCAGCGTTTCCGGTGGACGTTTGCCACCGATTGATCTGGATATGAAGTTACCGCCAGATCTGTTCTTACTGCGCAGTCAGGGGATCGCGCTAAATCTTAAATATCGTTATACACCACCTCCTTATGTTGATGATTCTCGCTTAAATGTCAGCCTTAACAATCGTTTTTTACAGGCATTTCCGCTGAAACCTTATGAGTCAAATAAGCTCCAGGTATTGCATATTCCATTGATTCAGGGATTGAGCAGTACTGATGAAGAAGTGATGATCCCGGCTTTCCAACTGGACGGAAATAACAAACTGCGCTTCGATTTTGATTTCGTTTCAAATATTGGTGCCAGCACCACTGACGTATGTCGCACCATGACACCGGTAAAACATGAAGCAGTGATTGATGGTGATTCAACTATCGATTTTTCTGGCTATCGCCACTATTTGGCCATGCCAGCATTGAAAACGTTTGCTCAGTCGGGTTTCCCGTTCAGTCGTATGGCAGACTTATCGGAAACGCTGGTAGTGATGCCAGAGAATCCAACGGCTGAACAACTAACGCTGCTGTTTAACGTGCTGGGGCAGATGGGGGCCAGTATTGGCTATCCGGCGCTGGGGGTTGAACTGACGGCTAAACCGGATGCGAAACAGCATGCAGATAAAGATCTGTTGGTGTTAAGCAGTATTCCGAAAGATTTGGATGCCAGAAACCAACCGGAAATACTGATTGAGCAGGCAAAGAGCCAGCTTAACCGTCCGGGAAAAAATAATCTGGAGCTACATACTGTTGATTTCGATAAGCCGAGTACGGAACCAACACCACAGGCTAGCGCCGTAGTTTCATCCGACGGGCCTATTGGTGCGATAACGGGCTTCCAGTCCCCTTATAACGAGCAGCGCAGTGTCGTTGCTCTGATGGCCAGCGGAGATAGTGGTTATCAACTACTGGATGAAGCCTGGCGCGACAGCGGTAAACGGGCGGCTATAGCCGGGTCGGTTTCCATTGTGCGCAACTCCGGGGTAAATAGTATACGGGTTGGAGAGACCTACTACGTTGGTTATCTGCCGTGGTGGGACAAACTATGGTTTAAGCTATCTGCACATCCGGTGTGGCTGGCTGTATTTGCTGTTTTCAGTGTGATTCTGGTGGCGTTAATGCTCTGGCGTGGGCTGCGCGCGATAAGTCGCCGTCGCTTAAATCCGGGTGAAGATAAATAATATGAAACGTTTAGTGATGATGTTTTGTTGCTGCCTTATTGCTGGTCAGGCGTGGGCGGATAGCTGCCATTGGCCACAGTGGCAGTACTTTTCCCGGGAATATATCAGTCGTGAAGGACGGGTTATCGACCCCACGGATGGCAATAACATCACCACATCAGAAGGACAAAGCTACGGGCTATTTTTTGCGTTGGTGGCTAATGACCGTAATCGATTCGATCAGGTTTTGAACTGGACAGAGAAAAATCTGGCTGCCGGCGATCTGACGGCACGTTTACCCGGTTGGTTATGGGGTAAAAAGCCCGATGGCAGTTGGGGAATTCTGGATAACAACTCGGCATCTGATTCTGACCTGTGGATTGCTTACACCTTACTGGAAGCCGGACGACTCTGGCATTCCCGTGGCTATCAGGTTATGGGCACTTTGCTATTACAGCGTATTGCCAGAGAAGAAGTCGCCAGGATACCGGGGTTGGGTACCATGCTGATGCCCGGAAAAGTGGGTTTTATCGAATCTGATAGCTGGCGGTTGAACCCCAGCTATCAACCGCCACAACTGTTAGCTCGTCTCGCTCAAACCGACAAGATTTGGGGTGAAGTAGCACAGAGCAACCGTAAACTATTACTTGAAGCAGCACCTGCGGGGGTTGCTGCGGATTGGGTCGTGTGGCAGAAAGAGAAAGGCTGGCAAACGGACAATAAAACCGGCGCTACCGGCGATTACAATGCGATTCGGGTCTATTTATGGCTCGGCATGCTGGCAGAAGATACGTCGGGGAAAGCTGAATTGATAGCTCATTACCAGCCAATGGCTAAACTGACGCAGGATATGGGGTTGCCGCCGGAAACGGTAGATACCCAAACCGGGAAAGCGACCGGTACCGGGCCGGTTGGTTTTTCTGCCGCACTATTGCCATTTTTAACAGGATCCCCGGCTCAGGCCGTTCAACGCGAACGGGTAGTGAATAATCTTCCGGGCCGCGATGCTTATTACAATAATGTATTAACCCTATTTGGTCTCGGCTGGGATCAACAATATTACCGCTTTAATCAACAGGGAGAGTTGCAGGTTTCTTGGGAGAAAGATACATGCAAAAATACCCACTGATTTCAAACTACACGCTGAAACTTTATCATCGATTTTTCCCTGCATCGGGCACCGTGCATCGCATTGCCCCCGTGCTCTCTTTTATTCTGCTTCCTTTTACACTCTCTCCTCTCGGCGCATTAGCGGCAGACAGCGTATCTCCTGAAGCCCGGTTACAGGAACAGATACGAATTGGCGAATCAACCCATCGGGATGATTTGGTTAAAGAGTCTCTTTATCGACTGGAGAAGATCAGTCCAAATGCACCTGAAACATTGGCGGCCCAAATCCGTTATGCGTTACGTCAGGGAGATATGACTACCGCGACCCGCCAGTTGGAGCAGTTAAGAAAGCTACAGCCTGATTCTGATGCCTATCTTACGGCTAAGCTGGAAATTGCGCTGGCGCAACCAGAAGGAAAAAACAAGCTACAGCAGGCCAGATTACTGGCGACCGGTGGTCAACTGACTCAGGCCAAAGCGGCTTATGATGAACTGTTTGAAGGCAAAGCGCCCACGCTGGATTTGGCGATTGAATACTGGAATGTCGTGCTGAAAATTCCCGGTCAGCGAGATTATGCATTGCAGCAGATGCAAGTGCTGCAAAAACGCTTTCCTGCTTCAGATGCGCTAAGTATGTCTATTGCACAGCTTCTGTTTGATGAAGGAAAAGATCAGCAGGCCTATCAGGTGCTGGAAAAACTGGCTGCCAACCCTAGTGGTATTGGTAGCGCTGCCGAGCTGTGGTACAGCAAATTGAAAGGTATGCCGGTTTCAGATGGGAGTGTTGCTCAGTTACAACACTTTATCACTACCTTTGAGGGGCAGCCGGAGGCGGCTGACGCTCAACAAGAGCTGGTGCGTCAGCAGACACTGTTACAAGACCCCCGCTATCGTGCCAGAGTTCGCGGCCTTGAGCAGGTGGATAGTGGCGGCGGTCGTAGCGCTATTCCTTCACTGAAACAGGCGCTCAGCGCTTCACCGAGTGATGCGGAATTACTGACAGCGTTAGGGCAGGCCTATGCCCGGGCTGGAAATCGCCAGCAGGCTTTGGTTCAGTTTGAAAAAGCTAAAGCGAGCGATACCACAGGCAGTTACGCGTCTAAGTTGGATAGCCTGATCAAAACCAATCGTTACTGGTTGGCTATCGATCGGGCGGATAATGCCCTGAAAAATAAACAGTTAGATCAGGCACAAGCGCTGTACCGCCAGGCCAGTGCCATTGATAGCTCGGATGCACAAGGGCTGATAGGTTTGGGTGATGTTGAAATGGCCCGCAATAATGCAGCGGCGGCAGAGTCTTATTATAAACAGGCACTGCGTCGTGAACCAGACAGTGGTAGTGCTGTGAGTTCACTGGTTTCATTATATGAAAAGCAATCGCCGGAAAAAGCGCTGAGTTACATTCAGGGGCTGCCGGGTTATATGAAAAACCGCATGCGTAGCTCACTCAATCAGCTAACCGCAGGTAGCCTGAAACAGCAGGCGGAAGATCTTGTCGTTGCCGGTAAACCGGCTGAGGCAGAGGCGAAATATCTTCAGGCTCAAAAAATGACCCCTGATGACGTTTGGTTAACTTATCGTCTGGCCGGTGTGATGCGTACTCAGGGCAAAAATGCCCAGGCCGATGCGCTGTTCAGTCGGGCGATGCAACCACATCGACAAGATGCTGACTGGATATATGCACATTCACTCTATTTGTCCGGCAGTGGCCGAGAGGCTCAGGCGCTGGCACAACTACAAACATTGGGTCAGGCAAAGTGGGACGACAATATTCGTGAACTTGATACCCGCCTGAAGACGTCACAAATTCTGCAACAAGCCCAGCAAATTCGTGAAACAGAAGGTGAACCAGCGGCCATTGACTGGTTAAAACAGCAGCCAGCCAGTACCCGTATCGATCTGACTTTGGCCGACTGGGCGATAGAACGGGAAGATGGTCAACAGGCGCAAGAGCAGTATCAAAAGATTCTGGCACGAGAACCGGATAATCAGGATGCGCTGCTGGGTGTGATTGAAGCTCAGATTACCGAAGGCGACTTACATGCGGCTAAAACTTCTCTGGGGGCACTCTCTATTCAACCCCAGGCCAGTGATATCGGTACCGGACGTCGTTTAGCCAATGCCTGGTCATTAGTCGGGGATGATGAACGTGCGGGTGCTATATTGACTGAGCTCAAATCAGCAGCACTGCAACCGTCTGCTGAACCATCAATGGATAACGCACGTCTGCTGCGTGATGCTGCCGCGTTTGAAGAGAGAACCGGGCGCCCAGATGAAGCATTAAATGATTACCGCCATGCGATGACCGCCTATGGTATTACCCCTTCAGCCGAGATGGATAATGAGACCTTTACCAAGGCTATGCGCAACAACCAGCAGGATGACTGGTTAAAACGGGGTATCAAATCAGATGCAGAATCACTGTATAAGCAGCAGTCCACTACAGTAACCTTGGATCATGATTACTGGGGTTCCAGCGGCACTAAAGGAATATCTGATTTAACCGCCCATACCACCATGCTGCATATTGCTTTTCCTCTACAGCGGGGAACGGCTTTTTTGCGTGGTGATTCAGTCATCATGGATGCGGGGAGCTTCAGCACCGACAGTAATGGCGTATATAACGAGACATTTGGTACCTGTCGGGAAGTGGGTTGTAGCGACGATCGCAACCAGAAGAGCAATGGTGTTAGCGTAGCCACTGGCTGGCAAGATGATAACTGGCAGGTGGATATCGGTACCACGCCAATGGGATTTGAAGTGGTCGATTGGGTGGGGGGTGTTGGATACAGCAATGACTGGAATCATCTGGGATGGACGGTTACCGCTTCCCGCCGGCCCATTTCCAGCTCGCTGTTATCGTTTGGGGGGGCGGTTGATCCCTATACCGGAACCAAATGGGGCGGCGTACGTAAAAATGGTGTTCAACTGGATTTAAGCTATGACCGTGGTGGGCCGAATGGCGTGTGGGGAAATGTCGCCTATCATCAACTGACCGGTAAGAATGTGGCAGATAACCAGCGTATGCAGGCTATGGCCGGTTACTACTATAAAGTGATCAATGAAAACGATCGTCAGGTGAGAGTCGGTTTAAATACCATGTGGTGGCATTATCAGAAAGATTTAAGTGATTACAGTCTGGGGCAGGGGGGATATTACAGCCCTCAACAATATTTATCGTTCTCTTTACCGCTGCTCTATCGTGAACGCACAGAAAACTGGTCCTGGGAGTTGGGCGGTTCAGTCTCTCTCTCCCATTCTTCAACCGATAGTAGTCAACGTTATCCGTTACAGGGGCTGGTTCCTGACAGTCTGCCGGATAAATATGTCACAACAGACAGCAGTAGCAGTAGTGGAACCGGATATACCGTGCGCGCGTTAGTTGAGCGCCGAATCACCTCTCACTGGAGTGTGGGTGCCGGTGTCGATATCCAACAGGCGAAAGACTATACCCCAAGCCATGCGTTGATTTATGTCCGTTATGCTCTTGAGCCTTGGTTGGGAGACATAGATTTACCGCCTCAGCCACTAACACCTTATGCTGATTTTAAATGATAGTGAGCGAGATTTCTGAGCATCGCAGAATACTTTTGCCATAATGTGAGGAGTGAACGTTATAATATTTTACTCAGTGCCAAGCGTGTAAATATATTATTCAGTCACCACCATTTGGAGATAAAAATTTGCAGGTAAAGCGTTCGCTAACAATCAAGCAGATGTCGCTAGTAACGGTAGTTGCTCTGGCGACAATTTGTATTTTTATCGTAATACAAATGTTTGATTTTATTCAACAACGCAAAGAGGTCTACCACATTCAGCTCGATAATATTGGTTACTCGGTTTCTCAACCTTTAGAACGAGCGCTGTGGGACAGGAACATGAAAGAGATCCAACGGGCGTTGGATAATCTGATGGAGCTGGATTTTTTAACCAAAGCCAATTTAATCGTGAATGCGGAGTTAATCTCGGTTCACAGCCAGCGCGGGCCCAATGGAAAAGTCCCGCACGTGGTCGAAAAGCTATTGTCTCTTCCCATTGTTTCACTGATACCGCTTTACTCGCCGGAATATAATGCCATCGATCCCCAGCCTATGGGCTATTTAGTGCTGGAGGCGGACTCCTACAAACTTTATCAATATACTCTGAAGCGGCTTTCTACCTTGTTGGTGGCTTATTTGCTACTGGCGTTTATGCTTTCTATTGCTATCAGTTGGTGCCTGAATCGTTTGTTAGTTTATCCACTGCGGGCTATTGCGGATGACCTACGCACCTTACCGGTAGAGAATATTCAATATCATCAGCTAACGTTACCCCGGTACCATCAGGATGATGAGTTGGGAGTACTGGTTCGCAGTTATAACCGCAACCAACAGGCATTGGTGCAAGCTCACCATCAGTTGACCCGCATGAGCACGCGGGATCCTATTACCGATTTACCCAATTACACTCTGTTTCAAGAGTTGTTAAAACAGCAGCTTTTGAATAGTGGCCACGAAAAGCAGCCATTTAGTTTGCTGTTTATTAATTTAGATTCCTTTAAAGATATCTATCAGGCATTAGGCCAAGAGCAGGGTAATCTTGGCCTGATTGATGCCGTGCAGCGCATGAAAGAAGTGCTGGGAGAACATACCCTGCTGGCCAGACTCCATGGAGAAGAGTTCATTGTATTGAGCAAATCTCAGGAAAGTCCATTACATGCTATGCAACTGGGGCAGCGTCTGGTTGAGAATATTACTATTCCGCTCAGCATTAATGAGTACCAGTATCAACCAACCGTCAGTATTGGTATTGCACAGTACCCCAGCGATAGTGAGGAGCCTGACGGACTTATTGCTCATGCTCAGGCGGCGATGTTATTAGCCCAGCGCCGGGGGAAAAATCAGGTTCTGTTCTTCGAACCGGATATGACCAATAATATTCAGCAACGGCTGATTATGGAAAGTGAGGTGGTTCGCGGAATGAAAGAGAACCAGTTCCGCCTCTATCTTCAACCTCAGGTAGATATGGCGACAGGCCAACCTTATGGTGCAGAGGCTCTGATTCGCTGGCACTACACGGAAAATGATATTCGTTATCCGGGAGATTTCATCCCACTGGCAGAAGAGACAGGATTAATCCTTGAATTAGGGGCATGGGTGCTGGAAGAAGCCTGCACTACGCTTGCCCATTGGAAACAGCAGGCGATTCCGTTGACCCTGTCAGTTAACCTGTCAGCATTGCAGTTACAGCAGCCTGATATCATTGAACAGTTGAGTGGGTTATGCCAGCAGCACGACTTCTGTCCCAGCAGGTTAATTCTGGAGTTGACAGAAACGGCGAATATTTATGATTTAAAGGCGGTGCTGCCAACATTAATAAAAATGCGTGATTTGGGCATTTCGATTGCCTTGGATGATTTTGGCACGGGTTACTGTAATCTTAATTATCTCAGCCATTTACCTGTCGATGAGTTGAAAATTGATAAGAGCTTTGTGGACGGATTACCGGACGATGACGAGTTGGTACAAATTGTGAATTCGATTGCTCAGATCCTTTCTCTGAAAGTGGTGATCGAAGGAGTGGAAACGCAACAACAGGTCGATTGGTTATTAGCTCACGGCATGCATTTTGCTCAGGGTTACCTTTTCTCCCGTCCGCTTCCTTATGAAATGTTTAAGGAAAAGTACCTGTCCTCTTATTATTAAGAAAATCGATATTGTCTCCAGGGTAGTACATTAACGAGATTGTTAATATTGTTAATAAATACTGAATCACTAATTAGCAGAGATAGAAAAGTACCGATTAACCAATTTTTGACCATAAAGTACGTAAAACCAGCAGTTGTGATGCGATCCAGTTCATATTTCTGATTTTTCCCCATTGTTTAATCAATAAATTAATATCCATAGTGTTAATTGGATGTTATTTTCCAGCGCTCTACACCGTGTTGCTAATAAAAATAAGGAAAGCATCATGAAATTGAATATTTTCAAATCACTCTATATTCAGGTGTTAATTGCAATAACGGTTGGGGTACTGTTGGGGCATTTTTATCCTGAGATTGGTGCATCAATGAAGCCGTTAGGTGATGGCTTTATCAAATTGATTAAAATGATTATCGCACCGATCATCTTCTGTACCGTTGTGACCGGTATTGCCGGAATGGAGAGCATGAAGGCCGTAGGTCGTACCGGCGGCATCGCGTTACTCTATTTTGAAATCGTGAGTACATTAGCCCTGTTGATTGGTTTGATCGTGGTAAACGTGATTAAACCAGGCGCAGGTATGAACGTTGATGCTTCTCAACTGGATGCTACCGCGGTTGCCGCTTACGCAGACGCAGCTAAATCACAAGGTATCGTTCCATTCTTACTGGATGTGATTCCAGGCAGCGCAATAGGGGCGTTTGCCAGTGGCAACATTCTTCAGGTATTACTGTTTGCCGTGCTGTTTGGTTTTGCTCTGCATCGCCTGGGTGAAAAAGGTCAGTTAGTGTTTAACGTTATTGACAGCTTCTCCCGCGTGATTTTTGGCATTATCAACATGATCATGCGTCTGGCACCTATCGGGGCATTTGGTGCAATGGCCTTTACTATCGGTAAATATGGTGTGGGTTCTCTGGTGCAGTTAGGACAGTTAATTCTGTGCTTCTATATCACCTGTGTACTGTTTATCGTGTTTGTTGTTGGTTCAATCGCCAAAGGCTTTGGGTTCAGCATTTTCAAATTTATCCGTTATATCAAAGAAGAACTGCTGATCGTTCTGGGTACTTCTTCTTCTGAGTCAGTGTTACCAAGAATGCTGGATAAAATGGAGCGTTTGGGCTGTCAGAAATCGGTAGTAGGGTTGGTTATTCCTACGGGGTATTCGTTCAACCTCGACGGAACCTCCATCTACCTGACCATGGCGGCGATATTTATCGCTCAGGCGACAAATACCGAGATGACTGTGCTCAATCAGATAACGCTGTTAGTGGTATTACTGCTGTCATCAAAAGGGGCCGCAGGGGTAACCGGCAGTGGCTTTATTGTACTGGCTGCAACTATCTCGGCGGTGGGTCACTTACCACTGGCTGGATTGGCGTTAATTCTGGGTATCGACCGCTTCATGTCAGAAGCTCGTGCGCTAACTAACCTGATTGGTAATGGTGTAGCAACTGTGGTTGTTGCTAAATGGTGCCGTCAGATAGACGAAGATAAACTGCATGAAGAGTTAAATAATCAGGGCTCTAAAAAAGCGACTCCAGCTGTCTGATTAATACTTCACTTCAATCAAAGATCCTCACCCACTGGTGGGGATTTTTTTTATCTGTGCGAAAGCGAAATATGCGTAGTGCATCTGTTTTAGTTCTTAAAATTGACCTGGAATAGGATAAGGCGAGATTAAACTTTAGCTTGTGTGGAAATAAAACATTTCTCAGATATAATTTCATATGCAACGAAATTGTTTATTTTATAATCAAGCGTTGCTTCATTTCCTTCCGACGGCTTGCTGCTGGCGGTATTCTCTGCATAATGTCTCTATTTGCAAGTTAGCCATCAGTTTTATTATTTAAATGATAGTAGCATTAAGTGACATCTCGACAGCCTGCTTCTTTCAATAACAAAAACGACAAGGATGCAAATATCAGCTGTCAGACAACCACATGATGTTGTCGGGTTGATATAAGCAGTAAATGAGGTTTCAGTATGCATAGTAAGTATTTGTGGTCCGCTTTAGGCGGATTGGTGTTGATAATGGCGGGAGCTGCTCAGGCAGAGCCATTAAAGGCCGATCCGGCATGGCAGGAAGGAAAGTTAGAAAATGGATTTAAGTGGCAAGTCCTTGCTACCCCACATCGACCCAGCGATAAAATTGAAGTTCGTTTAGAAATCAATGCCGGTTCTCTGCAAGAGAGTATTCCACAAGTCGGTTTCTCCTATCTGTTGCCGCGTCTGGCAACCTCATATACTGAACATTTTAGCAGTGCTGAAATGCAGGCGCTGCTTCCTCAAATTTTGCCGGATGCTGAACCAAAATATTTGGTGGAAGTTTCCTACGATTACACTCGCTACAATTTGAGCTTGCCAAATAACCGACCAGAAATATTAAAAGAAGCATTCAGTTGGTTATCTGATGCAGTCAATCGCCCAACGGCAACCAGTGAGCAAATTCAGGCTATTCGCAGTGAGTTTGCTTCCCCCTTGGTCATGCTGCCATCCGGTTTGAATGATGCATGGTGGCGTTATCGCATCAAAAATTCACCGTTAATGGGCCATGAGCCAGGACAAACCATCGTTGCAGACGCTACTGCAGAACAGTTGGGTGAGTTCTACAATAAATGGTATACCCCGGATGCAATGACGTTGTATGTGGTGGGCAATGTTGACCGTCGGGTATTGAACGATCAGATTAATAAAGCTTTTGGTGGCCTAACCGGTAAGCGGGAGACTCCGGCAACCATTGCTGCGCTCAGCGCGTTACCGCCAACCCCGGTTAATTTCTCATCTCAGGGTGTGACAAAAGACCGGATTAAACTGGTATGGGACGATCCATGGCATCCGGTGGTGACAACGGCTTCACTGGAGCGCCAGTGGTTAAGTATGATCGCCAATGACATGATCAAAAATCGTCTGAACCAGAGGCTTGGGCGTACCGTGCTAAAAGGTGACCCACTGAATATTGAGTGTCAGGTACAGTTTCAGCGTTATAAATGCAATATGACGTTAGATGTGCAGTTACCCGCTTTAAAAAACAGCATTAAGCAGTTGGGAACCGAGCTGGTGAAACTGGATAAAGAAGGCATCACCGAAGCCGAGTTAAAAGCTTTAGTTGCTGCGCAAAAAGAGCAACTGGACAAGGCGATTGCTACTTATGCCAAGACGGATACCACTGAGATTATGAATCAGCGCCTGTTGATCCAAAAAAGTGGTTCTATTGCGGTCGATCCGGAATCTTATCAGCAACTGAATCAAAAGTTTCTTAACAGCCTGACGACGATGGATGTGAATTCGCGTATTCATCAAATACTGACGATTAAACCGACCATGGTGCTGACTCAGCCAGCCGGTGAGCCTGAAGAGAATGTTAAAGTATTATCAGATTTATTGGATTCCATCATGACGCCAAAGGCAGAAGAAGCTAAGTGATTTGAATTATAAGTAAAAGAAAAGCCCCGGGCTGAAATTCAGCACCGGGGCTTTTTACTGGATCTTTTCTCAGACCGCTGGCATTGCATCCAGAGGAATAATCGCCCCACGATACTGAATAACCGTACTGGCGGTCAGGTGGCCACGTTTAATGGCATCAATCATATTCCCCCCCTGTAAACGAACGGCAAGGTAGCCTGCGCTAAAAGAATCACCGGCAGCAGTAGTATCGATGACTTTCTCCTTCGCCAGCTTAACCGCGGCGACTTCTTCCCGATCGTTACCGGTAGCGGCGATACAGGAGTCGGCTCCACGCTTAATGATGATTTCGCTAACGCCGAGCGCTTGAGTGCGGGTAATCACGTTTTCGTACGGCTCTTCGCCCCAAAGCGCATCTTCATCGTCCAGAGTCAGAAAGGCAATATCGGTGCAGCAAAGCACGTCATGGTAGACCTGTTGTGTCTCTTCACGGCTCTGCCATAAACGTGGGCGATAGTTGTTATCAAAAATAACTTTACCCCCATTACTGCGGCAGGCTTTCAGCAGGGTGATGAGTTTCTGACGGCTTTCCGGATTAAGGATTGCCACACTGATTCCACTCAGATAGATATAGTCGAAATGCGTCAGCTTTTGGCAAATTTCATCCGACTTATCGCGAGTCAGCCAATAACGTGCAGCGGCATCATTACGCCAGTAATAGAATTTACGCTCACCGGTGTCATCAGTTTCGATGTAATAGAGCCCCGGCATTTTGTCATCCAACTGCTGAATTAAGTCGGTTTTAACCTTCTCTTTTTGCCAGGTGGTTAGCATTTGATCGCTGAAAACATCAGTCCCCAGAGCGGTGACGTAGTGTACTGCCAGTTTATCTTCTGGTACCTGACGGGCGATATATACAGAGGTATTCAGGGTATCTCCGCCAAATCCACGGCTGACATTATTTTCTTTTTCAGAGAGTTCGATCATGCATTCGCCAATAACGGCAATTCTTTTAGTGGTCATGGTGTGGCATCCCAGTCTTAATTTTATTGGTTATTGGGATTAGTTTTATAACTTAGCGGTGGATAGTCAAGAAAAAATAAAACATTGTTTCAATAATTTTGGGGTAACGCTTTTTTAGTAAAAACGAGCGTACTGACTTTGGTGATATCGTAAAAAGCTAAGCAGTCAATAATCTACTATATCGATGATGATGGCGTTTGGCGGTCACTGACGTCAGGTTTCTTTTGGTTTTCCTGCGCAGTGGCAATCCAGGCTGCGCAGAATAAGGTTAACCGGGCGAAGAAGTAGAAGAATGCCAGTAAACCAATAATTGAGCCAAAAGCCGCACCGGAAGGGGATTTTGCTAACTGCGGTAAGGTAATGGTCATGATGAACTTGATCACTTCAAAACCAATAGCTGCCAGCAGCGTTCCCTTTAATAACGCCTTAAGATTAGGGCGCTGTTTTGGCAACATCCAGAATATCCACAGGAACATAAAGTAGTTAGCGGTAATGGAAACCGTCAGGGCGATCAGCGTTAAAGCCGGTCTGAGCCAAGTGATGTCTCCCAGTCCTAATGCATTAACAATCACTTGTTGAGCCGAACCGGCAACAGAAGTGAGAGAAATAGTAACGATGAGTGCAATCACCAATCCTGTCAGAGAGATGAAGTCTTTAATATAGCGAAAGTAAAATTTATCTTCTTCCGCCGGATTACGTTCCCAGACATCCCGGCTTTGTGCCCGAATGGCTTCGCGTAAGTTGCCCATCCAACTGATACCCGAGTAGAGCGCGACCAGCAGACCGGTTAAACCCACGGTAGTACGCTGACGGATCGCCGTATTGACCGTATTCTCCAGCGTGGTTGCCAGATTAGGATCAGAAACACTGGTGACGATTTTATTAATCAGCTCAGCCAGCAGTTCAGGGTTGGAGGCCAACACAAAACCGGCGGCGGCAAAAGAGACCATCAGAATCGGGATCAATGACAGAAAAGAGAAATAAGTAATTGCAGCGCCAAACTGGCTTCCTAGACGATCGTTAAAGCGTTCAGTCGCACGCAGCAAGTGTGCGATGGCCGGGATGGCTTTAATTCTGTCTACCAGCCGTGTGGCTGTTTTTACCGCGTTATTCATCAGGAAGTTCTTTATATAGATTCAGTTGGCTGAGGCGATCGTCGTGTTTGCTGTTATCTGATTGATAATAGCAAAGTTTATATATATCGACAAAAATCGGGATAAAACGACCGGATAATGAAGTGGTAATAGTGAATCGGTGAGTTAGACATTTATCATCGATCAGGCAATAAAAAACCCGAATATTGCGGGAATATTCGGGTTTCGATGAATTTATCACAAGGCGATTAACGCATAGTAACAAACTCTTCTGCTGCTGTTGGGTGGATAGCAACGGTGTTATCAAAGTCTTTCTTGGTTGCGCCCATTTTAACGGCAACCGCGAAGCCCTGTAGGATCTCATCCATACCGAAGCCGATACCATGGATACCAACGACTTTCTCTTCTTTGCCGGCGCATACCAGCTTCATACGGCATGGCTGACGGTGAGACGTTACCGCGGTATACATCGCAGTGAAGGAGGATTTATACACTTTCACCTGGTCATCACCATACTGTTCACGAGCCTGACCTTCTGTCAGACCGATAGTGCCAATAGGTGGGTGACTGAATACCACAGTAGGAATATTCGAGTAATCCAAATGTTCATCTGGCTTGTTGTTAAACAAACGCTCAGATAAACGGCGACCTGCGGCAACCGCAACCGGGGTGAGCTCAACGGCACCGGTGTTATCACCAACGGCATAGATACCCGGAACGTTAGTATTCTGGAATTTATCAACCGGAATATAACCTTTCTCATTGGTTTTAACGCCAGCCGCAGCCAGATTAATGTTATCTGTTGCCGGCTCACGGCCAATAGCCCAAATCAGACAGTCTGTTACGTGCTCTGTGCCATCTTCCAGCGTCAGGGTTAAGGTACCATCAGCATTTTTGACGATAGCTTTAGGGATGGCCTGAGTGTGTAGCGAAGGGCCTTCCGCCGCCATCACTTCCAGCAGGGTCTCTACAATCATTGGATCGAAAGTACGCAGCGGAGCATGCTTACGCACGAACAGATGGGCATCAACCCCTAAGCCATTCAGTACACCAGCAATTTCTACCGCAATATAACCAGCGCCAATAACCGCTACGCGCTTCGGCATTTCGTCCAGAGCAAAGAAGCCGTCAGAGTTAATGCCGTATTCTGCACCTGGAATAGAAGGCACTGAAGGGCGACCGCCGGTAGCAATCAGAATATGGTCAGCAGTAATTTTTTCCCCATTGACTTCAACGGTATGGGCATCGACAAAGCGGGCAAAGCCATGAATAACATCAACTTTGTTATTACCCAATACGCGGTCGTAAGACTGGTGGATACGGTCAATATAAGCCGTACGGCTTTCGATCAGCTTTTTCCAGTCGAAATGATTTACCGTCGTATCAAAACCATAGTCCGGGCCATACAGATGAATGGCTTCGGCGATTTGTGCTGCATGCCACATCACTTTCTTCGGTACACAACCCACGTTTACGCAGGTACCGCCGAGGTATTTGGCTTCAATAATGGCACATTTTTTTCCGTAAGAGGCTGCACGGTTAATAGAAGCGATTCCGCCGCTACCACCGCCGATAGCAAGATAGTCGTAATGTTTAGTCATGATATTGTCTGCTTCTCTCTATAGCTAAGAGGGGATTGAGAAAGGTTCTCACAACCCGATGGAGAATAAAAGCCCCCCGAACGTCGGCTCTACGTTTACATATCAGTATTCACTGACTGACAGGGGTCACTATTGGTGCTTAACCATTGATCGGGAATGGGAACCGATAAGGTATCTGATAAATCTTGTAACGTTTCACTCAGCCATTGGTTCGCTTTACCGATTAATTTCAGTTCAGCCTGGTGGTTCTGCTCTGAATTTGTCACTGGCAATGTGTTGAACTCCTTAGATTCCAACACTATCCCATTTTGATGTTTCTCATACAGCCAGTGCCCGTTAGTTTGGCGTTTGTATTGGGTACCATCGATGATTTTTATTATCAAAGCCCCGGTGCGAAAACGAACGGGAAGTGCCTGACCTGCCAAATTATCAAACTTCCAGCCAATGAAATCATTGACCATATTCGGATCAGGGTAAGTCCAAAAACTGACACCAGCATCGAGTTGAACATACAGTGCGGTAGGTGCACCATCTTCATTAACATACTCTACCTGTACCGTTTCAGGCGTACTCTCCCGAAAACGTGTCACACTGATGTTTTCCCGACCGGATTTTACCGTTAAGGTACAGCGTTTGGTATCTGACCACAGAGTGAGCAGAGCGCCATCGCCATCAGGAATGTCAGGCTTGGGTTCAAGTTTGCCATCAATACTGTTTTTGGCCGCAGGGTAGATGTAACCGCGAAGTTCAGAGGGTTTTTCACCATAAAAAACCCATTTAGCAACAGGTACAGGAAATAAAAATTGCCAAATCAACCAACCGGCTAAAATCACGATAGCGATCACAGAAAGGCTGATACCGACTAACGTATTTCTTTTCATAACCATTCTCAACTCTTACTACAACCGTCCAATGCGTGTTTACTCCGGTGTAATCCAGCTAACTTTGGTATGGCCAATACCCTCAGGTACCAGAACACGATGCAGCCATGGTAAAACGGTACTCATTTGCTGTTCCAGTTTCCAGGGGGGATTGATCACAATCATACCTGATGCGGTCATACCGCGACGATCGCTGTCTGGTTGAACCGCCAGCTCGATTTGTAGGATGCGTCGAATACCCGTCTCTTCCAGCTCTTTAACCATACGTTTGATTTGCTGACGCAGTACCACCGGATACCATAGCGCATACACGCCGGTAGCAAAGCGTTTATAGCCTTCCTGAATCCCCTGAACTACCGCCTGATAGTCAGTTTTGAGCTCATAAGGCGGGTCGATCAGAATAAATCCGCGACGATATTGGGGAGGAAGCTGGGATTTGAGCTGTTGGTAACCGTCAGCACGTAAAACTTTACTGCGGTCGTCTTTAAGAAATTCATGGCGTAACAGTGGGGAATCCGTCGGGTGCAGCTCTGTCATATGCAGTTGGTCTTGCTCTCTGAGCAGGTGACGGGCAATCAAGGGTGAACCTGGATAATATTTCAGGTAACCGCCTTTGTTATAGGCATTAACCGCGGACATATAAGCCTCAAGCTCAACGGGCATATCGTCCCGTTGCCAGATCCGGGCGATACCTTCCAGATATTCACCGGTCTTTTCCGCATGCTCACTACCTAAAAAATAGCGCCCGGCACCGGCATGGGTATCAAGATACAGAAAAGGTTTCTCTTTCTCTTTGAGCGCTTCAATTATCAGGCTTTGAACGGTGTGCTTCACAACGTCGGCATGGTTACCGGCATGGAAACTGTGGCGATAGCTTAACATGGTGTCTTATACATTCCTGTGATTGACCCGAGCCACCACCAGATGTGGTGGCCAACAAGGTATTTATCGTCTGCGCAACATACGGGCTAAAATTCTGGCCGAATGAAGGGATATGTTGCGTTATGGCGACCAGTATAAACTGTCTGACTGATAAAAAGTGAAAATCATTGTTGGACATTGTGGTTGTCTGCGCTTTCCGGTTCGGCAGAGGTGCTGGTTAAATGGGCTAAGAAGCGCAGCAGTGCATCAGATGGTGCATTATCTTTACGCCAGAATACGCCAACGCTGCCTTTTTGTTCGATACGTGGCAGGGGTAACATGGCTAACTGACCTTTTTCTACATAACGTTGAGCCAGACGCCATGACAAAATCGATACAATATCGCTGGCCTGTACCATATTTACGGTAACGCTCATGGAAGAGGATTCCAGATAATTCTCCGGTAACATCACCCCCTGATCTACCAATGCATTATCAATACTCACGCGAATAGGGGTACCCGTGGGCCAGACAATCCAGCGATACTCCAGCAGATCCTGCCAACTGATCTTATCTCTGGTTGCCAGCGGATGATTACAACGACCAACAAAGCACACGGGTTCGGTATATAGCACTCGGTAATTAAGCGGTAACTGCAATGCTTTTCCACCCACCCGCCCGGCCAACAACGACATCAACTTTGCCGGAAATCAGACTTTGCAGCAAAGGCGTCATCACGTTTTCTACTACCTGAACGTGAACGTTGGGATAATCCTTAATTAGCGAGAGCAAAGCCAGAGAAACGCAATCAGTAGCGACCGGTGAACAACCAATCAGCAGGCTACCCTGAGCACCCAATTTGAACTGTTCGATATCTTCCCGTGAGCGCTCGAGGTCGTTAAGCAAACGTCGGGCATGTTCCAGCATCAGCCGCCCGCCTTCTGAAGGGCGTAGCCCTTTACTGTGTCGTTCAAACAGTATCAGCCCGATATCCTCCTCCAGTGAGCTTAGCCATTTAGACAAGGCTGGTTGAGTGATATTCATAATCTCTGCCACTTTACTCAAATTACCCTGTTCGCCAATACAGACAAGCAATCTGAGGTGTTGCACTTTCAGTTTCTGCGTCCAGTCACTCATAGGTATAACCTCCGGGTTATAGCCAGGGTCGAAATACCATTATCTTTTCACATCTCGCAGTCTCATAGTATTAACAAAATAGCAACATACATCACAAAAACGATAAAAGTACCCTACAACCATGAGGCAATAAGATGACACTAACACGTAGCATGACGGTTCAGGAGGTGATTGATGCTGCGCCCGTTTCGGCCTACCAGTGGCGGGTTTTGGCTTGCTGTTTTCTGGTAGTGACCCTTGACGGGTTTGATACCGCATCAATTGGATTTATCGCACCGGCTATCCGCCAGCAATGGCAACTGGATGCCGCCCATCTGGCACCGCTGTTTGGTGCAGGTTTGTTTGGCCTGACCTTAGGCGCTTTGATATTTGGTCCAATGGCCGATCGATTCGGCCGCAAGAACATTATGCAGTTCAGTGTGGCCTTTTTCGGCCTGATGAGCGTGCTGTCCGCGTTCGCGACCGATATGAACACCCTGACAATACTGCGTTTCCTGACGGGATTAGGACTCGGAGGCGCCATGCCGAATGCGATCACCCTGACATCGGAGTTTGTACCAGCCCGGCGGCGAGCGGGTCTGGTGACCCTGATGTTCTGCGGTTTTACGCTGGGTTCAGCACTGGGCGGTGTGGTTAGCGCCCAATGGGTTCCCCATATCGGCTGGGAAGGCATTTTGATTCTGGGGGGCGTGATGCCATTAGCACTGTGTGTGGTGCTGTGGAAGGCGTTACCGGAATCACCTCGTTATCGGGTATTGAAGCAGTATCAACCTGAAAAGGTTGCAGAAGTGCTGAAAAAAATCACCGGTAAAAACTATGACGATGTTCATTTCCATTTGGATGAAAAACCAGCGGAAAAAGGAGCTGTTGTCGCGCTGTTTACTCGTGAAGTCCTGCCAACAACCTTGCTGTTGTGGAGCGTGTTCTTTATGAGTCTGTTGATTATCTACTCACTGTCGAGCTGGCTACCAACCATGCTTAACAGCGGTGGGGTTGATTTACAGCATGCAGCATGGGTCACCACGGCCTTCCAGGTGGGAGGAACTGCCGGCGCTATTCTGATCGGCATGATGGATCGCTTTAATCCTTACTGGACGCTGGCGGGCAGCTACGCCATGGGTGCCGTGTTTATTGTATTAATCAGCGTATCGGAAGGTTCACTGTTGGCCATGTCGCTGGCAGTACTGGGAACGGGCATCGGTATCAGCGGTTCTCAGGTTGGTTTGAATGCGTTGTCAGCAGCGCTCTATCCAACACAGTGTCGGGCAACCGGTGTGAGCTGGTCCAATGCTATCGGTCGCTGTGGTGCCATTTTTGGCTCCCTCAGCGGTGGTCTGATGCTGTCGTGGAATATCTCCTTCAGCACCATGTTCGTCGTTATCTCTCTACCGGCGGTGGTTGCCACTCTGGCACTGGTCGCCTTACGTTTTCAACACCGCCATACGCCAATTGTTGCCCCGCGCATCACCGTACTGAGCGAATAAAACAGATTTGTGATTACTCACTGAATGATAAATATAAAGGAGTCGATTATGTACGAGATTCATGCAACCGCACCAAGCCGCAGGGAGAGTTTCTATCAGGAGATTGCTGGCCTGAACCTCTCTCCTCTCTGGGAATCATTACATCAGTTAGTACCACCAACGCCGCATACGCCAGCCGTTGCTGCCCTGTGGCGCTATCAGGATATCCGTCCTTTTCTGATGAGAAGCGGTGAGTTGATTGGTGCCCGTGAAGCGGTTCGTCGGGTGCTGGTGTTAGAAAACCCGGCGCTGACGGGTAAAGCATCTATTACTTCATCGCTGTATGCCGGATTACAGTTAATTATGCCGGGCGAGGTTGCACCAAGCCACCGTCATACTCAGTCTGCTTTACGTTTTATTGTGGAAGGTGAAGGGGCATTTACCGCCGTTGATGGCGAACGCACCATGATGCATGCCGGTGACTTTATCCTTACCCCACAGTGGCGCTGGCATGACCACGGTAATCCGGGTTCTGAGCCAGTCGTCTGGCTGGATGGTCTGGACTTGCCGTTAGTCAACTATCTGGGCTGTGCATTTGCTGAAAACTATCCGGAAGAGCAACAGCCAGTAACGCGTCCAATGGGCGATTATTTACCGCGCTACGCTGCCAATATGCTGCCGGTACGCTATCAGTCTGGTAATTCATCGCCAATCTTTAACTACCGTTACGACCGCAGTCGTGAAGCGCTGGATCAGTTAAGTCGTAATGGCGATCCGGATGAGTGTGAAGGATTCAAACTGCGTTACGTCAATCCAGCCAACGGCGGTCACCCAATGCCAACTATGGCAACCTTTATGCAATTACTGCCGAAAGGATTTAAAGGACAGAGCAGCCGCTCCACTGACAGCACGATTTATCACGTGGTGGAAGGAGAAGGCCGCGTCACCATCGGTAGCGAAAGCTTCAGCTTTACGCCAAAAGATATTTTTGTGGTGCCAACCTGGCAAGCGGTGAGCTTTGAAACTCAGTCAGACACCGTGCTGTTTAGCTTTTCTGACCGTCCGGTACAAGAAGCATTGGGCCTGTTTCGTGAGTCCCGTGGCTAAAAAGATACCCGCGCAGGTGGGATAAACCCACCGCGCTAAAAACCATTTTGATCTCTGATTAAGGAATTTAGTTATGAGCAAGTTTGTTTTCTCTCCGGCACCTCAGGTAGCCGTTCCCGTTGTCGGTTCTGATGAGCTTTTTCCGGTTCGTCGTGTTTACTGTGTAGGGCGTAACTATGCTGCCCATGCAAGAGAAATGGGATTCGATCCGGATCGTGAGCCACCGTTCTTTTTCTGTAAACCAACGGATGCGGTAATCCCGGTTAATGCGGGTGAAACCCTGAAGCTGGCTTATCCGGCGCAGACTGAAAACTATCATTATGAAATTGAGTTAGTTGCGGCTATTGGCAAGGGGGGTAAAGATATTCCGGTAGAGAAAGCACTGGAACATGTTTATGGCTATGCCACCGGACTGGATATGACTCGCCGCGATCGTCAAATGGAGATGCGCAAAATGGGTCGGCCGTGGGAAATTGGTAAAGCGTTTGACTACTCAGCACCTATTTCACCGATTCATCCGGTAGCTAACTGTGCTGATGTCAGCAAAGCGGCAATCTGGCTGCAAGTGAACGGTGAAGACCACCAGCGTAGCGGCATTGATTTCCTGATTTGGTCAGTAGCAGAAACCATCAGTTATCTGTCAGCCTTCTTTGAATTACAACCTGGCGATTTGATTTATACCGGTACGCCAGAAGGGGTCGGCCCGGTGGTTAAAGGGGATACGATAACCTGTGGTGTTGAAGGATTAACCGACCTGACTGTGACTATCATTTAAGCGCATAAGAGAGACTACTCAATGAAACTATTCAGTTTTTTTAATAG
Organism: Limnobaculum allomyrinae; assembly: GCF_016649425.1. Taxonomy (GTDB): domain Bacteria; phylum Pseudomonadota; class Gammaproteobacteria; order Enterobacterales; family Enterobacteriaceae; genus Limnobaculum; species Limnobaculum allomyrinae. The sequence continues at coordinate 171,390 of NZ_JADRCR010000004.1, forward strand.
TTCCGCCTCTTACCGGGTTCGTATTGCTCTGGCGCTGAAAGGCATTGATTACCAAACGGAAGGCGTCAATATCCGTGCGGGAGAGCAGTACCATGCGGAATATTTACAGCATAACCCGGTTGGCGTGGTACCTACGCTGATTGACGATAGCGGTGATTCCATTGGGCAGTCGCTGGCGATTATTGATTATCTGGATCGGCGTTTTCCGGCACCGCTATTGTTACCACAGGAAGCAAACTTGCGTGCTCAGGTGTTGGAAATCGCATTGGCTATTGCCTGTGATATTCATCCGGTTAACAACATGCGTATTTTGCGCTATCTGACCGATGAGTTACAGGTGAGTGAAAGTCAGAAAAAGAGCTGGTATGCCCACTGGATCAAGGTGGGACTAAGCGCGGTAGAACGCTTACTGGAGCAGAGCAACTCCGGAAACTATTGCGTTGGTGAGCAGGTGACATTAGCGGATTGCTGTCTTATTCCTCAGTGGGCTAATGCACTGAGAATGGGGTGCGATCTGTCTGATTACCCGCGCTGCCAGCGTATCTATCAACATTGTAATACCTTACCGGCATTTATTGCCGCAGCACCGGAAAATCAGCCTGACGTTATTCCGGCCTGATGTATCACATGTATTTGCCATAAACAGATATTTATAAGAAGGAGCGAATCATGAGCAAAACTCAAAGTGCCATTATTGTTGGTGGTGGGATCGGCGGCGCAGCGGCTGCATTATCACTGGCGAAAGTAGGTATTAAAGTCCTGTTACTGGAACAAGCGGTTGAAATTGGCGAAATTGGTGCTGGTATTCAGCTGGGGCCAAACGCCTTCTCTGCATTGGATAGCCTGGGTGTGGGTCAGGTTGCCCGTGAACGAGCGGTATTTACCGATCATATCTCATTGATGGATGCTGTAGATGCCAACGAAGTGGTGCATATCGATACCGGCAAAGAGTTCCGCGATCACTTTGGCGGCCCTTATGCGGTTATCCACCGGGTAGATATTCATGACACTGTCTGGCAGGCGGCGTTGAAGAACCCTTTAGTGAGTTATCGTACTGCGACTAAAGTAGTAAAAATCAATATTAATCAGAATGATGTGGAAGTTATCGACGAACAGGGCAACAGCTATAAAGCGGACGTATTGATTGGCTGTGACGGTGGTAAATCCATTGTTCGCGCCTCTACGCTGGATGACAAACCAAGAGTAACCGGGCATGTGGTGTATCGTGCGGTTATCGATCGCGACGATATGCCGGAAGATCTGCGTATCAATGCGCCGGTATTGTGGGGCGGCCCCCACTGCCATCTGGTGCACTATCCGTTGCGTGGTGGTTCCCAATACAACCTGGTGGTGACGTTCCATAGTCGTCAGCAAGAAGAATGGGGCGTTACCGACGGCAGTAAAGAAGAAGTGATGTCTTACTTTGAAGGGATTCATCCACGCCCTCGTCAAATGCTGGATAAACCCACTTCATGGCGTCGCTGGGCCACGGCAGATCGTGAGCCGGTTGAGTCTTGGGGTACTGGTCGGGTAACGCTATTGGGCGATGCGGCGCATCCGGTGGCGCAGTATATGGCTCAGGGAGCCTGTATGGCGCTGGAAGATGCGGTAACACTGGGTGAGGCGATTAAAGCCTGTGATGGTGATGCGGTGGAAGCATTCAAACTGTATCAGGAAGTACGTATACCTCGTACTGCGCGCATTGTCTGGTCTACTCGTGAGATGGGACGACTCTATCATGCCAAAGGTGTTGAGCGTCAGGTGCGTAATCTGCTGTGGAAGGGTAAAACCCAGCAGGATTACTACAAAGCGCTGGACTGGCTGTATGGCTGGAAAGAAGATAACTGTTTGCTACCTCGATAATTTTCAGAGAGTGATAAAACTAGACAGTTTGGTTTTGTACCTTAAATAGCTAATCGTTGGGAGGGACGGGTGTTGGGGGCGACTTGGCTCGCGCTGGCCCGCAAGGTGTTTCATAACTGCCCCTAACCCGGCCAGGCCCAACGCGCTCCGTAGCTGCGTACAGACGATTTACCGACCGTTACCCATGCAGATATAAGCCTGTGTTGTTACGGTCGGAATATTCTCAGGAGCTGATTTATTAGATTTGTCATCAAGCCAGAGAAAGTGACAGAATAGAACCCTGATTTTCTAATTCCAATAAGTGACAAAAGAGAATATCTATTATTAGGATTAGTATCGCCAGCCATTGAATTCGACCATAATAGTCCTCATGTTAGTTTTATCGCCAAATTTAAGGACTGTTTTTTATGACTAACCCATTGTTAACTTTCCAGGGGCTTCCCCCATTTTCTGCTATTACTCCTGATGATGTTGTTTCTGCCATTAAAGCAGCCCTTGATGATTGCCGTGCTGCGGTGGAAAAAGTGGTCGCGCAGCCGGGCCCGTTCACCTGGGATAATTTATGCCAGCCGCTGGCGGAAGTTGACGATCGGTTAGGGCAAATCTGGTCACCGGTTAGTCATCTGAATTCGGTTAAAAATAGTCCGGAACTGCGTCAGGTCTATGAGCAATGTTTACCTCTGCTGTCTGAGTACGGTACCTGGGTTGGCCAACATGAAGGTCTGTATCAGGCATACCGCAATCTGAAGCAGGGTGAGGCATTTAATCGCCTGACCAAAGCACAGAAAAAATCAGTAGATAATGCTCTGCGTGATTTCGAGTTATCCGGTATTGGTCTGGATGCAGAGAAACAGAAGCGTTACGGCGAGATTGTTTCCCGTCTGTCTGAGCTTGGTTCTACCTACAGCAACAACGTGCTGGACGCCACCATGGGTTGGAGCAAACTGATTACCGATCCGGCGGAGCTGGCGGGTTTACCTGAAAGCGCTATGGATGCTGCCCGTGAAATGGCAAAAGCCAAAGATCAGGACGGCTGGTTGCTGACATTAGATATCCCAAGCTATCTGCCGGTAATGACTTACGGTGATAACCGCGAGCTGCGCCATGAAATGTATCAGGCATTTAGCACTCGCGCCTCGGATCAAGGGCCAAATGCCGGTAAATGGGATAACACCCAAATTATTGAAGAGCTATTGGCATTGCGTTATGAGTTGGCGCAACTGCTGGGCTTTAACAGCTATGCCGATAAATCTCTGGCAACCAAAATGGCAGAGAACCCGCAGCAGGTGCTGGATTTCCTGAATGATTTAGCCAAACGCGCACGTCCACAGGGTGAGAAAGAGCTGGCGGATCTGCGTGCATTTGCCAAAACGCATTTTGGTAAAACCGAGCTTGAGCCTTGGGATATCAGCTATTACAGCGAGAAACAGAAGCAACACCTTTACTCTATCAGCGATGAGCAACTGAGACCTTACTTCCCGGAAGCACGGGTTATGCAGGGGTTGTTTGAGGTGCTGAAACGCGTATTTGGTATGACGGCGAAAGAGCGTAAAGACGTTGATTTCTGGAGCCCTGAAGTTCGTTTCTTTGATCTGTTTGATGCCAGCGGTGAATTGCGTGGTAGTTTCTATCTGGATCTGTATGCCCGTGAACATAAACGTGGCGGTGCCTGGATGGATGACTGCGTCACCAGCCTGCGCTACGCCGATGGTCATCTGCAAAAACCAGTAGCATACCTGACCTGTAACTTTAACCGTCCGGTTGGTGATAAGCCTGCTCTGTTTACTCATGATGAAGTGACTACGCTGTTCCATGAGTTTGGCCACGGCATTCACCATATGCTGACGAAGATTGATACCGCGGGCGTTTCCGGTATTAATGGTGTTCCATGGGATGCGGTCGAGTTACCAAGTCAGTTTATGGAAAACTGGTGCTGGCAGCCTGAGGCATTAGCCTTTATCTCCGGTCATTATCAAACCGGCGAACCTCTGCCGCAGGAAATGTTAGATAAAATGCTGGCAGCGAAAAACTATCAGGCGGCGTTGTTTATTCTGCGTCAGTTAGAATTTGGTCTGTTTGATTTCCGTTTACATTATGAGTATCAGCCGCAGAAGGGTGCCCAAATTATGGAAACTCTGGCAGAAGTGAAAAAGCTGGTAGCGGTAATGCCTTCTCCAAGCTGGGGTCGCTTCCCGCATGCGTTTAGTCATATCTTTGCCGGTGGTTATGCCGCAGGTTATTACAGCTATCTGTGGGCTGAAGTATTGTCTGCTGATGCCTTCTCCCGCTTTGAAGAAGAAGGTATTTTCAACGCTACAACCGGTCAGTCTTTCCTGGACAACATATTGTCTCAGGGTGGTTCTGATGAGCCGATGACGCTGTTCAAGAATTTCCGTGGTCGTGCGCCAGAGCTTGATGCCATGCTGCGCCATTACGGCATAAAGGGATAACGTCTCTCGTGTCAGTGTGTTTAATCTGTGAAGCAGGCGCCGATTCCGGCGCCTTATCACTTTTAGCTGAACGTTGGGAGTTGGTATCCGACGAGCAGGCTATTATGGCGCTGGTGTTAACGCCAGAGCGTCTTGAATTACGTAAGCGTGATGAACCTAAACTGGGTGCTATTTACGTTGATTTCGTTGCCGGAGCGATGGCTCATCGACGTAAGTTCGGTGGAGGCCGTGGCGAAGCAGTAGCAAAAGCAGTGGGTATCAAAGGAGACTATCTGCCTGACGTGGTGGATGCCACCGCAGGTTTAGGTCGTGATGCCTTTGTATTAGCCTCTGTGGGCTGCAAGGTGCGAATGCTGGAGCGTAATCCGGTAGTGGCGGCATTGCTGGATGACGGCTTACAGCGCACTTATGCTGACGCTGAAATAGGCGGTTGGTTACAACAGCGCCTGACGCTGCTGCATGCTTCCAGCCTGACGGCATTATCTTCAATTCAACCCGCTCCTGATGTGGTTTATCTTGATCCGATGTTTCCTCATCGACAAAAAAGTGCGTTGGTGAAAAAGGAAATGAGAGTGTTCCAGTCGCTGGTGGGGGAAGATCTGGATGCTGATGGTTTGCTGGAACCTGCCTGCCAATTGGCAAAAAAACGCGTGGTGGTAAAACGCCCGGATTATGCTCCGCCATTGGCAAACGCTAAACCGCAGGCGTCGATTAATACCAAGAGCCACCGGTTTGATATGTATGTGACGTTATAGCTGGCGCTGGGCTGGTGGTTGTTTAAATGGACATTTGAGAATATTCCGGCCGTAATGACAATATGAGCATATGACCAACGTGCCCGGCCGGGAGACAATCTGTACTTAGCTTCGGAGTGCGTCGGGCCAGCGCTAGCGCTGTTCAAACAGGCGAAAGCCTGTTTGTCGTTGGCTTACGCCAAGTCGACCCCCACGCCCGCCTCTCCCTCCGATGGGCTTTGGTAAATACTTTAACTGTAGTAATTCATAAAAACTTTATTGGCTAATTGATTAGATAGCCTACGTTGTATAACTGCCGACGTTAATCGTTGGGAGAGGCCGCCGTTGGGGTCGTAGCAGCTTTAGCTGCCGGAGCGCCCCTGGGCGGACTAGGCCCAACGCACTCCTGACTTAAGTATTGATGTCCTTCCGGCCGAGCACAATGGTGATATGAGCAACATCCTCTTTACGGCCGGAATATCCTCAATTACCGATACGAAAACCACCACTAAAACAAAAACTCAGTCCTCATCCGGCTCCAGAAATATCAACTCCTCCATATCCTCCCAATAAACAAAGGCCCCACCGTTAAAATAGTGAGGGAAACGTTCAATCATTAACTTACGGTGTTCTTCGCTTTGTTGATCCAGCGGCAGGGTAATGTCGATATCAGGGTGGTCTGTTTTGAGTTTTTTCAGGCGGGACTGTAGTTCTTCCTGCACTTTCATCTGGGTTAAGGTTTTTTCTCTGGCTGCTGCTGCTTTCAGCAAAGAGAAATGATCGGCAGGGGTATCCGTGGTTTGTGCGACCAATTGTTCAGCGGTAAAACGTCTGGTTTGAATCGGTTCCCGTTGAGTTGTGGGAGGATTATTGCGGGTGTTATCAACGACAAGTCTTAAATGGTTACGCCTGGCTTTAGTCATCAGCATTTCCTCTTGTAGTACTGCGATAACAGTACGGCGACCACGCGGGTGCGCAGCCGCCTCAGAGTATTGTTATAACACGCCTTGTCCTAACATGGCATCAGCCACTTTCACAAAACCGGCAATATTTGCGCCGCTGACATAGTCAGTTTGGGCTTTTTCGCCGCCATAATTAACACAGGCTTCATGAATATCGTGCATGATGTGTTGCAGACGTAAATCAACTTTCTCTGCTCTCCAGCTAACGCGACCGGCGTTTTGCGCCATTTCCAGACCCGAAGTGGCAACGCCGCCTGCGTTAGCCGCTTTGCCCGGAGCAAACAGTACGTTAGCTGCCATTAGCGCTTCAGTGGCATCAATGGTAGTTGGCATGTTAGCGCCTTCTGCAACGGCCTTCACGCCGTTTTGGATCAGCAGTTTGGCATCAGCCAGCTCCAGCTCGTTCTGAGTGGCACATGGCAGAGCGATATCTACCGGAACGCCCCAGGGACGCTGGCCTTCCAGATAGGTTAAACCGCGCTCGTTAGCATAGTCTTTGATACGGCCATAGCGGCTGTTTTTAATATCAATCAGGTGAGCCAGTTTATCGGTAGTGAAGCCTTCTTCATCGACAATAGAGCCGGCAGAATCTGATGCGGTAATCACTCGGGCACCCAGTTCCATGGCTTTTTCAATGGTGTACTGAGCTACATTACCAGAGCCTGAAACAGAAACACGCTGGCCTTCAAAACCAGAGCCGTGACGTTTTAACATGGCCTGAGTAAAGTAAACCAACCCATAGCCAGTAGCTTCAGGACGAATCAGGCTACCGCCGAATGAAAGGCCTTTGCCGGTAAACACGCAGGCGGTGTTATTCGACAGTTTTTTCATCATACCGGCCATATAGCCAACTTCACGACCGCCCACGCCGATATCACCGGCCGGCACGTCAGTGTCAGAACCCAAATGACGATAAAGCTCGGTCATCAGTGCCTGGCAAAAACGCATGATTTCAGCGTTGCTTTTACCTTTTGGATCGAAGTCTGAACCGCCTTTACCGCCGCCCATTGGCAGAGTCGTCAGCGCATTTTTAAAGGTTTGTTCAAAACCTAAAAACTTCAGAATAGACAAGTTAACCGATGGATGAAAACGCATACCACCCTTAAATGGCCCAATAGCGGAGCTAAATTGTACTCGCCATGCACGGTTAACCTGAACTTCACCTTTGTCATTTACCCATGAAACGCGAAACTGAATTACGCGCTCTGGCTCAACTAAACGTTCCAGCAAACCCTGCTCGGTATAACGAGGGTTTTCTTTTAAAAAAGGCCAGAGAGAAGTGAATACTTCGCGAACCGCCTGCAGAAATTCTGGTTGGTGGCCATCGCGTTTTTGGAGCATGACGAGAAAATCGTCCACAGTGGAGTAATGATTCATTGATGCTATTTCCTATGTCTTTTTTATTTTTTCCACGAAAAAACGCTATTCAGAAAAGTGAATATTGCGGGCTTCATGATGTGATGTATGTTCTTTCCGAATATAACACTAACTAATAGTGATAAGGCAAGCCGTTTTTTAAGGGGAATTAATATTATTTATATTTATGCTAAAAATTATTAGAGCCAATAATTATGGAAATTCAATAAGTAACAAAACTAATCTCAATATATTGAAAACATGATAATTACATGATTTCAAAGGGGGTTATAAATTGAATAATAGGGGAATACTCTATTAAAGCAGTTATCTGAAGTAACATAATTCAAAAGGACAGTATATTTATCTGCAAGTGAAAAAGTGGTGTTGATGAAAGGATAAATATGCTTATTTATAAGATAAGCTTTATTGCATACGGGCTAATTATTAAATCATTTGAATAAAGAAACGCCCGCAGGGGGCGGGCGTTGAGTTGTTTATGTGATGCGTTATTCTTCTTCCCGTAAAGGAACAATCAGCATATCAATATGGACGGTATTAATTAGCTGACGAGCAGAAGACATCAACTTGCTCCAGAAATCCTGATGGTGCCCACACAGTACGAGATCCATATCATACTTTTTAATTGCATCAACCAGTACCTGACCCAGATCGCCACTGCCGCTGAGGGTTTCAGTGATAGGGTAACCGGCATTGTTTGCCAGCTCGGTTAGCGCGTTATGCGTTTCTTCAGAGATGCGTTTTTGCATATCACCCATATTGACGTCGATCAGTCCGGTATACAGATCGGAGTAATTGACATCTACGTGAATCAGAGAAACTTTCGCGTTGTATGGCTTAGCCATAGAGACCGCTTTTTCAACCAGTACGCTGCTTTCCGGAGATAGGTCAACTGCAATCAGAATGTGTTTATATGACATAGGATGACTCCTTCTGTAAGATCCGTTAACTTGAATTAATAATAGCTCAATATACCTATCTAAAGTGGTATACCGATCACATGATGCACGCTTTTATCGCCAAATAGTCTTGATATCGATTCCTACGGAGAATCATCATCTTATTGACTATAAAATAACGATAGGCGCTTGGCTACTGTCGATTTTGCCGAAAGCTTCATAATGTGAGGTCGTGAAGCTTCAGGTAATAAAAAACCCCGCGGTGTTTATCACACGACGGGGTTTTTTATTCATGATTCCTGAACCTGTTAAATCAGTTTCAGAGCAATCCAGTACAGGCTACCGGAAAGAAGAACTGCAACAGGAAGGGTCAGAGCCCAGGCCAGGAAAATATTCTTAACTGTCTTACTTTGCACGCCACCGCCATCAACCAACATGGTACCGGCTACGGCAGAAGAGAGAACCTGTGTGGTAGAAACTGGCATCCCGGTGTAGCTGGCAACGCCGATAGACAGCGCAGCAGTCAACTGTGCAGAAACACCCTGCGCATAAGTCATGCCTTTCTTACCAATTTTCTCACCGATAGTGACGGCTACGCGTCTCCAGCCCACCATGGTACCCAGAGCCAGCGCTAATGCGACAGAAACGATAATCCAGATAGGCGCATACTCAACGGTAACCAGCACGTCTTCGCGAAGTTCTTTAATGTAACGCTTATCCTGAGAGGTCGTTTCAGGTAGCTTGTTTACTTTAGCGGCGGTATCGGCAACACATAATAACAAGCGACGTAGCTGACCACGCTGTTCCGGAGCCAATTGATCGTAGTTATCCAGCCCATTCAGCATCTGCTGTGAATGGCCAATAGCAACCAACGCCCGGGAGTTATCGCAGTGGTATTCTGTGGAGGTGCTCATGGCTGGCAGAGGATCGGTACTGTTCTGCCCTACGATGTGAGGGATGGCCTCACGGTGATTTTGATAATACTGTTCCAGATGACCCAAGGCATCGCGGGTACGGGAAATCTCATAACCATTAGCACTCATATCCACCACGAAACCTGCCGGGGCCACGCCGATAAGTACCAGCATCAGTAAACCAATGCCTTTCTGACCGTCGTTGGCGCCGTGGGAGAAGCTTACCCCAATGGCTGATAGGATCAGCATGATACGAGTCCAGAATGGTGGCTTACGTTTACCATCTTTCTTTTCACGTTCAGCAGGGGTTAGGTGAATACGTTGGCGTTTCTTGCTACCGCTCCAGAAGCGACGTAAAACAAAGATCATGGCACCGGCCAGAATCAAACCAACCAGCGGTGACAGAATCAGTGACAGGAAAATCTGAATCATTTTCGGCAGGTTTAGTGCATCAACGATAGAAGAGTCTGTCACGATAGCGTTAGTTAAACCAACACCGATAATGGAACCAATAAGCGTATGTGAACTGGAGGCTGGAATACCAAAATACCAGGTTCCAAGGTTCCAGATAATGGCCGCTAATAGCACCGAGAACATCATGGCAAGGCCATGGGTTGAACTGATGTTAAGCAACAAATCTGTTGGCAGCAGGTGTACGATGGCGTAAGCAACGCTTAATCCGCCAAGCACAACACCAAGAAAGTTGAAAACACCCGCCATCACAACAGCAAGCTGTTCGCGCATGGCGCGGGTATAAATAACGGTGGCTACTGCGTTTGCTGTATCGTGAAAGCCATTGATAGCTTCATAAAACAGAACAAACAGTAATGCGAGACCCAGCATTAGGGCAGTATGAATTTCTAGTCCAGCAAATATGTTTAGCATAAACCTTACTGTCAGTAATGGAGGTAGACCGGCGCATTATCAGCACAATTAGCTTATCGGCAAAGAAAAAATTAACTTTTTTTTCGATTCTGCGCACCCGTTTACATGTATTTACAAATTTAACTAATTGTTATTAATGAGATAAGTCATGAACTAAAAATATTTTTGCCACGCCAGTAAAATCTATTCTGCTGGCTAGAACCCTGGATGATGAATACAATTCTGGCACAAAATAGGAAGTCGTGCGGTCAGCGGACCGAAATTTCAGAGGTTTTTGTGGTTGAACAAGCGGACGTAGTGATTATTGGTGCCGGAGCTGCCGGGCTGTTTTGTGCGGCTCAGGCCGGACAGCAGGGGCTTAATGTCCTGTTAGTGGATAATGGCAAAAAGCCGGGGCGAAAAATATTGATGTCCGGCGGAGGCCGCTGCAACTTTACCAATATGTATGCTGACCATACGGCTTACCTTTCCCATAATCCACATTTCTGTAAATCAGCACTGGCACGCTATACCCAATGGGATTTTATTGAACTGGTATCGCGTCATGGCATCGCTTACCACGAGAAGACGCTGGGGCAGCTGTTTTGTGATAACTCAGCCGAAGATATTGTTAATCTGCTGATGAAAGAGTGCCAGCAGGGAAATGTTGATTTACGTATGCGTAGTGAAGTACTTAGCGTTGAACGTAATGAACAGGGTTTTCTGATTAACTTATCTACGACAAATATTCAGGCCAGGTCTTTAGTTATCGCCAGCGGTGGCTTGTCTATGCCCGGACTGGGGGCAACGCCTTTTGGTTATAAAATAGCGGAACAGTTTGGCATTAACTTGTTCCCAACCCGTGCAGGTCTGGTTCCGGTGACGTTACATAAACCGTTGCTGGAAGTGTTGCAAACGCTGTCTGGCGTTGCGGTACCGGTAAGTGTAACGGCAGAAAACGGTGTTAGTTTTAAAGAGAGTCTGCTGTTTACCCATCGCGGCCTATCCGGCCCGGCAATACTGCAAATTTCCAGTTACTGGCAACCCGGCGAGTCAATCACCATTAATTTACTGCCGGATTTAGATCTGGAGACCTTCCTGAATGCAGAACGTGCAGAACATCCAAATCAGAGCCTGAAAAACACCCTGGCACGTCACCTGCCTAAACGTCTGGTAGAAAGTCTGCAAACCTTAAATAAAGTGCCTGACGTGACACTAAAGCAGCTTTCTGCCCCTCAGCAACAGCAATTATCTGATACGTTGCAGCAATGGCAAATTCAGCCTAACGGTACAGAAGGTTATCGTACCGCCGAAGTCACCTTGGGCGGTGTCGATACCAAAGCATTGTCATCCAAAACCATGGAGTCAGCTCAGGTGCCCGGACTCTATTTTATTGGTGAAGTCGTGGATGTTACCGGTTGGCTGGGAGGATATAACTTCCAGTGGGCGTGGAGTTCGGCCTGGGCTTGTGCACAGGCGTTGGGGAATCGATAGGTTCATTGAGAATGTTATGCAGATAGTGAAACATGATAATTATTTCGAAGTTGAACCCAATTTGCCCGAATTCAGGGACGCGTTAAGTGCAATAACTAGTAGAAGAAACGTTGATCAATTAGTGACATACGCGTTACGTCGTCATGGGTATGGGGATGATGGCTGGGTTGTGGCCTATCCTGAGGATGAGGTTGAACAGAAGGAGAATAATACTTTCAACAACCTTATTGAGGTATGTTGCGTTGGATGTGGTGATGAGATGGGTTCTTTCCTGACTGAAGGTGATTATATAAAGTTACTTTCCCTGGTTTGCGAGAGCGAAGGTATGAATGCTCGAGCGCAATTGCTTAATGCATTTTTAGAAAATCCTACCATTATAGATAATCTTTTGGAGGCCAACGCCGTTCGTTGTAACAAACGTTGGAAACAATTTGCTCCGTTTCTGCAAAAGTACGGATGGAGGATAAGTGATAATAAGGTCGAATACTTAACAACGAAGTCATATTTCAATATCGACTTTTGTACATCCGATCTTGATGTACTTTACAGAGAAGCAAGGAGAGAAATTGAAATGAATCAGAATGCCAGGAAAGCGTGGATTATGTATCAAGAATCTATAGTGAAAGCCTTAGAAGATTATTTTAAATATGAGAATAAGTAATATCTTAATTATCACTCTCAATTTATTTCTTACTGACTGTTAACAACAGCGGTAACCACAGAAAACACCCCCGTGTTTAATCCACCTTTTAGTCAATATTCCCTGCTTTTCATTTCATATTGATATGCTATTTTTCAGAATAATATTTAGCCAGGTTATAGGGCGTGGATCATGCCCGTTCCGGCGTTATTCAGGAGTTATTATTCATGATGGAAAATCTGGAAAATCTGGAAAAGATCGATCTTCATATGCATTCAAACTACAGCGATGATGCAGATTTGCCCGTGGCAGAACTGATATCCCGCTGTAAGGCGCATGGCATTACTATGCTGGCGGTAACTGACCATAACTCTGCCAGCTCCGTTGCAGAGGCCAGCGCTTTAGCAGATAGCGCTCTACGAACCATATCCGGTATTGAAATCGACTGTACCTTTGACGGGCGAAATTATCATTTGCTGGGATATGGTTTTACACCCAGTGATGATTTCTCGCAGATACACCGCAATTTTAGTGAGTTGCAGCGAAAGCTGGCGCCGAAAAAGATAGAGGCACTACGTCATTATGGTTTTATTGTTGATGAGAATGCACTGGCCGAACTTGCCGGTGAGCGAGTTCCACAAGAAGAGCAGATGGCTGAAGTAATTCTGGCGGACGATCGCAATAAAAATAACCCATTGTTGCATCCTTACCGCTCTGGTGGTTCACGTTCGGATATGCCATTAATCAATTTTTTCTGGGACTTCTTTGGCGCAGGCCGTCCCTGCTATATCCCGGTGAGCTATCCGGCGATGGAACAGATGGTAGATGTGATCCGCAGTAATGGCGGCACCCCGGTTATCGCTCATATCGGTGCCAATATTAAGCAGCAGTATCAGGAAGTGCTCACTGACATGCAAAAGGTTGGCGTAATGGGTATCGAGGTATTCTCCAGCTACCACTCACCAGAGCTGGAAGCATGGTTGTATGATTTTGCCTTGAAGCAAAATCTTCATGTAACCTGCGGAAGCGACTTCCATGGACATAATAAGCCAAAAATTGAAGTAGGGCAGTGTGGTTATAACGCCAGCCAACTGGCAGCGATTCGCCGGTTTACGGATACCGTGACGGCATAGTCTTAACTACAGACGGGAGAGGGTCATTAGCCGTTGCCATAGTTTTTCCATCATAAAGCTAATAAATGCTTCGGTTTTTAGTGGCATCTCTTTTTGCGGCAGGTAAACCATATGCATGGGGTAAGAGGGCAGAGAGAATTCCGGCAGTACTCGGACTAATCGTCCATTGAGTAGATCCTGTTCCAGAATCACTTTAGATTGCAGCACAATCGTAAAATTCATTAGTGCCGCCTGACGCGCACCTTCACCTGAATTGATCACCAGACGGGAGGGAAGTGATTCCCCTTCGTTTGCTGTGATCCCAATGGATTGCCAAAGCTTTTCACTCTGATGCTGGTTATACCCCAGACAGTTATGGTGGCGCAGGGATTCCGGTGTATCCGGAGTGCCGTATTTCTTCAGATAATCGGGTGTGGCTGCCAGCACCATTTCATAGTCTGGTAATGCTTTTGCCACCAGCCGTTCATCAATGATATCACCAATTCGAAAGGCGAAATCGAACCCTTCTTCAATCAGGTTTACTTTACGGTCAGCCAGTTCTATCTCAATATTAATCTCCGGATATAACTCGAGAAATTGGCTGATGAGCGGTATCAAAATATGGTTACCAAAGGCATAAGGCGCAGTGATCTTCAGGCGTCCGGTAGGGGTTGTTTTCAGTGAATGAACTAATGTTTCTACTTTGGCCATATCATCAACAATTCGGCGGCTGTGTTGATAAAACAGCTGTCCAGCTTCGGTCAGGCCTTGTCGACGGGTAGTACGAACCAAGAGCTTGGTTTTCAGGGAATGTTCAAGGGCAGTGATGTGTTTTCCCACCATGGTAGGAGAGATCTTCATGGCTTCTGCTGCCGCAACAAAGCTCCCTTTTTCTACCACCGCAACAAAAACTGACATGCTGGTGAACCGATCCATTATAAACCACCCGTTTTTTCTGCACTGACTAAACGATAGTTTTTAGTCATCCATAAAGTATGAAACACTTTAGGTAAATTTAGTGCAATGGTGAAGCAGAAACGCCAAAAGATCGGCCTGAATGTGCCGATTTGTTTTGATTATGAAAATGTGAGAACGATAAGCCACATCATGTTGGCACGATATCATTAAACAGATCCGGGTAACTCTATGACTTCAATACAGCCAGACATTACGCCATCCCATAGCGCCGTGCGTGCAAAATATGCGGTGTTTCTGACATTTTTCCTCTGTGGCTTTGTGTTTGCCAGTTGGGCTGCTCGTATTCCTTTGGTGATGAGTATCTTCTCCATTAACTCTGCTCAAATGGGGCTATTTTTTCTTTGTGCAGCGGCAGGTTCATTGGTTGCACTGATTCTCGCCGGTTGGATTACCAGTCGTTTCAGCAGTGCTTTTACCGTTATGGTGTCCGCTCTGGTTTTTGCATCGGGTATGGGGAGCGTCGCGCTATCTGCTCTGTTACCCAGCCAGTTGCTTTTGGGGGCCGGGTTATTTGTTTTTGGCTTTGGATTTAGCCTGTGTGATGTGGCAATGAATCTGGAGGGAACGCAGGTGGAGCAGCGATTGGGATATACCATTATGCCTAAACTGCACGCCTGTTTTTCGTTTGGAACCGTGACCGGAGCAGCATGTGGTGCATTGCTGGAATATTTACGGGTTGGTTTTACTCTACCGCTGTTATCGTTGGTGATCGGTGCCGCCATATTATTACTCTGGTGCAGCGGCCGCTATCTTTCGGCGGGGACTGGTTATCACGCAGTGACCAGTACTGAAAACCAGACTAAAGGGAATCCATTTGCCGCCTGGCTGGAGTGGCGCACTTTAGTGATTGGTTTTACCGTATTGGCTGCTTCGCTGTTAGAAGGTGCAGCTTTTGACTGGCTACCGTTGGGTATTGTCACTGGATTTACCCTTGACGGAGCTGAACCGGCAGGGTGGATGGGGTCTATGGCTCTGGCGCTGTTTGTCACAGCAATGACCAGTATGCGCTGGTTTGGCGGTGCGTTGATTGATAAGTATGGGCGAGTAATTGTGTTACGCGTCTGTATTTTGCTTAGCATTACCGGGCTATTGATCTTTGGTTTTTCACCGAATTTATCGATAGCTATCTTTGGTATTTTGTTGTGGGGAGTTGGTTGTGCTCTGGGCTTCCCTGTGGGAATGAGTGCCGCAGCCGATGAACCACAATATGCCGCCTCGCGCATTGCAGTGGTGGCAGCTATTGGTTATTGCTCACTATTAACCGGGCCGCCGTTACTGGGTTTTTTGGCAAATATATTTGGTGTGAAAAATGCGCTATTGCTGTTGGTGATTCCGTTGTGTATTAGTCTGATGCTGGTATCCAAACTCGGTGCAGTTGCTCCGGTGAAGGAAACGGCAGAAGAAGGGTAACGGAGCCGATAGCCACGATTATCTTAGCTGGCTGTCTTTGCTTCCCCGACGGTTATAGCCTGCCTGATGCTGGTTCTTTTTATCCAGTTCGGTCTGGCAGGCAAGACAATATTGAACCCCGGGAAGAGCATCTCTTCTCGCTTGTGGAATAGGTTCACCACATTCCAGACAGTGAGTTGCACTTTCACCATTATGTAGCTGAGAACGGGCTTTAGCGACAGCATCTGAAATGGTGCTGTCGATTTGATCTTGTACGGCGCCGTCTGCCGCCCATCCGCTTGCCATGACAGAACTCCTCAACCAGCAGGTTACTTAAACCGGGATAACTTAAGTTTAGCAGGGAGCCGTCAGGATGGTGAAGCGCATATAATGAAAAGAGCCTCCGGTATTGGAGGCTCTTTTGGTTGCTAGCTTTACAGCGAAGGATTATTTGACCAATGTCCAGGCCATTTCCCAACTGGCGCCAACACCGGGTTCAAAGCCGGTTGCTGTTGCCGACCATTGCTTACAGAAACCGCTGTAAGGTGCAGGTTTACACTGATAAACCTTACCGTCTTTTGGTTGTAGTACTTTAGTTCCGCCTTTGTAAGTAGTGATTTTTTCCGGGAAGACTGCATCATAATTAGTGCTTCCGCCGCCGCTACTACTGGATGGAACAGTAACAGTGAATTTAACGATCTGTTGCTGTACGTTTCCGTTCTCATCTTTTCCGACAACAAGTAACCCATAATTGCCCGATGCCAGCCCTTTCATTGCCAGCGAGAAGCTCTTATTGTCGTTATTCATTTCGGTACTTTCATAAACTTTTTGAACATGAGCACTATCATAAACTGATGTTTCAACAGTTAGTTTTCCGTTAACAGATACGTTGAATGCCAATGTCAGATCGCCACTTTGTTTAGTGGTATAGCTTTGTTCCACGCCAGTAACGGTGATTGATGATGTTACTGGTACTGGTTGTTGATCAATTTGAATTTCAGTATGGTTTATACCGCTGGCTTCAGTGGCATATACGGTATTATTGCCATATACCGAGTTAAATATGTCGGAACCTTCTTTTTGCCCGGCACGAACTAACTGTTGAGATGTGTTGATTTTATCCGCAAAGTCATGAGCCCAGACGTTTTTGGCTCCACTTTCATCGCTTTCAATGGTGTAAGGGATAGATAAATCGCTACGTTCACCACGACTATCAAAAACCCGTAACTTAACACTATCACCGCGTTTCAGGTCGACAAGCGGCTGAATATTACCCACTTCTTTTGCCCAGGTATCAATCACTGCCGGGGTGTTTGAACCCCCACCCCCACCGCCAGTGTCACTACCACCAGCAAAATCGACATCGATCAAGTTATAGAAACTGTTAGGGGTATCAGCAACTTCCCATACCGCCAGAATCACTTGATAGCCAGTGCGGTTAGGTACATTACAGGTTTTACTGGTAATGGTTTGAGGCAACGCCATTTTTCCGTCAATTTTACAGAATGGTGTTAAATCAAAGGAGGCTCGGGTGAGTGGCTGATTCGGATCCCAATCTTGCTTAGTCATATAGTAACGCCAGTTATTAACCGGGTGAGCAGCAGTAAATTTCCAGGTGATGGTATTGTCACCGGGTTTTATGCTGGTCTTTTTCCAGCGAACTGCAGTTTGTTCATCTAATTGACCAAATCGCGCAGCACCGGCACTACCTATTTTTCCGTCAGCCGGCCCGCTATTAGGGAAACCGGTAGGCGCTTCCAGGCTTTGTGGTTCATATTGCACATCGCCACAACCTACGTTTTGTCCAATGTTACAGGAATAACCTCGGGATGGGGGCTCTGTAATAAAACCATGAGCCCATACCAGTGGGCTTATGATTGCCAGAGTACCCGCTAATCCTCTGAGTGATAAAGCAGAAATCATAATTAACCTCCTAAAAAATTTAATAATGTATACGAAATATCCACTTTTTTATCTGTGGCAAAAATATCAGACGGGGCAAAACACCTACTCATGATGTTAGTTTAATATTTCAAAATTTATTTTTAATTTTCGATATTTCGATATTTCGATATTTCGATATTTCGATATTTTATTTTATAAATGCATGATTATTTAGATGATTAAAATAATTTGCGGTAAAAATATTGGAAGGGAAAAAAGGGCGGTGAGTGAACAGTAAAATAGTGGCCTTAATTATAGTATGGATATTTGAGTAGTTAACGAGAAACCCAGATATTTTTATTAAAATGAGAAATATTCTCATTTTAATAAAAAAGAGCTTTACAGAGTCTATTGATAATGATTATTATTTACATGTTTTCAAGGGGCGGTCATTCATGCTCACCTCGGGAAAGCACGACATTGCTCACATTGCTTCCAGTGTTTATTTTAGCCAGCCGCGTGCTGGCTTTTTTTTATCCATTTTGGCTGAAACGTTCCATTATTGGACTTGTGTCTATCGCAAGATAAGTCGATCGTGTAAAAATACGGGGATAATTAACAACTGATGTTAGAATAGTCAGCGAACAATCCCTGACCTCGTAGAGAAAGATACTTCATGGAAATTAGTCAGATTGACCTCATTTTATCTTTATTACAGCAAATGTGCGTTTATCTGGTTATTGCCTATCTGCTGAGTAAAACCCCGCTATTTATTCCGTTAATGCAGGTCACCATTCGCCTTCCCCATAAGCTGCTGTGCTATTTCACCTTTTCTATGTTCTGTATTATGGGAACCTATTTTGGTTTGCAGATCGATGATTCTATTGCCAATACTCGAGCGATGGGGGCGGTTTTAGGTGGTGTACTGGGTGGGCCATCCGTAGGCTTTTTTGTGGGATTAACCGGTGGTTTGCATCGTTATTCTATGGGAGGTATGACGGCAACTGCCTGTATGTTATCTACGATTGTAGAAGGTTTAGTGGGGGGGCTATTACACCGCTATTTGGTTCGCCATAATCGTATGGATCTTCTGTTTCAGCCGCTGACTGTTGCTGCCATCACTCTGTTTGCTGAAGCGTTGCAAATGCTAATCATTTTGTTAATTGCCCGTCCGTTCTCTCAGGCAGTGCATCTGGTCAATGATATTGCCCTGCCGATGATGATTGCTAACTCGATTGGTGCGGCAATGTTCATGCGTATCTTGTTGGATCGTCGTGCGATTTTTGAAAAATATACCACCGCGTTCTCCGCCAAGGCATTAAAGATTGCTGCCCGATCGGAAGGGGTATTGCGGCAAGGATTTAACCAGAAAAACAGTATGCGGGTTGCTCAAATCTTGTATGAGGAGCTCGGCGTTGGCGCCGTGGCAATTACCGATCGGGAAAAGCTGTTAGCATTTATTGGTATTGGTGACGATCACCATATTCCTGGCACATTAATCACCTCTCATCATACCCATAAAGCCATTGAGAATAATCAGGTGGTGTATGCGGATGGCAACGAGGTTCATTATGCCTGTTCGATTACGCCTAACTGCAAGCTGGGGTCAACGTTGGTGATTCCACTGCGTGGTGCTGAAAGAACCGTTATTGGAACCATTAAGCTGTATGAACCAAAAAGCCGATTGTTTTCCTCCATTAACCGAACGCTGGGGGAAGGGATAGCCCATTTATTATCGGCGCAAATCCTGACTGGAACCCTGGAACAGCAGAGGCAGCTGTTGGCGCAATCGGAGATTAAGCTACTCCATGCGCAAGTTAACCCTCATTTTCTGTTTAATGCGCTGAATACGCTGTCGGCGGTAATACGTAAAGATCCCGGTCATGCCCGTCGTCTGGTGTTGTCGCTATCCACTTTCTTTCGTAAAAACTTAAAGCGTAGTAATGATGAAGTTAGCCTTAGTGATGAGTTAGAACACATCAATGCCTATCTGGAAATTGAAAAAGCGCGTTTTGCCGATCGGCTCACGGTTGATATCGATATACCGGATGCGCTATTACCGCTTTCTTTACCCGCATTCTCCCTGCAACCTATTGTGGAAAATGCCATCAAGCACGGCACCTCTCAGATGTTGACGGAAGGGCATATCAGCATTAAAGGTTATTTTGATACCACCGATCTTCACCATCCGGCACTGGTTTTATTGGTGGAGGATAACGCAGGTAATTACTACCCAAGACCAAACGGTGATGGTTTGGGTATGAATTTGGTGGATCGTCGTATTAAGGCGCGTCACGGTTATGAATATGGGGTGACGGTGGAGAGCCAGTCGGAAGTTTATACGCGAGTTACGATCCGTGTTCCTGCTATTGGCGGTGAGGATATGCTCAGTATTGCGTCAGAGGCCAAGCCTGCGGCTTAATTATTTGAAGTTATTAATGAAAAGAGAAACCGGGATTCCCCCGGTTTTTTTATGGCGTTTATCGGGCAAAAAAGCATGTTGTATAATGTATAAAAATCAAAAGAATATTGCTTTTTATCATCGATATCTTGCTAAATGTGGGTGTTAAAAACGGGAGTAGCAATGTGACCCTTGACTATATCATTACGTCGACCATGAATTTTGTCCGCGACCATCAGGCGTGGGGCGCTCCTATTGTTTTTTTTCTGGCGTTTGGCGAATCCATTGCCTTTCTCTCTTTACTCATCCCTGCCACGGTTATTTTAATCGGTATTGGTGCGATTATTGGTGAGAGCGGTATCGCTTTCTGGCCCATCTGGATAGCGGCATCCCTCGGCGCTTTTTTTGGTGACTGGATATCTTACTGGCTGGGCTGGCACTATAAAGAGCGTATTGCGCATATCTGGCCCTTATCGCGTAACCCGCAAATGCTGGTTCGTGGCCAGCACTTTTTTGATCGTTGGGGAACCATTGGGGTATTTGTTGGCCGCTTTTTTGGCCCTTTTCGTGCCACCGTGCCGCTGGTTGCCGGAATATGTGAGATGCCGCTGAAATCTTTTCAGGTCGTTAATCTGACGTCAGCCATGCTGTGGGGCTTTCTGATTCTGGCTCCCGGTGCCTTTGGTATTCAATGGATTGCTCACTATCTGCGCTTTTAGCCATTTGGTTAAGCGATAATGGGAACAATTACGCATAATCAGCCAAAACAATCTGGACATTTATACAGTATTCTCTTACTTTTAACCCTTATTAATTTGTGATGCTTGTATATCAAAAGCCGGAGGCGCGGTGGATACCAGCTTGATGATGATGATGATTGCTGCTGCGCTGGCAGGGTTATTACTGGGTGGATTAGTGACGGCGATTTATAACCAACGCCATAATCTGCAGCAGGAAAATCAAATCGCATTACTGACCGCACAGTTGGATCAGGCGGATTCAGACAATCAGCAGTTACAATCGGAACGTAAAATTCAACAGCAGGAACTGCAAAAAGGGCAGTTGGATCTGCGCGATCTGTATGCTCGTCTGGCTGCTCTGCAGGAGAAAGCTCAGCAACAGGCGCTATGGCATGAAGAATGTGAACGGCTGAATCAAGAATTGCGCAGTCTTCAGGGCATTAATAATTCGCTGGAGGTTGAGCTACGGGAGATGTCCACTCGTCTGGAAGAGACCCGCTTTGCTTCGGAAGAGAAGCAGCGCTTGTTAATCAGCAGCGAACAACGATTAACGGTGCAGTTTGAAAACTTAGCCAATCGTATTTTTGAGCAGAGCGGGCGTAAAGTGGATGAACAGAACCGCCAGAGTCTTGACCGGTTATTGCTTCCGCTATATGAACAGTTAGACGGCTTTCGCCGTCAGGTTCAGGACAGTTACGGGCAGGAAGCGCGGGAACGCCATACTCTGACCCATGAGATCCGCAATCTGCAACAGTTGAATGCCCAAATGGCTCGGGAGGCGCTTAACCTGACTAAAGCCCTGAAAGGGGATAATAAGACTCAGGGGAACTGGGGAGAAGTGGTGTTAAGTCGGGTTCTGGAAGCCTCCGGTTTACGTGAGGGCCATGAGTATCAAACTCAGGTTAATATGGTAGGTGAAGAGGGTAACCGTCAGCAACCAGACGTGATAGTTCATCTTCCACAGGGGAAAGATGTTGTTATTGATGCTAAGATGTCGCTGGTAAGCTACGAGCGCTATTTTAACAGTGATGATGATCAGGAGCGCAGTCAGGCGTTGCATGAACATATCGCTTCCATCAAGTCGCATATCCGCTTGCTCAGTCGTAAAGATTATCACCAGCTTCCGGGATTACGTTCCTTAGACTATGTACTGATGTTTATTCCGGTAGAACCCGCGTTCTTATTGGCTATCGACAGGCAACCAGAGTTAATCAGTGAAGCATTGCAGAATAATATTATGCTGGTTAGCCCAACGACATTATTGGTGGCATTAAGAACTATCGGTAATCTATGGCGTTATGAGCATCAAAGCCAGAATGCCCAACAGATCGCTGACCGGGCGGCGCGCCTGTATGATAAACTCCGGCTGTTTGTTGATGATATGACAGCGCTGGGTATGAGCCTCGACAAAGCGCAGGATAATTACCGACAGGCGATGAACAAGCTGTCTCAGGGGCGGGGTAATGTCATTGGGCAGGTAGAAAGTTTTCGAACACTGGGGGTTGAAGTAAAACGCCCGATGAATACAGCGATATCAGAACCAGCTTTAGCTGAATCGATATCAAAAATACCGGATAATACTGCTGAACCAGAGAAATCTTCTGATATTACTGAATGATAGTAAAAAAGAGTTATTGGTGAGTATGTTTCAGATTGTTTCTGGTAGACTAAATTAATTCATATGACTTATTAAATCAGGTTTAATCATGATGAACGAAACGCAGGAAACCACGACGCACTTTGGTTTCCGCACGATAGAAAAAGATCAAAAAGTCGCAATGGTTGCTGAGGTTTTCCATTCTGTAGCTTCAAAATATGACTTGATGAACGACTTAATGTCATTCGGGATTCACCGGGTTTGGAAACGATTCACTATTGATTGTAGTGCGGTTCGTGAAGGGCAGAAAGTGCTCGACCTGGCAGGTGGAACCGGTGATTTAACAGCAAAATTTTCACGTCTGGTTGGCGAAAAGGGCGAAGTTGTTTTAGCCGATATTAATGATTCCATGTTGAAAATGGGGCGTTCTAAGCTGCGTGACATGGGTATTATCGGTAACGTCAACTATGTACAGGCTAACGCTGAAGCATTGCCTTTTCCGGACGACTACTTCGATTGTATTACTATCTCCTTCGGGCTGCGCAATGTCACCGATAAAGATAAGGCGTTACGTTCAATGTTCCGCGTGCTGAAACCGGGCGGTCGTTTGCTGGTGCTGGAGTTCTCCAAGCCGGTAGTGAAGTTACTGAATACCGCTTATGACGCTTATTCGTTCCATGTTTTACCAAAGATTGGTGAGATGGTGACAAGCGATGCCGACAGTTATCGTTATTTAGCGGAATCCATTCGTATGCATCCCGATCAGGAAACCCTGAAAGGCATGATGGAAGAAGCCGGATTTGACGGTGTTGGTTATTTTAACCTGACGGGCGGAATTGTTGCGCTGCATCGGGGCTTTAAGTACTAATCAGAAAAGCAGGCGTCTTTCGTCTGCAAATGCCGATGGTTTGGTAGATATGGTTTTCTGCTAAGGGAGTTAGCAGGACAAAGGGAGGCGCGTTGCCCGTGGTAACGCACATTTATACCGCCATATTTACCTTACGGTTATCGGATTTTTAACTGATATTTCACCAAACCCCTTCCTGTATTATGATTTCCCACTACTGGCAAAACTCTTCATCATCAGGTAATAAAAGGATTTCCGACATGATGCCATCAATACCCTACCGTCAAATCCGGGCGCTGTTCGACAATGACACTATTCGGGTTTATCAGGCTTATTCCCACCAAATTGCTGACTCGGCATTGGCTCAGGGTACGTTTGTTTCTCCTCCTTTTAAGATGGCGCGCATGACCTGGATAAAGCCGTCATTTCTCTGGATGATGTATCGGGCCGGATGGGGCTATAAAGATGTCGGTCAGGCACGTATTCTGGCTATGGATATCAGCCGCGAAGGTTTTGAGTGGGCGCTGGCACATAGTTGTGGTAGCCATGCAGAACCATCAATGAGCAAGGAACAATGGGAACAGGTAAAACGTGATTCTCCGGTTCGTATCCAGTGGGATCCTGAGCGTAACTTGTTGCTTCAGCCTCTTGAATATCGTTCTATCCAGATTGGTTTAGGGGAAGAGGCTGTAGAACGTTATGTAAACCAGTGGATATGTCGGATTACTGACGTGACGCCGCTGGCCCATGAAATTCGGGCGTTGGTGGTGAAAGGAGAAATGGATAAGGCAGCGGAGTTGTTGCCGTTGGAGAGGGTTTATAGGTGACTTGTGGTTTAGTGATGTAGAAATTATTCCGATGATGTGAATCAGAGTGATCTTAGTGGTGGTTATTACCGCTATCCATAGCGAAATAAATACAGTGCTTAGTGAAGCTAACATCCCTGTCAGTTATTCAAGTATGAGCCATAGTCATTAGTTAACTACGGTATAGTTTCAACTGTATACTATTAGGCTATTCCGTAAATGGAAATAATGATTGATAGGGAGATTGTGCAGAATTATCCAGCTACTATAGCCATAATATGTATAAATACGTCCTGTTAAGTCAGGCGGTTATTTTTTGAATGATAACAAGAGTGTTTATTGTTGTTTCCAATGCGTTACACCTGAGATAACCATGAAAGTATTGACGGGTTAGCGGTCAGATTATCAAAGGTGGATGATTTCAATTAGAGATCGTTAACAATAATGTTATCGTCTCAAAACAGATATTTTATTCTGCCATTTTGGTTTATCTCCTCATTCAGTCATTGCCTTCATGGTTGAATATCATCAATATACCCGTGTTGTATTTCAGTTCTTACAAAGGATCGCTATGTTGTTTGTTCCCTTGATTGCCGGCATTATTGAAACCTCTCTGAACAGTTTGCTTTTTCGCGATCGCAGTATGCAGTCGATGAGTCATCGGCTGGCGGGTAAGACGCTAAAGCTGAGCCTGCAAGAGCTGTCCACTTCTCTGACGTTAGTTTTTAGCGTTAATCATATTGATGTGGTGAGCCAGTGGGAGCAGCCAGCAAACTGCACTCTGATAACCAAACTGCCAACCCTGTTTTCTCTGCGCGATCGTCAACGCCTGTCTACATTAATGCGTGATGGTGATGTTGTGGTCGAAGGGGATATGCAGGTAATACAGCAATTTGTCACCTTAATCGATCTGGCTGAGTGGGATCCTGCCGAATGGCTCTCTCCTTATATTGGCGATGTAGCGGCAGAAACCCTGAGTCAGGGAGCGCAGAATGGCGCTAAAAAGATGAAGCAATGGGTAGAACATCAACAAAACTATCTGGCGCAGGCAGTGACTGAGGAGTGGCGTTTGGCTCCCGGGCGGCTGGAAGTGTTGCACTTTGGCGATGAAACTGAAATTTTGAGTCAGCAGGTTGATTCTCTGGCGAAAAGAATAGAGAAGCTGGAGAGTACCCGATGACCCCATCTGAATTTTTGCGTTTATATGTCATCGTCCGTGTCTTTCTGACCCACGGGCTGGATGAGCTGATCCCGAAAATGCGACTGACCTGGCCATTGAGAATGTGGTGCCGTTCATTGTTCTGGATGAGAAATAAATATCCGGATAAAGCGCTGGGTGAGCGATTACGTTTAGCATTGCAGACCTTAGGGCCGGTGTGGATTAAATTCGGCCAGATGATGTCAACCCGTCGGGATCTATTTCCGCCGGTTATCGCTGACCAATTGGCTTTGTTGCAAGATCAGGTAGCTCCTTTTGATGGTGAATTAGCTCGTCAACATATCGAATCATCCATGGGCGGTAAGCTGGAGCAGTGGTTTGATGATTTCGACCCTCAGGCTCTGGCATCGGCTTCTATCGCTCAGGTTCATACTGCGGTGTTGAAAAGCAACGGGCAGGAAGTGGTACTGAAAGTTATTCGCCCGGATATTAAACCGATTATTGAGGCAGATATCCGCCTGATGTACCGCATTGCCGGTTGGGTACCAAAACTACTGCCGGATGGTCGCCGCCTGCGACCACGTGAGGTGGTGCGTGAATATGAAAAAACGCTGCTGGATGAGTTAAACCTGTTGCGCGAAGCGGCGAATACCATTCAACTACGCCGCAATTTTGATAACAGCCCGATGATGTATGTGCCAGAAGTTTTCAGCGATTACTGTCATGAAAATGTGCTGGTCATGGAGCGTATCTATGGCATTTCCATTGCTGATATTGATGCGCTGGAAGCCAATGGCACCAACATGAAAGTGCTGGCGGAGCGGGGTGTTCAGATCTTCTTCACTCAGGTATTTCGCGACAGCTTTTTCCATGCGGATATGCATCCGGGAAATATCTTTGTCAGTTACGCCACGCCGGAGAATCCGCAATATATTGGTATAGACTGTGGCATTGTAGGTTCACTGAGCAAAGGGGATAAACGCTATCTGGCGGAAAACTTTATCGCCTTTTTTAACCGTGATTATCGCAAAGTTGCTGAACTGCATGTGGACTCTGGCTGGGTGCCACCAGATACCAATGTAGAAGAGTTCGAGTTTGCTATTCGTACTGTCTGTGAGCCTATATTTGAGAAGCCACTGTCTGAAATCTCATTCGGTCACGTGCTGATGAACCTGTTTAATACGGCGCGTCGTTTCAACATGGAAGTACAGCCTCAATTGGTGCTGTTACAAAAGACCTTGTTGTATATTGAGGGATTAGGCCGACAACTCTATCCTCAGCTGGATTTATGGACGACCGCTAAGCCTTTCCTGGAAACCTGGATGCGCGATCAGGTAGGGATCCCTGCGCTGGTTCGCACCCTGAAAGAAAAAGCGCCATACTGGATAGAGAAATTACCTGAATTACCGGAATTGTTTTACGACAGTTTGCGGCAGCACAAAGAATTGCAAAATAGTATTGATAAACTCAACGCTCAAATTGGTCATCGTCAGGAGAAACAGAACCAGTCACGCTACCTGTTTGGGGTAGGTGCTACTTTACTGATTGGTGCTACAATCCTGTTCGCAAATCATATTCCCGTCTGGCCAGTTTGTCTGGCGGGTGCCGGAGCGGTTGTCTGGCTGATTGGATGGCGAAAGGCAGCTTAACTATTTATTACCAGATTTTATTACTACAGCTTGCTGAAACTACCGTATACTGGTCAGCAATCTCAAAATCAACCCGCGATTAATAGAGGCATATAACATGGGTGGAATTAGCATTTGGCAACTACTGATAATCGTTGCGATTGTCGTACTGTTGTTCGGAACAAAGAAACTGCGTACTTTAGGTTCTGACCTTGGAGCATCGGTAAAAGGCTTTAAAAAGGCCATGAGCGATGAAGAGACGACTTCTAACCAGGCAACCACTGCCAACAAAGAAGAAGCCCAGAGCGACGCTGATTTTGATGTGAAATCTATTCAAGAACAGCAACAACCTTCGGTTAAAACCGAAGAGCAAAAGAGCCAGAATAAAGAGCAGGTATAATCCGTGTTCGATATAGGATTTGGTGAAATTGTACTGGTACTGATCATTGGCCTGATTGTGCTTGGCCCTGAGCGGTTACCGGTTGCAGTTAAAACAGTCACGGGCTGGATTAGGGCAATGCGCTCTCTGGCTTCATCCGTGCAAAATGAGCTGACTCAGGAACTGAAGCTACAGGAGCTGAAAGAGCGCCTGAAGAAAGCGGAACAGGCAGGTCTGCAGAATTTATCTCCGGAGCTGAAAGCTTCTATGGATGAATTAAAAGAGATGGCTACCGGGATGAAGCGTACTATCCAGAGCGATCTCAATAATGCGGCTGAGTCTTTCAATACTTCACCAACTTCTGCTGCTGATGCCGATAAGCCTTCGGTGTCAGCCACTGAAACTGCCGCAAAAGCAGCAGAGGAAGCAGCAGCGAACAAGAGTAAAGTTCCTCCCGTCGAGTCTGTTGCAGAGCCGGTTGTTGCTGAAACGGCAACAGAGGCAGTTCAGCCAGAGCCGGTATCCATCAATAAACCTGATAGCGAAAAATAATCCATGTCCGTAGAAGATACCCAGCCGCTTATCAGCCATTTGATTGAATTACGCTCTCGCCTGTTACGGTCGATGGTTTGTATTCTTTTGATATTTCTGGCGTTAGTCTATTTTTCAAACGACATCTACCATATGGTGTCCGCACCATTGATGACTCAACTGCCTCATGGTGCCAGCATGATTGCAACGGACGTGGCTTCGCCATTCCTGACGCCAATCAAGTTGACCCTGATCGTTTCGGTATTTATTTCAGCCCCTTATATTCTGTATCAGGTGTGGTCATTTATTGCCCCTGCACTGTATAAGCATGAACGCCGTTTAATGATGCCGTTGTTATTCTCCAGTACTGCGCTGTTTTATCTGGGTATGGCATTTGCCTACTTCGTGGTATTCCCGCTGGCGTTTGGCTTCTTTGTTAAAACCGCACCGGAAGGCATATTGATATCTACCGATATTAATAATTACCTGAACTTCGTTATGGCGCTGTTTTTTGCTTTTGGCGTATCGTTTGAAGTTCCGGTCGCGATTATTTTGCTGTGCTGGAGTGGAGTCACCACGCCGGACGACCTGAAAAAGAAACGCCCTTACATCATTGTGGGAGCATTCGTGGTCGGCATGTTAATGACGCCCCCCGATGTGTTCTCGCAAACGTTGTTGGCCATCCCCATGTGTATCCTGTTTGAAATCGGCGTCTTCTTTGCCCGTTTCTATGTAGGGAAAGGCCGCAAAAAAGCAGATGAGCAAGACGAAGAGGATTGCGAAGACGAGCATTCCGACGATAGCGAAAAACCATCGGCATAGTTGTTATGTCAGTTGATTTAAATAAAGCCGCCTTCGGGCGGCGCAGGCAGCTGACAAACCAGATAGATTGGCCTCAATGAATATTCCGGTCGTAAAAATCTAAAGTGCTTATATTGGCTTTGTGCTCGACCGGAAGACCGCCTGTACTTAGCTTCAGTGCGTGTCGGGCCTGGTCTCCCTACGGGCACTTTGTTGGCTTACGCCAAGTCGACCCCCACGGGAGCCCCTCCCGACAATTGGCTATTTTTAAACACAAAACCGATTAGGTCAGACTTTGTCACCAATTTTAGCCGCCTGATGGGCGGCTTTAAACTATTAGCGAGACCAATCGAAGGGAGAGATTGCCGTTGGGGTCGACTTGGGGCAAGCGCTAAGCTCAGATGGTCTCCCGGCCGGGCACAATATAAATATAACCCTTTTGTTTTTACGGCCGGAACATTCACCGAAACTTAACTGGGTGGTTTGTTTTGGTAACGATATTCCCCCGTCAGGAGAAAAATCAATGTTCGATATCGGCGTCAATCTGACCAACCGTCAGTTTGCTCAGGATAGGCATGAGGTGGTGGAGAGAGCTAAACAGGCCGGAGTTAACGGTATGCTGGTTACCGGAACTTCGCTGAAAGAAAGCATCGCGGCTCATCAACTATCCAACCAATACCCTGATTACTGCTGGAGTACTGCCGGGGTTCATCCTCATGATGCTTCTGGCTGGTCAGCTTCCTGTGAACAGCAAATATATCAACTGGCAGCGCAGTCAAATGTAGTCGCTATAGGTGAATGCGGGCTGGATTTTAACCGTAACTTCTCAACACCACAGGAACAAGAACATGCTTTTAGTGCACAACTGGCGGTAGCCGCAGAGCTTGAAATGCCGCTGTTTTTGCACTGTCGTGATGCTCACCACCGGTTTATTGAGTTACTGAAACCCTGGTTGAATAGGGTTCCTGCGGCGGTAGTTCATTGTTTCACCGGCAATCGTCAGGAACTGGAAGAGTATTTATCACTGGGGCTCTATGTTGGTATTACCGGCTGGATATGTGATGAGCGTCGGGGGCAAGAGCTGCGCGAACTGGTGCCGTTAATACCTGTGGATAAGCTATTGTTGGAGACTGATGCCCCTTATTTGCTGCCGCGTGACCTTACACCTAAGCCAACTTCACGACGCAATGAACCCGCACTTTTAGCCCATATATTGCAGCAAGTTGCCATACTGCGTGGCGAAGATGCTGTCTGGCTGGGAGAAATAACCCAGCAAAATGCTAACCGTTTATTGAGATTAGGTTGAGTCACTGCGAGAGCAGCGTATGATAAATAATGAAAAACTGGTGGGTGTTGATTCCC
The DNA here is from genome assembly GCF_016649425.1 of Limnobaculum allomyrinae. GTDB lineage: Bacteria > Pseudomonadota > Gammaproteobacteria > Enterobacterales > Enterobacteriaceae > Limnobaculum > Limnobaculum allomyrinae. The sequence goes on from NZ_JADRCR010000004.1 coordinate 201,201, forward strand.
CGCAGAGTTAAGAATTGAGGAGAACTTTTGTGAGCTATATTATTCCGAGTGCTTTCCCTGAGCGTCGACTGCGCCGCGTACGTTGCCATGACTTTAGTCGTCGTCTGGTGTCTGAAAATCAGTTAACGGTTAACGATTTGATCTATCCGGTATTTATTATGGAGGGGGAGAACCAGCGTCAGGAAGTTCCTTCCATGCCGGGTGTTAGCCGTATGACCGTTGATTTGTTGGTGAAAGAGGCTGAAGAGCTGGCTAAATTGGGCATTCCGGTTCTGTCTCTGTTTCCTGTGATTGAATCAAATTTGAAAAGCTTGTATGCAGAAGAGGCCTACAACCCACAAGGTCTGGTTCCACGCGCAATACGTGCGTTAAAACAGGCGGTACCGGAGCTGGGTATCCTGACGGATGTCGCTCTCGATCCTTATACAGTACACGGTCAGGATGGCATCATTGATGACAATGGTTATGTAATTAATGATATTACTAAAGAGATCCTGATTCGTCAGGCAATGTGCCATGCTGAAGCCGGAGCTGATATTGTTGCTCCAAGCGATATGATGGATGGTCGTATTGGTGCTATACGCCATCAGTTAGAAGTTCAGAGCTTTGTGAATACCCAAATTATGGCTTATTCAGCCAAGTATGCTTCATGTTATTACGGACCATTCCGTGATGCAGTGGGTTCCAGCGGCAACCTGAAAGGCGGTAATAAGAAAACTTATCAGATGGATCCGGCGAACAGTAATGAGGCGCTACAGGAAGTGGCTCAGGATCTGCAAGAGGGCGCAGATATGGTGATGGTGAAACCTGGTATGCCATATCTGGATGTAGTGCGTCGGGTTAAAGATACCTTCGGTGTACCAACGTTTGCTTATCAGGTGTCAGGTGAATACGCTATGCATATGGCCGCATTCCAGAATGGTTGGTTACAAGAGAAACCGGCAGTAATGGAGTCGTTGTTGTGTTTTAAACGTGCGGGAGCGGATGGCGTTTTAACCTATTTTGCTAAACGCGTAGCTCAGTGGCTACATGAAGACGCTATGCAACGCTAAAAATAATTGGTAAAGCGTCGGGCTATTAGCCCGACGTGCGCTAAAACTGAGATAATGGTTGTTCCGGCCGATATTCGCTCATTGTATTTACGGCCGGAATATTCACAGAAATTAAAATAGCTGAGTTGGTTAACTACTTAAATATCAATCCCGCTTCTCAAACTGGGAATTACTTATCTTATGTTCAACTTTCTGGTTAATAAGATTTAACAACAAGATAGAGCGTGCTTCACCGTCAGGTTCTGCATAAATAGCTTCCAACCCTTCAAATATCCCTTCAGTAATAACAACGGTATCACCACTTTTGGGCTGTGTCGGGTCGCTTAATTGTGGTTTAGGCTGAGTCATCAGGTTTTTTATCAGGCTAAAGGGCACTGTTACCGGGTATTTACCAAAACGAATAAAGTGACTAACGCCACGAGTAGCGCTGATAGTTGTGGTATGAACTCTTTCCGGATCCAGTTCAATAAACAAATAGTTTGGAAACAGCGGTTCATCCACCAATGTTTTTTTACCCCGAACGATTTTTTCTATCTGATACATAGGGCTAAAACTGGGCACCTGCTGCCTTTCAAGATGCTCTTGCGCGCGCACCAATTGACCACGCTTACAATAAAGTAAATACCATGATTCCATGAGCTAATTCACCAAAGAAAAATACCGCTTAAGCATAGCAAAAGAGTAGGATAATAGACATAAGGTTCAGTGTGATGGTCGATTAATCCAGCGATAAATACTATGCTGGCTTAATACATTGATGACAGTTTCAAACTAAATGGAAAACGATCACAGTAAAGGCGTGTGTTTTCCTGTATAAATAGAGAGTTAATAACTAAACAGAGGTGTTTTTTATGGAACTGATATTGTTAAGTAATGGTAAGACATCCGGCGACGAAGAGTTACTGGGTTACGCTAAAAAACAAATTTTAGCGGTGCTGGAACGCAGGAAGGTCGCCAAAGCAATATTAATTCCTTATGCCCTGATTCGTAGTGATTATGATGCACGCGCGCGTGATCTGGAAAGCAGCTTAGGTATTTCCGTCACCAGCATTCACCACTTTGATAAGCCAGCCGAAGCCATTGCTCAGGCAGAATGCATTATTGTTAGTGGTGGTAACACATGGATGTTGAATCAGATGTTGCATGAGAAAGATTTAATTGTGCCAATTCAACGTGCAGTTCGTGAGCGTGAAGTTCCTTATATTGGCTGGAGTGCTGGTTGTAACGTGGCTTGCCCGTCTATCAGAACCACTAACGATATGCCAGTACGCAGCAGCGTAGTGTTACCATCATTAGGTCTGTTTCCGGTGCAAATTAACCCACACTATATTGATGCTCATCTGAGTGGTCATATGGGTGAAACTCGTGATGAGCGTATTGCTGAGTTTTGTGCGGTAAACCAGACGGAGTCCGTAGTGGCACTGCGTGAAGGCAGCCTGCTGCAAATCTCCGGAACGAAACTTCGCTATTACAGCGCCAAAGAACAGGGTTTCAAAATTTTCCGTCACGGGCAGGAAACCACAGAACATTTTGATACCGCAGCACTCAGCGAACTGGTTCCATTTACCTGCTGTTAATGGCTAAAAGTAAGTATAATGGCGGCGAAGTGAAGGAAACCTTTCTATAATGACATCTTAACTGGTCTGTAAATAAAACTATGAAATACCGAGATCTGCGCGAGTTCCTCGATTTGCTGGAGAAGCAAGGGGAATTAAAACGTATTACACAACCGATTGATCCCTATCTTGAGATGACAGAGATTGCCGATCGCACCTTGCGTGCCGGTGGCCCTGCACTATTGTTTGAAAATCCCAAGGGATATCAGACCCCTGTGCTATGTAACCTGTTTGGCACACCCAAGCGGGTGGCGATGGGAATGGGACAGGAGGATGTGAGTGCGCTGCGTGAAGTCGGTAAACTGTTGGCCTTCCTGAAGGAGCCTGAACCACCAAAAGGGTTTCGCGACCTGATGGATAAACTGCCACAGTTTAAACAGGTTTTAAATATGCCGACCAAACGGCTGGCCTCAGCACCTTGTCAGGAGCAGATCTGGCAGGGTGATGATGTTGACCTGAGCAAGCTGCCCATTATGCATTGCTGGCCAGAAGACGCTGCTCCGCTAATCACCTGGGGGCTGACGGTGACCCGAGGCCCTCACAAAGAGCGCCAGAATCTGGGCATTTATCGCCAGCAGGTGCTGGGTAAAAATAAAGTGATTATGCGCTGGCTCTCTCATCGGGGCGGTGCCTTAGATTATCAGGAATGGTGCCAGCAGCATCCCGGTGAACGTTTTCCGGTTGCAGTGGCATTAGGTGCCGATCCTGCCACTATTCTGGCGGCGGTAACGCCGGTGCCGGACACACTCTCTGAATACGCCTTTGCCGGGTTACTGCGTGGTTATAAAACCGATGTGGTGAAGTGTGTATCCAACGACTTAGAAGTGCCGGCCAGTGCTGAAATTGTGCTGGAAGGTTATATCGAGCCAGGGGAAATGGCACCTGAAGGGCCATATGGAGATCACACCGGTTATTACAATGAAGTGGATAGCTTCCCGGTGTTTACTGTAACTCATATTACTCGCCGGGCTGATGCCATATACCATTCAACCTATACCGGTCGTCCACCGGATGAGCCAGCGGTGATGGGGTTGGCGCTGAATGAAGTTTTTGTGCCAATTCTGCAAAAGCAGTTCCCGGAAATTGTTGATTTCTACCTGCCTCCTGAAGGTTGCTCTTATCGAATGGCCGTAGTGACCATGAAGAAGCAATATGCCGGTCATGCCAAGCGCGTGATGATGGGCGTTTGGTCTTTTCTGCGGCAGTTTATGTATACCAAGTTTGTCATTGTCTGTGATGATGACATTAATGCCAGAGACTGGAATGATGTGATTTGGGCAATTACCACCAGAATGGATCCGGCGCGCGATACCGTATTAATGGAAAACACGCCAATCGATTATCTGGATTTTGCCTCACCGGTTTCAGGGTTAGGTTCCAAGATGGGTATGGATGCCACCAACAAGTGGCCAGGAGAGACGCAGCGTGAATGGGGAAGACCAATTACGATGGACCCTGCCGTGCGTTCTCGTGTTGATGCCATCTGGGATGAGCTGGCAATATTTGAAGATGGCAAAACGCCTCGTTAACTGTCGCATTAACTTAGCGATAGCTGGAATTTAATGACTCTGTAGAGGGAGTACATGGCTATATTGAATTGTAAGGTTGCCTCAGTGGAGTCCATCACTGATACGGTATTTCGCGTGTGTTTAGTCCCCGATTTACCGGTTTCATTTCAGGCCGGTCAGTATTTGATGGTGGTGATGGATGAGCGTGATAAGCGCCCGTTTTCCATGGCGTCGACTCCCATGGAGAGCGAATCTATTGAGTTGCATATCGGCGCTTCCGAACTCAATCTGTATGCTATGGCAGTGATGGATCGTTTGTTGAAGGAAGAGACAATTTCTGTTGATATTCCTCACGGTGAGGCATGGCTACGCACGGATTCTCAGCGTCCAATTCTGCTGATTGCCGGTGGTACCGGATTCTCTTATGTGAACTCTATCTTAATGACCGTACTGGCCCAACAGCCGGAACGTCAGATAGCTCTGTACTGGGGCGGTCGTGAAGAGGCGCATTTATATGACCTTGGCCGTCTTGAAGCGCTGACCGTTCAGTATCCCAACCTGAGCGTTATCTCCGTAGTAGAACAACCAGAACCTGAATGGCGCGGGCGTAGCGGAACCGTACTCACTGCCGTACTGGCTGATTTCGGTTCATTGGCTGAGCATGATATCTATATCGCCGGGCGCTTTGAAATGGTCAAGATTGCCAGGGAACGGTTCTGCAATGAGCGTGGCGCGGACGAAACCCGCATGTTTGGTGACGCCTTCTCGTTTATCTGAGAATCTATCTACTTATCAGGCTATGACGTATCGGATATAGATAAAAGCGATCGCGTCATAGCCACCAACTTCACTCCTCAGCCATTTATCCGGTGCTAATTTGAGCATCGAAACAGATCATTAATACTACTGATAGCCGAATTGAAGAGGGATCCATGACTACTATCAATATTTTGCATTCATCACTGCTACCGCTACAGGGCGGCATTAATTTTCGCGATCAGGGTGGAAATCAGGTCAAAGACGGACGTAAAGTGAAATCTGGTTTGTTGCTGCGTGCCGGCTCTCTGGATCGACTAACCGCGGATGATTGCCGCTATCTTAGCCAAATGCCACTGACCCAGATTATTGACTACCGTGACGCTGATGAAGTGCAAACCCGTCCCGATGTACTGTGGCAGGGTGTTGATTATGAAAATATTCCGGCTAATCCTTTATCCGATGATGTAAATGCTAACTTTGGTAAGCTGACGGATGAGTCACTGGCATCGTTTAATGCGGTTGATTTTATGACCCGCCTGTATAACCAACTGCCTTTTAATAATCGGGCTTACCGTTATCTGACTCAGGTGATGCAGCAGCCAGGTTCTGGTGCTTTAGTACAGCATTGCGCGGTGGGTAAGGATCGCACTGGTATTGGTTCTGCTATCGTGTTGCTCACGCTGGGTGCAGATCGCAATACGGTTATTGAAGACTATATGCTGACGGAAACGACGCTGGCGCCTTATCGCAGAGAGATTTTAAGTCATATGACTGAACATCTGAACGAACAGCATGGTATTGATAGCCTGAGCTATGTAATGTCAGCCAAAGAGAGCTTTATTGGCACCGCGCTGCAGGCTATCGACCAGCGTTATGGCAATACCGATAACTGGCTGGAGCAGGAATTTGGTTTAACGCCAGAAGTTCGGGCGAAGGTTCAGGATAAGTATTTAGAAGGCTAATAAGCCTGAAATCCTGAAATTGTCATTATGATAATTTCAAGTTGGCGGCAGGTTTTGAATTTATTAGCATTTAGAAAGAAACTGACCCCTTGTACTGCTGCTTATGGGGTCAGTTCAACGTCATGATACCTTTTGGTGTTTTGAATAAACCAGGCGTCATTGGATGAGATTGATTTCAGACGATACGGTATTCACCATCAGCATTCATTGAAAGCGTAATATCAGCAGGCCTGCTCTCCTGCAGTACCCTGACACATCAGTACGCAGATAAAATGCATTTGCCTCATCGATGCTTAGTCCTCCTGCACATTTTCTTGCAATTAACCGTTCGCGCAGTGTTTCTGCCGGTGCCTGAATAAATACGGATACATCGCAAAAAGGTTGCAGGGTTCGCCAGTTAGCATCATTCAGTAACAGCCAGTTCCCCTCTACAATCACAACCGGTGCGGTAACCGTAATGGCATGTTCAACCGGGTCATGAAGTTTTCTGTCATATTGAGGCCAGGTACCGTTATGGGTAGCAATAAGCTCAAGGTTTTCGGCTAATTTTTTAACATGAAATGTTTCAGGACTGCCTTTGAAAGGTCGCATTCCCCGCTCATCAAGCCAATGATTATAATGATGAAAACCATCCATCGGCAGTGTCTGAATCTCGGGTAGATGGGGGTTCTGACGCGCTAAATATTCCCAGAAGGCAGTGAGTGTGGACTTTCCGGTACCCGGCGGAGCACTTAGAAAAATGATTTTTCTCTTTCCCTGCGGAGTATTTTCTAAGTCTGTAAGGCGTTGCAGCAGAGGCAGGTGGACATCAGTAATTTCTTGCTCGTTATATTGTGCTTCAACCATCAATCCATTGATAGGCAACTTAATCTTCATGGTGTCAGTTCCTTTAAAATTCCCGTTACTGCCAGTATGAGTGCCGTTTTAATCATGCCTTTAAAGCGAACTTCTGACCAGACAGAAAAATCAGCAAATTTCATCGATTTTAATGCACTGAACATAGTGGCATTGTCGGTGATGATATTGGCGTTGCTAATAAAGTCCCAACATATATCATCGGTAAAATCAGGCGAGCGCTCCTGCTCCCGTAAATAGTGTCCAAACTGAGAAAAGTGAGTGATATCTGAATATAACCACTTGTCCATTTTCCCCAGGGCATAAATCAGTCGGAGTGCTACATCAATATCATCCAGCGGACCACTGCGGGCAAGTAACGGTTTTACTGCATATTCCATAATTTCTTGATCGTTGTTGACGAATAGCGAAGGTAAAAATTGTTTTACGCCAATCAGCAATAACTCATTTGCTGTTGTTATAAACGAGCGCAGATCTGCTTGCGCATCGAGTTGCTCCAACACATCATCTTCAGTTAACACCGTCATTCATCTCTCAATAAATCATCAGGAATGGACGGAGTTTACCATATTACATGTCCGGTCCGCGCCACAGATGAGCAGCGTTTGAGTGCGTAACCCGCATGCCTGTTGTTGTATCCCACTAAGAAGGTCTCCTCCTGTAACGCCGGTGGCGCAGAATAGAATGTCGTCGCTGGTAACCAGTTCGTTAAGCATATAAACCCGATTAATATCGACTCCCATTTCTGCACATCGGGTTCTTTCATTTTCTGCGATGCGCCGGTTTTCGGTTGATTCACCTTTAGCCTGACAAAAATCGATGAGCTCAGCCTGCATGTCACCGTTAAAGGCTTTAACCGCGCAGGCTGATATCACACCTTCTGGCGCGCCGCCAATGGTATACATCACATCAAACTGATTATCCTGCTGACAGGTCAACACGCTGGCGGCGACATCCCCATCCGGAAGGGCATAAACTTTAACCCCTAAACGGGACGCTTCTTCTATCGCTGGTTGTAAGCGTGGCTTATCCAGCGTCACCATGCGCAACGTATCAAGAGATTTATTGAGTGCCTTAGCGATATTGCGTAAGTTATCTTCCAGTGATAGTGAAAGGTTAATCGCCCCTGCAGCCTTCTGATTAACCACCAGTTTTCTCATATACATATCAGGGGCATGAAACATACTGCCACGCGGAGAGAACGCCATGACTGCCAGAGCGTTACTCTGGCCCATAGCCACCATTCGCGTACCTTCAATGGGATCAACCGCAATATCTACCTCTGGCCCGGCGCCGCTCCCCACTTCTTCACCAATCCACAGCATTGGGGCTTTATCTATCTCACCTTCACCAATAACGATACGCCCCCGCATTGGAATATTATTGAGCGCTTGTCGCATGGCCGTAACCGCAAGCCCGTCTATGATATTTTTGTCGCCGCATCCGACCTTTGGCCAGGCGGCAAGTGCCGCCTGTTCCGTTGTGCGCACCAACGACCAGACTAGTGGCCTCATTCAACACCTCCCCCGATATCAACGCCGAACTGTGCCAGCAGATATTGCTCCGCTTTTTCGTTCCAGATACCGTGAGTTTCTTCCACCAGCCGCGCCAGCTCTTTGAACAGAGGATCGGTTTTTCCTTTTTCAGCGAAATCAGCGATGGCGGTCAGCGGCATTGTTACGCCGTTATAGATAAGTTTTTTACCGCCAGGAATGTTCGGCAGATTGAGTACCGTGTGCGGTACGGCGTCAAGGCCGCCAATATGAGTCACCATAAATGATGGCTGTAACTGACCGGTAGCACTGAGGGCAATGGCTTCTTTCATATCATCGGTGGAGCCACCCGAGGTGCCGACAACATGAGTGCTGTTGTAGTGCACATTGTAGAAGTTAAATGGGATCTTAAAGTTCTTATCTGTTGGGCCGGCAAAGAAGTTCAGACAACCATCTTCTGCCAGTAATTCATCAGCCATTTCCACAACGGAAGGTACAGCGGCATAAACAAACACATCGTCAAATCCTTCCCCATTGGTTAGCGCCCGCAGGGATTCGACAGGATTGGTCATACCGGTCGTATTGACATAAATCAGCTCGATGCCTTTTTCAGCGGCAAGCTCAACCGGCAGAAGCTTTTTAGCCTGAGCCAGACGTGTTTCATCAATATCCACCACAACCACTCGAGCAGGCTGAATATTTCCATTAATGGCGTAATCAATTGCACCAATCCCCATGGGGCCTGCGCAGGCGAGCAGTGCCAGATTACCGCCGGTTTTGATCCCCATACGATGTTCGTAAACATAGGGGGTGGTGTGGTAATTGGCATTATAGGCACCGATAATGCAGCACATTGGCTCAGCCAGTGAAGCTGCCGCAAAATATGAACCCTGATAAGGTAAAACACATCCCAGGTTTATCGCGACTTCCGGAATAATCATATAGGTCGCGTTGCCACCAAAATACTCATAGCTATACCCGGCAGAGTAACCAGAAGGAAGGCCCATCGCGGGTTGTAACACAAAGCGCTGTCCTTTCTTATATTTATCCCGGAGGTTTTTTCCTACCTCAACAATGACGCCGGCACATTCGTGACCGGTAATTGCCGGGTGGTTTTCTAAATCGTCCGGAACACGTTTATGCTCACTGCCGAGTGAGGCCGCTTTCCACGTCGACAGGCAAACGCTATCAGATATCACACTCACCAATAATTCATTATCGGTAATTTCCGGTAATTCAAACTCACGCAAACGAACATCTTGTTTGCCATAGATAGCAGCGACTTTAGTTTTCATAATGGCCTCAATATTAGCGTTTAGATTCGGTGATAAGTGTTTCATACAGGTCGTTTAATTTTGGATCGCCAATATAGTTATTGATTAAAATTAATGGCTTATCACTTACCAGCTTTACCCGCCCTTCAAGATTTGCGTGAGTCACGATGATGTCTGTATCCGTAGGGACATTTTCAATCGCGTAGTGTTTAACATCGATATTAAGGCCCGCTTTTTCTAATCGTTTACGGAAGGTGGTCGCTCCCATAGCACTGGACCCCATGCCGGCATCACATACGAAAGCAATACGCTGAATTTGAGGCATGGACAGCGTGCCTTCTTGTTTCATTGTTTTGACGGCATTGGCTGATTTTTCAAAATCATCTTCGTTTTCAACGGCAACATTTTTTTCCATTTTCAGAATCAACGAGGTGATAGCAAAAGAAACAACGGCTCCAACGGTTACTCCCGCAATCGTTGCAAAGAATGACCCTTTCGGCGTTAACGCCAGATAAGCGAAGATGGAGCCAGGGCTTGGGCCGGCAACCAGACCACCGCCGAGTAAGTTGAAGGTATAGATACCAGACATGCCACCGGCAATCATTGCTATCAGGGTCAACGGTTTCATCAGGACATACGGGAAGTACAGTTCATGAATACCACCGAGGAAATGAATGATCATTGCACCGGGTGCAGACTTTTTGCTCATTCCTTTACCAAAGACAGCGAATCCGAGTAGTAGTCCCAAACCAGGCCCTGGGTTTGATGCAACCATGAAGAAGATAGATTTTCCGGCCTCAGAGGCTTGTTGCATGCCAAGTGGATAATAAACACCCTGATCGATGGCATTGTTCAGGAAGAGGATTTTGGCTGGCTCATTAATCAGTGAGAGCAAAGGTAGATACCCGGTCTGTACCAATGCTTCGATACCCTGTTTTACGAAATTGTTAGCGACAAGAACCGCCGGGCCAATAACTTCATATCCTAAAAGGCAAAGAAGCATACCGGCAATGCCAAGAGAGAAGTTATTGATAACCATCTCAAAACCAGCAGGAATGCGTTTCTCCAGAAAACGATCTATATGTTTGATGATCCATCCGCCTAAAGGGCCGATGATCATGGCACCGATAAACATGGGGATATTTGCACCAACGATGACACCCATGGTACCAATACCTCCCATGACGGCCCCTCGCTTACCGCTGACCAGAAGACCACCCGTTGAACCAATCATTATCGGGAGTAAATAGGTCACCATCGGGCCAACGATTTCGGCGAATTTTTCGTTAGGCATCCAGCCAGTAGGTATAAATAGTGCAGTAATAAAACCCCAGGCAATGAATGCACCAATATTAGGGATGACCATTGCAGTCAAAAATCCCCCAAAAGCCTGGACTTTTGCGCGAGCAGACTTATTTTCCATGTTATTTTCCTATAGGGAGGGCGATGCTAGACGCGAGATATAATGTCTGTGAGTTGCTGTTCTGTGCTGGCTTCCAGAAGCGCACTTAAATGCTCATCTTCACACAGTAATTCACTGAGTGACTGAATAGCACCAATATGGGCGTTCGAATCTGAAGCGGCCAGACCAATCAGTAAACGTACAGGTTCATTATTCTCACCAAAATGAACTTCGTTTTTTAATAATGTTAATGACAGCCCTGTTTTTAAGGCTCCACATTCTGGTCTTGCATGGGGAAGCGCCACGCCGGGAACGAGAATGTAATACGGACCATTATTTTCTGTGGATTCTTTGATTGCCTTAACATAATCCTCATTCACAATTCCGTGTCTTAATAGCGGATCCATGCAAAAATCAATGGCTTCTTGCCATGAGCTTGCTGCGTTTTTAACTGAAATCGATGCTTCCGGGAAAAAGTCGATTAATCGCATAGGTATCTCTCATTTTATTTTTTAGGGTATGTGACGCTTCTGAAAGGAAAATACGCGACCGTTTTAGTGAATGCAATGCAGGGAAAATCGGTTATTTTTGAATTTGAGTTTATTTTTTAAATAATAAAAATCAAATAGTTGAAAATTTTGAGGGAGAAATAATGGCAGTAATTGTGATGGGAGTCACAATTATTTGAGTTAATTGAATTTGATTATTTGTGATAATTATCACATTAAGGCTATTGCGTTAATTGATTTTTGTGATTTAACGCATGCATTTTTTATTAACAATATGATTTTTATAAGTAATTATTAATTTAATGCCAAGTCGATGGATAACAAAATGGCGATTATATGGTGACTAATAATTATAAAACAATAAGTTAGTTATGTAATCTGTCTCGTTGTGGTATTTGGCTTCAAACCTACAGAGCGTTCACAATATCTCTTTTCCATTATTCGATCTGGCTTTCATCCATGATTTGTTTGATCAAAATGTATTTTAGGGTGTGATTGACGAAAATCAGGTATCAGATAACAGGAAGGGACATCACTTTTGATATCAGTGAGTTGATAGAGGGTTCGATATGGCTACTTGTATAAAATCAAACCCCTTTCCGGCAAAAACCGAAAAGGGGAAGTAATATAATCAGGCCTGTTGCAGTAAAATACGCAGCATACGGCGCAGCGGCTCTGCTGCACCCCATAACAGCTGGTCACCTACGGTGAAGGCTGACAGATACTCAGGCCCCATATTCAACTTACGCAGACGACCTACCGGAGTAGAAAGCGTACCGGTCACTGCCGCTGGTGTCAGCTCTCGCATGGAAAGCTCCCGGTCGTTTGGTACTACTTTCACCCATTGGTTATGTTCTGCCAGCATGCTTTCAATATCCGCCAGAGGAACATCTTTTTTCATCTTCAGGGTAAATGCCTGACTGTGACAGCGCAGAGCACCAATACGAACGCACAAGCCATCTACCGGAATGACGGAGCCGGTGTTCAGAATTTTGTTGGTTTCGGCCTGACCTTTCCACTCTTCACGGCTCTGGCCGTTTTCTAACTGCTTATCAATCCATGGGATTAAGCTACCGGCCAATGGTACACCGAAGTTATCGACAGGTAATACGCCGTTGCGCATTTCTGCCGTTACTTTACGTTCGATATCCAGAATAGCAGACGCCGGATCCTGTAGCTCTTTGGCAACGGTGGCGTGCAGCATGCCCATTTGGGTCAACAGTTCACGCATATGACGAGCGCCGCCGCCGGATGCTGCCTGATAGGTGGCAACGGAAGCCCACTCCACCAGATTATTAGCAAACAGGCCACCCAGCGCCATCAGCATCAGGCTAACGGTACAGTTACCGCCAACAAACGTTTTGATGCCTTGATTCAGACCCTGATGGATCACCTGATGGTTCACCGGATCGAGAATAATAATGGCATCATCTTTCATGCGCAGGGTTGAAGCTGCATCAATCCAGTAGCCATTCCAACCGGTAGCGCGCAGCTTAGGATAAATGTCACTGGTATAGTCACCACCCTGACAGGTGATAATAATATCCAATGCGCGTAACGCGTCGATATCATTGGCATCCTGCAGCGTACCGCTTTGACCGGTGAAGGTGGGTGCTGCCTGACCAGTTTGTGAAGTGGAGAAAAATACCGGGCGGATAGCATCAAAATCACGTTCTTCTATCATGCGTTGCATCAGAACGGAACCGACCATGCCGCGCCAGCCAACAAAACCGACGTTTTTCATATTAGCAATCCTAACTTTGCAGTAATCAATGTGAGAGTGTCTTTGCCGCGTTACTTTTTACTGAATTATCGTGAGCGGACCCCTTCAACCTTACAAAATGTATCGGAGCGCGCAAGTAAAATAATTCGATATAGAAAAATTATTCAGCAGTAAAACTTATAATCCAATAATAATCGTGCCCATAGCCCGTTAACTATTACTTCGTCGGGCGAACAGTAACAGGGCGCCAACCATCATAAACAGCGTACCAAACAGGCGGTTAAGCAATTTCATTTGGTGAGGCTGACGTAACCATTTGGCGACGTGAGTGGCCAGTGTGGCATAACCTGCCATGACGACGACATCCACAGCAATGCTGGTTACACCCAGAATCAGGTACTGCATGCCCTGTGGCTGGTGGGGAATGATAAATTGTGGGAACAGGGCAGCTAAAAATACGATGCTCTTAGGGTTGGTCAAATTGACCAATACGGCACGTTTAAAAAGCCCACTGCTTGGTAATGCTTTAGATACCGCATTTAAATCGATGGCTCCGGCGGTACGCCACTGCTGAATTCCCAGCCAGATAAGATAACCGGCTCCCAGCCATTTCAACATCTCAAAGGCTATTGCCGATTGAGACAGCAGCGTCCCCAGACCGATGCCAACCAGCACAATATGTACCGCTAACCCAACCTGTAAGCCAGCAATCGCGGGAATTGTACCGCGAAACCCGTAGGTGGTTCCGGTACTCATGGTATTAATCGCCCCAGGGCCAGGAGAAAGGCTGAGGATAATGGTTGTTATCAGATAGGTTAACCACCACTCGAAAGTCACAATAGATCACCATCAGTGCGCCGCCGCACAAGAAAAATACAGGGATCAGATAGTTTTATCTGATGTTTTGCCATAAGTCACTAGGAGGGGGAAATTAATCAGCAAACATATCGAGACTGACCATTTAGCCAGTCTCATGTTGGATAATGGGAGTTACGACTTTCGTTGTTTCAATATGGATTTAAATTTAGCCGGGGAATTTACCATTACACCGTCTGCTTTTAGCTTAACGGCCTGCTGATAATCCTGTTCGTTATTAATACCAAAGAAAATGATGTGTGCATTTCCCTGCGAGCGGAAACATTTCATAGCTTCTTCATCCCAGGTCAGCGTTGCTTTTGAGCGCCCTTCCCCTAAAGTGAAAGATTCGACTACTTCCACATCTCGCTTGAGCTCCAGCCCATACCAGCGCGGCTGCTTATCTTTAGCATTGATGTTACAGGTATGGCTAAGAGAAATATTGGCCAGTAAAGATCGGGTCTCATCACGAGTTTCAAAACGAGGTATCTCTGCTGGCAGGGCCGCCAGATATTTCGCCTCGGTAGAGTAAACGCGAATGCGTTTTAGCGAATTATTTTTGTTGAGCACATCGCTTAATGCTTTCGCTAATACTGTCGGCTCCGCATCCGGAGATTTGATATCAAGGTAGAAGAAAGTATCAGGATATTGCTTCAACACTTCTTCTAACGAAGGAATATGAATACCTTTTCCCCTGAAAGGATGGTCGTTGTCACCAAAGTTCCAACCGGCATCCACATTGGCAAGCTCTTTTTGGCTATAGTCAGAAACTTTGCCTGTTTTATCGGTGAGTTTTTCCAGTGCTGAAGGACGGTACAGAACAGGTATCTGGTCTTTACTTAACTGCAAAGTTATCCAGATAGCATTAGCACCATTTTTAAGTGAGCTATCTATAGCCACTAACGTGTTCTCTGGGGCGTCATCAGTACCTGCTCTGTGGGCAATAATCTGAGGGGCAGCCAGAGTGGAAAACGAACAACATAGTAAGGCAATGGTCAGTCGTTCTTTCATATTTGTCTCCGCCAAAAAATAACAATTATTGATAACAGTAATCATTGTGACTATTTCATCAATAACATGGCATGTTCAGTAATAGGGCCAGTTGAAAGAACGTAGTTTCGCCGCCATATATTTCACGATAATGACATGGCAGTAATTAGATGCCGGAAAGGCTGAAAAGGTTAAAACTAAGGTGTAGTATCGGGGTTATATTATAAAAGATCTGTATTTTTGAATCGGTTTTTTATTCCACAATATTCTATTGATGATTTTCACGACACGGGCGATAAACAGCTATCAACACAGGATATGTGAAGCCAATGACAGTCAATTTTTCATCCTTCAAAAATGAGTGGCTAAGCCGTGAAAACCGCTTTTCGTCATTTGTTGCCGGGCCATTATTGAGCTTCTGGCAGCAGAGGGAAGAGTGCAGTTTTAACGGCGCCGATGGTGTGCCAATTAAATACGTGAAATTCACCGCAGAAGAGAATCAGCGCGCTATTGTGGTAGCGACCGGCCGTACCGAGGGCTATATCAAGTATCAGGAATTGGCCTATGACCTGTTTCGCTGCGGTTATGACGTCTGGATTTTAGACCATCGTGGTCAGGGTTTTTCCGGGCGTCTGCTGGATGATGGGCAGCGTGGGCACGTTGAAAAGTTTGATGATTATGTGGATGATTTTGAATTCTTTTGGCGCACTATTTTTGAAGCCGAAAATCATAAACCGGCGTTCCTGCTGGCTCACTCCATGGGAGGCGCAATTGCCGCGCTATTTTTGGCCCGGCATCCAAACTCTGTCAGGGCCGCGGCGCTTTGTTCTCCAATGTTAGGCATTGCTCTGCCAATGCCCTCCTGGCTGGCGAAAAAAATTACAGACCTGACGGAACGCTGGCAGGGTGCCAGAGAGTATTACGCCATGGGTACCGGTCGCTGGTTGCCGATGCCCTATGCGGTGAATTTATTAACCCACAGTAAAGATCGCTACCGTCTGTTTTCACGCCACTATGCAGATCGTCCGGAACTGCGGATTGGCGGCCCAACTTATCGCTGGGTGCGTGAGTCGATGATGGCTGGTGAGCGCGCCATCGAACTGGCACCAGAAATTACTACGCCGCTGATTATTTTGCAGGCAAGTCAGGAGCGTTTAGTGGATAATGATGCCCATGTTGCCTTTTGTCAGGCTTTGGCTGATGCGGGTCATCCTTGTGAAGGTGGTTCACCCAGGGTGATTGAGGGAGCTCGCCATGAAATTTTGTTTGAACATGACGAACTGCGCACTGAGGCATTGATGGAAATATTAGGTTTTTTCGACCGGTATTAATCTTCAAACCAGTAAATATAATTTTTTAGTCAGAGGCTAGTCATTCTATATGTATCAAATCGTTGCATCGGATCTGGATGGTACTTTACTGCAATCAGATCACACGTTGTCCCCCTTCGCTAAAGAGACACTGAAGCTAATTTCTCAACATGGTGTGAATTTTATTTTTGCTACCGGTCGCCATCACGTAGATGTTGGACAAATTCGTGATGGGTTGGGGATCGATTCCTACATGATCACGTCCAATGGTGCCCGAGTGCATAATGGCCAGGGCGAACTGCTTTTCAGCCATAATCTGGATGAAGAGATAGCCTATGAACTTTTCCGTATTGTAAATGACAGTGCGGATATTGAAACTCACGTTTATCGTAACGATGACTGGCTAACCAATCGTGAAAGTGAAGATCTGAAAAACTTCCATAAAGAGTCAGACTTTAGCTATCAACTGTTTGAACCAAACTCGATGGCCACTGACGGTATATGCAAAGTTTTTTATACCTGTACCAATCATGAGACATTACTGCGTCTGGAAGAGAAGATTAACCGCCGTTGGCACGGTCAGGTTAATGCCAGCTTCTCTCTGGATTACTGTCTGGAAATCATGGGTGCTGGTGTGTCGAAAGGCCATGCGTTGCAGGACGTTTCCGGCATTCTCGGTTATGAGCTAAAAGACTGTATTACCTTTGGTGACGGCATGAATGATAAAGAGATGCTGTCGATGGCAGGCAAAGGCTGCATTATGAAAAATGCTTCTCCGCGCTTAAAGCAGACACTGCCTCAACTGGAAGTGATTGGTAGTAATGTGGATGATGCAGTGATGCACTATTTGCGTAAACTGTATTTATAATCGCTTCGACGTGTAATTTGTTAAATTCCGACCAGCACTTGTGCTGGTCGGGCTGTTTTTGTCAGCCTATTTAGTTTTGCGAACCGGCTCCATACCGTAGACATAAACTTCACTGATTTCCCGGTCATACCCCGGATAAAAGCCTTTTGGCATACCAAGGACAATTTGTTTGCCCCGGTTGGAATGCACCAGCAGTTCATGAGTTTGTGGATTAATGGCGACGCCTTCAATTTCACCATAGTCTTTAAAATCGGAGAAGGCTCTTTCCAACACTACCGGTGCATTGCTCTTATTGCCGTCAATTTTAACCCGGTAAAGGTTATCGACCTCTTTGTCATCGGCGGTACCATCATCAGCGGTCAGGTAAATATCTCCCTGATAAGCAACAATTCCCTGAATCCATTGAGGTACTGGCTGTAAGTGTACTTTTCGTTTGTACTGGCCGTTGGCAAGGTCGTATTCATACAGATAACGACCGCTTTCTTCCCCAACCCAGGATGCCATCCAAATGCTGTTATTCACTTTATCAACGGTGATGGCGGAAACTTCCTGTTGGCCCGAATCAGGATTGAATGGGAAGGTTCTCTTTAGCTTTAGTGTATCTGCATCATGCACTGCGATTTGAATATCTTTACCGACGCCATCCATAAACCATTCAGAAGAAACATAGATTTCATTGTTGTACACATCAATATCACCAATATGGTTGGCTGGAATCTTATAGCCGTCGAACGGTGTTTTATTGGTGCTGATCAGATTGCCCTGCAAGTCGTATTTCGACAGAGTGGTACTGCCAGAAACATAGTAAAACTTACCGTCGGTAGTGATGCCCTGACGCCCATCCACTTCAAAGGTTTTTTTGAGTTGATATTCATATTTAGGAATCGCATCACGATAGCTGGAGTCGCAAAGGTTCGTTGCTGCCAAAGCAGGAAATGAGAACGTGGTAAGCGCGAGGCTCAAAGCAAGGTATTGATGTTTCATATACTGGTTTCCGCAATTATCTGATGAAATATGCCACGCCAGTGTGCGTGGCGGTTAAACGATCGTGGATAAACAAATATCAGTAATGAGATAACCAATGAGGCACAGCTCAAAGCGACTATGCCCCACGGTAATTACTTATGCTGTCCCTCTTTTTGCAGGAACTGTACTGCCATATCCGGGAAGTCGGTGAATAAACCTTCCACTTTTGCCTGGTTGTACATCACGTCCAGCAGTTGATTCATACTGGTAGCATATTTAGGTAAGGCATCGGCACGCAGGGTGTAAGGGTGGATCACCATGCCGCTGTCGTGAGCTTCTTTTGCCATAGCAGACAGCTTCACATGCTCAGGCTTAGAGGCTTCTACATCCAGCAACATCGGATACTGTGGGCCAATACCATCGGCGTATTTAGCGATTTCTTGCATTCCGCCCGGTTTGAACATCCAGTCATAGCTATAGTTAACCAGTTTACCTTCGGCGTTTGGCTCAAAAGTCTCTTCCCAGTCGGTGAAAGCGATAAGCTGGACTAGTTTCAGGTCAACGCCGGCTTTTGGCATTAACTCGGTCTTAATACGTTTGAGTTCATTAAAATCAAAACATTGCAGATAAACGTTATCGCTTTTTTGGCTGTAACCATACTTTTTCAGCACCTCCAGCGTTTTCACTGAGATATCTTTGCCTTCGCTGCGGTGGAACCATGGCGCTTTAATTTCCGGATAGATACCAATGTTTTTTCCGGTTGAATGATTCAGACCCTGAATAAACTCAATCTCTTCCTCAAAGGTATGAATGCGGAAGTCAGATTTGCCCATTGGGAAGCGGCCCGGGTAAGACTGCACTTTTTTTCCGTCTTTAATATCAAACCCTTCGGTGAACTTTAATGATTTGATTTCATCCAGAGTGAAGTCGATGGCGTAATAGCGGCCATCTTTACGTGCCCGGTCAGGGAAGCGCTCAGCAACATCAGTCACTCGATCCAGATAGTGGTCATGCAGCACTACCAGACGATCGTCTTTGGTCATCACCAGGTCTTGTTCAAGAAAGTCAGCACCTTGCTGATAGGCCATCGCTTTGGAAGGTAGCGTGTGTTCTGGCAGATAACCACTGGCTCCGCGGTGAGCAATAACGATTTTGTCATTTTTAGCGGTGGCAGCATCAGCGACAGAAGCCATAGACATGCTGAGTACAATACCCGTGAGTAGCGTTTTAAAACCTATTTTCATAAGTTTCCTTCTCCATCTTTTGGTGTAGGTAATAACGTACGCAGAGGGGAAGAGCGTCTGGAAACCCCACTGCGGGTGCGGTGCGTTTTTCAGAGTGTGTCTTATCTTTCTTATTGTGTATCAGTTGGATAACTGCGGGCGATGATACCCGCGGAACATGACATCTTTGTGACTTCCGCGGGTATTATTTTGAGCTGCCGACAATTTGTTTCGACGACAGTATTTAACTAATAATTATTCTGCTGCTTGTTTAGCCAGCATTTCAGCTTTATGTTTGTTTTCACTGATCATGGTTAATACCAGCAGCACAACTGCCAGGCAGCTACCGCCGATCATCACCATAAAGCCACCGTCCCAACCGAAGAAGTCAACGGTGTAACCAACAATGGCGCTGGCCGCTACAGAACCACCCAGATAGCCGAACAGACCGGTAAAGCCCGCTGCGGTACCTGCCGCTTTCTTCGGTGCTAATTCCAGAGCGTGCAGACCGATTAACATCACCGGACCATAGATCAGGAAGCCGATAACAGTCATACAAGCCATGTCGATGCCTGGGTTGCCCGGAGGGTTCATCCAGTAAACCACAGTGGCGATAGTGACCAGCACCATGAAGAATACGCCGGTTGCACCACGATTACCTTTGAAGACCTTATCTGACATCCAGCCGCACAGTAAGGTGCCCGGAATACCCGCATATTCATAGAAGAAGTAAGCCCAGGATGATTTATCCAGCGCAAAGTGTTTCACTTCTTTCAGGTAAGTTGGTGACCAGTCCAGAATGCCGTAACGCAGTAAGTAAACGAAAACGTTAGCAATAGCGATATACCACAACAGTTTGTTAGGGAACACATACTGCATGAAGATCTCTTTTGCAGTCAGTTCTTCTTCTGCTTCGTGAGAATAGTCAGGTGGGTAGTCATTTTTGTACTCTTCGATCGGTGGTAAACCACAAGATTGCGGAGTATCACGCATCAGAGCAAAAGCAATAATAGCAATCACAATGGCTGCCATCGCAGGCATATAGAATGCGGCTTTCCAGTCGTTAAACCATGCCATACCTAACAGGAATAACAGAGGAGGAATACCACCACCCACGTTATGCGCACAGTTCCAGATTGAAACGATACCGCCACGTTCTTTTTGTGACCACCAGTGAACCATAGTACGGCCGCATGGAGGCCAACCCATACCCTGGAACCAACCACAGACGAACAGTAAAACGAACATGACCATGATGCTGGAGGTTGCCCATGGAACGAAGCCCATAATCAGCATCACTAATGAAGCCAGTATCAAACCGGCAGGTAAGAATACCCGTGGGTTTGAACGGTCAGAAACGGAACCCATAATAAATTTGGAGAATCCGTAAGCAATAGAGATACCGGAAAGGGCGAAACCCAGATCTCCGCGGCTAAAGCCTTGTTCAACTAAGTAAGGCATAGCCAGAGCAAAGTTTTTACGGACTAAATAGTAGGCTGCGTAACCAAAAAATATTCCCATAAAGATCTGCCACCGCAACTTGCGGTAGGTTGGATCTATTTGATCCTTTGGTAAGCGCGCAATATGTTGCGCGGGTTTAAACATACTTAACATAGTGCCTCCACTGGCGATGATTCATCTCTGTAATGGTCGTATGAGTATTGTTATTAGGGTGGGTCATGATTTATATGCCCACATCATTTTCTTTATCGCTCACTATATTACTCATTTATTTTCAAATGATATGTGATGCAACACGACTTATATGATTTATGTATTTTTCGGCGCGAAATGTATCATTTTTTTAACACGCTTTGTGTTTATTTTCTGATTTTGTTGTGACTGTTATCACATAAATGTTCTTTTATGAGCGTTTTTGCTTTTATTTATGTTCGAATTTGCTCCTTATCAAACAATTTTGTTTGAGGCTGTGCCTAAATAGCAGTATGAGAATTTCTTTATATAAGCAATACAGGATCGGGAGTAATTAATGATGAGCGATTTTTCCCCAGCAGAGATGGATGTCATCATTATTGGTGGTGGCGCAACAGGTGCGGGTATTGCCCGTGACTGTGCTCGTCGTGGATTGCGAACTATTTTGTTGGAGCGCCATGATATTGCTACTGGTGCGACAGGGCGTAACCATGGTTTGTTACATAGTGGAGCCCGGTATGCGGTAACCGATGCGGAATCGGCCCGTGAGTGTATTGAAGAGAATATGATCCTCAAACGCATTGCCCGCCACTGTGTGGAGCCAACGGATGGTCTGTTTTTGACGTTGCCGGAAGATGATATTGCCTTTCAGTCTACCTTTATTGAAGCCTGTCAGCGGGCAGGAATTAATGCTCAGGCGCTGGATCCAAAAGAAGCGCTAAGGCTGGAACCTTCCGCCAACCCAACTATGTTGGGTGCGGTACGGGTACCGGATGGCACCGTTGACCCTTTTCGCTTAACGGCTGCCAACATGCTGGATGCGCGGGAACATGGCGCACAAGTTTTGACTTATCATGAAGTGATCGGATTGATTCGCCATAATGAGCGAGTGACCGGGGTGAAAGTATTTGACCACTACAAAAAAGAGACCAAAGAACTTTATGCGTCGATTGTGGTAAATGCGGGTGGCATCTGGGGGCAAAATATTGCGGAATATGCCGATCTGCGTGTACGCATGTTCCCGGCGAAAGGTGCCTTATTGATTATGGGGCACCGCATTAACAATATGGTGATTAACCGCTGCCGCAAGCCTGCCGATGCCGATATTCTGGTGCCGGGTGATACCATCTCGTTAATTGGTACGACTTCAACCCGCATTCCTTACGACCAGATAGATAACATGATAGTCACCCCTGAAGAGGTGGACGTTCTGATTCGCGAAGGCACCAAACTCTCCCCTAAAATGGCTCAAACGCGCATTTTACGAGCGTATGCTGGTGTTCGTCCATTGGTTGCCAGTGACGATGACCCTTCAGGTCGCAACGTCAGCCGCGGTATTGTTCTGCTAGACCATGCGGTACGCGACGGTATGGAAGGCTTTATTACTATTACCGGCGGTAAGCTGATGACTTATCGTCTGATGGCTGAATGGGCAACGGATAAGGTCTGTGAAAAATTAGGGCATAACGCTAAATGTACCACTGCTGAAGAGGCGTTGCCGGGTTCCCGTCATTCTGCTGAAGAAACGCTGCGCAAAGTGATCTCTTTACCATCAACCATTCGTGGATCTGCGGTTTATCGTCATGGGGATAGAGCGACTCAACTTATCGCCAACGGTCGTTTAGATAATAGTCTGGTGTGCGAATGTGAAGCGGTGACGGCGGGAGAGGTACGTTATGCGGTGGATTCATTAACGGTAAACAATCTGATCGACCTGCGCCGCCGTACTCGTGTGGGAATGGGCACCTGCCAGGGTGAGCTGTGCGCTTGCCGGGCCGCGGGTTTGTTGAACCGTTTTAAAGTCTCTTCTCCACAACAGTCATTGACGCAACTATCAACTTTCCTGAACGAACGGTGGAAAGGTGTCAGGCCTATTGCATGGGGAGATGCGCTACGGGAAAGCGAGTTTACCAACTGGGTTTATATGGGGCTGTGCGGTTTAGACGCTCCGTCCGGGGTGGAGAAGAATGATGAAATTTGATGTGGCAATTATTGGTGGCGGTCTGGCTGGACTAACTTGCGGTATCCGGCTGGCGGAACAGGGCAAGCGCTGTGCGATTATCAGTGCAGGACAGAGTGCGTTGCATTTCTCTTCGGGTTCTTTGGATTTTCTCAGTTATCGGGAAGATGGTTCAACAATTAACCATCCATTGGCAGAGCTGGCAGCGTTATCTCCGGAGCACCCTTATTCTTTATTAGGTGGGGAATGCGTCAGCAGAATGGCGGTAGAGGCGCGACGTTTACTTACGGATTGTGGATTACGCTTTCACGGTGATATCGAGCAAAATCACCTGCGTGTTACCCCGTTAGGTACGTTACGGGCCACTTGGTTAAGTCCAACAGAAGTACCGGTTGCCGAGCTGGAACAGCCACTGCCGTGGAAGAAGATCGCCATTGTAGGTATTGAGGGGTTCCTCGACTTCCAGCCTCAACTGGCAGCAGGGTCTCTGAGCGATAAAGGCATTGACGTTATTACTGATTATCTGCATGTTCCCGCGCTGGATCGTTTGCGTAACAACCCCAGTGAGTTCTGGGCGATCAATATAGCCAGGGTGCTTGATTTGCCGGAAAACACCGAATTACTGGCGGAAGAGCTGATTCGTTTATCGGGCGATGTGGAAGCGCTGATTCTGCCAGCCTGTATTGGCCTGGAAAATCCGGATGCAGTTACTCTGTTACGCCAGAGAGTTGGTAAGCCGGTTATGCTGGTGCCAACATTGCCGCCATCCCTATTAGGTATGCGTATGCATATGGCGTTACGCCGTCGTTTCCAACAATTGGGCGGTCAGTTTATGCCGGGTGATGCGGTGTTGCGAGCTGAAACCGAAGGGCAACATGTCACGCGTATTTATACCCGTAACCATACCGATATTCCGGTAGTCGCCCGGCAGGTGGTCTTAGCCAGCGGTAGTTTCTTTAGTAATGGTTTAATTGCTGAGTTTGATCGGATTTATGAGCCGGTGTTTGGCCTGGATGTCCATGATGCAGCACAACGCGCTGACTGGACGCAGGAAAGCATGTTCTCTGCTCAACCCTATTTGCGCTTTGGGGTTAAAACCGATAGCCAACTGCGCGGTACGGTGGCGGGTCAGCCATTAAATAATCTCTATATCATTGGTGCGGTATTGGGTGGCTATGACCCGATATCACAAGGCTGTGGCGCCGGCGTTTCTCTGGTGACTGCACAATATGCCGCAGAACAGATCCTTGCCCTGTCGGAGGTGGAAGCATGAGCCTGACAACGGATAACAGTTTTGAGAACTGTATTAAATGTACCGCCTGTACTACCTATTGTCCGGTGGCAAAAGTTAACCCCAACTATCCAGGCCCAAAACAGGCGGGGCCTGACGGTGAGCGCTTACGCTTAAAAGACCCATCACTGTTTGATGAAGCCCTGAAATACTGTACCAACTGTAAACGCTGCGAAGTCGCCTGTCCGTCAGATGTGAAGATTGGCGATATTATTCAGCGTGCGCGTATTAACTACAGCAAGCCTAAGTTCAAGCTGCGTGATGCCATCCTCAGTAATACCGATTTAATGGGTACCCTTTCTACTCCATTTGCGCCTATCGTCAATGCCACTGTGGGGTTGAAACCGGTTAAGCAATTGCTGGATAGCGCACTGAAAATTGACCATCGTCGTCAGCTACCGAAGTACTCTTTTGGTACTTTCCGCCACTGGTATCGCAAACAGGCGGCAGAGCAGCAAAAATTTGATGAGCAGATTGCCTTTTTCCATGGCTGTTTCGTTAATTATAACCATCCGCAGTTGGGTAAAGATCTGGTGCGGGTGTTTAACGCCATGGGTATTGGCGTGCAATTACTGAAAAGAGAAAAGTGCTGCGGTGTTCCGCTGATCGCCAACGGGTTTATCGATCAGGCGAAAAAGCAGGCTAAGGTCAATGCTGAGTCGTTAGTTGATGCCGTCATCGGTAAAGGCATTCCTGTGGTAGCAACATCGTCTACCTGTACCTTCACTTTACGGGATGAGTACCCGCATTTGCTGGGGGTTGATACTTCACCGGTGCGTGAACAGGTTGAATTGGCAACTCGTCATCTCTATCGCCTGCTGTCCGAAGGGCGAGAGCTTAAGTTAAAACATACTCCGATACGTATTGCTTATCATACCCCATGCCATATGGAGAAAATGGGATGGACGGCATATACCCTGGCGTTGCTGGAACGTATTCCTGGCGTTGAGTTAATTGTGCTGGAATCTCAGTGTTGTGGTATTGCCGGGACTTATGGTTTTAAGAAAGAGAACTATGAAACATCACAAGGGATAGGTGCGTCGTTGTTCCGTCAGATTGAGGAGAGCGGCGTTGATTTTGTGGTGTCAGATTGTGAAACCTGTAAGTGGCAAATTGAGATGTCCACCAGTAAGAAGTGTGAACACCCAATAACCTTACTGGCTCAGGCATTAGCAGAATAAACGAAGATTATAATAGTGGTATTAGATAACAGGACATTGTAGGGATGGCGTTGTTATCAGGGGCAGCCTATGGCGTGCCCCTTTTTTATTGCGCGGTAACTGGCAATATTACGGTTTGATTTTCAGTGAGCTGATGAACTGATTAATGGCTTTCTCAGCCTCTTCTTGTTGCTCGATTGGATAGGTAAGCTGCATAGTCAGCAATTGCTTATCGATCTGACCCAGCAGTGTGGATGAGTAGTTTTTCTTACCGTCGATACGAATAGCGGTATCAAGACGTTGAAGCTTTTGACCATCGGCGGTCACTTCTTCTTTTTTAATGATGACCAGTTCGGCATCGCGCATTTTTTGCTGCGCTTCCATGCGAGTAATCAGATTTTCCAGGGTGTCATCCGGCATTGAACTACTGATAACAATCAGCATTTTCTGGGCAGCGTTATCTGCATATACCGCCATATTGGTCGCCTGAGTGGCACTCTTACCGCTCTGATCCTGTAGGCCATCCGGAACGGTGAAGCTGACTTTACCGCCTAATACGCTGGTTTGGTCGGATTGCTCTGCTGAAGTACCACTTCCGGTTGCCACCGGTTGGTCTTTACTGCCGTCACAGGCCATCAGGCTGGCGGCAAACAAGCAGACTCCTACAATTTTGACTAACTTTTGCATGGTACTTCCTTAACATTGATAAGCTAATGCTTTCGCGGATTCAGTTAACAGGATATAAAAATATCATTTCTGCCGCTTTTCCGCCAAATTTTATCCTGCACTTAACTGTGCTGAAGTTGTTGTGGGGAATTTATCTGAACTAATCGCTTTAGTAGTACATTCAAAAGAATGCCATACATTGGCAGGAAGAACAGGGCACAGATGATCAGTTTAAAGGCGTAATCTACCAGCGCAATTTCCACCCAGTTTTCTGCCATAAAGGCGTTGCTGCTTTTATAAAATGCAATGGAGAAGAAGGCGATGGTATCGCTCAAATTACCGAAAACCGCAGACACGCTGGGAGCGATCCACCAGGTTTTTAACTGACGCAGACGGTTAAATACATAGATATCCAGAATCTGTCCCAGCACGTAGGCCATAAAGCTGGCGATGGCTATTCTGGCAACCACCAGATTAAAGCTGTAAATCGCCTGATAACCCTGCCACGCCCCGTCATAGAATAGGGTAGATAGCAGATAGGAGATGGCCAGTGCCGGTATCATAACCACCAGAATAATCTTGCGAGCTAATGGCGCGCCAAATACCCGAACGGTAAGGTCGGTGGTCAGAAAGATAAACGGGAAAGTAAATGCGCCCCAGGTGGTATGAAAACCGAAAATATTAATCGGTAATTGAACCAGGTAATTGCTGGAGGCAATGATCAGAATATGGAAGAACGATAGCCATAACAGCGCTTTTAGCCGCTGCTGCGGAGAAAAATCAAACATGATATTAGCCTTTTTAAATGAGTATCAACACTCTGTTGGGGTGAGGGAACCCAACCTATGCATTAAATAAAATAGTGAATAAATTATACGCAGTTTATTGCGAGGTGGAGATGATACTCAGTTGAGTGGGGAATGCAATGGGCGATGTGGATAAAACTCGTCTAAATCGGCTAAAGAGGATGTTTCGGTCGTAGAATCTCAGGTGCTTATATTGATGTTGTGCCCGACCGGAAGACTGTTTGTATTCCATACGGGGGCATCCTGTGGGCCCGCGCTAGCACTGTTGCCTGTTTGTCTGGTAGTTAACGCTGCTATGACCGCCAATGGCAGCCTCTCCGGACGATTAGTTTTGTTAAATGTTCCTCTTAATAGCGTCATTATTCGTGGTATTTACCCCCTAACGTAATAGATTTTTACTCAGTGGATTTGCACCGGGGGTTTATCGTATTAAACTAGCGGGGTTATTAGATGTATTGATAAAGTGACTTGAGAGCTTAATGACTGATTTATTTGCCAATCCGGATAAAACCCTTGATGCGTTAGGGCTGCGTTGTCCTGAACCTGTGATGATGGTGCGTAAAGCCGTTCGTCATATGGATGCTGGTCAAACGCTGCTGATTGTTGCTGACGATCCTGCCACCACGCGCGATATTCCCGGTTTTTGTCGGTTTATGGACCATGAGCTGCTGGAATCGTCTACTGATGAGCTGCCATATCGCTATCTGATTCGTAAGGGAAATGAATAGCTTCTCTTCTCTCTTGCATATCTGACTGGATCAGATATGCAGGGCGCGCACCACCATAAAATGTCCCAGGAAATAGCAAACAGCAATAACGGCGTTAGCTGCTCTAAAAGGCGTGCGGTAGCGGTCGGTTAACCAAATAGTACTGGCTATCAGTAGTAATATGCTGCCGATAAGCTGGCTAAAACTCATATCATTCGTTTGAGTGATGTAGCCTTCAGCCGCGGCCCAAACCATCAGTAGTGTGATAAACAGATACGTCACCACAGGCCAGCACATATCCTCCAGCCGGTTCCACAGTAACAAAGCCATCGCCACGCCAACCACCAGTAGAATCACCATCAGCGGCCAGTAAAAACTCAGCGTTAATGGATTAACAAAATAGAGGGTATACAGCAGGTGGGAGATAAACAGTGCTCCTATGGTGTAGAGCATTCTGTCTTGTGGAAACATTTGAATGATATCAGCGATTAGGCTGGCCAACAGGCCAAACAGAATCAGATAGCTGAAGGTGGTTATTTCCGGCGCCTGCCAGGCCCAGAGGAGCATCAGCAACATAGTGACAGGTTTGAACACCCAGCGTTGCCATGCTGGTCCGCGGTAAGCGGCATCAATGTAGATCCAGCCGGAAAAGATTACTGCTAAAAATGGTCAACTCATCGCTTATCCTTCAGTTTTTCCTCTGCCAGAATGCACTGGTCGCATTCTTTTTTAGGTTATGTTAGCTTTCAGTCTGTTATGTCACTGAAAAGAACAGAGCACTTTTTATTGTAGTCGATAAACGTTACCTCACGATCGTTAATGCCTTTTCAGGTAGTCTAACGATTGTTCGGGAGATCAATGAGTCTATGAATAATAATGAGCAGCCACTGTACCGGATTCAGTTTATGAATAACGGTAAAAACTATCAGATTTACGTTCGTGAACTGAATCAAAGTGCGATTTTTGGCTTTATTGAGATTGGCGATTTTGTTTTTGATAGTCAGAGTTCACTGCTGGTCGATCCCAGCGAAGAGAAGTTAAAAACGGAATTCAGCGGTGTGACCCGCAGTTATATTCCAATGCACGCGGTGATCCGCATCGACTCGGTGCTCACTCAGGGGAGCGCGCGCATTTCTGAACTGGGTAATAACGTGATGACATTTCCCTACTTCCCTGACAGAAAAGGCTGAGGACAACAGATGGCACCAGAAACTATTTATTGTTGTTCTTCTGTTGCCACGCCAGCAATTCAAATACGCCAAATACGAAAATAGTGAATTCCTGCCAGCCCGTGAGTTTTGGCCCATCTTTAGGCAGTGTCGATTTCAGCATCATTAGCTGTAAACCGTGCATAAAGAACATAAATACCATTGCCACGTGCATAAAGTATTTTAGCGGGCTAGGGAAAGGATGAAACAGATTTAACAACAGAATTCCCCATACCCCAAGCATTAGCAGGCGTCCCAGATTGATAAATAGTTGTTTAATCATTCTTCATTTCCTGCGGTTTCATTGAGGGAGGACGCGCGTCGAACATACAACCGATAAGCCACCTGCCCGGCGGTTTTTTCACGATGCAAATGCCAGTTAGCCGGAGCATCGCTCACCGCATGTTCAGTTTCAGCCTCTACATAAATCCAGGCTTCGTCAGCCAGCCAGCCCTGTTGTTCCAGCAGCGTGAAGGTTTCAGTTAGTAAATTACGGCGAAATGGCGGATCGAGAAATACCACGTCAAATGGCGTACCGGCCTGAGCCAGCCACTGAAGAGCATTGGTGTGAACCACCTGACCTTTATCGGAATTCAGTCGTTGCAGGTTTTGTTGTAGCTGTTGGGCGATCGATCTTTCCGATTCCAGCAGCACTGTTTTCCCGGCATAGCGGGACAGCGCTTCAAATCCCAGTGCGCCACTGCCAGCAAAACAGTCAAGGCATCGGGCTTCATTCAATACCGGAGCCAGCCAGTTAAACAGCGTTTCACGAACCCGATCGGTAGTAGGGCGTAATCCGGGACTATCAGGCACAGGCAATTTTCTGCCTCGCCATTGACCTCCGATGATTCGTATTTGTCCGGTTTTCTGTGGCTGTGGTTTCTTACTCATACGCTCTGCTATTGGCTAACGGTAACGGATTATTCTGTGGCTATTATAGCGATAGCCTGTGATATTTAGAAATGCACATTATTTCTCTCCTGTTTTATACAGGAGATACACAGAGCAGGGTTCTGTTATGCACGACTCTTCGGTTTTACCTGCATTCCTCGCAGCATTGCCAGCCAGGCCAGTACAATTCCTGCGCTCAGGATAATGAATAACGACCAGTGTGGCAGGGTAGTGAGAATGACGCCGGTTGCCAGCGGCCCCCAACCACGCCAGAGCCTGAGCAGAAAAATAGCTGGCTTTCATTCCCGGTGGGGCGATGTTGTCGACCAACATATATTCTCCCGGAGCATAAATCAGTTCGCCGAAGGTAAAGACCGCCGCTGCAAGCCCCCAGAAAAGTAGATTATTACCAGAGTATATAAAGCCCACCAGGCCAAGAACAAAGCAAAGCGTACCGATAGTCATTAAGGGGCGAATGTTAGATTCGGAGATCCGTCGGCCTATCATATATTGTAAAGTGACCACTACCACAGCGTTTACCGGCAGTACCACGGCCACCACTTTCTCGGCAAAGTCGCCGTCAGCAACCACTAAAACGTATTGAGAAATGCAGGAAGCGAAGGAGCGGCTGACGAATGCTGCCAGTATTCCTGAAAGCGTAAACCAAAGCAGTGCTCTGTCGCGCAGTAATACTGAAGGAGACCAGGTAACGCTGTTTTCTGAGCTCATATCCATATGAACTCGCTCCACATATCGTTGTATAAAAAACAGCGGGAATGCTGCACAGCAAGCTGCCAGCCAAAACGGCATATTGATACTGTACATCACCAGCAGGGTGCCTAACGGTGGGCCAACGGTCCAACCGATATTCAAAAAGGTATAGTTGAGCGAAAAGATTTTGGCTTTTTCACCGGGCCCAAGTACGTCAGAAAAATAGGCTTTTAACACGGTAGAAAAAACCGAGTAGGCGCAATTAATCAGTGCGAAGTAAAAGACTACCAGACCCACTTGGTCAACCAGTGGAATAGCAATAAATCCACCGATAAACGCCAGGATAGACAACAGCATATAGTTCTTTTTATCAAACTTATCGGCCAGAATACCGAATCCCAGACTGAATACTACGCCAACCGTTAGTGCAATGGTCATTGCCAAACCAATTTCATCAACGGACATCGCGAAACGCCGTGTCAGATAGATGGTCATAAACGGTAGCGTCGCGCCACGACCAATGGTTAAAAGCAATGATGATGCTAATAATGCAACGGTTGACCGCGTGGTGGTTGAGAACATTTTCCTGCCGGGCATATCGCTTATTGTCTGTTTTATGAATGCGTCAGAGATATCACGCGCTGACAAAGTTGTATAGCAAGTTGCATATCATACTGTGCTTTTCACTTCTCATATTGATGAATGCCCTTTCCTGCCGGAGACTTTTTGGTTAACGTGGTTTCTTTTATTCAAATAGAATAGTGCATGGGGAAGGGTATGACACGCAAAGATGGACTGCTGGCGCTGTTGGTGGTGATAGTGTGGGGTTTTAACTTTGTGGTGATTAAGATGGGTCTCCACAATATGCCACCGCTCTTGCTGGCAGGGTTACGTTTTATGCTGGTGGCCTTTCCTGCATTGCTATTTGTTGCACGCCCCAAAATACCGTTCCGATTACTGCTGGGTTATGGAATAACTATTAGCTTCGGTCAATTCGCCTTCCTGTTTAGCGCTATCAAGTTTGGTATGCCTGCTGGTCTGGCATCATTAGTGCTGCAATCTCAGGCATTTTTCACCATTATCATAGCCGCATCAGTATTTAGTGAACGTCTGCAGGCTAAGCAGTTTGCCGGTATTGCTCTGGCGGTGGTAGGTGTACTGGTGCTGGTGGAAGCCAGTCTCAATGGTCAGAACGTGACCATGTTGGGGTTTATGCTAACGCTGGCAGCCGCTTTCTGTTGGGCCAGCGGCAATATTTTTAATAAATTGATTATGCAACTTGATGATAGACCTGCGGTGATGTCACTGGTGGTGTGGAGTGCGCTGATCCCGATTATTCCCTTTTTTCTGGCGTCGGCACTGTTTGAGGGGCCTCCGCTGATGCTACAAAGCCTGATTGAGATTGATATCATCACTATTTTATCACTGGTCTATCTGGCATTTGTGGCGACGATTATCGGTTATGGTATCTGGGGTGCGTTGCTTGGCCGCTATGAAACCTGGCGAGTGGCGCCTCTCTCTCTTCTGGTACCTGTCGTGGGAATGACAAGTTCCGCGCTATTTCTGGGGGAAACCCTCACTTTATTACAGCTCATGGGGGCATTGCTGATTATGGCGGGGCTGTATATCAATGTATTTGGTTTGCGTATTTGGCGTAGAAAATTAATTAAAGGGTAACGTCAGGTAGTGACCGAATAATCCGATTTGAGGATTGCATGATTTTGTCTGATGGAATGTTAAAATGCATCGCTATTGCAACCACGGGTAAATCGGATAGTGAATTGATATCTATCGTTACCTGATGAGTGTTAAACTTAATTTAATTGCAGCATGCGTAATACTAGGGTGGAGGTTGTTTTTACAACATGGCAAAAGATAAAAAGCGCGGTTTATTTTCCTGGTTAGGCTTTAATCGTTCTGAAGAAGAGTCTAAGCAGGATGATGAATTACAACAAGATACAGAACAACATGATCCACAAAACGTGGATGCCGCTAACCCATCCGATGATTCATCTATTACAACTGATGAAATTAACTATAGTGATGAACTGAAGCAGGCGTCCTCTTCAGAGGTGACGCCGGATCTGGATCTGTCGCAAACCGCAGAGTCTGATGCAAAACCACTGGTTTATGATGATGCGCTGACCCCTCTAGTGGAGCCTCAGGAAGAACAGTTTCAGGTCACTGATGAATCTGTCAGTGAAGTACCATTCACCGCAACAGATGATGAAGTCGAACAAGCACACAGGGCTAATACGGCAGAAGAGTTTGAAGATACCGACATTGTCGATGAACCAGAGCTTTCTCACGCCGAGTTAGATGAAGAAATTGAACAGGCGCTACTGGCAGAATCCGACCGAATCGATAGTGAAGACCCGGAACAGATTCTGGAGCAGTTGGAAGAGGAAGAACAACTTCAGCAAGAGCAGGAAAGGCCAACCAAAGAGGGCTTTTTCGCCCGTCTGAAACGTAGTCTGTTAAAAACTAAACAAAACCTGGGTTCCGGCTTTATCAGTCTGTTCCGCGGTAAACGCATTGATGATGAACTGTTCGAAGAGCTGGAAGAGCAACTGCTGATTGCCGATGTGGGTGTTACTACCACCAGTAAAATTATCAATTCTCTGACTGAGCATGCCAGCCATCGCGATCTGAAAGATGCCGAAGCGCTGTACGGTAAGCTGAAAGAGGAAATGGCCGATATCCTGAAAAACGTTGAGCAACCGCTGGACGTTACGGCCCATAAGCCATTTGTCATTCTGATGGTAGGTGTGAATGGTGTCGGAAAAACGACCACTATTGGTAAGTTAGCCCGCCAGTTCCAGGATCAGGGTAAATCCGTGATGCTGGCCGCAGGCGATACTTTCCGTGCCGCCGCTGTTGAGCAGCTTCAGGTATGGGGCACCCGCAATAAGATTCCGGTTGTGGCACAACATACGGGTGCAGATTCCGCATCGGTGATTTTTGATGCCATTCAGGCTGCGCAGTCACGAGGGGTGGATGTATTGATCGCTGATACCGCTGGTCGCCTGCAAAATAAATCTCACCTGATGGAAGAGTTGAAAAAAATTGTGCGGGTGATGAAAAAGCTGGATGAAAATGCCCCTCACGAAATTATGCTGACTATTGATGCCAGCACCGGTCAGAATGCCATTAGCCAGACAAAACTGTTTGATGAAGCTATTGGTTTAACCGGTATTACCCTGACTAAGCTGGATGGAACGGCGAAAGGGGGCGTGATTTTCTCAGTGGCTGACCAATTTGGTATTCCTATTCGCTATATCGGCGTAGGGGAAGGTATTGAAGATTTACGGCCTTTCCAGGCCAATGATTTTATAGAGGCGCTTTTCGCCCGAGAGGATTAAAACGATGATTCGTTTTGAGCAGGTCAGCAAAGCCTATTTAGGCGGACAACAGGCGTTACAGGGAGTGAATTTCCATCTGCAGCAGGCCGAAATGGCTTTTTTAACCGGTCATTCCGGCGCAGGGAAGAGTACGCTGCTCAAATTGATTTGTGGTATTGAACGGCCAAGTGCAGGGCACATCTGGTTTTCGGGGCATGACGTTAGCCGATTAAAGTCTTCAGAGGTGCCTTTCTTACGTCGCCAGATTGGCATGATATTTCAGGATCATAACTTGCTGGCGGATCGCACGGTGTACGACAATGTCGCGCTTCCGTTGATTATCTGTGGCAGTAGTCCGGAAGAGATCCGCCGTCGTGCGTCAGCCGCGTTGGATAAAGTTGGTTTGTTAGATAAGGCTAAATGTTTCCCGATACAGCTTTCCGGTGGTGAACAACAGCGTGTTGGTATTGCTCGTGCAGTGGTGAATAAACCTGCCGTGTTACTGGCTGATGAACCAACAGGAAATCTGGATGATGAACTATCGGCCGGCATTCTTCGCCTGTTTGAAGAGTTTAACCGCGCTGGTGTGACAGTACTGATGGCGACCCACGATACCGGACTGATTTCCAGCCGCTCCTATCGAATATTAACGCTGAGTCATGGGCGTCTGAGTGGAGGAGATAGCTATGCGGGGGAGTAAGACATCGGTTAAAAAAGTGAAACCAGCGGCTAAAACACCTACTCGTAGTACTGGTGGATGGCGCGAACAGTGGCGTTATGCCTGGAATAATACCTTTGTAGATATGCTGCGCCAGCCGTTAGCAACCTTTATGACGGTGATGGTGATTGCTATTTCGCTTACGTTACCCAGCTTGTGCTATCTGGTGTGGAAGAACGTGAATTATGCTGCATCCCAATGGTATCCAACACCGCAGATTACGGTATATCTGGATAAAAAACTGAATGATAAAGCTGCCGATGATGTTAGTACCCAAATTAAGGGGCTGGATGGCGTCGGAAGTATTAATTATGTGTCGCGAGACAATGCGCTGAGTGAATTCCGTGAGTGGTCCGGGTTTGGCTCTGCGCTGGATATGCTTAGCGATAACCCGCTACCGGCGCTGGTGATTGTGTCTCCAAAAACGGATTTTCTTGGTTCCGATGCTCTGGTTAAGCTGCGGGATAATATAGGCCAGATTCAAGGTGTCACCGAGGTGAAAACCGATGATAGCTGGTTCTCTCGCTTGTCTGCCCTGACGCATTTAGTCGGGAATATATCCGGAACCATTGCCATATTAATGATCGTAGCGGTGTTTCTGGTGATTGGTAATAGTGTACGGCTCAATATTTTCAGCCGTCGGGATACTATCAGCATTATGAAACTGATTGGTGCAACTGACGGATTTATTCTGCGACCGTTTTTGAATGGTGGAATGTTATTGGGGCTGTTTGGCGCCGTGCTTTCGTTAATTATGTCTCAGGCGCTGGTCTGGTCGTTAGATGCCTCAGTGGCAGAAACGGCCAAAGTATTCGGAACTCTGTTTATTATCAATGGATTAAGTTGGGATGAAAGCCTGTTATTACTGGTGATTGCCGCCATGATTGGTTGGGTTGCGGCCTGGTTGGCAACGGTAAGACATTTACGCCAATTTACACCAAGGTAGTGAATTTTTGGTATACTAAAAGACGTTTGGTTCATTAATTGAACATGTTGAAGGTACGGTGTTTGGTTTTGTGTTATCAACCATAGAGTTAAAGTTTTCTCCTCTGGTTGTGAACTTATGACTGAGATATCAGTCTAATTACCGAATAAGCAATTGGTTGACCTTTATGCATCGATCGTATAGATCTTTCGCGATGCAGTTCAAAAGTACCAATAATGAGTTTCTCTATGAGAGGGTTTGAATGACTAAAGAAATGCAAACTTTGGCCCTGGTTCCCCAAGGTAGTTTGGAGGCCTATATCAGGGCTGCCAATACCTATCCGATGTTAACAGCGGATGAAGAGCGTGAACTGGCTGAACGGCTGCATTACGACGGCGATCTGGCAGCTGCTAAAAAGCTGATTCTGTCCCATTTACGTTTCGTTGTTCACGTCGCTCGTAACTATTCAGGCTATGGCTTACCTCAGGCTGATTTAATTCAGGAAGGTAACATTGGTCTGATGAAAGCGGTTCGCCGTTTTAATCCGGAAGTGGGTGTTCGCCTGGTTTCCTTTGCGGTTCACTGGATTAAAGCGGAAATTCATGAATACGTTCTGCGTAACTGGCGTATTGTGAAAATTGCAACCACGAAGGCACAGCGCAAGTTGTTCTTTAACCTGCGTAAGTCTAAGCAGCGTTTAGGTTGGTTTAATCAGGATGAAGTGGAACTGGTTGCCCGTGAATTAGGGGTTTCAAGTAAAGATGTGCTTGAAATGGAATCCCGTATGGCGGCTCAGGACATGGCTTTTGATATCTCTCCTGATGACGAGAATGAAAACAGCGTTGTTGCACCGGCGATGTTCCTGGAAGACAAAACGTCAGACTTTGCTGAAAGCATTGAAGACGAAAACTGGGATAATGACGCAGCGGATAAACTGACGATGGCTCTGAACGGTTTGGATGAGCGCAGTCAGCATATTATTCGTGCCCGTTGGCTCAATAATGATGAGACCAAGGCAACTCTGCAGGAACTGGCCGATCGTTACGGTGTTTCTGCCGAACGTGTGCGTCAGCTTGAAAAGAACGCGATGAAAAAGCTTCGCGTTGCAATTGAAGCCTGATTAGGGGTGACAGCAAATTGAAAAAAGGTGGCTTTTGGCCACCTTTTTTATTGCACTGATTCCACTCTTTTTATCCAGCGCGCTCGAACAAATCAGGAAGATAAAAAATCATATTTTTTATCAGTCAAAGGGTGACGATAATCAGAAAACCTCGTTATAATAGTTGAGTGTTTTACTATGGTATAGCGAGATTATGGAACAGTTCAGTACTATCAGTGTGAGTGATGCCTTTTTACGTTTACAGCAGGGTGAAGCGACGCTGGTCGATATTCGTGATGCACAAAGTTTCCACTCGGGTCATGCCCCTGAGGCCATTCACTTGACGGATGCCAGTCTGAATCGCTTTATGCAAGAAACCGAATTCAGCCATCCAATTTTTGTTATGTGCTATCACGGTATTAGCAGCCGTGGCGCTGCACAGTATCTGGTTCATCAGGGTTTTGAACAGGTTTACAGTATTGAAGGTGGTTTTGAGTCCTGGGCTCGTCACTATCCACAACAGGTGATTGCTTCCTGATGTTATGAGCAGGCAGGCTACCGTTATCAGGGTAGCCTGTTGCTAAGCCATTTTATCCCCTCTTTATCTTCTCTTTGCCTACCGGTGGGCTTCTCTGCGTTATAAATTTATTGGTCAGTGTTCTGGCCTGTTAATATATCCCCTGATGGTGTGGGGAATGTTGTGGTAAATTATGCATACGCAAGCGTTAACATATTGCTTCAGGCACGGTTTATTATGGCAATCGGTTTGGTACGCTGAATATAATATTCTCTGGTTAATGGTAGAGTGAGTCTGGATGGTTCGATTAATTGTTCTTTCTAATCCCCGCATGGCGCATGCCTTTGTTGACTACATGGCTACGCTAAATGTGACCATCGAAATTCATTACCAGCAACAACAAATAGAGCTATGGCTGGTTGATGAGTCATCTGAACAGCTGGCCCATCAAGAATTAGACCGGTTTTTACATAACCCTAACGATCCGCGCTATCTGGCTGCCAGTTGGCAATCGGGGCGATCTGATGCCAATATTACTTATCACCGGGCTTACTCGCTGGCTACGCTACGAAATCAGGCGGGGCCTTTAACCTTTGCGGTTATTGCCATCTGCGTTATTGTCTATCTGTTGATGCAACTGTTTGGTGACGATGCATTAATGGAGATATTTGCCTATCCGGCAGACAGTAGCCAATATATTCAGTTATGGCGCTGGGTAACTCATGCATTTTTACATTTTTCTCTGATGCATATTCTTTTCAATCTGGTGTGGTGGTGGTATTTAGGCGGCCCACTGGAAAAGCGGCTGGGAACAGGAAAACTATTAGAAATTACCTTGTTGTCCGCTATTCTTTCTGGTTGTGGGCAGGCAATATTTAGTGGCCATATGTTTGGTGGCTTATCCGGAGTGGTTTATGCCCTGATAGGATATTGTTGGCTATCAGGTGAGCGAGCGCCAGAAAGGGGGATCTTTTTGCAGCGTTCGCTAATGGCCTTTGCCGTTGTGTGGGTAGTCATAGGCTATTTTGGTGCTCTCGGTTTGGTTGGTATGTCTGTAGCCAATACAGCTCATTTGGGTGGGTTAGTTGTTGGTCTGGCGTTAGCATGGTGGGATACCCGATCTTCTCAAAGATCTTAATAAACAATAACAAAGGGCGCGAAGGATATACGCGTATAGGGTCTCGAAGTGAAACAAACTCAACGACATGAGTCTATTATCGATTTAGTGCGTAAGCATGGTTATGTTAGTACTGAAGAGCTGGTAGAACATTTTGGTGTAAGCCCGCAGACCATTCGTCGCGATCTGAACGAGCTGGCGGATCAAAACAGAATCCAGCGTCATCACGGTGGCGCCGCGCTACCTTCAAGTTCGGCAGTCAACGCAGCTTATCACGATCGTAAAGTGATGTGGCTGGAAGAAAAAGCCCGTATCGCTGAGCGTGTTGCCAGCCATATTCCTGATGGGGCAACCTTGTTTATCGATATTGGTACCACACCGGAAGCGGTGGCCCATGCATTGCTGAATCATAAAAATTTACGGGTTGTCACCAATAATCTGAACGTGGCTACTCTGTTAACCAGCAAGCCTGATTTCCGTTTGATTCTGGCCGGGGGAGAAGTTCGTTCCCGGGATGGCGGTATTATTGGCGAAGCCACATTGGACTTTATCTCTCAGTTTCGGCTGGATTATGGCATTTTGGGTATCAGCGGTATCGATATGGATGGTAGCCTGCTGGAGTTTGACTATCATGAAGTTCGTACCAAGCGAGCGATTATTGAAAACTCCCGTAGCGTCATGTTGGTAACCGATCATTCCAAGTTTGGCCGTAATGCAATGGTTAATTTAGGTAACATGGGGTTAATTGACTACCTGTTCACCGATGAAGAGCCACCTGCCAGCGTAATGAACATCATTAAACAGTATGATGTAAAGCTGGAGCTGTGTTGATTGGGTGCTAATAATTCAACAGGCCACTATATTAGATGGCCTGTTGAAGCTATAACCCTATTTTGACGGCGTGACTGGCGCCGTGACTATCAGCTGTCCTTTATCATCCAGAGGGATCTGCTTTTCGGGTTGGTGATCCATACGAATATTCCCTGATTTATCTCCCACTTTGTAAGCTACATCGTAGCCAAGAATCTTCTCTGAACTATCCTGTACCGTCTTACAGCGTTTTTCTGTGGTGGTATAGGTATCCGTATTTTGTAAATGCCCCTGAACCTCATGACCGGTATAGCCACCGGCTGCCGCGCCAGCGATAGTTGCTAACTGCTTGCCATGACCCCCACCAAATTGATGACCAAGTACCCCACCGGCAACAGCACCTAAAATTGAACCTGTAATTTGATGTTGATCTTTCACCGGTTTTTTATGGGTTACAGTGACATCCTGACACTCTTTATGAGGTGTCTTAATGGTTTCTTTAACGGGAGTAACGGAAACGACTTCTGCATACTTTGGTTGAGTAGAAAAGAGACTCATGCCATCGGAAGCAATAGCGGTAATACCTGATGCGATAGCAATACCAAGGCCGATACCGATCAGCATAGATTTGTTCATAGCACCTCCTGAAGTGATGCTCATCATTATTGATGGTAGTACTAATTATATAACAGTTCACCCTATCAGCCTGGATTAACCTTTATATTATTGTGGATATAATGTTATTAAGATCACGCGTTAATGTTTTTATTTGGTTAATTACTAGCTAGTTTGTTTGTTTTCATCTACAATAATGCTCGAATTCGAACATAAAAAGCTCTTTCGAGCATGCTGAGGTAGATAAAATGGAAACCAAAGATTTAATTGTTATCGGCGGAGGGATCAATGGTGCTGGTATTGCTGCGGATGCTGCCGGGCGCGGGCTTTCCGTTTTACTACTGGAAGCTAAAGATCTTGCCTGTGCCACATCATCAGCCAGTTCCAAGCTAATTCATGGCGGATTGCGTTATCTGGAACATTATGAATTTCGTCTGGTCAGTGAAGCACTGGCTGAACGCGAAGTATTATTACGTCTGGCACCTCATATCGCTTTTCCTTTGCGTTTTCGTTTGCCGCATCAACCGCATTTGCGTCCGGCCTGGAT
Source organism: Limnobaculum allomyrinae (assembly GCF_016649425.1). GTDB lineage: Bacteria > Pseudomonadota > Gammaproteobacteria > Enterobacterales > Enterobacteriaceae > Limnobaculum > Limnobaculum allomyrinae. The sequence continues at coordinate 241,308 of NZ_JADRCR010000004.1, forward strand.
GATTCGTGCAGGACTATTCCTTTACGACCATTTGGGTAAACGTACCAGTTTACCGGCCAGTAATGGCCTGAAATTTGGTGCGGATTCGGTGTTAAAGCCGGAACTGACTCGTGGTTTTGAGTATTCTGATTGTTGGGTAGATGATGCACGGTTAGTGGTATCGAACGCTCTCGAAGTGGTTGAACGCGGTGGTGAAGTTCGTACTCAAACCAAAGTGACTCGCGCATGGCGCGAAGAGGGGATTTGGGTGGTCGAAGCCCGGGATGAAATCAGCGGTGAAGTGTTGACCTGGCGCGCGAAAGGGTTAGTGAATGCGACCGGCCCGTGGGTAAAACAATTTTATGATGATGGCTTGCAGCTTAAGTCTCCACGCGGCATTCGCCTGATTAAGGGCAGCCATATTGTGGTGCGTAAAGTGCATTCCGAGCCACAAGCCTATATTCTGCAAAACGAAGATAACCGTATTGTGTTTGTTATCCCGTGGTTAGGTGAGTTCTCTATTATTGGTACTACCGATGTGGAATATCATGGCGATCCTCTGGATGTGAAAATTGATGATAATGAAGTGAATTACCTGCTTAAGGTTTATAACGATCACTTCAAAAAACAGTTAGCTAAAGATGATGTTGTCTGGACTTATTCTGGCGTACGCCCTCTGTGTGATGATGAGTCTGATTCTCCACAAGCGGTCACCCGAGACTATACGCTGGAAGTGGCCGACGATGCGGGTAAAGCACCATTGCTGTCTGTCTTTGGCGGTAAGTTAACGACCTACCGTAAACTGGCCGAGCACGCGATGGAAAAACTGGTTAACTATTACCCTGGCATTGGCCCGGCCTGGACTAAAAACAGCATATTGCCTGGTGGCGGTATGGGAACCGATCGTAATCGTTATGCAGAAGCATTGCGCCGCAAATATAACTGGTTACCGGACAGTCTGGCGATTCGCTATGCTCATACTTATGGTTCGCGCAGTGAAATGATTCTGGAAAATAAAACCAGTCTGGGCGATTTAGGTGAAGACTTTGGTCACAATCTGTATGAAGCTGAACTGGAGTATCTGGTTGCTAAAGAATGGGTGCACAATCTGGATGATGCCATCTGGCGCCGTACCAAGATGGGCATGTGGCTGGATGAAAGCCAAAAACAACGGGTCGCCGCATGGCTGGCGGATGTTGCAGGAAGAAAGCAGCAGTACGCGGAATAGTCGTATCTTCTGAATGAATCAAAAAGGGCCAATGGCCCTTTTTTGCTAGTATAGCTTAAGCTAATCGGAGGGAGAGGGCGCCGTTGGGGTCGTAGCCGCTTTAGCTGCCGGACAAACAGGCAAAGCCTGTTTGAACAACGCTTGCGTTGGCTCGAAGGGTGAAACACCGTCAGGTGTTTCATAACTGCCCCTGGGCGAACCAGGCCCGACACACTCTACAGCTAAGTACAGATGATCTTCCGGCCGGGCACGACAGTGATATAAGCACTTTATAATTACGGCCGGAATATTCTCTGAATATTAATTAGTCGGTATTAAAAAGGGGCCATCGGCCCCTTTTTAACTATTACTTATAATAAGAATGCTCGCCACTCTCATGCTCGGTCTGGTCTTTAACCCCTTTCAACTCAGGGAACTTCTGGAGCAGTTCTTTTTCAATGCCTTCTTTCAGGGTGTAATCCACCATTGAACAACCGTTACAACCGCCGCCAAATTGCAGAATGGCATAACCATCATCAGTAATTTCCATCAGGGAAACACGACCACCATGGCCTGCTAATTGAGGATTGATTTGTGATTGCAGCATATATTCAACGCGCTCAATCAGAGGTGCGTCATCGTCAACCTTACGCATTTTAGCGTTTGGTGCCTTCAGCGTAAGCTGTGCACCCAGTTGGTCAGTAACAAAATCAATCACCGCATCTTCCAGATAGGGAGCGCTAATTTCATCAATATAGGCAGAGAACTCGTTAAATTTAAGTTCAGTGTCATTGGCTTCAACCGCATCCGGCGGACAATAAGATACGCCACACTCAGCGGTAGGGGTACCAGGGTTAATCACGAAAACACGGATCTGCGTGCCTTCTTCCTGATTAGCCAGTAATTTTTTAAAGTGGGATTGTGCCGAATCAGTAATTGTAATCATGACATACTCAGTAGTTGACCTTTCTTGTCGGATATAATACGCCTATTTACCCTCACTCTTCAAGGTTCGACATAAACACCAGATCTGCACTGAAGCAGCGCCGTGATGCAAGAGTAAATGACTAATTTCAGCTACGGTATTGCCCGTAGTTACAATGTCATCCACCAGGGCAATATGCAGGCCACGTACGTCTCCGGCACAGGTGAATGCGTTGGTGAGATTATGCTGGCGTAGTCCGGCTTTCAGGCTTTGTTGAGGTAGCGTTGCCCGATGGCGAATCAGCATATCTTCACCATAAGGAACGTTAATCCAGTGTGCCAGTCGGCGGGCAATCAGTGCTGTCTGGTTGAATCCACGTTTCCAGTGACGGGTATGATGCAATGGAACACTAAGCAAAAGCTGCGGGCGTTTCATTTGTCGGTTGCGACGCGCATCAAGCCAGCTTAAAAGTAACAGACGTGAAAGCAGAGGAGCGTATTTATCCTCTCCATAGAATTTTAGTCGAGTGATAAAGTATTTTACCGGGTAGCAATAGTCGCTAACGGCAATAAGCTGTGACCAGACTGGCGGCTTTTGTTGGCATTCATCACAGGATGATAATAGCGGTTCTGTTGGTAAACCACAGCGATGGCAGCAGTTGGGTAACGCGGGTAACAGGCTCAAACAGATACTACAAATACCCTGTTGAGCTATTGCTAATGGTCGCTGACAGAGCCAGCATAAGCTATCGATACAAAGCATAGTAGGTTATCTTTCTTTAATTGGTTTTCCCTGACGGGTTTGCTTAGTGGACTTTACTTCATGACATCTCTTTACTGGCGGACTTTTGGCGAAGGTAAACTCGATCTTGTGCTGTTGCACGGATGGGGACTGAATGCCGAGGTCTGGAGTTGCATTACCGACAGACTTGCGCCGCATTTTCGGCTTCATCTGGTAGATTTACCCGGCTATGGTCGTAGTCAGGGATATCCGATACTCAGCTTGCAAGAGATGGCTGACGTAGTGCTGGAAAGTGCGCCTCAGCAGGCGATATGGCTCGGGTGGTCAATGGGAGGGCTGGTAGCCAGTAAAATAGCGTTAATCGCGCCAGAGCGCGTTCAGGCTCTGATTAGCGTGGCTTCCTCACCCTGTTTCTGTGCCAGAGATGAAGAACAATGGCCGGGTATTCGGGCCGATGTATTACGCGGTTTTGAAGAGCAGCTCAGTGGAAATTTCGAACAGACCGTCGCTCAGTTTATGGCGTTACAAACTCTGGGTGCGCCTGATGCTGGTAACGATGCGAAAAAATTAAACCAAGTGGTACTGAATTGCCCTATGCCGGAAGTCAGCGTGTTACACGGTGGCCTGCACTTGCTGGCAGAGAATGATTTGCGTAGTGCATTGGTTGATTTACCCGTACCCCTGTTGCGAATTTATGGTTCTCTTGATGGTCTGGTGCCAAGACGAATTATTCCACTGCTGGATGCGCTATGGCCGCAATCCCGTTCGATTCTGATTAATCATGCGGCTCATGCGCCGTTTATTTCTCATCCTGATGAATTTTGTCATCAGATAATCAGTTTTATACACCAGCTTTAAGGGATAAGAATTAAGTTGAGTAGGATTGAGCGTTTTTCAGGCGGAGATATGCTTCTTGATTCTGTAGGCTTCAGTCAGGCATTTCTTGCCATCAGGACAATCTTTACAGTTGCCGATCAGACAACTGCTGTCTGCTTCTACCCGTTCAATTTTCCCCATCGTTTCCAGCTGTTTTAGCATGGCCTGCATCAATGCCGGAGGTTGATCAAACTGACGGCTAAGCTGGTTTACTTCCGCGATACCCAGTAAGGCAATGGCATCGCGGATGGCAATTAAGCTGACCATTTTAGTGGCAATGTCCCGCTTTATTTTTACAGCATGCTTCTTGTGTTGCTGCTTTTGGCATTCTGGTTGTTACCCTATCGCGTAAGTGATACAGGGCGTACATCAGAAGCAGGTTAAAAATCACTATAGCGGCGATAATCACGGTACTTTGCTGTGGATGAGCAGAGAAATTGGCTATTTGATAGAAAGTCGCCGACAGGCTGTAGGCGATATCTAATCCCCAGAAAATAGAGAACATCATCCAGCCTCTACTGCTCTCACGGGCAATCGCCCCCATAACGGAAACGCAAGGAACATAGAGCAGCACAAAAATCAGATAACTATAGGCGGCAGAAATGCTACCAAACTTACTGCTCATAACGCCCATTGAGGTGCCATTCATCTCGCCATCGCCTTTACTGGCTTCAATCGGGTTGCTTAAGGCGCTAAGAGTGAAGGTATCTTTTAGACTATCCCAGGTTTCTGTTACTGCACCTTCCAGTTCAGTTAACAGATTGAAGTTCTCATAGTCGAATGGTTCATTAGTGATCTGTTCTGCGGTATACAGAGTATTTAGAGTACCGACTACCACTTCTTTCGCCATGGCTCCGGTAATTAAACCAACGGTAGCCTGCCAGTTATCCTGAGTGACGCCAATCGGGTGAAGCAGTGGCGTCAGCGTTTTACTGGTAGAAGCCAGAGCTGAATCATTCAGGTTATTCACCGGTTTGCCGGAAAATGAAAAACTGTTAAGACCACCAATTAATACGCTGGCGATAACGATAACCGTACCGGCACGCAACACGAAGCCCTTCAGACGCTGCCAGGTTTGCAGCAGCAGGCTCTTGACGTGAGGAACATGATAAACCGGTAACTCCATAATAAACGGCGTCGATTCACCACGCATAATGGTGTATTTCAGCATCAGTCCGGTAAGAATGGCAACGACAATACCCAACAGATACAGTGAGAAGACCACCAGAGCGCCATCTTTACCAAAGAAGGCGGCGGAAAAAACCGCAAAGATCGCCAATCTGGCACCGCAGGACATAAACGGAGCCATCAGTATTGTGATTAAACGTTCGCGCGGCGCATCCAGAGTACGAGTGCCCATAATAGAAGGAACGTTACAGCCAAAGCCGACGATCAATGGAACAAATGATTTTCCGGGTAATCCCAGTGCATACATCAGTTTATCCATTACAAAGGCGGCACGAGCCATATAACCAGAGTCCTCAAGAAAAGCGAGGAACAGATACATCAGACCAATTTGTGGAACCAATGGCAATACGGTGTTAATACCACCACCGATACCCTGCGCCAGAAAAATTGTCAGCCATTCAGGGAAGTTTAAGGTGTGGCCGACCCACTGAATACCGGAGATAAAAATAGCCGCAGAGCCGACGTCAAACAGCGGCTGCAATGCCCCACCGATATTGATGGCCAGCACGAACATCAAATACATCACAAACAGAAAGATAGGTAACCCGAGCCAGCGGTTAATCACGATTTTATCTAGCGTTTGGGTCAGCTTGCTTGGCTGTGCCTGACTCAGGTTATGTACATCGTGGCAAATGGCGGCAATGGTTTGATAACGGGTATCCGCAATAATTAGCCCTGGGTCTTCCTGATAATGCTCTTGCAACACTGCTCGAGCCTGAGGTAGCTGAGCTTCTGCGGCACCGGACAACGACCGACTATAAATATCGCCTTCTAACATTTGCAGCGCCAGCCAGCGAGTTTGTTGATCCGGCAATTGGGATGGCATCAGACTGGCCAGCTTAGCGGCTTGTTCTTCAACGACATCCGGATAAGTAATTAACGATTGATGCTGATTTAATTGTAGTTTATCAATGGCAGATTTCAGCTCTTTCAGGCCCCGTCCACGGGTTGAAACCAGCGGAATAATCGGGCAGCCTAACTTTTTAGATAAGGCTTCAATATCAATTTCAATATGCTGGTCATGAGCAATATCCAGCATATTGAGAGCGATAATGCAGGGGATGCCCAGCTCCAATAATTGAAGCGTCAGATAGAGACTGCGCTCCAGATTAGACGCATCCATTACATTGAGCAGCAGGTCAGCCTCACCACTCAGGATATAGTGACAGGCAATTTGTTCATCAAGGGAAGTGTGCTCAGAGATTGTAGTCAGTGAGTAGGTTCCCGGTAAGTCCACCAGAGTTACCTGGCTGTTATCGGTTTTGAAATGGCCTTCCTTACGTTCAACGGTAACTCCGGCCCAATTCCCTACGCGTTGACGTGAGCCGGTAAGCTGATTAAACAGCGTGGTTTTACCTGAGTTTGGGTTACCGATTAACCCGATAGTAAGTTGTTTCATTTTTTAGCCAAAAAGAGATAAAAGTGAGTAATACTTCTATTTATCGAACCGGTTTTAACTTATTCAACCAGTGCGAGCTTAATAAAATTCAGGTCTTTCTTGCGTAAAACTAAACACACTCGAGGTGTTTCTATTTGAATAGGATCGCCTAATGGCGCTACGCGAATAACGCGGAATACCGAACCGGGTAATAATCCGAGAGACAGCAATTTTTGACGATATGCAGGATTAATCTCAGGAGTGAACCCGGTGATTTTGTATGAGCACTGAGGTTGTAGTGGAGTCATAACGTTCTGGGTAACCTTAACTCATGTTAATAACAGCATAAGATTTGTCTGAAAATGGTACTTAGCAATAAATGATATTTTGAATCCTGCTTCCTGCGATAAACCGTATCATCCTGTCATTTACGCAACTTTTTATGTCCACAATGGTAATGTTATTAATAATGATTATCGTAAACAATGCCATGAGATTCACTAAGCGTAAATAATTATTACTACCTTTGTCTACCAATATAAGTGGGAATAATAGGAAGAGGGCGGTAGATCGAGGAAGTGATTAAAAAATGTGATTTTTAATGCATTGATTATATTGTGATTAATTTACCTGATAGGGTTGGATATCAGGTAAAAAGATGACCGAAGTTACTATTAATTAACAACTAAAATAAATTAATTAAGCTTATTTAATAAGTGATTAGGTCGAATTTGTTATTACTATTTATCACAAAAGTTAATAATATAATGTTTAAATAAGTTAATGTGTATTTTTTGATTTATATCAAACGGAATAATATTCACGGCTGCAGTCAGAAAATAGTTGTTCATCAGCAGCCGTGATAATTTATTACATTTCTATCAGCGTTTCATTTTATTTAACGCTGCAGCTAATGCATCACCCATGGCACTATTGTTGCCGCCAGAGGCTGGTTTCGCCTTCTGTGGTGCGGAGCGACGCTGTGGTCTGCTATCGTTGTCAGTCGGTGCTGATTTCCGGCTGTTACCTTCGCCTGGCTGTTCATCTAAGCGCATAGACAGGGCGATACGTTTACGGTCCAGATCGACTTCCATCACTTTGACTTTAACGATATCACCGGCTTTCACCACGGTATGCGGGTCTTCAACAAACTTATCTGCCAGAGAAGAGATATGTACCAGACCATCCTGATGCACACCAATATCCACAAAGGCTCCAAAATTAGTCACGTTAGTGACTGTGCCTTCCAAAATCATACCGATATTGAGGTCGTTCAGGGTTTCTACCCCTTCAGCAAAATTCGCGGTTTTAAATTCCGGACGTGGGTCACGGCCTGGTTTTTCCAGCTCTTTCAGGATATCGGTAACCGTCGGTACACCAAAACGTTCATCGGTAAAGTCAGAGGCTTTGATACCGCGCAAGGCGTCAGGACTCCCCATCAGATCGTGCAGCGTTTTCTGTGTTGCCTGTAAAATACGTTCAACTACCGGATAGGTTTCCGGGTGAACTGTTGAGGCATCCAGCGGGTTATCGCCCTGATTAATACGCAGGAAGCCCGCACATTGTTCAAACGCTTTCGGGCCTAAGCGGCTAACATCCATCAACTGACTACGGTTATTGAAACGACCATGGGTATCGCGCCAGTCGACAATATTTTGTGCAATTACCCGGCTTAAACCAGCAACCCGGGTTAACAGAGGAACAGAAGCGGTATTCAGATCGACACCAACGGCGTTTACGCAGTCCTCAACCACCGCATCCAGGCGTCGAGCCAACAGTGTTTGGCTAACATCATGTTGATACTGACCAACGCCAATGGATTTCGGTTCAATCTTAACCAGTTCTGCCAGCGGATCTTGCAGGCGACGGGCAATAGAAACGGCGCCACGCAAAGATACGTCCAGATCGGGGAATTCCAGTGCGGCCAGCTCAGAAGCAGAATAGACCGATGCTCCCGCCTCACTAACGATAACTTTTTGACCTTTTACTTCCGGATACTGGCGTTGCAGATCAAGATAGAAACGTTCAGTTTCTCTTGAAGCCGTACCATTACCAATGGCAACCAGCTCTACGTTATGTTTGATACAGAGTGCCGCAACAATAGCGGCGGCTTTGGCAGCCTGACCGGTATGTGGATAAATGGTATCGGTGGCAACCAGCTTACCGGTTGCATCAACCACGGCAACTTTCACACCGGTGCGCAGGCCCGGATCCAGACCCATAGTGGCACGCATCCCGGCAGGTGCCGCCATTAACAAATCTTGCATATTACGGGCAAAAACGTTGATGGCTTCATCTTCAGCCCGTTCTCTCAGGCTACCCATCAACTCAGTTTCCATGTGCATCAAAATCTTGATGCGCCATGTCCAGTTAACTACCGCCTTACGCCAGCTATCTGCCGGTGCATTATTCAGGCGTAAGTTCAGATGGTCGGTAATAATTTGCTCACAATAGCTTTCACGCGGTGGCTCATCATGCTGTGGATCGGCATTCAGAGACAGGCTCAAAATACCTTCATTACGACCGCGGAACATGGCCAGCGCGCGGTGAGACGGCGTTCCGGAAATAGGCTCTTGGTGGGCGAAGTAATCGCGGAATTTTGCCCCTTCCTGCTCTTTGCCTTCCAGCACTCGGGAGGTCAGATAAGCATTCTTCCACAAGTATTCACGTATTTTGCTGAGCAACGCGGCATCTTCTGAAAAGCGCTCCATCAGAATATAGCGGGCACCATCCAATGCGGCTTTGGTATCCGCCACGCCTTTGTCACTGTCTACGTAAGAGAGTGCGGCTTGTTCGGGGTCTTGCTGAGGATCTTGCCATAATGCGTCCGCCAATGGCTCCAGACCGGCTTCGATAGCGATCTGCCCACGAGTGCGGCGTTTAGGTTTATAGGGCAGGTAGAGGTCTTCCAGCTCGGTTTTACTCATGGTGCCATTGATAGCGGAAGCCAGCTCGTCTGACAATTTGCCCTGTTCGTCAATGGATTTCAGAATCGTCTGGCGACGGTCTTCCAGTTCGCGCAGATAGACCAGTCGGGTTTCCAACTGTCTGAGTTGAGTATCATCCAGCCCGCCAGTGACTTCTTTACGGTAACGGGCAATAAAGGGAACGGTGTTGCCCTCATCTAATAAGTTAATGGTGGACAGAACCTGTTCAGGTCTTACCTGTAGCTCATTGGCAATAGTGCGACTTAATAGATTATTCATAAACCCTATATTTGTCTGAGTGAAAAATTAGAGTCGTTATACGGATTACTGAATAAAAATGCCAGAAGAAACCAACACAAGGCTGGCTGAATCACTATAAACTAAGGTGAAAATATTCTGATTAAGCTACAATTTGAAATAGTTTGAAGTGCAGAGAATCTAATGGCAAAAAGTAATTACATCACCCGTCAGGGCTGGGAAGCGCTGGACAAGGAATTGAAGTATTTATGGCGTGAAGAGCGTCCTGTCGTGACTCAGGCTGTGTCTGAAGCTGCCGCGATGGGAGACCGTTCTGAAAACGCGGAATACATCTACGGTAAGAAACGGTTGCGTGAAATTGACCGCCGGGTTCGCTTTCTGACTAAACGTTTGGAAGTACTGAAGATTGTTGATCCAAATCCTCAGCAAGAAGGTAAAGTGTTTTTTGGCGCCTGGGTTCAGGTGGAAAACGAAGAGGGGGAGACTAACGTTTTCCGGTTAGTGGGGCCTGATGAATTTAATCCGGCAAGAAAATGGATCTCTATTGACTCGCCAGTAGCTCGGGCACTGATTGGTAAAAAAGTGGATGATGAAGTGAGTGTGGAAACACCGAATGGCCGGGTGAGCTATTGGGTGTTGGATATTCGCTATCAACCCTTTGACGAATAGAACGGTTTTGAAAATCGGTGAACCATGCGGATAACAAGGGTTTATCGACGGGCGTTATGGCGCAAACCAGACACAAGTTTACAGTGATTAATCTTTGTAACAATTTTCCCGTGTCAGTTATGCAAATTGTGTTGTCTCAGCTAAACCTATTTGAGATTTGAGTTTAGCGGTTCACAGGAAACCTTTGGAGCGAAATCATGCAAGAGAATCATAAGATTCTGGTCGTTGATGACGATATGCGTCTGCGTAGTTTATTAGAACGCTATCTTACCGAGCAGGGCTTTCAGGTACGTGGTGTTGCGAATGCCGAACAGATGGATCGGTTATTAACCCGCGAGTCTTTCCACCTGATGGTACTTGATTTGATGCTCCCCGGTGAAGACGGGTTATCCATTTGCCGCCGTCTGCGCAGCCAGAGTAATCCGATACCTATTATTATGGTTACCGCCAAGGGTGAAGAAGTTGACCGTATCGTCGGTCTTGAAATTGGTGCGGACGATTATATTCCGAAACCATTTAACCCAAGAGAACTATTGGCCCGAATTCGTGCAGTGTTACGTCGTCAGGCCAATGAGCTGCCCGGAGCTCCATCGCAGGAAGAAGCCGTTATCGTATTCGGTAAGTTCAAGTTGAACCTGGGTACCCGTGAGATGTTTAAAGACGATGAACCTATGCCATTAACCAGCGGTGAATTTGCGGTACTGAAAGCATTGGTAAGCCATCCGAGAGAGCCGTTATCCCGGGATAAATTGATGAATCTGGCACGTGGACGTGAGTACAGCGCCATGGAGCGTTCTATCGACGTTCAGATTTCCCGCCTGCGCCGTATGGTGGAAGAAGATGCGGCGCATCCGCGTTATATCCAAACCGTATGGGGATTAGGTTACGTATTTGTGCCGGACGGTAGTGCTGCATGATTTTTTGGCGGTTCCCTCCCCGCAGTGCGGTCGCCCGTACTTTATTATTGATTGTCTCTTTGCTGTTTATCAGCCTGGTGACGACCTATTTTGTAGTGTTGAATTTTGCTATTTTGCCAAGTATTCAACAGTTTAATAAAGTATTGGCTTATGAAGTGCGGATGTTAATGACTGACCGCTTAAAGCTTGAGGATGGAACTTATTTGATCATTCCTCCCCAATTCCAGCAAGAGATGTACCGGGAATTGGGGATTTCATTACACACAGATGCATCTGCCGAAGAGAGTGGATTGCGCTGGTCGCAGCGCTATGACTTTCTCAGTAAGCAGATGGAGCAACAGCTCGGTGGACCAACAGAGGTTCGTATTCAACTGGGGAATCACTCTCCGGTAGTGTGGCTGAAAACAGAACTTTCTCCTAAGGTTTGGGTCAGGGTTCCTTTGACGGAGATACGTCAGGGGGAGTTTGCTCCTCTGTTTCGCTATACCCTGGCCATCATTCTGATGGTTATTGGGGGCGCCTGGCTATTTATACGGATTCAGAACCGACCGCTGGCGGATCTTGAACATGCTGCCCAGCTGGTAGGGATGGGCATGACCCCCCCGCCATTACGTGAGTATGGCGCATCAGAAGTGCGCTCTGTTACCCGGGCATTCAATCGTATGACCTCCGGCGTTAAACAATTAGATAACGATCGTACGTTGCTGATGGCTGGCGTTAGTCATGATCTAAGAACGCCACTGACTCGAATTCGTCTGGCAACTGAGATGATGGGGTCGAAAGAAGATTATCTGGCGGAATCGATTAATAAAGATATTGAAGAGTGTAATGCCATTATTGAACAATTTATTGATTACCTGAGTACCGGTAGAGAACAGCGTACTGAACCGGGTGATATCAATATTATTTTGGCCGAAGTGGTGTCTGCCAGTGGGTTGGATCAGGAGATTGCCACCGATTTATATCACGGTGAGTTAATTGCTAATATTCATCCACTCTCCATTAAACGCGCAATTGTTAATCTGATTGTCAATGCTTCCCGCTATGGCAATGGGTGGATTAAAGTTAGCAGCGGTAGGGAAGAGGGGCGGGTTTGGTTTCAGGTGGACGATGATGGCCCCGGTATTCCTGAAGATCAGTTAGAAATGTTATTCCAGCCCTTTGTTCGAGGGGATAGTGCTCGTAGCATTAGCGGTACTGGTCTGGGATTATCGATCTTACGTCGTATCATTGATGGCCATGATGGTGAGATCATGATGGGAACCAGCGAGCGTGGTGGGTTGAGTGTGAGGATTTATCTGACGGAGAGTAAGTCTGAAGAGTAGCGCTGATTGAGGCTTTGATATATAGCTGAACCACTCAAATTGTATTCTTAATATAAAGGCGCCAATTGGCGCCTTTATATTTTTTAACTAACAACGGATCACTATTACTTCACTTTTGGGCCAACCGCCACCAGTGCTGCACCAGCAGGGGTATCGGTATATTTATCAAAGTTAGTGACAAACAGATCTGCCAGTTTCTCCGCTTTCTCTTTCCATTCTGCTTCACTGGCGTAAGTATCACGCGGATCCAGAATTGCTGGGTTTACGCCCGGCAGAGAAGTTGGAACTGCCAGGTCGAAGATTGGCAACTGGATAGTGTCTGCATTCTCGATCTCACCATTCAGGATTGAGTCGATAATAGCGCGGGTATCTTTAATAGAGATACGCTTGCCGGTACCGTTCCAGCCGGTGTTAACCAGATAGGCTTGTGCGCCAGAGGCTTTCATTCTCTTTACCAATACTTCAGCATATTGGGTTGGGTGTAATGAAAGGAATGCGGCACCAAAACAGGCCGAGAAGGTTGGTGTTGGTTCAGTAATACCGCGCTCAGTACCTGCCAGTTTTGCAGTAAAGCCAGACAAGAAGTGATACTGGGTTTGGTCAGGTGTCAGCTTAGATACCGGAGGCAGAACGCCAAATGCATCCGCTGTTAAGAAGATAACTTTTTTCGCATGTCCCGCTTTAGAAACTGGCTTAACGATGTTTTCAATGTGATAGATTGGATAGGAAACGCGAGTATTCTCGGTTTTTGAACCATCATCAAAGTCTACGCTGCCATCTGCACGTACGGTGACGTTTTCCAGCAGGGCATCACGTTTAATAGCGTTATAGATATCAGGCTCGGCTTCCTGAGAGAGTTTGATGGTTTTTGCGTAGCAGCCGCCTTCAAAGTTGAATACACCATCATCATCCCAACCATGTTCGTCATCACCAATCAACTGACGTTTTGGATCGGTTGAAAGCGTGGTTTTACCGGTACCGGACAGGCCGAAGAATATCGCCACATCCCCTTTATCACCCACGTTGGCAGAACAGTGCATAGAGGCAATGCCTTTTAATGGCAGCAGATAGTTCATGATGGAGAACATACCTTTCTTCATTTCGCCGCCGTACCAGGTGCCGCCGATCAGTTGGATACGTTCTGTCAGATTAAAAGCAACAAAGTTTTCCGAGTTCAGACCCTGTTCTTTCCAGTTAGGGTTGGTACATTTTGCGCCGTTCATAACGATAAAATCTGGTTCAAAACTTTGCAGTTCTTCATCCGTTGGACGAATAAACATGTTTTTCACGAAGTGAGCCTGCCATGCCACTTCAGTAATAAAGCGTACTTTCAGACGAGTATCGGGGTTAGCACCACAGTAAGCATCAACCACAAACAGGCGTTTACCGGATAGTTGGTTAGCAACCAGTTTTTTCAGTTCGCCCCAGACAGCAGGAGTGATAGGTTTATTATCGTTTTTACCTTTGCCCTGATCTGCCCACCAAACCGTATCACGGCTGGTGTCATCACGAACGATATACTTATCCTTTGGTGAACGACCGGTGAAAATACCGGTATCTACTGCTACAGCGCCTAAGGTTGTTACTGTTCCCTTCTCATATCCCTGTAAATCAGGGCGAGTCTCTTCTTTATACAGGCAATCATAGCTTGGGTTGTACACTATCTCAGTGGCGTCTTGGATACCGTAGGTAGTCAGAACTTGGGGAGTGATACGATTTGTGCTCATAATTTTTCCTTAAAAAGATGAATACTGATGTTTATTGTAAAGGCTTTCCTGACGGTGACTGAGATAACTATCAAGGATCGGCACATTGTTCTAAATTTTGATAGAAGATGCGATCCACATCTCGGTAATTGAGAGGTGAAACGATTAACAGAGGGATATGAGCAGAGAATAAAGATAAAAATGCCGGGAATAACGATATTTCATTCCCGGCAAAGCGTGTATTAATGACGCGTGTCGTTTTCTAACGTCGTACTGCCATTTAGTCGTAAGGCATCAATATCCATTTTTTCAAACAGATAGTGGTTACCACAATAATCACAGTGGATATCAATATGCCCCTCTTCAGCAATCAGAGCATCCAGCTCATCCTGTGGGAGAGCCATTAAGGCTTGAGCGCTACGCTCTCTGGAACAAGTACAATGGAAGCTAACCTTCTGGCCATCGAACAGCGTGACATCTTCTTCATGGTATAGACGGTGCAGAACTTCTTCGACGTTTAGAGAGAAAAGTTCTTCCCCTTTAATGGTTTCCGTTAACGTAGCCAGATGTTCGAAGTCATCATCATTACCTTTGTGGGCAGGCAGAACCTGTAATAGCATACCGGCAGCGGCAGCTTGCCCCTGATAAGCACCGGTTCTGATAAACAGGCGAGTAGGAAGTTGTTCAGACTGAAGGAAGTAAGCCTCAATACATTCAGCGACGGTTTCACCCTCCAGGCCTACGACACCCTGATAACGTTCACCTTCTTTAGGAATGATAGTAATAACCAGATAGCCATTACCAATCATTTGTTTTAGCGTGAAGTTATCACTGACTTCTCCCTGGAGACGGGCAACACCGCGCATCTCTTGTAGGTTATTGCCGTTAATCACCGCCAGCTTAACCGGGCCATCGCCCTGAAGTTGAACAGTGATATCACCGTCAAATTTTAGCGTAGCGGTAAGTAAGCTGGTGGCAACCAACATTTCGCCCAGCAGGCGCTGTACCGCAACCGGATAATCATGGTTCTCGAGAATTTGACAATAGGTATCACTGAGCGAGATCAGCTCACCTCGAACATCATGTTTTTCAAATAAATAGCGGTGTAACAGATCTGCGTTTTGCATGGATTTTCTCTCGTTAGGGTAATGGCTATTCTCAATAAAGCTGGAGATTATTCATCATCACCATATTTAAATTTTATCAGATTACGGCGCTCTTTCTTGTCCGGACGGCGATCCGGATGAGGCATGGTTAATGCATTCAGCTTACGTGCCTGAGAAATGTTTTCTCTTTTAGTCACACTTTCCGCAGTTTCATGATAAAGCTGCTGCGCTTCACTGGCTCCCCGGCGCTGCATACTCAAGGCATTAACGATAATAGTTCTTTCATCGTTTCCTTGTCTCAGGCGAATTTCAGCACCGACTTCCACCAGTTTGCTGGGTTTGGATCGCTGGCCGTTGTAATGCACCTTGCCACCATCAACCATTTCTCTGGCAATCGCTCTGGTTTTATAAAAACGAGCAGCCCAAAGCCACTTATCGAGCCGAATATCCTGTTCTTCGGGTGAGTTTGCCATCACTGATTCTCCTGAGTGGCTCTGGCAAGAGGTGGAATAGATAACTTCACTATTGCGCCTGCCGGATGCATGGAACGGGGATGAAAATTGCCGATACTTCAACATATGGGCGAAATACAATAAATCAAGGTATTTCGCCCTGAGAGTGAAAAGCCAATATCAGCCTTGTTGGACGGTGTGTCTGAAATCCTTGGCAAAACAGCGATCGTAATAGTCCTGAATTTTTTCTGTCCGGTGGGCGTTCTTGCGTAGCCGAATAATAAACAGCGCGATGTTATAAATCAGGCTAAGGGACATCACGATAAACAGAAGACTGGAACCGACATAACGCCAGAATGAGACCAGACTGGACTCACTGTGTAGTGAAATCTTGATGGTGCCATTCTCGATAGGTTGAATATCAATCACAATGCCACTGGAACGGAAGTGAGCGTTCAATAACTTGTTTGACAGGCGTTGTAACTCAAACCATTGTTTAATCGCCGTATTGTCATACAACGTATCCAATGGAATGCTTGGATGGGTCAATTCCTTGAGTTCGTCACCGTCTACCATCTGTTTTTCATCGTCATCATTACGAATATAAAATCCACCTTTTGGCTTATTGTATAGCGCCTGTGCTGCCTGGTGAGTCTGGCTGTAGAAGAATGATGAAACAATAGAATTAACCTGTGATCGGAGCGTATCTGCTGCCACAGGGCGCAGGAAAACATCCGTGTCTTTCAATGAATGAATCTGTGATTTCTCGACCAGTTCATCCCAGTCTTTTTCATTACTTAGAATCAGCAATGAACTTTTTAGTCGACGGCAGTCTCCGGAATCTTTACATAACTTCTCGGTTTTTATCACAATATCTGAAAAGTCAGGCACTACCGTCATTCCTGCGCGTTCAGCCGTTCTGGCCAGATCAGGATTATTTTTTATTGCCTGATTATTTAGCGGATTAAGCTGATAGTTCATCGTATCCAGCAGCGCAATGGCGTTATCAATCACCTCTGATGAGGGCAGAGAAGGCAGATTAACAGAACCCCAATACATTTCTGTACAGTCAAAAGGCATAAAAGGATAAACGATATCACTACGGTAAATGGCAGGGATGCTGCACATACCAGAACCCTGAACGGTTAAGTGATCGCCAATTTCGACTTGTGAAGCTTTAAGCTGCTCAGGGGAGGTTACATTAATATTTTTTGAACCATCCAGCAGAGCCAGGCTAAGCTCCAGAGGGCGCTTCATAGGAACTGAGGTTAGCAATAAAAGGATAACCAACAGTGAAGATAGCGCCAGTACCAGATTTTTTCCCCAGTGGAACAGCGGAAAATTAACCGATTCATTATGCAGTGAGAGAAATTTACCCTGCTTCACTACATAGCGGTTCAGATAAATATCAATGTTGGTTTTATGATCGAGGTCGTAACCCACATAAGGCTGCCAGTGCGGTGGATAGATGAGGTCGATAGCCCCAATAGAAATATTGGTTAACTGGCCGTTATCTGACTCGCCAAATAATCCCCAGCGCTTAGGAATACCGCGTAGACAGTGGATATTATATTGAGTTTGCTTTAGTTCACTACGAAACATGCGCCAAATACCGAGGCCTAATAAGAGGATCGCCAGAGCAACCAGCCAGGGTAAAATTTCAGAGGAACTAATCAGGCTAAAGAAAAAGATAATGTAAGAGAGGGCGATAATGAGTGACTCACACACCTTCTTTTTCGGTTTCAGGTTGTACTCTGCTGTCGTTTCTTTGCGTAAACGAATTAACTCAACGTTATCGCTGTTTTCTTTATCTTTTGGCAGCGGATGTTTCAGTTGAGGTGCAGTAGCAGTATCAACCAAACGTTTAGACTGTACAAAATCAGTTAGCTTATGGCCATTAAGTGAGATAACCAGCGGAATGGTTTGTGTTTTAACGATCTCAACCTGATTAGTATTTTCAATATACTCAATCCATTCAGGTTCTAAATAGACTTCTATGCCGTCAATGTAATAGCGTTTTATATTCTCTTTATCGTCGGAGGACGGTAACGACATAATCGACGAATTAGAAGCGTAAACATTGTCGCTGTAGGGCATCAGGGCTGATTTCAGAAAATGGCCTGATTTATTGCCCTCTTTACGCACTTTTTCTATATATTCCAGATATTCGCTGATAGCCAGCGTTTCGTCTGTTGATAATTTACGGGTGCTGTTATGTACAAAAGGCAGATGGCTGGCTTGGGATTGACTGTTTTTCGCCCTCCAGTGAATAAACCATTGATAAAACCCTACGCCGGACAGCGCAATAAAAATGATAAGCAGTAACAGGGTGAATATGCTTATATCATCACTGGGTAACATGGATAACTCTCACTCGTTGGCCTGCCATTCTGTCATATATTGATTAATAATTAGGGGTTATACTTTTTGTTCAGAGAGCAACCGTCAGAGACTCTCTTGTCTGCACATTTTTAGCGCATCAGTTTTGTTTATCCGTACTATCTTATAGTTAGTTGGCGATGGTATCAAAAAGCAGATGTAAACTTTTACTTATAGTAAAGTGGTATCAGCCAGAATACAAAGCCAGTAAGATGAATTGCGGGCCACTTCCAAAATATTGTCATATTAATACTTCATATTGTCAGTAATAATAAGTATAAGCCAGCTAACATTATTGCATGAAAGGAATTATCCCCGAGGTCCCATTAATGAGTAAAGTGCAACAAAAACCCCAGATACTAAATGTCGAGACAATCGCGCGTTCTCGTATGTTTCGTATTCAGTCAGTTGATTTAGCTTTCAGCAATGGAGAAAACCGGGTTTACGAACGACTGTTACCGGAAGGTCGTCAGGCAGTGATGATCGTTCCTGTGAGTGGTGATGATATTTTATTGATTCGTGAATATGCTGTAGCCATTGAAGACTATGAGTTGGGTTTTCCTAAAGGTTTGGTCGAGCCGGATGAAGATGTGCTGGTTGCCGCTAACCGTGAGCTAATGGAAGAGATTGGCTATGGTGCGAAAAAACTGACCGTATTATCAAAGCTGACACTGGCACCGACCTACTTTGCCAGTACCATGACGATTGTGCTGGCTGAAGATCTCTATGTCCAGAAACTGGAAGGGGATGAGCCGGAACCATTGACGTTGGTGACCTGGCCTCAGGAAACCATGCTTGATTTACTGAACGAGACAGATTTTAACGAAGCGCGTAACGTTAGCGCACTGTTTTTAGCGCGGGAATATCTACGCCAGCGAGTTGAGCTGTAGTATTAATTAAATAACAAAAAGGCCGTTCAATTGAACGGCCTTTTTACTAACGATGTTAAAATTTATCAGAACAACTCATGGGTGTTGCCACCGCTGTCGGTCACGGTAGTACCAGCCTCAGAGTAAGCGCGGGCTGTCGGCTCAGTACCTTTAATAAAGTATTCCGAACGGCTACGACCTCCGCTTGGGAGCTGCCCTGTAGACATATCTATCGTCACACTAATAATGCCTTTTGGCTGTGGTGTGGCCTGCACGGGTAGACCATTCAACGCTACCTTCATGAAGTCAATCCAGGCTGGCTGAGCACTTTGTGCACCCGCTTCACCACGACCCAACCCACGACGGTGATCGTCAAATCCTATCCAGACTGACGTGACGGTAGATGGACCAAAACCAGAGAACCAGGCATCTTTTGAACTGTTAGTGGTACCGGTTTTACCACCGATATCATTACGTTTCAGATCCCGTGCTGCACGCCACCCGGTACCATTCCAACCGCCACCAGGCTCACCAGAGATATCGCTTTTCAATGCATCCTGTACCAGGAAGGCTAGCTCTGAACTGATAACGTGGGGCGCATAAGGGTCAGCCGGTGGAACTTTCGACGGATCAATTTTCGGCAGGTTTGGTACTGGCGTAATATCGTTAACCGCATTTTCAGTTAATGGGTCGACATCGTCTGAACTATCATCAGCCGGGTCTGCTGGTTCCGGATGAGCGACAGAACCAGCAGCAAGAGCGGCAGCAGCTGCTGCGGCATCTTCCGCACTATGTAGATCAACGGTATTACTTACCAACGCCTGAGATTTTGCCGTTTGGCCATAAACCACTGGAATATCACAGGTAAAGCCACAGGCAACTTTAGGTTTAGCACCAAAGATAATTGCACCGGTATCATCTTCAATCTTGGAGATGAAATAAGGATCAACCAAATAACCCCCGTTGGCAAACACGGCATAACCACGAGCTAATTGCAGTGGAGTAAATGATGCCGCTCCCAGTGCTAATGACTCAGTTCGTGAAATGTTTTGTTCCGGGAAACCAAAACGCTGAAGATAGTCTGCGGCGTAATCCACACCAATGGCGCGCATTGCACGAACGATCATGACGTTTTTGGATAAACCTAAACCAACCCGTAAACGCAGCGGCCCTGCATAAGTAGGTGGTGAGTTTTTCGGTGACCAGGTTCTGCCACCACCCACGTTTAGCGTAATCGGCAAGTCGGTTAACAATGTAGAAAGGGTCATCCCTTTATCCAATGCTGCCGCATAAACAAATGGTTTAATGTTAGATCCTGCCTGACGTACAGATTGGGTTACCCGGTTAAATTTGCTTTGGTTAAAATCAAATCCGCCCACTAAGGCTTTTATAGCACCATCATGTGGATCTAATGAGATTAACGCAGAGTTTACGCCCGGGATCTGCGATAGCATCCAGTTTTCACCGCTCTTACGAATCCAAATCTGTTGACCCGCTTTAACCACATCGGTCACTTTCCTTGGACTGGCACCCATTGCCCGATCGTTAATGAATGGTCGAGCCCAGCGCATTGCCGAGAAAGGTAAAGCCAGGGTTTCGCCATCATGAAGCATCAGGGTAGCCTGTAGGCCTTCCGCTTTTGTCACTACCGCTGGAACCAGAGGTCCGTAACTGGAAACGCCTTTAAGGAAATCAACAATCTGCTGTTTTTCCCACGGCGTTTCTGCCCCTTTCCACAATACGTGTTCCGGGCCGCGGTAGCCATGGCGTATATCGTAATCGATGATATTGTTGCGCACGGCATCAGTTGCTGCAGTCTGCAAAGACTTGGTAATCGTGGTGTAAACCTTGTAACCGTCGGTATAAGCATTCTCACCGAATCTATCAATCATTTCCTGACGCACCATTTCTGCCAGATAAGACGCAGTAAACGCCACCTCTGGTTCATGGTAGTTAGCGACCAACGGTGAATTTTTGGCTTCCATGTACTCTTGCTGGGTAATGTATTTCTCTTCCAGCATACGATAAAGCACGGTATTACGACGAACCAATGCCCGATCGGGGTAGTTGATTGGATTGTAGCTGGATGGCGCTTTCGGTAAACCGGCGATCATCGCCATTTCACTTAACGTCAGTTGGCTAACATCTTTACCGAAATAGACGTGTGCAGCGGCACCAATACCATAAGCCCGTGAACCCAAATAAATTTTGTTCAGATAGAGCTCAAGAATCTCATCTTTGGTCAACGATCTTTCGATACGAATGGCCAGAAAAGCCTCTTTTGCCTTACGAGTAATGGTCTTCTCCGGGCTAAGGAAGAAGTTTCTTGCCAGTTGCTGAGTAATGGTACTGGCACCTTGCTGGGCAGAACCTGCACCAACGGCAACGACCAATGCGCGAGCAATACCAATAGGATCAAGACCATGGTGCTCATAAAAACGGCTATCTTCTGTTGCCAGAAATGCATGAATTAATTGAGGCGGCATTTGTTTAAGCGTCACCGGAATACGGCGCATTTCACCAAATTGAGCAATGAGCTCTCCCTCTGCGCTAAATACCTGCATAGGCATCTGTAGCTTGACTTCTTTTAACGTTGAAACATCCGGTAGTTCCGGTTCAAGGTATTTATAGAGGCCAAAAATCGCGCCAATTCCCAAAAAAAAGCAACAAATTGCAATGATGAACAAATACTTTACGAACTTCACCTGATAATTCCCATGCAATGGACATTGAGTGGTTTATAAACAATCGGCCGATAGTATAAAGGCAACACGACATTGTGGATACGTTCTTTTATCGATGGATAAGAGAAAATAAGGGAAAGGAGATTTCTGGAATATGAATACTTGGCAGGTTGGCTTAGATATTCAGGAAGATAGCTTCTGTGCACTGGCAGTACAACGCAGGCGATATGGTTGGCAACTGCGTCACTGGTATTATCAGGCGGTTTCATCCTCAAGCATTGGCGATAAAACGGCGATGCTATCACCAGAAATCATGACGGCTCTGAGTGAATGGCGTCGTAATTTACCAAGGCGTGTTTCTTTACGAATTGCACTACCGGCCGACGTCATTTTACAACAATCAATAAAATTACCTGAACCGTCTTTATCCTTACAGGAACAAACATGGTTAGTAGAGGCATCCATGAGTAAGTTGTTTCCATTGGCTGCACGTGAATTGGCGGTGGATTATCGCCTCATCTCTCCAGTGAATTCTGAACAGTCAGACAGCGGGGAAATCATAGTAAGTGCAACCCGGAAATGGGTTATTGAACATTGGAAAACCGAGCTGGCTCGTGCCAATATTTTTCCTGACATTATCGATGCCACACCTTGCGTATTACGCTATATGGCATTGTCTGGTGGCGTACCTCCTGACTCGCTGTTGGTTCATCAGATGTATGAAAAGTATCTGTTAGTTTCACCGCTTAATCATCCTTTCTATTATCAGGTTATTCCAGATAACTCGATGACAGTTTTAGAACGTATCGAGTATGCCCGGCAGACTTACCAACAAATCAGTGACTATGCTGTTGATCGGGTTAGCTATAGTGGCTTTCCGTCACCAGATATTTTTCCCTCTCATATTCAATGCTGGTCACCTTTGGTGGCTCTACAACAAATGCAGCCGCCGCTACCTGACACGCCTCAACAGTTTGTTCTGGCATGTGGTCTGGCGTTACGTTCAGAGGATTGCTGATGTTTCAGGTAAATTTTTTACCCTGGCGTGTCCAGCGACAAAAAAAGGCGAGCCAACGTTTTGTTGGAATGGCTTTTTGTTATGCGATAGCCACATTACTTTGCCTGAGTGCCTCCTATTTTACGGCAAGCAGCCAGCAGCAAAAACTCTCTCAACAGTTAACAGAGATAACGGCATCGAATACCGCCAGACTGAATGAAATTAAACAAACTAAGGATATGCAACAGGCTGCTTTGGTCTTAACTCAGTTACAACATCAGACTCAGCAAATCAGGCAACACACTCTCTTATTACACACATTATTTATCGATATTGAATCTGCTTTGCCGGAGTCGCTTTGGTTGAAGAGAATTATGTTTAAAGAGGAGAAGCTAGAGATTGAAGGTCAGGGCAATGACTATTTGAGCATTATGGCGTTTCAGCAAAAATTAGGTCGTTCATCATTAATAACAGGACTTCAATTGGGAAAAATGATGGCTGTAAATGCGGAATTTTCTTTGTTTTCTTTTACCCTTATGGCCAATCGGACAGGGGTTACGTTGTGAAAAGAGGAGCACACATTGATTGGCAATATGTGATTTTTGCTCCGTTATGGTTGCGCCATTCCATCATAGCTGTGATCAGCGTGCTGATATGGATTCTGATTCGGTATTTACTGGTTATTCCATTGATGGAGGGTAATCAGCAGCTTCAAAGACAGTTAGAAAAAGTAGAGCGACAGGCGGAGGCTTACCAACAGCAGTGGCGCGCTCTGCCGGAAAACGACCTGTTAAAAGCGCAAATTCAGCAGGCTAAGAGTGAACTTCAGCCATATCAATCTGATAACGGTGCCGGATTTATTCACATAATTACCGGATATCTTTCGGCATCAGGTTGTCAGTTGATGGAGATTGCAGCCCCTTCGGTTTCTCAGCAGGGAATGCTTACTTTATATGACTGGCAACTAAACGTAAGCGCTGACTATTTTCAATTCATTGAATTAATTCGATTGATTAATGACGGCTCAGGTTTAGTCGCCGTTAATCGCCTGATACTGGATGGTGGTCAGCACTTGACCATCAATATGACTCTTCGTTTATACCAGTTAAACCAGGGGGCCTCATGAAATGGCGCTTTATGGTTTTATCACTCCTCTTTTCTGCTGAAGTTTTAACGCAAGAAGAGCTTCGTCGTAATCCCTTTATGCCAGGTGAAATAACACAGTGCCCGGCAGCCATTGTTGAAGAACAGCAGCAACTCCTGAGCTGGCGTCTGCGCGGAGTGATTGGACGTGATGGAGACTGGTATGGATGGATACAAACTCAGGCTGGTGGTTGGATACGGATTGCCAGACAAAAGCCATTGCCCTTGTTTTACTGGCAACTGAACCATCTGTTGTATGGCAGCGCTCAATTTTCTGATAAATCAGCGGGAAGTCACTCTTGTCGTAGCCAAAACATCATTGAGCTTAAATTAAGGAAGTAACGAATGGATTTTTTTGTACACATGCGCTTTATCTGCCTGTGTGGTGCGCTGAGTTTGTCATTGCCGGTATACCCAACAGATGTTGTGCGAGAACCGGTGGATCTGGCGCCAGAAACCTCGGTTTCACTGGATTTTCAGGATGCACCGATAAGTGTGATATTACAGGCGCTGGCGGACTATCAACAGTTGAATTTAGTGGTAATGGACAGCGTAAAAGGCAAGTTGAGTATTCGCCTTAACCAGGTTTCCTGGCAGCAGGCGCTATCCGCTATTTTAAAGGCAGGTCAGTTGGATGCTGAATTGGATGGTAACGTGATGGTAGTTATTCCCCGTCAGGAGAAAGAGGCTCAGAACCAGCGTGATAAACAACGTCAGGAGCAAAAGACAGAAGAGCAACCGCTAACCGCGTTTAAATATCGGGTTCGTTATGCGGATGTTAATGAGCTGGCTAAGTTGCTCAACGCTCAAAAAGGTCACTTTCTGTCCGATCGGGGAAGTGTTGTTGCCGATGCAAGAACCAATATCGTTATTGTACGTGACGTCGCATCGGTGATAGCGCCAGTAGAATCTTTTTTACAGGAGATAGATAGCCCGCAGCCACAAGTATTGTTGACTGCTCATATTGTAACTATCAGTCATGAAAACTTGCAGGAACTCGGCGTCAGGTGGGGATGGGGAGGTGAATCACCGTCCGAGGGAACCCGTATCAATAGCCAGTTTAATGTAGCATTGGCAGCAGGTTCACCTGCGGGGCAAATAGGTTTTCAGGTTGCACGTATAGACGGACGTTTGTTGGGATTGGAGCTATCAGCCATGGAGGCTGAAAGCAGTGTGGATATTATCGCCAGTCCAAGGCTCATGACGATAAATCGACAGACCGCCAGTATCAAACAGGGAACAGAGATTCCTTATGAGGTTTCCAGTGGAGCCAGTGGCGCGACATCCATTGAATTTAAACAAGCGGTGCTGGGGCTTGAAGTGACTCCACAAATCTTTCCGGGAGGGCAGTTAGAACTGGCGCTACAAATTAGCCAGAATATGCCAGGAAAAGGACTGAAAAAGGGCGATGGCAGTGAAATTCTAACCATAGATACCCAAGAGATTAAAACTCAGGTTTCTGTGGCTGATGGAGAGACGATCGTATTGGGCGGCATTTTTCAGCAAAATAAGGTATCAGGAAAAGAGCAGGTTCCCGTGTTAGGTGACATTCCTGTTTTGGGCGCATTATTTCAACGTAATTCACATAAGCAGAGTAAACGGGAGCTGGTGATATTTATTACTCCGACCATTATTACCGCTCCGGCGATAATATCGTCAGGGAAAACATTAAATGGATAGCTGTCGGGAAAATATATTTTTTCATGATAATGCCCATTAAAAATGGCATAAATTGCCAGAGAGTTATTTATCAAACCGCATCCAAATTTGACGCGTAAGCCGATTTAGCTTACAAGTGTCTATCTGAAACCGGTCTGACATGAGGTTTGAGCCTAAAATTTGATGAAATTATTGTGCTCTGCCACCGAGAAATTGAGGTGTTAAAATTTATTAGGTTGCCAAACCACCTATAGTGTTGAGATAATTTCCAGTCTGATCTCACACATCATGCATATGAGGTTTCAGGTGAACTCCCGTTTATGTATTTACCTTACGGGGCGGGTTGTCATTAACGAATTATCTTAGTAATACCAATAAAATATGGCAGAGAAACGCAATATCTTTCTGATCGGTCCTATGGGTGCAGGTAAAAGCACGATAGGTCGTCAGTTGGCTCAACAGCTTAATATGGAGTTTGTAGACTCCGATCACGAGATTGAACGCCGTACTGGAGCTGATATAGCCTGGGTATTCGACGTAGAAGGCGAAGAGGGTTTTCGCGATCGTGAAGAAAAAGTTATTAATGAACTGACGGAAAAGCAAGGCATCGTCCTGGCTACCGGTGGCGGTTCTGTAAAATCAAAAGAAACCCGTAATCGTTTATCCGCACGCGGTATTGTGGTGTATTTAGAAACTACAATCGAAAAGCAGCTGGCTCGTACTCAGCGCGATAAGAAACGTCCTCTGTTGCAGGTTGATACACCGCGCGAAGTGTTAGAAACACTAGCGTTGGAACGTAATCCTTTGTATGAAGAGATTGCTGACGTCACCATTCAGACCGACGATCAAAGCGCTAAAGTTGTTGCAAACCAAATTATTCAGTTAATCGAAAACCGCTAATTTTTAATGTGTTCGTTTTGCATTAAATCTAAGAATAAGATTAAAAAGGCATGCTATGGAGAGGGTAAGTGTTACTTTAGGAGAGCGTAGCTATCCTATTACGATTGAGGCTGGTTTGTTTAGCCATCCGGATTCTTTTCTTCCTCTCCAGTCTGGAGACAAAGCATTAGTTGTTACCAATGAGTCTATTGCTCCGCTCTATCTGGAAACAGTAAGAAGGAGTCTGGAAACATTAGGTGTTATTGTTGATTCAGTAATATTGCCTGACGGTGAAAAATATAAAACACTGTCAGTGATGGATCAGGTCTTCACTCGCCTGCTGGAAAATAATCATGGTCGTGATACCACCTTGATTGCGTTAGGTGGTGGGGTGATTGGTGACCTGACCGGTTTTGCTGCAGCATGCTATCAGCGTGGCGTGCGTTTTATTCAGGTGCCAACCACACTCTTGTCTCAGGTTGATTCATCTGTTGGTGGCAAAACCGCAGTTAACCATCCGCTGGGTAAGAACATGATTGGTGCATTTTATCAACCAGCATCAGTGGTTATTGATCTCAACTGCTTGAAAACTCTCCCTAAGCGTGAACTCTCCTCGGGCATGGCTGAAGTGATTAAGTACGGCATTATTCTGGATACAGACTTATTTGATTGGCTTGAACAAAACATTGAACGATTGATGGCATTGGATGAGCAAGCGATGGGGTTCTGTATTCGTCGCTGTTGCGAAATTAAAGCCCAGGTAGTGGCGGCTGATGAGCGAGAAAATGGCGTCAGAGCTCTGCTAAATCTTGGCCACACCTTTGGTCATGCCATTGAAGCTGAAATGGGTTACGGTAACTGGCTACATGGGGAAGCGGTATCGGCAGGCATGGTAATGGCAGCCGAAACAGCCAAACTGTTAGGTACTTTTAATCAGCAAGATATTGATAGAATCAAACGTTTATTACAACGTGCCGATCTCCCGATTTACGGGCCTGACAGTATGAAACCAGAAGCCTATATTCCTCACATGCTGCGTGATAAAAAAACGCTGGCAGGTAAATTACGTTTGGTATTGCCAACGGCTATTGGTCAATCTGAAGTAAAAAGTGGCGTTGACCATCAAGTTGTGTTGTCAGCAATAGGAAATTGCCTGATATAATTCCAGCGCCTGCGATAGTTATTTTCATAGAAGCGTTGTTGTCGCGGTATATCAATTTATCTGAAGGGGTGGGAAAGTGCGAGTAGACGATCAAGACGACTTTGAATCTGATGAAATGAAACCGGACGTTGACGATCGTGTTGCACGTCGTGAGCGTAGCAAACCACAAAAGAGCGCATCGGTATCTCGTCAGCATATCAAGATTGGTATTGGTATTCTGGTACTGCTGCTTCTGATTTTTTTGGTGAGTTCAGCCTTGAAAGGGCCGGCGCCACAAAATAATGGGCCACGCGAAGTCAATTTAGGCGGAAGCTCAGGTTCTGGTACCGCGTCGCAACCAACGGATACTCCACCAGCTAATACGTCTTCACCACAGGAAATTACACCTCCACCGATTTCTGGTACGCCTACAGAGTCTCAACCGCTGCCGGGTACACCAAATCAACAGCGTGTTGAAATCCCTGGGGAAATAACGGATGCGTTGACTGCCCAGCAAGAGCAACTGAACCGTTTGAAAGAGACCGAAATGCCTGGCTCTGGTACACCGGCTACTGCGCCGGGGCAACAGCCAGCGGGTACTACACCAGTAAAAGCACCGGCTCAGAATTCTCAGCCAGCGACAACCTCTCCACGGCCAACGACCCAGCCTAAGCCGGTAAGTCAGCCAACGACAACACCAAAAACAACCACACCAAAAGCGAGTGAAACACCTGCTGCGCCTGTTGCTAAGGGCTCCACAACGCCAGGCACAGTCTCCGGGCTGTCAGCTATTCCTGCAAATCGAGTGACATTGCAGGTGAGTAGTGCCTCTCGTTCCGATACGTTGCTAGCTTTTGCTAAAAAGAACAACATGACGGATTACTGGGTGTATTCAACTCGTCGTGATGGCAAACCGTGGTTTGTTTTGGTCACTGGTAACTATGCTTCAGCCACGGAAGCCCGTTCTGCATTATCAGGCATGTCGAAAGAAGTTCAGGCAAACAAGCCATGGGTAAGATCTATGCAACAAGTGCATCAGGATCTAAAACAAAAATAACCATAAGATGAGCAAATGTGCTGCTTGAAACAGAGTGCAAAACGCCGTTGTGAATTGTATAAGTAGCTGACTCGCAGCATGAAAAAAAATCGTTCTTTTTTAAAATGGGCCGGGGGGAAATATCCCCTGGTCGATGAAATACGGGAGCATTTACCCAGAGGGGATCGTTTAATCGAACCTTTTGTCGGTGCTGGTTCTGTATTTCTTAACACCGATTATGATGAATATATTCTGGCAGATATAAATAGCGATTTGATTAATCTGTATGAGATTGTTAAAGAGTGTGCTGAGCAAGTAGTAAAAGATTCCCGAGAATTATTTAATGATGAAAATAATCAGGAAGCGGTTTACTACGAGTTGCGCAAAGAATTTAATCAAAGTCGCGATCGCTATCGTCGGGCGTTATTGTTTCTTTATTTGAATCGCCATTGTTATAACGGATTATGTCGTTATAACCTGAGCGGCGAATTTAATGTGCCTTTTGGCCGCTATAAGCGCCCTTATTTTCCTGAAGCTGAGATCTATTTTTTTGCTGAAAAAGCGAAGAGAGCTACATTCTTTTGTGAGAATTATGAGCAAACGATGATGAAAGCGTCATCAGGTGCCGTAGTATATTGCGATCCGCCTTACGCCCCTTTATCTGCTACTGCTAATTTTACTGCCTATCACACCAATAACTTCAACCTTAAAGATCAACAGCATTTGGCCTTGCTGGCTCGGAGTGTGGCTGGTAATTTAGGTGTTCCGGTACTGATCTCTAACCATGCAACCGAATTAACCCGTGAATGGTATAAAGAGGCCAAACTGGTCGTAGTCAGAGGGCGGAGAACCATCAGCCGTAATGTAACAGGCAGAACGAAAGTTGATGAACTCTTGGCTTTGTATCGCCCGCGTTGATTAAATATTCTGGCTGTAAGAACTTAAATATTCTTGAACCAGACCGTCCGTTTTTAAACAATGTTTTCGATAACCCATGGATATGTGCATGAATAAATTTCTGATAGCTCCTTCTATTCTTTCTGCTGATTTTGCCCGTCTGGGTGATGATACGGCGAAAGTATTGGCAGCCGGTGCGGATGTAGTGCATTTTGACGTTATGGATAACCATTATGTACCCAATTTAACCATTGGTCCGATGGTGTGTCAGGCACTGCGTGACTACGGTATTACTGCACCTATCGATGTGCATTTGATGGTGAAACCAGTTGATAGGATTGTGCCTGACTTTGCTAAGGCTGGCGCATCTTATATCTCTTTTCATCCTGAAGCTTCAGAACATGTTGACCGCACTATTCAATTGATTAAAGAACATGGTTGTAAAGCGGGGTTAGTCTTTAATCCAGCCACGCCGTTAAGCTATCTTGATTATGTTATGGATAAGCTGGACGTGATTTTATTGATGTCGGTTAACCCTGGCTTTGGTGGGCAGTCATTTATACCATCCACCTACGATAAATTACGTCAGGTTCGCAAGATGATTGATGACAGTGGTTTTGATATTCGTCTGGAAGTTGATGGTGGTGTTAAAGTTGATAATATCGGACAAATTGCAGCCGCAGGTGCGGATATGTTTGTTGCCGGTTCAGCTATTTTTAACCAGCCTGACTATAAGGCGGTTATTGATCAAATGAGACAGGAACTGGCGAAGGCCACTCAATGAGTATGTTTACCGGTATTAAAGGGGTAGGATTCGATCTTGATGGTACGCTGGTGAATAGTTTACCAGGTCTGGCTGCGGCTATTGATGCCACATTAAAATCGTTGGGTCTGCCTGTTGCCGGTGAAGAGCGGGTTTCCCACTGGATTGGTAACGGCGCGAATGTGCTGATTATGCGTGCATTGAACTGGGCCGGTGGCGAATCCTCTAAAGAGTATCAGGATAGTGCCCGCACTTTGTTTGACCGTTACTACAATGAATTTGTTGAATCGGGAACTCAGCTTTATCCTCATGTGGAGCCTACGCTGAAAGCGCTGGCCCGCAGCGGTATGAAAATGGCGCTGGTGACCAATAAGCCGACACAATTTGTTCGGCCTTTATTGAGTTCTTTGGGTATTTTAGACTATTTTAGCGTGATTATCGGCGGAGATGATGTGGTTGAAAAAAAACCTCATCCAGCCCCACTCTATCTGGTTTTAGGTCAGTTAGGCTTGAGAGCGGATGAACTGGTTTTTGTCGGTGACTCCCGCAATGATATTCAGGCAGGCCAGGCAGCTGGTTGCCCAACGATAGGATTTTCCTACGGATATAACTATGGCGAATCTATAGCACTAAGTCATCCCGACCGTGTATTAGCTTCATTCGCCGACCTCCTGCCCACTATCGGGCAGCTTACATCAAAGATGAATTAGGACGAAATCATGAGTAAACCCATTGTATTTAGTGGCGCACAGCCATCAGGTGAATTGACCATTGGTAACTATATGGGAGCGCTGCGTCAATGGGTTCAGATGCAGGATGAGTATGACTGCGTATACTGCATCGTTGACCTGCATGCGATTACCGTTCGTCAGGATCCGGAAAAACTGCGTAAAGCAACGCTGGACACGCTGGCGCTGTATCTGGCTTGTGGTATTGATCCGAAGAAGAGCACGATCTTTATTCAGTCTCATGTTCCTGAACATGTTCAACTGAGCTGGGTTCTGAACTGTTATACCTATTTTGGCGAGCTGAGTCGTATGACTCAATTTAAAGATAAATCCAGCCGCTATGCAGAGAATATTAACGCGGGTCTGTTTGACTACCCTGTGTTGATGGCGGCGGATATTCTGTTGTATCAAACCAATCAGGTTCCGGTTGGCGAAGACCAGAAACAACATCTGGAATTGAGTCGTGATGTGGCCCAACGTTTTAACGCACTGTATGGTGATGTGTTTAAAATTCCACAACCATTCATTCCTAAGTCAGGCGCCCGCGTGATGTCACTGCTGGAACCAACCAAAAAGATGTCTAAGTCTGACGAGAATCGTAATAACGTTATTGGCCTGCTGGAAGATCCAAAATCAGTGATGAAAAAGCTGAAGCGTGCGGTAACCGACTCCGATGAGCCGCCGGTGGTTCGTTATGATATTGAGAATAAAGCCGGGGTTTCTAACCTGTTAGATATCTTGTCCGGGGTAACCGGCAAGTCTATTGCAACGCTGGAGCAAGAGTTCGAAGGCAAAATGTATGGCCATTTGAAAACTGAAGTGGCTGATGCAGTAGCGAATATGTTGACTGAACTTCAGGAACGTTATCATCGTTTCCGTAATGATGAAGCTTTCTTGCAGCAAGTGATGCGTGAAGGCGCAGCTAAAGCCAGTGCACAGGCTAAGAAGACAATGGAAAAGGTGAATCAGGCTGTTGGATTTGTGGCGATGCCATAACTCATTTTTTATTATGCCGGCATTTCATTAAAAAGATGGAATGCCGGCATATAAGCACTTTTACTTCCGCTGCTTTATTCTACTGTTTCCGTTACCTGCTTGCGTATATCCTCTACGTCCACTTTTTCCAGATATTGAATAATGTTGTAGTAAGCCCATTGGTGATAACCAAACTCGGGTTTCTTTAGCTCTTCAATGGCATCCTGTTTTGACCAGCCAAGGAATACCATTCGGTACATTGCGACCATCAATCCGGTACGATCGCTGCCATGCCAACAGTGAATCAGCGCCGGTTTTGGCGCATGATAGAGTTGTTTCAGCGCCAGGATCACCTGCTCTTCGGTAAAACGACCGGCTTCCATAGGGATATGATAAAGCTTTAGCGAAGTACCTCTCGCTTCGCTGTTATCGGTATGGAAATTGCGCAGGTTAACAATGGATTTAACTCCGCGGCGTTCCAGCTCTTGCATCTGTTCTGCTCCCGGTTGGCCGGAGCGGTAGAGATCTTTATCCACCTGATAAAAGTTCTCCAGTGTGGTATCGCTTACTTTAGTTGCTGGTGTTGCACTGGTTTCAACCGGCATGGTGGCGATGGCAGAAGCAGAAGATAAAACCAGAAGGGCTGAGCCAATAACTCCGATCTTGCTGAAAATATTCATGAATAATCCATTTAATGGTAAATATGCCATAGCTCTTTCGAGCTTAATCATTCCAGGGCAGCATCATTGCATTACTGTACTTTTCAAAACGTTTTAGTACCGCATCAACTTTTTGTATTCGCTCATTCAGAGATCCCTTCAGTGTAATATAAGGAATTTTTCTCACCTTTAAATCAGCAATAATTTGTTGATGGAAAATATGACGCTTCTGGTCACCACTGCGATCCCAGGTATCATCATAGGGAATGTCATCTTCGCATAGAAAGAACAAATCGTAGCGTGAGGCATTTTCCAGTGCCAGTTGGGTTAATAACTCAGGTGCTTTCCCATGATAGTCGAGAGCAAACATATAGGTAGTAATAGCATTGGTATCAACAAAAAGATAACGGTTAGCAGTAAGAACAGCGCTATCCTCTCGTTGAATGTGCCCGATGGCAATATGATTAAAATCTTCAAACCCAATGCGTCGATCAACCTGATGTTGCGTCCAGTAATCACGACCATATTCACTGGCAAAAGTAGTTTGGTAGCGTTGGGCTAAAGCTTCTGTAATGGTTGATTTCCCCGTGGACATAGCACCTACAAATACCACTTTGGTAATCAAATCAGAATAAACCACATCATCAATAAACTGGCGATGTTTTAAAGGATTCTGCCGAATTTCTGTTGCTGAAATGGGTACTGCCGTTCGTGCTTCATCAACGCGACGGTCTACTGCTCCCAATGCTTTACTGACATGATCGCCATAAAATTCACTGGAATAAAAGTGCGTTATCTTTTGACCGTTCAGCATGGTCAGGATGTAATTCTCTTGTTCAATTTCAAAATCCCGATCGCTGGAATAGCCTTCAGGGCCATCCCAGGCTTCAATGACTTTAACCTGCGGATATAGCTTGCGAATCCAGTTGGCTCGTACGGAAAGCGGGATTGTCGTAACTGATGTGTGGTAAATCAGGATATAGAGTTCATCGACTTCTTTTAACGCCGTTTCAATCAGATATTGATGCCCCTTATGAAACGGAGCGAACTTTCCTAATGTTAATCCTGTGGTTCTCATGGTTATCTTTCAATACCTGTTTTCTTTGTTCCCTGATGCCAGTTCCAATAACCATAGATGGCATTGAGTAAAAAGGCGCTCCACATCACGATCATCATGGCGCTGTTTTCAGCCCCATGAACAAAGCGATAAATCCAAATAATGATGGTGAAAACATTGAGGGCAATATAGGTGAGCCATTGCTCTTTATAGCGCCAAACCATAAGCAGAGTGGCAACAATAGATAAAACGACGGTGGTTGCATCAATATAAGGCGTATTCTGTTTTGGAATTTGAGCCAGTATGACGCCAACAGCCAGACTGCCAACAATACAGATGGATATTGCCAGCAGCAGCCCCCGGCAGGGTAGACTGCGCATTTCTACCTGATTGCCATTCATTTTGTTTTTCCACATCAGGAAACCAAAAACATTCATTGGCATAAAAAACAGAAGATATAGCGCCACTTCGCCGTTAAGATGATTTATCCAGGACAAGTAGGCATAACCGAGGGTGTTATACATACCGAAAATGTAAGTATAGAGATGGCCTTTAGCCGCCAGTACTACGCAAAGAACCCCGGTAAAGAAAATGGAGAAACCAAACCAACTATCGTGCCAAAGAATGGTTAAAACAATAGCGATGGAGGAGAAGGTGGCAAGCCAAACCAGTTCATAAATTCGCCAGTTTTTAAATGTCAGTAAGCTACTCATTCCGTTATTTTATTACATCCCTGAGTTTTCGATGGTTTTGGCAAGGCAAAAATGGATTTATCACCAAAATAATCGATTTTTAATCTGAATATTCTCATCTTGTTATCTCTACATCATAACTATTTTTCCGGCACTTTTCTTACTCTATTGCCTGATGGTTTAAATTATTTAGTCAACGAAAACGCCCGTTGTGGATAGCGTTTTTCTGTTATTTTTTGATAAAAAATCATTTTATAAATCATTTGCATGGAATAAATTCAGAAAAAAAACTATACGAAACCGATTGCTTTATCGTGAGATGCGTATATTATACCGCGAATTTTTTGGCCCGGATTTAAGGAGATATTGTGTCGCAAGATAACAATTATAGTCAGGGGCCCGTCCCCCTGGCTGCGCGGAAAGGCGTGATTTCGTTGACATTTGTCATGTTGGGATTAACGTTTTTTTCAGCCAGTATGTGGACCGGAGGCACTCTCGGTACCGGTCTTTCCTATAATGATTTCTTTTTAGCAGTTCTCTTCGGTAATCTCCTCCTCGGTATCTATACAGCATTTCTTGGTTATATCGGTTCTAAAACCGGACTCTCTACCCACCTTCTGGCTCGTTACTCATTTGGCATTAAAGGCTCATGGCTCCCTTCATTCCTGTTAGGTGGAACTCAGGTTGGCTGGTTTGGCGTGGGTGTAGCGATGTTTGCTATCCCGGTTAGTAAAGCGACAGGGCTGGATACCAATATGCTGATAATGGTTTCCGGTCTGCTGATGACGGTAACTATTTTCTTCGGTATTTCTGCATTAACGGTTTTGTCAGCCATTGCGGTACCGGCGATTGCTATCCTTGGTAGCTACTCGGTCTGGCTGGCAGTAAATGATGTTGGTGGATTGGATCACTTACGCGCTATCGTTCCGGAAACCCCGCTTAACTTTTCTACCGCACTGGCGCTGGTGGTCGGCTCGTTTATCAGTGCAGGTACGTTAACTGCGGATTTCGTGCGCTTTGGTCGCAGTGCTAAAGGGGCGGTGCTGGTGGCAATGATTGCCTTCTTCCTGGGTAACTCTCTGATGTTTATCTTTGGAGCGGCGGGTGCAGCTGCAGTAGGTCAGGCAGATATTTCTGATGTAATGATTGCTCAGGGTCTGTTGATTCCGGCGATTGTGGTACTGGGGTTGAATATCTGGACTACCAACGATAATGCGTTATACGCATCCGGCCTTGGTTTTGCCAACATTACCGGCCTTTCCAGCCGTACTCTGTCAGTGGTTAACGGTATTATCGGTACGTTAACTGCTCTGTGGTTATATAATAACTTTGTTGGCTGGTTAACCTTCCTGTCCGCGGCAATTCCGCCAATTGGTGGTGTGATTATTGCCGACTATCTGATGAACCATCGCCGCTACGCAGCAGATTTCAATAAGGTACATTTCCTGACGGTAAACTGGGTCGCCATTCTGGCCGTTGCTATCGGTATCGCAGCAGGTAACTACTTGCCGGGTATCGTGCCGGTTAATGCGGTGTTGGGTGGTGTTATTAGCTATATGCTGTTTAATCCGTTTGTTAACCGTAAATTTGTAAAACTGCCAGAGGTAGGTCATGCAGAATAATTCCGTTGTTATTACCAATGCTCGTTTACAGGGGCGTGATGGTCTTTGGCAACTCTCTATTGAAAATGGTGTTTTTAGCCGCATTGAACCACAAGATTCTGCGGCCCCGACTACCGGGCAGACCATTGATGCTGAGGGTGGTTTAGCCATTCCTCCGTTTGTTGAACCACATATCCATCTGGATACGACTCAAACTGCCGGTGAGCCAAACTGGAACCAGTCCGGTACGCTGTTTGAAGGTATTGAGCGTTGGGCTGAACGTAAAGCAATGTTGACTCACGATGATGTGAAGCAGCGCGCCATGCAAACCCTGAAATGGCAAATGGCCAACGGTATTCAACATGTTCGTACCCATGTGGATGTGTCTGACCCAACGCTAACTGCGCTGAAAGCTATGCTGGAGGTGAAGCAGGAAGTGGCTCCGTGGGTTGATTTGCAGATTGTTGCCTTCCCTCAGGAGGGAATTCTTTCCTATCCAAACGGTGAAGCATTAATGGAAGAAGCGGTGCGTCTGGGAGCAGACGTTATCGGTGCCATTCCTCATTTTGAATTTACCCGTGAATACGGCGTGGAATCTCTGCATAAAACCTTCGCGCTGGCGCAGAAGTACGATCGCTTAATTGACGTACACTGTGATGAGATTGATGACGAACAATCACGCTTTGTTGAGACAGTTGCTGCACTGGCTCATCGTGATGGTACAGGCGCGCGCGTTACCGCCAGCCATACTACCGCGATGCACTCTTATAACGGGGCTTATACTTCTCGCCTGTTCCGTTTGTTGAAAATGTCCGGCATCAACTTTGTTGCTAATCCACTGGTGAATATTCACTTACAGGGCCGTTTTGATACTTACCCTAAACGTCGTGGTATCACGCGAGTAAAAGAGATGCTGGAAGCGGGTATCAATGTCTGCTTTGGTCATGATGATGTGTATGATCCCTGGTATCCGCTGGGTACAGCAAATATGCTGCAGGTGCTGCATATGGGGCTGCATGTTTGCCAACTCATGGGCTACGGCCAAATTAATGATGGTTTGAATCTGATTACGACTCACAGTGCTAAGACCCTGAACCTGCAGGATTACGGTATTGAAACCGGGCGCTCAGGTAATTTGGTCATTTTACCGGCGGAGAATGGTTTTGATGCAGTACGCCGCCAGACGCCGGTGCGTTATTCTGTTCGTCGGGGTAAGGTGATCGCCGAGACAGTTCCGAGCCAAACTACGTTGTATTTGAATCAGTCGGAAAACGTGAGCTTTAAGCGTTAATTCACTTTTGCTGAAAATATAAAGGGTCGGATAGATTATCCGACCTTTTTTTGTCCGCTAAATCAGTAGCCGCTGAGGGGGAAAATCACTAGAATCGGGAAGGTTTGAATTTATTGCTACCTAACAAGAAGGTATTTTCTTATGTTGAAGCGTATTTGTATCACCTTAACGGCGCTGTTCTCTCTGGTATTACTGGCACCGGCTGCACTGGCTGCTAATCCTCATGTTGTACTGACCACCTCTCTGGGTAATATTGAAATCGAGTTGGATCAAGACAAAGCACCAATCTCTACCAAAAACTTTGTTGCTTACGTTAAAGATGGTTTCTATGACGGCACAATTTTCCACCGCGTAATTCCTGGTTTTATGGCACAAGGTGGTGGTTTCACTGCTGATATGAATCAGAAGAAACCTAATGCTCCGATTAAAAACGAAGCGGCTAACGGTTTGAAAAACGTAAGAGGAACTATTGCTATGGCGCGTACCAATGCGGTTGACAGCGCGACCAGCCAGTTCTTCATTAACGTAGTGGATAACGATTTCCTTGACCAGTCTGCAGGTAATTTTGGTTATGCCGTATTTGGTAAAGTAGTGAAAGGAATGGATGTTGTAGACCAAATGATGAAAGAGAAAACTCAGTTCTCTGGTCAACATCAGGATGTTCCGGTTACGCCGATTGTGATTAAGTCTGCGAAGGTCATGCCGTAATATCGCCTTTGGCGGTTGAAGGATTTATCCGTTTTGTCAGTAGTCAGAAAGGCGCATACCGCGCCTTTCTTAATTTTTATCGGCAGGCTTTGCCAAATAACTACAGGCAGGATCGGCTCGAAATGGGGTTTGGTGTTGGGCATAGGCCAGACAGCGAAGACCACCCTGGCATGTGGTGCGATACAGGCAGGTTGAGCACTCTTCGGGTGAAGAGAAGTCTCGTAGTTGCTGTAAAAGTGGCGATTGATGATAGATTTCGGTGAGTGGCTGTTGCTGTACATTGCCAACATTGACTGGCATACGCCGACACGGCAGAACGCTGCCATCAGGCATCAGTGTAATCAGCTCTTTTCCTGCATTACAGTAATAGGGTGTGTTTCCACTGGCCTGAAACTGTAGTGCGCGAAACAGGGCGATTTCCGTTTTGTTATTCGCTCTGGATTCCACATTACACTTAACCTGATACATCTGCTGAAAATAATCTGCACTTTGATGGGCATCCAATGGCTGTGGCGCACCTCGGTGGCAGGAAGGCAGCATTCGGTCTGACCATATTCGATCAATCTGATGGATATGGGCCAATTCGGCAACCTGGCTGAATTCCTGATAATTCTTATTGTGAGCCGTGAATGACCACAATACCCGAATGCCGGCCTGTTTCAGGCAGTGGGTTGCAGTTAATACCTGTTGAAAATGACCGCGACCGCGGATGGCGTCATGGGTTGATTCATTACCTTCAACGCTAAGTTGTACAAATTTAACTGGTAGTCGGGCAAAAAGAGCCGCCCATTCTGCATCAATCAATGAACCGTTGCTTAGAATTGCCAGCGAAGGGCGGGACGGATGAGCAGCCAGATATTCCAGCAGGGCAGCAAAGTCCGGGTGTACACAGGGTTCTCCACCGGTCAGGTTAATCTGCAACGGCGTATTGATATCGGTTCGGGCAATTTGATGGAGCCTGAACACCTGCTGAGCAATCTGTTTTAGCATGGCTAAATCAGGGCCTTTATCGCGATAACTCTCCTGATAGCAGTGGCTACAGCGGAGGTTACAGCGATCGGTAATATGCCACTGTACGGTTAAACGCTGTAGCTTAGGGACGACATCAGTAACCATAGTTTATGCTCTTAATCACCACCGCCACATCCACCGCATCCCGAACATCCGCTGGAACTGCCTGAATCTGAAGACGAACTGCTGTCGCTATCGGCACCACCAGAGGAAGAGTTTCCACCAGCGGCTCCTCTGCCCGATGCGCCTGAGGGTGGAAGTACGGCAAAGTTGAGCAGATAAGCATGTTGACCAAAACTGCATTCAGAATAGATGAAGTTACTGGTTGATAACGCGACGACAGCCATGGCGATATCCAGTTTTTTCAGCGATTTTTTATCCCTTGGCAGACTGGCGCTGAGCCGCTCAAGAAATATTTTGCCTTTATTGGTCAGGTGAACCCTGTCAGCCCGGTGGCGTAGAAAAATCCGGTAATGAATCCAGCCGAAAAATAGCATCATCAGACTAAGAAAAATAACGTTATGGTAGCCATTTCCCCAGGCGATAATGAGCTTATAGGCACCCATTCCTGTCAGCAAAATAAACCCAATCCACGCAACCATAGCGGACAAGCTTTCGCTGATGGCTGAATAAACCAAACCTTCCTTTTGCGCTTTGGCTCGAAAGTTTCGGCCGGTAGGAGCCAGAGCATTGAACGCCCATTCTTTGCTCTGTTCATGCTGTTGTTCAAAACAGGAGAAAACCAAAGTCTCTAACCGATTGAGCTCTTGCATCTTTGGCTGAATTGACTCTGGATTGGTTACAGGACGAAGCATATAGGTTGTAGATTTACTGCCAGGAACCAGTAGCCCGGAGTAAGACAGGCGCATCATTGCCAGCTGTAATACCTTCTCCCGGCCGCTCTGTAACCAGGCAAGAAAATAAGGATCTATATGGGAGGGGAGTAAGCCTGGTTTCTTATCGACGCGGGAAGTGTCAGGGTAACAGCGCAGACTTATCATCCCTGTCGCAATCATGATGGCGATACAGTAAATCAGATAAAACAGCAGAAACCAGGGACCATACATGTCCACAATCGGGTTACTCATGACTGTCCATGTCATAACGCTAAACTCCGCGACTAAATGAGAATTGAGTGATAGTTGCTATTGTATACGGATAAATGCGTGTGTCACCGCTTGACTAAAGAAGATTGCGCCGGGATTTCTCTATTCAACCATATTGATTGGTGAAAGGAGCCCGGCGCATAGGATAAGGCGATATATTCTATGTAAGCACTGACTAACTTAACGGCTTAGTGACTCTATCCACCACATACAAAATAGAACGATAAGGCACACCAGAGTGTTCCGTTAAACCTATCTCACAGGTTCGGCTATTGGATACCCCTTC
Source organism: Limnobaculum allomyrinae (assembly GCF_016649425.1). Taxonomy (GTDB): domain Bacteria; phylum Pseudomonadota; class Gammaproteobacteria; order Enterobacterales; family Enterobacteriaceae; genus Limnobaculum; species Limnobaculum allomyrinae. The sequence goes on from NZ_JADRCR010000004.1 coordinate 281,523, forward strand.
TACACAGTTAGCCGGTACTTGCTGACTTAACAGGCGTAGTGCGCTGGCATTCAGTTCCGGATTTTTTATTCCTTTATCTCCGGCAAAGCCGCAACAGTGAATACCATCAGGAATAATAACCTGAGTGCAGCAGCGATCTAACAGGTTTTTCATTGGTGCCGACAGACCCATCTTCACGCTGGAACAGGTGACATGCAGCATAATTGGGTTATCTTCCGGAGTGAACGCTAACTTATCCAGCAAATAGTGATTCACAAAACCGACGGGTTCAAACAGCGCCATGGGTTTGGTGAAGCCTTCCACCGCGCGCAGCGCGCAAGGGCTGGTATCAATCAGTACCGGATATTTGCCCTGTTCACTGGCTTCCCAAAGGGCTTGCTCCATATCAGCCAGTCTCTCTGAGGCAACAGAGGTGATACCTTTGCTGTTATAAGGCATTCCGCAGCACAGGCTATCCAGTTTTTGTGGGTAAATTACCGAGAAGCCAGCTTTGTTTAACAGACTCTCGACAATGTCTGTGAGAGGACGTTGGTCTGCATCATTGGCTGATGGTCCCATGGTGCGTGATGCACAGCTTGGTAAATAGACCACTTTCAAATCGCCAGCCACTAATTTTGGCGCTTTTGGTGAAGTGGCTCCCCGTGGGAAAGAGGGAGTTAACAGCGGTATATATCCGGCGCTGGCAACGTGTAGCGCTTTGGTAATTTTGCCAAAACGTGGCTGACCAATAACCTTACCGGTTGCGGCCACCGTATTTAATGCCAGGCGAGCACCACCGGTAATTGTTGTGAAGTGGTCGGCAGTCCAGCGAGCAATACGTTCATAACGCATATTACGTTGAGTACGAATGTCGCGAATCAGTTCACCAGTATTAATTCCTACCGGACAACGACGGGCACACAGGCCGGTAGCGGCACAGGTAGCATCACCCAGATAAAGGAAATCTTTCTCCAATTTTTTCAGTCGCTTATTATCATCTGCGCTGCGACGTAAGCGGTTAATCTCACGCCACATAACAATCCGTTGACGCGGTGTGAAAGAGAGATTGGTAGAAGGGCAAACCGGTTCACAGAACCCACACTCAATACAGCTATCTACGCGTTTATCGGCGGCGGGCAGTAATTTTAAGTTTTGTAGATGAGCCTGATGATCGCGGTTAAGCAGTACTCCTGGACTTAACAGATGATTTGGGTCGAGCAAATTTTTCAATTGCCACATTAGCTCATAGGCTTCACTTCCCCATTCCAGCTCCACAAACGAGGCCATATTACGGCCAGTACCATGTTCAGCCTTGAGTGATCCTTTGTATTCAACCGCGACTAACTGCGCAATATCTTCCATAAATAGCTGATAGCGGGAAACTTCTGCCGGGGAGTCGAAAGATTGCTGGAAGACAAAGTGCATATTACCATCCAGCGCATGACCATAAATAACGGCGCTATAGTCATGTTTAATAAACAGCTTACGCAGGTCGCGTACTCCGGCCGCCAGTTGCTCAATAGGGAAGGCTACGTCTTCAATAATCACGGTTGAGCCCACAGGACGAACGGCACCAATCGCCGGGAAGATGCCTTTGCGGATTGCCCACAGACGACCAAACTCTTCAGGTTTATCAGTGAAGGGAACCTGCTGCTCCAGCGTGAAGCTGGCGATAGATGACATAATTTGTGCCATCTTGTCCTTCAATGTATTGGCATCAGCCGCGCGGACTTCAACCAATAGCGCGGTGGCGTCCTCACTGAGATGAGGCATGAAATCAGGTAGCCCCTCCTCATTCTCTACCGAGGCCAGGGCTCCGCGATCCATCAGCTCAACCGCAGAAACCGGCTGTTGTTTCAGAATACGTGTCGCTTCACAGGCTGCTTCAATATCGCTGAAGACGAACAGGGCTGAGGCTTTAAACGGGTGCTCTTCCACCGTGCGGTAGGTAATTTCAGCAATAAATCCTAATGTACCTTCTGAACCAATCATCAGGTGAGTCAGAATGTCCAGCGGATGCTCAAAATCAACCAGTGCATTCAGGCTGTATCCTGTGGTGTTCTTCAGCCGATACTTATGGTGAATCAGCTCTGCCAGATGGCTATTGGCTTTGGTTTGCTGCGCCAACTGCCCCAGTTGCTCCAGCATTTTTCCGTGAGTTTGATTGAAGGAGGCAACGGATTCGCTGTCAGCGGTATCAATCAGGGTACCATCTGCCAGAATCAGGCGCATTGCCTGAAGCGTTTGGTAAGAGTTTTGAGCTGTGCCACAACACATGCCGCTGGCGTTATTGGCCGCAATCCCACCAATTTTACAGGCATCAATGGAGGCTGGATCCGGGCCAATTTTACGGCCAAAAGGTGCCAGGTAGCGGTTGGCGTCAGCACCAATCACTCCCGGTTTCAGGGAAATATAACCCGCATCACCAAAAATCTTATACTGACGCCAGCTGTCGCCCAGAATAATCAGAATTGAGTCCGTAATCGCCTGACCGGAGAGGCTGGTACCTGCCGCCCGGAAGGTCACAGGGAGCTTATGTTTTCTTGCCAGAACCAATGTTTGTTGTACTTCTCGTTCGTTATTCACCCGCACAACAATTTGAGGGATAAGACGATAACAGCTGGCATCAGTACCATAAGCCATGGTTCTTGATGGGTCGGTATAGATAAATTCTTTCGGGATAATACGACAAAGCTCACGATAAAAAGGTTGGTAAGACAGGTTCATTTATACTTCCTTTATTTTACTTTTTGCGCAATAGATGCGTTTCTTTGTTGTTGATTATAATAGTAAAACTACGAAATTATTGTGATCGCACTCTATCTTTAATCGCTATTGAATCGATTCATATTACAAATGTGTTTTCATTGTGTTGTCAGGGGAAATAATTCCTTAATATTTTTAGTTGATGTGTTGCAGGTCGATATAAAAGGAATTTTTATTAATCATCCTCGGTTGACTCATTTATACTGTGTCAGTATAGGACACCGCGCATAGTGACATGCCGTGGCCTTTCTGAATAAAAGTCTGACAGGTGCACTTTTCGGCTCAATGGAGTCGTTATATATAGGATGAACTCTGATGTTAGAACCTCTTGTTATTGCCAAAAGCAATGAGTTAGAGCTGGCGATTCTGCCTGCGCTGGCTAACCGTCATGGATTGATTACCGGAGCAACCGGAACAGGAAAAACCGTCTCGCTACAGAAAATGGCAGAGAGTTTTTCACGAATTGGCGTACCGGTATTTATGGCCGACGTCAAAGGCGACCTGTCGGGTATTGCGGCAGAAGGGGTAATGAACCCGAAACTTCAGTCACGTCTGGAAGCGCTGAAAGTAACCGATTGGGATCCAGCCGCTTGTCCTACCGTATTCTGGGATGTTTTTGGTGAGAAAGGGCATCCGGTGCGCGCAACGGTTTCCGATATGGGGCCGATTTTGCTTTCTCGTTTATTGAATCTGAATGATGTTCAGTCTGGTGTGCTGCAATTAGTGTTTAAAATTGCCGATGATAACGGCCTGTTGCTGCTGGATATGAAAGATCTGCGCTCAATGGTGCAGTTTGTTGGTGATAATGCCAAACAATTCCAAACCCAGTACGGCAATATCTCCAGCGCTTCCATTGGTGCTATTCAGCGCGGTTTGTTGACGCTTGAACAACAAGGCGCTGAGAGCTTCTTTGGCGAGCCAATGTTAGATATTTTTGACCTGATAAAAACCAATGCATCAGGTCAGGGTATCGTCAATATTTTGGCGGCGGACAAACTATATAACCAGCCTAAACTGTATGCGATTTTCCTGCTGTGGCTGCTGTCTGAGCTGTTTGAACATTTGCCAGAAGTGGGTGATATGGACAAGCCGAAGATGGTGTTTTTCTTCGATGAAGCTCACTTGCTGTTTAACGATGCGCCAACCGCTTTGCTGGAAAAAATTGAGCAAGTGGTTCGTCTGATCCGTTCTAAAGGCGTTGGTATCTATTTTGTTACTCAAAATCCACTGGATATTCCGGACAGCGTACTGGGGCAGTTAGGTAACCGGGTACAGCATGCTCTGCGTGCGTTTACCCCACGAGACCAAAAAGCGGTCAGAGCCGCAGCAGAAACCATGCGGGCAAACCCATCGTTTAATGCAGAGCAGGCCATTACCGAGTTGGGTGTTGGTGAAGCACTGATTTCATTTTTAGATGAGAAAGGGCGTCCAAATATCGTTGAGCGTGGCTTTGTTATTGCACCTTGTTCTCGTATGGGAGCTCTGAGTGATGACGAGCGTAATGGCTTGATTAATCGCTCTCCATTGTATGGCCGTTATGAAGAGATGATCGATCGTGAATCTGCCTATGAAAAACTCATGGCAGGTGCTGGTGTAACAACACCAGCAGCGAAAGATGCGCCGGTGACTAAGCAAGAGGTTCAACAGAAAGAGAATGAAGATGGCGGCTTACTGGGCAGCCTGAACGATATTCTGTTTGGCACCACTGGCCCACGGGGCGGTAAAAAGGATGGCATAGTACAGACTGCGGCAAAATCGATGACTCGCCAACTGGGTAACCAGATTGTGAGGGGGATTTTGGGGAGTATTCTGGGTGGGAAGCGTAGATAACTGAGCCGTCATTTAAAACAGCGCATTTGCTTATTTTAGTGCTGAGAACATTCCGGCCGTAAAAGGTATATACCTATATTACTATTGTGCTCGGCCGGAAGACAATTTGTACTTAAGTTCGGAGTGCGTCGGGCCTAGCCGGGCTAGGGGCAGTTATGAAACACCTTGCGGTGTTTCACCCTGACGGGTCAGCGCAAGCGCTGTTCAAACAGGCTTTCGCCTGTTTGTCGTTGGCTTACGCCAAGTCGAACCCAACGCCCGTCTCTCCCGACGATTGGCTTTTTGAATTTTGATATTTATCAGTCAAAAATAGCGGCTTAATGCCGCTATTTTTTGTTGATTACATCTACCAGCTAAAGCGAACCGCTATTCGTCAGCTTCGAACCAGTCGGTATTGCGTTGGGAAATGGTGGTGACGGTGGAGATCATCTCCCCGAGATGCTGTTTCATTGCGGCTTCTGCTGCATCAGGATCGCGTTTTTCCAACCCATCATAGATTTTGTAATGCTGCTCAATCAGGCTTTCTGGAGGAGAAACATCTGCCAGGCTCATAAACCGTACCCGATCCATGGTGGCCTTGATGGTTTCAATCGTTTCCCATGCCATTGGGCAATCGATGATTTGGGTGAAAGTACGGTGAAACTCATCATCTAATTCTAAAAACTCTTTAATACGCTTATTGCTGGCAGCCAGCTCTTGACGATGGAGATTGTGCTTAAGCTGCATCAGATGTTCTGGGGTGACGGCTAATGCAGCCCGGCGAATAATCGCTATTTCCACGGCTTCGCGGATAAAACGCCCATCGGACACGCGCTTGGCGGAGATCTTCATGACGAAGGTACCACGCTGCGGCAAAATTTGGACTAATCCGGTTTCTGACAGTTTGATAAACGCTTCTCTGACAGGTTGCCGAGATACATTGAAGCGAGTTGAGATCTCTTTTTCTGACAGTAAAGTGCCCGGACGAATCGTACAATCAACGATCTCCTGCCTTAACAGGCGGTAGATTTGCTGATTTACAGGTTCACTGGTAGCGAATGGGTAAGCAATGGTCATTGATGTCGATAGAGCTCTTACTGTAGTTAGCAACTTTCCGCATTATAGCGGGATTTCACGGACAATTCGCCAAAATTCTTATGGAAAAGCGTCATTTTTTAACAAATCCAATTGAGTAGCGAACGAATATTTTCACTGGAATAAATTAGCCAGTGAACCAGCACAAAGGTTATTTCGCCGTTGAATGGTTCGTTTTAATCATTCAATGGTTTTTTACCCACAAACCGCTCCGTATATAAATCAACCTACCATGATTAAAGCACATTTAATTTGATCTTTGGCGTGTAATTCAGCAATTCGCTGATGTGTTATACAAGTACTTGTATACATAGAAAAATGACAAAAATGTAATCTGTGCATTGGCGGTTTGTCATTCGGACATTGCTATTCTTTTTGCATTCTATCGGGCTATTAAGCCAGCGATGATTTGTCATAGAAGGAATAACTTATGCGTCGATTAACCGGAGGTTTATTTTTAATTTGGGCAGTGACTTTTCTGTTTTCATTGCCTGCAACATTCGACTTTTTTTTCTGGCGGCGTCAGATTATTTTACTGACGGGTATTCTCAGTTTTGGCTATATGAGTGCCGCGATGTTATTGGCTGTCCGTCCCACCTGGCTTGAAAAATGGCTGAATGGGTTGGATAAAATGTATCGTCTGCATAAATATCTGGGCATTGGGTCATTAACTGGCATGCAATCGCTAATGATATTGGCGAGTGGGCGTTTTATGCCTTTATCATTTTCGCTCTGGTGAGCCTGTTAAAAGTCGTCAGTTATAAAAGATTCGTCATTTTGCATAAATTAGCGGGTGTTATATTCATCGCCGGAGCGGTTCATGCCGCGATGTCACTGAAGTATCTGTTGAATACCATGTTGTATGATATTGCCGTTATCGTCATGGTTCTGGTTGGCTGTTATTGTGCGCTGTTGTCCCTGACCAGCCAGATTGGTAGTAAGAAAAAGGTCAACGGTAAGGTCATTCAGGTTAATCGTTACGCCGGCAACGCCGTTCATTTTCAGATAGCAGTCGATCAACCGATGAAGTATCAGCCCGGTCAATTTGCCTATCTCAACTTTTATGATGGCGAATCTCCCCATCCGTTTACCGTAGTGAATTACGATAAACAGCAAAAAATCATCGAAATAGCGGTAAAAGCATTGGGTGACTATACCGCTGAGCTGGTGAACCATCTGCAACAGGGGCAGCGAGTTGAAGTGGAGGGCGGCTATGGCAAATTCTTGCTATCAGATAATAAAAAGCAGGTATGGGTCGGTGCCGGTATTGGGGTTACGCCATTTATTGCCTGGCTGGAGTCTCTCGCATCAGGCAACAGCGCTCAAACCACACCAGAAAAAATCGTGTTTTTCTACTGCGCCAGAAATCGACAAGAAGCTTTCTTCATTGAACGACTTCAAGGTTTAGTGAAACGAATATCCCATGTAGAGCTGCGAGTTTTACTGGCAGAAGAAGGACAGCTATTAACCGCAGAAGAGATTATTTGCCTGATGGGGAACAGCACCGATTACTCCGTCAGTTTTTGTGGCCCGGAAGTGTTTGCAGAGCATTTGAAAAAAGGATTATCAACGTCAGGATGGTGTCAGAGTCAGTTTCATCATGAAATATTTTCAATGCGTTGAAGGCTCATTTTACCAAGCCAAATGAACGCGAGGTTTTTATATTGATTTACATCATCAGAGCCATTATTCATCATGGCTCTGATGTGATCGTTCTGATTAAGGCAGATGCAGAAAGAAAATCGTGTTGGTGTGCATAGGGTAAATGGATAACCATTATGAAAATATTATTAGTAGAAGATCAGAAAATGGCATCGGAATACATCGCCCGTGGGCTCAAAGAGCAAGGCATGGTGGTCGATATTGCGGCCAATGGCCCCGATGGTTTGCACTATCTGTTAACCAATGAATATGATTTAGCGATTCTGGACGTTATGCTGCCCGGCCTGAGTGGTTGGGATATTTTGGAAATGGCGCGTAAAGCGGGTAAGCAAACTACGGTAATGTATCTGACCGCCAGAGATAATGTCGAAGATCGGGTTCGAGGTCTGGAGCTGGGAGCCGATGATTACCTGATAAAACCGTTTTCCTTTAGTGAGCTATTGGCGCGCATTCGCGTTATTCAGCGGCGCCAGATTGATCCACATCAGCCGGAATCCACGGTATTACGCGTGGCCGATCTGGAACTCGATTTATTGAAACATCAGGCTTATCGACAGGGTAAACGTCTGGAACTGACACCAAGAGAATTCACATTATTAAGTTTGCTGATGCGCCGCAGTGGTGAAGTGTTATCCCGTATTGTGATATCTGAAATGGTCTGGGATATGAATTTCGATTCCGGAACCAATGTGGTGGACGTGGCCATCCGTCGATTACGGACTAAAGTCGATGACCCCTATTCGGTCAAATTATTACACACTATTCGGGGGGCGGGTTACGTGATGGAGTTGAGAGATGAAACTGTTTGATATCCGCAGCTGGTCGTTGACTCAACGACTGAGTATCTTTTTTACTCTGGCAATGACCATTATAGTGTTGATTGTTTCAGCGATTGCGTTCACTGCATTAGTGGAACAATTGAAGAAAAAGAACCATCTCGAATTAACTAATATTCTTCAGTCTCAAAGCAGCGTTATCGAAAATATCCATGATAATCGTAAGTTAAGGGTCTGGCAGCAGCGCTGGTTTGAGAATATCGATCCGGATAAGCGCGCATTTTTACGGGTGATTATGCCGAACGGGCAGGTGTTTGCGGAATCGCCACAACTGACAATTGCGTCGGAGGAGTTTCCTGATGCTAATGAGGCGTTCAACTATAAAATAACCTTCTCTAAGCAAGGGGAGCGTAAGAGTAAAATGCTGCTGGGAAGCCGCAAGGTGGCTCAGGCTAATGGGCAAGTATGGTTGGTACAGGCCGCGCTGAATGTTAGTCAGGAACGGGAAATTCTGGATCTTTGTCTGGATATTCTGAAAGTGGTGGTATCTGTTGCTCTGGTTATTTCGGCACTGCTTGGGTGGCTGATCGTGCGAAGCGGTCTTAAACCATTAACTATTCTGAATAAGCAAATACAGAATATCCATGTCGAACGGCTCAATACGCGTATCGGTCAACAGAAATGGCCAAGAGAATTGAAAGAGCTGGCCGCTTCTTTCGACGATATGCTTAGCCGATTAGAAAGCTCTTTTGCTGAACTATCCCGCTTCTCATCGGATATTGCCCACGAATTCCGTGCGCCTATCAATAATATGATTGCCGCCGCCAGCGTAACGCAATCCCTGCCTCGTACTCCGGAAGAATATCAGGATACGCTGGAGAAAATTATGGAAGAGGGGGAGCGTCTCTCCCGAATGATCTCCTCCATGCTGTTTCTTGCCAGAGCAGATAACTCCCGGGAAGTTATTCATATTGAGTCGGTATCAACATCGATTCTGTTTAATCAGGTGGCTGAATTCTTTAGCGGTTTGGCTGAAGAGAGACAGATTGAGTTATTGACCTCTGGTGATTACATCATGCAGGCTGATGTAATGTTGTTGCGGCGAGCATTTTCTAATCTGGTTGATAACGCATTACGCTATACGCCTGTAGGGGGAAAAATCACACTGACAGCAGAAAGAGAGAACGATCGCCTGATTCTGTCGGTGACTGATACCGGTGAAGGAATTGAACCATCACACATCGACCATATATTTGAACGTTTTTACTGTGCCGATAGCGCAAGAAGCTCGAATGAAAGTACCGGTCTGGGGCTGGCTCTGGTGAAATCCATTGTAGAGCTGCATAACGGTACTATTGGGGTGGAAAGTGAAGTGGGACACGGTAGTCGTTTTGTGATGAGTTTTCCGTTTGCTTAGTTTTGAACGATGAAAAATAGTCACACAGGTGAGTAGGCACAGGCTGCTGACAAACCAGATAAATTGGCCTCAATGAATATTCCGGTCGTAAAATCTAAAATTGTTTATATTGGCTTTGTGCTCGACCGGAAGACCATCTGTACTTGGCTTCAACGTGTGTCGATCCGGGCCTCCCTACGGGAGTCCCTTCCGACAATCGGCTATTTAAAACACAAAACTGAATAAATCAGACTTTATCATCGCTCTGAGCCACCCGGATGGGTGGCTATTTACCAACTGATAAACTGGAGGGTTTATCAAAACTGCTTAACCAGTAAAGCAACGCTCTGCTTCGCACCAGACTGCAACAACTGTAGATAGGCTTCTGTCACGGCCGTAACAAAGCGAGCATTTTGCGGTAGCTCTTTGCCAAACACCACTTCCAGTGACAGCAATGCTTTTACCCGCCCGGCCCCTTCTTTACTGGTGGCGACCAATGTTTTTAACTGTTCCAGCAGCGGATCGCTAACTTCAATCGGTTGCCCTTGCTCATCCATACCGCCAACGTAACGCATCCAGGCTGCAATACCCAGCGCCAGACAGTCGAAGCGACTGTTATGGGCAAGATGATATCGTACTGAATCCAACATACGCTGTGGTAGCTTTTGCGTTCCATCCATCGCGATTTGCCAGGTACGGTGCTTCAGAGCGGTATTACGATAGCGATTAAGCAGGGAATCGGCATAGGCTTCCAGATCGACACCCTGAGTTCGCAAGGTTGGAGCTTGCTCACTTAGCATCAGATGGCGCGCAGCGGTGGCATAGTTGTCATCTTGCATACAGTCGTTAATATGCTGATATCCAGCCAGATAGCCAAGGTAGGCCAGAAATGAATGACTGCCGTTTAACATACGCAGTTTCATCTCTTCAAATGGCAGCACGTCTTGTACCAGCTCTGCGCCGGCCTTTTCCCACTCCGGGCGACCATTAACAAAGTTATCCTCAATCACCCACTGACGGAATGGCTCACAAGCCACTCCCGCCGGATCGCTAATTCCACCAAGCTGTTGAGTGATTTTATCCAGCGTTTCCGGAGTAACGGCAGGCACAATGCGATCCACCATAGTGGATGGAAAACTGACGTTAGTTTCAATCCAGTTTGCCAGTTGAGCATCCTGAAGACGGGCTAACGCCAGAACCACATTGCGGGTGACGTGGCCATTTTCCGGCATGTTATCGCAGGACATCACACTAAAAGCAGGAAGATGACGGTCGCGGCGCAGTCGCAAAGCCTGAACGATCGCACCCGGTGCTGATTTTGGCATTGATGGGTTAGCAATATCATGCTGAATCAGCGGATGATCTTCGATTAATGTGCCGGTAGCCGGCTGATAACAATAGCCTTTTTCGGTGATGGTTATGGAGACAATAGCAATCTCTGGCTGTGCCATGGCTTCCAGCACGCTGTTGATACCATCAACTTCACCGTGGATAGCGCGGCGAACTACGCCCACAACCCGACCAGACCAGCCTTCAGATGCCATTTCAGCCACCGAATACAGCAGATCCTGTGAGTTCAGATCGTTAATCTGCTGTTCGCCGCCAATCAGGTTAACTTCACAATATCCCCAGTTGCTACCGTACTCTGATGCCAGAATATCAGCATAAACTGCCTGATGGGCGCGGTGAAATGCGCCAAAGCCTAAATGCACAATCCGAGTCTGGAGTTTGGTTCTGTCGTAGTCCGGCACCACCACATTTTTCGGCAGATCGCGTAATGATTTGTTTGATAAATTCATATCGTCGGTTAACCCGTTAAATAATAAATAAGCGCTGGTGTGATTAAACTTCTGCCGCACTACGGCGAACATCAACCGCAGATACCTCGTGAGCTGGAACTTCCGCCGCATCTCTTGGATCGCTCAAATCGCGATCCTTTACTTCAGGCATGCAGATAGCCGAAATTAAACCGATGGATGAATAGACAATAATCATCACCACGATTGGCCACCAGGAGTCAGTCATATTACAGAAGATACCCGCCAGTACCGGGCCAAATCCTACCGCTACCAGACCACCCGTCTCTTTGGAAATGGCCATTCGGGTAAAGCGATTACGTGAGCCAAACATTTCAGCCATGGTGATATTTTCAAGGGCGAACAGGCCTAATACCGCAACGTTATGGATAATGATAATGCAGGCCATAATCACGTTAACTTCTCCGGTTTTATCCACAATCATGGATAGCATTGGATAAGCTAAGATAATGGCGCTGATGCTCAGCACGATATAAGGCAGACGACGACCAATTTTATCAGACAGCCAGCCCAACAGAGGAATGGTCAGGAACCCAAGAATTGAGCTGATCATTAGCGCATCAGTCGGAATACGTTTTTCAAATAGCAGGGTTTGTACTAAATAACCGGCAAGGAAGGTTTGAATTAAGCCAGAGTTACCCGCCTGTCCAAAACGCAACCCGGTTGCCAGCCAGAAAGATTTGCTGGTGAACATAGAAAGAATGGAGCTTTCTTCAGAAGCGGCTTTTTTCGCGGCTGCTGTTTCAGTCGCTGCGGTTTCGCTGGCTTGTTCAAATACCGGGCTCTCTTTCAGGTTCATTCGTAACCAAACCGCAAAGATCATCACAACCACGCTGGACAGGAACGGAATACGCCATCCCCAGTCAAGCAGCTGTTCTCTGTCGAGCAGAACAAACATCACTGCCCAAATAGCCGTTGCGCTTAATGTTCCACAGTTGGTTCCCATGGCAACCAATGAGGAGATAATGCCGCGTCTACCTTTAGGTGCATACTCTGCCAACATGGTGCCAGCACCGGAGATTTCGGCTCCCGCGCCCAGCCCCTGAATGATACGTAAGGTAATCAGTAATAATGGTGCGAAGATACCAATTTGAGCATAGGTAGGTAATACACCAATCAGTGTGGTACAGATACCCATCATGGTGATAGTAATAAACAGGACTTTCTTTCTGCCGATGGTGTCGCCCATTCTGCCGAAGATAAAGGCACCAACGATACGTGCGATATATCCCGCACCGTAGGTTCCCATTGCCAGAATCAGTGCCATCGCAGCCGATTGTTCCGGGAAAAAAATCTCATGGAAAACCAGCGCGGCACCCAATGAGTACAGCTGAAAATCCATAAATTCGAGGGCGGTTCCCAGCCAGCCGGAAACCGCGGCCTTAACCAGATCAGAAGTACTTCTTTCCGGTTTATTATTTGTTGATTCCATGCTTTTAGTCATATTTCTGCTCTCTACAGTTGTTGTTATATATACAGAAAAGGTTTGGGTACAGAGGTTTTCTGTTAAAACTTCAATAAAACTTTGCAACAGAACTTAGGATCTTTTTCAAATATCTCCATTGCTTCAACGACTTGTGTGTAATCAAACTGATGGGTAATGAGTTTTTCAGGATGGATTTTTTTGCTATTCATCCAGTCAATCACCATTGGGAAACGATTACTGTTGAGGCGGGAGCTATAAATAGTCAGCTCTTTACTGGTGATACCTTGTTGGTTAATAACGCAAGGATCGGAAGAGAAACCCATAATGCCAATGCGAGCTGCTGGTGATGCTAAACCAATGGCTTCCGGCAAAATTGACGGGTGACACGCGGCATCAATAATCAAAGTAGGGCGAATGCCCAACTTCGCCAGTTCGGTTGTAAGATCGATATCGGTATTGTTGATGACGCGATCGGCTCCGTTCTCTTTGGCCATGGCTAAGCGCTCATTGATGCGGTCTGCAACAATGATCTCTTTAACGCCGTACACGCCACGCAGTGCCTGAATAGAGGTCAAACCCATTGGGCCTGCGCCATAAACCAGAGCAACATCCAGAGGGCCTGGGTTCATCTGACTACAAATATTCGCAGCGATGGTAAAAGGTTCAATCATGGTCGCTTCCCGATCCGGGATGCTGTCAGGAACAACATGGGCATTCTTTGCCGGCAGGGTGATGTATTCACTGAATCCGCCGTCCCGGTGTACACCGATAACTTGCAAAGAAGTACAAACATTTGGGCGACCCACCAAGCAAGGGTAGCAGTGACCACAGCTGACCACCGGATCGCCAACAACGCGTTGACCAACACGGGATGCATCAACGCCTTCGCCCACCGCATCAATACGACCAAAGAATTCATGGCCGATGACGCGCGGATATTTGGCAAACGGATTATGGCCACGATAGATATGTACGTCTGAGCCACAGATACCGGCACTCTCTACCCGCAGGCGAACTTCTCCAGCCTGTGGTTGTGGTACCGGGCGCTCTTCAATGACTAACACTTCGGGTTGTTGAATGACTACACTTTTCATTTTGTTATCCTTAATTACCAGTTCCACAGCGTGCCGTCAGTTAAACGGGCAACAGGTAAGTAGGCGGCTTCATAGGGATATTTGGCAGCCAGTTTTTCATCGAAATCGATACCCAGACCCGGTTTATCGCTTGGGTGCATGTAGCCATCATCAAAGCTCCAGTTATGCGGGAAAACTTCCAGCATTTGTTCGGAGTAACCCATATATTCCTGCACGCCAAAGTTCGGCACCCACAGGTCAAAATGCAGTGCTGCCGCGTGACAAATTGGTGAAAGATCGGATGGGCCATGAGAGCCGGTACGCACCTGATACATGGCGGCAAAGTCAGCGATACGGCGCATATGGGTAATACCACCGGCATGAGTGATGGTGGTACGGATATAGTCGATCAGTTGTTCTTCAATTAACTGTTTGCAGTCCCAGATACTGTTGAATACTTCACCCACGGCGATAGGGGTAACGGTATGCTGACGGATCAGACGGAAACACTCCTGGTTTTCCGCAGGCGTAGGATCTTCCATCCAGAACATGCGATAGTCTTCAATGCTTTTGCCAAAACGAGCCGCTTCAATTGGTGTCAGGCGATGGTGCATGTCATGCAACAGATGTTCATCAAAACCGAACTTATTACGTACTGCATCAAACAGTTTTGGGGTGAAATCTAGATATTTCTCGGTAGACCACAGTTGCTCTTCCGGATAGTGGCCTTTGGTGGCAGGTTCATAAGCCAGGTTTTTACCTTTGCTTAAACCATAGGTGGTTTTCATTCCCGGTACGCCACACTGCACGCGAATGGCTTTAAAACCCATCTCTTTATGTTTAGCGTAGTCTTCCAGCACTTCATCAATCGTACGGCCGGTGGTGTGGCAATACACCATCACCCCGGTGCGCGATGCGCCGCCGAGCAGTTGATAAAGCGGCATATTTGCCGCTTTGCCTTTGATATCCCACAGTGCCATATCAATGGCAGAAATAGCGGACATGGTGACCGGGCCGCGACGCCAGTAAGCGCCTTTATAGAAAAATTGCCAGATATCTTCGATTTGATGAGCATCGCGGCCAATCAGTTGTGGGCAAAGATGATCTTTAAGGTAGGAGGCAACGGAGAGCTCACGTCCATTGAGGGTAGCATCACCTATGCCATAAATGCCTTCATCGGTAGTGATCTTGACGGTAACGAAGTTACGGCCCGGGCAGGTTACAAAAACTTCAGCCTTTACAATTTTCATAATGCATCCATCCTGACGGAAAAAAGAACTCATTCGGTATAGAAAGTAGACACAAGATACTTCTGGATTAACTACCATACAAGTAGGTCTAGAATGTTTATCGGAGAAAGTTTGAGATCTGTGACCAAAATCACCGTGGTAGCCACAGAACGTCATGACTAATTATTTAATAATTATGAATTGTTATTTATTGTGGTCATTTTTGTAATTAATTGATTATTAAATAATATGATATTTTTATTGGTATTTTTATTTATACAAATTGATTTTATATGCAGTTTTGGTAGTGTGGAGTCATTCGCGGTGAAATTAATAGGGCAGTTTTATGGATAGTAATACATCAGTTAATCGCAATACTTTTGATAACGTTATGTTACCTGTGTATGCACCAGCGGCCTTTGTTCCGGTTAAAGGTAAGGGAAGCCGAGTCTGGGATCAGCAGGGAAATGAGTATATCGACTTTTCCAGCGGTATTGCGGTTACTGCACTGGGACATTGTCATCCTGCTTTGGTGAAAGCACTCAATACTCAGGGGGAGATGATCTGGCATACCAGTAATTTGTTTACTAACGAACCGGCTTTGCGACTGGCTCAAAAACTGATTGATTCAACGTTTGCCGATCGAGTATTTTTTGCCAACTCTGGTGCCGAAGCCAATGAAGCGGCATTTAAGCTGGCTCGTCGCTATGCCATTACCCGTCATAGTCCCTATAAAACCAAAATTATCGCGTTTAATAATGCTTTCCATGGCCGTACCCTGTTTACCGTTTCCGTTGGTGGACAGCCTAAATATTCCGACGGTTTTGGCCCAAAACCAGCAGATATTGTGCATATTCCTTTTAACGATCTGGATGCGGTTAAAGCGGTAATTGATGACCACACCTGTGCCATTGTACTGGAACCGGTTCAGGGAGAAGGGGGAATCACCCCGGTTGATGCCGAGTTTTTACGTGGCGTCAGAGAACTGTGCGATCAATATAAAGCGCTATTGGTCTTTGATGAAGTTCAGTCTGGCATGGGCAGAACCGGTTCACTGTTTACCTACATGCAATACGGTATTGTTCCGGATATTTTAACTTCTGCCAAAGCGCTGGGCGGTGGTTTCCCAATTAGCGCCATGCTAACCACTGATGACGTCGCGCAAGTGATGGAACCCGGCGTTCACGGCACAACTTATGGCGGTAACCCGCTGGCCTGTGCGGTAGCAGAAGCGGCGTTTGATGTGATCAATACGCCAGAAGTGCTGTCAGGCGTGCAATCACGCTATGAGTATATCGTCACCCGTCTGGAAGAGATCAATCAGCTCTATCATGTATTTTCTGACGTCCGTGGCTTAGGTTTGCTAATTGGCGCTGAATTACAACCCGGTTACCAAGGGATGGCACGAGAGTTTCTTGCTGCGGCAGTAGAGAATGGCCTGATGCTGCTCAACGCCGGCCCTAATGTGATTCGTTTTGCGCCTTCTCTGGTTATCCCCGAGAAAGACCTGCAACAGGGGATGGTTCGCTTTGAAAAAGCGGTGAAACAAATGGTTGAGGCGAAAGGTAAGTAATTAAAACTGAAAATAGTTATGAACAAGCAGAGTTAAACTGAGGGAGAGACCGCCGTTGGGTGTGGCAGCTAAAGCGCTGGCCCGAAGCACTCCGAAACTGAGTATATGATCCTTCCGGCCGAACACAGTGATAATATGAAGACATTGTGTTTATGGCCGGAATATCCACCGGGATACATTTTCAACAAATTCCCCGCTATCCCTCTTCCCTCAATCTCCTCTTCAGCCACATTCCATGATGAGGTCGCTGCTGCCACGCCAGTGAAGAAATAGTATGCATCGTCGTAAGATGCGCCAGTATCCGCTCGATATGCTTTTCCATTGAGGTATCGGATAGTTCATCCTGATCTTCCGATTCCACAACGGGCATTATGCTGGTATCGCCGCTGGGGCCATCATATTCCAGCCGTTGCTGACAGGCCTGAATCAGGATCTCACAGGCGTTTAAATACTTCTGTGCTAACGCAGGAACTAATACATATTGGTCTCGGGCGATAGTCGTCATTGCATTCAGGTGTTCAACTAAAAACTGGCTGTGAGTAACCCATAAGCGCATATCGGCTAAATAGCGTGTATTAAACCCTGGTTCCTGCATAGCCTGGTTTAATGAGGTGAAAAGCGTGTTATGGGCCTGATTCACCTTCATTCGGGTGTAAGCGAGTTCAGCAACATCATTACTCATATTAAACAGTTGCCGCAGATGCTGTTGATAGGTTTCCAGCGCATTGTGAGCATTCTTGCGCAATAGCGCACTTTGCCATTGAGGCCAGAGCCACAGGCTACTGGCAAACGCTAGCATACAGCCAATAACCGTATCGATCAGGCGCGGCAATAGGTAGTTCATACCGCTATTGGAGATAATTTGTAAGGTATAGAGCGCAGTAATTGTGAAGCCAATAACGGCAATACCATAGTTCTTTCGCACAATCAGATAAGAGCAAAGTGTCAGCACCAACATTAAGATCAACATCAAATTCTGTGAGTAGTAGAGATGCAAAATTGCCGCTCCGGCAAGAATTCCAATCATGGTACCCAGTGAGCGGTGCTGAATTCGAATACGGGTTGCGTCATAGCCATTCTGACTGACCACCATGATGGTCATTAATATCCAATATGGTTTAGGCAGATTGAGCGCCAGACCAATCCCGGCACCGGCGGCTAACGTAACACCAAGACGTGTGGCATTTCTGAATGCTGCAGATTTAAGGGAACAATAACTTTTTAGTGCCTGTAATAAAGGCAAACGACTTTGTACGGGCATTAATGTGCGGTTATATAACGGTTTTTGACGGCTAAGTAAGTGGGCGATACGACTGAAATGATAGTAACAAAAAGTCCCTACTGGATTATCAGGGTGTTGTCGGGAAATTTTCTCTAACGCTGATAGTTCATTATCCATGTTGAAAGGGGTAGGGCGATGATGATAGAGAATATCGTCAGCCAAAGCCTGTAAACGTTGGCTGATAGTCTTTGCATTATGGCGAATAACAGCCTCAGCCTGGCTCTGCTCAACCAGCTTTTGTACTTCATCAGGTTGATGCAGACTGACAGTTATATGCTCCTGCAAATCAAGAGCTACCTGAAATGCCTGAATCAATCGCCGATGGCGAGGGTGCTTCAAATTGGGAATCATATAGATTTGCTGATAGACCAGCGTAATGATGTCCATCACTTTCTGTTGGCGTAGCAGCAGTGGGGGCAGCGCTTTCTCCGGGTCGGTATGCTGAGTGAGTAAACTGTATTTCTCTTCAATATAGTACGCTAGTTGTCGGAAAAGCAGGCTGAGTGATTCCCGCATAGGTTGTTCTTGCCACAGCCGAAACCACAAGTGGATAAACAAACCATACCAGACGGTACCAATAACAAATAACGAAGCCACTCGCCAAATGGGCAGATTCCCTGCCATACCGAGAGTAAAAATTGCAGTGACTAATGCCGCTGGCATTAACCGACCATAAAGCGGGCTAATTTCTGCCGTTACGCCAAATAATAGCGTCAAAATAAGCATACATAGCGGAAGTGGAACCGACCACAACAGAAGAAACTGTAACAATACGCTGCTGGCAACAAACAGTGTGCCACCAATAGCTAGCCGTTTGAAAAAGTGTTTATGGGGAGTATCCAGACCACCAATACTGCAGCAGGCAGGAACAAGAGAGAGTAAAAAGCCGGTTGGCAGGTCACCCAGTAACCAAAACAACAGCACTGGCAAACAGAGAACTAACGTTTGGCGCAGAGCATAATTGACTTCCGGATGATAAATGACTCGTCGCCACATAGGCCTCCCAGGAAAAGGGAAGCGGACATGGCATCAGGAGGCCGTAAACCTATCCGCTTCTCTTTATTATTTAACGAGTCCCGTAGACAACGATAGTCTTTCCATGAGCGGAGATCAGGTTTTGATCTTCCAGCATTTTTAAAATACGTCCTACCGTTTCACGGGAACATCCAACAATTTGACCAATTTCCTGACGGGTGATCTTGATTTGCATACCGTCTGGATGAGTCATTGCATCTGGTTGTTTAGCCAGATTGAGTAATGTTTGTGCGATACGGCCCGTAACATCAAGGAAGGCAAGGCTTCCTACTTTCTCAGAGGTAACCTGTAAGCGGCTGGCCATCTGAGCGGATAAACGCATTAAAATATCCGGGTTAACCTGAATCAGCTGGCGAAATTTCTTATATGAAATTTCAGCAACCTCACATGCTGTTTTTGCCCTAACCCAGGCACTGCGTTCCTGACCCTCTTCAAACAGGCCAAGTTCTCCGATGAAGTCCCCCTGATTGAGATAGGAGAGAATCATCTCTTTACCTTCTTCATCCTTAATCAGAACGGCTACGGCACCCTTTACAATATAGTAAAGAGTTTCTGCTTTTTCACCTTGGTGAATAAGTGTGCTCTTGGATGGATATTTATGAATATGACAATGAGATAAAAACCATTCGAGAGTAGGGTCTGTCTGCGGTTTGCCGAGAACCATTTGTTGTTATCCTCTTTGTAGTCACTGCCTAACACAGCAAAGCGAAAGCTTGCCGAAAATCTTACCCGCCCCGAAGCATATAACTTGCCAGGTGAGCGCTATTATAGCTGATGTAAAAAAGAATATAGAGGTGTTTGTGGGCCGGTGTTGCATCAGCCTGAGCGAACTCTAATTTATCTATTATACCCACACTATGGTTTTAACACAGGTTGAGCCAAGAGTCTCGTGTTGTCTTACTAAAATGAGGGTTAAGCGGCTCTGATTCGGGTTATTCGCCTGTTTTACCCTCATTTTCCTATTCTAATATTCTGCCTTCTAATAGTTGCTGTATTAATGGTGTGATAATTAACTCCATCGCCAGCCCCAATTTGCCTCCCGGAATCACCAGGGTGTTTGTTTGAGAGATAAACGAGCCCTGTAGCATGACCAGTAAATAGGGAAAATCAATGCCTGTCAGCCCCCTGAAATGAATAACTACCAGGCTTTCATCCATAGTTGGAATACTCTTCGCAGAAAAAGGGTCAGAGGTATCAACGGTGGGGACTCGCTGGAAGTTGATATGAGTTCGGGAGAACTGTGGGGTGATGTAATTGATGTAATCATCCATGGAGCGGACAACGGAGTCCAGTACGGCTTCCCGGGAGTGTTCCCGCTCTACCGTGTCGCGAATGAGCTTTTGTATCCACTCCAGGTTAACGATAGGAACAACCCCAACCAGTAAATCGACATGCTGGGCAACATTATGTTTAGCAGTAACGATACCACCGTGTAGTCCTTCATAAAACAACAGGTCTGTGGTTTCAGCTAAGGGTTGCCAGGGGGTAAAAGTACCGGGTGTTTGATTATAAGGAACCGCTTCATCATAAGTATGCAAGTACTTACGTGTACGTCCGTTTCCGGTTTTCCCATATTCAATAAAACTGTTCTCCAGCAGAGCGAAGTCGTTAGCTTCGGGGCCAAAGTAACTGATATGGCGCCCTTGTTCTCTGGCTTTTCGAATTTCTGCATCCATTTCTGGCCGGGTATAGCGATGGTAAGCATCACCATCAATGCGTGCCGCACTTAAATTTAACTGCTGAAAAATTTTCCTGAAGGCCAGACTGGTGGTAGTGGTACCGGCTCCGCTGGAACCGGTAACTGCAATGATCGGATGTTTTGCTGACATTAACCTGATTCCTTAGTTTTCGTTGTTATTACCAGAGCATAGTCGGATTGGGGCAGGGCTGTCACAAAATTTATTCAGATGAATCAGTACTCAGGATAAGGCTGCTCTTCCATATCATCACTGAACTTGTCTTTGGGCATAATATTGATGGTTTCATGCAATTCTGACCAGACCAAGACCACCTGACCACTTTTTAGCTGACGCTTAACGTCGTCCACTTTCTGCTGCAACGATTTCTCATGTTCCCCGTAATCGGTGCCTTCTCGCAGAACAAAGGATTCGATAATACTTTCCAGAGTTTCGGGAGCCACCTGCTGCCATGGGATCATCATTTGTTTTTCTCCAGATAACCGGTTAACCATTCAGGGATACGATGCTCCAACCACATCTGTGGCTTTTTCCATGTGCCGCTGACAAAGCCAACGTGGCCACCATGTTCCGTTAATTGGTATTCAATATTTTCAGGCAGACTGTTTTTCGCTGGGATCACATCGGGTGCCATAAAAGGATCGTCTTTGGCGTGAATAATCAGCAAAGGAATTCTTACCTGATGTAATACCGGCAAAGCACTGCATTTTTGATAATAATCGGTAGAGTCTTTAAATCCATGTAATGGTGCAGTGAGGGCATCATCAAACTCACGGATCGAACGAATATTTTTTAGTGATAAACCAGGTAACGGCATAATGCCGGGGTAACGGATAAGTTTACGTTTGGTACTCTGTTTTAGCAGGCCGAGCAGATAGCGGTGATAAACTCTCGATAAGCCTTGTTCCAGACGACGGGAACAAGGGTCGAGCATCAGCGGAGCAGAGACGATCACAGCCGCTTGAAGAGGAACATGATCGCCTTCTTCGGCCAGATAGCAGCCTAACATATTGCCACCCAGCGAGTAGCCTACGGCTGCGGTAGGGGCTTCTCCCAGCGTATCCTGCAACCAGTTGAGAAAAAAACGCGTATCGTTGGTTTCGCCGGAATGATAAGCGCGAGGGCTACGGTTGGGCTCACCACTACAGCCGCGAAAATGCATAACGGCTCCCAGCCAGCCATTTTGACGGCAAACTGCCAGCAAACCATGGGCATAAGGGCTGTAAAAATTACCTTCCAAACCGCGAAATAACACCAGTCGGGGCTTATGTTTAGCCTGATGAGGGTCTTCACTCCAGGCGATATCGATAAAATCACCGTCCGGAAGTTCCAGGCGCTGCCACACAGGCTTCAGGCTAATCTTTCTGCGAATAATTCGGGGTAGCAGAGTTTGTATGTGTGGGTTAGCGGTGCCCGGTATAGGCCGAAATTGTGCATCCATAACAAAATTATTTTCACTCTTGGGGACTTGTGCGATCAATATCACACTGCTAGCTTGAATGGAATGATTAAACATCTCTCACTGGTAAAGGGTTCTACAGAATGGAGTTAGGCTGGTTTCTTTCTATGTCGATGTTTTTATGGATAGCGGCGGTTACACCGGGGCCAAATAATATGTTACTCACCTCTTCGACCGCCAATTTTGGTTTTACCCGTTCCTTACCATTGATGTTTGGCATCATGATCGGCATGCAATTGTTGCTACTGCTGGTTGCTATGGGGGTGGGTACGTTAGTAACCGCTTATCCTTCTCTGCATCTGGCACTAAAAATTGCGGGTAGCCTCTATCTGATTTGGCTGGCGTGGAAAATTGCGACTTCCCGCTATGAAAAGCTGGAGACAGAAAAAGGAACCGCGCAGCCGGTTCGGTTATATCAGGGGTTACTGCTACAGGCGCTGAATCCTAAAGCCTGGTTAATGGGCATCGGCTCGATAGCCAGCTACAGCCTGGCAGGGGATATGTATAGCGCATCGGTGATTGCCATTAGTGTTGCCATGTTTATAGTTAATCTGGTGGCCGGATTTATCTGGATGGGCTTTGGCTCCGCCATTGGCCGTTTGTTACAAAGTCGTAAATCATGGGCGATTTTTAATATCACCATGGGTATTCTGACGGCGGGCTGTGTGGTGCTTATCTGGTTGTAGTGAAAGCAAAATATTATTAGCAGAGGCGATGATCATCATCGCCTCTGTTATTCAACGTTAATCATTCCCCTGATTAAAACTGGCAGTCATCTCTTCCAATTGCTCTTGCAGTTCCAGCCAGCTCATTTCAGTCTCTTCCTGAGCTGATTTCACGCTAACCTGCTGTTGCAGCAGTTTAGTGAGTTCGGCTTTTTTATCTGCCTCATAAATCGCAGTATCCGACAGAGCCAGTTCAATATCACTTAACTGTTTTGCCAGCTTGTTTAGCTCAATATCCAGCTTATCGATCTTTTTACGAATGGGTTGAGTTTGGGCACGGAAGTCTGCTTCCCGGCGTTTCTGATCTTTACGTGCCTGAGCGCTATTTGCGGTTGGCTCTTTATCATTCGCTTCCGGTTGCATTTCTTGCTTTTGCAGCTCGACTAACCACTGCTGATAATCTTCTAAATCACCATCGAAAGGCTCTACTTTTTTGTCATGAACTAAATAGAGCTCATCGGTAGTGGAACGCAGTAAATGACGATCGTGGGAAACAACCACCAGAGCGCCGTCAAAATCAATGAGTGCTTCCGTCAGAGCCTGACGCATATCCAGATCGAGATGGTTAGTTGGTTCGTCGAGCAGTAGCAAATTCGGGCGCAACCAGACAATTAATGCCAGCACCAGCCGGGCCTTTTCTCCACCGGAGAAACGCTCGGTATTTTCGCTGACTTTATCACCACGAAAGCCGAAGCCTCCCAGATAATCCCGTAACGGTTGTTCATATTCCTGCGGCGCCAGACGACTAAGGTGCTGCAATGGCGATTCATCAGGGCGAAGGGTTTCCAATTGATGCTGGGCAAAGTAACCCAGTTTGATGCCCTTAGCTAAACCAATCTCTCCCTGTTGAGGTGCTAATTCCCCCGCCAATAATTTGATTAACGTAGATTTACCGGCACCGTTTCGCCCCAGTAAACCAATACGTGAACCAGGAACCAGATTCAGCTTGATGGATTGTAAAATGGTTTTATCGCCGTAACCCGCGCTGACTTTTTCCATTCTCAACAGCGGATTTGGCAGGCTTTCTGGCTGACGAAAACTAAAGCTGAAAGGGTTATCAACATGCGCAGGGGCTATCAGCTCCATGCGCTCTAACATTTTAATTCGGCTTTGTGCCTGTTTGGCTTTGGTTGCCTGAGCTTTAAAGCGATCGATATAGCTCTGCAGATGAGCAACCTTCTCCTGCTGGCTTTGATATAAAGCCTGCTGTTGCGACAGTTTAGTGGCGCGCTGGCGCTCAAAGGAGGAGTAGTTACCGGTATATTCAAACAGTTGTTGCTGCTCGATATGCAGAATTTTGTCCACGATAGGATCAAGAAAATCTCGATCGTGGGAGATCAGGATGAGTGTACCCTCGTAGCTTTTCAGCCATTTCTCCAGCCAGATTACCGCATCTAAATCGAGGTGGTTGGTTGGTTCGTCAAGCAGCAGTAAGTCGGAACGGCAAAGCAGAGCCTGAGCCAGGTTCAGACGCATGCGCCAACCACCGGAAAAGGCGCTGACTGGTTGTTGTAACTGCTCCTGAGAGAAACCTAAACCGTGTAGAAGGCTGGAGGCACGAGGATAGATAGTCCATGCCTGTATGGCATCCAGTTTGCCGTGCAGTGAAGCGATTTCGTTGCCGTCATTTTTTTCATTGGCTTCAGCGAGTGCACGTTCAAGTCGGCGGTACTCCCGATCGCCATCAATAACATACTCGACGGCGGGAATATCGAGTGCGGGTGTTTCCTGATTGACCCATGATAAAGCCCAACTGGCAGGGAAGGTGGCGTTGCCGCCGTCTGCCGATAGCTCACCTTTTAATAGCGAAAGCAGCGTTGATTTTCCACAGCCGTTTTTACCCACTAATCCCACTTTTTGCCCGGGGTTGATGGTTGCTGTTGCGTTATCAAGCAAAACGTTAACGCCACGTCGAATCTGTAATGAAGAAAAAACAATCATAGGGTCACATATCAAGTTATTAGTCGCTGGGTTATCAACAGTGAATATCCGACGTTAAAAATAAGTACGGCATGAAACTATTGATAGAAAACAGTGAGAGGAGTACAACAGCAGCCGCTACACTATTTTTAATATTATTGTTTAAAAGTAAAGCACTTAGCCATATTGACAATCGAGAGTCTGGTTATTCGTAACAGTCTCTTTTTTAATATTATTATTGTTCAATATTTCAATTTACTGGCTAAACTTACAGAGTGCGACGGTTGTATAAAACCACCATTGATTCACACCAGTAATTTATAAGCCATGCATGGTAGCGGAAAATGTCAGTGATGACGATGTTTAGGGGAAGCGAAAATGTCGCACTTGCCAAAAGCCCTCGTCTTGTTTGCTCATCCGGAGCCCAAGCGCTCGGTTGCCAATAAGGCGTTATTAAAGGTTATCCGCAATTTGGATAACGTCACAGTCCGTGATTTGTATGCTTACTATCCTGATTTTTTTATTAATGCTCATCGTGAACATCAACTATTAAGAGATCACGAGGTCATTATTTTTCAGTTCCCTATCCATACCTATAGCTGCCCGGCATTAATGAAAGAGTGGATTGATCGGGTATTAAATTTGCAGTTTGCAGGCAGTATTGGGGCTAATGAGCTTTCTGGTAAACGTTTTCGGCTGGTGGTTACCGCGGGCGCTACTGAAAGTAACTATCAGCCCGGAGGCTCTGTGGGCTATACCTTTGACGATATTCTGCTGCCGTTCAAAATTATGGCTAAAGCCTGTGGAATGGAGTGGATTGAACCAATGATTATTTATCGAGCTCGCCGATTGGAAGAAGATGAATTGCAGCAGCATGCGCTGAAATATGCCGAATGGCTTAGTGTGTCCGCAGATGAGGATAGCGAATAATGGATACTTCACCCCAACTTATCGCTGTTTTAGTTTTCCTCTCTGTGGCCGTTTTGGCGGTTCCTTTGGCGAAACGTATAGGTATTGGCGCGGTACTGGGTTATTTAGTAGCCGGTATTGCTATTGGCCCTTGGGGATTCCGGCTGATAAATGATGTCGATGAGATCCTTCATTTTTCTGAAATGGGCGTAGTTCTGCTGCTGTTTGTTATTGGTCTGGAATTGAACCCGGCCAAGTTATGGAAAATGAGAAAGCCCATTTTTGGTCTGGGAACGGCTCAGGTGCTGATTACCAGCGCAATTCTTTGCGGAGTGCTTTATTGGGCGGGATTTGGTCTGTCTGCTGCGATTATTGGTGCCATTGGGCTATCCATGTCGTCTACCGCAATGGCGCTTCAGTTGATGAAAGAAAAGGGGATGCGCGGCGACGGTGGGCAGTCTGGCTTTGCCGTGTTGCTATTTCAGGATATGGCCGTTGTTCCTGCACTGGCGCTGGTGCCGATCTTAGCGGGAACGGGGGGGACGGGAGCGGATTGGTTTACTGTTCTCAGTAAAGTGGTTGGTTTGGCCATTTTAGTTCTGGGCTGTCGTTATTTATTGCGTCCTATTTTTCGCTATGTTGCAGCTTCAGGCGTTCGGGAAGTGTTTACCGCCACAGCACTGCTGGTGGTATTAGGTGCCGCGGTGCTTATGCAGCAAATCGGTTTTTCGATGGCTTTGGGCACTTTTCTGGCGGGTGTACTGCTGGCTGAAAGCGAGTATCAGCATGAACTTGAAGTGGCTATTGAACCATTTAAGGGGTTGTTGCTGGGGTTATTCTTTATTTCGGTGGGGATGGTTCTCAATTTAGGTGTTTTCTACTCGCATATCCTACAGGTTTTAGTTGGCGTATGCGTTTTGCTATTGGTTAAAAGCGTCGTACTGTATGGGTTAGCCCGTTTCTTCCGAATTAACCGTTCAGAGCGATTACAATTTTCAGCGGTACTCAGTCAGGGGGGCGAGTTTGCCTTTGTGTTGTTTGCTGCAGCGAAGTCTCAGAATATTTTTGATTCAGAACAGATAGCGATGCTGTTAGTGGTGGTGACCATTTCTATGATGACCACGCCGATATTAATGCAACTGGTCGATAAGATATTAGCGC
The DNA here is from genome assembly GCF_016649425.1 of Limnobaculum allomyrinae. GTDB lineage: Bacteria > Pseudomonadota > Gammaproteobacteria > Enterobacterales > Enterobacteriaceae > Limnobaculum > Limnobaculum allomyrinae. The sequence continues at coordinate 308,312 of NZ_JADRCR010000004.1, forward strand.
GCCGTTATAACCCCGGAGATGAACCCACACAAGCATCTGATGTCGAAGACGATGAACCTCAGGTAATCGTGGTTGGATTTGGTCGCTTCGGTCAGGTGGTTGGGCGCTTACTGATGGCAAATGAAATCCGCCTGACCGTATTGGAGCGGGATGTCAGTCAGGTGAGTATCTTGCGTAGTTATGGTTATAAAGTTTATTACGGTGATGCGACTGAACTTGAGTTGCTACGGGCTGCCGGTGCGGAAAAAGCCAAAGCCATTATTATTGCCAGTGATTTACCGGAAGAGACGATGACGGTAGTTCGTCTGTGTCAGCAATATTTTCCTAATTTATCGATTCTGGCTCGTGCCAGAGGCCGGGTTGAGGCTCATGAATTACTGAGCGCTGGTGTTGAATTATTCTCCCGGGAAACTTTTTCCAGCGCCCTCGATTTGGGACGTAAAGCACTCATTGATTTGGGGATGCATCCTCATCAGGCCTATCGTGCCCAACAGTACTTCAAGCGTCTGGATGAAAATATGTTACGTGAGCTGGTACCTGGTCGACAGGGTGAGGTTCAGCAGGTATCACGGGTAGCAGAGGCGCGACGTGAACTGGAAAATCTGTTCCAGCGAGAAATTCAGCATGACAGTAAGCTATCTGACGCCTGGGATCTGGATGATGAAGTGCAAGAGGCACGACACGAAGAGAAAGATTAGCCCAAAAAAGAGAGGCTGGAGAAGCCACAGAATCTCAATCAAATAGTCGACTTTCATCATACTTAGTAATATAAAGTTGCCTAAATTTTTATCTCAGTGAGTACAGCGCCGTTGATTTCAGCTACAATCAGCGGAAATTAAGTATCAACGGTAGGAGAAATCATGAAAGTAGCAAAAGACCTAGTGGTCAGCCTGGCCTATCAGGTTCGTACAGAAGACGGTGTATTAGTTGATGAGTCTCCGGTGAGCGCACCGTTAGATTATCTGCATGGACATGGTTCTCTGATCGCAGGTTTAGAAAAAGCATTAGAAGATCATAACGTAGGCGATCGTTTTGACGTGTTTGTACCGGCGAACGAAGCTTATGGTAACTATGATGAAGTCTTGGTTCAGCGCGTACCTAAAGATGTATTTATGGGTGTTGACGAGCTTCAGGTAGGTATGCGTTTCCTGGCTGATACCGATCAAGGTCCTGTGCCAGTTGAAATCACCGAAGTAGAAGATGACCACGTAGTGGTTGACGGCAACCACATGCTGGCAGGCCAAAACCTCAACTTTAATGTTGAAGTTGTTGCTATCCGCGAAGCAACACCGGAAGAGCTGGCTCATGGCCATGTTCACGGTGAGCACGATCACGAACATGGTGAAGGTGGCTGCTGTGGCGGTCATGGTCACGGTGATGGCGGCGGTTGCTGTGGCGGCGGCGGTCACGACCATGATCACGAACATGGTGAAGGCGGCTGTGGTGGTCATGGTAAAGGCCACGGTGGTTGTGGCTGCAGCCACTAATCATTATTTAAGAAGTGAAAAAATGGCAGCTTAATTAAAGCTGCCATTTTATTTTTTGACTGAACTACCGCTATAGTTTTGATGAAACATCAGTAATGGGGAGGTGGTACCTCTTCTGACTGTGACGCAATCATGGATGGTTGGGAGGCTTTCAGCTTATCGGTCAGCAACCTTAATTGCTCCTGAAGTTTAGCAATTTCAAGTTGATGCTGAATGACTGCCTGATTGAGATCTTCAATCGTCACCTCCTGGAAAGCCAGACGACTTTCCAGCAGTTCCAGTCGTTGTAACAGGCTGTCAGAGTTTAGGTGTTGCATATTTTCTCCGGTGAATCATGATGAGTCTCGTACTATGAATGTGATATTAAATCAGCGCAGAAATTTGTAAGATGCGCATAAATATCTGTGTGCTTGCCAGTAATACAACCGGCAGGAGATGTTGACCGTTAATGGCTCTATTCTACAATGAAACACAAGGAATATATTGATGTCTTTTTTAAATAAGCCTTCATATGCAATTGGAGCGTTGCTATTAACGCTGCCTGTTTTTACTGTTTCCGCTAACCCTGCTGCGCCAGAACCTCAGGTTGAACAAAGTGCTACGGTTGTTCAACCAGCAACAACGGCAGCGCCATCTCAACCTGAAGCAGCAAAGGCTGAACAACCGGTTGATGCGACGCCTGTTACAGCAGAAGAACAGAAGAACAGCCAACCATCTTCAGCAGAACCTGCTAAGGATAATGTTTCAGACCCAAAGACGAATACGCAGCAAGCTGTCACTGAGCCTGCGGCGACAAATTCTACACCTGTTGCAGAAACAGCGCCGGTAGCTAGTGAAACCCCTGCTGCGGTTGATGCTGCTTCTACTGTGACAGAGAAAGCCGCAACGACTGAAACGGCACCTACAGATGCTGCACCTGTATCTGCGGTCAGTGAAGTAGCTTCAACCGTAGAGCCAAAGAAAGAGCCAGTTCCTGTGGTCACAGAGCTGGAAACCACGCCATTATCATCAGTAAAATTTTCCCTGAACAGTGAAGAACAAAAACGCGCCTATGCCAGTGGTGTAACGCTGGCTCGTTACCTGCAGGAAAATATGGCTCAGCAAAAGAAACTGCACATTACCCTGGATCCAAATATCGTGCTGGCAGGAATTGTTGATACCTTTGCTGGTGATATAAAAATGGATGAAGCGATGGTTAAAAAAACCATGGCTGCATTTGACGATCAGGTGAACACGCTGAATAAAGCCAAGATGGAGCAGGAAGCCGCACGGGAACGTGAAATGGGTGATGCATATCAGGCTGAATTCGCCAAAATGGATGGTGTGAAGAAAAGTAAAACCGGATTGCTCTATTTAGTTGAGAAAAAAGGTACTGGTGCAGCGATTGCTGACAAAGATATCGTTGTTGTTGAACTGCAAGGTATGCGGGTAAATGGTACTGTGTTTGAAAAAACGGCCTCACCAATTACTTTAAAAGTAGCCGATGTTATTCCCGCCTTGCGCAGCGGTATTAAACTGGCAGGCAGAGGCGGTGAAATTAAATTAGTGGTACCACCTGAGCAAGGGTATGGTGCTAAAGGCGCTTTACCAGGGATTCCACCAAATGCTACGTTGATCTTTAGTATTAAAGTATTGCAGGTTAATCCAGCTAAAGCGAAATAGTCACTGGTGATTTAGTCAAAAGGCTGACACCAGTTATTTATCTGAGCTACATAATGATTTATGGTTCGCTGATAAAGAGATTTCTTAATTTCAGCGAACCATTTTAATTTATGTTGTCGAAGATGAGTAATTAGCATAATGGGCTATTCTTTTTGGGTAATAAGATAATTTGATATTCTTGCGTCTGTTTAGAATTAGCCTGTATGGTATAGAATTCGAATTCTGTTTTATCGCATAACAACATATGTCCTATCACCGGAGATGTAGATGAAATCATTATTTAAAGTAACGCTGTTAGCGACCGCAATGGCTTTCGCTACCGGGGCAATGGCCAACACTGCAGCAACCACTGCACCAAAAAGCGCCGCGCCGGCTAAGTTTGACAGCGAAGACCAGAAGGCGGCTTACGCGTTAGGTGCTTCTCTGGGTGGTTATATGACTAACTCTCTGAAGGATCAGGATAAGTTAGGTGTGGTGTTAGATCGCTCCCAAATCCAGGCTGGTTTTAAAGATGCTTTTGAAAGCAAAAGTAAATTAACCGATGCTGAAATTGAGCAAACCTTACAAACTTTTGAAGCCCGTGTGAAAGAAAAAGCACATGCTAAAATGCTGGCTGATGGCAAAGTGAACGAAGAAAAAGGTGCTGCTTATCGTGATACTTTCGCTAAAGAAGAGGGCGTGAAGAAAACCGCATCAGGCCTGTTATATAAAGTAGAAACAGCAGGTACCGGTAGTGCACCAGGTGACAGCGATTCTGTTGTGGTGAACTATAAAGGTACATTGATTGATGGTACCGAGTTTGATAACTCTTATACTCGTGGTCAACCCGCGACTTTCCGTCTGGATAGCGTGATCCCTGGCTGGACTGAAGGATTAAAATTCCTGAAGAAAGGTGGAAAAATGACCATGGTTATTCCACCATCTTTAGCCTACGGTGAAAACGTTGTTCCGGGTATTCCAATTAATTCTACATTAGTATTCCAGGTTGAATTACTGGATGTTAAGTCTGAAAAAGCGGAAGCACCAGCAGCAGCTCCGGCGAAAGATAAGTAATAACGCTTTGCCCTGAAGAAAAACCGCAGAATACCACTGCGGTTTTTTTTATTTCTTATGTCGGCGCTGTTTTTGTTAAACTAACCAACACTTGTAAAGAATGAGTCTCCAGGTTTTTTTCAGTCTGAGGACCAATATGGAAAATATATTGGAGAAAAATCATGTCTGATTCACCGTTATCCGGCGAATATGAGACGTTGGATGAGCAGCCATTTACCAGCGAAGACCACGATATTCTACGTTCTTATGAATCAGTCGTTGATGGCTTAGCTATGCTGATTGGCTCACATTGTGAAATCGTTTTACATTCGCTGGAAGATTTGAAATGTTCTGCCATTCGCATCGCCAATGGCGAGCATACTGGCCGTAAAATTGGTTCTCCCATTACGGATATGGCATTGCGGATGCTACACGCTATGTCACATGATGACAGTAGTGTCTCTAAAGCCTACTTCACTCGTGCTAAAAGCGGTTCATTAATGAAATCCCTGACGATTGCTATTCGTAATAAAGATCATCGGGTGATTGGATTACTGTGTATTAATATGAATCTGGATGTGCCTTTCTCCCAGATTATGCAAACCTTTATTCCACCAGAAACCAAAGATGTTCATTCTAATGTTAACTTTGCCTCATCGGTTGACGATTTGGTTGCTCAAACATTGGAATTCAGCATTGAAGAAGTGAATGCCGATCGAAATGTGTCGAACAATGCCAAAAATCGCCAAATCGTACTCAATCTGTATGAAAAAGGGATTTTTGATATTAAAGATTCCATTAATCAGGTTGCCGATCGTCTGAACATCTCTAAGCACACGGTCTATCTGTATATTCGCCAGTTTAAGAATGGTGATTTTTCAGGAAACGATCGGTGAGTCTCAGTTATACGCTGGTAGTTACCGGCCCGGCTTATGGCACTCAGCAGGCAACCAGCGCCTGGCAATTTGCACAGGCATTGATTGCCGGTGGTCATAAGTTAGAGAGTGTATTTTTTTATCGGGAAGGTATCAGCAATGCTAACCAGCTGGTCTCGCCTGCCAGTGATGAGTTTGATTTAGTCCGGGCCTGGCAAAAATTAGCGGCACAGCAAGGAACAGTGCTAAATGTTTGTGTTGCAGCGGCATTACGTCGTGGTGTTGTGGATGAACAGGAAGCTGTATTGCGCCAACAGGCGATGGCCAATTTACAACCGGGATTTGTACTGAGTGGATTGGGTTCATTAGCGGAAGCGATGCTGACGTGCGATCGCGTCATGCAGTTTTAGGCAGGCTGAATATGAAGAAGATAGCCTTTGTTTTTACGCATGTTCCTCACGGTTCTTCGGGAGGCAGAGAGGGGTTAGATGCTGTTTTAGCAACATCGGCTCTGACTGAGGAGATCGGCTTGTTCTTTCTCTCTGATGGTGTACTTCAATTACTTCCCGAACAGCAGCCCGATCAGATATTGATGCGTAACTATATCGCCACCTTTGGTGTTTTGGCGTTATACGATATTGAGCAATGCTTTATTTGTACTGATTCAATGGTTGAACGCGGAATTAATCCGGATATGGCATTGGTTATTGATGCAACTCGCCTGAATCAGCAGCAAATGCGTGAGCATTTATCTGGTTATGATGTAGTGCTAACTTTTTAAGGATTCACTGTGTTACATACCCTCCCACATTCACCTTATCAAGTTGATATGAATGCGCTGATTAATACCGTTGGGCAAAGTGATGTTCTGGTATTATTGCAGGATGGTGTAACGGCTGCGCTAAAGGATAGCCGCTGGCTGACACAGTTGCTTCAGCGTAACCCAATAAATATTTATGTCCTTCGGGAAGACATCGAGGCCAGGGGGTTATTGCTACTTATCGATAATCGCATTGAGATTATTGATTACTCAGGTCTGGTAGATCTGAGTGTTGACCATTATCCTCAAGTAAATTGGTGACATTTGTCTATTATTGTTTTAGTGAATATTCTGATAAATCAAGCAGTCCATCTCTTTGTTCATTGTTCAATACTGTATATTTCTTGACAGTTACCCTCTTCAGCCATAAAATTTTGCGTCCCTCAGTGTACCTATGCATTCAGGGATCGATTTATTACGTGTTTACGAAAGTAAAAAAACCAGGAGCTTTTTTTAATGGCAACAATTAATCAGCTGGTACGCAAACCGCGCTCAATGAAGGTTGCAAAAAGCAACGTTCCTGCGCTGGAAGCTTGCCCGCAGAAACGTGGAGTATGTACTCGCGTATATACCACCACTCCAAAAAAACCAAACTCTGCATTACGTAAAGTTTGTCGTGTACGTTTAACTAACGGTTTTGAAGTTTCTTCATATATCGGTGGTGAAGGCCACAACCTGCAGGAGCACTCCGTGATCCTGATCCGTGGTGGTCGTGTTAAAGACCTGCCGGGTGTGCGTTATCACACCGTCCGTGGCGCGCTGGACTGCTCAGGTGTTAAAGACCGTAAGCAAGCCCGTTCCAAGTATGGCGTGAAGAAGTCGAAGGCTTAATGGTTACCCGTTAAGTAAGGCCAAACATTTTTAACTTAATGTCAAAATAAACTCATCGAGTTTTGGACAATCCTGAATTAACAACGGAGTATTTCCATGCCACGTCGTCGCGTCATTGGTCAACGTAAAATTCTGCCAGATCCTAAGTTCGGATCTGACTTACTGGCCAAGTTTGTAAATATTTTAATGGTAGATGGTAAAAAATCTACCGCAGAAGCTATCGTTTATACAGCGCTTGAGACTTTATCTCAGCGTTCAGGTAAGAACGAACTGGAAGCTTTTGAAATTGCCCTGGACAACGTAAGACCGACTGTAGAAGTTAAGTCTCGTCGTGTTGGTGGTTCTACATATCAGGTACCGGTTGAAGTTCGTCCGGTTCGTCGTAACGCACTTGCCATGCGTTGGATTGTAGAAGCTGCTCGTAAACGCGGTGATAAATCCATGGCTTTACGCTTAGCGAATGAACTGTCTGATGCTGCAGAAAACAAAGGTACTGCAGTTAAGAAACGTGAAGACGTTCACCGTATGGCTGAAGCCAACAAGGCGTTCGCCCACTACCGCTGGTAATTTGTTTTCGGTAGTTATGCTAATCATCATGCGGGCGCTTTTTAAGTTGACCCGCATGGGTTATCTGAAGAACGACCTAGTAATCGAGGAATAAAATGGCTCGTGTAACCCCTATTGAGCGTTATCGCAACATCGGTATCAGTGCTCACATTGATGCCGGTAAAACAACCACGACTGAACGTATCCTTTTTTATACTGGTGTAAACCATAAAATCGGTGAAACTCACGAAGGTTCAGCAACTATGGACTGGATGGAACAGGAGCAAGAGCGTGGTATTACTATCACCTCCGCTGCGACTACTGCATTCTGGTCTGGTATGGCTAAACAATTCGAAGCACACCGTATCAATATTATTGATACCCCGGGACACGTTGACTTCACTATCGAAGTAGAACGTTCTATGCGTGTTCTGGATGGTGCAGTAATGGTTTACTGTGCAGTTGGTGGTGTTCAGCCACAGTCTGAAACCGTTTGGCGTCAGGCTAACAAATATAAAGTTCCACGTATCGCGTTCGTTAACAAAATGGACCGTATGGGAGCTAACTTCCTGCGCGTAGTTGAACAACTAAAATCGCGTCTGGCAGCAAATGCTGTTCCTATTCAGTTACCAATTGGTGCTGAAGACAGCTTCACCGGTATCGTTGACCTGCTGAAAATGAAGGCAATCAACTGGAGTGAGGCCGATCAAGGCGTTACTTTTACCTATGAAGATGTTCCAGCTCATTTGCTTGAAGAAGCGAAAAAATGGCAGCAAAATGCCTTTGAAGCAGCAGCTGAAGCTTCTGAAGAACTGATGGACAAGTATTTAGGCGGCGAAGAGCTGACTGAAGAAGAAGTAACTGAAGCACTGCGTAAACGTGTTCTGAATAATGAAATTATTCTGGTTACCTGTGGTTCTGCGTTTAAGAACAAAGGCGTTCAGGCAATGTTGGATGCGGTAGTTGAATATTTACCTGCACCAACCGATATCGAAGCGATCAACGGCGAACTGGATGATGGTACTCCGGCAGCTCGTCACGCTGATGATGCTGAGCCATTCTCTGCGTTAGCATTTAAAATCGCTACCGACCCATTTGTTGGTAACCTGACGTTCTTCCGTGTTTACTCCGGTGTTGTTAACTCTGGTGACACAGTACTGAACTCAGTAAAAGACAAACGTGAGCGTTTTGGCCGTATCGTTCAGATGCACGCTAACAAACGTGAAGAGATCAAAGAAGTTCGCGCTGGTGACATCGCGGCTGCTATCGGTCTGAAAGACGTGACTACTGGTGATACATTATGCGACCAGGCTAAGCCAATTATCCTGGAGCGTATGGAATTCCCAGAGCCGGTAATTTCTGTAGCTGTTGAGCCAAAAACTAAAGCTGATCAGGAAAAAATGGGTATCGCTTTAGGCCGTCTGGCTCAGGAAGACCCATCATTCCGCGTTCAGACTGATGAAGAATCAGGTCAAACAATTATCGCGGGTATGGGTGAGCTACACTTAGACGTGTTAGTTGACCGTATGCGTCGTGAATTCAACGTTGAAGCTAACATTGGTAAACCTCAGGTAGCTTATCGTGAAACTATCCGTGAAACCGTTAAAGACGTTCAGGGTAAACACGCTAAACAGTCTGGTGGTCGTGGTCAGTACGGTGACGTTATTATCGATATGTCTCCGTTGGAAGCTGGTGGCCCAGGCTACGAGTTCGTCAACGACATCAAGGGTGGTGTAATTCCTGGTGAATTCATCCCTGCGGTTGATAAAGGTATTCAGGAGCAACTGAAATCTGGTCCTCTGGCTGGTTATCCGGTTGTTGATATCAAAGTGCGTCTGCACTACGGTTCTTACCATGATGTCGACTCCTCAGAACTGGCGTTTAAATTGGCTGCTTCTATCGCCTTTAAAGAAGGCTTCATGAAGGCAAAACCAATTCTGCTGGAACCAATCATGAAGGTTGAAGTAGAAACTCCAGAAGACTACATGGGTGATGTGATCGGTGACTTAAACCGTCGTCGTGGTATCATCGAAGGTATGGAAGACTTGGCGACAGGTAAAATTGTACGTGCTCAAGTTCCACTATCTGAAATGTTTGGTTATGCTACAGACCTGCGTTCACAAACACAGGGTCGTGCTTCTTACTCTATGGAGTTCTTGAAGTACAGTGAAGCGCCAAATAACGTTGCTACAGCAATTATCGAAGCTCGCAAGGCTAAATAAGCCTCACGGGTAATAAATTAATATCCCAGTCCCCCTCGGATAGAGGGGGATAGTGTAAAGGAAGAGAATCGTGTCTAAAGAAAAATTTGAACGTACAAAACCGCACGTTAACGTTGGTACTATCGGCCACGTTGACCATGGTAAAACTACTCTGACAGCAGCTATCACCAACGTATTAGCAAAAGCTTACGGTGGCCAGGCTCGTGCATTCGATCAAATCGATAACGCACCAGAAGAAAAAGCACGTGGTATCACCATCAATACTTCTCACGTAGAATACGACACCCCAAGCCGTCACTATGCACACGTTGACTGCCCGGGACACGCCGACTACGTTAAGAACATGATCACTGGTGCTGCTCAAATGGACGGCGCTATTCTGGTAGTAGCTGCAACTGACGGCCCAATGCCACAAACTCGTGAGCACATCCTGTTAGGCCGCCAGGTAGGCGTTCCTTACATCATCGTGTTCCTGAACAAGTGTGACATGGTTGATGACGAAGAACTGTTAGAATTAGTTGAAATGGAAGTTCGTGAGCTTCTGTCTCAGTACGATTTCCCAGGTGATGATACTCCGGTAATCCGTGGTTCAGCACTGAAAGCGCTGGAAGGCGACGCAGCATGGGAAGCAAAAATCATCGAATTAGCAGAAGCCCTGGATTCTTATATCCCAGAGCCAGAGCGTGCAATTGATAAGCCGTTCCTGCTGCCAATCGAAGACGTATTCTCTATCTCTGGTCGTGGTACAGTAGTAACTGGTCGTGTAGAGCGCGGTATCGTTAAAGTAGGTGAAGCAGTAGAAATCGTTGGTATCAAAGATACTACTCAAACGACTTGTACCGGCGTTGAAATGTTCCGTAAGTTACTGGACGAAGGCCGTGCGGGTGAGAACGTAGGTGTTCTGCTGCGTGGTACTAAGCGTGAAGAAATCGAACGTGGTCAAGTACTGGCAAAACCAGGTACTATCAACCCACATACCCAGTTCGTATCAGAAGTTTATATTCTGAGCAAAGATGAAGGTGGTCGTCACACTCCATTCTTCAAAGGCTACCGTCCACAGTTCTACTTCCGTACAACAGACGTGACCGGTACTATCGAACTGCCAGAAGGCGTAGAGATGGTAATGCCAGGTGATAACATTCAGATGACAGTAACGCTGATTGCTCCAATCGCGATGGACGAAGGTTTACGCTTCGCTATCCGTGAAGGTGGCCGTACTGTTGGTGCTGGTGTTGTTGCTAAAATCATTAAGTAATCATTATTACTTATCGATAAAAAAAGGGTGCTTCGGCACCCTTTTTGCTGTCTGAATATGATTAAAATTGCTTAATAACCGATCGCTATTTCCAATCATTCTCCCGCATTCTTTAGATCCTGATAGATATAATGTTTATAGCTTTTAACCAACTGTTCATCAGGGCAGTCATCAAGGAGCCCTAAGCAGAGATTTCTCATGCGGATATTTGCCTCATAAAAAGGCGATACTTGTAGGCCTGCTCGCTCAAGCAACATACCGCCTAAAAATGAAATATCGGTCAGGCCTCCAATATTGGCAATGTTTTTTGAGGAGAGATTATCTTTTAGAAAGAATTGAGTGATGCGGCGTTCATTTGACCAACTTACATCATAATCGTCATCCCAACTAATATTAGGTTGATGATCGCCGAAATACAGAAAAATGGTTGGTTTTTCACGATGGATGACGAATTCGGAGAACTCTTCTGTTGCCTTATTTAGTTGTTTGAGCTTGCTGATATAGTGACTTAAAGCGCCGGCCACATAACGATTATTAATTGATTTCTCTATACCAAAATCATCAGAATGTCCGGTATCGTAAGGACCATGTTCATTCATAGTAAGAACAAAAATGAATATCGGTTTATCGGTATACCGGGTAAGTAACGTCTTCACATAATCCAACATAGTTTTGGTTGGAATAGTCCATAAATTATCATCCAGCTCAGCGGGATAGCCCAGCTCTTGCGGCTGAATAATTAAATCAATGCCCAAATGATTGTAGGTCGGCCCCGCGTTATAGTTCATCTTATACATTGGGGTTAGTACCACGGTGTAATAGCCATTACGCTTTAGTTCCCGAAATAGACTGGATCTAATGTGTGGGGCAACAGTATAGAAAACAGAATTTTTGCGAAATTTAAAGTCATCCGTATTGAGGCCGGTAAGAAGAGAAAATTCGGATAGCCAGGTTCCGCCTCCGAATGTTTGCACTCTGAGCAGGCTGGTTGCCCGAGTACCCTCATCAGCAGAAAACATTTCAAACTCAGGTAGTGTTGTATCTGGCAAATGATAAAACGCAGGGTTCACGGTTGATTCTTGTAGCATTACGACAATATCTGGTTTTTTAGTTTCTGTATCTGGTCGGTATTTAAATGATGAAGCTGATAAGAAGTACTTTGCTGAACCGTCATATTGAGGTGGTTGATAATACATCTGTTGAGCTGACATAAATAAGTTAACAATGGTGCCTTTACCTTTAGGAAGAGAGGCCTGCCAATGCTCGATGTTCGTTCTGCTCTGGCTGGCAAAAACAATACCGGTAACTAATCCGCCAACTGCAATAAATGACATCAAACGATAAGACGCTCTTATCTTTGGTGTTCGTATATAGAACACAATATTAATAACAAGCAGTATAACAAGGCTAATAACACCTAATAACGCCAGAGGATAATGAAATAAAGTGCTGAAGTTGGTTGGGTCGAGAGCAATGCTGACATCAGAAAAGAATAACCGCTCTTTATAGTAATGAACTTTTATCTGGTTCAGCAGTTGCAAAATAACTATCAGCGTACTGGTAATACTTAATGACAACTTGACCCGACCCGAAAGTAACAGCAAGCAACCCAAAATAGATGCAAAACAAGAAAAGGAGATAAAACCCACATAAGAGAAACTAAAACGAGTACTGCATATCACCAAGGCAGCAATTGTCATCAGACTTAAGTAAACATTGGATAGCGAGAGATAAGTTCTCAAATGGTTTTTCAATTTCATAGTCATTCAGCGTTATTATATTTGAAGCGTAATAGTAAGGTATTTTAATAAGTGAGTATTGGCTGAGTTATCATATTTAGACCTGAATCGAAAGAACTGCTTAGAAATACGGCAAATGTAATGCGTTCTATTTCAAACGAACAACAGCAGAAATGATTCGCCAAACTTCATTCAGAATGGCTATTGTTGAATTTAATCCCAGATAGCCCTTGCGCTATGCCCCTAAATCTGTAAAATGCTCAGGCCTGCACTTTTATGTGGTGCGGTATAAGTTCAAATAAGAACTTATTACTAAGACGTTTTTACCAATATGGTATGAATCGATTAGTAACAATACTCCCGATCTGGGGGTTACATGAAGAACGATTACACTCCCCCATCAATCGAAATGGGTGTGAGTAGTAATTTTTTACGTTTATAAAATAATTGGAGCTCTGGTCTCATGCAGAACCAAAGAATCCGTATCCGCCTGAAAGCGTTTGATCACCGTTTGATCGACCAATCAACTGCGGAAATCGTCGAGACTGCTAAGCGCACTGGCGCTCAAGTTCGTGGTCCGATCCCGCTGCCGACCCGCAAAGAGCGTTTTACCGTTCTGATCTCTCCGCACGTCAATAAAGATGCGCGCGATCAGTACGAAATTCGTACTCACAAGCGTCTGGTTGACATCGTTGAGCCAACTGAAAAAACGGTTGATGCTCTGATGCGTCTGGATCTGGCTGCCGGTGTTGACGTGCAGATCAGCCTGGGTTAATCAGGTCATTGAGCGATTGAGAGGTTGAAACAATGATTGGTTTAGTCGGTCGTAAAGTGGGAATGACCCGCATCTTTACTGAAGATGGCGTATCTATCCCCGTTACAGTTATCGAAATTGAAGCGAACCGTGTTACTCAGGTTAAAGATCTGGCTAACGACGGATACCGTGCTGTACAGGTTACTACCGGTGCTAAAAAAGCAAACCGTGTAACCAAACCAGAAGCGGGTCACTTCGCTAAAGCTGGCGTTACAGCTGGCCGCGGCCTGTGGGAATTCCGCCTGAATGAAGGTGAAGAGTTCGCAGCAGGTCAAGAAATTAACGTTGATATTTTTGCAGACGTTAAAAAAGTTGACGTTACCGGTACATCAAAAGGTAAAGGTTATGCTGGCACTGTTAAGCGCTGGAATTTCCGTACCCAGGATGCTACCCATGGTAACTCTTTGGCACACCGTGGTCATGGTTCAATCGGTCAGAACCAGACTCCAGGTAAAGTGTTCAAAGGCAAGAAAATGGCAGGCCACTTAGGTGACGAGCGTGTAACCGTTCAAAGCCTGGACGTAGTACGTGTTGACGCTGAGCGCAACCTGCTGCTGGTCAAAGGTGCTGTTCCGGGAGCAACCGGTAGCGACCTGATCGTTAAACCGGCTGTCAAGGCGTAACGTCGAGGAGATAGGAATGGAATTGGTAATGAAAGACGCGCCTGGCGCGCTGACTGTTTCCGAAACTACCTTCGGGCGTGATTTCAATGAAGCGTTAGTACATCAGGTTGTTGTTGCTTATGCAGCTGCAGCTCGTCAAGGTACTCGTGCTCAGAAGACCCGCGCTGAAGTAACAGGTTCCGGTAAAAAACCGTGGCGTCAAAAAGGCACCGGCCGTGCGCGTTCAGGTTCTGTAAAGAGCCCGATCTGGCGTTCAGGCGGCGTGACCTTTGCTGCTCGTCCACAAGACCACAGCCAGAAAGTCAACAAAAAGATGTATCGCGGCGCACTGAAGTGCATTCTGTCCGAACTGGTACGTCAAGATCGTCTGATTGTAGTCGAGAAGTTCACTGTAGAAGCACCTAAAACTAAGTTGCTGGTACAGAAACTGAAAGAAATGGCTCTGGATGATGTACTGATCATCACTAGCGAAGTTGAACCTAATCTGTACCTGGCAGCAGGTAACTTACACAAGGTTGACGTTCGTGATGTTGCTGGCATCGATCCATTTAGCCTTATCGCTTTTGATAAAGTGGTGATGACTGCTGACGCTGTGAAGCAAGTAGAGGAGATGCTGGCATGATCCGTGAAGAACGCCTGCTGAAAGTCCTGCGCGCACCACATGTTTCTGAAAAAGCCTCTAGCGCAATGGAAAAGCACAATACTATCGTGCTGAAAGTTGCTAAAGATGCAACCAAGGCAGAAGTTAAAGCTGCTGTTCAGAAGCTGTTTGAGGTTGAAGTCAATGAAGTTCGTACTTTGCTGGTTAAAGGCAAAACGAAACGTCATGGTCAGCGTGTTGGTCGTCGTAGCGACTGGAAAAAAGCTTACGTCACTTTGAAAGAAGGCCAGAATCTGGACTTCATCGGCGGCGCAGAGTAAGTCGGAGGATTGAAAAACAATGGCAATTGTTAAGTGTAAGCCAACATCTCCGGGTCGTCGCCACGTAGTTAAAGTGGTTAACCCTGAGTTGCACAAGGGCAAGCCTTATGCCCCATTGCTGGAAAAAAACAGCAAATCAGGTGGCCGTAACAACAATGGCCGTATCACCACGCGTCATATTGGTGGTGGTCACAAGCAGCATTATCGTTTAGTTGATTTTAAACGCAACAAAGATGGTATCCCTGCTGTTGTTGAGCGTCTGGAATATGATCCGAACCGTTCCGCGAATATCGCGCTGGTTCTGTATAAAGACGGCGAACGCCGTTATATTCTGGCGCCAAAAGGCCTGAAAGCCGGTGACCAAATCCAATCTGGTGTTGATGCAGCTATTAAGGTAGGTAACACCCTGCCAATGCGTAACATCCCAGTGGGTTCTACGGTTCACAACGTTGAAATGAAACCAGGTAAAGGCGGCCAAATGGCTCGTTCTGCCGGTGGATATGTTCAAATCGTTGCCCGTGAAGGTTCCTATGTAACGATCCGTCTTCGTTCTGGCGAAATGCGTAAAGTATTATCTGATTGCCGTGCCACCTTAGGTGAAGTAGGTAACTCAGAGCATATGTTACGCGTACTGGGTAAAGCTGGTGCTAGTCGTTGGCGTGGTATTCGTCCTACCGTTCGCGGTACTGCGATGAACCCAGTCGATCACCCACACGGTGGTGGTGAAGGTCGTAACTTTGGTAAGCATCCTGTGACTCCATGGGGCGTTCAGACCAAAGGTAAGAAGACCCGTAGCAACAAGCGTACTGATCAATATATCGTACGTCGCCGTAGTAAAAAATAATTAGAGGATAAGCCATGCCACGTTCTCTCAAGAAAGGTCCATTTATAGACCTGCACTTGCTGAAGAAGGTAGAGAAAGCGGTGGAAAGCGGAGACAAAAAGCCTGTTAAGACTTGGTCCCGTCGTTCAACGATCTTTCCAAACATGATCGGTTTGACCATCGCTGTCCATAATGGTCGTCAGCACGTTCCAGTATTTGTTTCCGATGAAATGGTCGGTCATAAACTGGGCGAATTCGCGCCGACTCGTACTTATCGCGGCCATGCGGCTGACAAAAAAGCCAAAAAGCGCTAAGGTAGGAGGAAGAGATGGAAACTATCGCTAAACATCGCCACGCTCGTTCTTCTGCTCAGAAGGTTCGCTTAGTTGCAGACCTGATTCGCGGTAAGAAAGTGTCACAAGCTCTGGAAATTTTAACCTACAACAACAAGAAAGCTGCTGATCTGGTTAAAAAAGTACTTGAGTCTGCCATTGCAAACGCAGAACACAACGATGGCGCTGACATCGACGATCTGAAAGTCGCGAAAATCTTTGTCGACGAAGGTCCAACCATGAAGCGTATCATGCCTCGTGCGAAAGGCCGTGCAGATCGTATCCTGAAGCGCACCAGCCACATTACTGTGGTTGTGTCCGATCGCTGAGACTCTGGAGAATAGCAATGGGTCAGAAAGTACATCCGAATGGTATTCGACTGGGTATTGTCAAACCTTGGAACTCTACCTGGTACGCAAATACCAAAGAATTCGCTGATAACCTGGACAGCGACTTTAAAGTTCGTCAATTCTTAACTAAAGAATTGTCGAAAGCTTCTGTTTCTCGCATCGTTATCGAGCGTCCTGCGAAGAGCATCCGTGTGACTATTCACACTGCTCGTCCAGGCATCGTTATCGGCAAGAAAGGTGAAGACGTCGAAAAACTGCGCAACGCGGTAGCATCTATTGCTGGCGTGCCTGCGCAAATTAATATCGCCGAAGTCCGTAAACCGGAACTAGACGCTAAATTGGTTGCTGACAGCATCACTTCACAGCTGGAACGTCGCGTTATGTTCCGTCGTGCTATGAAGCGTGCAGTTCAAAACGCCATGCGTATAGGCGCTAAAGGTATCAAAGTGGAAGTAAGCGGCCGTTTAGGCGGTGCTGAAATCGCGCGTACCGAATGGTACCGTGAAGGTCGTGTTCCGTTGCACACTCTGCGTGCGGATATCGATTATAACACTTCTGAAGCGCACACCACTTATGGTGTAATCGGCGTAAAAGTGTGGATCTTCAAAGGTGAGATCTTGGGTGGTATGGCTGCCGTTGAACAACCGGAAAAACCGGCTGCTCAACCGAAGAAGCAGCAGCGTAAAGGCCGTAAATAAGGAGCATCGCTGATGTTACAACCAAAGCGTACAAAATTCCGTAAAGTGCACAAGGGCCGCAACCGTGGTCTGGCTGCTGGCGCGGATGTGAGCTTCGGCACTTTCGGTCTGAAAGCTGTTGGCCGCGGTCGTCTGACTGCTCGCCAAATCGAGGCGGCACGTCGTGCCATGACACGTGCAGTTAAGCGTCAAGGTAAAATCTGGATCCGTGTGTTCCCAGACAAACCAATCACTGAAAAGCCGCTTGAAGTGCGTATGGGTAAAGGTAAGGGTAACGTGGAGTATTGGGTTGCCCTGATTCAACCGGGAAAAGTCCTGTATGAAATGGATGGTGTCTCGGAAGAAATTGCCCGTGAAGCATTCAAGCTGGCAGCAGCAAAACTGCCGATTAAAACCACCTTTGTAACTAAGACGGTGATGTAATGAAAGCAAAAGAGCTGCGTGAAAAAAGTGTTGAAGAGCTGAACACTGAGCTGCTTAACCTGCTGCGTGAACAGTTTAATCTGCGCATGCAAGCAGCAAGCGGTCAACTGCAACAGTCTCACCTGTTGAAACAAGTGCGTCGTAATGTTGCACGTGTGAAGACTTTACTGAATGAGAAGGCGGGTGCGTAATGACTGATAAAATCCGTACTCTGCAAGGTCGTGTTGTTAGTGACAAGATGGAGAAATCCCTTGTTGTAGCGATTGAGCGTATGGTGAAGCACCCGATGTATGGTAAGTTCATCAAACGTACGACTAAGCTGCACGTACATGACGAGAACAATGAATGTGGAATCGGCGATCTGATCGAAATTCGTGAATGCCGCCCACTGTCTAAGACTAAGTCCTGGACACTTGTTCGAGTTGTAGAGAAAGCTGTTCTGTAATAGAGTACGCTTTCTTAAACAGAATAAACGGCTCAGTTAACGAGCCGTTTATTTTTTCTACCCAACATCGAAAAGCGGTGGTATAATGCCGCGCCCCGATGTATGGGGCTTTTATACGACCCGTGAGGGTCCTTAGTAGTTGACATTAGCGGAGCACTAAGATGATCCAAGAACAGACTATGCTGAACGTCGCTGACAACTCTGGCGCACGTAGCGTAATGTGTATCAAGGTTCTGGGTGGATCGCACCGTCGCTATGCTGGCGTGGGCGACATCATTAAAATTACCATCAAGGAAGCAATTCCTCGCGGTAAGGTTAAAAAAGGTGATGTCCTTAAGGCTGTAGTGGTGCGCACCAGAAAGGGTGTTCGTCGCCCTGACGGATCTGTCGTTCGCTTCGATCGTAATGCTTGTGTGTTATTAAATAACAACAGTGAGCAACCGATCGGTACGCGTATTTTTGGGCCGGTGACTCGTGAACTGCGTTCTGAAAAGTTCATGAAAATCATCTCTCTGGCACCAGAAGTACTGTAAGGAGCGAACCATGGCAGCGAAAATCCGTCGTGATGACGAAGTTATCGTGTTAACCGGTAAAGATAAAGGTAAACGCGGTAAAGTTAAGAATGTTCTGTCTTCCAGTAAGATTGTTGTTGAAGGTATCAACCTGGTGAAGAAACATCAGAAGCCGGTTCCGGCTCTGAACCAACCAGGTGGCATCGTTGAAAAAGAAGCTGCAATTCAGGTTTCTAACGTTGCAATCTACAACACAGCTACAGGCAAGGCTGACCGTGTAGGCTTTCGTTTTGAAGACGGCAAAAAAGTCCGTTTCTTCAAATCTAATAGCGAAACTATCAAGTAATTTGGAGTAGTACGATGGCGAAACTGCATGATTACTATAGAGAACAGGTAGTTAGTAAACTGGTAGAACAGTTTAGCTACAAATCTGTCATGCAAGTCCCTCGGGTCGAGAAGATCACCCTTAATATGGGTGTTGGTGAAGCGATCATTGATAAGAAACTGCTGGATAACGCAGCAGCTGATTTAGCAGCGATCAGTGGTCAAAAACCGCTAATCACCAAAGCACGCAACTCTGTTGCAGGCTTCAAAATCCGCCAGGGCTATCCGATCGGCTGTAAAGTGACCCTACGTGGCGAACGTATGTGGGAATTCTTAGAGCGTCTGATTTCTATTGCTGTACCTCGTGTACGTGACTTCCGTGGCTTAAATCCTAAGTCATTTGATGGTCGTGGTAACTACAGCATGGGCGTGCGTGAGCAGATTATCTTCCCAGAAATCGACTATGACAAAGTCGATCGTGTACGTGGTTTGGACATTACCATTACCACTTCTGCGCAATCTGACGAAGAAGGCCGCGCTCTGCTGGCTGCCTTTAACTTCCCGTTCCGCAAGTAAGGTAGGGTTACTAATGGCTAAGCAATCAATGAAAGCACGTGAAGTTAAACGTGTGAAGTTAGCAGACAAGTTCTACGCAAAGCGTACTGAACTTAAAGCGATTATCTCTGATGTGAATGCATCCGATGAAGACCGTTGGAATGCAGTGCTCAAACTGCAAACTCTTCCACGTGATTCCAGTCCAAGCCGTCAACGTAACCGTTGTCGTCAAACAGGCCGCCCACACGGTGTTCTGCGTAAATTTGGATTGAGTCGTATCAAGGTCCGTGAAGCCGCAATGCGCGGTGAAATCCCGGGTCTGAAAAAGGCTAGTTGGTAATATCACCATTGAATCACGGGAGTAGAGACAGATGAGCATGCAAGATCCGATCGCGGATATGCTGACCCGTATCCGAAACGGTCAGGCCGCGAACAAAGTTGCGGTCACTATGCCTTCCTCCAAGCTAAAAGTGGCTATTGCCAAAGTGCTGAAGGAAGAAGGTTATATTGAAGATTACAAAATTGAAGGCGACACCAAGCCTGAACTGGAATTAGTACTGAAGTACTTCCAGGGAGCGCCTGTTGTAGAAAGTATTCAGCGAATCAGCCGTCCAGGTCTGCGCATCTATAAAAGAAAAGATGAGCTGCCAAAAGTTATGGCTGGTTTAGGTATTGCTGTTATTTCTACTTCTAAAGGTGTCATGACCGATCGTGCAGCTCGCCAAGCTGGTCTTGGTGGCGAGATTATCTGCTACGTAGCTTAATCAGGAGGAAAAAATGTCTCGTGTTGCAAAAGCACCCGTCGTTATTCCTGCTGGCGTAGAGGTAAAACTCAACGGTCAGGTTATAACTATTAAGGGTAAAAACGGCGAGCTGTCGCGTACAGTCCATGATTCCGTTGAAGTTAAACAGGAAAACAATGCAATTACTTTCGCTCCACGCGAAGGTTTTGTAGACGGATGGGCCCAAGCGGGTACCGTACGTTCTCTGATTAACGGAATGGTGATCGGTGTTACTAAAGGCTTCACTAAGAAGTTACAGCTGGTAGGCGTAGGTTACCGTGCAGCAGTTAAAGGTGATGTGGTGAATTTAGCGTTAGGCTTCTCTCACCCAATTGACCATAAACTGCCAGCAGGCATTACTGCTGAATGTCCAAGCCAAACTGAAATCATCCTGAAAGGGGCTGATAAGCAGGTAATTGGTCAAATCGCAGCAGAATTGCGTGCCTACCGTCGTCCTGAGCCGTATAAAGGCAAGGGTGTCCGTTACGCCGACGAAGTCGTGCGTACCAAAGAGGCTAAGAAGAAGTAAGGTAACACTATGGATAAGAAAGCAGCTCGTATCCGTCGTGCGACCCGCGCACGTCGTAAGATTAAAGAACTGTGTGCGACTCGCCTGGTGGTTCACCGTACTCCGCGCCATATTTATGCGCAGATTATCGCACCAAACGGTTCTGAAGTTCTGGCAGCCGCTTCTACAGTAGAAAAGGCTATCGCAGAACAAGTGAAGTATACCGGAAACAAAGATGCAGCAGCAGCAGTAGGTAAAGCTATCGCTGAGCGTGCACTGGCTAAAGAGATTACGAAAGTATCTTTTGACCGCTCTGGTTTCCAATATCATGGTAGAGTCCAGGCGCTGGCAGATGCTGCCCGCGAAGCTGGCCTTCAGTTCTAAGGTAGAGGTGTAAGATGTCTCACATCGAGAAACAAGCTGGCGAACTGCAGGAAAAGCTGATCGCGGTTAACCGCGTATCTAAAACCGTTAAAGGTGGTCGTATTTTTAGCTTCACCGCACTAACTGTAGTGGGTGATGGCAACGGTCGCGTTGGTTTTGGTTACGGGAAAGCGCGTGAAGTTCCAGCAGCGATCCAGAAAGCGATGGAAAAAGCCCGTCGTAACATGATGAATGTTGCATTAAACAACGGAACCCTACAGCATCCTGTTAAAGGTGCTCATACTGGTTCTCGCGTATTCATGCAGCCAGCATTCGAAGGTACCGGTATTATCGCCGGCGGTGCAATGCGCGCCGTTCTGGAAGTCGCCGGAGTACGTAACGTATTAGCTAAGGCTTATGGTTCTACTAACCCGATTAACGTGGTTCGTGCAACTATTGATGCCTTGGAGAATATGAAGTCTCCTGAGATGGTTGCTGCCAAGCGCGGTAAAACTGTCGAAGACATTCTGGGGTAATGAGCAATGGCAAAGACTATTAAAGTTACTCAAATTCGCAGCTCTATCGGCCGTTTGCCTAAACATAAGGCAACTCTGGTCGGTTTAGGTCTGCGTCGCATCGGTCACACCGTAGAGCGCGAGGATACTCCTGCTGTACGTGGCATGATCAACCTGGTTTCTTACATGGTTAAAGTGGAGGAGTAAGAGATGCGTTTAAATACTCTGGCTCCGGCCGAAGGTGCAAAACACGCTGCTAAGCGTTTAGGTCGTGGTATTGGTTCTGGCCTGGGTAAAACCGGCGGCCGTGGTCACAAAGGTCAGAAGTCTCGTTCTGGCGGTGGCGTACGTCGTGGTTTCGAAGGCGGCCAAATGCCTTTATATCGTCGTTTACCAAAATTTGGTTTTACTTCTCGTAAAGCAATGATCACGGCAGAAGTTCGTCTGTCTGAACTGGCTTTAGTTGAAGGCGAAGTGATTGACCTGAATGCGCTGAAAGCGGCAAACGTAGTTGGCATTCAAATTGAATTCGCGAAAGTTATGCTTTCTGGTGAAATCAATCGTCCAGTTACTGTACGCGGTCTGCGTGTTACCAAAGGCGCTCGTGCTGCAATCGAAGCCGCTGGCGGGAAAATTGAGGAATAAGTAGCAGATGGCTAAGCAACCAGGATTAGATTTTCAAAGTGCAAAAGGCGGAATAGGCGAGCTTAAGCGCAGACTCTTATTTGTTGTCGGTGCTCTGATCGTGTTCCGTATCGGCTCTTTCATTCCAATTCCTGGTATTGACGCCACTGTGCTTGCTAAGTTAGTCGAAGAGCAGAGAGGCACCATCATTGACATGTTTAACATGTTCTCTGGTGGCGCCCTCAGTCGTGCTTCTGTCTTCGCGCTCGGTATTATGCCGTACATTTCGGCTTCTATTATCGTGCAGCTGTTAACTGTGGTTCATCCTAAGTTAGCGGAATTGAAGAAAGAGGGCGAGTCTGGCCGTCGTAAGATTAGCCAGTACACTCGATATGGTACGTTGGTTCTGGCCATATTCCAGTCAGTCGGTATTGCTACTGGCTTGCCGAATATGGGAATGCCGGGTCTGGTAATCAATCCAGGCTTTGCTTTCTACTTTACTGCGGTTGTGAGCTTAGTAACGGGAACCATGTTCCTGATGTGGCTGGGTGAACAAGTGACTGAAAGAGGTATCGGTAACGGTATTTCTATCATCATTTTCGCAGGTATTGTTGCTGGTTTGCCACCTGCCATTGGACAGACAATCGAGCAAGCTCGGCAGGGTGACTTACATGTTCTTCTGCTGCTGTTGGTTGCGGTTTTAGTATTCGCAGTTACTTTCTTTGTTGTATTCGTTGAACGTGGTCAGCGTCGTATCGTCGTTAACTATGCAAAACGTCAGCAAGGTCGCCGCGTTTATGCTGCACAAAGTACCCATTTACCGTTGAAAGTGAATATGGCCGGTGTAATACCTGCAATCTTTGCTTCAAGTATCATTCTGTTCCCTGCGACAATTGCCTCATGGTTCGGTGGTGGTACTGGTTGGAACTGGTTGACAACTATTTCTATGTATTTGCAACCCGGACAGCCACTTTATGTGTTACTCTATGCGGCCGCGATCATATTCTTCTGTTTCTTCTATACAGCGTTGGTTTTCAACCCTCGTGAAACAGCAGATAACCTGAAGAAGTCCGGTGCGTTTGTACCAGGGATTCGTCCGGGAGAGCAAACGGCTAAATATATCGATAAAGTAATGACTCGGTTAACCTTCGTTGGTGCTATGTACATTACCTTTATCTGCCTGATCCCGGAGTTTATGCGTGACGCAATGAAAGTACCTTTCAACTTTGGTGGTACTTCACTACTTATCGTCGTTGTCGTCATCATGGACTTTATGGCTCAAGTGCAAACTCTGATGATGTCGAGTCAGTACGAGTCTGCATTGAAGAAAGCAAATCTGAAAGGCTATGGCCGTTAATTCAGCTAGCTTGAGAAGTTACGGAGAGTTAAAATGAAAGTTCGTGCTTCCGTCAAGAAGTTATGTCGCAACTGCAAAATCATCAAGCGCCACGGCGTTGTTCGTGTGATTTGCGTTGAAGCGAAACACAAACAGCGTCAAGGCTGATTGTTGTTAATGCTAAAGTTTTGACATATTTTTCTTGCAAAGTGTGATTGAGCTGGCTAGATTAGCCAGCCAATCTTTTGTGTAAGACAGCAACATTATTTGAGTATCCTGAAAACGGGCTTTTCAGAGTAATGTTGCCTTATTTTATTTGTAGGAGTGCATAGTGGCCCGTATAGCAGGCATTAACATTCCTGATCATAAACATACTGTAATCGCATTAACTGCGATCTTCGGTATCGGCAAAACCCGCTCACAGGCTATCTGTGTAGCGTCTGGTATTGCTGAACATGTTAAGATCAGTGAACTGTCTGAAGAGCAAATTGACAAGCTGCGTGACGAAGTTGCCAAGTACGTTGTTGAAGGTGATCTACGTCGTGAAGTTACCATGAGCATCAAGCGTCTGATGGACCTTGGTTGTTATCGTGGTGTACGTCATCGTCGTGGTCTACCGGTTCGCGGTCAGCGTACCAAGACTAACGCCCGTACCCGTAAGGGTCCGCGTAAACCGATCAAGAAATAATCGGGGTGATTGAATAATGGCAAAAGCACCTGTTCGTGCACGTAAGCGTGTAAGAAAACAAGTTTCTGACGGTATGGCTCATATCCATGCTTCTTTTAACAACACCATTGTGACTATTACCGATCGTCAAGGTAATGCATTGGGTTGGGCTACAGCTGGTGGTTCCGGCTTCCGTGGTTCTCGTAAATCCACTCCATTTGCTGCGCAAGTTGCAGCAGAACGCTGCGCAGAAGCAGTAAAAGAGTACGGAATTAAGAATCTGGAAGTTATGGTTAAAGGCCCAGGTCCCGGTCGTGAGTCTACTATCCGCGCATTAAACGCGGCTGGTTTCCGCATCACTAATATTACTGATGTGACTCCGATTCCTCACAACGGTTGTCGTCCTCCTAAGAAACGTCGCGTTTAATCGCCACGGTTTCTAGGATTGTTGGAGAAAGAAAATGGCAAGATATTTGGGTCCTAAGCTCAAGCTTAGCCGTCGTGAAGGCACCGACTTATTCCTTAAGTCCGGTGTTCGCGCGATCGATACCAAGTGTAAAATTGAACAAGCTCCTGGTCAGCACGGTGCGCGTAAGCCACGTCTGTCTGACTATGGTGTACAGTTACGTGAGAAGCAAAAAGTTCGTCGTATTTACGGTGTTCTTGAGCGTCAGTTCCGTAATTATTATAAAGAAGCAACGCGTCTGAAAGGCAACACAGGTGAAAACCTGCTGCAGCTTTTAGAAGGTCGCTTAGACAATGTGGTTTACCGTATGGGCTTCGGCGCTACTCGTGCAGAAGCACGTCAGTTAGTTAGCCACAAAGCTGTAATGGTTAATGGTCGCGTTGTTAACATCGCTTCTTTTCAGGTATCTCCGAATGACGTAGTCAGCGTACGTGAGAAAGCGAAAAAGCAATCTCGTGTTAAAGCCGCTTTAGAGCTGTTTGAACAGCGCGAAAAGCCGACTTGGATCGAAGTTGATGCTGCTAAGATGGAAGGCGTTTTCAAACGTAATCCAGAGCGCTCCGATCTGTCTGCGGACATTAACGAACACCTGATCGTCGAACTTTACTCTAAGTAAAGTTTAGTACCAAAGAGAGGACACAATGCAGGGTTCTGTGACAGAGTTTCTAAAACCACGCCTGGTAGATATCGAGCAAGTGAGTTCGACGCACGCTAAGGTGACCCTTGAGCCGTTAGAGCGTGGCTTCGGCCATACTTTAGGTAACGCACTGCGCCGCATTCTGCTTTCATCAATGCCGGGTTGTGCGGTAACTGAAGTTGAGATTGATGGTGTACTACATGAGTACAGCACCAAAGAAGGCGTACAGGAAGATATCCTGGAAATCCTGCTCAACCTGAAAGGGCTGGCGGTGAAAGTTCATGGTAAAGATGAAGTTATTCTTAGCTTGAATAAGTCTGGCATTGG
The DNA here is from genome assembly GCF_016649425.1 of Limnobaculum allomyrinae. Taxonomy (GTDB): domain Bacteria; phylum Pseudomonadota; class Gammaproteobacteria; order Enterobacterales; family Enterobacteriaceae; genus Limnobaculum; species Limnobaculum allomyrinae. The sequence goes on from NZ_JADRCR010000004.1 coordinate 333,826, forward strand.
CCCTGTGACTGCAGCCGACATCACCCATGATGGGGATGTTGAAGTCGTCAAACCTCAGCACTTGATCTGCCATCTGACTGACGAAAACGCATCTATTAGTATGCGTATCAAAGTTCAGCGTGGTCGTGGTTATGTGCCGGCTTCTGCCCGTATTCATACGGAAGAAGATGAGCGTCCAATTGGTCGTCTGTTGGTTGACGCATGCTACAGCCCAGTAGAGCGTATTGCCTACAATGTTGAAGCAGCGCGTGTAGAACAGCGTACTGACTTGGATAAGCTGGTCATCGAGATGGAAACTAACGGTACGATTGATCCGGAAGAATCAATTCGTCGTGCGGCTACCATCCTGGCTGAACAACTTGAAGCTTTCGTTGACTTACGTGATGTACGTCAGCCAGAAGTTAAAGAAGAGAAGCCAGAGTTCGATCCGATCTTGCTACGCCCTGTTGACGATCTGGAACTGACTGTCCGCTCCGCTAACTGCCTCAAGGCAGAAGCTATCCACTACATCGGTGATCTGGTACAGCGTACCGAAGTTGAGTTGTTAAAAACTCCTAACTTGGGTAAAAAATCTCTTACTGAGATTAAAGACGTGCTTGCATCTCGTGGTTTGTCTCTGGGCATGCGCCTGGAAAACTGGCCACCAGCTAGCATTGCTGACGAGTAACCGGATCACAGGTTAAGGTTTTACTGAGAAGGATAAGGTCATGCGCCATCGTAAGAGTGGACGTCAACTGAACCGCAACAGCAGTCATCGCCAAGCTATGTTTCGCAACATGGCAGGTTCTTTAGTTCGTCATGAGATTATCAAGACGACTTTGCCTAAAGCGAAAGAACTGCGTCGCGTGGTTGAACCACTGATTACACTTGCTAAGGCCGACAGCGTTGCTAATCGTCGTCTGGCATTCGCCCGTACTCGTGATAACGAGATCGTGGCAAAACTGTTTAATGAGCTTGGCCCGCGTTTTGCGAGCCGTGCAGGTGGTTACACTCGTATTCTGAAGTGTGGCTTCCGTGCAGGTGATAACGCTCCGATGGCTTACATCGAGCTGGTTGATCGTGCAGAAAAAGCTCCAGCAGAAGCAGCAGAGTAATATTTGTTGCTGAAAGAAAAAGCCGGGTTTATCCCGGCTTTTTTACGTCTAGATGTTTATTGCATCAAGTTCTCTTCGAGTTATGCTTTCTCTGACGTATCGATATTTCGGATCGTTAACGTTTTGTCATTAACTTGATCTAATGTGAAGAATGGAAGATATTCTTCCCAGACACCATTATGTACAACGGAGCGATATTCTGCTTTCTTCACACCGTTTTCATCTATTAATTCCCACGTTTGTAGCTCTCCATCTGCTAATTTACTGCTGACGGCAACGCGCTGATAACTGGTATTACTGCCAACATGGAATTTATTGGTTTTCCAACGGATGGGTGGATGGGCAGGGAAAGGTTTAGCATGATGAAAGCCAAATATATCATCATGAGAGAGAACACTTTGCCGAACCGTAGGCCAAATATATTCACGCAGGAAGTATTGATCGACAAAACGCTTGTGCGCTTCCTGCTGGCTTAGATATTCACGAGTTGCATCGATAACAGAAGGAATATTTTCATTGTGACAACCGCCCCACAACCCTGCAAGAATCAATTCTGAGTGAGTAAAGTAATCACGAATATGATGGTACCAGTAATCACTGTTAACCCATTCATCTATAGCCGCCTGTTCGCGTTCAGAAAGCAGTGAGTCAGCATCACGGATGATGTAGCGTTTAATTTTCGGGTCATCCAACACCAGAAAACGCCACATCAGAGCAGGTAGTGCCTGACGAGTCGCTTCATCAACCTTAATAATGTTTGCACCAGCCTTGCTTAGACGCTCCTGAATATCCTGAGGAACGGTATCATCCAGATAAAAACGACATTCCCAACCAGGAAACAGGTCTTTGCTAACAATGGCGTTCATTACTGCTGCTTCACAATAGCGGGGTGCAGAGCCAAATAACGTGAAAGAGATGACATTCTCTTGTGGATTATTTGGATTAAACGGCGGTGGATTGCCAGCAGGTAATGGGTAAACTTTTCCGGCGCTAAAGATTTTATCAGCTTCTTCAAGTGACATCAGACCATAGCGACGAACTTCTTCAGGACGCCCCAGCCAGCCACAAACCTCAGTTAATCCATCAATCATGGTTGATGGTAGTTGATTCAGGGGAGCGGTTTTCAGAAGACGTTTATAAAGCTTGTATGACTTTTCATATTCACCGGTACGCATTAAACAAAGTGCATAACTGGCCTGAACATCCTGGTTGCGCGGCATTATTCTCAGTGTGGCTTCAGCCAGCTCTTTACCTTTCTGGTAATCAGCGTTTCGCATGGCTTCCTGAAATTGGCTGGCCAGTTGATGAAACTGCTGCTCTTGTTTTGCGATTAAATCAGCAGAGCGTCTGTTATTTTGAACAGGGCGCATGTGATACCTCATATTTGAATTATTCGTCACTTACAAGGCTCTTTATAAAGAGAACTCTTTTTCAAAACGCCGAAAGTGGGTTAGTGGTATTCTATATATATCCCTTCATTTTAACATGTGGGATAGGAATTGACGATAAGAAGGGGGAATAGTGCGATGTATCGTATTGGACAGTTGGCGAAGTTAGCCGGTGTTACGCCAGACACCATTCGTTATTATGAGAAGCAGGGTATGATGTCCCACGATATCCGCTCTGAAGGCGGCTATCGCCTTTATACCGAGCAGGATTTACAGCGTTTAAAATTCATTCGTTATGCTAAACAGTTGGGTTTTACGCTGGAATCTATAGCTGAATTACTTTCTATCAGAGTTGAACCGGAACAGCATACTTGTCAAGAATCTAAGTCTATTGTTCAGGCCAGATTGGATGAAGTGGAAAAGAAGCTAAAAGAGTTGGAACATATGCGTGCATCACTACAAAGATTAAGTGATGCTTGTTGTGGTAGTGCTCATAGCAGTACCTATTGCTCTATTCTCGAAGCATTAGAGTATGGTGCAACAAATAAGTTGCCGCATATAGATTTAAGAACCAGATAGTCAATGGATTATTTTTATACTATGATGCGCTCGTTTTATAGCCAAAATAAATTAAGTGAGGTTGTTATGGCAAAGTATCAGCACCAAAAAGGAACTATTCAGGATAATGCGTTGCAGGCTTTATTGCATGATCCGTTGTTTCGACAGCGTATAGAGAAGAATCTGAAAGGGAAGGGAAGCTATCAGCGCAAGCCAAAACATGCAGGGAAGATAGTACGGGAGGCTGGAGATAAGATGATGGAAAGTGTCTTTTTATCTCCAGCCTTCTGCTAATTTACAACTTATAAACTATTTTTGCTGTTGCTTTAAGATATCGCGAATATCAGTTAATAGTTTTTCTTCTGTTGTTGGTGCCGGAGGAGCTGCTGGCGGTTGCTCACGACGCACTTTATTCATCAGTTTAATCGCCATAAAGATAGCGAAAGCAACAATAATAAAATCAAAAATATTCTGAATGAAAACACCGTAATGCATTACAACGGCTGGAGTATCTCCCTGAGCAGAACGCAATACCCATTCAAATTGCTTAAAATCTATTCCGCCAATCAATAATCCCAGTGGCGGCATGATGATATCAGATACCAATGACGATACGATTTTACCGAATGCTGCACCAATAATGACACCAACAGCCAGGTCAACAACATTGCCGCGCATAGCGAATTCGCGAAACTCTTTAAGCAGACTCATATTCAATTACCTTTAATTCAACGTGTGTTATAAGCATAACAATCGAACGGCATTTTTCCAGATAAACGAGGAAAAATATAGGCTTATTACTCTAATTATGGTGAATAAGCCCTGTATTATCAGAGGAAGAATGGGCTTGGTTGGAATAACCGTTCAACATCAGAAATATATTTTTTATCAGCCAGAAACATGATGACGTGGTCGCCTTGCTCAATAACTGTTGTTCTGTCAGCAATAATGACATCGTTTCCACGAACAAGCGCTCCGATGGTGGTGCCTGGTGGTAACTTGATATTTTCAAGCTGGCGGCCAACAACTTTAGATGTGGTTTCATCACCATGAGCAATAGCCTCTATGGCTTCAGCAACCCCACGACGTAACGTAGAAACGCTGACGATATCCGCTTTTCTGACATGCCCTAATAGCGCGGAAATAGTAGCCTGCTGAGGTGAAACCGCAATATCGATAACACTACCTTGAACCAGATCGATATAAGCATGGCGTTGAATCAGCACAATCACTTTTTTAGCCCCCAAACGCTTGGCCAACATGGCTGACATAATGTTGGCTTCATCGTCATTGGTAAGGGCGATAAATAGATCTATTTGTTCAATATGTTCTTCTGACAGTAACTCCTGATCAGATGCGTCACCACAAAACACTACTGTATCTTGCAGTATTTCAGCTAATTCAGCCGCGCGCTCAGCATCCCGTTCGATAAGTTTGACGCTATAGTCTTTCTCTAAACGTTTAGCGAGGCCAGCACCTACGTTTCCCCCTCCAACGATCATTAATCGCTTATAGGGCTTTTCCAGACGCTGTAATTCACTCATTACCGCACGAATGTTTTCAGAAGCGGCAACGAAGAACACTTCATCACCTGCTTCAATAATAGTGGAGGCCTGTGGGCGAATTGGACGATCCTGACGAAATATCGCGGCCACGCGAGTTTCGATATGGGGCATATGTTCACGCAGAGATGACAATGCATTACCGACTAATGGGCCACCATAATAGGCATTAACGCCAGCAATACTGACCTTACCTTCGGCGAAATTCACAACCTGTAAAGCACCAGGATATTCAACTAATTTATATACGTAATCAGTAACCAGTTGCTCAGGTGAAATTATATGATCAACAGGAATAACTTCAGGTTCAAACAGCTTATCTTCTTCACGGATGTATTCCGGTGAGCGGATACGGGCAATACGGTTTGGCGTATTAAACAAAGAATAGGCAATCTGGCAGGCCACCATATTGATTTCGTCAGAGTTAGTGACGGCTACCAGCATATCAGCATCGTCAGCTCCGGCCTCTCGTAATACTCGGGGATGGCAGGCATGCCCCTGTACTACACGCAGATCAAACTTATCCTGTAATTGACGTAAGCGAACAATATTATTATCAACCAGAGTAATATCGTTATTTTCACCGACCAGATTTTCTGCCAGTGTGCCACCAACCTGACCTGCACCGAGAATGATAATTTTCATTTTTTTCTCTTTTTAGCGCCGAAGATATTTTGTTACTGATTTTGCTTATGCTTTTATCAGTTTGGCATAAAAAAATCCGTCACCACCATCAGGTGAAGGTAAATTTTGTCGATAGGGCGATTGTGAATCACCAATATTCACCAATTTAGCATCACTATGATTTTGGATAAAATCATCAATTTGCAATTTATTCTCTTCAGGAAGAATAGAACAGGTTGCATAAATCATAGTTCCACCTGACTTTAACTGTGGCCAGATGGCATTAATAATCTGTTTTTGTAGCGAGACTAATTCGTCAATATCACTGTTACGGCGCAACCACTTGATATCCGGGTGACGTCGAATCACGCCTGTGGCAGAGCATGGCGCATCTAACAAGATACGATCGTATATTTGGCCATTACTCCAGACCTGTGGTTCACGGCCATCTCCGGCAATGACAGTCGCTTGTTGATTCAGACGGATCAGATTTTCAGTTACGCGTTTCAGGCGTCCTTCATCGACATCAACAGCAATGACTTTAGCTTCCGGCGCGGCTTCCAGTATATGTGTGGTTTTACCACCAGGAGCTGCGCACAGATCCAGAATAATTTCACCATTCTGTGGTTCGAGAAGAGATACACAACCTTGAGCAGACGCATCCTGAACCGTAACCCATCCCTGTTCAAATCCAGGTAAAATCGTAACGGAGCAAGGGGCAGCTAAACGCAAAGCGTCAGAATAATCAGGATGAGGGAAAGCTTCTATACCTGCTTGCTGTAATAATTGCAGGTATTGTTCGCATGTATGATGCTGGCGATTTACTCGTAACCACATCGGTGGTTTTTGGTTATTCGCATCGATAATGGCCTGCCACTGTTGTGGATAGGCGAGCTGTATTCGCTGTAAAAGCCATCCGGGGTGCAAGAAGCGACCATTTTGAGATTGAAATTGCTCGGTCATTACCTGTTGCTGGCGTTGAAATTGGCGCATTACGCCGTTGATCAAACCTTTCATTTGCGGACGTTTCAGCACAATTGCGCCATTTACTGTTTCTGCAACAGCGGCATGAGCAGGAATCCGGGTATATAGCAGTTGGTAGAGGCCAATCATTAGCAGATAGTGTAATGGCCTTTGTTTGCCGGTCATCACTTTTGCCATCAGTTGCTGTACATACCATTCGAGTTCAGGTAGAACGCGCAGCGTACCAAAACAGAGCTCCTGCAACAGTGATTTATCTTTATCAGAAATGTTTTTTTGATATTCAGGAAGTACTGTGCTGAGGGATTGTCCCTTATCCAGAACCTGACTAATAGCGGTGGCAGCAATAGCCCGAAGATTATATTTGTTATTCATAGAAAGTGGACCGAGCCATTATTAGGCTATTCATAACTGTGCTGGTCAGGATGACCAGCACCTGAAATCAGGCTAATCGATGACCTGAAATAAACCACTCCCGGCGAGAATTTAGCAAATCCTGAGCGGACATGGCTTTTTTACCGGCAGGCTGAAGTTGAGTGATATTTAAAATACCTTGAGCGGTAGCAACCTGAATACCTGATTTACTGGCTTCAAGGATAGTACCGGGCTCTGCCTGAGTACTATCTTCAATGACATCAGCAGCCCAGACCTTTATCGGTTGATCATCAATAATGAAATAGCTGACAGGCCACGGATTAAAGGCACGAATACAACGTTCTAACTGAGCGGCTGAGAGCGACCAGTCAAGCTTAGCCTCTTCTTTGCTCAGCTTATCGGCGTAGTTAGCCAATGCATCATCCTGCTTTTCAGCCTTGATAGAGCCTTCTGCCAGTCCCGTCAGTGTATTGAGTAAGCCTTCCGGGCCCAATTTAGCCAGCTTGTCATATAAGGTAGCGCTGGTATCTTCAGATAAGATAGGGCAGGTGAGCTTGTATAGCATATCGCCAGTATCAAGCCCTTCATCCATTTGCATAATGGTGATACCAGTTTCACTGTCTCCCGCCCACAATGAACGCTGAATCGGTGCAGCACCACGCCAGCGAGGCAATAGCGAACCATGCACATTGATACAGCCTAATCTTGGCATATTTAATACCGCCAGAGGCAGGATTAACCCATAGGCTACAACAACCATGATATCAGCATTAAGCTGTGCAACTAATTGCTGATTCTCTTCTGGCCGCAATGATTTGGGCTGAAATACCGGGATGTTATGTTGCTCAGCCAACTGTTTAACCGGGCTTGGTGTCAGTTTGTTGCCTCTACCTGCAGGGCGGTCGGGCTGAGTGAATACGCCAACGATTTGATGATGAGAAGAGAGCAGCGCGTCTAAATGACGCGCTGCAAAATCAGGTGTGCCGGCAAAAATAATTCGCAAAGGTTGAGACACTACAATTTCCTACCGTATCTGATGAGTTAAGTCGCTACACGGTTACTGTGAGCGAGCTTCTTGTCGGGCAATTTTTTCTAATTTTTGACGGATTCTCTGGCGCTTAAGCGGAGAAAGATAATCCACAAACAGTTTACCTTCCAGATGATCCATTTCATGTTGAATACAGATAGCCAACAGGTCATCCGCTTCTAATTCGAAAGGTTTTCCATCGCGATCTAAAGCACGAATTTTGATCTGCTCTGCTCGTGGTACAAAACCTCTGGATTCGGGTACAGAAAGACAGCCTTCTTCGATACCTGTTTCACCCGCTTTTTGCAGTACTTCCGGATTTATAATAACGAAATGCTCATCGCGATTTTCTGAAACATCGATCACGATAATACGCTGGTGAATATTTACTTGCGTTGCAGCAAGGCCGATACCTTCTTCGGCATACATCGTTTCCAGCATATCATCGACGATCTGCTGTATCTCTGGCGTAACTTCCGCAACCGGTTTGGCTTTAATGCGTAGTCTTTCATCGGGAAAATGTAATACAGGTAATACTGCCATATCTCTTTAAATCACCAATTAATGGATAAAATATCATGCTTATATTCTAGACCTTTCCGATGATGATTGACAGTATCAGTCAACTATTGAAGTGATAGATAACCTGATGGCAGTAGGTTTGCTGAATATTCAGTGTTCATAAATGCAGGCTTTCACGAAGAATTAAGTCGTATGAGGAATGTTGTAATCATATTCATGAGAACATTACTGAAATAGGTGATTTTTGCACTCGGTTTTGATGATTTTTCATTTTAATCTGACAAACAGGCTTATGGCACGGTGCAGGTAATTAAATGGACAGGGATGAGTGGTGGCTAAGATTGCTGATGATATCAGGACAAAAACTTCCTTATATCCGACGGCTAAGAAATGTAGAACCATCGCAGATTGTTTTTAGCGAACAGCTTTTACCATTACTGGGCTTTAGTCCTCAACAAGCCGAAGCATTTTTGCAGGTGGATCCACATCAGCTAATAAGAAACCTCAAATGGTTAGAAGGGGAGGACTGCCATTTAGTTACTTATATTGACCCCGAATACCCGGATCTTCTACGAAATATCTCTTCTGCTCCATTAGCTTTATTCATTCGGGGAGAAAGAGGTAATTTAGCCAAGCCTCAACTGGCGATAGTCGGTAGTCGCCATTACAGTCATTATGGCCAAATTTGGGCCAGTTATTTTTCACAACAGCTGGCCGCTAGCGGATTGATAATAACCAGTGGCTTAGCGGTAGGTATTGATGGCATTAGCCATCAGGGGGCTTTGGCTGTGGGAGGAATTACAATAGCCGTTTTGGGAAGTGGGCTTGCCAGGCTTCATCCGCGCAGTCATACGGGGTTAGCCCAAAAGATATTGGAAAATCAGGGCACATTAGTTTCTGAGTTTTTACCTTTTGAAGCGCCAAGGGCTGAGTATTTTCCCCGGCGAAATCGCATCATCAGTGGTCTGTGTTTGGGAGTATTAGTCATTGAAGCGGGTTTACGTAGTGGTTCATTGATTACTGCAAAATATGCTTTGGAGCAAGGCAGGGAAGTGTTTGCGATCCCTGGGCCATTAGATAGCCGTAACAGTGAAGGAGCACATAGCCTGATTCAGCAAGGTGCCCTGTTGGTTGCTCAACCAGAAGATATTATCGAAAATCTTAACAGCTCATTATGTTGGATAGCACCATTGTCGCCAGAGACTTCAATTGAGCCAGTTCCTTTGTTAATGAATTTGGATTGCCCATTAGCGGATTCACCATTGTATTCACATGTTAGTCATCAGCCGATTTCTGTTGATGTTATTGCGGAGAAAATGTCTTTATCAGTTACTGAGGTGATGATCCAATTGCTGGAGCTGGAATTGTCCGGCGCAGTACAGGTAGTTCAGGGAGGATATATTAGAGTAAGGTAAAGATGGGGATATAAAAATGGTTTTAATCAGGTAGACTGTAGATATAAATCGGCTTTAAAACGATTAGCAGTGAGGCTATGAGCAAAACAGCATTATTTACAGGAAAAAGTGAAGAGCTCTGTCCCGAATGTGGTGCGCCATTAGTTATCCGCACGGGAAAACAGGGGCCATTTCAGGGATGCTCACGCTATCCTGAATGTACTTATATTCACTCGTTGACATCGCAAAGCGATGGTCATGTTGTGAAAGTACTGGAGGGGCAAAATTGCCCCCAATGTGGTGAAACTCTGGTGCTACGTCAGGGGCGCTACGGCATGTTTATTGGTTGTAGCAGTTATCCTGACTGCGAATATATCGCGGTGATTGATAAACCTGATGAAACTCAGATCGCTTGTCCGCAGTGTAAGCAAGGAAAATTACTACAGCGGAAGTCTCGTTATGGTAAGGTTTTTCATGCCTGCGATCGTTATCCTGAATGTCAATTTGCGCTTAATCATACGCCTGTGGCTGGAATCTGCCCAATATGCAGCTATCCTCTTTTGATGGAAAAACGCACCTCCAGAGGTAATCGCCTGTTTTGTGCAAGTAAAGTGTGCGGAAAAGAAGTTTCGACAGAGAAAGATGACTGATAATTTAGCATTTATAGTAAAGCAACTTCAGCAGAAACACGTTGTAGCTTATCCAACTGAAGCCGTATTTGGGCTGGGTTGCGATCCAGACGATCAATCAGCAGTAGAACATCTTCTGCAACTAAAGCAGCGATCGTGGGAGAAAGGGCTAATACTGATTGCTGCAAATTATGAGCAATTGCAGCCCTACATCGATGATACACAGCTCACGTCTGAACAAAAATCTACAATGTTTTCCAGTTGGCCGGGGCCTGTAACCTGGGTAATACCTGCGCGTTCTTCTACACCGAAATGGTTGACTGGAAAGTTTAACTCACTGGCGGTCAGAGTTAGTGACCACTTACTGGTGCAGGAACTTTGTCAGGCGTTTGGCAAGCCTCTGGTATCAACCAGTGCTAATTTGAGTGGGTTGGAGCCGTGTAAAACAGAACATTGTGTTCTGCAACAATTTGGTGATAGCTTTCCAGTATTGAAAGGATTGGTGGGTGGTCGTCAAAAACCGTCAGAAATCCGGGACGTATTAACCGGAAAACTATACAGACAGGGATAATTATTCTCAGGGGTTTTATGCAACAGTTCGCTGTTTTTGGTAATCCAATTGCTCATAGTAAATCGCCTCGTATTCACCATCTTTTTGCTGAAGGTTGCCGGATCGATTTACGTTATGTCACGCAATTAGGCTCTGTTGATGGATTTGAAAATGAAATCCGGGCATTTTTTGCTAATGGCGCAAAAGGTGCCAATATCACTTTGCCTTTCAAAGAACGTGCCTATGCGATATGCGATGAACTTACTGAACGAGCGGCTTCAGCTGGTGCAGTAAATACTATAAAACGCTTGGACGATGGACGTTTGCTGGGAGATAACACCGATGGAATTGGATTGCTAAGCGATTTGCAGCGCTTGGATATGGTGACACCCGGATCACGGGTTTTACTGATAGGAGCTGGCGGGGCTGCCAGAGGTGTGATCTTACCGTTACTGTCATATGGTTGTGAGTTAGTAATTACTAACCGTACATATGCGAAAGCAGAAACACTGGCTTCTTTATTCTCATCATTTGGCAACATCACCAGTAAATCCTCTGATGCGTTAGCGGAAGATCAATTTGATCTGATTATTAATGCGACTTCGACAGGTATTAGCGGAGACGTTCCCTCTATCTCATCATCATTAATATCCCAGAAAACGGTATGTTATGACATGTTCTATCAGGCAGCACTAACTCCGTTTCTGAAATGGGCTGTAGAACATGGGGCTGGAAAACATGCTGATGGTTTAGGAATGCTGGTGGGGCAAGCCGCTTATGCATTTAATCTTTGGCATGGTGTAATGCCAGAAGTTGAACCTGTGTTGGATGAATTACGCAAAGAGCTGGATAAGTGAACCAGTCGATCGTTTTTACTGATAATGAAGAATGGGATCCTATTCGTAATGCTGTTATCTGTTCTGCATTGGTAAATGGGTTTCAGGTTCACTGTTGCATTCAGGGAGAAGTTATCAAAGCGCGTTTTGGTTTTGCCGAACGGCCCGAACAGTTTATTGAGCTGTTCAGGCAGTATCGTTGGGATCTTGAAGATGAATTCGAACAAATGATTTTAAATGAAGATTTCGATAATGATGGTTGGGTAGTTATTTAATGAGTAATGATTTAGCCATTTAAGTATTCATCTTTCAAAATGACATAGTTTTTAGCTGAGGCAGTTAATGAGGCAATTTCTGCTTCATTTAACAAGCGAACCTGTCGGGCAGGATTACCGAGATATAAGTAACCACTTTCAAGGCGTTTACCAGGCGCCACCAAGCTACCCGCTCCCACCATTACATTATCTTCTACAATCGCACCATCAAGTACTCGGGCTCCCATTCCTATTAGTGTGTTATTACCAATAGTACAGCCATGAAGAATAGCCGCATGTCCGACAGTAACATCATCCCCAATAATTAAAGGATGCCCGTCAGGATTTGATTCACTGCCTCTAGAAACATGCAAAATACATCCATCCTGAATATTTGTTCTGGCGCCAATAGAGATAAAATTAACATCGCCACGAATAACAGCTAAAGGCCAAACGTTTGAATCATCAGCTAAGGTTACCTGACCAATGATCTGACTGGATCTATCTATCATGACTCGTTGACCAATTTGGGGTGTGTGGTGGAGATAGTTACGAATAGCACCTGACATTTGAATCGCATCCTGAATTATTAGAGAAGTAGATCATTCTATTTTATGCAATTTGGATCCTTTTGGTATGAATGGATCCAAAATTGCCTTTTTTTGTTTAAAAAGTGAGCTAAAATAGAGGCTGTAGAGTAAAAAATGTGCATATGAATTCTTTTTATCAAAAAAGCCTTGTGCAAAAAGATCCGATGCCTATAATGCGCCTCCATCGAACGGATGTGAGCAAACTCACAAATCCTAATTCGAAATTCTCTTAAATGAGAAACAAAAAGAGTGAATGAACTCATTGACTCTGAAACGGATTCGCGTAATATACGCAGCCCGTGCCGCGGGAAGCGCAGCTTTCTGTCGGCCATGCTCTTTAACAATTTATCAGACAATCTGTGTGGGCACTCACAAGACGGTATCTCACGTCATTACACTTCGGTGTAGCGACACAAAAAAATACCAAGTCTTAAAGAGTGACCAGACAGTAATTCATTGAGAATTATTGAAAGTAATCTTTGAGCATCAAGCTTTTAATTGAAGAGTTTGATCATGGCTCAGATTGAACGCTGGCGGCAGGCCTAACACATGCAAGTCGGGCGGTAGCA
>NZ_JADRCR010000005.1:0-133872 GCF_016649425.1 Limnobaculum allomyrinae
TGGTACTGTTGGGATTCGCTTCGGCAGCGGCAATGGCTGCACGAAGACCGCCACCACCTGCTCCGATGATAGCAATGTCTGCGTTAAAGGTTTGCACTGCATTCCTCCAAATGTTCCAGTTTAATAATAAAAAGTAAGTCTTATACCAGCCAGTCAGATCTATAGCGTTAGGAAAATCTGATGTTAACCTTTAGAACCACCGAAAATATTGGTGAATCCAGTATAGGACGTCTATTCTACCTAATCTTGTGTAGACGAATATTGACGAGATCGATTTTTTTTATAGTTAGTCAGCATAATCCATTCATTTTTTTTGAAAATGGTTATATTAATAAAATGTGATCAATATATTAAATAAATGTATTTTCATATTATTTCATCCTGAAGTAATCGGATGCGCGCGTGGCTGAAACCAGAAAACCGTGGGTAAATTTGTCTGTCGGAAGAGATAAGGGTAGACTGCCGGACTAAATTAATTTTGGAGTAGAAAAAATGAGCGACCTGGCCAGTTGGCAGCCCAGCGCTTCTATCGCTAAATTATTAAAGCGTGCGAAAATTGTCAGTGAAATCAGACGGTTTTTCTCAGAGCGCGGCGTGTTGGAAGTGGAAACTCCGGCAATGAGTCAGGCAACGGTTACGGATATCCATCTGTTCCCTTTCCAGACACGTTTTGTCGGGCCGGGTGCTGCGGATGGTATGACGCTGTTTTTGATGACCAGTCCTGAGTTTCATATGAAGCGTCTGCTGGCTGCGGGTAGCGGCCCTATCTATCAGATGGGCAAGAGTTTCCGTAATGAAGAAGCGGGCCGTTATCACAATCCTGAATTCACCATGTTGGAGTGGTATCGCCCACACTTTGATATGTACCGTTTGATGAACGAGGTGGATGATCTGCTCCAACAGATTCTGGATTGCGAAGCCAGCGAAGTGGTTTCTTATCAGCAGATCTTTATTCGTCATCTGGAAATTGATCCACTCTCTGCGGATAAGCCTCAGCTAAGAGCGGCAGCGGCTAAATTAGATATGGAAGAACTGGCGAACCGGGAAGAGGAGCGTGACACCTTGTTGCAGATGCTGTTTGCATTTGGTGTGGAGCCGCATATTGGTCAGGAAAAACCTACGTTTGTTTATCACTTTCCAGCATCACAAGCGGCTCTGGCAGAGATTAGCTCTGAAGATCACCGCGTGGCAGAACGCTTTGAGGTCTATTATAAAGGTGTTGAGTTGGCAAACGGCTTTCGTGAGCTAACCGATGCCGGTGAGCAGCGTCAGCGTTTTGAGCAGGAAAATCGTAAGCGTGAAGCACGTGGGTTGCCGGTTCATCCTATTGATGAGAACTTTTTGGCTGCTTTGGCCTATGGTATGCCGGAATGTGCAGGTGTGGCGCTGGGTGTTGACCGTCTGATTATGATTGCGCTTTCAGCGCAGTCGATTAGTGAGGTTATGGCATTTCCGGTGGATAGAGCCTAATTATTGTTGTTCTTTTAGGTTGTTTAAATTTAGTTTGGAAGATATTCCGGCCGTAAAAACTAAGCACTAATATTGCTAATGTGCTCGGCCGCAAAGACCTTTGTACTCAGCGACAGAGTGCATCGGGCCTACTCCGCCTGGGGGCAGTTATGAAACACCTTGCGGTGTTTCACCCTTCTGGCTAGCGCAAGCGCTGTTCAAACAGGCTTTGCCTGTTTGTCCGGCAGCTAAAGCTGCTACGACCCCAAGGGCGGCTTCTCCCGATGATTGACATTTGCTTGAATAGAAAAAGGCGCTTTAGGCGCCTTTTTGATGTCCGGATCAAACCTTTATCAGGTTAGATTTCTCCGGTTTTAAACCGGGGTCTGAGGCCAGCGCGGGAGAGGGCGTCGGCGCGCATTTGGAATGGCGGGAATGGTAGCGTCAGGTCATGATCTGCATAAGCTTTGAGAATCAGCGAGTGCATTTCATGACGCAATGGCATTCTCATACCCATCTCGGCCGCGAATACCCGCAGTTCAAAGATTTGGATACCCTGTTGAATATCTACCAGGAAGGCATCAGGTGCCGGGGTTTCCAGTACGAACTGGCATTTGTGTGCTGCGTCTTCCAGTAGTTGTTTCACCAGATTTGGATCGGTTTCCGCCGTTGCCGGAACGGTTAAAACAATACGGGTAACGGAATCCGACAGCGACCAGTTAACAAACTGTTCGGTAATAAATGCCTGATTTGGAACAATGATTTCTTTTCTGTCCCAGTCAACAATGGTGGTTGCCCGGGTGTTGATTTTGGTAATCGAACCGGTTAACTCACGAATTGTCACCGTATCGCCAATACGAATAGGTTTTTCAAACAGAATGATCAGGCCGGAGACAAAGTTGGCGAAGATTTGCTGTAAACCAAAACCAAGCCCCACACCAAGTGCCGCAACTAACCACTGGAGTTTAGACCAGTCAACACCAATCATTGAGAAGGCCACCATGCCACCAATCAGCATCAGAATATATTTGGTGATAGTGGTAATGGCATAACCGGTACCCGGCGTCAGATCTAAGTGCTGGAGGATCGCCAGCTCCAGCAGTGCCGGTAAGTTACGAACTAACTGGGTGGTAACAATAAATACTAAGATGGCAATCAGCACAGAGCCTAAGGTAATGGCCTGAATGCTCTCTGTTCCCTGTACTGATGAGGTTACATCCCATAATCGGATGTTTTCCAGGAAGGCGAACGCCGAATGAATTTCTGACCAGAGGATGATAAGAGAAACCAGCGCAACCATGGTCAGGATAGAACGTACCAATTGTAGCGACTGGGCACTAATGGCATCCAGATCGACTACCACCGAGTCATCGTTATCTAATAGCCCTTCGGTACTGGTAGGCAGGCTCTCTTCTTCACCCTTAGCTCGCTGTGCCAGTCGTTCTGCCCGGCGCTGTTTTGCCCGGTCAAACTCGATTCTGCGTCGTTGAATCAGCATCCAACGGCGGATGATATGGTAAATGACCAGCAGACCAAACCAAATGGCAACTGAAGCTTCCAGTCGTAGTAACAGCGCCTGTGCAGTCGCCAAATAGCCAAAGCTGGCGGATAACGCCGCAGCAATCGGAGCACAAATCAGAAAGGTCCATAGCGCCTGATTAACCATATTCTCACCGGAACCTTTACGGTCGAGATAGAGGGGAATTCCGGCTCGCCTCAGGTTGGTGGTCATCATGACTAATGCGCCACATAACAGAATAAAGCAAATGCGACCCAATGTGCCGGAGAACTCACGATCGTTAAAGTTATCAAAACTGATTGAGGCAATAATTAACGGCACAACCAGCCAGAGCGACAGGCGATAATAGCGCATGGCGCGTGCCACCCGAGTTTGTGACCAGCGGAAGTGGGCGATAAACAGACCTTGTGGATGGGCGAAGCTGGCACTGATCATAAATACCCACATCAGCGGTACGGTCGCGTTAACGCCTTCACCGATGGCAACAGCAATAGGATACTGCCAGGCATGTTGCAGGCCATAGGCCAGAGCCCACCAGAGCACCGGCAGAGGAACAGCAACGATCACTGACCAAAATACGGTTCGAATAGTTGACGAGAATTGATCCTGAGTAACTTTACCAATACGTGATGCCACGCGTTCTAAAAATGCCTGATAGTGGCGACGGGAACTAAAGCCAAAGCCCACCAACACCAGTGCAGCCAAAATCAGCACCACCGACTCTTTGGTGGTGAGCATCATGCCAAAGGCACCACTAAGTTCAGACAACGTATCCAGCGATACCAGCTTATTCAGATCTTGCAGAACCTGAATCGGATAACTCAGGCTCAGTGTATTAACGTCTGCCACCCAGAACAAATAGCGGTGGGAGGCGTCTTTGATTTCTACCAGTGCATCGATTAGTTGGTTGTTAGAAACTTTTAGCTTAGTCAGTTCAAGGATTAATGAATCATCACCAGCAAGTAAGGATGACAGCAGCTCTTGCTGCATTTTGATCTGCTGCTTTGCGAGCTCTTGCTGTTGAGCGGTAAGGGGCTGTCCGTCATCCTGTAGCAGGGGAGCCATATGAGTCAATTTATCGCGTTGTTCATCCAGACTTAAACGCTGTACCCGAATTTCAGCCATTTCGCTATCCAGCGGCTGAGGTTTTGGCATTTCTGGCAGGCGGGAAACCTGCATCCTCAAACTTTCACCTAATGCAGTGGACATACCCAACCACTGAGCCTGTTCACTAAGCGAGCTCAGAGCCTGGCGAACTTGCAGAATTTTAGAAATTGTCGCTCGTTGTTCAGTCGTGATCTCATCTAAACGCACTGCCTGCTGGCTTAAGCGTTCAGATAATTCCTGATTTTCTTGTAATAGCTTACGAATAGAAAGCGGCAGATCGCCATGCTGTTCAGCCAACTGAGTGGTATGTTCCAGCGTTTGCTTGGTTTCCAACTGGCGGCGGGTGTTTAGCTGATTATTTATCAGTTGCAGCAGACTGTCAGTTTTAGCCTGTTTTTTCTTTACCACTTCAATTTGTAAGCGGGAAATTTCTTGCCGGTTACTGGCGGATAGCTGCTCTAATTCCAGTTCATCAGCTTTGGATTTGTAAAAGGCCAGCTCGGCCTGAAGCTGTAGTGACTTAGCCTGGTTAAGCGGTGTTGTCTGGTTGTTTTGTTCTGGCAGGCGACGTTCAAGATCGCCAAGTGCTTTACGCGTCGACGCCTGTTGCAACGGAAGTTGAGTCAGTGAGTTGCTGATTTCTCGTGCGCGATCCTGCTCCTGTTGAAGCTGGCGGCTGAGTTCCAGTAGCTGACTGTTAGTCTGAATTGATAATTGTTCCAGCTCGGCCAGCGTCAGATTTTCAGACGGTGGCTGTGCTTCACCATTGTCGGCCTCGAGTTGAGTACGCAGAGTTTTAGTGAGTTTGGGAAACTCATCAATGGCTTTGCGGTATTGCTGGCTGCGTGAAAGAGAGTCTGAACGTTCAGTTACCCAATTCAAGGCACTTTGATAGGCGTCCAGAATCTCTTTCTGATTCGGCATGTCCTTATCGGCTTCGACCAGTTTTATTTCCTGCTTGATCTGCCCGGCATCCAGCTGTGGCGCAGCCTGAAGTGGAGCCAAATACAGCAGGCTTATTAACAGGGCGAATAATAAACGGGTCAGCTTCATCATCTACTCAGCTTTTGGTTAAGTTACAGTGGTTAGTGAAGTTCACCTTTATTATTCACGGGCTTCCGCAAACAACGCTCCCATTCGAGTTGGTGTTTTGCATTGCAGAGCCGGTGAAAAAGTGATGCTGTTTTCAGCGAACAGGTTAATAACCGTAGAGCCTAATTTAAATCGGCCCATTTCATCGCCTTTTTTCAGTATGACCGATCCTTCACCTTCAGTTGGGTAAGTCCAACGTTGCAATACTCCCTGACGAGGTGGGGTAATGGTACCCGCCCAGACGGTTTCAATACTGCCAACAATAGTAGCGCCAACCAGAATTTGTACCATTGGGCCGAAATCAGTATCAAACAGGCAGATGACTCGTTCATTACGGGCAAACAGATTAGGAACATTTTCTGCCGTTAGCGGATTTACCGAGAACAAATCGCCGGGAACATACAGCATTTCACGCAGCACGCCATTACACGGCATATGTACCCGGTGATAGTCGCGAGGAGAAAGGTAGATAGTGGCAAATTGACCATTGCGAAATTTTTCCACCATCGGCATATTGCAGGCCAGCAGGGCTTCCAGCGTATAGTCATGTCCTTTGGCCTGAAGTAGTTTACCTTCAGTAATCGCACCTAACTGGCTAACGGCGCCATCGGCAGGCAGTGCCAGTTGGCGTTCACCCTCAACAATCGGGCGTGCTCCCTCTTTCAGTGGGCGAACGAAGAAATCATTAAATGTGGCGTATGACTCAGGATCTGGCTGTTGAGCTTCCTGCATATCTACGCGGTAATATTTGGCAAACCCTTTGACCACCAGACGGGTTAGCCATCCTGCCTGCTTACTGGCTCCCCAACCCGCCAGTTGAGTAAGCCCCTGCTTAGGGAGTAAATATTGTAACTGCACTTTTATACGATCCAGCACGGGGTATCCTCTTTGCATTATCTGTCTGACTGTTAAATCAAAGTCGCGCATTGTAGCGGGGCTGATATATAAAGTCATTCACCTGCCGCATACCGCTATTAATTGTTATTCATCCTGATTATGACCACAGCTAACCGGCAATGTTTCAGGCAATAGATCCCCGGATTTCGCTAACAGTTCGATTCCGGGAATAATATGTTATTAATCTTTAGTTTCTAATGTGTTTTTACGAACTTTTACGTCCGCCATACTATCCAGAATTTTTAGATAGTTATCATAGCGTTCTTCGGCAATTTTTCCCTGCTCTACTGCTTCACGGATAGCACATCCAGGATCGTCAATATGCTTACAGTCGCGGAATTTACAGTGACCCAGATAGTCGCGAAACTCAATATAACCTTCTGTTACCTGTTCCGGCTCCAGATGCCATAGACCAAATTCACGCACTCCAGGTGAATCAATAATGTCACCTCCATCAGGCAGGTGATACAGGCGAGACGCGGTGGTAGTGTGTTGGCCAAGCCCGGAGTTATCGGATACTTCACCTACGTGAATATTGGCCTCATCGGCAGGCAGCAGAGCGTTCAGTAGACTGGATTTACCCACACCTGACTGACCGGCAAAAATGCTAATGTGGTGATCGAGGTGAGATTTTAACTCCACCATTCCTTCACCGGTATAGCTGGAAACCTGTAGTACGGTATAGCCAATATGCTGATAGATTTGCATGGTTTGATTGATAAACTCACGGCCTTCTTCATCAAGTAAATCGACTTTGTTCAATACAATGATTGGTTCAACGGATAACGTTTCGCAAGCCACCAGGTAGCGGTCGATAATATTCAGTGAAAGCTCAGGCAATATGGCTGAGACGATAATAATTTGATCGATATTGGCAGCAATGGGTTTTATGCCGTCATAAAAATCGGGCCGGGTAAGGACAGAAATACGGTCGTGTACCGCTTCTATCACGCCTTTGGCTTGTGCAGTGATCGCCGCTCGCCATACCACACGATCGCCGGTGACCAACGAGCCAATAGTACGGCGAATATTGCAGCGGTGCAGGCTGGCATCCGGTGCTTCAACATCGGCGTGCTTACCAAAACGGCTAATGACGATGCCTTCCTGAGGCTCGCCAAACAGCGAATCATCAGGCTCTGGTTTTTGATTTGTTGTCTGTAAACGTCGCTGATGATTTGCAGCAACGCGTCGTTGTTGACCTTTAGACAGTTTATTCTTACTCACAAAAATACCTTTTAGCAGCAGTGACAGTCGCCGGGAACGCGTCAAACGGCTATGATACACTGATGTTCAGTTAATCACGCAGGAAACATCATGTCCGGGAATGAGAATAACCTGATTTGGATCGATCTGGAAATGACCGGTTTAGATCCTGAAATTAATCGCATCATCGAAATCGCCACGATAGTAACGGATGCTAACCTGAATATTCTGGCTGAAGGGCCGGTTTTCGCTATCCATCAAACGGATGAACATATGGCGTTGATGGACGAGTGGAACACCACTACCCATACCGCAAGTGGATTAGTGACGCGGGTTAAGCAGAGCACTTTTGATGAACAGGCTGCCGAACAAAAGACCATTGAGTTTTTACAGCAGTGGGTACCTCAGGGTTGCTCGCCTATTTGTGGTAACAGCATCGGCCAGGATCGCCGCTTCCTTTATCGCTATATGCCAGAGCTGGAACGCTATTTCCATTATCGCTATTTGGATGTCAGCACATTGAAAGAGCTGGCGCGCCGCTGGAAACCAGAAGTATTGGCCGGTATTACTAAACAAAGTACTCACCAGGCGTTGGATGATATTCGTGATTCAATTGCCGAGCTTGCTTATTATCGTGAGAATTTTATTAAGTTATAAAGCTGGCTGAAGACGTGAGTGTCTGCTGCTTATTAGCGCATTTTGTCGCTTTAATAGGCAGACAAAAGATAATGTGCGATTTTTTCGATAACAGGGCTTGCGGGGCGGATTAGTTTTCGTATAATGCGCTCCCCGTCACGTTGTAATTTGTATAACGTACGGCCTTCCAAATGCGGGAATAGCTCAGTTGGTAGAGCACGACCTTGCCAAGGTCGGGGTCGCGAGTTCGAGTCTCGTTTCCCGCTCCAATATATTGTATGTTGAAGTCTTTAGTTTTTTGAAAGTAAAAACTAAATTCACCAAAGATCGTTTGTTGATATTCTCTCAACGTTCCTCTCAGCTGGTTTTTTTTGGTAAATTTGTATCTTGCTGCACTTGATAAGCGCATTGGGATAGCCTCTTTTGTTTCGTCGCGGCTGGTCATGTCGATGCCAAGTGCTTTGTGGATTGTCGCCTCTCTAATGGTTTTATTGTTTATAAATCTATCAGGGAAGGGAAAGACTTGTTCTTTTTCCATCAGATTTTAAGCTCCCTTCGTAATTTTCTAAGGCATTCTTTCCTTTTTACAAAAGTTGACCAAGATGGGTTTATCGACAATGATAAAAACTGTTGCTGTTTTAAATGTAAATAGTGATGAGACTTACCCAATGGAAACAAGAAATAAAATAAGGGAACCTGTCGGGACTGGATTAATCTCTTTAGGGATGATGAAACGGGTATAGAAAGTGTAAAAGCCCATTTTTGTGGACATGCTTATGACGCGCATGACCATGATGAGGTGTTAGTTGGGGTAACCGAGCAAGGGTTACAACGCTTTAACTGCCATCGTTCTGTGCATATCAGCCGTCCCGGAAGAGCCATACTTATTGAGCCGGGGGCTGTTCATGATGGACAAGCTGTTGAGGCTGCCGGTTTCACCTATGCCATGCTTTATTTGCCTCAAGCATGGTTGTCTGAAATGATGCAACGGCGTGAGCTAGGTGATGTGTCTGCAATAGAAGCCGCTTTTCGTAACACGTTGACCGATGAACCAGCGTTGATCATAGCTATACAGCGGGCATTTTCAGCTATTCACCATAAGGAAGGGCGACTGGCCCGTGATCAAAGTCTGGATCACTTAATCTCCCTTCTTTCTCGACATATTGGCGTTAAGCCACAATCTATCTTGAACGACTCCCTTAGTCAGATGTATCAACTTAAGGATTATCTTCACGATAGTCTGCATTTGGACGTCGGATTGGACGACCTTTCTCGCTATTCCGGTATTGATCGTTTTCGTTTAACTCGGCAATTCAAAAAGGCTTTTGGACAATCCCCTCACGCTTATCTTGTGCGTCTTAGGCTCCGAACTGCGCGTAAATTACTTGCGAATGGAATAGAACCGGCGTTGGTTGCCTCACAAGTCGGTTTTTCAGATCAAAGCCATATGGGGCGCTGGTTTCAGCGGGCCTATCGATTCTCTCCGGCAGATTATCAGCGTCGCTGCACAAACGTTCTAGACTGATGCTGCTTTCTCTCCGAATATATCTTTTTAGAGAAAAATCGGAGAATGATTACAGATGTTTGACACAAAAATAGCTTTTATTGTGCTTGACGATCTGCTTGTCTGGCAGAAATTAAATGTTGTTTCTTTTTTGGCTACCGGTATAGCCTCTGCTTATCCAGAGATCATGGGGGCTCCCTATATCGACTCATTAGGGCGTTGTTACGCGAACATGTCAGGACAACCTATGCTTATTTTTGAAGCAGATCTTTCTGGACTTCAGAATGCCCATCGTAAAGGGCTTGAACGCGAACTTACCCTCGTTCCTTATGTACATGCCATGTTCTCAACCGGTCATGATGAGGCCAACCGGCAGGTATTTCTTGCCGAAGATCCTAACAATATGAACCTTGTTGGTCTGGCAATCTGTGGTTCTAAAAAAGTAGTAGATAAAGCAATAAAAGGGTTATCTCTACATAAGTAACCTATTCAATCCCGGAGGAACTAGGGTTAATCAATATGAATCAATTGATTGTGGCAAAGTAGAAGCAATCCCAGCTTTACGAGGCATTTTTAAATATCGTAGCTCGGAAGCTGGCGCATTAGCCATGTATTACGTGGGTATTCTCTGGATACTAAGGATGCGTTATATCAAATTAACTACGAAGCACTGGAAAAAGGAACTACGGGTATAGAGAAGCCGCCGTATTTATTGCAACAGAAGAACCAGGATTACCCGAACAGCAGGACACTGAACTCGTCTCCGTGGAAGCGTTATTTGATAAATGACATAGTCATGAGGTCAGGAAAGTTCCTTCGGATAGCAGCGAATACGATGCCATGTTCCCTGACCATCCATTAAGTAGAGTAAGGTATTGGCTTAATGAATTTCCGACACCGGTTAAAATTAGTGAAGCGCTAAAACATCAGCCTGTGTACACACCAGAGTAGTGATGACTTACCAATACAAATTATGCAATGACGTTTTTGGTCTATTCTGTAATAGTCAGGAAAAACGATACCCAAACTCAGACAATTCCTATGGACTGATTTTGACCAATTGATGAAAAAATCGTCTGCATTGGTTGCTACGGTGGGCTTTGCGGTTATTTTGACCAGTAAAAATTTTCGTTAAAAGTCTTGCCAGCGTTATGAGTTTAGTACATAATGCAGCGCATCCAAACGCAGGGTGTAGTTATTTTGTTTTTATAATCATAGCGTTATAACAACAAGTTATCTTGCGTAAGGAGTTATCTGCATTGAGATGCGGGAATAGCTCAGTTGGTAGAGCACGACCTTGCCAAGGTCGGGGTCGCGAGTTCGAGTCTCGTTTCCCGCTCCAAATTTCAGATAACAGCACCAGATTTACCTCTCTAATGCGGGAATAGCTCAGTTGGTAGAGCACGACCTTGCCAAGGTCGGGGTCGCGAGTTCGAGTCTCGTTTCCCGCTCCAAATCTTTCTTCGTACGATCCTCTTTTTTACTACACACACAATAATCACTGTTGATGTTTTGTCATACCGAATTTGCAATATATTCTCTTAGCCATTGATGCGCCGGATCCTTGTGGGAACGCTTGTGCCAGAGCATGGTTACCTAAAACACCGGAACCTTAACTGCCGGTTTCATAATTTATAGCGTCGGGATGCTATTTATTAAATGTAAAAGCAACATAGCAAGCCGGTCAGATGGTGATAGCCAGTTCTAAATAAAAGCCCCGGTGTCTCGGGGCTATAACTCTTTCATTATCGATTAATAAGGAATGCTACTTCCCTCTGATAAACTCCAGTAAATCTTTATTAATCTGATCCTTGTGAGTGCTGCAAATGCCGTGTGACCCGCCTTTGTACACTTTGACATGTGGATCCGGCAGCAATTTGATAGCTGCTTCACTGGAGCTTTTTGGTGGCACAATCTGATCGTCATCACCATAAATAACCAGTGTCGGAATCGTCATCTTCTTGAGATCTTCCCGCAGGTCGGTTTCAGAGAAGGCTTTTACGCAGTCATAAAGTGCTTTAATTGAGCCAGACATACCCTGTAACCAGAAGCTGTCACGTAGCCCTTGTGAAGGTTTTGAATCAGGACGATTGAAACCATAGAAGGTTTCAGACAGCTCTTTAAAGAACTGTGACCGATCATCGTGTACCCCTTTACGGATCCCATCAAACACTTCTTTAGGCAGGCCCGCCGGATTGAAGTCGGTTTTTAACATAATGGGGGGGACTGCACCAATTAATACCGCTTTTGATACTCTCTGAATACCATGACGACCGATATAGCGAGCAACTTCGCCACCTCCGGTTGAGTGCCCTACATGTATCGCATCACGTAAATCCAGCGCTTTAGTTAATTCAGCCAGATCGTCTGCATACTGATCCATATTGTGTCCTCCCCAGGGTTGGGAAGAACGCCCGTGTCCCCGGCGGTCGTGGGCTATTACCCGGTAGTCATGGGAGGCGAGAAACAGCATTTGATCTTCGAAAGCATCAGAAGAGAGCGGCCAGCCGTGACTGAATACTACTGGTTGACCATAACCCCAATCCTTATAGTACAGCGTCGTTCCATCTTTGAGCTTAATCGTATTCGTTGTTGACATCTTTTCGATCCTTATACGTTTTTGCTAAAGATTAATTTCTAAATCAGAACATTAGAGATATGACTGACGTTATATTTTCACGTTCAATCTTTCCCTAAAGGGGAAGACACAACTTATTTCCCTCCCCAACTGTTAATCCTAGTACAAAAATGAGAGGTGAATCGATTTGCAGAAAGACAACGCTTTTAAAAGAAAATATTCAAGGAGGTAATGCAAAATATATAAATATAACGCAATGATTAATAATGAATTTGTTGTTTTTGATATTTACTCTTTTATTGGCATAGATGTTCAGGAATGGTATAACATCCGGCAGATCAGATTGCTGACACTGTGCTGGGGAACCAGCTCCGATAATGTACTGAAAGGGATACTTCGGGGAGCAGTCAGAAAAACACACTCTGTTAGCGTACTTATATCGCAATAAAGCAAGGATAACCTGATGAATTCTATCGTTTCATATACTGACCGCGCAGTTCAAAAACTTAAACAACTCGGCATTATTGTTGCCGGAGAGCCTGAAGCACCGGTCATGACACTGTTGGATGCTATTTCTAACCTTGATAACAATCGCGTAGTTGCCATTGCCCGCACTCTACAGCAACAAAGCAGCTTCAACGCTATCGTACGTGACAACATTATGGGAATGGATATTGCTAATCGTCAGGGCACGATTGTGGCGGCATTCGATTCAATTCGTAATGATGCTCAAAATATGGTGACCTGGTTGGATGACGGTAAACTGGATCTGGTTGAACGGGTTAAAAATGGCTGGATGGTATTAGTCAGAGGCTCAATTCCCGATCGTTTCAACAAGATCAAAGAAACCTATATGGAGGTTGCTAAAGCCTCATCCGAGCAAATCAGCCGTGAACGTACCATTCTGGATGCTTATCAGGATTTCCGTTTTGGTTTAAAACAGGCGCAGATCGATGCTCAGGAACTGCTGACGCTAGCGGAAAAAAACCTGGAACAGTGCAAAACCCAATTGCAGGCTGCTCATGAGGCCAGAGAGCATGCCACCACCACTGATGCCGCTGAACTGGCTCGTTTAGAATTGAGTCGTGATGAAGCGCTGCGCCTGATGCAAAAAGAAGATGAGCGCTACCAGATTGTGAAAGATCTCACTGAAAACTTGCTGGTGGCTTATAACTCAGCGGAAGCGGTATTTGCTCGCCTGCAACAAACCTCATCGGTAAAAGAGCGGGTGTATCGCCAGAGCGTGGTATTTTTCTCTACCAATGAAATCGTATTTACTGCTCTGTCAGCTTCAATGACATCATTAAGTGGTTTGTCTGAAAGCACTAAAACGCTGGAAGCTATGAAAGACGGCATCAATAAAGGTCTGGAAACCATTGCTGAAGCGGGTAACAAACATCTGGAAGCGGGTCTGCGTGCCGGTTACGGTTCCACTATCAAAGCGGAATCTATTCGCTCGCTGGTTAACGCTATCACCAGTTATCAGGAATCCAGTCATAAGCTCATTGAAGAGCTGCGGGTTGAGTCAACCAACAATGCGAAAGAGCTGGAAAATATCGTAGAAGACGGAAAACGTCGCTTCTCTGAAATTGTGCTGAAGGCTGCCGTTGAATGAGTGAAGTAAAGCTTAGCGATCAGTTAGGTGCAATGGCGATTATTGATGACCTCTATCAGCAACAGATCGCGTTAGAAGAGCAGCTTAATCCCGTTGGATTACGCCGCAAAATTGCCAAAAAAATCAAAGAGTATTACCAGTCGAGAGGCATGGACATTCAGGACGAACTGATAGAACAGGGCGTGAATGAATGGTTCTCCGATCGGCTGCGTTTTCAGATGATTAAGCCTGCATGGCATCAGCGCCTGCTGGCTAAGCTTTACCTTAAGCGTCGAATATTTATTTACCTGTTTATTGCGGCATTAATTGCGCTGGGGGTCTATTTTAGCGCCGGTTATATGATGACCCGGGTAGTAAAAGATTCGATTGTTAAACAGCAAGAAGCCGAAGTGCAGCTTATTAAGAGCATTGCTGGTTATCAGCGAGAGTTTGATACGCTGGGCCAGAAACCATTGCGTTATGCCACATCACAGGGCCAATCCCTGAAGGATGAGAGTACTAAGTTGATAGCGCAACTGCGTGAGAAGCAGGTTGCTTTTGATCGTACCCTGAATCTGAGTGAGTCTTCGCGTCCTGCACTGTTGGATCAAAAAGAGTATCTGGTCGCCATTTACCAAATGATGGAGAAAGATTATCGCTCACTTGGCGATATGTTAACTCGTTATCGATTGGTGGCAGATAACGATCGGCGTATTCAGCAGGTTCTGAAACGGGCAAGCTGCGGCAGGTGACTATCTTTGGGCTGCAAGTACCGCAAAGTGAATATTTGAAAGTCAGAAAAGACAAGATGGATGACGGTCATATTCAAAGTAATCTGGCGGGCAAAAAGCCGGTCGGCTCTCTGAGTTTCAACTATGCTGGTTCCAGTAACGGCAAAATCATCATGGAGTGGTAAGTTATGAAAGCTTCTGAAGTATCAGGCCTTATCTATAACCATGAGATTGAGCTGGAAAGGCGAGCTCGTGAACTGAATACCAATATTATGTTCAGTCGTGAAAAAGTCGTGGAATTGAAAAGAGAGCTGATGAGTATCTACCAGCAGATGGCTAAAGTGCTGCTGCTGGAGAGTCCGGATGTTCGTGATCTTACTCAGATCAATCAATTGATTGATCAACTGAAAAGCCAAATCGCAGACTTAAATACTCGACTGAGTACCCTAAAACAGAGAATGGACAAAGATCAGCAGAAATATGACGAACTAACAGCTGAAGCCGGAGAGTTAGAAAAACGTCGTGATGAGCTGCTATCGCAAGATCCTGTATTTGTGAAGTTGAACGGTCAATATATTCAGGTTGATAATGACGCTTTATCAATTGATGAATTAAGCCACCAGATACAAGAAGAAGCCGACAATAAGCTGGCTGAATATGATGCAAATTCTTCGTTTCACTATTTAGTTCAGCGTAAGTTTGGTCAGCCTGATTATCAGGGAAAATGGATTTTCCGTAATCTTGATAACTGGTTGGCTCGTCAGGTTGATTTTCCGCGTAATTTCCGTAATTACAATATGCTGCATGCAATGAAGCAGGAGATTGTTAAACGTCAATTGACGGTGACTCAGCGATTAGACGCCTTATCAGCCAAACGCGACACGATGATTGCTGGTGTCGCGCAAAATGTAGGATTAGCGGAACTTAATCAACAGTTGAGCCGGCTGGAAAAAGTGATTGATGAAGGCCATATTAATATTAAGACGTTGCATGAAGAATTACGCAAAAACATTACCGGAGATGGTGCGCTATTTGAATCTGTCACCGCGAAGATTGCTGAAGTTATGAAAACATTGCCGCTTGATAAATTAAATGCTTTGACCTTAAAAACAGAATCATCTTTAGATGATGAATTGTTGAAAAGAGTATTGGCAACTAAAAATAGTATTGCTTCGTTTGAAAATGATATTGCTACACTCTATCCGGAATGGGTGAGAGTCGGTACGGAATACGATCGTATCCATGCTATGGCGCAGAGTTTTATTAACAGTGATTTAAATCGTAGTAAATATCACTATGATATTGGTACCAACCAAATCGAAACTGTTTTAGCGTCAATTTTTAGCGGCGATTTTGGTTCTCGCCATTTGTTAGAAATATTAAAAAGCGTCAGATATGTACCGAGCAATAATAGCGCTGGTTCTTCCAGTTACAGCTCGAGTTCCAGCTCAAGTTCTTCTGGTGGTTTTTGGTCGACATCCAGCTCAAGTTCCAGCCGCTCATCATCATCCCGAAGTGGGGGATATAGTTCCTCTTCTTCATCCGGTGGCGGGGGTTTTAGTTCTTCTTCCTCAAGCGGTGGCGGCAAATTTACTACCACCGATAGTTTTTAAATTAAATTGAATAGAGAATAATTCTGTTTTTTAGTTTTAATATTATTTGTGCTCTTTTCTTAGTGACCCACAGAGATATTTAAAATATCTCTGTGGGTCTTTATTTATATGCATTTCAATTATTGTCAACAGAGTTATCCACAGATTTATTCTCTCAGAGGATAAGATTATTACTTAATGATCTAAAAACGTCATAAACTTTATGAGTTGAAATTAAAAGGATTTTTAATTTTAAATTTGTTGTTTTGATCGCTTGACGTTTTTTTCACGATTGATAGATAAAGCCTTTTGATTTTTTTATACACAAATCACTGATGTTTTATATTATGCTCTTTTGTTCCTCTTATGAGGTAGATTATGCATCTCTTGGCAACCCCTTTTTTACTGAGCGAATAAGCCTTAACTGTTTCGATGCCAGCACCTCTGTACCTTGCTGTTCCCGCTTTTCCCATTGGCGAGCAAGAGCCCACTCGATGTGTTCATCAACAATCGGGTAGAGTCCTTTTCTTTGTTTTAAAGCTTCAATGATTTCAGCCTGATAAGGTGCATTACCCAATGCAACACTGATGTTTCTTAGCCAACGAAAATGACCGATTCTTCGAACAGGAGAACCCTCGGTTTTAGATAGAAATGTAGCCTCATCCCAGGCATATAGTTCTAAAAGCGATTGATGATGTAATGTTGGTCGAGGGAAAAAATCTTGCTCTTCAGTGAGTGGCGCTATCCGGTTCCACGGGCATCCCATTTGGCAATCATCACAGCCATATATTCGATTACCCATTAGTGGCCGTAATTCTTCAGGAATCGAGCCTTCCAATTCTATGGTCAGATAAGAGACACAGCGTCGGGCATCTACAATGTAGGGTTCAACAATTGCGCCTGTTGGGCATAAGGTCATACAGGCAACACAGCGGCCACATTCTTCTTCCACCGGTTGATCGACAGGAAGTGGAATATCTACCAGTAATTCCCCAAGGAAAAACCAGGAGCCCGCTTCGCGGTTAATAATGAGTGAGTGTTTACCTGTCCAGCCAATTCCGGCTTTGGCGGCTAATGGTCGTTCCATAATCGGAGCCGAATCGACAAAGGGGCGGAAATGTAAATTTTCGCAATGTTGTTGAATTTTCTCTCCCAACTTTTTTAATCGTTGGCGTAATACTTTATGATAATCGCGGCCTAACGCGTAACGACTGATATAGCCAATATAGGGATCGGCAAGAGATTTTGCGAACGATGCCTGAGGTGGAAGGTAATTCATGCGTACGCTGATAACGCGTAGTGTTCCCGGTTCCAGTTCATGGGGTCTGGCCCGCATCATGCCATAGCGAGCCATCCACGCCATATCGCCATGGTATTGTTTATCAAGCCAGGCTTGCAATCGAGGTTCTTCCAGCGTCAGGTCGGTGTCGCAGATACCAACCTGTTGAAAACCTAGTGCTTGCCCCCATTGCTTGATATGTTGGGCTAATAGATTGAGATCGAGAGGATGTGACATGACAGACCATCAGCAGAAACGAAACACCATAAGCTTACCACATTCTGTCTTCAGCGCCGACTGGGTACGTGAAAATGAAAAACTGGCAGCCCGACAAATGGGTGTTTCTCTTTATCAACTTATGGAACGTGCGGGTGAAGCGGCATTTCTTTTATGTCGTAAACTCTATCCGGATGCCCGACGCTGGCTAATTTTATGTGGGCACGGTAATAACGGTGGTGATGGTTATGTTATTGGGCGCTATGCCAGACAATATGGCATTGAGGTGACATTGATTGGCTGTGGCGATATACACACATTGCCACCGGAGGCGCGTCAGGCGAGGGATAACTGGAGCAATAATTATGGTTCTGTCTTGCCGGAAAATGTCCTATGGCCAGAGAATTGCGATCTGATTATTGATG
This sequence comes from Limnobaculum allomyrinae, assembly GCF_016649425.1. GTDB lineage: Bacteria > Pseudomonadota > Gammaproteobacteria > Enterobacterales > Enterobacteriaceae > Limnobaculum > Limnobaculum allomyrinae. The sequence continues at coordinate 17,823 of NZ_JADRCR010000005.1, forward strand.
GATTGTTGGGTACAGGAATTCAAGCTGAGCCGCGTGAGCCTTATGCTTCTTTAATTCACAGAGCAAATCAGTATTCGGCTCCCATTGTTGCACTGGATGTTCCTTCCGGTTTGAATGCTAACACCGGAGCCGTTGGTGAGGCAGCTATTCAGGCCAGCCAAACCTTAACCTTTGTCGCGTTAAAATCAGGATTACTGACTGGACAAGCCAGAAATGTCACCGGTGCTCTGTATTATGATGCTTTAGGATTATCTGACTGGGTCAGGGAACAAAAAGCACCAATTCAACGTCTTACCGTTACCGATGTTAAACAGTGGATTAAGCCTCGTCGCCCTTGTTCCCACAAGGGCGACCATGGAAAGTTGCTGGTGATTGGTGGCGAGGTGGGTACCGGTGGCGCGATTCGAATGGCGGCGGAGGCTGCATTACGTACCGGCTCAGGGCTAGTGCGAGTGCTAACCCGAGCGGAACATATTGCACCTGTTTTAGCCGCTCGCCCTGAATTGATGGTTCAGGAACTGACAGAAGAGAGTCTGGATGCCAGCATTGCCTGGGCGGATGTGATTGCTATCGGACCGGGATTGGGGACTTCTGAATGGGCTAAGGCAGCAATAAAGCAGGTGAGTGCCAGTGAAAAGATAATGCTTTGGGATGCAGATGCACTTAACTTGCTGGCAATTAGCCCCGATAAACGGCAAAATCGCATCATTACACCCCATCCCGGGGAGGCCGCCCGGCTTTTGCAGTGTAATATTCAACAAATTGAAAGCGACCGCTTACTTTCAGCTCAAAAACTGGCTGAGCGTTATGGTGGTGTGGTGGTACTGAAAGGCGCCGGAACGGTTATTGCTGATGAAAATCTTCATCTGGCGATTGCGGATGTGGGGAATGCGGGTATGGCATCCGGCGGTATGGGGGATGTGTTATCAGGTATTATTGCCAGCCTGTCCGGGCAAGGTCTTTCTCCGTTTAATGCTGCTTGTGCTGGTTGTGTTATTCATGGTGGCGCAGCAGATATTGTCGCATGGCGACAGGGGGAAAGAGGTATGATAGCCACGGATTTACTGCGGGAAATACCAAAGCTGGTGAACCCTTGATTAATTGAATGATATTCAGGAATACATGAAAGAATTGGTTTTAACATTAGCCGATGAAGCAGCTACGGTTGCTTTAGGTGCCGCACTGGCGGGTGCCTGTGATAAATCAGGTGTGATTTTTTTACAGGGCGATCTTGGTGCAGGAAAAACCACCTTTAGTCGTGGTTTTTTACAGGCTTTAGGCCATCAGGGGAACGTGAAAAGCCCCACTTATACATTGGTAGAGCCTTATAACTTAGGCGATTTCAATGTATATCACTTTGATTTATACCGACTTGCCGACCCGGAAGAGCTCGAATTTATGGGTATTCGTGATTACTTTCAATCAGATAGTTTATGCTTGGTTGAATGGCCGCAGCGAGGGATTGGTATGTTCCCTCAGCCCGATCTGGAGCTACATTTCAGCTATTATGATGAAGGTCGACAAGTGGCGCTATCAGCAGGTACTGCAAAGGGGCAGCTAATGTTGGCGCGTCTTAATGATATTCATCAGTCTGGGTTACAGGGAAAGTAAAATAATGAAAAAAATCTGGATTGGCTTGCTCTCTCTGGTGTGGTTAGCTATTGCCTGGCCAGCCGGAGCCGCCTCTTTGATTGATGTGCAGGTTAATAACAGTGCGTCACAGGCAAAAGTAACGCTGGCCTTTGACAGCCAACCGATATATGCCTATTCCAGCCAGAAAAATCCGGCTCGGGTGCTGATTGATGTGCGCCAGAGCGGGCGTGCCGTTCAAGGGCTGCCATTGAAGTTCAGTGGCCAAAATATTGTAAACCGTATTAGCTCCGGTACGCCAAAAGATAACAATAGTATTCAGCTGGTTTTTGAGCTGAAACAAAATGCCACGGTAAAAGCCAGCTCCAGTAAGCAGGGCGCTCAATATTTAGTGGTATTTACTATTCAGGCTGAAAAACAGGCGGTACCAAAAAACACTGCGACTAATAGTAGCAATAAGGCTACCGCTACAACGGCTAAAACCTCTACCACTAAAACTAACCAGTCTAAATCTTCAGGGAGTACTTCGGGTCGTAATCCTTTCTCTGGTGATGCCATGGCGCCACAAGATGATGTGATTGTTAAAACCGAGAGTCGTCCTGCCCGGGTTAAAAATAGCAGTGGTGAAAAGATCGTTATTGCTATTGATGCCGGTCACGGTGGAAAAGATTCCGGAGCCGTTGGTTTGAATGGATTGCAGGAAAAAACGGTTACGCTATCGGTTGCCCGAAAGCTAAAAGCACTGTTGGATAACGATCCTGACTATAAAGCAGTATTAACTCGTGATGGTGACTATTTTATTTCCGTTATGGGGCGTTCGGACGTAGCCCGTAATAAAAATGCCCATTTACTGGTTTCCATTCACGCTGATGCCGCACCTAACCGTAATGCAACAGGTGCTTCCGTTTGGGTGTTGTCTAACCGTCGGGCTAATACAGAACTGGGGCGCTGGCTGGAACAGCATGAAAAGCAATCTGAGTTACTGGGCGGAGCAGGGGACGTATTGGCAAACAGTGAAGAGAATCCCTACTTAAGTCAGGCAGTGCTGGATTTGCAATTTGGTCATTCACAGCGAGTGGGTTATGACGTAGCGGTAAAAGTATTGTCTGAGATGAGACGTATTGGTGCCTTGCATAAACGCAGCCCTGAACATGCCAGCCTGGGGGTATTACGTTCACCGGATATTCCTTCCCTGTTAGTGGAAACAGGATTTATCTCGAATACCGGCGAAGAGCGTCTGTTGGGTAGTGCAGATTTTCAGAATAAGCTGGCACAGGCTATTTATAAAGGTATTCGCAGCTATTTCCAGGCACATCCGTTAGATTCCGCCACGCCGTCAAAAAAGACCAGCGCTATCCAGAAAGATAAAACGTCCGTTGAGCAGACTAAAGCGCTGGTAAGTAGTGGAAATAAGGGTAAGACATCTGTTCATGTGGTTAAACGTGGTGAGACCCTATCCCAAATTGCAGTAAGCTATGGTTCAAACACAAAAGTGCTGACAGAGCTAAATACATTGAAAAAGGAAGGAATTTGGGTTGGTCAGCGCTTGAAAGTACCGGCAACCACCCCCATAACTAATCAGGTAACGGCTTCTGCAGATAAAAAAGAGACTAAATTTGTGAAAAATTCTGCCGATAAGCGCAAGCACATGGTAGTACAGGGTGATACTCTGTCAGGAATTAGTAGTCGATACGGTGTCAGTATCGCAGAATTGAAACAGAATAATAAAATGACGTCAGATGAGGTTCGTTTAGGGCAAGTTCTGACGATATCACGTTCATAAATATCGGGTTTATTATCAGGAGTTGTCATGCCAATTCAGGTCTTGCCACCACAGCTAGCAAACCAAATTGCCGCCGGAGAAGTTGTTGAGCGGCCAGCATCCGTGGTGAAAGAGCTGGTGGAAAACAGTCTGGATGCCGGAGCAACTCGCATTGATATCGATATTGAAAAAGGTGGCGCTAAACTTATTCGCATCCGAGATAACGGCTGTGGTATCAAGAAAGATGAACTTGCTTTAGCGCTGGCTCGTCATGCAACCAGCAAAATTGCCACTCTGGACGATTTGGAAGCAATCATTAGCCTGGGTTTCCGTGGTGAAGCGCTGGCCAGTATCAGCTCGGTTTCTCGTTTAACGTTAACCTCCCGCACCGCAGAGCAAAACGAAGCCTGGCAAGCCTATGCAGAAGGTCGGGATATGGAGGTTACGCTTAAACCAGCCGCTCATCCTGTAGGCACTACGCTGGAAGTCCTCGACCTGTTCTATAACACTCCCGCACGTCGCAAATTCTTACGCACTGAAAAAACAGAATTTGGCCATATTGATGAGGTGATCCGCCGCATTGCACTGGCACGTTTTGATGTCAGCATTAATCTGCAACATAATGGCAAAACGATCCGTCAGTATCGGGCAATAAAAGAGAATGAGCCTCGTGAGCGCAGGTTAGGCAGCATCTGTGGTACCCAGTTTTTACAGCATGCGCTGGCTATCTCATGGCAACATGGCGATCTGAAAATCGATGGATGGGTTGTCGATCCTATTGGTGCTCGTGCACTCACCGATATGCAATACTGTTACGTTAATGGCCGTATGATGCGCGATCGTTTATTGAATCATGCAATACGTCAGGCATATCAGACCCAACTGGCGGAAGACCAGTCTCCGGCTTATGTATTATATCTGGAAGTTGACCCGCATCAGGTAGATGTTAACGTGCATCCGGCCAAACATGAGGTCAGGTTCCATCAATCCCGACTGGTGCATGATTTTATCTATCAGGCAGTGGTCACTGTTTTACAGCAGTCTGGTGCTCCGCCATTACCGCTTAGCGATAATCCGGCTGATGAAACTAACTGGCAGCCAGAGAATCGCGCTTCTGCCGGAGAGAATCATTTTAATCGCCCTGCTGATAGCAATGTTTCACCAAATGAAACCAAACGCGCTGCCGCAGATAAGACCTCCTCCGGGCATAATAACGGTAATCATTCGGCACCTTATACCCCAGGGGCTACGCGCTCGCCTACCCTGGTAGCCCGTGAAAATGAGCTCTATCGTCGCTTACTGCAAACGGATGTGACTTCTGGTGATAACGAAGCTGGCAGCTCCTCTGCCCCGGCTAAGCCGTTATTGTTTCCGGAGAAAAGCGCACCGTTACCAGAGATGGCAACTACACTGAAAACGTCACAATTTTCTTCTCGTCCGCCGTCAACATCGCCGATCCCTGCTTCTATGTTGGAGAAAGGAGCGGCCCATAGTTTTGGGCGCGTGCTGTCAGTATGGCAATCTTGTCATGCGATTGTAGAACGGGGCACTGTGCTGGCTCTATTGTCACTGCCAGTAGCAGAGCACTATTTACGCCAGACTCAGCTACTACCGTCCTCCGAACCACTTAAACCACAACCTCTGCTGATACCACTGGCATTAACGTTGGCCGATAAAGAAAAGCTGGGAATTACCAATCACAAAGCGCTACTGAATCATTTTGGTATCGACTTTTCTATTGAACGTAATCGTCTTCAGATTCATGGTGTACCTTTACCCTTGCGTCAGCAGAACTTACAGCAGTTGCTACCAGCGCTGTTGCGTTATTTGGGAGACGATGAGGCGATAGATAAGCAAATGTTGACCCACTGGCTGGCGGAAAAACTCACCAGTGAGAATACTCAGTGGACTCAAGCCCATGCGATACAGTTATTGGCAGATCTGGAGCGATTGTGCCCTGAGCTGATTGCTAATCCTCCGGCCAATATGTTGCAGCCGATTAACTTGCAGCCAGCCCTGGAGGCTTTACAGGGTGAGTAGTGATATGAATACCTTACCTGCTGCTATCTTTCTAATGGGGCCAACGGCTTCAGGGAAAACGGCTTTGGCGGCAGAGCTTTACAAACATTTACCTGTTGAAGTAGTGAGTGTTGACTCCGCTTTGATATATCGTGGTATGGATATTGGTACCGCCAAACCAACCCGGCAAGAGCTGGATGAGACACCACATCGACTGATTGATATTCGCGATCCATCAGAAGCTTATTCTGCAGCAGATTTTCGTGCGGATGCGTTAAAAGAGATGGCCGATATTGTTAATCGCGGGCATATTCCCCTGTTAGTGGGGGGAACCATGCTGTACTTTAAGGCACTGTTAGAAGGGTTATCACCTTTACCTTCAGCCGATCCGAAAGTGCGTGAACAGATAGAAAGTGAAGCAATGCAGCTGGGGTGGGCGAGTTTGCATCAACGCTTACAACAGATTGATCCGATAGCGGCAGCCAGAATTCATCAAAATGACCCGCAACGATTAAGCAGAGCACTGGAAGTTTTTTACATTTCAGGTAAAACTTTAACAGAGTTGACACAAATTGCTGGTGAAACGTTACCATATCGTGTACACCAATTTGCTATAGCACCATCTTCCCGTGAATTGTTACATCAGAGAATTGAAGCACGTTTTCATCAAATGATTACAGCGGGTTTTGAAGATGAAGTTCGACAATTGATGGCTCGTGGCGATTTAGATACAGACCTTCCCTCCATGCGTTGCGTGGGCTACAGGCAGATGTGGATGTACCTGAATGGAGAGATAGACCACGACGAAATGGTTTATCGGGGTATTTGTGCAACCCGACAACTTTCTAAGCGGCAAATGACATGGTTGCGTGGCTGGGAAAGTGTTAATTGGTTAGATAGTGAACAACTGAAAAATGCCATGGAAAGAGTTACACGTGCTATTAGTGTATAGGCTTATGATTGTGTACAATTAATGGGTTATATACTTTAATGTACTCAATGGCTTTGTTTTGTACGAAATGTATCATTTTTACGCAGTTTATTTTAGGGCCTCTGGCTCTTGGTAACAAACAACAAATATATACAAAGAGATAAGGAAAAGAAAAATGGCTAAGGGGCAATCTTTACAAGACCCGTTTTTAAACGCACTGCGGCGTGAACGTGTTCCAGTTTCTATTTATCTGGTAAACGGTATTAAGTTACAAGGCCAAATCGAATCTTTCGATCAATTCGTTATCCTGTTGAAAAATACGGTTAGCCAAATGGTATATAAGCACGCTATCTCTACTGTAGTGCCTTCTCGTCCGGTTTCGCATCATAGCAATGCGCCAACTGGAAGCGTGGGTAATTATCAGGGTGGTATGCAGTCACAACAGGAAGATGATGTATCTGAATAAGTTACTCAGTTATTTCTCTTTGAGGAGTCATGCACTTGTTTGACCGATATGATGCTGGTGAGCAGGCGGTACTGGTGCATGTTTATTTCTCCCAGGAAAAAGATACAGAAGATCTCAGTGAGTTTGAATCTCTGGTTTCTTCTGCGGGAGTGGAGGCGTTACAGGTTGTTACCGGTAGCCGTAAAGCCCCACATGCCAAATACTTTGTTGGTGAAGGTAAAGCTCAGGAAATAGCTGATGCGGTACAGGCCACAGGTGCTTCGGTAGTGTTGTTTAACCACTCCCTCTCACCCGCTCAGGAACGTAACCTTGAGCGGCTTTGTGAGTGCCGGGTAATTGACCGTACCGGGTTGATTCTCGATATTTTTGCCCAACGGGCAAGAACTCATGAAGGTAAGTTGCAGGTTGAGCTGGCGCAGTTGCGCCATCTGGCAACCCGCTTAGTTCGTGGCTGGACTCACCTTGAACGTCAAAAAGGTGGGATAGGCTTACGCGGCCCGGGAGAGACACAGTTAGAAACTGACCGTCGTTTGCTTCGGGACCGGATACGCCAGATCCTTGCCCGGCTTGAAAAAGTTGAAAAGCAGCGTGAGCAAGGAAGGCGAGCTCGAATGAGAGCTGACATTCCAACCGTATCGCTGGTGGGCTATACCAACGCAGGGAAATCTACCCTTTTCAATCGTATTACGACTGCCGGTGTTTATGCAGCCGATCAGCTATTTGCGACACTGGATCCAACCTTACGCCGTATTGAGGTGGAAGATGTGGGTGCAACCGTTTTAGCGGATACCGTTGGCTTTATTCGCCATTTGCCCCACGATTTAGTGGCAGCGTTTAAAGCGACTCTGCAGGAAACTCGTCAGGCATCTTTATTGCTGCATGTTATTGATGCGGCAGATGGTCGGGTCGATGAGAATATTGAAGCGGTCAATGAAGTTTTAACTGAAATTGAAGCCCATGAAATACCAGTTCTGCTGGTAATGAATAAGATTGATATGCTGGAGGATTTTGCTCCGCGTATTGATAGAGATGAAAGTAATTTACCCGTCAGAGTTTGGCTTTCAGCCGAGTCTGGTGATGGTATTGAATTATTGTTCCGTGCATTGACGGAACGTCTTTCCGGTGAGATTGCGCAATACGAACTGAAATTGCCTGTAGAACAGGGTCGGTTACGCAGTCGTTTTTATCAACTTCAGGCCATTATTAAAGAGTGGATTGAAGAAGATGGAAGCATCGGTTTGGTTATTAGGATGCCAATCGTTGACTGGCGTCGCCTCTGTAAACAAGAGCAGGCTCTGGAAAACTTCATTGTTGGATGAGACCTGTTAGATTGTGCCCGATAAAACGATCGTAAATGAGTGGAGCAAAAACATGGCGTGGAATCAGCCCGGTAATAATGGCCAGGACCGCGATCCGTGGGGGAGTGGTAACAATAACAACCCCGGGGGGAATAACAGCGGTGGACCGAATAAAGGTCGTGGCCAGCAGTCGCTGAATCTGGACAATATTTTTAGTAAGTTAGGTGGATTACTGGGTAAATCCGGTAGTGGCGGTGGTAACAGCGGCAATTCTGGCGTACCTGTTATGGGTGGTCGCCTGTTCAGCATTCTTGCTGTGGTTGTGGTTGTTATCTGGGCCGCCAGTGGTTTCTATACCATTAAAGAAGGTGAGTTAGGTGTAATTACCCGTTTTGGTCAGGTACAACCAGCCATGGTTGGGCCGGGTCTGAACTGGAAACCAACCTTTATTGACTCAGTTAAACCAGTAAACACCAAAGCAGTTCGTGGGTTGGCAGCATCAGGCATTATGCTGACTTCTGACGAAAACGTAGTACGTGCAGAGATGAACGTACAGTATCAGGTTTCTGATCCGATTAAATATCTGTACCGTGTAACTAATGCGGATGACAGCTTGAGTCAGGCGACCGACAGCGCATTACGCTCTGTTATTGGTAAGTACACCATGGACCGAATCCTGACTCAGGGTCGTACCATTGTTCGTGACGACACCAAACAAGAGCTGGAAAAGACCATTCAGATTTATGATATGGGTCTGAAAGTGCTGGACGTTAACTTCCAGGCAGCGCGTCCGCCGGAAGAAGTAAAAGCCGCGTTTGATGATGTGATTAACGCGCGTGAAGATGAACAGCGTTATATTCGTGAAGCCGAAGCTTATGCTAACGCCGCACAACCAATCGCTAATGGTAAAGCTCAGCGTTTGATTGAAGATGCTAAAGCTTATGAGGCTCGTACCGTTCTGGAAGCAGAAGGTGAAGTCTCTCGTTTTGCCAAGCTATTACCTGAATATAAAGCCGCTCCGGATATTACCCGCGAACGTCTGTATATTGAAACCATGGAAAAAGTATTGGGTAAAACCAACAAAGTATTGGTGGATGATAAGAGTAATAACCTGATGGTTCTACCGCTGGACCAACTGATGCGTGGTAAAGGTGGCGCAGCAGTACAACAACCTGTAGCTCCACAGGTAAGTACTGATACACCAACTGAAGCACCTCAGGCGGCAACGGTAACCAACAGTAAGCCAGAAACGACCAGACGTTCAACGGCATCACAGAGCACCAATAAAGTTACGCAAGAGCGTAACGATGCTTACAATGAGCGTCTTAATTCATTTGGCTTAGGAAGAGGATAATCACCGATGCGTAAATTACTTATTCCTATTATCGTTATTGTAGTAGTCGGTATCTTCACTTCCCTGTTCGTCGTGGAAGAAGGAAGCCGTGGTATCGTTCTGCGCTTCGGTAAAGTGTTACGTGACTCTCAGGACAATCCAAAAGTTTACCAACCGGGTCTGCATTTTAAAATGCCTCTGATTGATTCGGTAAAACTGTTGGATGCGCGTATTCAAACCATGAACAATCAGGCTGATCGCTTTGTAACCAAAGAGACTAAAGACCTGATTGTTGACTCATACGTTAAGTGGAAGATTATTGATTTCAGCCGCTACTATCTGGCAACCGGTGATGGCAACCGTGCTAATGCGGAACGTATTCTGAACAGTAAACTGAGTGACCGTTTACGTTCTGAAATTGGTCAACGCGACATTAAAGATCTGGTGACTGACTCCCGTGGTCAATTAATGCAGGACGTTCGCAATGCATTAAACAACGGGTATGAAGATAAGCCATCTGAAGTTGCGCCAGCAGCGACTGAAGCTTCAGCTTCTTCACAAGAAGAAAGAAAGGCTCCGGCAACGGCGGATGCTTTACCGGTTGATAACAAGTTACCGTTAGTGAATGCTAACAGTATGGCTGAGCTGGGTATTCAGGTTATTGACGTGCGGATTAAACAAATCAACCTGCCAACGGAAGTGTCGGACGCGATCTATCAGCGTATGCGTGCAGAGCGTGAAGCTGTTGCCCGTCGTCACCGTTCACAAGGTCAGGAAGAAGCTGAAAAGATTCGCGCTCTGGCTGACTACCGTGTAACCAAGACTATTGCGGAAGCGGAACGTGAAGCTCGTATGACGCGCGGTTCTGGTGATGCTACTGCTGCTAAGCTGTTTGCTGATGCCTTTAGTCAAAATCCTGACTTCTATGCTTTTATTCGTAGTTTACGTGCGTATGAAACCAGCTTTAATAGCGGAAGTGATGTGATGGTACTTCGTCCGGACAGTGAGTTCTTCCGGTATATGAAGTCGCCGTCGGTTGGATTGAAGCAGTAAGTTTTGTCTTGTTTTGCTGTTGGGAAAAGGGCCTGGGGGAAACTCCGGGCTCTTTTTGTATCTGGAGGTTTGGTTTTTGTGTTTTGTGACAGTTTTGCCGTTTTTGAAGGTTTGGTTCAGTGTTAGTTTCGCCGTCTTAAGTGTTGTGTTTATTTCGGCAGCGGAGCTTGCGTCGAGCAGAGGGGCGTTGGGGCGAACGCCCCTCTGCACTCCCCGCGCCTGCGCAGCCGACTGTTGACCGCCGCGTTGCGGCGGCAACCTCAGTCAGCCCAGAGGCTTGACGCACCGGCATAGAGCCGGAGTACTCGCCTCATCCATGAGGCTCGACCCTTTGGGTCAGCACTTCGTGCTGTTCAAAATTGCTCCTGCAATTTTGTCCGGCGTCGCTATGCCTCTCACCGCATCCATGCGGTTCGTGCTACCTCTGGTCTTCCTTCGGCAACATTCGGATGCTTTAACCTGAAGGGCAAAGGGCAAAGGGCAAAGGGCAAAGGGCAAAGGGCAAAGGGCAAAGGGCAAAGGGCAAAGGGCAAAGGGCAAAGGGCAAAGGGCAAAGGGCAAAGGGCAAAGGGCAAAGGGCAAAGGGCAGAAGGGTCTTACTCAATGCTTATCAGAAAAGTAAACCAAACCACAAGTCGCAACCTCGAATCACCGTAGCCCATATAGGCAGTGACTAATGTGCTGACACAGAACCAGTCTGCGAATGCAGCGGCGATTAAAAAGGGCGGGGGTTGTCAGGGGGGTTCGCCCCTCAACACCCCTGACTCGACGCGTGCAGCGGGGCTGAGTTGGGCTCAACACTTGAGGCGGCGAAACATACACCGAACTAAAAAGAACCCAAAACAATAACAGTGGTTAAATATTGGGTTGTCAGGGGTGTTCGCCCCTCAATACCCCTGACTCGACGCGTGCAGCGGGGCTGAGTTGGGCTCAACACTTGAGGCGGCGAAACATACACAGAACTAAAAAGAACCCAAAACAATAACAGTGGTTAAATATTGGGTTGTCAGGGGTGTTCGCCCCTCAACACCCCTGACTCGACGCATGCAGCGTGGTTGAGTCAGGCTCATTACTTGAGGCGGCGAAATGAACACAGAACTAAAAAGAACCCAAAACAATAACAGTGGTTAAATATTGGGTTGTCAGGGGTGTTCGCCCCTCAATACCCCTGACTCGACGCATGCAGCGTGGTTGAGTCAGGCTCATTACTTGAGGCGGCGAAATGAACACAGAACCAAAAAGAACCCAAAACAATAACAGTGGTTAAATATTGGGTTGTCAGGGGTGTTCGCCCCTCAACACCCCTGAATCGACGCAGGCAGCGAAACTGAGCCAGGTTCAGTACTTGAGGCGGCGAAATGTACGCTGCACTAAAAACATCTATCGGGGTTTCAGGGGCAATGCCCCTGCTCCAACACCAGACCAGCTCAAAACTAAATCCACTACGCTACCTGCATCACCCCATCCGACACCACAACATCCCGGCGTTTTATCACCGCATAAGTTACTCCCGTTACCACCGCGCCAGCGATAATAGCTATCAGATAACCCACGACAGGATGAACTGCACCAGGAATCAGCAGTACAAATAAGCCACCGTGCGGCGCAGTCAGCTCAGCACCGAACATCATCGATAAAGCGCCAGTCAGGGCTCCGCCTGCCATACAGCAAGGGATAACGCGCATCGGATCTTTGGCCGCAAAAGGAATGGCACCTTCAGTAATAAAACTCAAGCCCAGTACCAGCGCGGCTTTACCACCATCCTGCTCGTTTTTGGTAAATTTATGCGCCGCTAACAGTGTTGCCAGACCCATAGCCAGAGGTGGAACCATACCGGCAGCCATAATTGCTGCCATTGGGGCGTAAATTTTAGTGCTTAATAAAGTTACGCCAAAGGCATAAGAGGCTTTATTGATTGGGCCACCCATGTCGGTACACATCATGGCACCTAAAATAGCACCTAGCATAACGGCATCCGCGGTTCCTAAATCTTTCAGCCATTGGGTCAGGGCAGCCAGAACTTTTGCTACTGGTGTACCAACCACATAAATCATTACCAGACCTGTTACCAGACTGGCGACCAGTGGAATAATCAGAATGGGTTTTAGGGCTGACAGGCTTTTCGGCAGATATAACTTGTTACTGATAAACAGCGCGACATAGCCAGCAAGAAAACCCGCGATAATACCACCGAGAAATCCGGCTCCGGTGCTAACAGCTAACATACCACCAATTAAACCCGGCGTTAGTCCCGGGCGATCGGCAATAGAGAAGGCGATGTAACCGGCTAATACTGGCACCATCAGAGCAAAAGCAGACTTACCACCAATATCCATCAGAGCAGCAGCCAACGTACCTTGCTGTTCAAAAGCGGTGATGCCAAAAACGAACGAGAGAGCAATACACAACCCTCCGGCTACCACCATTGGTAACATATAGGAAACACCGGTCAACAGGTGGCGATAGGGACCTGCTGACTCTTTTTTATCACTGGCTGTGCTCTTACTTTGTTGTTGCGGGGTGAAAATTTGTGCCTGTTCAACGGCTTTATCCAGTTCCTGAGCGGTTTTCTTCAACGCCAGACCGGTTGAAGTCCGATACATAGGTTTACCGGCGAACTTGCTTAAATCCACTTCAATATCCGCGGCGACTATCACCAAATCGGCCATCGCCACTTCCTCTGGCGTAATAGCATTACCCGCACCAACGGAGCCACGGGTTTCGACTTTTACCTCCCAACCGCGTTTTTTAGCTTCGGTTTCGATAGCTTCTGCGGCCATAAAGGTATGGGCAACACCGGTAGGGCAGGCGGTAACCGCTACGATTCGCCTGGCCTGATTCTGAATATCGCCGGCTATCAGATTGCAGTGGTAGAAATGTGCATTGGCGATGGCCTGATGAAGAAATTCTTCCGGATGACTGATGGCATATTGGGCATCTCCTTGCCAGACTTTTTTCTTTTCTAACGCGGAAGGTTCAGGAATCGAATCCCCAATAATAATCACCAGTTCCGCTTCATCGATTGACTCAACCTGAATTAACCCAGCCTTTTCCATGCTTGCAGTCAGTGCAAATTTAGCCAGATGGCTGACGGCCTGACCCAGTGAATTATCTGATAGAAGTAATGTTTTCATGATGCATCCTGCCTCTAATTAAAGGGTATCAAATTAACTCGCGACATCATGGCGGCTAATTCAAGACGATTTCCGATGCCAACGCTGGTTTGGCTAACCGCCAGAGCCGCAACTGCTGTCGCTAAACGTAAGGTATGTTCACTGGATTCACGCATCAGCAAACCATAGATAAGACCAGCAACCATGGAGTCACCGGCACCAACGGTACTAACCACTTCACAAATTGGCGGCTTAGCCAGCCATGCGCCGGAGTTGTTGACCCATAACGCCCCTTCCGCACCGAGGGAGATAACCACATGAGCAATACCTTGTGCTCTAAGTTCATGGGCAGCATTAACGATGTCACTCATCGTTGGTAATGGACGATTTGCCCAGATTTCCAGTTCACGACGGTTAGGTTTAATCAGCCATGGCGAGGCTTTAAGACCGGCAATCAGCGCTTCACGGCTGCTGTCAAAAATAATGCAGGAACAGAGGCTACGTAATCGGAGCATCCATTCTGTAAAAGCATCCGGAGAAACACCTGCAGGCAGACTGCCACTAACAGTAATCATGTCAAACTGCCCCAGCCAGGAGAGAGAGTCCGTGACAAAACGCTCCCAATCCTGTGGTGGAACGTCAAAACCAGAGAAATTCAGATCGGTTACTTCACTCGATTTTTCTGTCAGTTTGACGTTAATTCGGGTGCGGCCGGGAACCACCATAAAGCGGTTAGCAATGCCGGACTCACTGAATAGTTGTTGAAAGCCATCCTGATTATCCCGTCCGATAAAGCCACCAACGGTGACATCAATACCCAGATTCTTCAGTACTCTGGCAACGTTTACCCCTTTTCCTGCGGCGTGTAATCCAGTGGTCTGGATATGATTCACTTCACCCAGCTCCAGGGCAGAGCAGCTTCCTACCAAGTCGTAGGCAGGATTGAGGGTAATGGTTGCAACTTTTCTGCTCATACGCCTTCCCCTAAACCCGAAGAGATAGCATTGCCAATAGCAGAGAGTGCATTTTGTGCATCTTTACCGGTGGCGGTAAAACGTAACCGGTGGCCTTTTTGCACCCCCAGAGAAACCAGCTTCATCATGCTGCGTCCATTAACGGGTTTGCCGCTGCCGTTGAGATTAGCGACGGTCACTTCAGTATTAAATTGTTTGATGGTATTGAGCAGCACGGTGCTGGGGCGAGCATGTAGTCCATGTTCATTGTGGATGACAAATTCAGCACTAAGCGCTTGTTCATCAGGCATGGTGTCGCTGGTTAACAGCGCTAATAGTGTTGCTGTATCTGCGGTTAGCAGGCGTTCTGCCTGTTGTGCGATTAACAGGCTACCCAGTCGATTTAGCAGTGGATTTGGTTGGCGATCGGCAACAGAGATGGTCAATAACAGTCCCACCGTTTCACCATTGATGTTAAAAGTGCGAGTGGGGCGACTGACGGTTGCCGCGCTGAGCAAGTTGCCTTTAAGACTGTCGCATAACCAAATACCTTGTCCTAAATTTACCGGAGGATGGCTGAGGACATCGGCGATAAAATGATGGTCAACGGCATTAATTTGCTGTAATCGTCCGGCGTTGAGTGCCTGCAGAGTAACAATGTTATCCACATCAATATCCAGCACAATCATCGAAGCATCAAACAGGAACTCAGCTGATTGCTTCTCTCCCATTAATAAACTGCGAAGTTGCTCTGCTGAATCTGTGTTGGCAAGTTGATGTGCCAGACTCTCATCGCTCAGTACATGGGCTAACTGGCGTAGCAGAGACAAATGTTCAT
This sequence comes from Limnobaculum allomyrinae, assembly GCF_016649425.1. Taxonomy (GTDB): domain Bacteria; phylum Pseudomonadota; class Gammaproteobacteria; order Enterobacterales; family Enterobacteriaceae; genus Limnobaculum; species Limnobaculum allomyrinae. The sequence goes on from NZ_JADRCR010000005.1 coordinate 33,179, forward strand.
CAGAACAGGCTGCAATACCAATGACAATATAGGCTGTCTGACCTTCTCCCCATTCAATTCCCTGTGGAAATTGAAAGACCTGTACACCAGTATTTAATACCAGATGGCGGGTATCCGTTGTGCCGTGGGGAATAGCAATACCATTTCCAAGATAGGTCGATGTTTGCTGTTCCCGCTGTAACATGCCGTTGAGATATTCTGAAGTCACATAGCCAGATTGAGCCAGTGCAGATGCAATTTGTTCAATGGCCTGCTGTTTATTGTCTGCTGATGCATTTAAATGGATGTTCTTAATCGGTAATTGATACATATTTCCCTCCCAAATGACTGAATCGTTTCAGCTTTTAATCGAAAAATAAGCACTGACTTACCATAACTCGTTGGTTTGTCTGTGCTGAATCGTTTCGTGAAATATGTTCATTGTTCGCTATTTATGCAAGTTTTCTTTATAACCTGATCTCATTTTTTTGACATTACGCACATTTTTTAACTTATTTATAACGAAATGGAGAGAAGAAATAAGATTTGCTGACGCCAGGTCTGCTTTATTCATTTTTCTTATTAAAAGAAACTCCTGATGAAAAACCTTCATGGAAGAGGGTTATCAGGCAATCGATTACTTGCGCCAGAACAAAGAAATGGCGATCTTTTAAGCTACTCAGGTTTTTATCTGGCCCGAGTTCAAATAAGTGTGTTAAAAAATACTGAAAGCAACGAAATGTAATGGTAGAATTCTTTTTTAACTGACTTGGTGAATAGTGAGATGGGCAAAAACGTCGTCGTACTGGGCACTCAATGGGGTGACGAAGGTAAGGGTAAGGTCGTTGACCTGCTGACTGAACGGGCTAAGTATGTTGTACGCTATCAGGGCGGACACAACGCAGGCCATACTCTGGTTATCAACGGTGAAAAAACCGTTCTTCATTTGATTCCCTCTGGTATTCTTCGCGAAAACGTTATCAGCGTCATTGGTAACGGTGTGGTGTTATCTCCCGAAGCTTTAATGAAAGAGATGCGTGAATTGGAAGATCGCGGCATTCCTGTGCGTGAGCGTCTGCTCCTGTCAGGTGCTTGTCCGCTTATCCTTCCTTATCATGTGGCTCTGGATGTGGCTCGTGAGAAAGCACGCGGTTCAAAAGCGATTGGCACCACCGGGCGTGGTATTGGACCTGCTTATGAAGATAAAGCTGCTCGTCGTGCTCTGCGCGTCAGCGACTTATTTAATAAAGAGACGTTCGCGGCTAAGCTGAAAGAAGTCGTGGAATATCACAACTTCCAATTAGTGAATTACTACAAAGTTGACGCTGTTGATTATCAAACCGTTCTGGATGATGTCATGGCGATTGCAGATATCTTAACCTCAATGGTGGTTGACGTATCCGATCTGCTGGACAACGCGCGCAAGAAAGGCGAGTTGATGATGTTTGAAGGGGCTCAGGGTACACTGCTGGATATTGACCATGGTTCATTCCCGTATGTGACCTCTTCAAATACTACCGCAGGTGGTGTTGCTACCGGTTCTGGCTTAGGCCCGCGTTATGTCGATTACGTATTAGGTATTGTAAAAGCCTATTCGACTCGCGTTGGTGCTGGTCCATTCCCGACAGAACTGTTTGATGATGTGGGTGAATTCCTTTGCCAGAAAGGCAATGAATTTGGCGCAACGACCGGCCGTCGCCGTCGTACCGGCTGGCTAGATGCTATCGCCGTTCGTCGTGCGGTACTGCTTAACTCTCTTTCTGGTTTCTGTATGACCAAGCTGGACGTACTGGATGGCCTGAAAGAAGTAAAAATCTGTGTTGGTTATCGCATGCCAGATGGTCGGGTTGTTGAAACTACGCCATTGGATGCTGATGCCTGGGAAGGTATCGAGCCAGTATATGAGAGCATGCCTGGCTGGTCTGAAACCACCTTTGGTGTTAAAGAGTTTGATAAACTGCCTCAGGCCGCGCGTAACTATATTAAGCGCGTTGAGGAGTTAACCGGTGTACCTGTAGATATCGTGTCTACTGGTCCTGACCGTACTGAAACTATGATTCTGCGCGATCCATTCGACGCTTAAGTTTCATCATTGAAGTACAGGTAAAAACCGGGCTAATCAGCCCGGTTTTTTTATCAGGAAAGTTATCCGCTTTGCCCTCTATCGTTTACTATATGCCGGTAATGGCAATGACGGTTGTATGCGCAATATGCAAACCGGATAATTTTCAAGCGCATAGTTAACATGTTTGCTATTCTAAAAAGGCAGATGTGAGTTTTTTTATTCGGCGCAAGGAGAAAAACGCGCCGGAAATGTGGGTGAATCATTGAGCTCGCGATATACAGCCGACAGGATGCTAATGGCTGTCTGGAACGTAATTATTGTTATGAGGTGTTTGTGCAATTAACCAGTTTTACCGATTATGGTTTGCGAGCCTTAATTTATATGGCGTCGTTACCAGAAGGCGAATTGACCAATATTACTGAGGTCACTGAAGTCTATGGTGTTTCGCGTAATCATATGGTGAAGATTATTAATCAGTTGAGTCGTGTCGGCCTGGTGGATGCCGTGCGCGGAAAAAATGGTGGTATTCGTTTAGGTAAGGCCGCAGAAGATATCCGAATTGGTGATGTGGTTCGGGCCATGGAGCCTCTGGCTCTGGTGAACTGTAGTCCGCAGTTTTGCCATATCACGCCTTCCTGCCGCTTAAAAATTGTATTGGATAACGCGGTAAAAGCTTTTTTACACGAACTCGATAGTCATACTCTTGCTGATATGGTGGTTGATAACACTGGACTTCAGACATTGCTGTTTATGGAGCATCCTGCCATATCGGTCAATAAATAATAAGGATAAATAATGACAAACGATCCTTTCTTAGCCCGTGAAACTGAAAAGTACGGGGATCCCATTCCCAGCCGCGAATATATTCTTGATTTATTATCAAAGCGCCAGACTCCTGCCAGCCGTGATGAGCTGGTAGAAGCGCTGGGACTGGAAAGCGAAGAACAACAAGAGGCGCTGCGTCGTCGTTTAAGAGCGATGGAACGTGATGGCCAACTGGTTTTCACTCGTCGCCAATGTTATGCCCTGCCGGAACGCCTGGATATGGTGAAAGGTACGGTAATCGGCCATCGTGATGGCTATGGATTTTTGCGGGTTGAAGGGAGCAAAGATGATTTGTACCTTTCTCCTGAGCAGATGAAACTTACCATCCACGGGGATGTTATTTTAGCTCAACCGATGGAGTTAGACCGTAAAGGCCGCCGCGAAGCGCGTGTTGTGCGTGTTTTAGTACCGAAAACCAGCCATATTGTTGGACGCTATTTTACCGATGCGGGAATTGGTTTTGTGGTGCCGGACGACAGTCGTCTGAACTTCGATATTTTGATTCCACCAGAGAGCATTATGGGTGCCCGCATGGGGTATGTAGTGGTGGTTGAACTGACTCAGCGGCCAACTCGTCGTACCAAAGCTATCGGGAATATTATTGAAGTGCTGGGCGACAATATGGGTACTTCAATGGCGGTAGATATCGCTCTGCGTACCCATGAAATTCCTTATGTCTGGCCTGAAGCCGTACTGGGCGAAGTTGAAGGTCTGAAAGAACAAGTACCGGAGAAAGCTAAAAAAGGGCGGGTAGACCTGCGGGATTTACCGCTGGTTACCATTGATGGCGAAGATGCCCGCGACTTTGATGATGCGGTATGTTGTGAGAAAAAAAGTGGTGGAGGTTGGCGCCTGTGGGTTGCCATTGCGGACGTCAGCTACTACGTCCGGCCGGGAACCTCGCTGGATGCAGAAGCGCGTAGCCGCGGTAACTCCGTCTATTTCCCGTCGCAGGTTATTCCGATGCTGCCGGAAGTGTTATCTAACGGTCTCTGCTCGCTGAATCCTCAGGTGGATCGCCTGTGTATGGTTTGCGAAATGACGGTATCCAAAACCGGTAAGCTGACGTCATTTGAATTCTATGAAGCGGTGATGAATTCTCATGCGCGACTGACCTATACCAAGGTTGCACATATTCTGGAAGGTGATGCGGATCTGCGTGAGCATTATCAACCGCTGGTTCCGATGCTGGAAGAGCTGCATAAGTTGTATCAAGTGCTGGATAAGGCTCGCGAACAGCGCGGTGGCATTTCATTCGAAACCGAAGAGCCGAAGTTTATCTTCAATGCTGAACGTCGTATCGAACGCATTGAGCCTCTGGTGCGTAATGATGCGCATAAGATCATTGAAGAGTGCATGATTCTGGCAAACATCTCCGCTGCCCGTTTTGTTGAGCGTGCAGAAGAGCCAGCCGTGTTCCGTATTCACGATCGTCCTAAAGGTGACAATCTGGCTTCGTTACGTAGCGTGCTGTCTGAATTGGGATTAACGCTGGGCGGTGGTTTAGAACCAGCGCCAAAAGACTACGCCAAGCTGATGGATGCGGTGGCCGACCGTCCTGACCGTGAAATGCTACAAACCATGCTGCTACGCTCGATGAAGCAAGCGGTTTATGATCCGGAGAATCGCGGTCACTTTGGTTTAGCATTGGATGCCTACGCTCACTTTACGTCACCGATTCGTCGTTATCCCGATCTCTCTTTACATCGGGCAATCAAGTTTGTACTGTCCGGTAAGAAAGGTGGTTCCACCTCCAGCGGTGGCTGGCATTACTCTATGGAAGAGATGCTGCAATTGGGTGAACACTGTTCCATGACCGAACGTCGTGCTGACGAAGCTACGCGTGACGTAGCCGATTGGCTGAAGTGTGACTTTATGCAGGATCACGTGGGGGAAGTGTTTAAAGGTACTATCTCCAGCGTGACTGGTTTTGGCTTCTTTGTTCGTCTGGACGATCTGTATATCGATGGTTTAGTGCATGTTTCAACACTGGAAAATGATTACTATCGGTTTGATAATGTCGGCCAGCGCTTAATTGGTGAGTCTTCCGGTCAGGCTTTCCGTCTTGGCGATAAAGTTGAGATAAAAGTTGAAGCTGTTCATCTGGATGAGCGTAAAATAGATTTTTCTCTGGTTTCCAGTGAACGTCGTCCGCGTGGTGAAGGTAAAACGGAAAAAGAACGGGGCAAAAAAGGTGCTCGTTCTAAAGCCGATAGCTTTGTTGCTGACAGTAATGTGCGGGTAAAAGCGCCAAGAAGAAGTAAGCCTAAGCAAGAAGAGGCGGGAAGCAAAGCTAAAGCTCCGGCTAAATCTAAAACCAAAGCTAAGGCTAAACCTTCAGCAAAAACTAAAAAGATAACAGCAGCATTAAAGAGTAAACGGGCTAAGAAAGCCGCCGATCTTTAATCTGTCCGATCATTATCGCAGGGCGGCCAGAGTGTCGCCCTGCTTTTATATTGTATTGAAGAAGAACTGAGACATGAGTGAAATTATTTACGGAATCCATGCTGTTCAATCACTGTTAGAGCGCGATCCTCAACGTTTTGTTGAAGTGTTTATTCTTAAAGGTCGTGAAGATCGCCGATTACTGCCATTGATTCAGGAAATTGAACAAAATGGTATTTCGGTGCAGGTGGCAAATCGCCAGTGGCTGGATAATAAGGCTGAAGGCGCCGTACATCAGGGAATTGTCGCCCGAGTTAAAGAGGGGCGTCAGTATCAGGAAAATGATTTGCCGGATCTGCTTGAAGGACTGGAAAAACCATTCCTGTTAGTTCTGGATGGTGTTACCGATCCGCATAACTTGGGTGCCTGCTTGCGCAGTGCTGATGCAGCCGGCGTTCATGCGGTAATTGTTCCCCGCGACCGTTCAGCTCAACTAAACGCAACAGCGAAGAAGGTTGCCAGCGGCGCGGCAGAAACCGTACCGTTAATTCGGGTAACTAACCTGGCCCGTACCCTGCGTTATCTGCAAGAGCAGAATGTCTGGATTGTAGGAACAGCGGGAGAAGCTGACCATACACTGTATCAGACCAAGTGTACCGGTCCGGTAGCCTTAGTGATGGGGGCTGAGGGTGAGGGCATGCGCCGTCTGACTCGCGAGCACTGTGATGAGCTGATTAGTATTCCTATGGCAGGGAGTGTGTCATCGCTAAACGTATCGGTAGCGACCGGCATATGCCTGTTTGAGATTGTGCGTCAGCGCGGAGAGTAATGCTTCATCTGTGACGTTATGTTGATGATTACGACCAGCATTGATGCTGGTCGTATTATTTCTGAATCTATCTGGCTCTTAAATCATTTAGCAGTATGCCTATCGCCAGCGCTTCCTGTTCGTGGCCTTCTTCGCGCCAGACCTCTTTTAGTGCCTCTTCTTCCCACTCCATCATTGACTGAAGGTTTAGCAGACGCTCAGCATAGGCTTTAGCGGTTGGAGAAACCGGTAAGTCGTAGCTTTGGATTCTGAAAGCGACTGGGGCAAAAAAGGCATCCACGGCGGTGAATTTTTTACCTGCCAGAAAAGGGCCGCCAAATTGATTTAGCCCTTGTTCCCACAGTTCACTTAGTCGTGCCAGCTCAGTGATTAATTGTTCTGATAATTGATGCGGGCGAATTCGCACACCAACGCTCATCGGGCAGCTGTTGCGTAGTACACTGAACCCGGAGTGCATTTCTGCGCTTGCACAGCGGGCCCAGGCGCGAGCTTCGCGAGAATCTGGCCAGACTTCAGGGTAAGACTCTGCAAGATACTCGGCAATAGCCAGCGAGTCCCAGACGATGGTTTGATCGTCAACCAGACAAGGTACCTTTCCTGACGGCGAGAAGCGACGAAATTTCTCCCAGTTGGAGCCGGTATCAAATGGAACGATACATTCTTCAAAAGGAATGCCTAACTGGCTGAGTAAAATCCAGGGGCGAAGCGACCATGAGGAGTAATTTTTATTGGCAATATACAGTTGATACATGATGAGCTTCTCCTGATTATCAATAGATAAGTAAACACTTCAGTATTTCATTGTAGGCTAAATTTTTTCCCGTTGGTTAAACCCGAACGCCAATCAGCGTCAGAATCAGCGGTGTGGTAATGGCTGACAGAATGGTGGAGATCACCATACTGGATGCCGCCGGACCAACAATGACGTTGAACTGGCGAGCCATCAGATAGACGTTAACACCAACCGCCATTGAACCCAATAACACGACAACCTGCGTTTCCATTGGGGGAAGATTAAGCGCTACCGCCAACAGCCAGACAATAAAGGGCTGAACGATAAGCTTTAAGGTACAAATCACCGAACTGATTTGCCAGCCATCACGAATGCGATATTCCGCTAATCCCATACCCAAAGCTACCAATGACATGGGCGCCGCAATTTGACCAAGCATACTTACCGGTTGATCGACAACCGCAGGTAAATCATAACCCGTCAAACTGAACAGCGTGCCGGAGATAATGCCGATAATTAATGGATTTTTCAGCACGTTGGCGGCGGTTTTGGCAAAGCCATTGATAGAGAAAGAGCCACTGCGTGACCATTCAACCGATACGGTGACCAGAGTCCAGAGGATTAAACCGTTAAATACTAATACCAGTGCGACGGAAGGTAGTGAAGCCTCGCCAAGAGCCACCGTCGCCACCGGAATACCTAACATAACGTTATTGGAGAATATTCCACCCAGTGCAAATACCGAACCTGAGGTTCCATCCAGTTTCAGCATCTTTGCCGCCAGTACTCGTCCAATCACAAAGACAATCAGACAACTACCAAAAAAGGCAATAAGCAAGCGAGCATCTACCGGTGGCTGCTTAGAGAAGTTACACATCATACGAAACAGCATGGCGGGTAGCGCGACGGAAAAAACGAATTTAGTCAGGCCATCGGCTACATTTTTGCTCCATTTTGCCCAGCGAATGAGGGCATATCCCAATATGGCCAGAATAAACAACGGCGCAGAAAGAACAATTTGATGCCAGAGAGGAAGAAGGAAGCTTTGCATGGGATCCTATTAAGTGAATATGCAAATAATGATCGTGCTAATTATATTGGCAATCTTTTTATATTGAATATTTGCGAAATGATTTATTTATGACTATTACGTAGCGCGATTAAAACGTCAATACTCAACGGACGATTCAGAAATAAGTGCTTTATTTTGTTATCAGACGATGTAATAACGCTGAAATTGTAGCCATTCACAGAAATAGTCTCGATGTTTTTTAGTGATATCAGGGCTTTTTCTGAGGGAGTAAATATTAGTTTACACCGGGTGCTATTTTAATTTGATAGTTAATTTCTTGAATATAATGAAATTAATAAAGTCAATGAATTAAAATAGATTGTGTGGTTACTAAAAAACTAGTTTTTATTAAAAAATATTAATGGACTTATATGTTATGGCTATTTTTTGAGCGATTGGTTTGTTTTTAAATATAAATAAACCACATTTATATTATGGTTATATCTGTAAAAACACGCTTTAATTTATTTTTGTTTTTTAATAAATTATAAGTAAAAACAAATTATTACACTTTAAAAATGGTGAGACACCAATAAAGATACTATGTAAAAACCCCTTCGTTTTAAAAGAATTCCATGAATATTTAACGTAAATGAGCTTGTTGTATAAAATACATGGGCTATTTTTTTATGTATGGCCTTAATAATTAAATCTCTTTTTCTTTAGGATTAATGGGAATGGGTTGTTGAATATAATATTTATATATTGAATATCCCCTGTATTTGTGAGTATTTGTTTGTCCGATAGGTAATAATATATGAACACCATTTATAGACTGGTCTGGAGTGACGCTCTTAATGCCATGGTGGTAGCCCCTGAAACAACAAAAGGAAGAAAGAAAGGTTCTGGACGAACAACACTGAAAGCCGCACTAATACTCGCTCTGAGCATGTTTCCGCTTATTTCCCATAGTGCTACCATTAACCAATCATGGATAGGTAATTACACCTTCCCTGCACAAAGCCCGGATCAACAGTTTCAAACTGGGGTGCATTTTAATATTGATGGTATCGATCAGAATGATAATACCGCTAACGATCAGCACTATCTGGCTGGCACGGTACTGAATATTGTCGGGCCAATTCCCGTGTTGGAAACGGGTAGCAATGGCAACATTATTAATGCAACGCTAAAAGATTTATTGCTTCAGGGCAGAATAAAAACCATTCAGGCCCTGTCAAGCAGCCAGCAGACTGAACAGATCACTGCAGATAATATAGATAGTTTTTTCTATTCTACTTCTGCGGGGCAGCCGCAACAAAATCAGGAAGTCAATGTCACCATTCCCGGTCTGGAAGGGAGCCAGTCGGTACTAAAAGTGTATGATTCTTCGACTTTTGGTACCAATACCTCTGAACAGGTCGGCGCTATCCAGTTGCCAACTTATGATCCTTCTTCGATTAAGATTTATAACAATTTGGGCATTGCCCGTATTGCTCCGGTAGGCGGGACAGTTAATGTCTATTTAGGTGCAGATACTAACAGCGCTACTGCAATTTCTGATGCGTCTAACACTATCTCATTGCTCAGTAAACATACGACACTGGCGGCCGCTGAAGGTACCGGATCCGCAACCAGCGATGTTAACTGGTATTCCGATAACCGCATTAATTTTGCACCGGCGATCGTTCTCCCTTCAGATACTCAAACCGGAACGGTAAGCAGCACTAAATACAGTCAGGAAATTAGTGTACCTGCTTATGGTTTGGATGCGTCCGGTGACGTGGTTCGTCTGGCGGACAAAACGTTTACCATTCAATCCGCGGCCGATATTGCCACGCTGAATGACTGGTTAATTCAGGATGATGGCACTACTCCCAGTCAGGTTCAGCTTTGGTTAGATGGCGAAGTCACCAGCAGCGACGGAAAAGTGATTAACTCTGCCAAAACTGCGCAGGATGCTTACAACTCGCTGATCTTATCAGTCCTGGCCCTGCGGGAAACCGACAGAGTTGATTGGGAATACCATATCTGGCAAGACGGACTTGCACACAGTAATAATGGCACTTTGGATACCGGTGAGCTGAATGTCATTCTGGCGACCGGTTCTAATGCCTCAGGGATCATTACTTCTGAAGGCAGCCTGGCGCGAAAGCGGCGGCAGCCCGCTGTCTGACGGCATGCTGGCAGAGGATTCCAGTGCGACTAACCTTGGCACCATTAACGCAGGTCTGTTTATTGAGAAAAATGGCACTAATCAGAACGTCAATAACAATGGTTCTTATGCTATGCACGGTAAGGGTAACAGTACCCTGACGAATAGCTCGCTTATCAATGCCGCATTAACCGATGGTGATAGTGATGGTGCTGCCGGTATGGTGGCAGAGGGAAATACTCAGGCGACTAATAATGGCCGAATTAATATTGTCAGCAATACCCATAATGCCAAGGGTAAAGCCTCTGGTTATGGTGCGGATATCAGCGGGAGCTCAACCTTTGTAAACAGTGCCAGCGGTGAGATTTATGTAGGTACCCAGGCGCAAACCTCGATGACCGATGGGTATTCCGACGTCAATATGATTGGTGGCGCCTCTCAAGCTGCCGGTGTTCGTACCAGTAGCAGTGGTAACGTAACCAATAACGGTACCATTATTCTGGGGTCGAAGGTTCGTAATGCGGTTGGCATGCTGGTCAACGGAGCCAGCGGTTTGGTAGTCAATAACGGACGAATTGAAGTGTTGGGCTCGAAGGTACTTGGCTATGTCGCACAGAACTTTGGTTTGTCGGCGATTGATACCACTACGGTGAGAAATAACGGCGATATTTATGTCAACGGCGATAATAACGTTGCATTAAACGTGTTGGCGAATAAAGCCAATGCCGATGTTCAGTCTTTAAGTGGCACTATTACTGTAGATGGTTCTGGCGATATTAATTACCGTAACTTTGCTGTGTTTGTTGAAGGAGATAATAGCTATCGGGCCAGCGCAAATATCGCCTCACAAATAATCCTGAATGCCAGAGGTGCGGTAGGGGTTCACGCCCGGGGTAATGCACTGATTAATGTTCAACCTTCAGCCACTATTCAGTTTAACGGTGAAAATCAGATCGGTTATTACGCTTATGGCCCACAGGCGGAAATCGATTTGGCTACCGCCACCCTGGGTGATAATGGGCAAGCGGGAACCATTCTGTTTGCTATCGATCACGGAGCCAGTTTTACCGGTACCTCTACCGGTAGTATGGCAAACCCTTACAACCTGACTGTTAGCGGTGTAGGTTCGGTAGCGGTATATGCCAATGGTCGTGATGGTACGACAGCCTCAAGATTGTTAACCGGTGATGCTCAAATTCATGTTAAAGGTGAACAGGCTATCGGTGTGAAAGTGACTGGTGGCGCTCAGGGCGTTATCAGTGATGGCGCCATTCTGCTGGAGAACAATAATACTACGGCAGTGGCCGTTGATGGACGGGATTATAAAATCAATGGCAAAATCAGTACTACGACTCTGCCAACCATCGTTACTTCCCGTGCACAAATTAGTACTCAAAGCTCCCAAAGCGGTATTAAAGGATATGACGTTTCCTATAATGGTCAGTTAACGCTGACGGGTGGCTCAGGTATGCAGCTGGGAGGCAGCGATAATATTGGTGTTTATCTGCACAATGGCGGTATTGCTACCAATAACTCTGCTATAGCCGTTGAAGGTGATAACAACCTCGGGGTGTATATCCAAAACCAGGGGCAGTTAACTAATAACGGTACCATTTCTGTTAGCCGCAGCGCGGGTAGTACAGGGCCAAGCAGCAGCGTTGGGGTTAAGGTTGAAGGTAGCGGCGCGGTGGTAAATAAGCTGGGTGTGGTTACCGCTAATGGTGGACTGGCTGCCGTACAGCTGATTGACGGTGCTACGTTAACTATTAATGGAAATGATAACCGGGTTGATGCAACGGATGGTGCTCACGGTATTTTGATGGATACCGGAGCGGTTTCTCTGACGGCGCAAAATACCACCATCAACGTCAGTGGTAGCGGTGCAGGTATCCAGAACAATGCCAACAGCTCTAATATCAAACTGAATAACGTTACGATTAATGCGGCAGATGGCCCGGCAATACGTACTGCGGTGACATTTACTGCCGATGACAGTAATGCCAATACCGGTAACGTGCTGAACGTTATGGGAGACGATAGTAATTTCAGCGGCGCTGGTTTTGCTTTTGAAAATGAAGATGGTAGCAATACTACCGGTGATTTACATATTGGTAGCGGTTATACCATCAACGTAGATAACGCCACCCATACTGCAACGGGAGATGCCATTCGTGCAAGAACCGATGGCAGTGTCGATACTCAAGCCAATATCTATATTGATGCCGCAGGTGGTGCGGCTATCTATGCGCCGATAGCCCGTGGCAGTATCAGTAATGGCGGCGTGATTAACAGCTTCAGTGAAGGGTCGAATGTTGTTCAGGCGGCTCTGGCCAGTGTATTTACTAATACTGGTTCTATTACATCAGGTAGTACCACCAGCCCGATGGATGTTATTGATATCAGCGGTGCTGGTGCTGGCAGTCGAACCATTCTTAATGATATCAATGCTTCCATTATTGCGAGCAGCCAGCAGGCTACGCTGATAAATGCCGGTGGTAGCGCGAATAATACCATTACTAATAAAGGAACATTGCAGGCTGCCAGTGATACGGCATTAGCCATTCAGTCAGGCAGTGGCAATGATGTTATTACACTCGATGGTGGTGCAACGCTCGGGATAATCAATGCTGATTCCGGTCAGGATCGTTTTGTCTGGAATAGTGGTACTTTTGGCGGGGAAGTTAATTTTTCCGGCGCTGACGGTGGTGATATCGCGCAGTTGGGTAATGTTGACTTGTTCGCTACTCGCCACCTTCTTAGTGAAGGGGGAACGGACAGTCAACTGACATTAACCGATACCCATTTATGGAATGGTACCGGGTCAGGCACCAAAATTGGTTCTCTGACAATTGACGATCTGGCTAAAGCAACAAACATTGGTACCGGCTGGAATAGTCTTATGGTCACTGGAGGACAGGCAGATGTCCGTGTTGTTGATAATTTAGCGTTATCCGGCACAACCCCAACCATTAATGTGATGAATGGTGCGACTCTGCGTGCTGCTGACAATATCAGTGATGCCACCAAAGCCACACTAAATAACTATGATATCGCTACCAGCGGCAGCACCAGTAAAGTGGTGCTGGACGGTACCTCTGCCACTCAGGTTTACAGCGGAGTGATTAGTGGTGACGGTCAGCTTGAGCGAGGCGCTACCGGAACCACCACCTTACTGGGAGAAAATACCTATACCGGTAATACGCTCATTGATGCAACGGGCGCATTACAAATTGGTGATGGTGGTACCAGCGGTAGCCTGTCTGAAGCGACATCCATTATCGACAATGGTTTGTTTACCATTGATTTATCAAAAGAGTTAACGCTAAGCGGAGCCATTGTTGGTACCGGTGCATTCCATCAGATTGGCAGCGGTTTAACTCGCTTAAATGGTAATAACAGTTATCAGGCAGAAACGCGCGTTGATAAGGGTACTTTGCTGATCAATGGCGATCAGAGTGCGGCTACCGGGCTGACAACGGTACTTTCAGGCGCATCTCTGGGCGGGAAAGGCACCATCGGTGGTGATGTGGTTATGAATGCTAACAGCATCCTGACTCCGGGGGACAATAGCGCCAGTACGTTAAATATTAAAGGTAATTTAGACCTGACCAGTACCACCCAAAGTAATTTCCAACTGGGTTTGGCATACACTCAGGGCGGCGATCTGAACGATCTGGTCAATGTGAAAGATCTGGTATTAAAAGGTCAGGTGAATGTCGATGTTTCTCAGGGTGGGTACTTTGGCCCGGGGGTTTATCGTCTGTTTAACTACTCCGGTAATATCACTAACGACGATTCCGATCCGAATGATGCCAATAACACTCTGACAATTGGTTCCATTCCTTCAACGGCAGACCGAAACAATGTGTTTGTCCAAACCTCAATCGATACTGAAGTTAACCTGGTAAACGGTAATAATCTGACTCTGCAATTCTGGGATGGCGGTGAATTCTCGCACCATGGTATCGATGGCGTAGTAGGTAACAAAAAAGTCGATGGTGGTGTGGGTAACTGGCTGGCACCGGGGAACTCGTTGGGAGACAACAACTGGACATTGCCGGACGGCAATGGTAATGCGCCATGGCAACAGGCTTCATTTGCGATCTTTCAGGGAGAAGCCGCGGCAGTTACAGTTAATGACAGCCTTGGCGACGTCGTATTGGCCGGAGCGCAGTTTGCTTCATCTGGTTATGTGATCGGTGGCGATGTTATCAAAATTGTAGAGACCACGACATCCATGGCTCCTGAGCTGTATACCGGACAAACCGTTGGTAGCGGTGACTTCCTGATCCGTGTCGGTGCCGGCGGTGCCGGTGCGGATTATACCGCCACCATTAATGCCGATCTCCAGCAGCTTAACAGCGGCGATTCGCTGACATTGTTGAAAACTGACAACGGTCGTCTGATTCTGAAAGGCAACAACAGTTATACCGGCGGAACCCGTATTAACGGTGGGATATTGCAGGTATCGGCAGAACAAAACTTGGGGCTGTTGGGGACATCACTGACGATTAATAATGGTTCCACCTTACAAAACGGTGCGGACTTTACCACTCAGCGTGAGATCTTCCTGGGAACCTCCGGGGGTAATTTTGACCTGAATGGTCACACGTTAAATACTCAGGGCGTTATTGGCGGAAACGGTTCGCTGACGGTACTGAGTAGTGAAACCCAAAGAGACAGCACCCTTAATCTTGATTTGTTAAATGATTATCAGGGTGATACCACAGTAAAAGGCACCAACGGCCTGAGCCAGGTGGTGGTGAATGCTAACGTTACCGGAGCATTAGGTAAAAGCAGTAGCCTCGTTACTCTGGAAACCGGTTCTACTGTCAATATGAATGGAACCAGCAGTGCGGAGCAGCATCACTTCTCCGTAGACGGTAGTACGTTGAACTTTAATGGTACTTCATCGGCAAATACTGCATTGATTGATGGTAAAGCTAATGGCGTGATTAACTTCTTTGGTCAGTCAAATGGGGCACAATCCAATATCAACTTGCTAAGCACCTCAACGCTCAATCTGGCGGATAACGCTAATGCCGGTTCTGCTTTGATTACCAACAGCGGAACCGTTGCCTTCTTCGGTCAGGCCTTAGCGGAAAACGCCACTATTGTGAATCAGGCTGGTGGGCTGGTTGATACCACGAATGCTTCAACAACGGTTGGTTCTCTGTCCGGTGCAGGTGATATTCATTTAGGGGCAAATACCTTAACGGAAGGAACGCTTAACCGCAGTGAAACCATTAGCGGTGTTATTAGCGGTGCGGGTGGTGGCTTTACTAAGACCGGTAGCGGTACCCTGACATTCACCGGTAGCAATAGTTATACCGGTAATACGTTGATTGAGCAGGGCATCTTATTAGTCAATGGTCAGCAAGGTGCTGCAACGGGTGACGTTAGCGTAATGGCTCAAACTACACTGGGCGGTTCTGGTGTATTGGGAGGCCACGTTAGCGTTGCTGACGATGGGCATATTGCCGCCGGTTCTACCATTGGTGAGGTGGGTGTATTAACCATGGGTGGATTGACGCTGGCAGATAATGCTCAACTGGATTATCAACTGGGTCAGGCTTACCACCCGGGCGGCGCTTATAACGACCTGATGAATGTTAACGGTGACCTGAATCTTAACGGGAAATTGAATATTACTCAGCCTGCGGGTGGTCGGTTTGATGTGGGTGTTTACCGCCTGATCAACTATACCGGTTCTCTGACCAATAACGTATTGGATATTGCCAGTGGCCCGGTGGCAGCAGACGACTTGTATGTTCAAACTTCGGTAGCTAATCAGGTGAATCTGGTTAATCGTGCTGGTACTACGTTACGCTTCTGGGATGGTACCGGTGGCACGGGCGGAAACCTGAAAAACAATAATGCCATTGATGGTGGTGATGGTCTCTGGCAGGCCAGTGCCGGTAACGACAACTGGACTACCGATGAGACCACACCAGAAGGCGCATTTAACGCCCCATACAGTGATGATGCTTTTGCGGTATTTGAAGGTACTAAAGGTACCGTTACCGTTGATAATAGCTTAGGTGCCGTTCGCATCAGCGGGGCACAGTTTGCTTCCGATGGCTATGTGGTTGTCGGTGATAGCATCACTACCAATACGGCGGACACTGTCATTCGGGTTGGTGATGGTACTGCCCCGGGAGCTTCTTACACCGCGACTATTAATAGTGTGATTACCGGCAGCGGCGGTCTGGATAAGGCAGATATCGGCAGATTAATTCTGAACGGTAATAACGATTATCTGGGTGGAACCACTATCAGCGGCGGTACGCTGCAAGTTTCCGGTGATAATAATCTGGGGCTGATATCAAACGGCATCACCATTAACGGCGGTACTCTACGTTATGGTGCAGCATTTGATACCGCTCGTGAGGTTAGCCTTGGTAGCTATGGCGGTGCCATTGATACTGCCGGACAGGTGGTTTCGCTACTGACGGCAGTGACCGGTGAAGGCAAGTTAACGAAAACGGGTGAAGGTCAGTTAACGTTAACCCAGGACAGTACCTATACCGGTGGAACAGTGATAGATCAGGGCGCACTGAAATTGGGTACCGGTGGCACTATCGGTAGTATTTCTGGCGATGTGCTGAATAATGGAATATTACAGGTTGATCGCTCAGACCGTTACACCCTTGATGGTGTGATGAGTGGAACAGGTCAACTGTGGCAGCAAGGTAGTGGTACCACTGTTCTTGCAGGACAAAATAGCTATACCGGTAGAACGCTGGTGGAACAGGGAACATTGTTGGCTCAGGGGGCAAATACCCTTAGCGCAGGTTCTATCCATGTAGTGAGTCGTGATGCTTTACTGGATACCGGTGGTAGTAACCAGACCGTCGCCGGTATTTTGAACCAGGGAATCATCTCGTTACGCGGCGCTCAGGTTGGTTCAACTCTGACGGCTAAAGGTGACTATGTTGGTTTGAATGGGGTTATTAAACTCGCAGCACAACAGCAACCGGGTAGTAACGGCACCGCTGACCGACTGGTGATTGACGGCGGCAATGTATCAGGCAAAACGATTCTGGATATTGATGTCAGCCAGTTAGGTGGTCAGAGTGTTGGTGATGGTATTGAGGTGGTTACGGCTCTGAATGGCGCCACCACTACTGCACAAAGCTCCCGTGATGCTTTCGCGCTGACGGCTGACCATTTGGAAGCCGGTGCTTATCAGTATCAGCTGTTTGCCGGTAATGCTCAGGGTCGCGGTGAGAACTGGTATTTACGTACTGCTTATCGCCCGGAAGTGCCGCTGATGACCTCTGTTGCACCTCTGATTCGTCAGTCGGATCTGGCGGTTCTGGGTACTCTTCATCAACGTGTAGGGGATGAATTAACCGTTAATGAAGGCAGCGAGCTAGCCCATGAAAATCGGGTTTGGGGTCGAATGATTGGTAAATCTTCCGATTTGACCCTTAACGATCAGGTCGGTTCTAAATTGAATGCCCATATGACTGGATTGCAGGTTGGTGTTGATGTTTACAGCAATCGCAACTGGAAAGCCGGTTTTTATACTTCGGTGATGGATGTTAATAGTAACGTTGTTGGTGATTTCTCCGGCAGCCGGGGAACGGCGGGGTCAATTGATTCTAATTCGCTCTATTTAGGTGGTTACGCCACTTACACCGCCGATAATGATTTCTATCTCGACAGTGTGTTGCAATACGGTAACCACAGCATTGATGTGAATCTGAAAACCGGAAGTACCAACTATCATCCTGATGGTAATACCTTGATGGCTTCCCTTGAGATGGGTAAACCTTTCCGAATTGCTGAAAGTGCATGGCGGATTGAACCTCAGGCTCAGATAATCTATCAATACAGCAATTTTGATAGCATTGGTCTGAGTGGTAACTCCAATACCACCGCGTCAATGGATTCGGATGATTCGGTGATTGGAAGACTGGGTGTTCGTCTTGTGGGTGACTACCCAACCGATAAAGGAAAACTGCAACCCTATGTACGTGTGAACCTGTGGCAGGGATTATCTGGTGGTAAAGATAGTTCTCGTTTCAGTAATAACGTCGCCAGCACTTCGTTAAGTTCTGACCAAAATTATCAGAGCACCGAAGTGGCGGTGGGCGGAACCTGGAACATCAGCGATAAGGTTCAGACCTATGGTGAAGTGGGTAAAACCTACAGTAATAACAGCAATGATTCTCAGGTAGAGTCATCGGTTGCTGGGTCGGTAGGGTTTAAGGTCAGGTTCTGATTGGGGTGATGGTAGTCTTTGGGTGCTGATAAATGAATTAAATCGGCATCAATGGGTATTCCGGCCGTAAAAAAATTGAGCGAATATAGCTCATGTGCTCGGCCGGAAGACCGTTTGTACTTAGCTTTGGAGTGCGTTGGGCCTGGCCGGGTTAGGGGCTGTTACAAAACACCGTCGGTGTTTTGCCCTTCGGGCCAGCGCTAGCGCTGTTCAAACAGGCAAAGCCTGTTTGTCGTTGGCTTACGCCAAGTCGACCCCAACACCCGTCTCTCCCAACGATTAGCTATTAGTGCCATGGCTAAGTCACCAGACTTTGTCATCAATTAAAAACGGCGGCCAACAGGCTGCCGTTTGTTTATGTTTAATTTTAATAACTCACTGCCCTTTCAGGGCATTGTAGATTGAGACTCTGGAGATGCCG
Organism: Limnobaculum allomyrinae; assembly: GCF_016649425.1. Taxonomy (GTDB): domain Bacteria; phylum Pseudomonadota; class Gammaproteobacteria; order Enterobacterales; family Enterobacteriaceae; genus Limnobaculum; species Limnobaculum allomyrinae. Next base: position 51,813 of record NZ_JADRCR010000005.1, read on the forward strand.
AGGGTGTCGGCGGCTGTGGTGGCGGCTCCGCGTAGCTGTAGCATTCCCTGATCGGACAGATGGCGGATGAGCTTTTGCCGTTGCTGAGAAGAGAGGGCACGAGGCTGGGTGTTTAGCGTGGCGGCGTAGTGATTGATCTCTGTTCTGATATCGTCCAGCTTCCATGATTTTAGCGATTCATTGAGCGGGGCTTCGTGGTTATTCACTGCGGTTAGCTGGCTGAGTACTTGCTGCATGGTATTAAACAGTGAAATATCCAGGTTCAGACACAGGGCTGCCACATACTCTCCCTGACTGTTTCTCAACCCTATCGAGGTGCTTTTAGCCGGTCTGCCATCGGGAAAATGGTTTTCATAGTTTTGCACCACATCAGGGAATTGATCGTCCTGAATTCTGGCTAACCCCATTTCTGTTGCCGGATCGCCAATTTTTCGACCTGACAGCGAGTTTTCCATAGCGATAATGGCATGCTCAGGGTGAGTCAGATCGTGTAATACCACCTCGCAGCTGGGGGCAAACATTTTGCCCAGCGCTGTCGCTATTTTTTTCGCTTCACGCAGTAATAGTTGATTTTCGTGCTCTGCGGATGAAGTGGGGTGTTTATTTGATGGCATCAGTCAGGTATCCGATTTTACTTTCTGTTGACTCTTATACAATATGATAAGAAGTTTATAGCATATTTATTGGGGGAACGAGTATGCTTTCCGGCATCGTGCACCTTACAAGGGGAGGACATTGTGTCATCAGTTATTTTTAACCAGCTTATTACTTTATTAGAGGGTGGGCAGGCTCGCTATCGGGTCATTGAACATGCCAGCGCCGGACGTTCTGAAGAGGCGGCTAAAGCCAGAGGAACGCAAATTGAACAGGGCGCGAAGGCGCTGGTTTGTCATGTGAAAGGCAACGGTATTAAGCAACATGTTCTGGCGGTACTTCCCGCTCATCGTAAGGCTAATTTACAGGTTTTGGCTCAGAAACTGGGTGGAACACGGGCATCACTGGCCAGTCCACAAGAGGTGATGGCGCTGACTCAGTGTGTATTTGGCGCCATTCCTCCTTTTAGCTTTCACCCTGACCTTAAGCTGGTGGTTGATCCTTTGCTATTTAATCAATTAGACGAGATGGTATTTAATGCAGGATCGTTAGAAAAGTCGCTGTTGCTTAATGTGGAAGATTACCAACGTATCGTTAAACCAGAGCAAGTTGAATTCTCGGAATCAGCTTAATATTTGGTCATTAATCATATAGTGATAACTCACAAAGAATATGATAAAAAACGGCGAATGAATTCAGTCATGACAGGGAGTTGGAGCGAGTGAAAAAGCTATTTTTAGCAGCATGCCTTACCGGATTATTGTGTCAGCCGGCGCAGGCATCTTTTGATGGTGATGGATGTGATTTCTGGTTAGCGCCGTGCTCTCTTCCTCTGGGCAGTTATCCATTTTTATGGGTAAGTAACGATACCCGTGCAAATTTGCTACTGCTGGAATCCGATAAGCACCAGTTTGCTTCGCTGTATGCTCCCCTGGCAACTGAGCCGGCTCGTAGCCGTGAGTTACCTTTTAATATTCCTCGTGTTGTGCCTCCGTCCGGTAGCAATGAGTATGGTTTTGCTATCACCGAAGTTGATATACCAGCGATTAAACAGTTAGCGGAACAACTTGGGGTTGATATTAGCTCTCTGGATTTGTCGGATAAGATGCTGCTGGGTGGTCGTGGCCGAATGGTGTCTAACACTCCGGCAGCGTTAGCTCAATTTTTCCAGCTACTGATCGATGATAAACAACTGACGCCGGAACAGCGTAAAGATTTGGCCCATCAGCGAATGAATATCCTGATTAATCCCGAGCTGGCGGATGTTTCAACCGCTACTTTCCCTGAAAAATCACATGCTGCCGACTTACATAATTACTTATTCAGCGCCGCCTATTTTTACAATGGTAACTTTAGTGAGGCCAGTACGGGCTTTCAGAGTCTGCTAAAGGCGAATCAGCCTTGGGTGGCAGAAACCGCCACTTATATGCTGTTTCGTGTGGCGTTAAATCAGGCCGTTGAACATGCCTTAGATGAATATGAAATGTTTGACGTAACCAAAAGCGATAAAAACCTGACTTCGTTGGCCGCTCAAAAAGCCAAGGATTATCTTGCTGCTTATCCGAACGGGCGCTATGTGTCATCGACTCAGGATCTGTACCGTCGTATTTACTGGTTTGCTTCTGACTGGGATGCACTGGCTAAAAGCTCAGAGCAAGCTCTGGGGCGGGCAGCAAATATGGAAGCCTTGCAATCTTTAGTTAATGAAGTTGATACCAAATTATTGAGCAGTTATGCATGGCAAGATATCGATAATCAATTTGTTTCGGCGCCAGAAACGCCGATGTTAACCCTGACTCAAACATTGCGCCGTTTGCGAGAGGGCTATCAGTCTCGTCCGAATGCCGTTCTGGTAACTGAAGCAGAAATTAACAGTTATAAGCCGATGTTTGAAAAGGCCGGTATGACCTCAGCATGGAACTATCTGCATAATGCATGGCTGTTTTATCTGCCAAAAGATTACGCCAAAGTTGAGTCTGCTATTCCCGCGGCCACAACACAGGCATTGACGGATACGGTTGATTTTAGTCTTCAGGTTCTTTTGGGGCAGGCGTTACAGGCTCAGAAAAAGTGGCCTCAGGCCGAAACTCACTGGCGTCATTTACTGACCTTAAAAACCACCGCGATTCAGCAGCAATTTCTACAATTGATGCTGACGAATTCACTGGCCTATCAGGGAAAACCTGAGCTGGTGTTTGTTGCGGACAGTCCGGTGACTTCGCTTCGTTTCCGTTCTTTAGTACTAAAAGATGTCGCGAATGCTGCATTATTGCGTCAGCAAGTGGCTTCTGGCGTAAATAATGAAGAACGTATTATTGCACTGCATACGCTACTCACTCGTGATTTGATCACCGGGAATTATTCGGACTACCTGAAAGATCGCGCTTTAGGTAAAGATTCAGTATCACCGAAGTTTGATAAAGAGAAGCTGGGTGATGTGAATATCACGGTATTTGACTGGGACGGCAGCAATACGGAGAAAGGCTATCATTGTGCATCTCTGGATAAAACGGCTGAAGTCCTGGCAAGCCAGCCTAAAGATGGCCATGCGCTTAACTGTATGGGGGAATTTTTCCGCCTGACAGAAACCCGCGTTGATACCGGTGTGGAATATGGTTTGCAGTGGCAGTTAAACGATGCGCCAGCCATGTTTAAAGGTAAAGCGCAGAGCCGTTTAACGCGTTATCAGCAAGTGATTGCTAACTCTGCGGCAGAGCCGGAAGATAAAAGCTATGCCCTGTATCGCGCAATAATGTGTTATGCCCCTTCAGGTTATAACAGTTGCGATGGGCAGGAAATTGACAGCAACGTGCGTAAATCCTGGTTCCAGCAGTTAAAACGTGACTACAAAGGATCGGAGTGGGCAGAGAAACTCCGTTATTACTGGTGATCAAACGCGTTCTGCTGGTATTTAGCCTGTTATTGAGCCCGGTTATTTGTGCGGCTCAAACAGGGGTTGATGCCAGTCAGTATCAGAAGTTTTGGCTGTGGGCTGGGGTTCGTCCTCAGCCCGTGCTACATCAAATGTCTGAGCTTTATCTCTATCAGGGGGAAATTGTCCGCCAACAGGGAAAAGCCCGACTGTGGAGTAAAGGGATCCCGGTAAGCCGACTAAAAGCGCCCAAACTCTGGTTATCCATACGGGTTACGACGCTGGATATTCCTGAACCAATGCTGGATGCCATGTTAACGCTACGGGAAAAGTGGGTTGCGGCAGGTAATCAGCATGTTGGTATTCAAATCGATTTTGATGCTGCCAGCTACCAGCTTGATAAGTATGCAGAGTTTTTAAGCCGGGTACGCAACAAGTTACCTAAAGATTGCCCGTTAAGTGTTACCGGCCTGCTGGACTGGGCGAAAACCGGGAATGTGAATCAGCTTAATCAATTGCCGGTAGATGAGCTGGTGGTGCAAACCTATCAGGGGCGTAAGACGGTTACCAACTATGATGCCTATTTACCTGCACTGCTTGGTTTAACTATCCCTTTTCGTGTTGGTTTAGTTCAGCATGGCGAGTGGGATAAACAGTGGCAGCAGCGATTATCTCAATCCTCTTACTATGGTGGTGAGGTGGTTTTTTTGTTGAATTAAGTATATTGGCCAGTAACACCTAAAATTTGTCCTGATGGAAACGTCATTGTATGGGTTTTTGCCCATCCGATATAAGCATATATTTGTTGGCATTGAATTGTTACTCAACTTACAGGCTGATGAATATGATAAATGCTAACACCCCTTTATTTGATACTGTTATTTACAAACAAGAGCTGGATATTTTTGGCTACGTTATTGATAGACGTTTTTATGTCAATTTAAATAATGGCGTAATAGTCAGAATTGCTGATAAGAATGGTCATGATTTCGGCGTGCTAAAACTACGGCCCACAATGATGAGATTACTTACTTATCTGGTATTGAACGTTAATGCTAATAATAGCGTTGTCACACATGATGATATATTAACTAACGTATGGGAGAACTACGGTCTGGTAGCAACCAACCAGCGCATGGCATATGTAATCAATCAACTGAATACTAAACTGTCTGAGCTGGGTATATCTGAGCAGCTAATAAAAAATATACATGGTCAGGGGTATGGGTTGTCACATATTTATGTGTCCATTCTCTATGGGAAATCTGAGTAAATATCTTGAATTCTATTTAATATTATCCATTTTAATTTTCATTGCATCTATCTCATTTTTCATTATCTTGTTGATGTAATTTATATCCTCTTTTTTAGTGCTATTTTTCGCAGAGCAAGAATACAGGGTCCTGATAATTAGATTAGGATCCTTTATTTTAATTACTGTAAATCTGTTATCATTTTCTATTAGTAGTTGAAAATAACTCGGGCCAATAAGAATGATACTGTGATTATCTATCGTTTCTAACAGATCAAACATCGAGTCACGCCTGAATAAAATATCAGGCTTAACGCCTAATTGTTCAAAAGCATAATCCTCTAATATCTTGTACCGGGTACAAGATATGAACTCTTCATTATCAAAGTTCCCTTCCTCAACAATTCGCTGATATCTTTTATGTTTTTTGCTTAATATCAAACAAAGTGATAGTGAGTAAGTGATCATAACATCATGATGAATAAATGAATCATCCAGCGCATCTGGTGTAAGATAAATATCAGTTAATCCGTGACGAAGCTTTTTGACTTCTTCTTCATGATCTTGCACTGAGCTAAAATTGAAAATATAGCCGGTTAATTTATTTGCTGCTCTGTTGTATGCCTGACTAAAAAAGAACTCATACTGTGGGCTCATCGATAATGTAAATACTTTATTGATATTACTGTCTTTTTTCCTATGAGGTTGGTACTCCAGTGCCTGATTAAATGTGGATTCTATATGGGAAAATTTTTTGTACAAATCAATAGATAACGGGGTTAGTAAAAAACCGGTATGACTTCTGATAAACAGTGGGTTGACGAAATAATCACGCAACTTTTTTAAGATTAATCCGGCATTTTTTTCTGATATATCAAGGCGTTTTGATGCTTTACTTATTGATTTCTCTTCATAAATAGCATTGAAAATCAAAATCCAATTCATATCGAAGTTATTCATCATAACGGAGAGCCCGTAATATTTCTCTATTATCCAAGTATAGTCCAGGCGATGAACTGAGTGTAGTAAAGTGAACTATAGCTACACATTGATAACTATAAAATTCCATTTATTTTTGTGGTGAGGATATAGCATTGTCATTTGCTATATTTACTCTATTTTTATGTACTTGGTATGGTGTCAGAAAAACGCTAATCAGTTAGGTCGTTTTCTGGTGTAACGCGTTAACCTATCTTTTTGTATTAAAATGATTTTTTCTTTCATCGCTATTGTTTTTGTATGTGGCAATCATTTTCTCTTGGTAATGTGCGGTTATTGGTTTTTTATTTCAATAATATTTGTTTTATGGTTTTTTAAACTTTACTTATTGAAAGTAACGCTATTGGAATAAAAAACTGAAAAAGGAGATTAATTGATTTTTTATATCATTAATTAGTTTTAAGTTAATTTATTGATTTGTTTTAATGACAATTTCCCCATCATTATTCGTATTTTTTGTGTATTGTAAACCATAACCCAATGGCTAATAATGCAACATATTAATTTAAGGTGATTATATTAGCTTTTGAGCCTTTCTGGCTGGTAATTCTTATGGACAGAGATTTGTTTGGTTTTCTTATCAATAGCGATATTCAGGTTGATATAGATAATCGAAGATTAACCAAAGTTTCATCAGAAGGGACTGATAATGTGATTAGCTTTGGTGCGATCACACTTAAAGAGACGATGATGCGCTTATTAGTCTATTTGCTTACTCATGCAAATGATAAAGCGATCAGCAGGGATGAAATTTTAGTTAAAGTATGGGATGAAAATAATTTAACGTCATCAAATCAACGCCTTTCTCAAATGATAGGTGAATTGCAATCTAAACTTTCGATAATCGGTGTACCAACGGACTTTATTACTAATGTAAGAGGTATCGGGTATAAAATTAATGGTTATTATATTCGCCCTCTTTATTATTAATCTATGTGCTAATGGGAATTGTTTTTTAATGACTATTATTATCAATCATTAAGTTACTACGCTATTGCTAATGGATAAGCAAATAGGAGGAGGGATTTCTTTAATTAATAGTATCAGCTCAGAAATATAATCTTTTTCTGAAAACAGCGTGAAATAGAAAGCTGTTCAGGCCTTCTATTGCCAAAAATTAACTTTTTAATATTTAAATATAGTACTTATTGGCATGAATAGGCTGCCGGTAGGTATATATGGCTATGCCGGAGAATTTAAATGAACAAAATATATAACGTTATATGGAATAGTACGTTAGGAATGTGGACGGTTGCATCCGAACTGGCGCGGGGAAAAATTAAATCCAGCGCTAAATCCACAGATAAACCAATCCTCTCTTCATTAGGTCTGACCTTAATGATGGGCTTTGGTATAACCGGCAATGCATTTGCCGTTGATTTAGTGGATACCTGGACGACAAAAAATAACAACTATCAAGGTGCTTATGTCATTAAGAATGGCGATGTGGTTGATATAACAGGGCCGAGTAAATTTGCGGGAGGAGATAGTTCGGGTTATATCTCTTTGACTTTACAACAGGCCATTGATCAGGGATATGCCTCCGGGGATATGCTAACAGACCTGTTATATGTGAATACCGGAAATAAGAGTACGGCGGTTACTGTTAACGATCCGGTTTTAGGGCCGGTATCTTTTAACGTTTATAATAATAGTAACTTTTCTCAGCGGGCAGCTGGTTCCGATGCGGCTGAAAAAGTGATGGTGTTAGATCCGAAGGGCGCTGATTTTTTCTATAACACTCGCTTTGTTACCGTAGATAAAACGGGCGGCATAGCTAATTTCTATAGTGATGCAGAGATTAAAGGATCCTTCAAAAGTACCCAGCTGGCTTATGCTGATGGTAGAGGAACCACGGAAAGTACCATCAACTGGACATCCAGTAATAATATCGCCATGTACGCTGCGGCCAGTGCTTCAGCCGGTAGTACTATTCAAAACAAATCTGTTGATAGCTATGTTTATGCCGGTACATTTACTGCCTATGACGGCAGTTCACATACCGTAACCAGTCTTCAGGAGCTAAAAGATTACAACAGTTGGCTAATTAGCGAACTGCAAAAAAACAACGGTCTGAAAACTGCTGATTATGAAGCGGAATTTAGTAAAGCCACTGTTAAATCCTCTCATGATTACTCTATTGATACCACTAAAGGTGGTCAAATTGACCCGACACCATATCTGGCAACTCCGGGTACGCGCGCGGTAATGTATGGTATTGGTAGATATGCCACCGTACGCCTGGCCGAAGGGGCAACTATTACAGGATATGCTCCTGGCAGCGGGGTGATATTAACTAATGGTGGGGCATACGGTATTAATAATGGAACCATTGATGTTCTCGGTATCGCCATGTATTCCGTTCTTGGAGGGGTATCCATTAATAATGGTACCTTGATGGTCTGGAATCCTGATGCTGTAGGTGGTACTTCCGGTCGGGGTGTTGGTATACAAGGTGCTAATTCCGGAACTTTACTGACCAACAATGGGACAATTAATATCCGTCCATGGAACAACGCCAGAAATACCCCCTTAGGAAATAACGTCGGTATCGAGCTGAGTGATGGTGCTGCGGCATTTAACTATGGTGTGATTAACCTGACTGCAACCCCGATTCAAAATGATTCTGTTTCCGCGACTATTGGTGTAAACGTGCTTGGTGGCGGGTCTACTTTTACTAATGATGGCAAAATTACTATAGGGGTCGATCAGGCTGGTAATAATATCCATTCAGCTCCCGATTCCATTGCTATCAGGATGACTTCCAGTTCTGGCAGAGTAGAGAATGCCGGTGAAATTCTAATGTCTGAAAGCGTTCAGGGTGCATTTGGTTTTAGTGCCAAAGATGCTGGTGTTTTGAATGCGATAAATAGCGGAACGATAAACATTAATGGTCAGGATGGTAGTGGCTCAGCTTCCGTTCAAAACGTAGGTATGTTTGCCAGTGCATCCAGCGGCCTGTCTAATACCGGTACCATAAATTTGAATGGTATTAATGGCGTAGGGATTAAAGCAGTAAAACAAGGGGCCATTACCTCTTCCGGTACTATTAACGTTAAGGGGGCGGATGCCAGTAGTGGTTTACGTAATTATGGCGGTTGGGCTGAAGGTGCCGGTAGTAAACTGAATATTTCCGGCGAGGTAAACCTGAGCGGTGACGGCGCTATTGGTTTGCACGCACGCGATGGTAGCCAAATTGATTTATCCGGCAATGGCGCAGTTAAATTTGTGAATGGAACCAATCAAATTGGTTTCTATATTTATGGTGCTAATTCTGTCATCAATAACACCGGGAAAGGGGTTATGGATGTATCAACGGATAATTCAACCCTGTTCCGGGTAGCGGATGGTGCAAACTTCCTGGGCTCTGCCGATGCCAGTTCAGCGCTCACTGCATCGGGTAAAGAGTCTGTTGCCGTGGTTACTACGGGTAAATCTGCCGAATTTAAATCCGGGGGGATGACAATTAACCTGACCGGTGAAGGTGCTACAGGCGTTTTAATTGAAGGTGGAGCTAAAGGCGATATCGCAAGCAACGCGTCCATTCAGTTAAATGAAGCCAGTGCGATCGCGGGTATTGCTGACGGTGATGGTCGTGACATCAATGGGGTGATTACTAATCCTAAAGATAGAACCACCAGCTTAAAAGCATCTGCTCAGTTAAATTCAGATAAAGACAAAGTTACGGGATATATTGCCCGTAATGGTGCAACGCTGGATAACGCAGGAAATATTGCTTTTACCGGTAGAAATACCGTAGGTATTCAGGTTCAGGATGGCTCTGTTGGTGAAAATACCGGCAGTATTACGCTACAGGATGGTGGCGTAGGCCTGATTGCCAGCTCTGATAATCTGCAAACCACCATTAATAACACCGGTAGCCTGATCCTTAAGGGGGGAACCAATGCCAACCGAACCAAAGGTATTCAGGCTTCGGGTGATGCGGTAACTGTCAATATGACAGCGGGCCTGATTAATATGGAAGGTCAGGGAGCGATTGGTGTTGAGGCTCTGGATGGAGGAACCGTTAATCTGGCAGGTACTGCGGTGCCAAAATTTGCCGATGAGTCTACCGGGGTTACCGATCAAATTGCCTTTCGTGTTGTTGGCGAAGGCTCCTCGATTAATACCAATGTACCTGCCGGTACTTTGCTGGATGCCAGCGGTAAAGATTCTACTTTATTCCGTATTGAGCATGGCGCCTCTCAGTCCGGAATTATTCAATTGAAAACCTCAGGTACCAATGCAAAAGGCATTTGGGCAACGGGCAAGGGTACAAATGTTACCGCATCGGGTGGTAGTGATTTCCAAATTCTGGGTAAAGATGCTCAGGGTGTTTACATCACCGGTGGTGCAACGGGCTTGTTACAGCAAGGAACCCAAGTGAATTTAGTGGGCAATGGCGCCGTTGTGGGTAACGTTGACGGAAATGAGTACGATTTATCCGGTGATATTTTAGCGACTGATACCGGCTCAACGCTGACTAACCAGTCCAATATTAGTACCAACTTAAATAAAGCAACGGGTTTTATTAGTCAGAATCAGGGATTGCTGGTCAACAAGGGGACAATTGATTTCAGTCAGGGTACTGAAAATACCGGTATTAAGGTTTTGAACGGTAAATTTGAAAATTCTGCCAGTGAAATCAAAGTCAACGGTGTTGCGGTTTATGTTGAAGGGGAAGCATCAAAAGTCACCAGTACCGGCGGTAAGATTATCGCAACAGATGGTGAAGCGGCTATTAAGTTGGGTAGAGATGCCTCCCTTGATTTAACCGGTAGTGGTGTGGGTATTGTTGAAGGTCGCGGCTCTGCTCATGGTGTTCTGTTGGATACCGGAGCAAAAGGGTTAAAAGTTGAAGGGGCGCGCATTGATGTTAATGCGACAGGTGCGACCGGACACGGCATAGAAAACAAAGCTGAAATTACCGGTATTCAGTTAAGTGATACCACTATCAACGTGGCTGACGGAATTGCGGTACGTACCAGTGCGACACTGGCACAAACAAACAGCGGCACAATCAATGTTGAAGGCGGTGGTATTGGTCTGGCGTTCCAAACGGCAGATGGCAACATTACTCAAAATAACCTGGATATGTCTGATTCTGCTGATTTGATAATTAATCTGGAAGGTACTGGTGGCACGGGTATTTTGGCTAATACTAAAGATGATGCAACGGTAAAAAGCGGCGCCAGTGTTAATGTCACTAAGGCCGATGGTGGCGCTGCGTTGGTTGTAAATAACTCAGCTAAAGAGGTTGTTCAAAGCGGTAATCTGAATTCTTCCTCTACCACGGCGGCAGTGGTAAAAGCTGCAAAAGCCAAATCCTTTACCAATAAAGGCAAAATTATAGCCAACTCAGAAACCGCTGAGGCTATGTCGTTTGATGGTGCCATTAATACGGTACTGGTCAACGATACTAACGCAAAAATTCAGGGCGTGGTTGCCCTGAACGGTGGTAATAACAATTTCACTAATAAAGGAGATATCAAAGGTACAGTTAGCGTCGCCGACGGTAATAACACTATGCTGTTTGATAATGGCAGCAACTTAACGGGTGAAGCGACTCTGGGGCAGGGTAATAACAATATTACTTTAAACGGTACCGCTCATGTCGATACCGTGACGGCCGGTAGTGGAACCAATACCTTTACGATAAAGGGAACGGGTGCAACTTATGATCTGCTGGATGCCGGTGATGGTAATAATGATTCACTGATATTTGATGCAGCGACCCATACTATTGATAAGGCTTCCCGGCTCCAGCGTTTCGAGCAGGTTAAGCTGAAAAATAAATCCCAAGTGATCCTTAATGAAGCGCTGGTACTTACCGATGATGGCACCGGTGCGGGTTCAGTTGATATTGAGAAAGATAGCAAGCTGGCTGTTCAGCCAACGGCTGCCGGAGACTTTACCTTCGATCCATTGCTAACCGGCAAAGGGATTCTGTTTGCCAAATTGGATGCTGATGATTCAGCCTTTAGCCTCAGTAGCAATGTAGGTTCAGGCTTTGAGGGAACATTACAGCTGAGTACCAGTAGCTTTGATCTTTCAGGTAATAATACTAAAGGTATCACCAACGCGACGCTGAAATCTGATGCGGGTAATATCACAACAGTTGGTAAAGGTAAGCAGAATATTGGCGGCCTGACGTTAAACGGTGGCAAGCTGATTTTTGGTTCCGTAATACCGGGTGATACTGTCGCTGAGAACTTCATTGAGACATCATCTGCCGGAACGCTGGATATTCGCGGTACTGGTACCGTTCAGGTAGAAATGCCAACGGAAGTGGTTAACGATATCCCTGTCGTGGATACCCGTAAAACGCTGTTGGAGCAGGATGATGAAACCGTTTTAGTGACATTGGTAGATGCTAAAGGTGCTGTGCTGGGTACCGGTGGTCAAATTTCTCTGACTGATGAGAAGGGCGATGCTATCAGTAATGCACAAACTCTTGATATTACCCAGGGTAACGCAAGTACGGTAGTCGCCAAAGGTACTTACGATTATCAGATGATGAGTAGCTCTGACGGTATCAGCAGTAATGGTTTGTATGTTGGTTATGGTTTAAAAGAGCTGGATCTGCTGGGTATGGATACTGAGGCATTAGCTTTAGTCGCCAGAAAAGATGCTAAAGGTTTACAAACCGATCTGAAGGCAAAAGTGACCGGTAGCGGTGACTTAGCCATTGAAGCAGAAAGCCAAACGATCTCTCTGTCTAACGGTGGCAACAATTATACCGGTGAAACTTTGGTGCGTAGCGGAACATTGGCAATGGCTAATGATAACGTACTGGGCAAAACGGCTAACTTAGTGATAGAGAGTGGCGCAGCCGTTAATACAGGGGATTACAGCCAAACCGTAGGCGCTCTGAATACTACCGAGGGTGCCAAAGTTGAACTGACGGCAGATTCTGTATTAACCATTAGTAACACTCAGCGTGCGGCCAGCAAATCTAACGTTAACGGTAATATGTTGAAGGCCTCAGCAAACGCTGATGGCGGAACAATAGACAATGATACTTTGTCCGGGTCAGGTAAATTAGCCATTGAATCCAGTGAAGTTGTGGTAAATGGCGCTAATAACGCCTTCACCGGAGATGTCAATTTATCAGGTCAGTCAGTGGTGACAATGAATGGCGCTCAGGGGCTGGGCAGTGAAGGTACTGTTCACTTTGCGGCAGCAGACGATCGTCTGGATATTGATATCGCTCCGACTTCAGGCAGTGTTACAAATCTGAGTAAATCTCTGGAAGGTAATGGACAGGTTTCTTTGTTATCGGAAACTGACCTGATTGTTTCCGGCGATAACCAGAGTTTTGCCGGCGTGTTTAGCATTGAACCAGACGCATCTTTGAGAGCTTCAGAACAAAAGCATCTGGGCAGCTCAGTATTAAATAATGAAGGGAAAGTCTATTTAACCGCAGATAAAGAGTGGCTGCTGGAAAATGAGATTAACGGTACCGGCTCATTGGTGAAACAGGGGGCAGATAAGCTGATTGTTAACCATAATCTGTCTTACAGCGGTGAAACGACGGTTGAATCGGGAACCATGATTATTGGTGACAGTGCAGAGGCTTCCGGTACTTTATCTGCCAGCGCTTTAGTGTTGGTTAACGATGGCGCAATCCTGAGTGGCCTGGGTAATATCGTTGGTGATGTTAATAACCTCGGTAGTATTGCTGCATTGAACAGTATCAGTGGGTATGAGTCTTCAGAGGCCAGTAACCTAAATGTCGGTTCACTGACTAACAGCGGAACCATTAATTTAGCCGGTGGCAAACTGGGTAACACTCTGACGGTCAATGGCGATTATACCGGTGGCGGTACACTGGTGATTAATACTGAATTGGGAGATGACAGCTCGGCTACCGATAAACTGATAGTAACAGGCAATACCAGTGGTGATACCGGAGTAGTGGTTAATAACATCAAAGGCCGCGGCCAGCAAACGCTAAACGGCATTGAAGTGGTTAATGTCAGCGGTCAATCAGACGGTATCTTTACTCTCAAAAATCGTGCAGTAGCCGGTGCTTATGAGTACTACCTGCATCAAAATGGGATAGCGGATGAAAATGGTAACTGGTATCTGCGTTCAGAACTTCCCGCTCCGACACCAACACCTGTGCCAGAAAATAACGATCCGATTTATCGTCCGGAAGCCGGTAGCTATATGGCTAACATGGCAGCAGCTCAATCCTTGTTTAATCTGCGTTTAGAAGACCGTGAAGGCCGTGCTGAAAACTCCAGCATGTGGTTACGTCAGGTTGGAGGACATACCCGTTTCCGTGATGGTTCAGGCCAGCTTCACAATCAAACTAATCGTTATGTAGTTCAGGGGGGTGGCGAAGTATTCGGTACTCAGTTTGCAGAGAACGATCGTTTTGGGGTTGGCATTATGGCTGGTTATGGTAATGCCAGTACTAATACAACCTCTAACCGTAGCGATTACTCATCTCGCGGTAAAGTTGATGGCTATAACGCCGGTGTGTACGCAACCTGGTATCAGGATGCTAAGACGCTGAATGGTGTTTATGTTGATAGCTGGGTGAACTACAGCTGGCTGGATGCTGAAGTACATGGTGAACAACTAAACAGTGAAAGCTATGACATCAATGGAGCCAGCGCATCATTGGAAAGCGGTTATCGCTTGCCGATTTATCAGGGGCAAAACGGTGATGTGTTTATCACGCCACAGGCTCAGGTGATCTGGAACGGTTTGAAAGCAGATGAACATACTGAACGTAATGGTACCCGCGTGAAGTCAAACGGCAGCGATAATCTTCAAACCCGTATGGGCCTGAAAATTTCCCGCGATGGTGCCAGTGATGGTGATAAGGGAACTGACAAATTGTTTACTGTCTATGCTGAAGCTAACTGGATTTATAACAGTAAGTTAGCTGGTGCATCTTTGGATTATGAAGATGTGAAGCAGGCTGGTAGTCGCAATATTGGTGAGCTAAAACTGGGTACTGAAGGGCAGGTGAACAAAAATCTGAACCTGTGGACCAATGTGGCTCAGCAGTTAGGAGATACTGGTTACAGTGATACCTCCGTCAATATCGGTGTGAAATACCGTTTCTAATTAAATATACGATGTTACAGGAAAAGCGTGTGGCAATTTGTTGCACGCTTTTTTATCGACCTTATTAAGGAGCTTTGGGAGGTCAAATGCATAATCATCCACAAATATGTCTTTATTGCTGCGAGATGGATAGCGTACGGAAACACGGTCTGGCAGCCTCTGGTAGCCAGCGTTACTACTGTATGTCATGTAAGAAAACATATCAGGTTAAATATATATATCAGGTTAAATATATATATCAGGCTAATGAAGCCAATATTCAACGGCAAATAACCGTGTTGTCAGATGAAGGTAAATCCAATATAGAAATTAGCCGATTATTGGGTGTAAGCCTGAGAGTTGTTGACCGTCTAATCAATCAAATGGCATTGATGGACTCATTGAATTCTGAAGCATAAAAAATATTGATTATCGAACTACCTGAAAAATAGGTAGTTCGATATAGTCTGTAATTAACAATTTGTATAATTTTTTATTGTTTGTATATCTTATCGGAGGTATAAAAGAGTCTGTTCTAATCTAATTTGCCTGATCCCCCGGAGGGTGCCGATGAAAAAAGTTATACCCGAATATATCGACCATCGTAATGGATTAAATTATCAAATAGATGAGCTGCGCTGGTGTTCAGAAAAGAAAGCGCCGTTGATGATGACAGCCTTACCCGGAATGACCCGCGATGAAATTGATAGCCGTCATCGTTCACTCTGGCGTTATCAGGCGGCATTACCCGTCATTATCAAAAATCCAGTTTCTCTGGGAGAAGGCTGTACCCCACTGGTTGGTAAACGCTGGAATAATGCTGATGTACTGTTCAAGTTAGAGTGGTTTAATCCAACCAGTAGTTTTAAAGATCGCGGTGCAGCGGTGATGGTTTCCTATCTGGCTCAACTCGGTGTGAAAGAACTGATTGAAGACAGTTCTGGCAATGGTGGGGCAGCCATTGCAGCTTCTTGTGCCGCTGCCGGAATTAAAGCGCGCATATTGGCTCCGGAATCAACCTCTCCGGCTAAGTTATTACAGAGTCGTGCCTTTGGTGCTGAAGTTCAATTAGTGCCAGGTTCCCGTCAGGATACGGAAAATGAAGCACTGCGACAGTCAGAATCTACGTTTTATGCCAGCCACAACTGGCATCCCTTCTTTCTGCAAGGAACTAAATCATTGGCCTATGAGCTATGGGAAGATTTAGGTTTTAAAGCGCCTGATAACATTATTATTCCTACCGGTGCCGGCAGTAACGTTTTAGGCTGTGATATTGGTTTTAGCGAGCTGTTAGCGGCTGGTCAAATTAACAAATTGCCTAAATTGCTGATTGCACAACCGGCAAACTGTGCGCCAATAGATGCTACTTTTCAGGCTGGAGCTACAGAGTTAGTACCAACAAAATATGCAGCAACCATTGCGGAAGGTACCGCTATTCGAAGTCCGGTACGACTGAAGGAGCTGTTAGATGCTATTCGCCGTTCTGGTGGCAATACCGCAGCAATAACAGAAGAACAAATTACTCAGGCAGTGATAAAGCTAACATCAATGGGGCTTTATGCCGAACCAACCAGCGCAACGGCAGCGGCGGCTATTGATGAGTTTATGCGTCGTGGCGTTATCAAGCCCGGTGAAACGACGGTGGTGATTCTGACCGGTTCTGGCCTGAAGGCTTCTGGTGGCATGAGTGAGATTTTTGCCGGATAAGGGGAGGTGAATATGAATATCTCTGATACAGAGAACAACATCGTGAATGTGAATAGCCCTGAATTATCGAAACCCGGTGGTCACTACTCTCACGCCTGTATCTGCAATGGCATGGTCTATCTTTCAGGGCAATTACCGGTGGATGCACAGGGCCAGGCGCTGGCAGACCGACCATTTGAACAACAGGTAAAGCAAGTATTGTTTAATATTGAAGCCAGTCTGAAAGCCTCCGGAAGTAATAAAAGCAAACTGGTTCAGGTGCGTATTTTTATTGTTGATATGGAATTGTGGCCGGCGTTTAATCGCCTGTATGCCGAATGGATTGGTGACCATCGTCCCGCCAGAATTGTTGCCGGTGTCTCTTGCCTGCATTTTGGTTCTGCCCTTGAAATTGAGGCTATTGCACAGGCTTGAACCAGTTTAACTTCAAGAGATTCAGTTTATTACTAATCTGATGCTGAATCTCCTTGAAGTTCCCCCGCCATAAACGTACAATTCAGCGTCATTTTTTCAGCCGTACACATAAACACGTTCCTTGCTTCCATGGGCCACGGCTGACCCTGACAGGAGGCTGAATAATCCGTAAGGAGCAATTGATGCGTCATTACGAAATCGTCTTTATGGTCCATCCCGACCAAAGCGAACAAGTTCCAGGCATGATCGAACGTTACACCGGTGCGATCAAAACTGCAGGTGGTGAAATTCACCGTTTAGAAGATTGGGGTCGTCGTCAACTGGCTTACCCAATTAACAAACTGCATAAAGCTCACTACGTTCTGCTGAACGTTGAAGCACCGCAGGAAGCGATCGATGAGCTGGAAACTAACTTCCGCTTCAACGATGCCGTTATCCGTAGCATGGTAATGCGTACTAAGCATGCCGTAACTGAAGCCTCTCCAATGGTTAAAGCAAAAGACGAACGTCGCGAGCGTCGTGAAGATTTTGCTGAAGAGCTAATGGATGATGACTCAGATGATGCTGAGGATTCTGAAGAGTAATTGCCGGTGCAGACTGCAAATCGGTTGGTGTTATCTGGTATAGTTACCAAGACCCCCATCCGTAAAGTAAGTCCATCTGGGGTTCCGCATTGTCAGTTTGTGCTAGAGCACCGCTCACAACAGCAGGAAGCCGGGTTTAACCGACAAGCATGGTGCAGAATGCCCGTGGTTGTCAGTGGACAGCAGTCTCAAGCGTTAACTCACAGTATAACGGTCGGCAGTAACCTGAGAGTATCTGGTTTTGTCAGCAGCCATCAAGGCCGCAACGGACTCAATAAATTAGTGTTACATGCCGAGCAGATTGAATTGATAGATTCTGGAGACTAGCCATATGGCACGTTATTTCCGTCGTCGCAAGTTCTGCCGTTTCACCGCGGAAGGCGTTCAAGAGATCGACTATAAAGATATCGCAACGCTGAAAAATTATATCACCGAGAGCGGGAAAATTGTCCCGAGCCGTATCACCGGTACCCGTGCTAAGTACCAGCGTCAGCTGGCACGTGCTATTAAGCGCGCACGTTACCTGTCTTTGTTACCGTATACTGATCGTCATCAGTAATCGGCAACGATCCACGAACTTAAAGAGGATACGGTAATGCAAGTTATTCTGCTTGATAAAGTAGCTAACCTGGGCAGCCTGGGTGATCAAGTTAATGTTAAATCGGGCTATGCTCGTAACTATCTGGTACCGCAAGGTAAAGCGGTTCCGGCAACCAAGAAAAACGTTGAGTTTTTCGAAGCTCGTCGTGCTGAGTTAGAAGCCAAACTGGCTGAAACTCTGGCAGCTGCAGAAGCTCGTGCCGCTAAGATCACTGGTCTGGGCAGCGTGACTATCGCTTCTAAAGCGGGTGACGAAGGTAAACTGTTTGGTTCTATCGGTACTCGTGACATCGCTGATGCAGTAACTGCAGCTGGCGTTGAAGTGGCCAAGAGCGAAGTTCGTCTGCCAGAAGGCGTTTTACGCAATCTGGGTGAGTTCGAAGTTAGCTTCCAGGTTCACAGCGAAGTATTTGCTAAACTGAACGTTATCGTGGTTGCTGAAGACTAATATTTAGTTTTCTTACCATGTTTAAAACGCCGGCTTATGCCGGCGTTTTGCTTTTCAGCTTTCGGTGCGTTCTCTTTCTTTTTTGTTTCATTGGTGTGATATTAGCTTCGGGTTGTGCCTGGTGGTGGTAACACTGAGATTGAAATGGCGGAGGATGTGATGGTCAATATTCATCTGGCGAGGGTATATGAGATTAGCCCTCCCATTGCAGAAAACAGTTTTCTTATCGATCGTTTATGGCCCAGAGGGATCAGCAAAGCGCGCCTGTCTGGCGTTATCTGGCTAAAGGATGTTGCTCCAGGCACCGAATTACGTCAACGATTTCACGCAGATCCAACACGCTGGGATGATTTTTGTCGTGACTATCTGACAGAACTCAATCATGGACAGAGCTGGATACCGCTGTTGCAGCTACTACAACAGAATAGAAGTATTACATTGCTCTTTGGCAGTAAGGATATGGAGCATAATCAAGGGGTCGTGCTGCGAGACTTTTTGTTGCAACAGCTTAACGTTCCCGACGAAAACGTCCATCACTCTGGCGAGTAAACAGGGCTGATTTATTGGCAGACAGCTCAACTTCCAGCGCCATCACTTGCTTATCCGGCGTTAGCTGAACCCGGATTTTTTGCCCAATCTTTAAGGCATTAACCGGTTTTCCAGGCCCTTCAACCTGAGCCAGCAAAAATGCATCACTAACGATAAAGTGATTCTCACGAAACAGCTGAGTCAGCGTATGTCCCTTCTGAATAGTAAACTCTTTCCACTCATGGTTAGCGGGTTGCTCAGGTATCGCAGGAGATTGAGGCGTCGGGATGGGGGCTGGCGTTTCGGTAGTTTGCTGACTGGAGGCCAGTGGTGGCGGTTGAATTGGTGTCGATGCATTTAAGGCCTGAGACGCCTCAGGCGGTGGCGCATTTGGCTGCGTAGTGCTTGCCTCCGGCACCGATAACTCAACAGGAGTATTGCTGCCAGTCGCGATTTCACCTTTATCACTGGGCCATAAGAAAGCACAAAGAATTAATAAAGTAGCGAGTATCACACCACGTCGATGGGCATACGGGAGAGGTTCCATCCAGTTGAAACTGTCAGGCAAGTGCCATAATTTAGATAATAGGATCTTGAGCGGATTGTTGCCGCCTTCCGATCGCTGTTTGACTTTATTTACCTGCATCACAACACCTCATCTGGAACTCCGTCAGACATAAACCGCCTGTCGGGTAGTTGTGTGATTTTAACCATAATAGACCGAATAAAATAGATTAGGTAAATAATATAAACAGATAGGCCTTATCTGTGGTGAGATTATTCATCGCTATTTATTCATCATGATTGATTTTTAGGGTTTTCTCCATAAACAGGTTATGCGGTTTTTAATAAACAGTTGGTGGCTTTTAATGGCGTAGTGCTTCATACCCAGTATACTTTACGGTGCAATTGTTCCTTTCTTAGCAGTAATGCCTGCAAGCGCCATTTTAAGAATCTAAATAATGAATCAAAAAATTGAAAACAAAGTTCTGACGCCAACGTTAATTATTATTATGGCACTGGCAACCGGGCTGGTCGTTGCCAGTAACTATTATGCTCAGCCGTTGCTGGAAACTATTGCTAAAGCTTTTAGTCTGTCGGTCAGTCAGGCCGGTTTTATTGTTACGGCTGCTCAGTTGGGCTATGCCGCCGGGTTGATGTTTATTGTCCCGCTGGGTGATATGTTTGAACGGCGCAGATTGATTGTGTTGATGACGCTGCTTTCTGCGGCAGGTATGTTAATTACCGCGACTTCATCAACGGTGGCTGGCGTCATTATCGGTACTGCGTTAACCGGGCTGTTCTCGGTCGTGGCTCAGCTATTGGTTCCTTTTGCCGCTACACTGGCAGAACCCGCTAAACGGGGAAAAGTTGTCGGTATCGTGATGAGCGGTTTGCTGTTGGGGATTCTGCTGGCGCGGACAGCAGCCGGTTTACTGGCAGCCGTTGGTGGCTGGCGCACTGTTTATTGGGTTGCAACGGTACTCTTAATATTGGTAGCCATCATTTTATGGTTTGCTCTTCCTCGTTATAAGCAAAGTAGCGGGCTTAATTATCCACAATTATTGATATCGATTATTTCTCTGTTCTCCCGTAATACGACATTGCGTACCCGGGCTTTTCTGGGGGCGCTCTCTTTTGCTAATTTCAGCGTACTCTGGACCTCAATGGCATTTCTGTTGGCTTCTCCGCCTTATAACTACTCCGAGGCCGTGATTGGCTTGTTTGGTTTGGTGGGGGCTGCGGGGGCGTTGGCCGCCAGTGGTGCCGGACAGTTAGTGGATAAAGGTAAAGCCAGCCAGACGACCAGTATTGGCTTAGTGCTGCTGTTTCTTTCCTGGATACCGATTGCAGTTGGTGAGGTTTCTATCTGGGCTTTACTGCTTGGCATTATTGTACTGGATTTAGCGGTACAGGGCGTTCATGTCACTAACCAATCGGTGATGTACCGTATGATGCCGGAGGCAAGAAGTCGATTAACGGCGGGTTATATGACCAGCTATTTTATCGGTGGTGCGGCAGGATCGCTGATTTCTGCCATGGCTTATCAATATGCTCAGTGGCGCGGCGTTTGTATTACCGGAGCGGTATTGAGTCTGATGGGAATGGTTATCTGGTGGCTGACCAAAGGAAAAATAGCGCAAGAAGCGGCGCAACAGGAAGACGTGCAGGCATAATTCAGACGACGGTTTTGCCGTTGTCATTTATTCTGCCGGATTTCCTGTGGTATGCTTCGCCTCTGTTTATCTTTCCAGATCTATTTTCTAAGGCTATTTTCTGAGGAAACATAATGACAAAGCCATCTTTTGACAGCGTAGAATCACAGGCCAGTTACGGTATTGGTTTGCAGGTTGGGCAACAGCTCCAGGAGTCCGGTTTAGAAGGGCTGGTGCCAGAAGCGCTGTTAGCCGGTTTAACGGATGCTTTGCATGGCAACCATCCTTCTGTGCCAGTAGACGTTGTTCATCGCGCATTGCGTGAAATTCATGAGCGTGCCGATCAGGTTCGTCGTGAAAAGCAGGAAGAAATGGCCGAGGAAGGCGTACATTACTTAGAAGAGAATGCTAAGCGTAGCGAAGTGAACAGTACCGAGTCTGGTCTACAGTTCGAAGTTCTGACGCAGGGTGAAGGTTCTATTCCTTCCCGTCAGGATCGTGTACGTGTTCATTATACCGGTAGCCTGATTGATGGTACCGTATTTGATAGTTCGGTTAAGCGTGGTGAGCCGGCTGAATTCCCAGTCAGCGGTGTAATTCCTGGTTGGATTGAGGCGTTAACGTTAATGCCGGTAGGTTCCAAGTGGAAGTTAACTATCCCTCAGCATCTGGCCTATGGTGAACGTGGCGCCGGGGCTTCTATCCCGCCATTCAGCACACTGGTGTTTGAAGTGGAATTACTGGATATTCTCTGATTATTGAGAAATAGCATTCAGAAAGAATATCAGCCAGAGCCTATGTTGCTCTGGCTGATTTGTTGATACGCCTACTTATTTGCTAAAGCCCGAGGGAAAAGAATATTATTTTCCAGATGAATATGTTCCATCAGGTCAGTAATAAACTCTTCTGTTGAGCTATACAGTGCTCTCCAGGTGTTACAAGCTTCGGCTGGAGGCGTTAAGTTATTGGTTATCTGTTTAATCTTTTCAACATCCTGACCCGCCTGGTCGTGTTCCATTTCCATGACGTTGATGGGGCCGCCTGCCTGAGTTCCCATTCCTTGTTGGATCATTGGAAACAGAATTCGCTCTTCTTTCATCATATGCTGCTCTAAATCCTGATAAATAATGGTCAGTCTTTCCGCCAGACCATGGGGGCAGGTTAGTTTAGCTGCATGTACACGTTCCACTTTTTGCGCCAGTAAAATCAACTCGGGTAACTGTTCTCTGTGGCGCTGATGATAACGCTGCAGGATATGTGAAATCATTTCTGAGTAGGGAGACTGTGACCAGTCTTGCGCTTCAGAAGGCTTACTGGCGAGTTGATCAAGCTGTTGAGATAATTCTGCAACATCCAGCATTTTTTTGTCTGCAGCGCGTTGCAACGTCTGTTTCCCCCCACAGCAAAAGTCGAGATCGTATTGACGAAATAATTTTGTTGCTCCGGGAATAGCAACGGCTAAAGCCCCTAATGATTGGCTGGCGTATTCCATAATGGCTCCCCCTATATTTAGATGTCAGATTCGATGTTTTTATTAAGATGCATTTTAAATGCATCTTAATAAAATGCAATGCGTGTTTCTGTTTTAGCTTGTAGATGGGGGAAACCCTGAGAGTTAATTACCTGAAAAACTGGTTATTATGTATAGAATTGCTAATCTGAATAATTCTGATGGTGATGGAAAAGGGGATTTATGTTGCAGGTGTCAGATAGATTAGAATCGATTTGCCTGTTATCTCGTCAGGCTGGTGAGGCTATTTTGCAGGTTTATCAAGGGTATCAGCCATTGGATGCTCATCTTAAAGCCGACAGCTCGCCGGTGACTGCCGCCGATTTGGCTGCCCACCAGGTTATTGTTGATGGCTTAACCCTGCTAACGCCAGATATTCCCGTTCTTTCTGAAGAATCTCCTCAGGAATGGGATGAGCGACGTCACTGGCAGCGTTACTGGTTAGTTGACCCTTTGGACGGGACTAAAGAGTTTTTAAATCGCAATGGTGAATTTACCGTCAATATTGCTTTGATTGAGCAGGGCATTCCGGTGATGGGCGTGGTGTATGCTCCTGTGCCGAATGTACTTTATGCCGCAGAAGATGAGCTCGCATGGAAAGAGGTTGAAGGCAACCGACAGCGGATAAGCCCAAAGCTGGCATATCCACCTAAAGTGGTTTGTAGCCGCTCACATCGCGATGAGCAACTGGAACAATTTCTGACATCTCTGGGTGATTATGAAACTACTGCGGTGGGGTCTTCACTGAAATTTTGTCTGGTTGCAGAAGGTTGTGCTCAAATCTATCCCCGTTTTGGGCCAACCTGTATTTGGGATACTGCTGCGGGTCATGCGATTGTGCGTGCGGCAGGGTTACAAGTGAATAATTGGGATAATATTCCGCTTAACTATGCGCCAGCTCACACATTTCTTAATCCCGGATTTTATGTTTCAGCTAACCCTCGGAATAAACTAAGTTAATAAGTGTTAAATTTTATATACTTCACATTATATAGTTTTTAATTCGTGAAAATTCAATTTCTGTCCTATAGTTATTGGTACTCACTGCTTTCCTGACATTTCAGCATGTTATGTAAATAACGTTAAAGAGGCTATGAGTATAAAGAATAGTAGTGTTAACTAAGAGACATAGCTAGTGTCACTAACGAGTTGTTCGGGTGACCGGGCTATAGTGACGTTACGTCTTAATAATAATGGAGGACATGAAATGAAAATCTTCCCTAGCTACAATCCACAACGGATTGCGCTATACGTGAAGACTCTCTTCCGTGGCAGGCTCTACATCAAGGGTATTGGTGCATTTGAGTTTGATATGGGGAAAATTCTGCTTCCAAAAGTATGTGATAAAATTCACTTCAATGTTATGGCGGAAGTAAACCGGGAAGTTCAGGAGTTACGCGCTGAATTTGCCTGATATTGAATGAATATTCACATCTTATGTTAACTTTAATGGCCATCTTTAACGATGGCCATCTTGTTTTCTGAATAATGAATTTTTATTCAGTTTCTTTTGATTGTTTTTCTTTACTCTCTTCCGGTGATATCGCCGGATTATCCTGTAGTCGAGTCACTAGCAACTGATCGATTTTGTAGCTGTCGATATCAACTACTTCAAACTTATAGCCTGAAAATTTCACTGAGTCAGTACGCTTTGGAATCTTACGCAACATGTACATCATAAAACCACCGATGGTTTCATAATTTTCTGACTGCGGAAATTCATCGATAGACAGGGCTCGCATCACATCATCAATAGGTGTTACACCGTCAACCAGCCATGAGCTTTCATCACGAGCAACAATCTGTTCTTCCTGTCCGGGGCCAATCAAATCGCCCATGAGTGTGGTCATCACATCTTTAAGGGTGATGATGCCAACCACCAACGCATATTCATTCAGGATGACCGCGAAGTCTTCACCGGCCACTTTAAAGCTTTCCAGCGTCTCTGACAGCGTTAGGGTATCCGGAACAATCAGCGGAGTATGGATTTGAACCCCACCTTTTAAGGTCAGACTCTGATTGCTCAAAACCCGTATCAGTAAATCTTTAGAGTCAACATAGCCAATAATTTGGTCAATGGAACCATTACAAACTAAAAACTTGGAGTGGGGATAGTTGGCGATTTTATCTTTAATCTCGGCTTCCTGTTCATCCAGTTCAAAATAGACCACATGTTCACGAGCCGTCATGGAAGAGGGAACCGTTCTGGATTCCAGTTCGAACACGTTCTCTATCAGTTCATGTTCTTGCTTGCGTAATACTCCAGCCAGAGCGCCGGCTTCAAATACGGCATACACATCATCAGAGGTAATGTTGTCATTACGCATCATCGGAACTTTAAACAGGCGACAAATCAGAGTAGCCATACCATTAAAGAACCAAACCAGTGGGCGGAACAAGGTAATACAGAAGCGCATTGGATTGATAATCCGGATCGCGACTGCCTCCGGTGATGTCATGCCAATGCGTTTTGGTGTCAGGTCGGCAAACAGAATAAATAAGCTGGTAACAATAGAGAATGAAATGATAAATCCAAGTTGTTCTGAAAGTTCGGGCTCCATAAAACGGCTGAGAAAAGCGGCAACATAAGGGGAGAAGATAGAATCACCCACAATACCGCCCAAAATGGCGACGGCATTAATGCCAATTTGTACCACGGTGAAGAAAACTCCAGGGGTTGCCTGTAGCTCCAGTACACGGGCTGCATTAACATTGCCTTCATCCACCATCATTTTCAGCCTCATTTTTCTTGAGGCGGCGAGAGAGATCTCGGCAAAAGAGAAGAACGCACTTATCGCGATCAACAAAATAATCAGTAATAGACTGTTTAACATAATTTATCCGCAGTTATATCGGAAATAGACTTTAACGTTGAGTACTCTGAACGAGCAAAAAGGGTAACGGACTATGAGGGCCGACGGGCTTTAGTCCGTTATCATTATTTAGTATAACAGTTGGTTAACGCTTGTCATATGTCTTTAGGTTTCTGGTGGCAGGCAAACACCAATACCGCCCAGATTACAATAACCATTAGGATGCCTGGCCAGATATTGTTGATGCTCATCTTCAGCGAAATAGAAAGGCTTCGCCATAGTAATTTCAGTGGTGATATGTCGCGTATCTCTGGCATCACTCATGGCTTTAGTAAAAGCCTTTTCGCTATCCAGTGCTTGTTGCAACTGTTCAGGCGTGGTTGCATAGATAGCCGAGCGGTATTGGGAGCCGATATCATTTCCTTGCCGCATTCCCTGAGCTGGATCGTGATTTTCCCAAAACAATTTGAGTAAATCGGTATAGCTAATAATCGATGGATCAAAAACGACTTTTACTACTTCTGCATGCCCTGTTTGTCCACTGCAAACTTCGCGATAAGTTGGATTAGGTGTTACGCCTCCGCTATATCCTGCGGCAGTGCTATATACCCCAGGCTGTTGCCAAAACAGGCGTTCTACACCCCAAAAACAACCCATTGCGAAAATTGCTTCTGACATATTTGGGGGTATCCCGGTCATTGGTGTGTGTAAGACTAAGTGCTCAGCGGCGACTTTCATTGGTGTATCTCTGCCGGGAAGGGCATTTTCCGGCGAGGTGAATTCTAATATATTAACGGGTAACATAAATTTTCTCCGGATGTTTTTGTCAAGATAGGGTTAAGCCGGTTGTATCTGAATCAATCTTTACCGACAATATACAACTAATTAACAGGGTATGAGATAAAGCATACCTGATCTAAACTCTTACTACGTTGTTAATCATTGTAGTCAATCAGATAGATTATTTTAGGAGTTGTAGTGCCTCAATCACGATACAAAGTATTTTACCTGTTGCTGCCCTTTATGCTGGTTGTCTCATCGGCAAAAACGGCGGGGCTGAGTCTGGAGGTAAAAGGATTAAGTGGTGATCTGGAGGCAAACGTCGAGGCGCTACTTTCAACAATTCCTGAAGAAGAGATTTCTGATAACCCTCGTTTTACTCGTCAGGTAGAAGAGACGATTCGTAAAGGGCTACGGGCTAAAGGTTACTACGATCCTGAAATTAAATTTGATGTTATCCAGTCAGGGTTGGCGTTAAAGCCCACATTAACCGCCACGGTAACGCCAGGCGAACCGGTACGCATTGAACAGACGAATGTGATTATTACCGGTCAGGCAAAAGAAGATGAGTTCTATATAGACCTGTTGAAAAAGGATATCCCTGCAAAAGGAACCATTCTCGATCACGGTACCTATGATGATTTTAAAGGTTCCCTTACCGGACTGGCTATTCGCCGTGGTTTCTTTGATGCCAGCATTGAACGAAGCCAATTGGGGGTTGCTGCCGATCTCCATCAGGCATTCTGGGATATCGATTTTAACAGTGGCGACCGTTATCGCTTTGGTAAGGTCACTTTTATCGATTCACAGATTCGTGATGACTATTTGCAGAATTTGATCCCATTTAAAGAGGGGGAATACTATACCTCTGCTCAGCTTTCTGAACTGAACCGCCGTCTTTCATCAACCAACTGGTTTAACAGTGTGGTGGTTTCACCTAATTTTGACGGTGTTTATGGCGATAAACTATTACCGTTGGAAGGTGTCCTCTCTCCAAGAACCCAAAATATCATTGAGCTTGGTGGCGGTTACTCCACTGATATAGGCCCCCGGGTTAAAGCCAACTGGAAGAAACCGTGGATTAACGATCGAGGCCATAGCCTGGAGAGCGGTATCAGCCTTTCTGCACCGGAACAAAGTCTCGATTTCAGTTATAAAATTCCATTGCAGAAAAGCCCGTTAGAACAATATTACCTGCTGCAATCAGGCTACAAGCATGAAGATCAAAACGATACTAAATCCAGTTCAGGAATGTTCAACGTTGCCCGGTATTGGGATAGTACCAGCGGCTGGCAGCGAGCAGTAAATCTGCGTTGGAGTTTGGATAACTTTACTCAGGGTTCTGTTACCAATACCACCATGCTGCTCTACCCTGGCGTTAGTATTAACCGAACTCGCCAACGCGGAGGCCTGATGCCCATGTGGGGTGATAGCCAACGTTATTCATTAGACGTATCGGAAACCAGTTGGGGTTCGGATGTTAATTTTGCAGTAGTACAGGCACAAAACGTATGGATCCGCTCTTTGGGGGATAAACACCGCTTTATTGCCCGAGGTAACTTAGGTTGGATAGAGACCGGTGATTTTAGCAAGGTTCCACCTTCATTGCGTTTCTTCGCCGGTGGCGATCGCAGTATCCGTGGTTATAAGTACAAATCGCTCTCGCCAAAAGATGATGATGGTAAATTAACCGGAGCTTCCAAGCTGGCTACCGGATCGCTGGAATATCAGTATAACGTCACCGGTAACTGGTGGGGTGCGGCCTTTGCTGATGGTGGTGATGCTGTCAATAAATTAGACGACTACACCTTTAAGAAAGGGGCCGGTGTTGGTGTTCGCTGGGCGTCGCCGATAGGGCCAATTAAGTTGGATATCGCAGCTCCCATTGGGGATAGCGATAAGCATGGTATGCAGATTTATATCGGTTTGGGGCCAGAGCTATGAGGATGAAGTGGGTTAAACGAGTTCTGATTGCTCTGTTATTGTTGATTGTGCTGGTGTGTGGTGCACTGGCCTGGTTACTGGGAACCCAGAGTGGATTGCATTTTGTGCTTAATCAGGCGCTGCGTCTGGTATCCGGATTACAAATTGGCAAAGTTGAAGGTGGATGGCGTGATTTAACGTTGTCGAAAGTTAGTTATGCCATGCCCGGTATTGATGTTGGTGTTGGTGAGTTTTATTTGTCAGTCAATATGGGCTGCATCACCAACAAGAAGATTTGCGTTAATGCCATTACAGCCACAGACGTTGATGTTAAGGTTAATACCAGCCAGATCCCAACCTCTGATGTTATTGATGAACCGGAAAGTGAACCGGTTACCGATATTCAAACCCCTTATCCCATTGCGCTTAATTTGCTGCGTTTAAATAACGTTAACGTAACCGTTGACGATATTGCCATTAGCCTGAATGAGTTTCGTACCGCAGCTAACTGGCAGCAGCGTGAAATCTCCATACAGCCAACCACTATTCGCCAGTTGTTAGTGGTACTGCCTGAGTCGTCTGAGCCGGAACCTGTTCCGACTGGCCCACAGAAAACTACCGGAGAGATGCTGAAGCAACTGTTTGCTGAGCCTCTATTGGCATCATTGCCGGAAGTGCCTCTGCCGATGGATTTCAATTTACCAAGTCTAATTGGTGAAGATTTACGTTTAGCAGGAAGTACACCAATCCAGATAGATCGCCTGGAGTTACAGGCCATCAGCAAAGCGTCCCACATTCAGATCCAGTCATTAAAAGTGAATGCGCCTGAAGGTATGGCTGCTCTGACTGGTGAAGTCACTATGAATAATCACTGGCCGCTGAATCTTACGCTTAACGCTACCGTCAATGACCCTTCTCTGAAGGGCGAGAAAGTTAAGTTAATTGCAGGTGGTGAAATTACAGGTCAGTTAACTGTCAACCTTAATGCTTCCGGCCCGATTGGCGCTCAGCTAAAAGCTGAAACTGAGCTGGCTACTGCAGGATTACCGCTTGCGCTAACTCTGGAGAGCAAACAGGTTCGCTGGCCACTGACAGGGAAAGTTGATTATAAGGTTAATGACACTCGTCTGCGCCTGACCGGAAAAGCGACCAATTACGCATTATCTTTACGTTCAGCCGTTGAAGGAACCGATATTCCTCCAGCCAACGTACAGGTTGATGGCAACGGTAATATTCAACAGTTTAATTTATCCCGTTTGCGTTTAAATGCCTTACAGGGCAAAGCAGAGATGAGCGGTGTCGTTGACTGGAGTAATGCCATAAGTTGGCGCTCACTGTTAACCATTGATAGCATCAATACCGCAAAACAATGGCCCGAATGGCCAGTAAGCCTTAACGGAAAAGTCAGCACCAAAGGCAGCCTGAATGGTGGAAGCTGGCAGGTCGATGTACCGGAACTTAATCTGAATGGTCAGGTTAAACAAAATCGTCTGAGTGCGACCGGATCGTTAAAAGGCAATGATGCCGGTCAGTGGGTAATTCCAGGTATTAACTTGGCTCTGGGGCCTAATACGGTAGATGTTAAAGGGGATCTGGCCAACAAATGGGTGCTGGATGC
This sequence comes from Limnobaculum allomyrinae, assembly GCF_016649425.1. Classification (GTDB taxonomy): domain Bacteria; phylum Pseudomonadota; class Gammaproteobacteria; order Enterobacterales; family Enterobacteriaceae; genus Limnobaculum; species Limnobaculum allomyrinae. The sequence goes on from NZ_JADRCR010000005.1 coordinate 81,674, forward strand.
TGATATTAATGCCCCTAAATTGACCGGGATGTTGCCGGGGCTAAGCGGTGTTGCTAAAGGCACAGTAAAACTCAGAGGCAATGCTAAAGCACCTCAACTGTTAGCCGACGTAACGGCAAGTGGTTTAGGCTGGCAGGACATGCAAATTGCTAAAGTGACCCTGAACAGCGATATCACTTCAGAATCTCAGGTAAAAGGGGTTCTGGCGCTGGCAGTAAGTGGTTTGAAACAGGGCGATTTAAATGTCAGCCAATTGAATCTTGATGCTGAAGGTAATGAAAGCAAGCACCAACTTAAACTGAATATTAATGGTAAACCGGTGTCCGGACAGTTGGCATTGTCCGGTAGTTTTGACCGCGCCAGTGAGCGATGGAAAGGCGCGCTGAGCAATACTCGGTTCGATACCCCGGTTGGTGAATGGAAAACTTCACAGGATGTTGCGCTGGACTACCGTAACGCACAGCAAACCATCAGCATTGGTTCTCACTGCTGGCGTAATCCAAACGCAGAGCTTTGTGTGCCAAAAACCATTGAAGCAGGCCCGAGTGGTCAGGCTTCCATTGTGCTTAGCCGTTTTGACTTAGCGATGTTGGCGCCATTACTGGATAGAGATACCAAAGCTAAAGGGGTATTTAGCGGTAATGCAGATATCAGTTGGAAAGCTAACGGTGGGTTACCTCAGGCCAAAGTACTGCTGAAAGGTGACGGCGTTGCAGTAACCCAAATTGTTAATGGTCGTCCATTGCCCGTGGTACTGGATGATATGAAGCTGGATGCCAATCTGACGGGGAATCGTGCCCAGCTTAACTGGCTGATGAAAATAGCCAATAACGGCAGCTTCAGCGGAAACCTTCAGGTAAATGATCCACAAAATAGCCGCAGCTTATCCGGAAATGTGAAAATCGATGCCTTTTCTCTCGCATTATTGAAACCCGTCTTGCTGAGCAGTGAAAAAGCCGACGGCGTGCTGAATGCTAATTTAAGCCTGTCCGGTAATGCACAAAACCCAAGAATTTCCGGCCCTCTGGTGCTTGATCAACTAAAGCTGAATACCCAGATGGTTCCTTTGACAGTGAAAGATGGTCGTATTGCACTGAATTTCAATGGTACCAGTTCTGAATTAACCGGGCTTATCCAAACCGAGAAAGGTTCGTTGAACCTCGGAGGGAACGCAGACTGGCGTCAAATTGATGCATGGAGAGCTTCAATCACGGCAAAAGGCGACCGGATTCGCATTTCTATGCCACCAACAGTGATGCTGGATGTTTCTCCTGATATTGTTTTTGAGGCAACACCTCAATTGTTGACGTTAAATGGCTCTGTCGGTGTGCCCTGGGCCAGAATCACGGTAGAGGAGATCCCTGAAAGTGCTACAGGTATCTCTTCTGATGAAGTGATGTTGGACAACCAGTTAAAACCGATTGAAACCAAAACTGCATCGATACCGATTAACAGTAATTTAGTGATTCATATCGGCAATAACGTCTCGATTAATGCATTTGGTTTAAAAGCGCGTTTACAGGGTGATTTAAAAGTCGCTCAGGATAAAAAAGGACTAGGCTTAAACGGTCAGGTTAATATTCCGGATGGTTCTTTCCGCGCTTATGGGCAGGACTTGGTGATCCGTAAAGGGCAAATTTTGTTTGCAGGTGCTGCCGATCAGCCGATGTTGAATCTGGAGGCCATACGTAATCCTGATGCAACAGAGAATGATGTTACTGCCGGAGTTCGCGTTACCGGCCTTGCCAGTGAACCGAAAGTAGAGATTTTCTCGGATCCGGCAATGTCGCAGGAACAAGCGCTATCTTATCTGCTCAGAGGGCAGGGGCTGGACAGCGGTGGTGGTGACAGTGATATGATGACCTCGATGCTGATTGGAATAGGCGTTGCCAAGAGCGGTAAGCTGGTTGGACAGATCGGTGAAGCGTTTGGCGTTAAAAATTTATCACTGGATACGCAAGGCGTCGGCGACAGTTCTTCTGTTGTGGTGAGTGGCTATATTATGCCGGGCTTACAGGTAAAATATGGTGTAGGGATCTTTGACTCACTGGCAACATTAACTTTACGCTATCGACTGATGCCAAAATTGTATCTTGAAGCGGTGTCTGGTATCGATCAGGCGTTGGATTTGCTCTATCAGTTTGAGTTTTGATTATGCGAATTATTGTTTATGGTAGTTTACGACGGGGTCAGGGTAATAGTCACTGGATGACAAACGCCCAGTGGCTTGGTGAATATCGCATTGCTGGCTATGAGCTGTATGATTTAGGGCATTACCCTGCTGTGATTAAAGGAGAAGGAGAGATCGATTGTGAGGTTTATCGCATCGATTCATCCATTCTGGCGGAGCTTGATGAGTTGAAAAACGATACGCGGGACTACAAGCGAGAGCTGGTACAAACGCCTTACGGCAGTGCGTGGATGTATCTGTATTTGCATTCTGTCGAAGGGCTAAAGCGTATTGATAGCGGTGATTGGGTTCACCGTAAGCATGATGAGTAATTAAGAAACTCCGAACCACAAAAAAGAGCGCTAATTAGCGCTCTTTTTACGTTTACCAAAAGCAGAATTACTTTTTGGCACGCTCGAAAGAGGCCATGATTTCAGCTTTAGCTGCGGCAGCGTTGTCCCAACCGTCAACTTTCACCCATTTGCCTTTTTCTAAATCTTTGTAATGTTCAAAGAAGTGGGTGATTTGCGCGCGCAGTAGCTCCGGTAAATCGTTAACATCTTTGATATGGTCGTATTCTTTGCTCAGTTTAGTGTGAGGAACGGCAACTAACTTAGCGTCTTCACCTGATTCATCAGTCATCTTCAGTACGCCAACCGGACGGCAGCGGATAACAGAACCTGGTAGCAGTGGATAAGGTGTTGGGACTAAAACGTCAACCGGATCACCATCCAGAGATAAAGTGTGGTTAATGTAACCATAGTTGCATGGGTAGAACATGGCGGTTGACATAAAACGGTCAACAAAAATAGCACCAGTCTCTTTGTCTACTTCATATTTGATTGGATCGGCATTGGCAGGAATTTCAATAACAACATAGATATCTTCCGGAAGGTCTTTTCCTGCCGGGACTAAATTAAGGCTCATCTCTATTTCCTTCTACTCAAATAAAGTTGGGTTACAGTTGGCGCCTATTATAGCCGACTCTGGAGCGGAATCTTCAATTTTTGACAAGATTGCTTTTAATTAAAGATTAATCAAACAGATAAGTTAAAACATTGGATCGGGAGATTTATACCAACGTGGAAGCGGAACCAGCCAGAATACAGCGATTCTCTGGTGACAGAAACGAAACGGTGCTATCAGGAAATTGAATGGGTATAAATAATCAGACCTGCAAGCGCAACGCCACCGATACCGGATAATGCACAGATAGAAATCAGCGCGACAATGCTTTTATTGATGATGTTATTCATTATCCAGCCTCAGAGAATTGTAAATCAGAATTATTATAAATGTTTTATAAATGTAAACAATGATAACCAGTCAATTTTTATACTAACCATTAAATAACCGCACGAATCAGCAAACTGATACCTGAAACCAAAATCACCAGATTAATGATACGTAGAAAGCTTTCTCTGGAAAGCGCCAGCGTGATACGGCGGCCAATAAATACGCCAATAATCATAGCAGGGAACAGGGCTAATGCCATGGAAAGGAATGACCAGTCAGTATAGACGCCAGCAGCCAGAAATATCACGATACGAGTGAAGGTACTTAGTCCAATCAATGTGCTTTGAGTAACCCGAATATCATTTTTATCAGAGATCCGTCCTGACAGATAAATTGCATAAATAAATCCACCGCTGCCAAACAGAGCGCTGAAAATACCACCAATGAAGCCAAATGGTACTGAAGCTTTCGAAGTGAATTGTGCATTGGGTTTAAAGCCGCTCAGGGAGTAAAGCGCATAGAAAATAACAAATATCGACAGATAGATCAGTAAGTTGTCAGGATTGGTATAGAGCAAAATGGCTGCTCCCAGCAGGCTACCGATAATCATCAAAGGAACCAGCCGTTTAATTTCACCCATCACGGCACTTTTTCTGTCACGCATGACATTGGTGATAGCAGCAGAGCAATCCAGCAGGGCTAACAGAGGAACGATTTTATCTACCGGAATAAAGAAAGCCAGTAACGGGCTGGCAATCAGAGCAGTACCAAAACCGGTAATACCAAAAATAACATAGGCTACGGTTAATCCAACACCAATGACGACCAGATCGATCCACTGAAGGTGTTCCAGCATACCATCCTCTTTCATGACAACCAGATTGATACTGATATCTTAATCGTTAAATGATGATAATGCCTGACAATGTAAATAAATATGAATATAAATGTTAAATTTGTTGATTTGGTCAAGTTTCTTGTGAAGGATTAATAAAAAAGGGCAGAATCATCTGCCCTTTCTACTTACCGATGAGAAATATTACTCATCCGGATAGCTATGCATAAAACGTTCAGCGTCTTTAACCATAGATTCTGTGCCGATAAATAGTGGCATACGCTGGTGAAGCTCTTCAGGCTCAATGTCCAGAATACGTCTGAATCCATCGCTGGCGCGACCACCTGCCTGTTCAGCCAGAAAAGCCATCGGGTTGCATTCGTACAGTAAACGAAGTTTGCCTTTTGGATGTGATGCGGTGCTCGGATAGAGGTAGATTCCTCCCTTCAGCAGGTTGCGGTGAAAGTCAGCTACCAGAGAACCAATATACCGGGAGGTATAAGGGCGACCGGTAGATTCATCCTGCTCCTGACAAAATTTGAGGTATTTCTTAACGCCTAATGGGAACTTGATATAGTTGCCTTCGTTAATCGAGTACATGTTCCCCTTAGTTGGGAAACGAACTTTTTCATGAGACAGGCAGAATACCCCAATAGAAGAGTCGTAGGTAAAGGCATGAACACCAACGCCAGTAGTGTATACCAGCATGGTTGATGAGCCGTAAACCACATAGCCAGCAGCAACCTGACGATTACCAGATTGTAAAAAATCTGCTTCAGTGATTGGTTGACCGATTGGTGTAATACGGCGATAGATAGAGAAAATGGTACCGACAGAGACGTTTACATCGATATTTGAAGAGCCATCCAATGGGTCCATTAAAACAACATATTTTGCATGAGTGGCGCGCTCGCCTTCAAAAACAACAATGTCATCTTCTTCTTCGGAGGCAATTCCTGCCACTTCGCCACGGGCTATGAGTGCGGCCTTCAGCTTTTCGTTAGCATACAGATCGAGCTTCATCTGAGCTTCACCCTGCACATTAGAAGCGCCGTTAGTGCCCAGAATATCAACCAGACCCGCTTTGTTAATGTCACGGTGAATGATTTTGGCGCCTAGTTTAATTGCTGAAAGCAGTGAAGTAAGTTCGCCTGTAGCGTGAGGGAAGTCTTGTTGCTTCTCGACGATAAATTCGCCTAACGTTTTCATGAACGATTCCTGAGTCAACCGAAGGTATAATGGCGATGGTATGCCATCCGTGTTATGTGTGGGGAAATTTTAACTAAAGGTTAAAGAAATTGATAGGTTATTCCCCTTCTTATAACCTACCTGAGGCGTTAGAATGAGAGCTAACTCGATACACCAAAAACTGGAAATATAATGCATATTCATATTCTTGGTATTTGTGGCACTTTCATGGGCGGTATTGCCATGTTGGCCCGTGCCCTCGGACATCAGGTCACCGGCTCTGATGCTAACGTTTATCCACCAATGAGTACGCTGTTAGAAAAACAGGGTATCGACTTGATTCAGGGATATTCTCCATCACAGCTCAGTCCTCGTCCCGATCTGGTCATTATTGGTAATGCGATGGGGCGTGGAAATCCATGCGTTGAAACAGTGTTGGAAGAAGGCATTCCTTACACTTCCGGGCCGCAGTGGTTACATGACAACGTATTGCGCGATCGTTGGGTGGTAGCCATAGCGGGTACACACGGCAAAACCACTACTGCCGGTATGGCAACCTGGATTCTGGAAAGCTGTGGCTATAAGCCAGGGTTTGTTATTGGTGGCGTACCGGGAAACTTCGATGTTTCGGCTCGTTTGGGAGACAGTCCGTTTTTTGTGATTGAAGCCGATGAGTATGACAGCGCCTTCTTTGATAAGCGTTCCAAATTTGTTCACTACTGCCCGCGTACGCTGGTGTTGAACAACCTTGAGTTTGATCATGCCGATATCTTTGAGGATTTGCGGGCAATTCAGAAACAGTTCCACCATCTGGTGCGCTTAGTTCCGGGACAAGGCAAGATTTTACTGCCAGAAAACGATCTGAACTTAAAGCACGTGATTAATATGGGGTGCTGGAGTGAATTAGAAACCACCGGCGAAGGGCAAACGTGGGCAGCGAATAAGCTCACAGCTGATGCAAGTCATTATCAGGTGCTGCTAAATGGCGAAGTGGTAGGTGAGGTTAACTGGTCGCTGGTTGGTGAACACAATATGCAAAATGGTCTGATGGCTATTGCTGCAGCCCGTCATGTTGGTATTCAACCTCAGGATGCTTGTCGTGCGTTGGATGACTTCATTAATGCACGTCGCCGCCTGGAATTACGTGGTGAGGTTAATGGTGTTACCGTTTATGATGATTTTGCTCATCACCCAACTGCAATTTTAGCCACCCTGACTGCTTTGCGCAGTAAAGTTGGTGGGACGGCTCGTATTCTGGCTGTGCTGGAACCTCGCTCAAACACGATGAAGATGGGCGTGAGTAAAGATGAGCTGGCTCCGGCATTTGGCCGAGCGGATGAAGTATTCCTGTTACAACCCGCTAATCTTCCATGGCAGGTTTCTGATGTAACTGATGCCTGTATTCAGCCCGCTCACTGGTCTGGCGATCTGGATGCACTGGTAGATATGATTGTTCGTAGCGCTCAGCCAGGAGATAACATTCTGGTCATGAGTAACGGTGGTTTTGGTGGGATTCACGATAAGCTGTTAGCCGGGTTAAAACAAAAGCAGAAAGATACCCAGTAGCCGGAATTGATCTATAAAAAAGGCCTTCTTCGGAAGGCCTTAATTTTTTGAGTAGTATCAGAGTTCCTGCTCAAACAAATCGAGAATTGCTTCGTAAAGCTGCTCTACGCTAAACCCTCTGGCGGGGGTAGTGAAAATCGTGTCGTCTCCGGCAATAGTGCCGAGAATTCCCTCTGATTTACCGATCGAATCGAGTAATCGAGCCAGAAGTTGTGCTGCTCCGGGGCTGGTGCGGATCACTACCAGTGCATCGTTGTAATCAATATCCAGAATCAGGTTTTTTAGCGGACTGGTTGCTGTAGGCACACCTAACTCAGTTGGCAGACAGTACACCATCTCCATTTTCGCATTGCGAATTCGTACTGCACCAAACTTGGTTAGCATACGAGAGACTTTGGACTGGTTAATGTTTTCAAAGCCTTCATCCTGTAAAGCCTGAACAATTTCTCCTTGAGAGCTAAGTTTTTCTTCCTTTAACAGCGCTTTAAACGCCTTCACCAAATCATCTTGTTTTGTTGGGCTTCGCATCGTGCACCGTCGATAGTTGGATAACAATACTAGTATTATGAATAAAAATGGCCGAGTACTCAAAAGTCTTTACTCATTGTTGTGATTAAAATGCATTTAACGCCTGATTCTCACGACCAAAATGTTTTTAATTCCCGATTCATGTGACCAAAATGTTTTTAATTAATTATTCTTTGCAGCATATCTCAATCTTAAATCTAAGGATTGGTGATTATGCTCACGATCCTCTAAGCTTGATGTTGCATTTTAGTTACACATCAAAATAAGCAAAACAAAAGGAGTAATGAATGAAAATTACAGTTCTTGGCGCAGCCGGTGGAATTGGTCAGGCTTTAGCCCTGTTACTGAAAACGCAACTTCCTGCGAATTCTGAATTATCTCTCTATGATATCGCGCCGGTTACTCCGGGGGTTGCTGTTGATTTAAGTCATATTCCTACAGCAGTTAAAGTCACCGGATTTAGCGGTGAAGATGCAAAACCAGCCCTACAAGGCGCTGATATTGTTTTAATTTCTGCAGGTGTTGCACGTAAACCAGGTATGGATCGCTCGGATTTATTCAATATTAATGCGGGTATTGTACGTAATCTGATTGAGCAGGTAGCTCAGGTATGTCCAAAAGCCTGTATTGGTATCATCACCAACCCTGTTAATACTACTGTAGCTATTGCAGCAGAAGTATTGAAGAAAGCTGGTGTCTATGACAAAAATAAACTGTTCGGCATAACTACTCTGGATATTATTCGTTCTAATACTTTCGTCGCGGAGCTGAAAGGTAAGTTACCTGGCGATGTAGAAGTTCCTGTTATTGGTGGTCACTCCGGGGTAACTATTCTACCTCTGTTGTCACAAATTCCTGGTGTAAGCTTTACCGATGCTGAAATCGAGTCTCTGACTAAACGTATTCAAAATGCAGGTACAGAAGTCGTTGAGGCTAAAGCCGGTGGCGGATCGGCAACCCTGTCAATGGGGCAGGCAGCGGCACGTTTTGCGTTGTCACTGCTGCGCGGATTACAGGGCGAACAAGGTGTGGTTGAATGTGCTTATGTCGAAGGTGATGGTAAGTATGCACGTTTCTTCGCTCAGCCGTTGGTATTAGGTAAAAACGGTATCGAGAGCAGAAAAGAGATCGGTACATTAAGCGCATTTGAACAAAAAGCGCTGGATTCAATGCTGGATGTACTGCACAAAGATATTGAACTGGGTGAAAAATTCATTCAGGGATAATGTCCTCTTAGAATTAAGTGATATCAGACCGCTATCGAAACAGTTTCGCTAGCGGTTTTTCATTTAAGGTCGCTTTTATTACTATCGGGTGTGTTCTTGTTCACCAGAAAGTAATCGATTGTTTTTTATCCTTAAGTATCGGCTGGGCCAAATTTCAGAAGGGTGTTTTTCCAACGCTTCTGCAATAATCCTTTCTCCCTTGGGCCATGGACGCACGAGCGCATTGGCTAAAGTGGATGAACTTAAACCGGAATGGCGTGATAAAGCTGCTAATGTCGTGCCTCTTTTACGTAAGGCGGCAATGATATCTGCAGAATGCCAATCCTCTTTCCTTGAAATCATTTAATGTCTCCTTTTAAAGTCAGTATAAACTTGTTGTTTATAAGGGATAGATAACACAATATTTATTAACCATTTTTATTTTTTAGTAAAATTTATATCAACAAATTTCTTAATATAATTCAAATGATTTATTTTTATTGAATAGGGTGTTTTTTATTATGGTTGGCGGTTTATATGATTCAGTAGCTTGTTTTTTAACAAAATTAAATCGAATGTTTTTTTTATTTTCTTAACTTGTTTATTAAAAATAATTTATTGAATCAATTAAATTGTTTTTAAATAACTTTAATATCCCATTTTCTCCAACAATATTGTAAAAACACTACTTATAGTTAATATAATTTTATTTATCAATTGCTTAAATTATTCATCACAACGCATGAGATGCATTTCTGCAACTCATTTTCCTGTATTAAAAGACAGGGGTGCTGTACTAAATAAACTATTCTTTTATTTAATCAACTAACATAAACTACTTACTTGTTTATATACTCTGATTGAAAATTATCAGAGATATGGATTTGTTTACTTCTTTATTGTTTGTTTTTTCAGGAGCGTAAGAAGTAACTGGAACCAGTAGGAATATTGGAATAAAGGGATGGTGTTTTATGAAAAAAGAATGGTTTTCAACAAGTGAGTTAACTGGAATAGCTGGGTTACCCTCAACCATTCAGGGAATTAATCAAAAAGCACGTCGTGAGCAATGGAAAAGTCGCAAACGTACTGGCGTGCAGGGTAAAGCTCTTGAATACCACATTGATAGCATTCCAGATAAAGTCAGGATTGTACTTCGCAGCCATGAAGAAGGGGCAAAGTATAGTGCGATGGTTAATGATCCTTTTGCCATTTGGGTAACAGCATATAACCAACTAACGTCGACTGAGCGTGAAAAAATCATCTCTTTGATTGTTCGTCATGGTATTTCAGGATTAATGGATAAAGTTAATATGTTTACCGTTGAGCCTGCTGAAGTAGAAGAAGTTTGCTGATTTAGCACTTTTGTATTGGATGGTGCAATGAAAAAAGAATGGTTTTCGACCAGAGAATTGACTGGCGTTGCTGGATTACCCGGTACCATTCAGGGCATCAATCAAAAAGCCCATCGGGAGAAGTGGGAAAGCCGTAAACGCACTGGCGTACAGGGAAAGGCTTTGGAATATCATATCAATAGTATCCCTGAAAAGGTTCAAATTGCACTGCAGGCTAAAAAGAATGGAGTGCAATTTGATGCTATTACTAATGATTTATTAGCCGTTTGGACAAGTGCGTTTCACCAACTAACTGAGGCAGAACGAGAGAAAATTATCTCTTTGATTATGAGGCAAGGCATTGCCGGATTAATGGCGAAAATTAATTGGGGTGACGGTAGTGATGATGCTTCACAGAGCTGATATAAGCGTTAAATTATATCAGCTCTGTGAATAGTTAAGGTAAACAGACGTCGAATTTCTAGGTATCCCGATGTACAGACAAACGAGCCAGTGATTCTAATGCTGTTTTATAAGGCGTATCTGGTAAACAGGCTAAGGCGGCAATTGCTTTACCCGCTTCTTCTTCTGCACGCTGCTGTGTATAAGTCAGTGAACCGCATTGATTCATTGTCTCAAGGACAGACTCCAGTAAATGGCGTCCGTTTCCTTGTTCAATCGCTTCACGAATTTGAGCCGCGCTTTCAGTTGAGCCATTACGCATAGCGTGAAGCAATGGTAATGTTGGTTTACCTTCATTCAGGTCATCTCCCAGGTTTTTACCCAGTTTTGAACCATCCGCGCTGTAATCCAGCAGGTCATCAATCAGTTGGAATGCGGTACCAATATAACGACCATAGTCTTGTAGCGCTTTTTCCTGTTCTGGTGTGGCACCTGCAAGTATTGCTGAAGCCTGTGCGGCAGCTTCAAAAAGTCGTGCCGTTTTGCTGTAAATCACCTGCATATAATTTTCTTCAGTAATATCAGGATCGTTACAGTTCATCAATTGCATGACTTCGCCTTCAGCAATGACGTTAGTCGCTGATGACATCAGTTTTAAAATCTCTAATGAACCGAGGCTGGTCATCATCTGGAAAGAGCGGGTATAGATAAAATCACCTACTAACACGCTGGCAGCATTACCAAATGCAGCATTGGCTGTGGCTTTTCCTCTACGAAGGTCGGATTCATCAACCACATCATCATGAAGTAACGTCGCGGTATGAATGAACTCGATTAAAGCCGCGGAAGTAATATGCCCATCCCCCTGGTAACCCAGTGCCCGGGCAGCGAGAACAGCAATCATGGGCCGAATGCGTTTTCCACCGCCGCTGATGATGTAGTGGCCCAGTTGATTGATCAAAACAACATCGGAATCCAACTGGGCAAGTATTGCGGCATTAACTGCCGCCATGTCCTTTTCTGCTAACTGGGTGATTTTTTCAATATTCATAGCGTCAAATTATAATATTATGATTTTGATAGTAAGAGCCATCCACTAGCGCAGCAAAATGAACGCAGGGTCGGGGAGATTGTACTCGAAAAATAGCATAGATGAACGCCATTAAAAGTGCTTATTTATTTTCTTCTGATTCTTCTCTTATTCTGAGCTTGTAAACGGTAAGTTTTTTGCGTAGAATTCGCGCCCTATTGTGAATATTTTATAGCGCACTCTAATAACACTATATTTAGCTGGAAGTGGGTGTGCGGAAATGCGGAGTTAATATGTACGCGGTTTTCCAAAGTGGTGGTAAACAACACCGAGTAAGCGAAGGTCAAACTGTTCGCTTGGAAAAGCTGGACATCGCAACTGGTGAAACTATTGAGTTTGATCAAGTGATGATGATTGCTAATGGTGACGACGTTAAAATCGGCGTTCCATTCGTAGACGGCAGCAAAATTAAAGCAGAAGTTGTGGCGCACGGTCGTGGCGATAAAGTTAAAATCGTTAAGTTCCGTCGTCGTAAACACTACCGTAAGCAGCAGGGCCACCGTCAGTGGTTTACTGATGTTAAAATCACTGGTATCAGCGCTTAAGTAGGAGAGCGGATAAATGGCACATAAAAAGGCTGGCGGTTCCTCACGAAATGGCCGCGATTCTGAAAGTAAACGTCTGGGCGTAAAACGTTTCGGCGGTGAATCAATTCTGGCAGGTAACATTCTGGTTCGTCAACGTGGTACTAAATTCCACGCGGGTACCAATGTTGGTTGTGGTCGCGACCACACCCTGTTTGCTTTAATTGACGGTAAAGTCAAATTTGAAGTAAAAGGCCCAAAAAATCGTAAATTTATAAGCATCGTTGCTGAATAATTTTCCGATAGCCAAAGAGATCCAGGCCCTGCAATGATTATTGCGGGGCTTTTTATTTTCAAAATGTGTTACTTTATAGGGACGATTAAAGTAACTGGCGAAGGTTCGATTAGTTAAAGCTCGAACCTGAAAAAAGATCGAACGCCCATCAGTTAGGTACAGTTAAGAGCAGAAGCGCTGCTCTGGAGCTTCCGGAAAGAAATGTCGCAAGTTAAGCAGAGTATGGCATTAGGCATAACGTTTGCCCTGATCACCGCCGTGTTATGGGGTGTGGTGCCTATCGCGATGAAACAAGTTCTTCCGGTGATGACACCTTATACGTTGGTATGGTATCGCTTTTTAATTTCGGCTGTTGGATTAGGCTTGATATTAATGATGCAGCGTAAGTTACCTCGTTTAGGTTTATTTCGTCGTCCCCGTTGGTTGATATTGCTGCTTATTGCAGCGGTGGGGCTGGCGGCTAACTTTGTTTTTTTTAGTTCGGCGTTACAGTATTTGAGTCCAACTGCTTCACAGGTAATAGGGCAGCTTTCTCCTGTAGGAATGCTATTTGCCAGTGTGCTGATTCTTAAAGAGAATATGCGGGTCACTCAAATTATTGGTGCAGTGATGCTGATTGTGGGTTTGATACTGTTTTTTAATACAAACTTGATTGAGATTTTTACTCGTCTGACGGATTACACCCGCGGTGTTTTATTAGGCGTGTGTGCATCTCTGGTTTGGGTGAGTTATGGCGTAGCGCAGAAGGTATTGCAGCGTAGGCTATCAGCCTCTCAAATCCTGTTTTTACTCTATGTGTTGAGCACTATTTTTGTGACTCCGTTGGCGGATCCGTCGGAGGTTTATCAACTGAATAGTTGGCAACTAGCCTGTTTAGCCTTTTGTGGTTTAAACACGCTGGTTGCTTACGGTGCGCTGGGAGAAGCCATGGCGCGCTGGCAAGTGGCTCAGGTGAGCGCATTGATCACCCTGACACCGCTGTTTACTTTATTATTTTCTGATTTATTAGCGTTGATGTGGCCGGATATGTTCTCCAGCACCGTGCTAAATATACTTGGATATAGCGGCGCATTCATTGTGGTAATGGGCGCCATGTTTTCCGCTGCGGGTCATCGATTATTTCTCCGGCGGTCAGAGAAAAACACCAGTTTACCCCTGAAATAATACATTTTTATACATCAGACAGGCCTAGCATGTTGACGGAAAAGTGTGCGGGTAAACTAAACAGATAAATTACGGAGACAGTGAATGAAATTCGTTGATGAAGCCGTCATTCGCGTTGAAGCAGGCGATGGTGGTAATGGTTGTGTCAGTTTCCGCCGTGAAAAATATATTCCTAAAGGCGGGCCGGACGGCGGCGACGGCGGCGACGGCGGCGACGTTTTCATGATTGCTGATGAAAACCTGAACACACTGATTGACTATCGTTTTGAAAAATCATTCCGTGCTGAGCGTGGGCAGAATGGTCAAAGCAAAGCTTGTACCGGTCGCAGAGGTTCTGATATCACGATTAAAGTGCCTGTCGGTACACGTATTCTGGATCAGGGAACGGGTGAAGTGCTGGGTGATTTAACACGTCATGGGCAAAAACTGATGGTAGCCAAAGGTGGTTTCCACGGTTTGGGCAACCTGCGTTTTAAATCTTCGGTTAACCGAACCCCGCGCCAAAAGACCAGTGGTACTCCAGGTGATAAGCGTGAATTACTATTGGAGCTGCTGCTGCTAGCTGACGTAGGAATGTTAGGGCTACCGAATGCCGGTAAATCGACATTTATTCGTGCAGTTTCAGCCGCTAAGCCTAAAGTTGCTGATTATCCATTTACCACACTAGTACCTAGTCTGGGTGTAGTGCGTATGGACAGCGAGCAGAGCTTTGTTGTAGCGGATATTCCCGGCTTGATTGAAGGCGCTTCTGATGGTGCTGGCTTAGGCATTCGCTTCCTTAAGCATCTTGAGCGCTGTCGGGTATTGTTACACCTGATCGATATTGCACCAATTGATGAGTCAGATCCGGTAGAAAATGCTCACGTTATTGTGAATGAGCTAAATCAGTACAGTGAAAATCTGGCTGATAAGCCGCGTTGGTTAGTCTTTAATAAAGTGGATCTGGTCGACGAAGAAGAAGCACAACAAAGAGCTAAAACTATTGCAGATGCCCTGGGTTGGGAAGGTAAATATTATCTGATCTCTGCCGCTAATCGCGAAGGTACGACGGCTCTTTGTTGGGATGTTATGTCATTCCTGAACGCTCATCCTAAGACTATGGCGATTGAAGAGAAGTCACCTGAAAAAGTCGAATTCATGTGGGATGATTATCACCGAACCCAATTGGAAGAACCAGAACCACATGTTGATGAGGAAGACTGGGATGATGACGATTGGGATGAAGAAGATGATGATGGTGTTGAAATCGTCTATGAGCGCTGATTAAGCCCATCTTAAACGCATAAAAGGCTACCTGTTACGGTAGCCTTTTTTACATCTGAACTAAAATTGTCTATGGTTTAAACAGCCATTTGCTAAATCGATTCTATGATTTGGCTGTACCTTTATAAATCGGGGAATCGAAATGCTATGAAGAAAGCGACCTTATTACAATTTTTCCACTGGTATTATCCGGATGGGGGCAAATTGTGGCCAGAAGCTACGGAGCGAGCTCCGGAACTGGCAGAGTTGGGAATTACAGCCGTATGGTTGCCTCCGCCTTATAAGGGCGCTTCGGGTGGCTACTCGGTCGGCTATGATAGTTATGACCTGTTCGATTTAGGTGAGTTTGAACAAAAGGGCAGCCGGGCAACCAAATATGGCGATAAAGAAGGGCTACTTAAAGCCGTTAATACACTGAAAGAGAATGGTCTGGAAGTGTATCTGGATGTGGTGTTAAACCATAAGATCGGCGCTGATGAAACTGAACAGATAAAAGTTTCCCGGGTTGACCCTGACGATCGGAACATTATCTCTGATGACGTCATTGAGGCGAAGGCTTATACCCGATTTACATTTCCCGGTAGAAAAAATACTTATTCAGAATATGTATGGGACTTCCACAGTTTTAACGGCGTGGACTACCTTGACGAGCCCAGAGAAGAAGGGATCTTCAAAATCGTTAATGATTATACTGACGATGGATGGGTCGATGAAGTCGACAGTGAAAATGGCAACTATGACTATCTGATGGGAGCCAATATTGAGTTCCGTAATCCAGCGGTCATGGAGGAGCTTAAACGCTGGGTTACCTGGTTGATGGACACGGTTCCCAGCGATGGTTTTCGCTTAGATGCGGTTAAACACATTCCGGCATGGTTTTTTAAGCAATGGCTCGATCATGCCCGAGGTACGGTTCAGCGCGATTTATTTACTGTGGCGGAGTATTGGTCTCACGATCTGGCTACGTTACAGAATTATCTGGAATTGGTTGACGATAAACTGATGCTGTTTGATGCGCCATTGCATCTTAATTTTCATCATGCATCGCAACAGGGTAAAGCGTTCGACCTCAGTAAAATTTTTGCCGATACATTAACAGCAGTGGATGCAACACATTCTGTCACTTTGGTTGCCAACCATGATACCCAGCCGTTACAAGCGTTAGAAACGCCGGTTGAACCCTGGTTTAAGCCATTAGCCTATTCGTTGATTTTATTACGAGAGCAGGGCGTTCCTTGTATTTTCTATCCCGATCTGTTTGGTGCCAGCTACCGTGATAAGGGGCATGACGGAAAAATGTGTCGGGTAGAGATGCCGGCCATTCGTGAGCTTCCTTTGTTGATTCGCGCCCGTCAACGCTTTGCTAATGGTCAGCAGACAGATTATTTTGATTCTCCGAACTGTATTGCATTTGTTCGGGAGGGAACGGCGGAAGAACCGGGTTGTGTTGTCGTGTTGTCGAATGATGCGGAAAACAGCAAGTTAATAGAACTGGGTGAGGAATTAGCCAATAAGCAGTATCGCGATTATCTCGGTATTCGTCAGGATACGGTAGTAACTGATGAGCAGGGGAAAGGCGTATTTCCAGTTAATGCCAGCAGCGTTAGCGTTTGGGTATTAGAAGAGTTTATGGAAGAAAATTAAAGCTATCCGCCTGATTACGTATAAAGCAGGCGGATTAACTTTACTAAAGCATCGATTAGTTGCTGTTGTACAGATCCCGGTATAGCGTACTCTCAAAGTTTGCCAGCGTAGCTTTGCGGCCAGAACGATCTTGCGGTGACATGGCATAACTGGAAAGGAATTGAACAAAAGCGACTTTTTCGCCACTGGCTGTTGTCATAAATCCGGCCAGATTATAAACGCCCTGCAATGCCCCTGTTTTAGCTGATACTTTGCCTTCTAAACCCGCCTCTTTAAAACCGCTGCGTGCGCGTAAGGTTCCATCCTGACCTGCGGTAGGCAACATAGATATAAAATCCAATTGGCTATCGTTGCGGGCAATGTACTGTAGAACTTGCATCATGGTGTCAGCAGAAATCAGATTATGGCGCGATAAGCCAGAACCGTCGGCAATCACCGTATTACCAATATCGATTCCCGCTTGCTGACGCAATACTAACCGAACTGCGCTGGAGCCAGAACGCCAGGTTCCCGGCAAGTCGTATTGTTTATTACCCATAGTGCGGAAAACCGTATCAGCAATCATATTGTCTGAACTTTTCAACATCACTTTTAACAGGTCATGCAGAGGAGCAGACTGATTTTGGGCTAATACTTTACCTGAGCCAGTGCGAGTGGTTTGGTAGCGAATGGCGTTACCAATTTGGATACCTGCCTGTCTCAGCTCATTTTTCACAATTTGAGCCGCATATTCATTACCATCCTGAACGGCGAATGACAAAGTAATCGGCTTATCTTGCTGAGTCAGACAGCCTGTCAGGGTATAACGCAGGTTTTCACCGGCGGTAACATCAAATTCACAGAAACGAGCATTAGGAGAGTTTCTTGAATAAGAACGCACCTGACTGCTGACCTGAACCGGGAAGTAAGATGCAACCTGTACTGAAGCTATGCCACCTTCCTGTTTAGCGGTTTGTAATGCGACAGAAAAACAGTTTTTATCAATAATAGCGGCTGATGGTGGCGCACTGAAACACTGGGTCATATCATTCCACGACCATCCGGGGGCTTTGTCATGGCTGGCAAATACTGAGGTGTCGATTACCAGACTACCGGATACCTGGCGAATTCCTTGCTGCTTAAGAGATTGAATCATTGCGCGTACTTGCTGACTTTTCAGCGTAGGATCGCCACTAAAACGAACAATTAAATCACCATTCAATGTGCCATTACTGACTGAACCAGAGCCTTCAATAGTCGTTGTGAAACGATAATCAGCACCCAACTGTAACAGTGCCGCCAGTGCTGTGACGACTTTTTGGGTACTGGCCGGTAATGTCAGCTGTTTGTCCTGATAATCGATAGATGGTGTTGATGCACCAACCTTCTGTACCATCAATGAAAGATTGGCACCTTCAGGTAAGAGTTGAGTGTATTGTTCTATTTGAGTGGCTTGTGCACCAGTAATAACCAGTGAACAGGCAATTCCGCTGAAAACTTTCAATAAGCGCATAGTGAAAAATGACCTGCTTTTCTGCATAAAAAAATGATTACCCAACGCAGTTTGATATCAATAAATCAGTGATACGCTCAGGCAAACGTCCGTTTAAAGAGTAGTGTACCATTATTTGAGCGGCTAATTTATACCCTTGTTGTTATCACGACTTTATCGAATGCCAGCGGAAGAATAAAAGTAAACGATGACCCCAATGCAACTCTAAGGTAAAATGGCATTTATCTATGACATCTCGTTTGGTCTGGCGAAGTTATACCGGACCGGGCGTTTTTTGCTTATAAAAGCAGTGGGAGTCACCGACTGCTATAGGTTGATTATTATATAAATCACTGATTATTTGAGCGTGACAAGTGATTTGAGAGGGATATAAGAGTATGCGACAAATTCCAATGACGTTACTGGGTGCAGAAAGGCTGCGCGAAGAGCTCGAATACTTAAAAGGTGTACGTCGACCAAAAATTATTGCTGATATTGCTGAGGCAAGAGCCCACGGCGACCTGAAAGAGAACGCAGAATACCATGCAGCACGTGAGCAGCAAGGTTTCTGTGAAGGGCGAATTCAGGAGATTGAAGCTAAACTGTCTAATGCACAAGTCATTGATATTACCAAGATGCCTTATACCGGCCGGGTGATTTTTGGTGCGACAGTTAAAGTGATGAATCTGGAAACAGAAGAAGAGGTTGTTTATCGGATTGTTGGTGATGATGAGGCTGATTTTAAACAAAATCTGATCTCAATTAACTCGCCGATGGCTCGTGGTCTGATTGGTAAAGAAGCCGATGATGTTGTTGTGATTAAAGCACCCGGTGGTGATATCGAATTTGAAATTCTGAACGTCGAATACCTTTAGTCACCAACCGAATTTATACCGGTTGTTATTTGACCGAGTGTAAAGAAATGAAAAAAGGCGACAATTATCACCTTTTTTCATCAAACTTAACGTGGCAGGCTGATTTTTTTGTCTTTACTGGCTCGATAGAGCACTAAAACACTACCAATCACCTGCACATTGTTAGCGCCAGTTTCACGAGCGATCGCGTCTGCAATCAATTGTTTAGTTTCACGATCTTCTGTTGATATCTTTACTTTGATGAGTTCATGATGCTCTAAAGCATGCTCAACTTCAGCGAGAACGCCTTCAGTGAGACCGCTTGCACCTACCATGACAACCGGCTTTAACGGGTGCGCTAGGCCTTTAAGGTGCTGTTTTTGCTTGTTAGATAGATTCATTTTCTTTACGTCAGTTTGGGGTTGGGGGTTGAAAACGGTGTATTCTACCGCCATCTGATAGTTATCACCAAGGTTTGGTGTAAAACCTGATATTAAGTTATGGTTGGAATACCACATGGGTAATAAAAAGCGTTCGGCCAGCTCAACGCGCTGGTTACAAGAACACTTTAACGACAAATATGTACAACAGGCGCAGAAAAAGGGGCTACGTTCCCGCGCATGGTTTAAACT
Source organism: Limnobaculum allomyrinae (assembly GCF_016649425.1). Classification (GTDB taxonomy): domain Bacteria; phylum Pseudomonadota; class Gammaproteobacteria; order Enterobacterales; family Enterobacteriaceae; genus Limnobaculum; species Limnobaculum allomyrinae. The sequence continues at coordinate 101,072 of NZ_JADRCR010000005.1, forward strand.
AGATGAAATACAGCAAGCAGACAAACTGTTTAAACCGGGTATGACGGTCGTTGATTTAGGTGCAGCTCCTGGTGGCTGGTCGCAATATGTTGTGACACAGATTGGTAACATAGGTAGAGTAATTGCGTGTGATATTTTACCGATGGATCCAATTGCCGGAGTCGATTTCCTTCAGGGCGACTTTCGTGATGAGATGGTGCTAAAGGCTTTGCTTGAGCGCGTCGGTGACAGTAAAGTTCAGGTAGTTATGTCTGATATGGCGCCAAATATGAGCGGTACTCCTGCCGTTGATATTCCCCGGGCGATGTATCTGGTTGAATTGGCGTTAGACATGTGTAAAGACGTGCTAGCACCAGGTGGAAGTTTTGTGGTTAAGGTCTTTCAGGGGGATGGATTTGATGAGTATTTACGAGAAATCCGGGCCCTGTTTAAAACAGTGAAGATCCGTAAGCCCGATGCTTCACGGTCTCGTTCACGTGAAGTATACATTGTAGCGACTGGGCGCAAACTATAGTACCCTAACGCGTATTGTTAACACCATTGTAATATGAGGTTAATTCCTTGAGTGATATGGCAAAGAACCTAATTCTCTGGTTAGTCATCGCCGTTGTGCTGATGACCGTATTTCAGAGCTTCGGGCCTAGTGAGTCGGGTGGACGCCGAATTGATTATTCGACGTTCATGACGCAGGTTAGTAATAATCAGGTCAGCGAAGCTCGGATAAGTGGACGTGAAATTCAGTATAAAACGCAGCCAGATAACGCGTCTCATACAACATACATGCCAACAGAAGATCCTCTGCTGCTGAGTCTTCTGCTGAAAAATAATGTTAAAACCGTTGGTGAACCACCGGAGCAACCAGGATTCCTGCAACAGGTATTTATTTCCTGGTTCCCAATGCTGCTGTTGATTGGCGTATGGATCTTCTTTATGCGTCAGATGCAAGGCGGTGGTGGTAAAGGTGCGATGTCCTTTGGTAAGAGCAAGGCGCGCATGCTAACGGAAGAGCAAATTAAAACCACTTTCGCTGATGTCGCAGGTTGTGATGAAGCGAAAGAAGATGTCAGCGAGTTAGTGGAATTCCTGAGAGATCCGAGCCGTTTCCAGAAGCTGGGTGGTAAGATTCCAAAAGGTATTCTGATGGTAGGGCCTCCGGGTACCGGTAAAACCTTATTGGCAAAAGCGATTGCCGGTGAGGCGAAAGTGCCATTCTTTACTATCTCGGGTTCTGACTTCGTAGAAATGTTTGTTGGTGTGGGTGCTTCTCGTGTTCGTGACATGTTCGAACAGGCGAAGAAAGCTGCACCTTGTATTATCTTCATCGATGAGATCGATGCGGTAGGTCGTCAGCGTGGCGCTGGTTTAGGTGGTGGTCACGATGAACGTGAACAAACGCTGAACCAAATGCTGGTTGAGATGGATGGTTTTGAAGGCAACGAAGGCGTTATCGTCATTGCTGCAACCAACCGTCCGGATGTTCTTGACCCTGCGTTACTGCGTCCGGGCCGTTTTGACCGTCAGGTTGTTGTTGGTCTGCCAGATGTTCGTGGTCGTGCACAAATTCTGAAGGTGCATATGCGCCGCGTACCGGTATCTCCGGATGTGGATGAGTCTGTAATCGCTCGTGGTACTCCGGGCTTCTCTGGTGCAGATTTGGCTAACCTGGTTAACGAAGCTGCTCTGTTCGCTGCACGTACTAATAAACGTGTGGTATCGATGGTTGAGTTTGAAAAAGCCAAAGATAAGATCATGATGGGTGCTGAGCGTCGTTCTTTAGTGATGACCGAAGAGCAGAAAGAGTCTACGGCATACCATGAAGCAGGACATGCGATTATTGGTCGCTTAGTACCGGAACACGATCCCGTGCATAAAGTTACCATTATCCCTCGCGGTCGTGCGCTGGGCGTGACGTTCTTCTTACCGGAAGGCGATGCTATCAGTGAGAACCGTCAGAAGCTGGAAAGCCGTATATCAACACTCTATGGCGGTCGTTTAGCTGAAGAACTGATTTATGGGCCGGCAAAAGTGTCTACCGGCGCTTCTAACGATATTAAAGTTGCTACCTCGATCGCCCGTAACATGGTGACTCAGTGGGGCTTCTCTGAAAAATTAGGGCCTCTGTTGTATGCAGAAGAAGAGGGCGAGGTTTTCTTAGGTCGTTCAGTATCGAAAACCAAACATATGTCTGATGAAACTGCACGTATTATCGACCAGGAAGTTAAGCTGCTGATTGAACGTAACTATCAGCGTGCCAGAGAAATCCTGGAAGCCAATATGGACATTATGCATGCGATGAAAGATGCGTTGATGAAGTACGAAACCATCGATGCTCCGCAAATTGATGATTTGATGGCTCGTCGTGAAGTTCGCGCTCCAGCGGGTTGGGATGATGCACAGAGCGGTGGAACTAAGCCACCGGCCAGCAATACTCAACCACCGGTAACGCCAGAAGAAAAGCCAGCGTCACCGGAATTCAGCAAGACTGATGAACCAAGTGACAAACCAGCGGTTTAATTTGTACAAATAAATGATAACGGCTTCCAAACGGGAGCCGTTTTTTTATCTCAAAAATATTAATCCGGGATGTAACATCCTTTTTGATGTGTGCTATTGTCAGGTGCTTTTACAGTGGTCTAAACACACCTTTGGCTGCCACGGTGCTATTCAAGGGATGATTTTGATTTTATGGAGTGAAATTATAACGATGAAGATGTTTCGATTAATGGCAGCTGTATTGTTGGCTGGTTGCAATTTACTTAGTGTGGCTCAGGCTGCAGAACGTATTCCTGGCACTTCAGTTTCTATTGAACCACCGGCTGGTTTTTCATTATCCAAACAGTTTACCGGGTATATGAATGAAACAGCAGGCGCATCTATTATGGTTAATGAAATGCCTGCCCCTTTGGAAGAGATTAAACATGCATTTATCCCCGATTTGATGAAAACAGAAGGCGTTCGCCTGCTGGGAACTGAAGAAGCCACTAGCCATGAAGGTAAAGTATGGTTATATAAAATTGGCCAGACAGCCAATAATCAACAGTTCAATAAATGGATATTACTTCAGGGAGACAGCAAGCGTTCACTGATGTTAGTGGGTACTTATCCTGCAGCGGAAGAGGCTAAACTGGGTGATGCTATTAAGCGTTCATTGATTAGTATGGATCTTGCAAAGGAAGAAGAAGGCAAACTGAATCTGGATGCGCTGGGCTACTCGGTTCAGGAGTCCGATAATCTTAAGATTATTCGCCGGGTTAATAATATGCTGATATTAAGCCTGTCTGGCGATGCGGCTCCTGCAGCCGCTGGGGTTCAACCAATGATGGTCATTGCTTCATCGTATAGCAAAGTAGCGATTGGCGATTTGGTGGCTTTCAGTGAAAAGCATATGATGAATACGGCTTCTCTGATAGAAATTGCCGTGCAGAAAGAGAGTATTAAATCCGTCGATATAAACGGTCATCATGGCGTTGAGTTATTGGCTAATGCAGAGAATGCAAAGAATCACGAACCAATGAAGGTCTATCAGCTGATTGTGGAATCTGATGGCACTTACTACGTGATTAAAGGCCTTGTTAAGGCTGAACAAAGTGAACAATACTTGCCAGAGTTCAGAAAGATTGCTGAGAGCTTAAAAATTACCGGTTAACTATTTTCATTTCTTAAGGCAGGGAATTTGAACGGAATGTTCATCCCTGCCTCTGTTCTGGTATATTCTGATCGTCTTATTAAATTTGTAAGTATCTACTCACTTATCTTCGAGTAGGTATCCGCACGATAGTCATGTCTTATCAAGTCTTAAGGAATTCATCATGAAGTTAGAAAGTAGGGGATTAACGTTAGATCTCAATTACCCTCAGGTGATGGGAATTCTCAACGTAACGCCTGACTCCTTTTCTGACGGAGGTCGTTACCGCCAGATAGAAAATGCCCTGCGCCATGCCAATGAGATGATTCAGGCTGGGGCAACCATTATTGATATTGGTGGTGAGTCGACTCGCCCCGGAGCAGACGAAGTTCCAACGGATGAAGAACTTGAGCGGGTTATTCCGGTTGCGGAAGCTATAGCAAAAAATTTTGAAGTATGGGTATCTGTAGATACTTATAAGCCCGAAGTTATGAGAGAATCTCACCGGGTCGGCGTTCATCTGATTAATGACATCCGGGCGCTACAAGAACCGGGGGCGTTAGAAGTTGCCATTGAGTCCGGGCTGCCCGTATGCCTGATGCATATGCAGGGGATGCCCAGAACCATGCAACATGAACCGCAATATACCAATGTAGTGTCTGAAGTTGATGACTTTTTTACTGAGCACATTACCCGCTGTGTTAACGCCGGTATGGACAGAGAGAAGATATTGCTCGACCCGGGGTTCGGTTTTGGCAAGAATTTGAGGCACAATTACCAGTTATTGGCTCATCTGTCAGATTTTCACCATTTTGGCCTTCCTCTTCTGGTTGGAATGTCGAGAAAATCGATGGTTGGGCAATTATTAAATGTTCCTCCCGATCAGCGGGTTATTGGCAGCATAGCCTGTGCAACAATCGCCGCGATGCAGGGGGCACAAATTATTCGTGTTCACGACGTAAAAGAAACCGCTGAAGCAATGCGAATTGTTGAAGCAACACTTTCTGCTAAGGAATAGAGATAACATGAGCGGCGATCGTAAGTATTTTGGTACAGATGGTATTCGGGGCAAAGTGGGCGATCATCCAATTACGCCTGAGTTTGTGCTTAAGCTAGGTTGGGCAGCTGGTAAAGTTTTAGCTCGCCACGGTTCGCGTAAAATAATTATCGGTAAAGATACGCGTATTTCTGGCTATATGCTGGAGTCAGCTCTGGAGGCTGGTTTGGCCGCTGCGGGGCTTTCTGCTTCGTTTACTGGCCCAATGCCAACACCGGCAGTTGCTTATCTGACCCGAACCTTCCGTGCGGAAGCTGGTATTGTTATTTCAGCTTCTCATAATCCTTATTACGATAACGGTATCAAGTTCTTCTCTATTGACGGTACAAAACTGCCGGATGAAGTTGAAGAAGCCATTGAAGCCGAAATGGAAAAACCACTGACTTGTGTTGAGTCTGCTGAACTGGGTAAAGCCAGCCGTATTAATGATGCTGCCGGTCGTTACATTGAGTTTTGCAAAGGTGGTTTTCCAAGCGAACTTAGCCTGAGTGAACTGAAGATTGTGGTCGATTGTGCAAATGGCGCAACTTATCACATCGCACCGAGCGTGCTGCGTGAGCTGGGTGCTAATGTCATTACTATCGGTTGCGATCCCGATGGTATGAACATTAACGAAAAATGCGGCGCAACGGATGTCCGTCTGCTGCAAGAGCGTGTTGTGGCTGAAAAGGCGCACTTGGGTATTGCGTTCGATGGCGACGGCGATCGGGTAATTATGGTTGACCATCAGGGCAATAAAGTCGATGGCGATCAGATTATGTATATCATCGCTCGTGAATCTTTACGTCAGGGCCAGCTTAAAGGTGGTGCTGTTGGCACGCTGATGAGCAATATTGGTTTGGAGCTGGCGTTAAAGCAACTGGGCATTCCATTTACCAGAGCGAAAGTGGGCGACCGCTATGTGCTGGAAAAAATGCTGGAGCTTGGCTGGACTATTGGCGCTGAAAATTCAGGTCACGTTATTCTGTTAGACAAGACAACCACCGGAGACGGCATCGTTGCCGCATTGCAGGTACTGGCAGCCATGGTGCGCAATCACATGTCTCTGCATGATTTATGTAGCGGTATGAAGCTGTTACCTCAGGTGTTGGTTAACGTGCGTTTTGCCGGACAACACGATCCGCTGGCTAATGAAACAGTAATGAATGTAACTGCTGAAGTAGAAAAAGAGCTGGAAGGTCGTGGCCGGGTATTGTTACGTAAATCAGGAACTGAGCCATTAATTCGCGTGATGGTAGAAGGCGAGAACGATGAAGAAGTTCTGAGATTGGCTAACCGTATTGCGGATGCAGTAAAAGCTGCAGGCTAATTTGTTTTTTAGATACTGAGTTGATGTAAAGGGCGGAAATACTTCCGCCCTTTGTTTAACTATAAACGGGCCGTTGTAAGCAAGGACGCCACATACCCATGTATAAGCTAATCAATAAAGCATTCATCATTTTTTTAGGCTTAATCCTTGTTGGATCACTGCTTATATATGGATTGTATAGCGGTTATATCAGATTTAATTATCCATCGCTTACTGAGTATCCGGTTCAGGGGATTGATGTATCCCATCATCAGAATGAAATTAGCTGGCAACAGTTAGATAAGGAAAGAGTGCGTTTTGTTTTTATCAAAGCAACGGAAGGTGGTGACTTTAAAGACAAGTCTTTCACCTCCAACTGGCAACATGCTGGTGAACAAGGATTTGTGGTGGGAGCCTATCATTTTTTTACCTTTTGCAGATCCGGGGAAGAGCAGGCGATCAATTTTATTGAAACCGTACCAAAGGTAGCGAATATGCTACCTCCGGTAATTGATTTGGAATATGGCGGTAATTGCCAGTTAACCACGGGAAAAGAGCAAGTATTGGCGGAAATAGCCGTACTTATTGAACGGCTTGACGTTTTTTATCAAAAAAAGCCCATTTTGTATGTGACTCAAGAGTTCTTTGACGACTTTCTGGTCGGAAGATTTGAGCAAAATCCACTTTGGATTAGAAACATATATCGTCGTCCGGCCTTAAAAGATCAGCGTTCCTGATTGTTCTGGCAATATGCGAATCGGGGGCGTTTAGACGGAATTGAAACTGTTGTCGATCTCAACACGTTTAATGGAACTGAAGAGGAGTTTGAGACACTCATTAAGAATTAATTCTAAATTAATTTACATCATTTATAGTCATTGTAAGAAACTATTTTCCAATGGTAGAATCCAGCGCAACGGAATTACAGTAACAACCGCAGGATAGCCATGATGACAGCGCGTTTTTTTACCCTCTCTTTTTTTACAGCGATAGTCGCATTTATCCTCTCTCCTTTTTCATACGCTTTGACCTCTTATAACAGTTTAACCACAAAAGAGAATGCTATTTTCTCTGCAAATTTGGTATTAACTGAGAATGCCAGCCACTCTATATTTCCCCCTGATTATCGGGTAAAAAAACTGGAAGAAGTTACTCACCAAAATGGTGAGTGGGTAAGTACCAGCTGGATTGATTACGATATTTCAGGCAATCTGGCCGCTTTTGAACGACACGAAAAAAATCGACGTGGTGAATCAGTGACTAAGATCTATAAGAACAAAGAAGGCCACTGGATAAAGTGTATTAAGTGGTTGATGGATGGTAAGGAGTCGGATGTAGGTAAAGTCATTGTCCGCTATTTGAGTGACCGCCAGGGGCGAATTGTTCGCAGCGAATTAATGAATAGCGAATGGATTCGTGAGTATGTTTATAACGAGAATGCTCAATTGAGCGAGGTGGTTGAAAAACAAAAAGCCGGATATGAGAGTGCTAAAAAATATACGGTTAAAAAGTATTATTACAACTCAAAGGGCTTTTTAGCTCGCCGCGACTTCAAAACCAGTCGAAATAATTTTGTTTCCACCTACTACTTTGATTATAACGATAAAGATATGTTACAACGCATTGTCGGTGAGGCCATTGCTTATTCAACGCAAAAGCGTCGGGCTGAAAAGTACTACACCTATTTCGATAGAAACTACAATTGGCTGCAAGCGGAGTGGGGTACTGAGGATAATAAATTCATCCAGAACCGCACGATAGTATACTACTGAGTATCAGAATTATTGTTGCTGTCAGGGCTCAGACCAAAAACCTGAGAAGTTTGATATAAACAGGCAAGATATTGTCATTCAGGGCAATATCACTTAACAAACTGATACGAATACTCGATCTGGTGTTGGTTTTTTCTGCAAATACGCGTTGACTGTGAAAATGCACTTGCACCTCTTTCTGGCTTTAGTTAGTATTCACACCCGCTCCGGTCGGGTATAATAACTGACATCATTCAACATGAATTACTCCGATAACGGGTTAAAGCTTTAGCACGGGATTATCCCGCAAGGATAAAGGCAAGAATATGTACGAAGCGCTTCTTATTATTTTCCTGTTGGTAGCCATCGGTCTGATTGGCCTGATCATGCTGCAACAAGGTAAAGGTGCTGATATGGGTGCCTCTTTTGGTGCTGGTGCATCTGCGACTTTATTTGGTTCCGGCGGTTCAGGTAATTTCATGACCCGAACCACAGCAATTTTAGCTGCGCTGTTCTTTGTTATCAGCCTGGCGCTGGGTAACCTGAGCACACATCAGGACAAAAAAGTCGGTGAGTGGGATGACCTGAGCACTCCGGTAAAAACTGAGCCAGCCAAACCAGCTCCTCAGACCCCAAGCAGCGACATCCCTCGTTAAGGGATAAAGAGTATCAGTGGCAGGATTACCCTGCCATTAGCAGAGCAATGTAGTGCCGAGGTGGTGGAATTGGTAGACACGCTACCTTGAGGTGGTAGTGCCCGATTGGGCTTACGGGTTCAAGTCCCGTCCTCGGTACCAATATTAAATCAATGGACGTCAACTGACGTCCATTTTTGTATCTAAAACCCGCGTAGTTACTGGCTTTTCCCGCATCCTCTACTCTCCCCAGGTCAATACAATTCAACCCACATCAACATGCTTGTGAGTATACAAATGAGTATATAAGCTAGCACTATGACGTTTTATATACTCACGGCAAGTATAGAAGGACATGACTATGGCCCTGACAGACACCAAAGTCCGAGCGGCAAAGCCGCAGGAGAAGGAGTACACGCTTACTGATGGCGACGGCATGTTTATGCTAGTTCATCCAAAAGGTTCTAAATACTGGAGGATGCGCTTTCGATTTGCTGGTAAACAGCACCTGATGGCATTGGGCGTTTACCCTGAAGTTTCTCTCGCTGATGCTCGTCAAAAACGTGATGAAGCTAGGAAGCTGATCGCGGCGGGTATTGACCCTCGTGTACATAAAAAGGAAGAGCAGGAAAAGCAACTGGATGAAACCAGAACCTTTGAAGCGGTTGCCAGAGCTTGGCACGCAGAAAACAAGAAATGGTCAGAGTTGCATAGTGAACGCATTCTGAAAGGACTTGAAGAACATCTTTTCCCCACACTCGGTAAGGTCCACATTGCCGATCTCAAAACCAAAGACCTTCTTATACCCATCAAGGCCGTTGAGCGTTCTGGGCGGCTGGAAGTCGCTATGCGCTTAAAGCAGCGTACCACTGCCATCATGACTTACGCCGTGCAGAATGGAATGATTGACTACAATCCGGCGCAGGATATGGCAGGCGCGATCCTGGCAGGTAAGGTTGAACATCGTCCTGCATTACCGCTTAATCGCCTCTCAGAGCTTCTGAAACGAGTTGATGAATATAAGGGCAGGGAGTTTACCAAATGGGCTATCAGGCTTAATTTGCTGCTTTTTATTCGTTCCAGTGAAATGCGCTTTGGCCGCTGGCCGGAAGTCGATTTTGAAACAGCGATGTGGACGATTCCACCCGTGCGTGAACCTATTCCCGGCGTTAAGTTTTCTGAGCGTGGTGCGAAGATGCATACTCCGCATCTGGTTCCGCTGAGCCGCCAGGCTTTGGAGCTGTTCAGGAACGTGCAGAGCGTTAGCGGTCAGTGCGAACTGATCTTCATTGGCGATCACTCTGCTAAAAAGCCAATGAGTGAGGGGACGGTTAATAAAGCACTGCAAAACATGGGCTACGACACGAAGACGGAGATCTGCTGTCATGGTTTTCGCACAATGGCCTGTAGTTCACTGATTGAGTCGGGATTATGGTCAAGAGATGCAGTAGAACGTCAGATGAGCCATCAGGAGCGTAACGGTGTACGCGCAGCGTATATTCATAAGGCCGAGTTTATCGACGAACGCAGACTGATGCTGCAATGGTGGGCGGATTTTCTTGATGCTAACCGGGAGGAAACAATTAGCCCGTTTGATTATGCAAAACTTAATAACCCCATGCTGACCAGATAACACGTACTGCTGCATGTTAGCCCCATAACCCTGTAGATTAAACATGAGCTATTACATAAAGAAGGCATCCGTACTTTAACGTTCGGGTGCCTTTTTGCTTTTTAACGAACTGAAATCAGGAGAATTATAAAATGACTACGTTATGCCCGGAATGCGGCTCTGACCGTGTAAGTGAACGTCATATTGGCAGGAAGACGGGAGGTATTGTCGGCGGAGCGGCTGGCGCACTCAGTGGTGCAGGAACGGGAGCGGCGATTGGTTCAGTTGTGCCTGTGGTGGGTACAGCGACAGGGGCAATTATTGGCGCATTACTGGGACGGTTTGTCGCCGGTGCAACCGCTGGGGCTGTTACTGGTTCTGCTATGGATGGCGTGCTGTTTGATCGTTATGCGTGTCGGGACTGTGAGCATACATTCGATTGATTATGTTGATGTTTTTTACTCGACCTCCTTCAGTAATACATCCATTCCTTTCACCCCCTCCTTATTGATTGATCTGTACTGACGATCAATTCACGTCATTTAATGGTTTTTTCTGATTAAAATAATGCAATTGATCGTTATTGCCTATTGATTTAAACGATCGGTTTTAGATTATTGATCGGTATTAACAATTTTACACTTCTCGGCCTTCCTGAAAAGATCACTAAAAATCTGTCTTCAATCAGATCGTTACCTGCGGGGTATTTTGAAGACCGTTTAGGTTTTTTGGCAGCGAATGGTTCGTCTGGCTGGTAAGCAAAGAGAGGGTGTAAATGGAAGAAAAAGCAAAGGCAGGTGGCAATCCGATAAAGGAGGCTGTGGACATTTTACCTGAGGGGATCAGAAAAATCGTTCTCGGCAGGTTGAATGAGATCGTCGGTTATGAACCCCGAATTGGCATTATGGGTAAAACCGGCTCAGGTAAATCGAGCCTGTGTAATGCCATTTTCAAAGGGGAAGAATGCCCGGTCAGCGATGTGGGAGCCTGTACCCGCGAAGTAAAGGAAGTGCGTATCCAGTTTGGGAAACGTTCTCTTTATCTGGTGGATATCCCCGGCGTGGGCGAAAGCGCCGAACGTGACAGTGAGTATGAAAAGCTCTATAGCGGATTGATGCCGAAACTCGACCTGATCCTGTGGGTTATCAAGGGGGACGATCGCGTTCTGGCACCCGATGAGCGTTTCTACAAAGAGGTGCTTATCCCTGCCGGAGGCAAATCGAAAATGCTGTTTGTTCTGAATCAGGTGGACAAAATCGAGCCATTCCGGGAATGGGATGAGCAGAATTGTTGTCCCTCTCCCCGTCAGATGAAAAATATCGCCGAGAAGAAAGAGTACATCAGTCAGTACCTTGGTTTTCCTGAACATCCGATTGTCGCTGTATCGGCCAATGAGGGTTACAACGTGACTCATCTGGTTGAAGAGATGGTTCGGGCGCTCCCAAAGTACGCCCAAAGCGCAGTAGCGGCCCAGGTCAAAGAGGAGCACAAAACAGAAAAGGTCATAGAAGAAGCCACCGACGGTTTCGGAGACACCGTAGATCAGATTATCGATGAAATCATTGATATGGCCCCGATCCCTAAACCTGCCGCAGCTCTGGCTAAGGCAGCCAAAAAACTGGTGGTGGAAGGAATTAAGAAAGCCTGGAGTTTTTTCTTTGGCTAAATTTTATTATCTCTTTTATATCAATTAAATATAATTAATTAAGGTGAAAAAATGAAAGGCACCATACTTGATTTTTCAGTTCAAACAAGCATCGGGATTATCAGCGGTAATGATGACCAGCGTTATACGTTTCAGGGGAAAGACTGGCGTGAACAGTCCACACCTAAACGTGGTGACGCTGTTGATTTTGGGGTCGCGGAAGGAAACGTGGCTGAAGATATTTTTCTTGTTTTAGTTCCGGTTAAAAAATCAAATCTCGCCACCATTAACAATATAAAAGCGTTAGGAAGTGAAAGCGAGCATATTGCTATACTGGAAAAAGAACGTAATTATAATATAATCGATTGGTTTATGAAATGTCTGAATAATTGTACAAATTTTTCTGCAAGAGCACGTAGAAAAGAGTATTGGATGTTTGGATTAATGGTATTAGGTCCAGCTGTTATCGCATTCTTTATTGACATGATAATGTTCTACGGGGAAATGAGAGTTCTTTGGTTGGTTATTATTCTTGGTGCTATTCCAGGTATTGCTCTTAATGTCCGTCGTTTGCACGATATTAACCTCCCTGGCTGGCTCGCTATTCTGTTATTTATTCCGTTGATTGGTGGTATTGTAGGTATTGTTATTGGATGTATTGATACAAAACCAGAGCCAAACCAGTGGGGCTACCCAACTAAATAAGTTATTCGCATGAGGTGACTTATATAAGTCACCTCACTACGAAAAATAATATCGGTTTTTATCAAAAGAAAATTGATATTACCTAATGTTGTCTTTTCGTGAAGAAAAGTGACAAAATCTAATTGTTTAGGGATAACTACGAAAGAAATTATTAGTTGCATTTCTTTAAATTCCTCAAGGATAATAAAATGAATCAATCAGTTGAAAGAAAAGATAATATCATTAAAAATGTCATTGCTGCATGGAAGGATAAATATAACGCTAAAGACAAGAAAGGTAAAATATGGATTTTTGTTGCTCTTATATTCTTCTTTCTCTGTATTTTGCGATTGCTTGTATTTATATTTAGTGCGTTTGGCGATGGTTTACCTGACTGTAATAATTCAAAATTAATCAACGATAAATTGCCAACTCTTGTTAATAATTTCATTAAAAGACAAGATCCCAGCATTTATAATCCTAAAACTACAATCTCAAAAGTTGAAGAAATATGGTACGACAAAAAGGCTGGATTGAGGCAATGTAGTGGCTCGTTAACTATGCGTGCGGATTCAGATATTGAAACCTATGATTTTACCTATCAGATCGCTTGGACTAATAAAGAAAAAAATGAGTATCAATACAGAATTATTGATGTTGATTTTTAAATCAAAACAATGATTAAATATTTTTAATAAAGGGAATACAATATGAAGAAATTAATTATTGGTGTGGTATTTATTTCTGGAGTTATGTTTACAGGTTCTTCTTTTGCAAATGTAGCTGATCTGTCGTGTAAGTTTGAAAATGGAGGAGATATGCTCGTTACGCATGATGATGACAGTATTTATATTGCCTATAGTGAACCTAAATTTTCACCAGATGATAATGTTATTATTATTGATAAAGCGTCGAAGAGTACTAAACAGGGATATGGCAATTCGGACTCTTATTTTACCTTAATTGGAACTATTGATAATGGTGAAAGAGCGGTTATTGAATTCTTACCAATAACCGAAAATGGCGTCATTAGGGCATCGCTTTTATTTGAGGATGAAACAGGAAGACCAACTGAAGAATTTAATTGTATTCCAGGTACAATTAAAGCGAGAAGCGATCTTTCTGCAAAAGGCATTCCTGATGTTAAATAAGTTTAATAAAGGAAATACCTCATGAAAAAATTAACCAACGTTGCAATACTGACTCTGGTTGCTTTGTTTTCCGCTTCTTCCTTTGCCAAATGGCATGGATGTCAAGAGCAAAACCTTATTTTCTTTGCTTATAACATAAAACATACGAAAGCGGTAGAACTCTGCCAAACGGAGGAAGGTTATAGATACACTTTTGGACCTATTGGAAAACCAGAAATTATTCTAGAAAAAGATAGCAATGATGTTACTCGCGGAGGAGGTATGGCTGGAGGATTTGATATTAAAAATGGTGATATTATTTACGGGGTAATGGAAGATAAATTTGGTAATTCTGCTCTCATCGTGCAGAAATCTGATTATAGTAAAGTTCTGGCTGAGATTGAACTTGATAGTGGAGATAAAGCCTACGTCAATAAAACGTATGAATATTTCCATTAACGGTTTACGTCATTGATGCTCAGATCTGTACTGACAATAGCAATCATTATTATCAATGCAGGTCTGAGTAATATATTTGATTTTTTTATATACAGTTTCCCATACCTTTTTTTTGCCATTGAATCGTAGGAGTAAATACATTGACAAAGAGAGCATAATAATTCCCCACCATTTTATATGGCGGGGAATATACCTCTTCAATTAAAACCCCCTCATCCCGTTGATAAATGTATCTATCACGTTGCAAACCTTCTCATAAATTCGCTTAAGCACCATTTTTCTTTCAAGTATTTTGGGTGTCCATGTCAGTGCTCGCGCTACTTCATCCTCTCGGGGAGTTACATTGGTGAACAGGTAATTATCCAGTAAGGTAGCAATTTTAGCTTCATCCAGTTTTTCTTCGGCACAAAGTTTTGCTATGGTTTTACGTTTTTCCCGTTCAACGTAGGTTTCGAAGATTTGAGTGATATCCTCATCATGAGAGACATGCAGCAGATTTTCCTCGATAAAGTTATCAATCAGCTCACGTTTGCTACGTAACGTAACATCACTGTCAACGATATCCATGACTTTTTTCTTCTGTTCCTGCTGTTCTCTCGGCGGCATGGCCTGGATGCCTGCCAGTAATCGCAGGATATAGCCAACGTTAATTTCATCACGATGAATTAATGAAACCTCAAAATCGACTTCATCCAGAATAGATACTTTATCTTTATCAGAGTGTTTTTTCACCTTGTCATAAATATCGAGATATTTACTGGTGTAATCGGCTAGTGTCTGATCGGATAATGGTTTATTTACTTCGTCAAAGTCCGCAAAGCTTTCCAGTATATTCTTAAGTCGCATCACGTCGCGGAAGGCAGTCACAAAGGCGAGTTGAGCTTTTTCATCCGGCAGGTTGTCCACACTTTCAACTGTGGGGGCTAGGGTTAATAGGGTATCTACAGCAGATTGATAGTCGCTCAGGTACTCCTCAAAAGGTTTAACCAGCACGACTGAGGATGCGTCTTTATTCGAGAACAGTGCGATAGCATCATCAGTGGCTTTCTTCAGGTTGCGGAAGCAGACGATATTACCATGGCTTTTCTTCTCATTAAGAATACGGTTGGTACGGGAGAATGCCTGTATCAGACCGTGGTAACGCAGGTTTTTATCTACATAAAGCGTATTCAACGTTGGGCTATCAAAGCCTGTCAGGAACATATTGACCACCAGCAGGATATCGATACCTTTTTCCTTAGTACGCTGCGCAATATTTTTGTAATAATTATAAAAGCTTTGTGAATCACTGGCAGAATAACTAGTACCATATAGAGAATTGTAATCTCGGATAAAGCTGTCCAGATGATCACGACTGGAAATGTCGATTTTTCCGCCTTGGGGCAGACTGATATCTTCTTCATCCAGTAAACCGTTAACAGCCTCCTTATCGCTTTTATCTTCCTCATTCGCTGCATAAGTAAAGATAGTCGCGATACGCAACGGTTTATAGGTTGGGTCGACCTGCTGTAGCTCAATTTGTTTTTCTTTAAAGAGTTTATAGTACTTAATTAGCATATCTACCGAGCCAACGCAGAACATGGCGGTAAACTCACGGTTTCGGGTCTTTGCATTATGGTGAGCCAGAACGTAGTCAGTTATTTTGCCCAGCCGGATATCACTTTCCATGACCTCTTTAGTGTCGATATCCTCAACATTGATATCAATTTCGTTGTTAGTTTCCTTACGGCGATAAGTTCCTACATACTCCACTGCAAAACGTAATACGTTTTCATCGCGAATGGCATCGACAATTACATACTTGTGCAGACATTTATCAAACAGCATTTCAGTTGTCTGCTTGATGCCATTGGTTATATTGACGTTATCAGCAAAAATCGGTGTTCCGGTAAAGCCAAACAGTTGTGAATTTTCAAAGAAATTCACGATAGCCTTGTGAGTATCACCAAACTGGCTGCGGTGGCATTCGTCAAAGATGAAGACAATACGTTCTTTGCGAAGATGTTCCAGCTGTGCTTTATAGACTTCATGAGTAATAGCATTGTTTAACTTTTGAATGGTTGTCAGCGTCAGCTTACTGCTGGTTACCTTCAGGTGCTTGATCAGTGTACTGGTGTTGTTGGTGGTATCTACGCTGTCTTTAGCGAAGCTATTAAACTCTTTCGCAGTCTGGTAATCCAGATCGCGGCGATCAACCACAAAAATGACACGATCCACTTCAGGCATCGACATGATTACCTGACTGGCCTTAAACGACGTTAAAGTTTTACCGGAACCGGTTGTGTGCCAGATATATCCATTACGAGGTTTTCCCTGCAAATAGAGGCTGTCTTTCACATGCCGGATTATAGCTTCACAGGCATAGTACTGATAGGGGCGCATCACCATCAGACACTTACGGGTTTCATTCAATACCGTATAGTGAGTGATCATTTTGGCAATGTGGCACACCTTCAGGAAAGCTTCGGCAAACTTCTCCAGTGATTTAATTGGCTCATTCTTTTCGTCTGTCCAGAAGAAGGTCTGCTCGAAATGGTTAGCACGGTTATTAGCGTAGTATTTGGTATCGACACCATTACTGATGATAAACAACTGCACATACTGGAACAAGCCACTGCCAACCCAGAAAGCATCCCGATGATAACGGTCAATCTGATTAAACGCTTCTTTCAAACCTAGGCCACGACGCTTAAGTTCAATTTGCACCAACGGCAGACCGTTAATCAGCAGCGTGACGTCAAAGCGGGTTTTACGCGTATTTTGCTCGGCATTGAATTGTTTCACCTGACGAGTGACCTGAAACTCATTTTGGCACCACTCTTCTTTATTGATAAAGATGAGCCATTTCTCTGTACCATCATCACGCAGCAACCGGTAGCGATCTCGCAGGATTTTGGCACGATCGATGACTTCATTCCCTTTGGTCAAATGCAGGAAAATACGATTAAATTCGCTGTCGGTAAGTGGGTTAGCTTCCAGCCGATTATGAATTTCAATCTGCTTTCTCAGGTTGGCCTTCATACTGGCTTCATCAGTGACATTCACCAGTTCGTAGTGCATACCCACCAGTTGGTTAACCAGCTGCGTTTCTAACTCGTATTCACTTTGCGTTGTCATGGGAGCGTCCTACCCTTTCTATCGGAAAAGCCCGAATCAGTTCAAGCTGGTTAATATTTATATGAACATTTGCTGGAGTAGACCTTGTTTCCAAGTCGTTAACCTATCCAATTCAGACTTTTTAATGATGATTTTATCGTCAACTGAGGCTAGAAAATTGGCGATTTTGGTTTGTTCATCAATACTTGGTAGTGGAACCATTAATTCTAATAAATTTTTCTTTGTGATACTTAAAACTGAGACACCAGTGGCAATTACTTTTATCTGTTTCCTGACCTCTGATGATTGCATCATGTAACAGCCGAAACCTGGAGCCATATGGGTAGACGGTCTTGCTAAAAAAGTGTGTAATCCTGCAACCATCTGTCGCTGCCCGACGTTCATGATCTCAATACACTTGCCAATATCATTGTAATCCTCAGAAGCATCCGCAATGACTAAATCCCCTTTTCTACAGAAATTGTCCTCGGCTATTTTTATATGATCAGATATATAAGGAACTAATTCTTTATTTATATCAAATCGGCAATTGAATTTAGTATGTATATCACCATAGTGAATGTTTTTAATTATCCCATTTTCATAGTTAAGTTCATTTCGGGATAAAGAATTAGTGCCTAAAAGACTATATACTGTTCTAAAGGGTTTAATTTTCCAGGCTGGGTAGGCATTACCATTCTCATTCCTAAATTTTAATTCCTGACTAAAAATCTTCTGTATTGCACTTTTTTTATACTCACATAGCAAGTTGTACTGCTTGTTTAGTAACGAGATTTTTTCGTCAACAGATGACAGAAAATTTGCAATTTTGGTTTGCTCTTTAATATTCGGAATACATACTTTTATTTGATGTAAGACACTTCCTTTTATACCTTGAACTGTTCCGCCTGTAGCTTTGCTGATGAGCTCCATTTGAAACGATGGAGATAAAAAAAGCTGTTTCAAAAATGAGTTTTGTAGTAGCTTTTCTTTCCCTCGATATTTAATAACTCTTTGCGCAAGGGCAATATTCTCTTTATCGATAGTTGCAACATTACCTAAGGGCGCTTCAGTAGTAATTAAAACATCGCCAATTTTCGGCTTGCCTCTTCTCATTACTTCATCATACTCACTAGGGTCAATGAACTCTTGTGAGCTTTCGTAATCTATGTATCCCTGTTTGATATTCTTGGCCGTAACCAAGAATACTCCACTATCAGTTTTATTAGGTGTTTTTCCCCGATAGTCAACATAATCAGCCAAGTCTATTATCGATTTTTCATACCATTCACTATCAGTTATGGGAAATCTTAACTTAGGCACACTCATTACTTATCCCCCTCTGCCAACTTAAACGGCACATTAATCCCCAATTCTTTACAGAATCCAGCAATGGTTTTATCAATCTCGGCTACTTTGCCTTCCAGTTCATGAATTTCATGGGCTACAACATTGAGATCAATTTCATCTTCTGCTTCAAAGATATCAACATAGCGAGGGATGTTGAGGTTGTAATCGTTACCTCGGATCTCTTCTAGGGTCGCTATATAGCTATACTTCTCATTTGCTTTCCAGTCATTGTAAGTATCTGCAATCTTGTCGATATGTTCCGGCAGCAGGCGATTTTGGGTTTTCACCTTCTCAAAATCGTTGCTGGCATCAATAAACAAAATACCGTTGTTGTGCTTGCGGCACTTACGCAACACCAGTACACAGGTCGGAATACTTGTGCCATAAAAGATATTGGCAGGTAGCCCGATTACTGCGTCAATACAGTTCAGTTGCTCAATCATGAACTTGCGAATATGGCCTTCTGTCGAACTACGGAACAGTACGCCATGTGGTAGTACGACAGCCACCGTGCCGTCGTCTTCAAGGTGATAGAACATATGCTGCACAAATGCCATATCTGCTTTGCTGGATGGAGCCAGTTTGCCGTATTGAGCAAAGCGGTCATCATTCATAAATAACGGGCTGGCGCTCCATTTGGCCGAGAACGGCGGGTTGGCAACAATCGCATCAAACTTCAGATGAGTATGCTGCGGATGCTCCAGCGTATCTTCCTGCATGATTTCAAAGTCAGCATAATGAATACCATGCAGGATCATGTTCATCCGTGCCAGGTTATAGGTAGTACGGTTCATTTCCTGGCCGTAGATTTTAACGACAGAAGAGGCTTCGCGTTTTACACGCAACAGCAATGAGCCGGAGCCGCATGTCGGGTCATAAACGCTTTTTAACTTCAGCTTATGGGTGGTTACAATTTTTGCCAGAAGCGTGGATACTGGTTGTGGGGTATAGAACTCACCAGCTTTCTTACCTGCACCGGAAGCGAACTGACCAATCAGATATTCGTAAGCGTCACCGAGGATATCGGAGCTTGCTTCGCTCAGGTTAAAGCTCAGTTTGTCGAGTTCGGTAATAACCTTTCCAATTAATTCGTTTTTGGCTTTGGCTGTATTACCCAGCTTACTGGAACCCAAATCAAGATCTTCGAATAGATTACTGAAGTCATCAGCGGAATCAGTACCCAGTGTGCTTTGTTCGATATTCCGCAGAGTAGTAGCCAGATCTTCCAGAATAAAACCAACACCTTCACCTTTCTGGTCATCTGCAACTCGCTGAGCCATGGTGTGAAACAGGTCAGTTGGCGGCAGGAAGTAACCCAGCGTCCGAATGCTATCGTCTTTTACCGCGTCAATGATGTCCTGATAGGCTGGGTGTTCAGCTGTCAGTTCGTTGTACTGGATACCGTCTTCCTTAAGGATTTTGTTGGCATAGGCCACGAACTTTTCGGACAGATACTTGTAAAAGATGAAACCAAGGCAATAGTCACGAAATTCATCAGCGTTCATCTTACCACGCAGGGTATCTGCGATATTCCAGAGACGGCTTTGCAGTTCGCTTAAATTTTGGGCTTCAATCTGGGGAGACATGCTTCTTCCTGTTGTTTTGTTCTGATCCCGACAAGGGGGAAATACTTCATTAAATGATACCACTGAGAAGGTTCTGGATCAGTTGTTCATTCAGTGCAATTAGGTGTCCTGATAATGATGTCTCCATACAGTTCCGGGCGTGCTTTCGCTCACTAAGAAAAGAGGGCTGTAGGCGATGACATTATGCATTGTAATGCTTGAAAACCCTGCATAAATGTAACTCCCGCTATCGTTATGGGCTGTTAGATATTGTAGTTTCACTTACTTACTATAGTTCTATCTCACTGACATCCAGTCGTACTTTTATACGTTTTTTTTGATTTATTTTTGCTAATTATGCGTATTTTTCGTACTATTTTATCAATTATCAAATCATTGACAATACTTTTAGATGCTAGGGTCAGGAGGGAGAGTGGAAAGCAATCGCAGCCATAAACCGTGGGTTAATGACGACGAACAAACTGGTTTAGAACATTTCGGTAAGAGACTGAAAAAGATTATCGATAAACAATCTGTCGCGTCTTTTGCTAGAGACTGCAAGCTTTCTGAAGCCTCAGTGAGGAAATACCTTAATTCTGGCACGGTGCCGGGTATCGACACTGTGGCAGCTATTTCAGCGCATACCGGCTGCTCCCTGACTTGGCTCATTACGGGAGAAGGAGAACCACACATCGACAAAACTGGTCAGGTAAGCAACCGCCTGCCAGATGAAGAGATCGCGAAGTGGTGGAGCACGATGACTGAAGCTTTGCGTGTTGAAGACAGAATCAACATTATCACCGCGTTTCAGTATGGTGGTCTGAATGCGGTATTTAAGCCGGATCTCATTACCGATAATCCACTCAAGCCAAAAGCCCGGCAATGAGTACGATGCCCATAGAAACGAGGATGCTGGTAAAATGCGGCATATTCAACATCAATAATCAGATTTAGGCGGTAGGTAATGAGGGCAGGACACAAAAGTGAACATACCCAAATGGTCAACAGGGTGCTTCGTGATGTAGCCGGACAACAGGGGCGGCCCGTTAGTGAGATTTTTGGGAAGCTATTTCAGACTCCCGGCGTAGCTAATGCTGGCATACTAAAAGAGCTTTTTCGTGAAACTTTTCAGCGCCTTTATCCCGAAGAGTCGTTTAATCGCGTCATCTGGTGTCCTTTCTGCGAATGCTTTGATCTTGTCCGTACTGACGAATCAGCGGTGTATGGTGAATCACTGTGGACATTCAGTTCCACTCAATTTTGAAGCGAGTGTTGGGTGTTTGATGGTTAAGCGATGTGTGACGCTGTAGATGACTGACGCGTCATAATGGCTCAATGGCTCAATGGCTCAATGGCTGTCTGGTGCGGTTGTTCGTCAAAAGTATTGCTGGCATCGCTATTAGGCACGTTTTCCTTCTGACTGTAATTCCAGTTCCACTCTCCTCGGCTGATACTGTAAATCCCCGTTTTGCAGGTCTTACAGTACTTGTCTCCCTGGTAGTGCGAATGGCACCATACACAAAACCAGTATCTCGTTGCTACCAACGTATCCAGTTCGTTAATCATCGTGCGTAAGCGCATTATGAAGACCCGCTTTCTGATTGCAGCTAACAGATGGCCGCATCCCGTCACCTGTGCTTTCGTTGTCTCATCATCGGGAGCATGTTCAAACCAGACTTCTTCTCCAGTCGTATCGTTACACAGCTTCAAAGGGCAATGGCAGTCGGTACAGAACCACTGGCCGTTACCGGAGGCTTTGTTCACCATGACGTAATGGTCTTCACTGTCGAAGGCCATGTAGAGCTTCACATCCTGCAAGATGGATTTATGCATAGTTATTCACTTCCTGCTGTCGGTAATCATCTTCAATGAAACAACAATCAGGAAAGACGAGTATCCTTTCAAAATTAGCCACGCAACCATTTAATTAATGGGCGTCTAGATATCGTCAATCCTGATGTTGCTGTTTAAATGCGCTGTAAGAGATTTTGAGAGGGGTTTATAGCTAATGTGATGAATCTATTGAATTTATGATGTTGTTAGCTTCTGAGCGGGTTACAGACTGTTTAAATTCCTGCTTGTGATTAACTCTTTAAAATTAACCTCGTGACTGGTCAATGCGTTCCTGAACCCATTTTTCCACTTCGCTTTGCATCCAGCGGGAACTACGGCCTAATTTAATTGGCTCAGGGAACTTCCCTTCGCTTATCAGCTTGTAAAACCACTTATCCGTCAATCCAGTAAAATTGGTGATGAAAGCCATATTAACCATTTTATCGTCAAGCAGGCGGTGTGTCTTATTCTGAGCATCCATGAGTATGTCTCCATATGGATTATTGAGAGTTATGGAGAAGCGTTGGCTGTAATGAATAACCGTTGACGCATTCTCCTTCTCAACATCCACATGTCAGTAATAAAATAATTTTTACCGTTACCTGACAGAACACCCGAAGTTGCGATAACCATCTGATTTATCTTTGCTGCGTATCTTCGCCAGATACATGGCTCTGTCGGTCAACTCTTCGTAATCGACTTTGAAATCGGGATTATTACGGTTTAACTGCCAAAAACCAGAAACAGGAAGATGAACCAGTCCATGATGGTCTCTATGAGAGTCTGAACGTTTGATAGTCCGTATCCAGGCATTAATGACCTTCTGAAACACACTGTAGCGGTCGAATGACGTTTCGGTATGTCTCCTGCCCGGCCATGGGTATGCGTCTTTGTTCAGCAGCAGAATCACGTGATAGTGGTGCTTTGTTTCCTCCTGATTAATCTCCCTTACCCAGAAATATCTCACCTTGCAGGTTAACGTTCCCTTACCGGTTTTTCTCTTGCGTTTAATGTCTTCAGCTATCTGGGATTTCACTGAGTCAATGAAGCGGGAGATAACGTCAGGGTAGTCGTAGTAACGTGTAGGGCAGTCCAGCCGTTCTTCTTCATCAGGAAAGCGAAGGTCAAACCTGACAGCCAGCAACCGGGGATAGTGCTCCAGGGCTTTATCGATGGTTTCTTTGATACGCCGGACATAGTACGGATTAGAGTCGTTTCTACCAGATGTCTTCTTGTGCTTTCTCTTCTTGCTCATTGCGTTGAGTCCTTAGCTGATTGAGGTCAGTTCATCGGATCTCTGGTAATGATTTACGGAATGAGGTTGCTCTCTTCTTGTCCCTTCTGATTACTGTCGTTTCTCTGACCTGTCTCCATGGTTATGACTCTGTGTCTATGGGTATTACTGTATGTCCATTATTAACAATACGGAGAACAGAACGGTAAGAATGGGTGGTTTGCAATAGAAGAAGAAACCTACCAAAACAGGTACCAATCGACATGAAATCATGTGGAACTCACTCCTGAGTTATGCATGGCGTTTTTTGATAGTTTTGAGCGGCGTGGCATCGATATGTACACGTTATTTAGAGGTTGATGAAAACTGGCTGGAATGGAGATTACATACAGTAAGTACCCCAGTATTTTTTTACGTAAACCCTGCCGTATCTCACAGTAAGAGAAGCCTACATCCAGAGATGTACTGGAGTGATGGACTTTTTAGCGCTATATTTGTAATGCACTATTTTTTAAGAAAGTGCATCACTTTTGGGGATGCACTTATCAATAAAAAATTAATTGTAAAAATGATGATTAGTGCATCCCTGAATCAGCATTGTACCGTTAACAGACAAGGAGGATGTGTGGCAGGTAAAAACAGAATTATGGTGAATTTTTCATCAAAAAGGCTGAAGGATGTAATTGCTAAGATTGCAGCGGAAAACCACATCAGTCAGTCGAAGGCTATTGAGAAACTGGTTTCATTCCGGCTTTTTGAGGGTAATGGAGATCCCGTGGTTGATGCCTTCAGTAAGGCCAGTAAGAACGTTATTGAGCAACAACAGCAAAGCGATGATGAATTTCATATCGCTCTGAATACACCGTATATTAAACATTCTGTACGTCTTTATATGGCGGATGGACATATATCCGAAAGCGGCTTGCTAAAATTCACATCGGATGAATTTGGAAAGCTTAATGTTTCAATTATTGAAAAGGAAATTAAGAGGCTTATTAATGACCATATTGAAAAAATAAAGCCTAATGAATGGGTGAGAGTGTTCGGGGATGAAAATATTATTTTTTCTGATTTATGGCTGATTTTTATTAATGAGATAATTGTTGAATATAAATCCGTAAGGCTGGATTCTGGTGGTGGAGTAATCTATATTGATTTTAGAGCCAAAAACATTCGCTGTATTCCCTTTACATTTAACAAACATGATTTATTAGGGAAAAGATATTGTAATGCAATGGAGCATCTTGATTTTAATTCTGTTGAGTACCGTACTTTTAAAAGCGTGGCAACGAAAGGCTGGAACAGAAATAAACACTCACATCTCCTGTATATTGGCCTGGCGTCTGATTCCGTTAAGGGTGGTTTTTTTATTGGTGTACAATATGAGGAAAATGATAAAAAATTTACAAAACAGTCTCCCATGTCTCCACTTTCACCCCCTGAGGAGGTATTACCTAATACATTTAACGCACGTTACAGTGAGATTAATCCAGAGCTAAAAATTAACATTTATCACATACCCGGTAGTTTTAAAATAAGAAACCTGACACCGACGCTGGAAAGTAATATTAATAAAGGTTAATTAATTTGAATAAAAAATCAAACATATATAATTAATATGCAATTTGGGTTGGTTGTTTTTTGATCTGGCTCTGTTGTGCCAGACATTTCTACGCTGACACTTGTGCGACGCTGAACCGCTACATTGCCTGTTTCGGTATTCCCGAAAGCTGAACCCATTTCTCTGCTCAACACCTGAACCAAAGGCCATGCTCCTGTAAAGGGGCATGGCCTTTGTCATTTATGCAACCAGAAAAGGAAATTAACCATGAGATTAGCCAGCCGTTTTGGGCGGATTAACCAGATTCGTCGTGACCGTCCATTAACCCATGAAGAACTGATCCGCCATGTGCCCAGCGTTTTCAGTGAAAATAAACACGAATCCCGAAGTGACAGATATACCTATATCCCAACAATTACTCTGCTGGATAATCTTCAGCGGGAAGGCTTCCGACCGTTCTTTGCCTGCCAGACCCGTGTTCGGGATGAGAGTAAACGCGAACATACGAAGCACATGCTGCGTTTGCGCCGCGAGGGGCAAATTACGGGTAAACAGGTGCCGGAAATTATCCTGCTGAACAGCCATGATGGTTCCAGTAGCTATCAGATGCTGCCGGGTTTGTTCAGAGCTATCTGTTGTAATGGACTGGTTTGTGGTGAGTCTTTTGGTGAAGTTCGCGTACCTCATAAAGGTAATGTCGTCGAAAAGGTTATTGAAGGCGCGTATGAGGTGCTCGGTATTTTCGATAAGGTTGAAGAAAAACGCGATGCCATGCAGTCGTTGATGTTACCTCCACCTGCACAACACGCACTGGCTAAAGCGGCACTGACATACCGTTTTGGTGAAGAGCATCAACCTGTTACCGAATCGCAGTTACTGGCTCCCCGACGCTGGCAGGATGAATCCGGGGATCTCTGGACAACTTATCAACGTATTCAGGAGAACCTGATTAAGGGCGGCTTATCCGGTCGCTCTGCGCAGGGGAAACGTGCCAGAACTCGTGCCATTAATGGCATCGATAGTGACGTTAAGCTCAATCGCGCTCTGTGGGTAATGGCTGAAAATATGCTGCAACTTGCATCGTAAATCCCTTTGGTTATCCCACTTCATTTGTCGTGGTGTTTTGTTTTCTAAGGAGTCGTCATGTCTGAATTTAATTTAACTTCTGCCTTCCTGATAAATGAACAGCGTATTATTCGCCGCGCAATGCGTCTGCTGGAGAAATACCAGCGTCAACCTGGCGAGCAGTTTATTGCCACCGGCTTTACTAAAAACTGGCTGCAACTACGTCTTGCCCGACAGGAACGGGAAATATTTATGGCGCTGTATCTCGATAACCAGAACCGTCTGCTGGAGCATGAAACGCTGTTCCTCGGCACGATTAACAATACCGAAGTACATCCTCGCGAGGTTGTGAAATCGGCACTGCGCCACAACGCGGCTGCGGTGATCCTTGCCCATAACCATCCGTCAGGGGTTACAGATGCCAGCAAAGCAGACCGCACTATAACTGACCGGATCGTAAATGCCCTGAATCTGGTAGAAGTACGGGTACTGGATCATTTCATTATCGGTGATGGCGATACGTTGTCTTTTGCTGAGATGGGCTGGCTGTAACTTCAACCCCACATATTTATCTGCACTGAACAGGAATCTTTATGGAAAAACACGATAACCCTGAATGGGGGCTTCTGTGCGGGGCAATACCTCGCTTTAGCGCAAGGCTGGTCCAGGAAGGCAACCGGCTACATTATTTAGCTGACCGTGCCGGGATAACTGGTGCTTTCAATGAGGAAGAGTACAACCAACTGAATACCGCATTTCCGCACTTTATTGAACAGATGGAGCTGATGCTGCTTTCTGGTGAGCTTAACCCTCGCCATGTACATCGCGTAACGCTGTACCACAGCGAACTCACCTGCGAAGCAGATACCCTCGGTTCGCATGGCTACGTTTATATAGCGATTTATCCCACTCAACGTTAATTTCATTTTCCAACGAGAAACTATATGAAAACTCTTCCTGCAAATCAGCGGGTGGCGAAGCCATACCTGCCGCCTGTGCTCGTCTGGCAAACGCTACTTACACGCCTGCTGGAGCAACACTATGGCCTGACGCTGAACGATACGCCGTTCAGTGATGAAACTGTTATTCAGGAGCACATCAACGCCGGTATTACGCTGGCTGATGCTGTTAACTTTCTGGTGGAAAAGTACGAGCTGGTTCGTATCGATCGCAGAGGGTTTAACTGTCAGGAACAGTCACCTTATCTTCAGGCAGTAGATATTTTACGGGCAAGGCAGGCAACCGGCCTGTTGCGGCAAATTCATCATCCTTCGACACGCTGAATCTTGCGAGCCGTCTTCCTGATTTACATTCCCGAACATACTCCCGTTTTACTCATTGCATAATGCGCCTGCCATTTACGGCGGGCGTGTTTGCTTTTACGGACAAAATATCATGCAAACAGAAGCTGAAGTTTTAACCGATCATAATGAGCTAATTTGCTCGACCAGCATTGAGCGTATCGTCACCGGACGCGATGCTGCGCTGAAACAGATTGAGGCGCTAATTTCTCAACTTGATGACATTTCCCGACTTACTTCTGGGGTTGGTGGCGACGTAGCGAGTCATTGGGCGATGCGGCAGGGCCATTCTTTCGACTGCTGGCTGGTGCAACCTGTTGATAAAGCGATGCCAGTCATCACCCGCAATATCGACCGCAGCATCTGGCGCGATTTGATGTTGAAGTCAGGGATGCTGACGTTAATGGATGCTGAGGCGCGTAGCCAGTGGGCTAAGAACCTCGATGAGGGCGATCTTCCGGCAATCAGCAAAGCGAATATCCTGAGTACCTTTGAGCAGCTTCATCTCAACAAACAGGAGGTCTTCGAGCGTGGCATCATCAATGTGTTCAGGGGATTAAGCTGGGATTACAAAACCAATAACCCCTGTTACTTCGGCAAGAAGATTATCGTTAACAATCTGGTGACGTACGATAAATGGGGCTACGGCCTGAATTGGGGCTGGCGGCGTGACCAGTTAGCCGATCTGGAGCGCATGTTGTTCCTGCTGGATGGTAAAACCATTCCCGATAACCGGCACGATGTGACTATCCGACTGATGGACTTCATTCGCGATAATCCACGCCAGCAGGTATTCGAGGACGATTTCTTCACGATCCGCTATTTCCAGAAAGGTAGCGGGCATATCACGTTCAAGCGTCTAGATCTGGTAGAGAAGATGAACGATATCGTAGCGAAGTACTATCCGGGAGCATTGCCTGCGAGATGAGATGTTTTTATAAGCACAGTTGTGCTAACCTTAATAGGAGTTATTAAGTGTTATTAAACGAGGTAATCCCTATGGGTTCTCCCGCTAAACAGACCATCAGTGCTCAGATTCCCGTCGAGCTGGCTCTTGCCGTCGAGAATTTGGCTATAGAACTGGATCGTTCAAAAAGCTGGATTATAAAGGAGGCGTTGCTCTCCATGCTGGCAGAAAGAGAACGAAGACATCAAAGCGTACTGGCGGGGCTTGCCGACGTAGACGCAGGGCGAGTGGTGAGTCATTCGGATATGGTGGATTTCGCGAACCGTCTAAAGAAAGCCTGATAGATGGAAATTTACTGGACGCATAAAGCTCAGGACGATCTGGAGCGTATCTACAATTTTGCCCTTCAGTACAGCCGCCAACATGCTGATGATGTTTTAGACCGCCTAATAACCGGAAGTACTGGACTTACCGTGCATCCGGCAATTGGTGTACAGCAAACGCGATACGAGCCTCGCGAGGTCAGAAAGGTTTTGTTCGGTGACTACGAGATCCACTACGAAGTCAAAGATAATGACATTTTCATCGTTGACCTCTGGCATACGAAAGAAGAGTGCTAATCGTTGGCTCATTGCGACCTTTTGCGTTTCCCTCAAGCGGAAGGTATTATCCATTGAGCTGCGTATAGCTCAGTAACCTTAGATTGACCTGAGTCGAGTAGATATCGGTGACACCTGTAGCGGTGAGTATATAAACGAGTATATCTGTCGAAGTGATGACTTTTACTGTCTATAAATTTCAAATAGATAGCTATAAAATTCAAGTCCCGTCCTCGTACCAATATTAAAAAAATAGACGCTTATTGGCGTCTATTTTTTTGTCTTAACTTCACGTCTTTACACTTCTCTTTTCATGCTCTTTCAGCCTAAATACTTAAGCGATGGTAGCACTCACTAAAACAGGTACTCTTTAGATATTGTCATTCTCTTGAAGCTATGGATTGAAGTGAATCGTTTTAACGGCTGTAATTCGACTCAGGACGTGATTAAATCAATTTAATCAGATGAGATAACCCAAATTCTCTACTTTGTCTTTTAGTCGTTTCTCGCGTATTTGAAGAGGATTTTGGGATAAAGAAAAATCTCTTATGAAATGTACAATTAACTCTCTTTATTACTTTATATTCAGTTTAGTGAACTAAAGCTATCTTCATCACCAGAACATTGGTTTTGAGCATATTTAATGAACGTTTCCACATTCGATGCCTTCTTGTCGTTAACCATCATGATCGTTAACGCTATCTCTGTTATTAAAATAATCCCTGGTAGCGCGTGACTACATTGTGGAGTTATCAATAGAAAATTCTTCTAATTTTATAGCAAATTAACTTGCTGAAACTCTCTTTTTAAATCGTGATATCTATATAACTCTTGATTTATTAATTTTATTTATCAGTTAAATATAAAAGTAGTGATACAAAAACTAATACTAAAGTTAGTCGCTGTAAAATAGTTATATACATAAATATTTTTCTCACTCTGATATGTGATAAATGATCTTCTGTCCAATAAAAACTGAGTTTATTATTGTTAGTAAACATTAATGGTTTAACTCGAAAAACAATCATATTTTTTATTTAATGATAATATTTTTATTTGTTATGTTTTTAATGAGTTGATGTTTGTCAATCATGCGATGATTTTATTTTCATGGATAATTTTTTTAAATTTTATTTCTTATAAAAATATATTCTTTATCATGACATTATAACTTGTAGTTGTAGGCTTTAAATTAATCAAGTTAAATATTTATATTTTATTTCATGTTGATTTAATTGGTTAATTTATTTTTTGTTGTATGTTTTTTTATCTGTGCTTTTACCAAATTAATTTGTGTTTAATTGATACGATTGAATTATTTTTAACTCATACCATAATTTATTTCATTGAGTGTTGGTGAATTATTTTGCCTGCAATGAATTTATATTCTGGGGAATGGTATGGACAATGTTAACAATTCAAATAATCTAATGAACAATGAAATTAACGTCTTATCTCGATTGGATGGTAATTTTATTTCTTCAACTGAGCTTATTTCTGGAACACAAAGTATTACATTGGCTGAACCGTCGATTGTAAATATCCACGGTTCAGCTAAAACGGTTGCAAGTTATGAAAGGCAAGGCAATGATCTAATTATACATATGGCGGATGGCTCAATCGTAATATGTAAAGATTACTTTTTGGAAGTTGATGGAGCTCATAGTGAATTAGTTTTTACTGATGATTCTCAGGGAATCGTTCATGTTACATTCCCGGAAAGTCAGGAAGTGAATGTTCTTATTCCGGAATATCAAACGATAGGGGACATGTCCTCACTTTATTTGGTAGAGCAGCATAGTTCAGATTATCTTCTTCCATTGGGTATTGGGGCTTTAGCAATTTTAGGGACAGGTCTGGCAGTAGCTAACAGCAATAGCAAAAGCGCCTTTATTGATATATCTCCTGATGTTCCTCAACCTTCGATCCCGCCAGTACCAACCATTGTACCGCTTTTTACAGATAACCTGTTAAATCTTGCTGAAAGTCAAAATGAGCAGGTAATAAACGGTACAACAGGTATAACAGGCACGGGGCAAAGTGTAACCGTATCCATCGCAGGCAATATATATACGGCAAATGTCGATACCAATGGTAATTGGAGTTTAACGCTCTCTCCGTCTGTGTTAGCTTCGCTGGCTCAGGGAGAGCAGTCTGTAACGGTAGTAGCAACCAATAGTGCTGGTCTGACAGGAACGGTTTCAACGGTTTTTTTAGTCGATACCATTCCACCTGTAGTGACGGTTGATCCGGTTACTTCAGATAATGTTGTGAATCTGGCGGAGTCACAAAGTTCTATTTTCATTACCGGTACTTCTGAGCCTGGTGTGACCATATTAGTAACTTATAATAATCAACAATATACGACCAAAGTTGATGCGCAAGGTATTTGGAGTATAGAGTTACCACCAGATACGCTAAGCAGTATGAGTAATGAAATTTACACATTAACGGCTGTAGCTACTGACTCAGCTGGAAACAGTGCCAGTGCAAGTCAGTCCGTAACCATGGCACTTGTTCCGCCGTCCCCGACCATTAACTTACCTTTTGATGACGATATTCTTAACAGCAACGATGCCAGCCATACGCAGCTGCTTAGTGGCGTAACTAACTCTTATGGAGAAAGTCAGAAAGTTGCAGTGAATATCGGCGGTTTGCATGTGAATCAATATGCTATAACGCAGCGAGACAGCAGTGGTAAATGGGAAATACTTATTGCTCCTGAAGCTGGCGGTCATACTTATATCGCTCAAGTTGATATTGATGGTAACTGGGTGCTGGAGCTTCCCCCGGAGATTCTTCAACAACTTGATAATGGAACTATCACAATAACCGTCGTTGCTGCAGATGGACTGGGAAATTACGGCGTTGCGCCTCAAAAGGATTTTTATGTGGATACCATACCGCCGACTCTGACGGTAGATCCGATAGCAATAGATAATATTATTAGTGGCCCGGAAAGCCTCAATCCTCTCGTTATAACGGGAAGCTATGCCGATCTGGAAATTGGACAACCTATAACTCTGGTATTGAATGGTATTACTTATACCACGCTTGCCGATGGTAGTGGTTTGTGGAGTATTGAGATCCCATCAATAGATTTAATAGCGCTCCCCCAAGGAGAGGTAGATATTACATTCAGCGCCATCGATCTGGCAAAAAACAGCAGTACACAAACCAGTCTAATCACAGTTGATACACAAATATTTCTGACGGTCGCTCCAGTAGCGGGTGACGATGTCATCAATGCCAGTGAAGCCTCTTCCCCGGTAGTAGTTAGTGGAACGGCCGATCCTGCTGATAGTGGTCATACTGTCAAAGTGATATTGGGAGGCGTTGAATATACCACTACGGTGCAAATGGGTGGTTCCTGGAGTCTCTCTATTCCCTCTTCTGATATACAAGCATTAGCTGACGGTCCTTACGATCTGAGCGTTACCCTAAGCGATGCGGTGGGGAACAGCATTACTGTTGATCATACCATCACTCTGGTGGCGGACGCGGCTAACCTGCCAACGCTGACGGTTGCGCCGGTCTCCGGTGACGGCTACCTGAATGCCACCGAAGCCGGTTCACCACTGATTTTAAATGGTACTTCTACCCATGTTGAAGAAAACCAGATAGTCACGTTGACCCTAAATGGCATCACTTATACCACAACGGTTGCTTCTGACGGGCGTTGGAGCGTTACTGTACCGGTGATCGATCTGAATAACATTGTGGACGGTACTTATCAGGTGCTGGCAACGGTAAGCGATACCGCCGGTAACCCGGCGTCAGACAGCAAGCCGCTGGTATTAATCACCGACAGCGCCAACCTGCCGACACTGAGTGTGGATCCGGTGACGGCGGACGACATTGTTTCTGCCAGCGAGAGCCAGAGCGATGTGACCGTCAGCGGTGGCAGTACCCACCTGCAGCAAGGGCAGACGGTGACGGTCACCATTAACAGCATTGATTACACCGGTACGGTGGGCGCCAGCGGCAGCTGGAGCGTGACGGTGCCGGCCGCCGATGTGCAGGCACTGGCGCAGGGCAGCGTGGCCATCGCGGTGAGTGCCGACGATATTGCCGGTAACCCGGCAACCGCCTCAGACAGCTTTACGGTCGACACGCTGGTTAACCTGACGGTAGGTGTGGTGGCGGGGGACGATATCATCAACGCCGCCGAAGCCGGTGCCCCGGTGGTGGTCAGCGGTACCGCCGATGCTGCCGACAGCGGACAGACGGTGACCGTCACCCTGGAAGGCACCAGTTACACCACCACGGTACAGAGTGATGGCCGCTGGAGCCTCTCCATTCCGTCCGCGGATATCAGCGCACTGGCGGACGGGCCTTATACCCTGAATGCCAGCCTGAGCGATGCGGCCGGCAACAGTATCAGCGTTGACCATACCATCACCC
>NZ_JADRCR010000005.1:133970-319526 GCF_016649425.1 Limnobaculum allomyrinae
TGACGGTGTCGCCGGTCTCCGGTGACGGCTACCTGAATGCCGCCGAAGCCGGTTTGCCGCTGACCTTAAGCGGCACCTCCACCAACGTGGAAGAAGGACAAATCGTCACCCTGACCCTGAACGGTATCAGCTACAGCGCCACGGTTACTGCCGACGGCAGCTGGAGTACCACGGTGTCGGTGGCGGATCTGAACAATATTACCGACGGTACTTATCAGGTGCTGGCAACGGTAAGCGATGCCGCCGGCAACCCGGCTTCCGACAGCAAGCCGCTGGTATTAATCACCGACAGCGCCAACCTGCCGACACTGAGTGTGGATCCGGTGACGGCGGACGACATTGTTTCGGCGAATGAAAGCCTGAGCGATGTGACCGTCAGCGGTGGCAGTACCCACCTGCAGCAAGGGCAGACGGTGACGGTCACCATTAATAACATTGATTACACCGGTACGGTGGGCGCCAGCGGCAGCTGGAGCGTGACGGTGCCGGCCGCTGATGTGCAGGCACTGGCGCAGGGCAGCGTGGCCATCGCGGTGAGTGCCGACGATATTGCCGGTAACCCGGCAACCGCCTCAGACAGCTTTACGGTCGACACGCAGGTTAACCTGACAGTAGGTGTGGTGGCCGGGGACGATATCATCAACGCCGCCGAAGCCGGTGCCCCGGTGGTGGTCAGCGGTACCGCCGATGCCGCCGACAGCGGACAGACGGTGACCGTTACCCTGGAAGGCAGCAGTTACACCACCACGGTACAGAGCGACGGCCGCTGGAGTGTTTCGATTCCGTCCGCGGATATCAGCGCACTGGCGGACGGGCCTTATACTCTGAATGCCAGCCTGAGCGATGCGGCCGGCAACAGCATCAGCGTTGATCATACCATCACCCTGATCGCCGATGCCGCCAACTTACCAACACTGAGTGTGGATCCGGTGACGGCGGACGACATTGTTTCGGCGAATGAAAGCCAGAGCGATGTGACTGTCAGCGGTGGCAGTACCCATCTGCAGCAAGGGCAGACGGTGACCGTCACCATTAACAACATTGATTACACCGGTACGGTGGGCGCCAACGGCAGCTGGAGCGTGACGGTGCCGGCCGCCGATGTGCAGGCACTGCCGCAGGGCAGCGTGGCCATCGCGGTGAGTGCCGACGATATTGCCGGTAACCCGGCAACCGCCTCAGACAGCTTTACGGTCGACACGCAGGTTAACCTGACAGTAGGTGTGGTGGCGGGGGACGATATCATCAACGCTACCGAGGCTGGCGCCCCAGTGGTGGTTAGCGGTACCGCCGATGTTGCCGACAGTGGACAAACGGTGACGGTGACTCTGGAAGGCTTCAGTTATACCACCACAGTACAAAGTGATGGCAATTGGAGCTTGTCTATCCCGTCCGCTGATATAAGTACTTTGACGGATGGTAATTATACTATCAGTGCCAGTCTGACTGATGCAGTAGGTAATAATATCTTGGTAGAGCATGACATTGAGCTCATTGTACACACTAATCTGCCTACTTTGACTATTGATGCGTTTACCGGTGATAACTACATTAATGCGTTGGAGATCACTCAGCCGATGACGGTTACAGGGACTACACACAACGTGGAAGAGGGCCAAATAGTCACTATCAACCTTAACGGTCAGAATTATTCGGGAACCGTACAGGAAGATGGAACATGGAGCCTGGTGGTTCCGGCAGGAGACATGGGCGCCTTATTGGACAGAACCTATACTGTAACAGGTAGCGTTTCGAATGTGGTTGGAAATTCAGTAACGATTATTGGTGGACTGACGGTAGATACTCAGATTGCGTTGGTGATTGATACTGTTGCCGGTGACGATATTATTGATAATACTGAAGCAGCCTCGCCCGT
The DNA here is from genome assembly GCF_016649425.1 of Limnobaculum allomyrinae. Classification (GTDB taxonomy): domain Bacteria; phylum Pseudomonadota; class Gammaproteobacteria; order Enterobacterales; family Enterobacteriaceae; genus Limnobaculum; species Limnobaculum allomyrinae. The sequence goes on from NZ_JADRCR010000005.1 coordinate 135,847, forward strand.
GACGATTAGTGGAACAGCATCGGCAGATGATATTAGTGCGACTGTTACGGTAACGCTAAATGGTGTGGACTACACGACGACGATACAGGCAGGAGGCATCTGGAGTGTAGATATTCCGGCGGAGGATATTCAGGCTCTTCCCGATGGCCCTTATACTCTGACAGCCAGTTATACTGATTTTGCCTCAAATAGCATCACTGTCGATCACAACATTACCATTGATGCATCAGCCCCGCTTACGCTGACGATTAATGATATTAGTGATAACAACTATATAAACTCCACTGAAATTAATCAGGATCTATTGATTAGCGGTACATCTACGGGTGTAGCGGCTGGTCGAACAGTCACCGTTACTTTCAATAGTCTTCAGTATACAGCGACTGTTCAACCCGATGGCAGTTGGAGTCTTAGCGTTCCAGCTCTGGCAGTAGGCGCAACTCCGGATAATGTTTATGTTGTATCGGCAAGCGTGACTAACAGTAGCGGTACTCAGGCAACCGCTGAGCATGTGGTCATTGTTGATACTTATATTGCCTTAACGATTGAACCATTAACCGGAGATGACATTATTAACTCCGCAGAACTTACCGGGCCAGTAAGAATATTTGGTATTGCTTCCGGGGATGATGTTAGTTCGATTATTACTCTGACCATGGGATCTTTTACCTATACTATTAACCCAAATCTTAGTGGTGCCTGGAGTTTTGATATTCCGGCTGCTGATTTGCAGAGCCTTGGTAATGGAAATTTTACATTACATGCCACGATGGGGGATTTATCCGGTAATACCATAGCAATTGACCATCACTTTACTATTAATACCACTACCCCGGCATTAGCGATCGATCCTATTACCGGAGATGACTATATCAATGCACTGGAAATCAACTCTCCTATTGCGATAGGTGGTAGCACGGTAGGAGTAGAAGAAGGACAGATAGTAACCATTACACTGAATAATATTGCTTATACGGCTACAGTGGGATCTGATGGTCGCTGGAGTATGAATATTCCGATCGGAGACATACAAGCTTTGCCAGATAATGCTTACCCGATAACGGGTACGGTCAGTACGCTTGGTGGTAGTGATGCTGATACCAGTAGAGTGTTAACCTTTATGACTGAAACAGTAAATCGGCCAACGCTGAGTATTAATGCTGTGACGGCAGATAACACTCTCAGTGCAAATGAAATAACCAGTGACTTGATTATTTCCGGTAGTAGTACCCATATCCATCCGGGGTTGAGTATTGTCGTGACGCTAAATGGCGATACTTATTTCGGGCAGATAGCTAGCAATGGTAGTTGGCAGATAACAGTGCCGATAGCGGCTCTGGAAGCATTACCACAAGGCTCAGTCGCTTTGGAGGTCACTTCCCAGGATATAGCGGGAAATTCTGTTATACAGAATGGTAATTTTACTGTTGATACCGGAGCAGCGAGATTATCAACGCTATTTTCCCTGATGACGACAGAGCAGAATATTGATAGTTATCATCTCCATGATGATCCAAAAGTGGTTGACGGAAATACGACTGTTAGCGTTAATGATATGAATAGCCTGACATTTAATTCACCTCTTATTGCGCTAATTGAACCGATACAGAGTGATTCTCAAACCAATTATTCGGTTAATAGTGTCAGAACAGTAGGATTATCGCCTCATCTGTCTGATAGCTCCGAAGATAAAGATGGCCTGCATGGCACTCTCCTAATCTCTGCTGAAGATGAAGATAGTGGTTATATCACGTTATTTAATACGCCAGAGGAAATCAGGAATACCAACATTGAGCATACCCATACAATGGAGAGTCAATCTTTTGAGGTGTTCCATAATGTATCACTGGGTCTGGACAATGCTTTAGTTCAGGAAAACATCTATATGTAGCGACGTTATATTGCCGCTTATCGACAAAAAAAGAGGACACATATTGTGTCCTCTTTTTGGTTAAACGCTTAAATCAGCTAACGTATTGATTAAAATTAATCAGAAGCTGTATTTAATGCCAAATATCGCCTGAGTATCGCTATAGCCTTCGCCACCGATTTGCTGACCAATGCTACCCCACATATTCAGGTTGTTGTTCAGGTGAGCCTCTAAACCAACCTTAACCTCCCCGATATTACGGGTTCCAGCCTGATAGTCGGATACACCATTCATCGCTACGCCAAAGTTTTTGCTGTTATAGATCCAGTTGGCTTCCACAAACGGCTGGAATACGCGACCAGTGTTATCGTCAATTTCGCTGTGCCCCTGACGATAAGCGCGTAAGCCTAAGCGGGTCGACAGATTGTCGCCGTTACCCGTGACTTTGGTACCGTTTGCTTCATAGTGTTTATCTGCATGGATACCCATCCAGGTTACCTGAGCTTTTGGTTGTAACCAGTAACTCACGCGTTCGCTTTGGCCCATTTTAAAACTGTAGCCAGTTTCAAGCGAAGCTAACCAGCCTTTAGAGTCATAGTTCTCTTGTGCCAGGCCATCGCCCTGAACCATGTTATCAAACCAGGCATACTGCACCCAACTGTCAACATACAGGCCGGACTTATCAGCCTGATTGGCGTACCAGATGCCATACAGACCCAGAGCATAACCATCCACTTTGTTTTTGGACCGGTAAGCGCTGTATTTAGCATCGGTATTACCCTGTGAGTAACCATAACCAGCCATAACACCTAAGTTAAGACGATCGAGGCCGTCGGTACTCCACTGAGCTACATCTCCACCGATCTGTACCACATAACGGTTGGTTTGAGTCTTTGCTTGTCCTGATTGAGTTCTGCTGCGGTTATGACCACCTTCCTGACGTAACCACATGCTGGTAACTTTAGTTTCGCCGGTTAAGTAATCGGTATATTGAGTTTCCCCTAACCGATCGTGTAAGCGGGACAGGAACATGGTATTGGCCGCTGCCAGGTTAGCAATATAGGCACCACTTTCCGGACGCATAACCTTGATACCACCATCGCCTCCGCCATTACCTTCATCCGGTTGTTCCGGGGTTGGCGTTGGTGTTTCTGGTTCAACTGGTGGTTCTGGCGTCTCCGGAACAGTAGGTACTTCAGGTTCAGTTGGTGGCTGCGGAACATAATTCACCAGATACCAATTGTTACCCGATTTTGCTACATCATATTCATAAGCACCGGCAACAATACGACCAGCTTTAACAAAAGCATCATCCGTTGAGCCCTGAGTGGTAATAATTTCGATACCGTCAACGGTTTTTCCGCCAGTTCCGCCTGCGTTATTGATCATCACGTATGTCAGACCAGATGCCTGACCTTCAATAATCACCTTGTCCGTTTCTGAGTTATCATCGCCTAAAACCGTGTCCAGTATCAGTGAACCACCATTACCCACATAATCATGTGAGATGGTCAGGCGAGTATTGGTCTGCGCACCCGTTCCACTCAGGGATACCGTTCCTGCATTGCTCATCGAGTCGATAGTTTGATCGTAGTCATTCAGGTTCAACAGACCGTTTTGCTGAATGTCATGGAATGAGTTAGCACTGAATACATTAACTCTGCCCGCTTGCAGCTCACCGCCATAAACGGTAGTTGAACCAGAATAGGTATTGCTAACTTCAGTCAGCGTTTCATCAACAGGATTAAGAATAGTTACGCCGCTATAAACATTAACGTCACCCAAGCCCTGAACGGTGCTCTCCATTGGCGTATCAAAAATATAGTCAGTATTGCTATGGTTAAAGTTAACGCTTCCCTGGCCTTCACCAAACAGAACTTTGCTGACATTGAGATAACCAGCTTCACTGATGGCATCACCCAGCAGAGATCCAATATAGAGAGCACCGGTTGAGTTGGTGTTTTTGGCTATAGAGAGCAAGCCTTGTTCACCAGCAACCTGATGGTCATAGTAGGAACCAAGTAAAGGATCATCTGCAGCAAATTCATACATCTGGGTTGCATTAACGGTACCCTGGTTTTTTATTACCAAGGTTCCCTGACCAGAGTAGCCAACATTGATCTCACCAACGATAGACTCGGCATAAATATCTTCATATTCATTAATACCGTCACCATCGTGATCAGCAAAGTATTTTTTGCCCATGATGCCGGCTACATTCAAGGTACCATTATCTACGGTAACAAAACCGGTACCATCGTTATGGCCAATAACGAATGCTGCTTTTTCAGGCGTCAGTGCCTCTATGGTTGTCGTGTCATAACTTTCATAATATCCGACGGCATTGATATAGGCTTCATCGCTAATGAATACTTGCCCAACACTGTTTTCTCCTGAACCAACAATGGTTCCGGTATGTAAGGCTGCACGGCTGGTTGCCGTTCCATCGCTATTTTTGCCACTGACAATCAGCGTTCCCTGACCACCGTTGTATCCGATAATCGCTTGTGCAGTACCAATATGGGTTTCGTCAAATATTTCACTATCAGGAGGTAGGTAGGCTGAATATCCGCCACCCAGCAGTTTACCACCGCTTAATACCGAGACTTGTCCTGATGAGTTGGTGCCATCGCCAATAAACAGTTTTGAATCAGCATTAATTCCAAAGCCCGTACCAATAATATTTAACTTGCCGTCTCCGCCATCATAACCGACGGTAATATCCTCTCTTGTCTCCATCGAATGAGTGTTTGGATTTTGTTGGGCTAAAGTTTTACCGGAGCTGAGTAAGGTGACTTCACCTACGCTGTTGGTGCCACTACCAATAGTGATTTCACTGCTGTTCTGACTCCAGACCAAATAGTCGGGCGCCTTTTCAAAAATGATAGAGGCGTTTCCGCCGGCATGGCCAACAATATATTTATCTGCACTACCTACAGAATGGGGATTAAACCAATCCCATCCATCAATAGGGGTGTGAATGGTTTGGTCAGTATTACCAATGATGATGGTTGATTTTTCACTGTCATCGAAGTTGATATTCCAACTATCCTCTTCGTGATAATCGGTGCCAGTATTATTCCACTCTGCGGTGAAAGAAGCGCTACTGGTAGCAGGATAGATAGACAATGCAGTCATCACTAAGATCGCGATGTCCGTTTTTTTGATTTTTTTCATCCCTGATACTCTCCACAACGGTAGAAAAACTTATCCAAGTGACTTAGTAAAAATGAAGTTATAACCAGTTCAGGTACTGACTTATCTATGAACAGAATATGAAAAGCTTCATTAAAAGTCAGAGTTGCAACTGGTTAGCTTTAGTTTATTAGCCGGCTAATAGTAAGTTGAGGAATAAAAATCAATTCATTTGATTTTTATATCTCATCTGTTTGCAGGAGGTGTTATTCATAAATAATTCTATATTTATCAAATTCATATCCTTATGTGGCTTCCATTGAATTATCTATAACAACGAGATTAGGTTGGTGAGCAATTCATCTGTATAGCAACGCTTTTATAATAATAAAATGAATTCAGGTAAAATATCAACAGTTCTTATCTATTATTTGGATAGACAGCATCATTATTTACTTAATTTTACCTAATAGTGTTTTTTATTATTCAATTTTGAATGATTATTTTTTGTTGAATTTATGTTATTTTTTAATCTCAGTATTGAGATTTCATTTATCTATATAATTTATATGTATAAAATAATTAATTGAACAGGATTGTATTTATATAATTTAAATTCAAAAGTGTGTTATTTTATTAAATGAAACAATTTAATAAGCTGATTTTTTATCATAGTAATTAAGTTAGGGTACTGTTAAATAAAAAATCCTGTAAATACAGGACTTTTGTGTTGAATCGGTATTATTGAGGGTAATGATCAGTTTGATAATTCTGCAAATTTGGTTCGAATTTCTTCTTCAGGTAAATCTATACCGATGAATACCATAGTGCTTTTTTGCTCTTCATCTGCAAGCCACTCGCGATCCCAGTCAGCGTTATACAAGCGTTGTACACCCTGAAACAACAAACGACGGGGCTCATCTTTTATCAATAAAATACCTTTATAACGTAGTAAATTATCGGCAAATTTCACCAGAAGATTTTCCATAACTTCTGATATTTGCATCAACTCAACCGGTCGATCGTGATAGATCACTATTGACTGAATATTATTCTGCGGTTGAGGAATACGACGAAAGATCGGTGTTGGTGTCGCAACATCAATTTTGTCATTGAGCACAAAACCTTCGATATTGAATAACACACTGAGATCGATATTGCCATGTGTCACTTTATGAATAGAAGCACGGGCATTCATGAGCTGTAGCCGTTGGATCAGTGCTTCGTTATCGGTAGCCACATCGGTTTTGGTCAGCAAAATACGATCGGCATAGCCTACTTGTGCTTGTGAGATAGTAAACTGACTCAACTGCTGGTCTGCATGTACTGCATCGACTAATGTGAGGATGCCATCTAACAGAAAGCGTTGGCAAATGAGCTCATGGGCAAAAAATGCCTGAGTAATTGGACCAGGATCGGCCATGCCGGTACATTCGATAATCAGACGGTCAAATTCCAACTGATTTTTATCTACGCCATCTAACAAATCCAGCAGGGCGTTTTCCAGTTCATCCGATTTACTGCAACAGATGCAGCCGTTGCTGAGAGTAGTAATACGGCTGGCGCGATCGCCAATGATGGTGTTGTCGATCGGTACTTCACCAAATTCATTTTCAATAACGGCGATTTTGTAACCGTGATTTTCATTCAGAATGTGGCGTAACAGTGTGGTTTTACCTGCACCCAAAAAGCCTGTCAGGATCGTGACTGCAATGGGTTTCATATCGCATCCTTAGTATTTATTAGCAGCAGCGCATTCCGCCTTTACCGTCTGCACCATAGCGGGCATCCTGGCGTTCGCGGAAAAACTCTTCATAAGTCATCGGCGTTTGCTCCGGGTGGGTGAGCTTTATATGCTGAACATAATTATCATAGTCAGGCACGCCAATTAACATACGTGCTGCTTGCCCCAGATATTTACCAGCCTGACCGAGATTTCCAAACATTTTGTTCTCCAGGAAAATACGCTACAGAGATTATCGGTAAACCTGATGGATAATGGGCGCAGTGTTTGCTGCGCCCATGAATATCAGATCTTAAGTTGTTTTGAATACGGCATCATTTACATGAAGCATATCCATTACACCATATTAGTGGTGTGAAGAAATCTGAATGCCACCTTCAGGAACTGGCACAAAAGGCGTTTCCTGATCGGTACGTTCTGGTTTCTTGCTTGCAGCCATCGCGGTTTTGATACCGTAGAAAATGATGCTGTAAACTACTAACAGGAACAGAATACTTAAACCAGCGTTAGTGTAGTTGTTGACTACAATGTGGTTCATGTTAGCAATCTGTTGTGCTGTCAGGTTGGCACCACCATCAGCGATCTTCTGCTTATAGTTGTTAGCCTGGAAGAAGAAGCCTTCTAACTGTGGATTATCGCTCAGCAGTTTCAGACCCAGTGCATAAGTGGTACAGATCAGCAGCCAAACCGCTGGGATCACAGTAACCCAAATGTACTTGGTGCGCTTCATCTTAATCAGTACAACGGTACTCAGAACCAGTGCAACAGCAGCTAACATCTGGTTGGAGATACCGAACAGAGGCCACAGGCTCTTAACGCCGCCTAATGGATCCACTACGCCTTGATACAGTAAGTAACCCCAAAGACCAACACAACCCGCCGTACCGACAATACCGGCAACCAGAGAATCAGTTTTCTTCAGGAATGGTACGAAGTTACCCAGCAGGTCTTGCAGCATAAAGCGGCCAGAACGGGTACCCGCATCCAGAGCAGTCAGGATGAACAGTGCTTCAAACAGAATACCGAAGTGATACCAGAAGCCCATGTCAGCAGCAGGAATGATCTGATGGAACACGTGTGCAATACCAACAGCTAATGTTGGAGCACCACCAGCACGGTTCAGTACTGAAGGTTCACCGATGTCTTTAGCCGTTTGCAGAATTTGCTCAGGACTGATGACGAAGCCCCATGAGCTAACGGTAGCCGCAGCATGGGTAGTCACATCACGCAGTGATTCCATGATCATTGGCGCATCTGCAGTACCCAGTCTGTGCAGGTCTGGCATGGTGATGCCTAACGCTGCTGGCGGGGTATTCATTGCAAAGTACAGACCTGGTTCAATAATAGAAGCCGCGATCAGAGCCATGATAGCTACGAAAGATTCCATCAGCATTGCGCCGTAACCGATAAAGCGAGAGTCGGTTTCGCAAGCCAGCAGTTTTGGTGTAGTACCAGAAGAAATCAGTGCGTGGAAGCCAGAAACAGCACCACAGGCAATAGTAATAAACAGGAATGGGAACAGTGAACCTTTCCAAACCGGGCCAGTACCATCAATGTACTGCGTTACGGCAGGCATTTTCAGGTCTGGGTTCAGGATCACGATACCAATTGCTAAGCCAACGATAACACCGATTTTCAGGAAGGTTGCCAGATAATCGCGTGGTGCCAGAATCAACCATACAGGCAGTAAGGCAGAGATAAAGGCATAACCAATCAGCGTATAAGTAATCGTGGTGTCTTTGAAAGTCAGAGCAGGGCCCCAGTATGGGTCATGAGCAATAACGCCACCGAACCAAATGGATGCAACTAACAGTACGATACCGATAACCGAAACTTCGCCCACACGACCCGGGCGTAAGAAGCGCATGTAAATCCCCATAAACAGCGCAATCGGTACAGTAGAACATACGGTGAACACACCCCATGGGCTTTCGGCTAAGGCTTTAACAACGATCAGAGCCAGTACCGCCAGAATGATGATCATAATCAGGAAGCAGCCAAACAGCGCGATAGTTCCCGGAACTGGGCCCATTTCCTTTTTGATGATCTCACCCAGTGAAGCACCGTTACGGCGTGAGGAGATGAACAGTACCATAAAGTCTTGTACAGCACCGGCTAATACCACACCGGCCAACAGCCATAGGGTACCAGGCAGATAACCAACCTGTGCAGCCAATACAGGCCCAACTAAAGGACCTGCACCCGCGATAGCAGCAAAGTGGTGACCAAACAGTACTTTTTTGTTAGTAGGTACGTAGTTCAGACCGTCATTATTAATCACGGCTGGGGTTGCACGGTTTGGATCCAATTGCATCACTTTAGAAGCGATATAAAGGCTGTAGTAGCGATATGCCACCAGATAAACCGATACCGAAGCAACGATAATCCACAGGGCACTGATGGATTCACCACGGCGCAGAGCAACTACGCCGAGGCAAGATGCACCGAGTATCGCCAACAATATCCATGGGATATGTTTTAATATTCCCTCTCTTTTCATGAGGTATCCTTTTTCTTCCTATCTGTAATAAATTGAGTGATTAGCCCGGTTATATGTCGTTTTAAGCAAGTCGCTGCCTGATCCGGACAAATGTCATTTCCATCCTATTAAATAGGGGGGAATATAATAGTGACGTCTCATTATCATGACCCGCGTCAAGGGATAACATCTCAATTTGGGTCAGCGGTTTGATCTGAAGGCTAAGCGGTTAAAATCGAATGGCGAGTGGTTGAGTCTCCGGTCTAGCGGTAGAACAACAGACGTTGATTAATCAAATAGTGTGTTTTTACGGTTGTGCGGTTCAGCTGACTGTTTGAAGAGCGATACGGTAATGTCCGGTGATAAAATTTTGATTTCTTGCGGAAGAATCCGTATTATCGGCGCATCTAAGGTGTTTATATTGTCATTAAGTTATCGTATGCAAATATAAAAGATGCAGTCATTGGATTTAGACAGGCGAAGCCGGTTAGTGGCTATTTACCATCATTAACCCATCGCATGAGTATTTGAGGCCTGTCCCATAAGCATTACCTTTTGAACATTTGCGTTTTGCAGGTGGTTAGCGTATTATACGCATCGTTCGGACGCGGGGTGGAGCAGCCTGGTAGCTCGTCGGGCTCATAACCCGAAGGTCGTCGGTTCAAATCCGGCCCCCGCAACCATTTTCCCTAGTTTATTTTCAAATAGAGCAGCGACGGTTTGTTGCGGCTGTTTATTTGAAAAGATACTCACTGAGTCAGTAGCTCAATCGCTTTCTCAGTAACAGGGTCCAGTTGCAAAAAGCCCCGACTTATCGGGGTTTTTTGTTATTAGACAGCAGAATCACTGGGCTTTATGCCCTTTTTTTATGTCTTGGGGGTGGGGTTGGCCACGCTAGAGCAGAAGTTGACAGAGTTGATAAGCGCACCGGTGGAAGCATTAGGCTTTGAACTGGTTGGTATTGAGTTCATCCGTGGGCGTCAATCGACACTGCGTATCTACATTGACAGTGAAAACGGTATTAATGTCGATGATTGCGCCGATGTCAGTCATCAGGTCAGTGCGGTACTGGATGTTGAAGATCCAATTACCACGGCCTATAACCTGGAGGTATCGTCTCCGGGTCTGGAAAGACCGTTATTCACAGCGGCTCACTATGAACGCTTTGTTGGTGAAGACGTATCCCTGACTTTACGTATGGGTGTACAAAACCGTCGTAGATGGGCAGGCAAGATTAAATCCGTCGAGGGTGAAATGATAACTCTTGATGTGGAAGGTAAAGATGAAGTATTCGCGCTGAGCAATATTCAGAAGGCGAATCTGGTCCCCCACTTTTAGAGCTCATATGAGGCAACTAGATGAATAAAGAGATTCTGGCTGTTGTTGAAGCGGTTTCTAATGAAAAGGCGCTTCCTCGTGAGAAAATTTTCGAGGCGCTAGAAACAGCTCTGGCAACGGCAACTAAGAAAAAGTATGAGCAAGAAATTGACGTACGCGTAAGTATCGATCATCGCTCTGGCGATTTTGATACCTTCCGTCGCTGGATGGTGGTTGAAACTGTTACTCAACCAACGCGTGAAATTACGTTAGATGCAGCTCGTCTTGATGAACCTGAAATTCAGGTTGGCGATTTCGTTGAAGATCAAATTGAATCGGTAACCTTTGACCGCATTACAACCCAGACCGCGAAACAGGTTATCGTACAAAAAGTACGTGAAGCTGAGCGTGCGATGGTGGTTGAGCAATTCCGCGAGTACGAAGGCGAAATCGTTACTGGTGTCGTTAAAAAAGTTAACCGCGACAGCATTATTCTTGATTTAGGTAACAACGCAGAAGCGGTTATCGGTCGTGAAGATATGTTACCGCGCGAAAACTTCCGCCCGGGTGACCGTGTACGTGGCGTACTGTATATCGTTCGTCCGGAAGCGCGTGGTGCTCAGCTGTTTATCAGCCGTTCACGTCCGGAAATGCTGATCGAACTGTTCCGCATTGAAGTACCGGAAATTGGCGAAGAAGTTATCGAAATTAAAGCCGCAGCTCGCGATCCGGGTTCTCGTGCGAAAATTGCCGTGAAAACCAACGATAAACGTATCGACCCGGTTGGTGCTTGTGTTGGTATGCGCGGTGCGCGCGTGCAAGCTGTTTCTGGTGAACTGGGCGGCGAGCGTATCGATATTGTGTTATGGGATGACAACCCGGCACAGTTTGTGATTAATGCGATGGCCCCCGCAGACGTGGCCTCTATCGTCGTTGACGAAGATAGACATACCATGGATATCGCTGTAGAAGCCGGTAATTTGGCTCAGGCGATTGGTCGTAACGGTCAAAACGTTCGTCTTGCAGCTCAGCTAACTGGCTGGGAACTGAACGTAATGACCACTGAAGAGTTACATGCAAAACATCAGGCAGAAACGTACGCTGCGATTGATGCCTTTACCAAGTATCTGGATATCGATGAAGATTTCGCTACCGTACTGGTACAGGAAGGTTTCTCATCTCTGGAAGAGCTGGCTTATGTGCCGGTGAAAGAGCTGTTAGAAATCGATGGTCTGGATGAAGACACTATTGAAGCGTTACGTACCCGTGCTAAAAATGCGTTAACTACGCTGGCATTAGCGCAGGAAGAGAGCCTTGGCGACAACAAGCCGGCAGAAGATTTATTAGGTCTGCCTAATCTTGATCGTTCTATGGCGTACAAATTGGCTGCAAAAGGCGTTTGTACGTTAGAAGACCTTGCAGAGCAAGGTGTTGACGATTTGACAGATATTGATGGCCTGACCAGCGAGAAGGCTGGTGAGTTAATTATGGCCGCGCGCAATATTTGTTGGTTTGGCGATCAAGAGTAATCACTGTAGCAGGAAGGAACAGCATGTCAGAAGTAACCATAAAATCGCTGGCCGAAGAGATCCAAACTCCGGTAGACCGCCTGTTACAGCAGTTTGCTGATGCAGGTATCAAAAAGTCTGCCTCGGACTCCGTGACCCAGCAGGAAAAAGAGACGTTGCTGGCGCATTTAAACCATGAACATGGTGGTGCGCCAAGTAAACTTACTCTGCAACGTAAAACCCGTAGCACTCTGAGTATTCCAAGTACCGGTGGCAAAAGTAAATCTGTCCAGATTGAAGTACGTAAAAAGCGTACTTATGTAAACCGTGACTCACAAGAAGCTCAGGAAGCGGAAGCACAGGCCGCTCGCGAAGCTGAAGAATTAGCTCAACGCGAAGCAGAAGAGAAAGCCAAACGTGCTGCAGAAGAGCAGGCGAAGCGCGAAGCTGAAGAGAAAGCTAAGCGTGAAGCAGCTGCTAAGAAAGCGGCAGAAGAGAAAGCTAAAGTGGCGACAACAAATAAACCTGCTGAAAAAGCTGAAAAACCAGCTCAGACGGAAAAAGCCCGTCGTGAAGCAGAAGCAGCAGAACTGAAGCGTAAAGCTGAAGAAGAGATGCAGCGCAAAGTTGAAGAAGAAGCAAAACGTGTAGCAGAAGAAGCACGCAAAATGGCTGAAGAGAACGAAGGCCGTTGGGCGTCTGAACCTGTGGAAGAAGAAGTAGCTGAAGATTATCACGTTACGACTTCTCATCATGCGCGTGAAGCAGAAGACGAGAACGATCGTAAAGTTGAAGGCGATCGTCGTGCTCGCGGTGGTAAATCTGGTAAGCCGAAGAAAGGGAATAAACTCTCTGAATCGAAAGCTGACCGCGAAGAGGCTCGTGCCGTTACCCGTGGTGGTAAAGGTAAGCGTAAGCCAAGCACATTACAGCACAGCTTTAATAAACCGGCTCAGGTAGTAAACCGTGACGTAGTCATTGGTGAAACCATCACCGTTGCTGAGCTGGCAAACAAAATGGCAGTCAAAGGTTCTCAGGTTATTAAAACCATGATGAAACTGGGCGCCATGGCAACCATCAACCAGGTTATCGATCAGGAAACCGCTCAGCTGGTTGCTGAAGAGATGGGCCACAAAGTTATTCTGCGTCGTGAAAACGAGCTTGAAGAAGCGCTGATGAGCGATCGTGATACCAATGCAGCACTGGAGCCTCGTGCCCCGGTTGTTACTATCATGGGTCACGTAGACCACGGTAAAACATCGCTTCTGGACTATATCCGTTCAACTAAAGTAGCCTCCGGCGAAGCGGGTGGTATTACCCAGCATATCGGTGCTTACCATGTTGAAACTGAAAATGGCATGATCACCTTCCTGGATACCCCGGGACACGCCGCGTTTACCTCAATGCGTGCTCGTGGTGCTCAGGCAACGGATATCGTTGTTCTGGTCGTCGCGGCAGATGATGGCGTGATGCCACAAACTATCGAAGCTATTCAACATGCTAAAGCAGCGAAAGTTCCTTTAGTCGTTGCAGTGAACAAAATCGATAAGCCAGAAGCAGATATGGATCGCGTTAAGAACGAACTGTCTCAGCACAACGTTCTGCCTGAAGAGTGGGGCGGCGATACTCAGTTCATTCCTGTTTCTGCAAAAGTCGGTACCGGTATTGATGACCTGCTGAATGCGATTCTGCTACAGGCTGAAGTTCTGGAGCTGAAAGCAGTACGTGAAGGTATGGCGAGCGGTGTAGTCATCGAATCGTTCCTGGATAAAGGTCGTGGCCCGGTGGCAACGGTTCTGGTTCAGGAAGGTACACTGCGTAAAGGTGATATCGTTCTTTGTGGTTTTGAATATGGTCGCGTTCGCGCAATGCGTGATGAAGTGGGTCATGAAATCAATGAAGCCGGTCCATCTATTCCAGTAGAAATTCTGGGTCTGTCAGCAGTTCCTGCGGCAGGTGATGAAGCGACAGTGGTTCGTGATGAGAAGAAAGCGCGTGAAGTAGCTTTATATCGTCAGGGCAAATACCGCGAAGTGAAACTGGCTCGCCAGCAGAAGTCTAAACTGGAAAACATGTTTGCGAACATGGAAGAAGGTGATGTTTCTGAACTGAATATCGTTCTGAAAGCGGACGTTCAGGGTTCTACCGAAGCGATTTGTGAATCACTGCTGAACCTGTCTACTGATGAAGTGAAAGTGAAAATTGTTGGTTCAGGCGTAGGTGGTATTACTGAAACTGATGCTACTCTGGCAGCAGCTTCTAACGCAATCATCTTAGGCTTCAACGTTCGTGCGGATGCTTCTGCGCGTAAAGTTATCGAAGCTGAGAACCTGGATCTGCGTTACTACTCGGTTATTTATGACCTGATTGGCGAAGTGAAACAAGCCATGAGCGGTATGTTAGCACCTGAATACAAACAGCAGATCATTGGTCTGGCTGAAGTGCGTGACGTATTCCGTTCACCGAAGTTTGGTTCCATCGCAGGTTGTATGGTAACTGAAGGTATTGTTAAACGTCATAACCCAATCCGCGTATTGCGTGACAACGTGGTTATCTATGAAGGCGAGCTGGAATCTCTGCGCCGCTTCAAAGATGATGCCAGCGAAGTACGTAACGGTATGGAATGTGGTATTGGCGTGAAAAACTACAATGATGTTCGCGTTGGCGACCTGATTGAAGTGTTTGAAGTTATCGAGATTCAGCGTACTATCGCTTAATTCTGATGGCTTAAAGTAGTATCCATTTGGGGGGCCTGGCGCCCCCCTCATTGTTTTGGAGAATATATTTATGGCAAGAGAATTTAGCCGTACTCAGCGCGTTTCTCAGGAGATGCAAAAAGAGATTGCCATCATTTTACAGCGCGAAGTAAAAGATCCGCGCATTGGAATGGCAACGGTTTCTGGTGTAGAGCTGTCACGGGATCTGGCCTATGCCAAAGTATTCGTGACTTTCCTGAATGACAACGACGAAGACGCTATTGCTGGCGGCCTGAAAGCCTTACATGATGCATCTGGTTTTATTCGTTCCCTGTTAGGAAAGGCGATGCGTCTGCGGGTTATTCCTGAGTTGACCTTTGCTTATGATAATTCACTGGTGGAAGGTATGCGTATGTCAAACCTGGTTACCAGCGTAGTGAAGAACGATGCCGAGCGCCGTGCTGCTGCCGGTGAGGATGAGGAAAAAGAGTAATGGGACGTCCTCGTCGTCGCGGTCGCGATATACACGGTGTTTTGTTACTGGATAAGCCGACTGGTATTGGCTCTAACGACGTTTTGCAGAAGGTAAAACGTATTTTCAACGCCAATAAGGCGGGACATACTGGTGCGTTGGATCCACTGGCTACCGGTATGTTGCCAATTTGTCTGGGAGAGGCGACCAAATTCTCCCAATTCTTATTGGATGCGGATAAACGTTATCGGGTGATCGCTCGGTTAGGACAACGAACCGATACCTCTGATTCTGATGGCGCTATCATTTCTGAACGTCCGGTTAATTTTACTCAGGCTCAGCTTGATAGCGCGCTGGAGAGTTTTCGCGGCGAATCAGACCAGATCCCATCAATGTATTCCGCATTGAAATATCAAGGGCGACCGCTGTATGAATATGCCCGTCAGGGTATTGACGTTCCACGCGAATCCCGAAAAATTACGGTGTATGAACTGAAATTTATTCGCTGGGAAGGTAATGAGCTGGAGCTGGAAATTCACTGTTCTAAAGGTACTTACATCCGCACCATCGTTGACGATTTAGGTGAGTTACTGGGCTGCGGTGCCCATGTGATTTTCTTGCGCCGTCTGAATGTGGCTGACTATCCAACAAAACGAATGGTAACGCTGACTCAGCTTGAGCAAATTGTTAATAACGCGCAGGCGGAAGAACGCGCTCCGGCTGAGGATTTAGATCCACTGCTGCTACCAATGGACAGCGCTGTTGCTGACTTCCCTGAAGTTAATCTATTACCTGTAATGGGCGTATACGTTAAACAGGGGCAAGCAGTACAAGCCGCCGGCGCTCCACGTAGTGGATTAGTGCGCATTACCGTAGGCGATGAACGCGAATTTATCGGCGTCGGCCAAATCGACGACGATGGCCGCGTAGCTCCCCGCCGTCTGGTAGTTGAAAACCCGGTTGAATGAGAGAATATGTTTCCACGTTTTGAGTTAGTTAGAAACTCAAACTGAGGGAGAGACCGCCGTTGGGGTCGACTTGGCGTAAGCCAACGACAAACAGGCGAAGGCCTGTTTGAACAGCGCTAGCGCTGGCCCGTCAGGGTGAAACACCGCGAGGTGTTTCATAACTGCCCCTGGGCGGGCTAGGCCCGAAGCTCTCCGATGCTAAGTACCGATGGTCTTCCGGCCGAGCACTTTAGTGATATGAGTACATGGATTTTACGGCCGGAATATTCTCAGAAGCTAATTTAAAGTGGAACCATTAACCACATAATTCCCACTATAATTGCCCCGCCGCCTTAATCGCCAGGTACCGATTCACACTCTCAACCGCCAACTGCTGCGGCTGAACGTCCAGACAAAGTACACCCGCGCTACGCAATCGCGTTAATACCGCCTGACGCTTAGATTGATAGCTCGCCGCTGCGGCTCGCAGTGCTGCATCCTGTTGATTATTAATTGGTATAGAAGCGGCATTATCCAGTTCGGTTTCTCGCAGGCTGGCAACCAGCACCAGATGGCGCTTGCTTAGTAGTTTTACCGCCGCCAGCAGGCTCTGTTCATCTTCATCTCTTAAGTTGGTAAACAGTACGACTAGCGAGCGCTTACGTTCCCGGGTAATCAGTGACTGGGCAGCAACTTCAAAATCGCTACTGGACAGAGTAGGTTGCAGGTCGTACACCTCATGCAGCACCCGGTTGATGGCATTAACTGAGCGAACCGGCGGTAAATACCGCTCCGGGCCACCCAGGGTTATTAAACCGACGGAGTCACCATAGCGTAGCCCAACATAGGAGAGCAGCAACACGGCATTTAACGCATGGTCAAAATGCATCAGCTCACCTTCACTGGCACCCATACGGCGTCCACAGTCCAGCATCATGATAATGCGTTGATTGCGTTCATCCTGATATTCCCGAGAGATCATTTTTCTCATTCGGGTGGTGGCTTTCCAGTCGATTTGCCGCATGGCATCACCACTACGGTATTCACGTAATTGCTCAAACTCCATACCCTGACCGCGTTTACGGAATTTATGAAATCCCATACCTGCCTGAGTAATGGTAGTTTGTAGTGCCATTTGAGTGATAGGTGCAAAGTTTGGAAAAACACTGACTTTTTGTGTTGAACCAACTAATGCCTGACGTTGCCATAATTGCAAAGGTGAAAACAGACGTAAATGAACGTGACCAAACCATAAATCACCGCGCATTAACGGTTTGATCCGGTAAACGACCTGAGAAATTTGTGGCGGTGTAAGTATCAGATGAATAGTTCTGTCATCGTATTCACACTTTTCTGGCGGACTATCTTTTAACTGAATTTTTTGCCGCACGGATACCTGAGAAGTGACATATAAGGTCACATTACGCCAGATGGTCTGCGGTAAACTGCCGGCAACTTCACGTTCAATAACCGGCAATGGTTGTCGGTATAAGCCGATGGCATCCAGAGTAACCAGCAGCAGAAGTGCAGCGCCACCTATCAGCCAGACAGGAAACAGAGAAGGTACGATCGCTGCGGGAATTGACCCACAGAACCAAAGACCTCCAAGTACCAGTAGCCGGTTAGAAGGCAGAATCATCTGCGTGGAGCCTCAATTTGGTCTAGCAAACGGTTGAGGATATGCTCTTCCGTCAGGCCTTCAATTTCAGCATCGGGTGAGAGTGCAATACGGTGACGTAATGTCGGTATTGCTTGTTGTTTCACATCATCAGGAGTAACAAAGTCACGCCCTGCCAGTATGGCACTGGCGCGGGAGGAACGAATTAACGCGATACCACCGCGTGGGCCAGCACCAGTGCTGATACCCGGCCAGTTACGTGTTGTTCTGACAATACTTAATGCATAATTCAGCACACTGTCATCAACCCGAATACACGCAGTAATTTTTTGCAAGGCAACAATCATTTCCGGGCTGGCAACCGCTTCGATTTTATCAACGTCCAGACGATCGCCAACGCGCTCAAAGGTGCTGGCGGCCACTAATGCCAGCTCTTCCTGCTCGGTAGGGTAGTCAAACATCACATGAAGTAAAAATCTGTCCAGCTGAGCTTCCGGCAGGGCATAGGTTCCATCCTGCTCGATCGGGTTTTGAGTCGCAATCACTAAAAAAGGAGGAGAAAGCAGAGCCGTTTCTCCTTCAATCGTAACCTGACCTTCCTGCATAACTTCCAACAACGCGGCCTGAGTTTTTGCCGGAGCCCGGTTAATTTCATCCGCCAGCATCAGGTTGGTAAATACCGGGCCACGACGCACCACAAATTCAGATGCCTTCATGTCATAAAACATATGGCCGGTGACGTCGGCAGGCATCAAATCCGGAGTAAATTGGATACGTGATGAATGACAGCTACAGGCCTGCGCCAGCGCTTTAGCCAGTAAAGTTTTCCCCAGCCCCGGAACCCCTTCGAGCAGCACATGACCGCCAGCCAGCAGGGCGCAAAGGATTTGTTCTACAACCTGTTCCTGACCAATAAATACCTTACGGATCTGTTCCTGAATACGCAGAACAATATTCGTTGCATCCTGAGGGGTAGTCGGGATAGCAGGTACCGCAACAGATGGTGAAAAGTAGTTATCCGTTGAGTTAAATTCCATAGTTTAGTCTCCTACTCGAACTGCTTTGCAGTGAGTTTAATCGGTCAATCAGCAGGCACAGGGTTTGGGTAGACTGGGTAAATTGGTTCAGGTGCTGAACCTCCCCTTCCATCGCCTGAGTAATAAGCCCGATGTCATAATGAGTAATATGTTCAATAAGTTGAGCGTCGCTACGTCTGCCTGGGTACTGAATGCGCAACGGTTGCAGCAGGCGTAACACCTCTTCCCTCAATGGCGCAACCAGTCGTTCATAGTCGTAATTATTCAGATGGAAGTCAGCAACGGCCCTTAAATGTTCGGTAAGGCTGGGACGGGCAGGTGGCGGCGTAGGAATCAGTGCACCAAAACGAGGAATATAGCGCCATAACACCAGTAAAACGCAAAGCCCAAATGCCAGTAATGTGTAAAGCGCATGTTCGACCAGCCAGCTTAACAAATTTGGTAATGTGGCATAACGAACCAGGTAGAGGGTGTCATTTCGGTCTGGCAATGTGGCGATATGTAGCCAGAGTTTGGCATGGTCATATTGCTTAATAGTGTTATTGCCAAACAGATTGAGTGGTGCAACCGTAACCCAACCCTGTTCAAACTGAAAGCGGCTGATAATATCCCATTCGCTTTTCGGTGATTCCGGAACGTTTTCTGTGGTTTTCCAGTCTACGTAAAAACGAGGTGTATCAGCGACATCAGCCACCATTTTGTCTTTTTCAAATACGATGGGTACACCATCCTGTTTTTGGTTTGGCGTATCATTCTTTGTCTCTTTTTCCGGCAATTTAACCGTAACCAGCTCAACCGGCGCTTTTGCGGTTTTGCATTTATCATCGTCATCACATTCATCCTTCAGATAAATATCAAACAGTTCCTGCAGGTCGACGCTGTTTTTATCTTCGAGAGGAGCAATAACCAGATGGCCTCCGTTACTAACCCAGTCCATCAGTTTACTTTTTTGTGTAGGTTCTTTAAGTAAGCCATCAGGATTGAATAACACCAGGGTTGATTTTGCCGGTAGCTTATTCAATGACAACGAATCACCAACGGTCTTGACCTGATAGCCGGACTTATTTAGCAATTGTTCTGCGGTGTAGTAATTATTGGCGATAACTTTCCAACTGGGTGGTGTGGTAACTTCTCGTTCTTCCCACTCAAGTTGCTGATAGTAGTAAATTGCCAGCCCGGCAATAACGGCAAAAATAATCGCCAAAATCGGCCATGGGTTGCTGCTCTTTTTCATATTATCTGCTGACATGATTAGCTGGCCTCCCACTGAGATTGATGATCATAGTGAGTTGGCCATTCCCGGCACAGTTGTTCCAGTTTTGTTATATCAGGAGAACGATGTGCGTAAGCCTGTGCCAGCCAGAGCTGAGTTAGCTTGATAAAAAAATCTGCACTGTTAAGTTCTGCGCGTTTGACTAAACGGATACAGTCCTGTTCGGTGTCAGAAGAGCGAAACATCACCCGATCCCGATGTGCAAGCACCGATAACGAACCGCGAAATAGCAGGCTGAGGGCAGAACGCAAATCGCCGGAATGAATCATCGACAGGGCAACTTCAGCGATATTCTCAGGCAAAGATTCGGGTTGAATATCCAATCCGGCAATTTGTGCCGGAGGAGCCTCTTTCTGACCTTTTTGCCCCCGCATATCGGGTAATCGAATAATAATAAAATAGGCAATAGCAATGACCACCAGAGCCAGTATTCCCCAGAGCATCCATTGGCCAGCGCCCGTTAAAGCAACTAATGCACTGTTAGGATTGGCTGAAACAGGAGGCGGTGAGAAATCCGGTTTTTTATTGGGCTTCTTCACCTTCTTTTCTTGCATAAACTTCAGACGCTTTCTGACTTCTTTACCGCCATACTCTGGTTGTTTCAGTATTTGTTGTAATTTTTCAGGAGCATCATTAATCGTTTCTTGTCTGACGGTTGAATTGTTTTGGCTGGCATAACTGTGAGAAGGGTAGCCAGAGATACCTAGGGTCAACACAAGCAACATAGCAGCAAACAGAGTCGACGAAGCAATACGGCTTCGTTTTTCTATTTTGCGAAATTCCAGTTCAATATCCCAGGCTTCGATATCACTGCGTCTCTTTAAATAAAGAGAAAAACCAGCGGCAACGTAGATAGGTTCCCACAATAAAATGCCAAGAATATAGAATCCCAGAGCCATCAGTGAGTGGTAACTAACATTGTTAAACCACAGATCTTTTAGCAGATCGTCGCTATAGCTATTGTTATCAATAGATATCATGGCGACGAATGCAATAGCACAGACAGGAAAAATCTTTTCTACCACAAAACCAAACAGCGTTAATACGGCAGCATTAATACCAATGTAGTTTGAAATCGCTTTGCGTCTTATTTTGGCATTGCGGCCTTTAACACCTTCAAGCACATCAACGGGGAGCGTCAATGAGCGATAAGGTGAGAAACGGGCCCAGGTGAGAGCTCGAATTAACCGGGTTTTGAATAGTAATGTAGGAATCGCCTTCATGCTTTGACGTAAGGTTGGGGCAGAGCCAAACACCGCCCTGCTAATAACAAACAGCGCCATACGGTCAAGCATTGGTTTTATCCACCAAATCAGCAGATAGATAGCGGTATAACTAAATTCAGCCCAATAGGACAAACTAAACAGCAGGCCAATCACCGGTAACGAAAAGCATAACCACGCAATATAGAGAGGCTTGAACCAGTGCATTGCCATGCGAACGCCTAAATCAATGGCCTCATTGGCAGGTCTGGTACGTAGCACAATGGCTAAACGATCAAGACGCATGGCGACGCCCTGTAAAAATAAAATAGCCAAGCAACAGAAGTAGCGTAAAGACACCACCAGCAATTTTTATTGGTAGAGGGAAATTATGCGGTGACCAGAATGCTTCAATCATCGCGGCTATCAGTAACATGATGCCGCTACCACAAATCAGACCCAACACTGAACGCGCTGTGGTTCTTAATGAATCAGGGCGACTCAGACGGCCAGGCATAATTAAACTCCAGCCCAGCTTTAATCCGGTGGCACCAGAAATGATTATTCCACCAATTTCAAATGCAGTATGACCAAGAACAAACGAATAAAAGTTGCGCCCGGCACCAATATTAACCAACCGGGCTTCGATGGCTCCCATGTGGATGCCATTAAATACCAGAGTGTATACCGTACCTAAACCAGCCAGCAGGCCACCGGCAAAAGCCCTGAAGGCAATGCTAATATTGTTATAAATGTAGAAACCAAACATCTTCCAGTTAGAGCCAGAATCACGCAGGATACTGGCGCCATAGTCAAAGGCATCGTCACCGTTGTACATATCATCCATCTGATGAATATCATCAGGGGCAATAACCACGTAGATAAAATCAGGCCACAGGCGAATAATCACCATCATAATCATCCACGGCCCAATAATAAGAAGCGCAGAGAGAAGCACCCAACGGAGATTGGCTCGCAGGTCGGCGGCAAATCCACCGGCGATATAGTTCAACATTCGACCACTTATACCACTGTTGGTACGATATAAGATGTCATGTCCTGATTGAACCAAATTGTGTAATCGCTCAACCAACAGCAAGCTATAACCACGATCGCGAGCGATAGATAAATGTTGGCAAAGATTTCGATAGCGCTGTGGCATCTCATGGTTGGCAAAAGGTTGCGGAGATGCAGACCCATCCTGATTTTTTATAATTCTCAGATGGTGGCCTAACCAGTTTTCGAAGGCTTCCCATTCTGCCTGATGTAATGCTTCGAAGCGTTCCTGCTTCATGGTTTGCGTCCTATCAAGAAGTTAGCAATGCTGATAAGGCGTGCCGCACCCTGAGGCTCTTGCGGGTGTATGGTTTGTGATAATTGTGGCAACAGTGCCGCCAGCTCTTCTTGTCTGGGTTTAGTCAAACCAACTGAACGTTCAGCGAAAGAGACAATGGTTTTTTGTGTGCCGCGCGACAGTGGAAAATCAGGTGGAACCGGCATTGCTTCCGGCACGCTAAAGCGTCTGGCGGCAGGTTCGGTATAAACCACCATGGTGCCTGCGACGATATCTCCCAGACGACGGAACTCTTTATTGGTCAACATGGATATCAGACCAAACAGATAGAAAAGTGGGAAGAAATCAGCAAAACGTAGAAAATTACGAATGATAGAAGCACTTAAACTAATTGGGGTTCCATTATCGTTAAGTACTTTTAAGCCAACCAGACGTTTACCGGGTGTCTTTCCTTTAAATACGACTTCGAAAAAGACCGGGTAAAACCATTCAATAAGGAAAATTGAAATCAGAAATAGCCCAATACCTAAATCACCAATAAACATGGAAGGTATTGCGATAAGCAGCATTAATAGCCATCGTAAGATGGTATCAATAAAAAAAGCGAAACCACGGGGCAGAAATCCGGCAGGGTGCAATCGGATTTCAATCAGCTCCGGTGTAGTGATGTCACGAACCGTATCAAGCATCATATATTAAAGCCGGGCAGAAGCCCGGCTTTATCTCTGAAAATTACTTAGCAATAAACAG
The DNA here is from genome assembly GCF_016649425.1 of Limnobaculum allomyrinae. Taxonomy (GTDB): domain Bacteria; phylum Pseudomonadota; class Gammaproteobacteria; order Enterobacterales; family Enterobacteriaceae; genus Limnobaculum; species Limnobaculum allomyrinae. The sequence continues at coordinate 159,189 of NZ_JADRCR010000005.1, forward strand.
ACTACGGTAAGTCGTGTAGTACGTAGCAAGGAACAGAGGCATGGTGATTAACAGACCTAAACCAAAAGGTAAGGCTGAAATGAACATGATGATACCCATTACCAGGAAGAACAGCAGGCCTGAAACAATGTTCTTTTTAACCGCAGACAGGCTCATAGAAACAGCCTGACCTAAAGGCAGGTTGTGCACCACGATCAGAGCAGGAGCAAACCAGGTTAATGCATAACCAACCAGATAGATAACCATCATTAACAGGAAGGCCAGGAACATCATACCGCCGCTTGCGCCAGCCATTGCCATTGATGGATCGCCACCTGCTTGTGAACCCACAGCCATTGCCAGCATAGCACTACCGCCAACAACGAACATCACAATAATCGCCAGAATCATGATACCGAACATGATAGCGCCAACACCCAGCAGCGAACCCAGATTCTTTTGGAAACCGGAGAACAATAAGCCAAGGTCAACTTCACCCGTCATACGTTGCTTTTCACAGATAGCAATAATGCCACCAACGAAAATTGGCATAATAACGGCAGTTAAGATGTTCAGGAATGGGATGAAACTAACAATCATGAGAATTACAAACAGAACGATACCCAGAACAACCCACATACCTAATTTAGGTTTCATGAAGTTCCAGGCTTGAGTAATCCAATTAACGCCTTCACCGGCAGGAACAGCTTGACCGCCAGGGATAAAGGTTTCACCAGCTTTATCAAGTACCACTGCTACGTCTTCGACGTTAGATTCTGGTGGTGTGTAAGGGTTATGGTCTTGTTGAGTCATAGTATGTTTCTCTTTCCTTAGGGAGTTTATGGTCTATAAAGTATTGACCAAATCCATATATTTAAAAAATTATTTCAGCCAAGGCCCTCAGCACCCAAAAAAATCAAATATAGCGGGGGGTTGAGGAACGATAATCATACTCGCCAAGCGATTTTATGAAAAGGGAATTTGCGTGTTTTTGATATATTTGCCCACTCTTTTCCCTAAAAGTCATTAGCTGGTTAATAGTTAGATTGCGGTGTAAATTGTTAGTAGTTGTGATAGTTAATGGTTATTGGCGTTTGTTAAATAATTTTTAGTGCCTAACTTGTTCGCTGGCTTGCTATATGGCAGAGCGGGGAGTAGTATATATCGGCTTATGCATTGGGTGGCTGAATTAGAGATCGGCGCCTGTTTTATTTATATCTAAGAGTTGGAGTTCTATAATGTCTCTAAGTGTTGAAGCGAAAGCTAAAATTGTTGCTGAGTATGGTCGTGGCGCAAACGACAGTGGTTCACCAGAAGTTCAGGTAGCCCTGCTGACTGCACAAATTAACCACCTGCAAGGCCATTTCTCCGAGCACAAAAAAGATCACCACAGCCGTCGTGGTCTGCTGCGTATGGTTTCTCAGCGTCGTAAGCTGCTGGACTATCTGAAGCGTAAAGACAGCTCACGCTATACTCAACTGATTGCAAGTCTGGGTCTGCGTCGCTAAGTCGATGAGTTTCAGGAGAAAGGGGCCAAATGTGGCCCCTTTCTTCTAGGATTAGACGTTAAATAGCAGTATCATAGAACGCTGATTTTTGGGCCTTCTGGTGCAGAGATTCGCGCGGCTAATGAAAGTATTGATGTGGTAGCGGTTATTTTTATGACCAATACTCTGTTAAATCAGGATTTTCATTAGTCGCGAGGATGCAGTCAGAAGAAAGTTAAAGTTAGTCTGTCGAAGCAAATGCTTGATGGACCCGTATGAAAATAAAGGAAAATAGCTTGCTAAATCCGATTGTTCGTAAATTTAAGTATGGTCAACATACCGTGACGTTAGAAACCGGTATGATGGCTCGTCAGGCAACGGCTGCTGTGATGGTAAACGTTGATGACACCGCAGTATTCGTTACTGTTGTGGGCGCGAAAAAAGCAAAAGAAGGTCAATCTTTCTTCCCATTAACCGTTAACTATCAAGAGCGTACTTACGCTGCTGGTCGTATCCCGGGTGGTTTTTTCCGTCGTGAAGGTCGTCCTAGCGAAGGTGAAACACTGATTGCTCGTCTGATTGACCGTCCGATTCGTCCTCTGTTCCCTGAAGGTTTCCTGAATGAAGTTCAGGTTATCGCGACCGTAGTTTCTGTTAACCCACAAGTTAGCCCGGATATCGTGGCAATGATTGGTACTTCTGCAGCATTAGTGCTGTCAGGTATTCCATTCAATGGCCCAATTGGAGCGGCACGCGTCGGTTATATTAACGATCAATATGTTCTGAACCCAACTACCGATGAGCTGAAAGAGAGCCGTCTGGATCTGGTGGTTGCAGGTACTCAAAGCGCAGTATTGATGGTTGAATCAGAAGCAGAATTACTGAGCGAAGAACAAATGCTGGGTGCCGTTATGTTTGGTCATGAGCAACAGCAAGTTGTGATTGATAACATCAATGCGCTGGCAGCAGAAGCGGGTAAAGCTAAGTGGGAATGGCAAGCACCTGAAACTAATCAGGCGCTGTATGCTCAGGTTGAAGCGTTAGCTTCTGCTCGCTTAGGTGATGCTTACCGTATTACTGATAAACAAGAACGTTATGCTCAAATCGACGTGATTAAAGCAGACGTAGTTGCAGCCCTGTTAGAACAGAATGCAGACTTAAACCAAAGCGAAATCGGCGACATGCTGGGCAGCATCGAGAAGAACGTGGTTCGTAGTCGCGTATTACGCGGTGAGCCACGTATCGATGGCCGTGAAAAAGATATGATTCGTGGATTAGATGTACGCACAGGCGTATTACCACGTACCCATGGTTCAGCGCTGTTTACCCGTGGTGAAACTCAGGCACTGGTTGTGGCAACGCTGGGTACTGCCCGTGATGCACAAAACATTGATGAGTTGACCGGTGAACGTACCGACAGCTTCCTGTTCCATTATAACTTCCCTCCGTACTCTGTAGGTGAAACCGGTATGGTTGGTTCACCGAAGCGTCGTGAGATTGGTCATGGTCGTCTGGCTAAACGCGGCGTATTGGCTGTGATGCCTGACCAGACTGAATTCCCGTATACCGTTCGTGTGGTATCAGAAATTACTGAATCTAACGGTTCATCTTCAATGGCTTCTGTTTGTGGTGCTTCATTAGCACTGATGGACGCAGGCGTGCCAATTAAAGCTGCCGTTGCGGGTATCGCAATGGGTCTGGTAAAAGATGATGAAAACTTTGTTGTTCTGTCAGATATCCTGGGTGATGAAGATCACTTAGGTGATATGGACTTTAAAGTAGCCGGTAGCCGTGAAGGTATCTCTGCGCTGCAGATGGATATTAAAATTGAAGGTATTACCCGTGAGATCATGAAAGTAGCTCTGAATCAGGCTAAAGGTGCTCGTCTGCACATTCTTGGCGTGATGGAACAAGCTATTTCTGCACCTCGTGGTGATATTTCTGAGTTTGCACCACGTATTCACACCATCAAGATTAATCCTGAGAAAATCAAGGATGTGATCGGTAAAGGTGGTGCGGTAATTCGTGCTCTGACTGAAGAAACCGGTACAACTATCGAAATCGAAGATGATGGCACAGTGAAGATTGCTGCAGTTGACGGTGATAAAGCGAAACACGCTATTCGCCGCATTGAAGAAATCACCGCTGATGTTGAAGTTAATCGCGTTTATGCCGGTAAAGTGACCCGTATCGTTGACTTTGGTGCTTTCGTATCCATCGTTGGCGGTAAAGAAGGTCTGGTTCATATCTCTCAAATCGCGGATAAGCGCGTAGAGAAAGTATCAGATTACCTGCAAATGGGTCAGGAAGTTCAGGTGAAAGTGATGGAAGTTGATCGTCAAGGCCGTATTCGCTTAAGCATTAAAGAAGCGACCGCGCCAAGTCAAGACGCTCCAGCGGCATCTGAAGAGCAATAACGGTAATATTTATTATTACTGTAATTAATTACATGGTGTCTTGTTGTTGTATAATAACAAGTCACCATGTGTATGACTGGGACAGGGAGTTCTTGTGTAAAAGCAAGTGGATGGTAGGATACCTATCCCATGTTTGTCTCCGGGAGTTGAAATGAAGCCTATTTTGCGCTGGTGCTACATTGTTGCAACAGCCATTCTGTTAACAGGATGTAGCAGCCTTGAAGGGCGTAAATATGGCGTTTTGGCAATTCCATTGCAGCCAACGCTGCAACAGGAAGTGATGCTGGCACGCATGGAACAAATCCTTGCAAGTCAGGTCTTATCAGGTGATGAAAGAGCGCAGCTATTGTATGAACGTGGCGTACTGTTCGACAGTCTTGGACTGCGGGCATTAGCACGTAATGACTTTTCGCAAGCGTTAATGATTCGTCCTGATATTCCAGAGGCATTCAATTACTTAGGAATATATCTGACGCAGGGCGGCAACTTTGATGCTGCTTATGATGCGTTTGATTCTGTATTAGAGCTTGATCCAACTTATAACTACGCGCGTTTAAACCGAGGGATTGCCTTGTATTATGGCGGTCGCTACATTTTAGCGCAGGATGATCTGCTGGCGTTTTATCATGACGACCCTAACGATCCTTTCCGGTCTCTGTGGCTGTATTTAGCTGAAAAAGAGATTGATTCAGGCAAAGCAAAAAAGGCTCTTAAAGAGCGTTATGCTAAGGCTGAACGAGGAGAGTGGGGCTGGAATATTGTGGAGTTCTACCTGGGTAACATCAGCGAAAAAACGCTGGTTAGCCGCTTACAGGCAGAAGCAACGGATAACACTTCGCTCGCTGAGCATCTCAGTGAAACTGACTTCTATTTAGGTAAACACTACCTGAGTCTGGGGGACAAGAACACCGCCGTGGCGTTGTTCAAACTGACGGTTGCCAACAATGTACATAACTTTGTTGAGCACCGCTATGCACTGTTGGAATTAGCCTTGTTCGGGCTAGAGCAAGACGACCTATCAGAATCGGATAAAAAATAGACTGACGATTAAGTCAAAGCGGCCTTGCGTGTCTTAATGACAAACGAGGGCGGTTTTTCTGTTCGTTTTTTAATCTAATTTGAGCTGGTTCACACTTTTAAATGAAAATGACTGAGTATTTTCTCAATAAGGTATGTAGACTGGCCGCCATTTTTAGTGAGGCACGTGTACATGTCTGAGATAGAAACCTCTTTTGCTGATTTAGGCTTATCAGCACCTTTATTAAAAGCATTGACCGATATGGGATATGAAAAACCATCCCCGATTCAGTCGGCTTGTATTCCACACCTACTGGAAGGTCGCGATGTATTGGGCATGGCGCAAACCGGTAGCGGTAAAACAGCGGCATTCGCATTGCCGTTTCTTAACAATATTCAAGCTGATATGGCCTGTCCGCAGGTTCTGGTATTGGCTCCAACCCGCGAATTAGCGGTTCAGGTAGCGGAAGCTTGTACTGAATATGCTAAAAATATGTCGGGTGTTCGCGTTGTTGCTCTGTACGGCGGTCAGCGCTATGACGTGCAGCTGCGCGCTTTACGTCAGGGCCCACAAATTGTAGTGGGAACCCCTGGTCGTCTGTTAGACCACCTGAAACGTGGTACTTTAGATTTATCTAAGCTGAAAGGTTTAGTGCTGGATGAAGCTGACGAAATGTTACGTATGGGCTTCATCGAAGACGTTGAAACCATCATGGCGCAGATCCCGGCTGAACATCAGACCGCACTGTTCTCTGCAACGATGCCGGAAGCGATTCGTCGTATTACCCGTCGTTTCATGAAGGATCCACAAGAAGTTCGCATTCAGTCCAGCGTAGTGAATACACCAGATATCAGCCAGAGTTACTGGACGGTATACGGTATGCGTAAGAATGAAGCGCTGGTTCGTTTCCTTGAAGCGGAAGATTTTGATGCGGCGATTATTTTCGTTCGTACCAAAAATGCCACGCTGGAAGTTGCTGAAGCGTTAGAGCGTAGTGGCTATAACAGCGCCGCGTTAAATGGTGATATGAACCAGGCTCTGCGTGAACAAACACTGGAGCGCCTGAAGAATGGCCGTCTGGATATTCTGATTGCGACTGACGTTGCTGCTCGTGGTCTGGACGTTGAGCGTATCAGCCTGGTAGTAAACTATGATATCCCGATGGATTCAGAGTCCTATGTTCACCGTATCGGTCGTACCGGTCGTGCTGGTCGTGCTGGTCGTGCATTACTGTTCGTTGAGAACCGTGAACGTCGTTTACTGCGCAACATTGAACGTACGATGAAAATTACCATTCCTGAAGTTGATTTACCTTCAGGTGACTTGCTAAGTAAGCGTCGTTTAGAGAAGTTTGCTACACGCGTTAGTCAGCAACTGGAAAGTAGCGATCTGGATCAATACCGTGCGCTGTTGGCTAAATTACAGCCAGCGGAAGAGCAGGATATTGAAACACTGGCCGCTGCACTGTTGAAGATGGCTCAGGGCGAACGTCCATTAATTTTGCCACCGGATGCGCCAGTTGACCGTCGTCCTCGTCGTGAAATGCGCGATCGTGACGATCGTGGCAGTAACGATCGTTTTGGTCGTCGTGAACGTGATAGCAGTAACAGCCGTGAAGCTCCACCACGTCGCGAACGTCGTGATGTGGGTGAAATGGAGATGTACCGTATTGAGGTGGGTCGTGATGATGGTGTTGAAGTCCGTCATATCGTTGGGGCTATTGCCAACGAAGGGGATATCAGCAGCCGTTACATTGGTAACATCAAACTGTACGCCACTCATTCAACGATCGAGTTGCCAAAAGGTATGCCTGGAGAGCTGTTACAGCACTTCACCAAGACTCGCGTACTGAATAAACCATTGAATATGCAACTGATGGGTGATGCACCTGCCAGTGAACCTCGTCGTGGTGGCGGTGGTCGTCGTGATGGTGCCCCGGCAGCAGGTGGTGAGCGTCGTCCTTTTAATGGTGAACGTCGTTCTTCCGGCAACGGTGGCGCAGGCCGGGGTCGTGATGGTCAATCCCGTGGCCCACGTCGTGAAGCTGGTAGCCGTGAAGGTGGTAACAGTGCCCCACGTCGTCGTTCATATTCTGGTAATGAATAAGATGTAAAAATACATGGGTAAAGGTTTGTAAGCCTTGATTCATTAAAGATTACATAAAAAGCACCTGTGAGTACTCTCATCAGGTGCTTTTTTTTATTATGCTATTATATAAATAGGAGTATTCACCTATTGTCATTATTAATGGATTTAATCTGATATTAAACCGACTCCTGCATATAATGAGGTGAAAGGTTTTATTTAATTTGTTTTTAATTTACGGATAATTACCACATGAACACAGAAAAAAACGTTTTACCTATTCCGGCATTACCTATTATTCAAAGTACTGTATTAGCTTCAGCCCCGACTTTTGGTGGTGGCCGTCATGATGGGCATATGAATGTATTATGTGCATTAGTTCGCGGCGAAAAAACAGCTGAAGAAGCAGCAAACTATTTAAAAGAAAATGTCATTGATACCTCTAATGATAAAGCATTTTCACTATTTGTCGGTGAGCGTCGCCCTGAGCAAGATGCAGCATGTGCTGCGTATATTGCTTCAACAGTTTTAATTCCACCTAATTTTGGTGAGTTTTTGGAGCCTGCGGCAGATAAATCTGATGATAATAAAGATGGTAAGCAAGAGTTCTCGATTAATCAGGAACGTTTGAATGCCTCATTAACGACTAAGCTGGCGGTTGCATTAGCCAACGTAGATGTGTTTGCTTTGATTGCCCGGATTTTACCAGAGAATCTAACGGTTGAAGCTTACCGCACTGAAATCACTCGTCTGTTTGGTTTATTAGCGCCAGTATATATGGAGCGAGTTCAGGCCTATTTCCATAATGGATTAAATTTCAATCTGTTACAAATGCAGAACAATCAATTTACTTTCACCAGTTCAAACGGTTATGTATTTAACTATGATATTAATGGGTTGAGTCTGAGATTGGGTGGGATTAATTGGTATGGTAGCGGTCAGCTTATGGGGCAGGAACACTATCTGAATGTGGATTACTTCACGCCAAAAGTTGCTGAATTGCTGAAATAAGGTTTACGGTGACAAGAGTAAAAAAACGGCCTCAGTGCCGTTTTTTTTATGGACGTCAATTTTTCTGAATAACACAAAATTATCACGGTTTTTTTACATGTTATTGGGTAAAATAGCGCGGCTCTGATGTTAACAGCTCAGTGCCTGTTCGTTACTTAATACTGCAATACATCAATTCTTATCTTGTTTGTCGCCCTCTGGCTGGCAAGTGCTGATACTGTTCCTGATTAAGATTGATTTATCACTATTGAGAACAATTATTTATTTAAAATAATTTTTTCAAGGATAAGAAATCTATGCGTTGGCAAGATTTTAAAACCCAGTATTTAATAAAATTCTGGGCACCTCTCCCTGCGGTTATTGCAGCAGGTATTCTTTCTACTTATTATTTTGGCTTAACCGGCACATTTTGGGCGGTCACCGGCGAATTCACTCGCTGGGGTGGTCATATAGCCCAGCTATTCGGTGCCGATCCTCAACAGTGGGGTTATTTCAAGGTGATAGGTCTTGAAGGAACGCCACTGGATCGCATTGATGGCATGATGATTATTGGTATGTTTGGTGGCTGTATCGCTGCGGCGCTATGGGCCAATAATATTAAACTGCGTTTACCACAGCATCGTATCCGTATTTTCCAGGCGGTACTGGGAGGCATTATTGCCGGTTTTGGTGCTCGTTTAGCGATGGGCTGTAACCTGGCGGCTTTCTTTACCGGTATTCCTCAGTTTTCACTGCATGCCTGGTTCTTTGCGTTGGCTACGGCAGTGGGTTCTTATTTTGGCGCTCGTTTTACTCTGTTGCCAATATTTCGCATTCCGGTCAAATTGCAAAAGGTCAGTGCCGCATCACCATTGACTCAAAAACCTGTACAGGCTCGTCGTCGCTTTCGTATTGGTATGATTATCTTCCTGGTGATGGTTATCTGGGGAATGGTGGAGATTACCAGTAGTCCTAAGCTGGGAATTGCAATGCTGTTTGGCTTGGGGTTTGGTTTGTTGATTGAACGAGCCCAAATCTGCTTCACCTCGGCTTTTCGCGACCTGTGGATCACCGGACGTACCCATATGGCGAAAGCCATTATTATCGGTATGGCGGTGAGCGCAATTGGGATCTTCAGCTATGTTCAGATGGGGGCTCATCCAAAAATTATGTGGGCCGGGCCAAATGCAGTATTGGGTGGATTACTGTTTGGTTTCGGTATTGTCTTAGCCGGTGGTTGTGAAACTGGCTGGATGTACCGTGCAGTTGAAGGGCAAGTTCACTATTGGTGGGTAGGCATCGGTAACGTTATTGGTGCGACTATTCTGGCCTATTATTGGGATGATATAGCTCCCGCGCTGGCAACCAATTATGACAAGGTAAACCTGCTTGATACCTTTGGCCCTTATGGCGGCCTGTTAGTGACCTATATTCTGCTGGGTTTAGCCTTTGCAGCCATGTTGTGGTGGGAGAAGCACTTTTTTGCCAAAAAGAATGCCCAAAGCGCCATTTCTCTTAACACCAGTAAGGAACCCGCATGAGTCAGGATAACCCAAATATAGTTCCGGATTACCGTTTAGATATGGTAGGTGAGCCTTGTCCCTATCCTGCGGTAGCAACACTGGAAGCGATGCCTCAGTTGAAGTCAGGGGAAGTTCTGGAAGTGATCAGTGATTGCCCGCAATCCATTAATAATATCCCTCTTGATGCCAAAAACCATGGCTATGAAGTGTTGGATATTCAGCAGGATGGGCCAACCATTCGTTATTTAATCAGAAAATAACAGAAAATAGTGGGGCAATGGTGATGGTTCACATTGCCCCATTAATGCATCAGACTTAATTCACCACGTTTTGTAGCTTACCGGCAATGAAATGCTTCAGATTGTTTACCGTAATTTCCATCAGACGCAGGCGAGCTTCTTTAGGTGCCCAGGCGATATGAGGAGTGATAATGCAGTTACGGGCATTGAGCAATGGATTCGTTTCTGACGGTGGCTCGGTGGACAGTACATCCAACCCGGCACCAGCAACTTTTCCATTGTTCAACGCATCAGCCAGATCTTGTTCGACAATTAATCCACCACGCGAGGTGTTAATCAGCATTACACCATTCTTCATTTTGGCGATATTGCTCTGATTAATCAGGCCGGTGTTTTGTTCAGTCAACGGGCAATGCAAACTAATCACATCCGACTCTGCCAACAGTTGGTCTAACATAACGACACGCAAATTAGGCTGCTCAATACTCTTTTTCTGGCTTGGGGTATACACCAGAATTTCCATACCCATGGCCAGAGCTATTTTGGCAAAGGCTGATCCAATCTGGCCATAGCCAATCAGACCTAACTTTTTCCCCATCAGTTCAATAAGCGGTGAATGCCAGTAGCAAAAATCGATACTTCTTGCCCAACCGCCGGAGCGCACATCACTGCTGTGCTCGCCTACGTGATGACAGAGTTCCATTAGTAAAGCAGTACTGAGCTGAGCGACAGCCATGGTACTGTAACTGGGTACATTGCATACCGGGATATCTCTCTGACGAGCCGCTTTAACATCAACAATGTTATAACCGGTGGCTAATACACCAATCATTTTAATTGAGCGACATTGCTCAATGGTCTGCTGGCTAAGCGGCGTCTTATTGGTTAAGACAATGTCAGCATCTCCGATTCGTTCGACGATGAGTTCTGCCGGAGTGCGATCGTAAACGGTTAACTGACCCAATTGCTCAAGATCGGTCCAGGATATATCGCCCGGATTAAGGGTATGACCATCTAAGATAACTATTTTCATAATTCACCAGAACGTCCATTAATGTAGAAAGTGATAATAATGTTTGCTCCTATCGCTGATTATTGACATTTTTAAAGGTTATTTAGCTAAATCAGCAGAAATTTCCGCAATCAGTTCAAAAGAACGCATACGAGCAGGATGATCGAATATCTGTCCGTTAATCATAATCTCATCTGCACCGGTCTCTTTCAGTAAATTTTGCAATCCGGTACGTACACCATTTTTATCACCGATAATTGACAGGCTCAACGTATGGTTAGCGCTATAAAGCTCATGTTTGGCCACCACAGAATTAATGTCTTCTACCGGATGAGGTAGTGGGCCCGGCGTTCCACGCAACATGTTGACAAAGTGCTGTTGTAAAGAGGTAAACATATACTCTGCTTCAGCACTGGTATCAGCGGCAATGGCATTAACACAGACCATAGCATAAGGTTTTTTCAAGTCGGCGGATGGTTTGAACTCACGGCGATATAATTCAAGCGCCTGTAGCATCATATCGGGCGCAAAGTGGGAAGCGAAAGCGTAAGGTAGTCCCAGACGCGCAGCCAGTTGAGCGCCGTACAGGCTTGAACCTAATAGCCAGACGGGAACGCGTAATCCCTGACCCGGAATTGCCTTTATGGTCTGGGTAGGTTTTTCATCATCAAAATAACCGGTCAGCTCGGCAATATTGGCCGGAAAATTCTCTGAAGCGTCATGGTCATTACGACGCAGAGCTTGTGCCGTTTCCTGATTGGTACCCGGTGCACGCCCTAAACCTAAATCGATACGATTAGGATAGAGAGATGCCAGTGTGCCAAACTGCTCGGCAATCACCAACGGTGAATGGTTAGGCAACATCACACCCCCGGCACCGACACGAATGGTTGACGTCGCTCCGGCAATATAACCGACCAGTACGGAAGTCGCGGAACTGGCGATACCCGCCATGTTATGGTGTTCGGCCATCCAGTAGCGATGATAACCAAGACGTTCTGCCAGAATGGCCAGCTCTTTTGAGCGAGTGAATGCCTGAGGAATAGTGCCACCCTGAACAATGGGGGAAAGGTCAAGCACTGAAAGTGGTACGCTGGAAGAATTAGACATGCTGGTAATCTCCGTTATCGCTATTATTTAATAGATTATCCCCCCGGATTACGCCGGTTGAGAGTGATACGAACTGATTAACTGTTCCAATTTGGCTCGATTAGTTTTACCCGAATCGATTTTTACGTAAGCGGACTGTTCTTCCGGCACAATAACGACGTCATTTACACCGGCAACCATTTTCAGGTAGCTTTCTAACAGACCGTCTTGCAACGCTGTTTCTGATAATTCAATGCGTAGGCTGCTGACATAAGGTGGTTGCTTCATTGTGGCGCTGAGCATTAACCACAAGGTACAGAGCACAACGCAGCCAATAAATACTGCATTTGTCCCGTTAAGGCCAAATAACCATCCACCCAAACTTCCGCCGATAGCCACACCAATAAATTGGCTGGTCGAATAGACACCCATCGCTGTACCTTTATAACCTGCAGGTGCTTCTTTACTTATCAGCGAAGGTAAGATGGCTTCCATGATATTGAAAGCGATAAAAAATAGCTGAACACCGACAAAAATAGTCCACAGGTGCTGCCCGCTGGAAAAAAGTATAGACTCTGAAATAAGAAGCAGTGCGACACAGGTTAAAAATACTTGCTTCATTTTGCGTTTTTTTTCCGCAATTATGATGAAGGGCACAACTGCAACAAAAGAAACCAACATCGTGACCAGATAAACCTTCCAGTGATCCGCAGGCATAAAACCGGCATTTTCCATCGCCACCGGCAGAGCAAGGAAGGTTGCCATCAGTAACGTATGCAGGCAGAGAATGCCGATATTCAGTTTTAACAAACGTTCGTTTCTGAGGACTTTACTAAAACTGCCTTTTACCATACCGGATTCCCGGTTTAATACGTGGCCGGAAGGGGTAGGTATCAGCGTTAGTGTTAACACTATTCCTACCATTGCCAGTACGGCGATGCCCCAGAACAGCGCATTAAGGCCAAAAGCGTGGGTCACAATAGGCCCAAGTACCATCGCAATAGCAAAAGTAATACCAAAGCTGACGCCAATAAACGCCATGGCTTTAGTACGGTTTTGTTCCCGGGTCAGGTCTGAAAGCAGAGCCATAACCGCGGCAGCAATGGCGCCAGAACCCTGCAGTGCGCGTCCCAGAATCACGCCCCATATGGAATCACTTAAAGCCGCAATCATGCTGCCGATAGCGAAAATGAACAGTCCGCCAACGATGAGCGGTTTACGACCAACCCGATCGGAAATCAGACCAAAAGGGATCTGGAAAATTGCCTGTGTCAGGCCGTAGATGCCAATGGCAAGGCCAATTAGCGGTTTGGTAGCTCCGGCCAGTGCCATACCATGAGTAGTAAGAACTGGTAGCACCATAAACATTCCCAGCATACGCAGGGAGAAAACTAACCCCAAGCCAAAGGTTGCCCGGCGTTCTCCCGGACTCATTGCATAATCGTTCATATCACCTCAAATCACTTCGCGTCCATTGTCGGAATTGTCCAACTGAAAACGAACGGCCTGTTGTTATTTTTATTCTGTCACAGGTTAATTAAACCACTGGATTATAGCGTTGGATAGAATAGTAGTAAGCCGGGTGAATTGCTTTATATTTCTGATAAAGATTGAGATAACGACAAGATTTAGGGTGGAGTAGCGACAGCGCACTCAGTCGAGCGGCTGCCGCCATGTTACAGATAGTTATGGCCAGACGAAGGTAAGCAGAGACTCAGGTGCTGCCACCTGAGAGTAATCTACCGACATCATGATGCTTAGTGTGGTGATAGCCACAATGGAGAAGATAAACAGCTTTCTTGCCCAAATTTTGTTATCTGTCGTTTTATAGCCGGTTAACGCCATAATCAGCCAACCAAAGCCTACCACTGCCGCAACAAACAAATAGCTATAGCCCGCATAGCCACTGATAGTTAACATCAGGGTTGCCACAATAAAGCCGATGATATACAGCGTAATGTGGTTCTTGGTTACGGAAATCCCGCGCTTTACCGGTAAAACCGGAATCGACGCCGCCAGATAATCTTTATAGCGGAAAATAGCGATAGCGTATGAATGAGGCATTTGCCACAGGCTGAAAATCACCAACAGAATTAATGCCCCGGTATCAAACTGATTGCTTACCGCACAGTAACCGATAACCGGTGGAGCGGCACCAGACAGACTTCCGACCAGAGTACCGTAAACGGATTTACGTTTCAGATACAGACTGTATAGCCCCACATAAACCACGAACCCTAACAGAGCAAACTCTACCGCCAGTAAATTAGTATAGGTATAGAGTAAGGCAAAGCCGGCAATTCCCAACAAACAAGCGTAGAGAATAGTGATGGCAGGGGAGATTAATCCCTGAACCAGAACGCGGTTCTTGGTTCTTTCCATCAGGCAATCAATATCCCGGTCAATATAGTTATTAAACACACAGCCGGATGCCACCACCAGAGAGACTCCGATAATAGTGGCAAACAGCAGGGAGAAATCCACACTGCCCTGAGAGGCAAGCAGGAATCCTCCAATGACTGAAATCATATTGCCAAAAATGATTCCCGGTTTGGTGACTAACAGATATTTCTTAATCATCTGAGTAGCTCTTAGTGAACCATCATGTTGGTATTAAGGTTGTACATAATCCATAGTGAACCTACAACGACGATGGCGATTATCAATCCGGTGAATACCAGGGCGACAAAGTTCCAGCCACCCTCTGATTTTGTGTTCATATGTAAGAAATAGACCAAATGAACCACGATCTGGACTACGGCAAACAGAGAGATAACGACAGCCAGCGTTGCTGGTGCTGCGGCTCCTGTCATGACCATCCAGAAAGGAATTGCCGTCAGAATAACTGAGAGCACAAACCCGATAAGATAAGAGTTAACCGAGCCATGGCTGGCGCCGGAAGCGTCTACAGCGGTATGTTTCATTTAGATTGCCCCCATCAGATAAACCACGGTAAACACGCAAATCCAGATAACGTCCAGGAAGTGCCAGAACAAACTGAGGCACATTAAACGCGCATTGTTTTTTGGCGTTAAACCTTTTTTCGATACCTGAATCATCATGATTGCCATCCAGATCAGACCCAGGGTCACGTGCAGTCCGTGAGTACCAACCAGCGTAAAGAATCCTGATAAGAAGGCGCTACGAGATGGGCCATAACCTTCACTGATCAGCAGATGGAATTTATTGATTTCCATGCCGATAAAGCCAAGGCCGAACAGGAAAGTGATGGCTAACCAACCAATAACCTGGCTCTTATTACCCTTGTACATCGAAATGATAGCCATACCGTAAGTAAAGCTACTTAACAGCAGCAGGGCGGTTTCACCAATAACATAAGGCAGTTCAAAAATATCTTTGCCTGATGGGCCATCTGCAATGCCGGTAGCCAGTACGGCATAGGTGGCAAATACTGAGGCGAACAGAATACAGTCGCTCATCAGGTAGATCCAAAAACCGAATACGGTCTTGGCACCACTGTCGTGATCGTGGTGCTCATGCTCATCAAGATGAGCGTGAGAATTGATCAAGGTATCAGTTGCCATGATTTACCCCTGCCTGGCTTAATTGTTCAAAACGCTGATTTTCGATTTTCTCAATCTCTTCAACTGGTACGTAGTAGTCGGTATCATCATTGAAGGTATGGGCAATATAGACCACCGCCATACCAATCAAACCAACGATAGCCATCCACCAGATTTCCCAGACCATGGCAAAACCAAACACCACGCTAAAGGCAGCAATGATGACGCCGGTGCCGGTATTTCTTGGCATATGAATTGGTTCATAACTCGCCGGGCGTTTATAGGCAGTACCGTCATCTTTCATATCAGAGAAAGCATCAATACCTTTAATTACCGGAAGATGCGCAAAGTTATAGAACGGTGCCGGAGAAGAGGTTGCCCACTCCAGCGTACGGCCGCCCCATGGGTCGCCGGTAACGTCCATATTTTTCTTGCGATCTTTGATACTCACCAGCAGTTGCAGGATTTGGCAGGCAATACCCAGTGCAATTAATACCGCACCGAAGGCTGCGACAACCAGAAGCGATGTCCACTCAGGTTGCAGGCTGTAGTTCAGACGACGGGTCATACCCATAAAGCCCAGAATGTACAGCGGCATAAAGGCAACGAAGAAGCCAATAATCCAGAACCAGAAGGCGTATTTACCTAAAGTTTCGTTTAGTTTGAAACCAAAAGCTTTCGGGAACCAGTAGTTAAAACCAGCCAGACAACCAAACACCACGCCGCCAATAATAACGTTATGGAAGTGAGCAATCAGGAACAGGCTATTGTGCAGTACCATGTTGGCGCCCGGTACCGCCAGCAGAACCCCGGTCATACCACCTACGGTAAAGGTCACCAGGAAGCCCAGCGTCCACAGGATTGGCGTAGAGAACTTAATACGGCCCTGATACATGGTGAACAGCCAGTTGAAGATCTTCACGCCGGTCGGTATGGAGATAATCATAGTGGCAATACCAAAGAAGGCATTCACGTTGGCACCCGCACCCATGGTAAAGAAGTGGTGCAACCAAACGATAAAGGAGAGCAGGGTAATAGCAACCGTTGCCCATACCAGCGAGGTATAACCGAACAGCCGTTTTTTACTGAAGGTTGCCACGACTTCGGAGAAGATACCAAAACAAGGCAGAATCAGAATATATACTTCAGGGTGACCCCATGCCCAGATCAGGTTGACATACATCATCTGGTTACCACCAAGGTCATTGGTGAAGAAGTGGAAGTCCAGATAGCGGTCAAGGGTGAGCATGGCGATGGTAGCAGTCAGAATCGGGAACGCCGCAATAATCAGGATGTTGGCACATAATGCAGTCCAGGTGAAAACCGGCATTTGCATCATTTTCATGCCAGGGGCACGCATCTTCAGAATGGTAGCAAAGAAGTTAACCCCGGTAAGCAAGGTACCGACCCCGGATATCTGTAGACTCCATATCCAGTAGTCGACCCCGACCCCCGGATTATACACCTTACCCGAGAGTGGCGGATAAGCCAGCCAGCCGGTTTGTGCAAATTCGCCAACGCCAAGAGAGATGTTGATTAACACCACGCCGGCAACGAACAGCCAGAAACTCAGGGAGTTCAGGAATGGGAATGCCACATCGCGGGCACCGATTTGCAGTGGCACCACAATGTTCATCAAACCAATAACGAACGGCATAGCCATGAAGAAAATCATGATAACGCCGTGCGCGGTAAAAATTTGGTCATAGTGATGAGGCGGGAGGAAACCTTCCCCACTGGTGGCGGCTGCCACCGCCAGCTGAGTACGCATCATGATGGCATCGGCGAAGCCACGCAGTAACATCACCATGGCGACCAGAATATACATTACACCAATTTTTTTGTGGTCAACGCTGGTGAGCCATTCATTCCACAACCATTTCCATTTTCCTGCCCAAGTAATCAGAGCAAGCAAGGCAATTCCGCCGATAACAATAAGGCCAACGGCACCCATAATAATCGGTTCATGGTAAGGAATCGCTTCAAGTGTTAATTTTCCTAACATCGTTTATTCCTCGCCTCCAGAATGATGTGAGTGCTTGCTGGTATCCATTTTCATATATTTATTAATGATATCGAGATACAGACCAGGCTTAACCGTTGAGAAATACTCAACAGCGTTGTTTTCGCTTGGTTTAGCAAGTTGATTGTAATCTTCCCATTGAAGCTGATTTGGGGATTGCTTAACTTTTTCAACCCATTTATCAAAGTCTTCCTGAGAAGTAACAATAGCGTTGAACTTCATTCCGGAGAATCCTTTGCCGCTATAGTTAGCTGACATGCCCGGATAAACGCCTTTTTCATTAGCGACCAGATGCAGAATATTTTGCATGCCGCCCATAGCGTAAATCTGACTGCCCAGACGAGGAATAAAGAAAGAGTTCATCACGGTATCGGAGGTAATTTTAAATTTCACCGGCACGTTCTCCGGGAAAGAGAGTTCGTTAACCGATGCAATACCGAGGTCAGGGTAAATAAATAACCATTTCCAATCCATGGAGACTGCTTCAATGGTAATCGTTTGGGCTTCACTTGGAATGGTCTGACGCGGGTCAAGTGCGTGAGTACTTTTCCAGGTTAACGTGCCCAATACCAGAATGATGACGCAAGGAATACCCCAAACGACCATTTCAATTTTATTGGAATGAGCCCAGTTAGGTGTGTATTTAGCCTCTTTGTTCGATTCGCGATATTTCCATGCGAATAGAAAAGTCATAATGATAACGGGAATAACAACGATCAACATCAGAAGAGTAGCCGTAATGATCAGGGATTTCTGCTCCATCCCGATCTGGCCTTTAGGATTCATCAGAGCCATGTCACAGCCGGTTAGCAGCAACGCTGCAAGGCCGAGCATTAGCACTTTAGAAAACTTATTGCATTGTTTGAGTCTCATTGAACGACCTCATGACAAAGTACATAAGCGCTTTGTGGTATTGAGAACCGATGATAATTGGTTCCGGGTGTGCGGCAATTTTATGGAAAAGTTACAAATATGTAAATATCATTAAATCGTTGTCATCAAATGATATCAGTTTGTTGTGGTTTAATTGAGCGGATGATGTGGATTTTTCGAAAGAATCAGGAATAAAACCCTGCTCAGCAGGGGGATATTTAATTATTTTCTATCAAAAATAGTTAAATATTATTTATTGCGGTTTTTTATATTACAGACTAAAAGGTTATGCCCAAGGTGTTAAATTTGTTAAAAAATAGCGTCACTGGTGAATAGCGATATTATTCACCAGAAAGTTGAATGAATTTAGATTGAAAGTAAATACTATCAAAGGGATAGCTTATACCGATGATGGGGCTGTTGAGTGGTTATTTATTCTCCTTAAGGCTATTAGTGCTAACATTATGACGACACCCGGTAGCCAAACCCACAATAATTCTGACTGAATAACAGCGATGCCATTAGGCTTCAGGTACTGCGCCAGCTGGAATGGTGCAACCTTGATTACTTGAACCGGTGCAAAAAAACGCGCTTCTGACCATGGCCACAACCAGCCAACGCCCATTCCACCCGTGGTTAATGAATCCAGTACGCTATGAGATAGTAGTGAAACGGTTAGAAAACCCCAAATTCGTCGGTAGCCAATCTTAAAAACATTTTTAAATAACAGTGCCAGAGTAGGCAGCGCAAACGCAAACAACAGAGAGTGGGTGAAACCCCGATGGCCAAAAGCATTGGCGTAGGCGATACCAAATTTAAAGGCAAGTACATCCAGGTCGGGAATCATTGAGAAGGCAATACCGGTCATAAGTAACGCCGGTGGTATTTTTCGCGATCCTAATCCGATACCCAAACAGATAGGTACTGCGGCGTGGGTGATAATTGTTGGCATATCAACATCCTGTAAAAAGCTCGCTACAAGCATAAGTTACTGAGGTCATGAAACTCAGCATAAGTGTCTTATGTGAAGCATAGATGAAGTGATTTAATTTTCTTTGTGTAGTTTTTTTTATGCGTTGTATAACACATTCGTGATAAACCGATTTATCATTGGCATACAGAAAAGATCATGCCGCCAACCTGGCTGATAATCGATAGCGTATTTTGGAGAGTTCAATGAAGTGCTTTTCTCGCACGGTTGTATCCGTACTGCTTCCCTGTGTGTTATCCGGGTTGTTTTTCCCTTCCGTTAGTTTGGCAAAATATGATCCCGCTAAAGATTATCAGGAAATTCCCGCTATCGTAAAACAGTTCCCGGCTCCCAGTTTGATTGAGTTAGGGACTCCGGCCTTTAATAAAGATAAAACCGATTTTACTTCTCAGCAGGAAATGGAAAAATTTATTGATGATCTGAGTAAAACATCCGGTACATTGGGGGTGAAGCAGATTGGAGTATCTCAACAGGGAAAATCAATTCCACTGTTAGTTTTTTCTGCTACACAATCGGTATCACCGGAAGTTCTGCTGAAAAATGGTAAACCGACGGTACTGATTATTGCTTTGCAGCATGGCAATGAGCCTGCTCCGGGTGAAGCAGCGCTGGCCTATGCGAAAAGCCTGGCAGAAGGTAAAGAGGGTGATGTGCTCACAAGGGTTAATGTATTAATTATACCCAGAGCTAACCCCGACGGTGCTGAAAGTTTCAGCCGTGATTTGGCAAACGGCATCAATCTTAACCGCGACCACTTATTGCTGAGTACGCCGGAAAGCCGCGCCATTGCACAGGTATTTATTCAGTACCAGCCGGATGTCGTGTTAGACAGCCATGAATATAGTGTCGCCGGTCGCTGGGTGGAAAAATTTGGTGCAGTGCAACGTTATGATGCCATGTTGCAGCAAGCGACCACGAATAATTTGCCAGCGCGGCTAACCAAGATGATGGATAAACCATTTCGTGAAGGTATCGTCAGTACCTTCGAAACCAATGGATTAAGCCACTCCTGGTACTACACTACGGATAAGTTAGATAAGCAGGATAAAACATTGTCCATGGGAGGCATTGAAGCCGACACGCTGCGTAATATTGCCGGGCTGCGTAATTCGGTTTCATTTCTTCTGGAAAACCGGGGTGTGGGGTTAGGAAAAGCACACTTTGCCCGGCGGGTGTATACCCAGTTTCTGGCGATGCAAACCATGGTCAAAACCAGTGCTAAAAATAGTGCAGACTTGCTTAATAATGGGCAAGAGATTCGACACGACATTGCCACTCAGGCCGGACAGGGAGCTATTGTTGTGAAGGGCGAAATGACGCCAGAAAAACGTACTATTTCTATGATTGATGCTAAAACCGCTGATGGTATCAAAGTGAATGCAGACTGGCGCTCGGCGTTAAGTATCATGCCAGTGATTACCCGCACCCGTCCTTATGCTTATTTGTTAGCGCCGACGGAGAAAAAAGCGGTGCAAAACCTTCAGGCATTAGGGATTGAGGTTTATCGGATTGCTCAACCACAAAAAGTTAAGGTTCAGCAATATACACTGGCGGATCGTAACGAAGGTACCAAAAAAGATGTTACCGGCAGTGTAGGGCAAAAAGGAAATCAGATGGTTCAGGTAACCACCAGAATAGACGATCGGGAACTGGATTTATCTGCCGGGTACTATTACATTCCACTGAATCAGCCTTTGGCGAACCTGTCCATAGCGGCGCTGGAGCCAGAAACGCAAAGTAGCTTTGTGGCAAACGGCATTATCAGCCTGCCAAAAGTAAAAGCAGAAAAGAAAAAGGCTAAAGCCAAAGCGAAAACTCAGGCTACTCATGCCGAAGTGACATTGCCCGTGTTACCGCTTTACCGTTTGACTGAACGCGCTGATGTCTCATTGGTATTAGCCGAGTAAAAATATATTCGGGCAGATTTTCACCGGACTAATCTGACAGCCAGACTCTGCGCATTTCTCTGGCAAAGGTTTCCAGATTTTTCGGTGTTCTGCCCGTTAATGTCTCTACTTCATTGGTTAGTCGGGTTTCTGCGCCTCCTGCAATCATGGTATCCAGAGAAGCCAGTGCACGCGCATAATTCTCATTCATTCCCTGAGCCACAAAACGTTTAGCCAGCCCACCTTCTGTTAGTTTTATATGGTCTATCTTCAGTCCAATTGCGGCACTAATAATCTTTGCAACATCACAATAGGAAAGCGCTTTAGGGCCAGTAATCACCACATCCCGGTTTAATGAATCAGGGCGTAACAGTGCTGAACAAGCAACAGCTGCGATATCACTGGTATCAACAAATGGAACTCGTCCATCAAAGGTGGCGGAATAGATACGGCTTTCATCCAGAATGGAGGACATATGATACTCCTCCGAAAAGTTTTGCATAAACCAGGTAGGACGTAAAACCGCCCATTCCGGTACATTTTGTTTCAGATAGCTGTGTACCGTACCGATCATGGGGCCGCCTTCTTCCAACAGAGAGGCACTAAGTAATACAAAACGCCGAATACCCTGTTTAAGCGCAAGGTCAATAAAAGGGCGCATCACTGTCAGTGGTTCGGACACGTTAGGCGGCGCGACCAGATAAACCGCATGAATACCCTGAAGAACATCAGCATGGTTAAGCCTGTTGCTCCAGTCAAAGCGTACCGCTTGATGCCCGTAAATTGATGAACCAGAACGTGAAGCAATAACACAGGCATGCCCTGAATCTTTTAACTGTGACGCGATACGCCGGCCGGTCTTACCCGTTCCACCGGTAATCAGAATGGTAGGATTAGTCATAATGAACGCTCTCTGTAGCCTGAACTTATCGCCGGTGATTGGCCTGGTAAAGCATCGGAATGTTGAGTAGGCACGAAGCCAGCGTTAATTTGAACATAGCAGAAAAACGGGAAAGATCGACCCTGTAGCCCCTGTTGAAAGGGGGATATACGTTAAGATTTATGTCGACTATACCCTCACGGGGATTTGAATCTATCCAACTTCAGAGTGATAGCAAATTTGTCTGTTTCAATTTCAGTGGATATGCCGGCCGCAAAAGCTATGAGAAAAATCGTCATAGTGCTCGGCCGGAAGGGCCATATACTCAGCTTGAGTGCTCATCCTGGCTGACGCCAGGTCGCCCCAACCTCGACCCTCCCGACAATAAGTTGTTTTAAGCCATCACACTAAACTATCAGACTTTGTCATCGACCCGAGCGGAAAGGTTCTCATTCCTCCACCAACTCCAGTCCGGCAATGCGTTTCCAGTACCCATTACAGTCTGCATGATTTTGCAATTGCAGAGGCGACTGACCCTGTTCGTTATTGCGGAATTGGGTGATGAGTTCCAGAGTATTGTGGCCCTGTGGTGACAGGCGCACGATATCCACCAGTCCATCCATTTCTCTCAGATTATTACCGAGGTTATAGCAATAGCCGCTTTGTGTCTGAATGCCGTTTAACACAAACACCTGCTGATTCTCCTGAGAGATGACATTGCGGCCTGTTGGGTAGTTAATACAACAGGTCTCACACTCATCTTTAGGTCGGTTTTCTGAACGGGCGGTAAAGCAACGGGCGGAATAGGCCAGAGGCAGATGACCGTAGCTGAATACTTCCACTTCAAATTGATGGCGAATACCTAATTCTTCGCATTGGTTCAGTAAATTGAACAACCAGTCGCGAGACAGCTCCACCGGCATACACCAACGAATCATTCCCTGCTTGTATAGTGAACGTAGGGTATAGGCGTTATAGCAGTTGAGTGCCGGGCCAGCGACATAGGGAAGTTTGTGTTCAGCAGCCATATTGACGGCGCCGAGATCGTTAGCCTCAATCAGATAATCGCCATTTTCGATATAACGTTTTAACTCAGTTAGTTCTGATGGTGCCTGAATAAGCGCCAGTGTGGATAACACCACTTGCTTACCGGATTGCGCCAGAGTTTTAGCCAGATCCAGCCAGTCATTAACCTTCATTTCACGGCGTTTACTGCAAACCGCTTCGCCTAAATAGATAATATCGGCACTGCTTTTCATTGCCGCATGATAGAAGGCTTCGGTTTGGTTTTTAGGCCAGTAGTAGAGCAGAGGCCCCAGAGAATATTTCATTGTTGCCTCCTGTTATTGCCATTTACGGTGATAAGCACCCAGAGTGGTTTGGGTACCTTCGGACATCGCGCCCAGCGTCTCCATCCAGGATTTCTCTACGCTGAAGTTCTGTGGATCCGCCAGACAGCGGTCGATGGCCTGACGCCAAACTTTTGCTACCTGACTGACATAAGCAGGGCTGCGCTGACGACCTTCAATTTTTACTGAGGCAATATTGGCGGCTAACAGGTCTGGTAACAGCTCCAGCGTATTTAAACTGGTGGGCTCTTCCAGAGCGTGATACAGCTCATCTCCCACCTGATAGCGACCTTTGCACAGTGTCGGATAACCGGCGTTTTCACCGTCTTTATAGCGATCGATCAGCACATCATTCAGGCGAGACTCTAAGCCCTGAGGTGTTTGCTGCCAGCGAACAAAACGGGCTGGTGAGCAGGCACCCACGGTGTTAGGGGATTCACCGGTAAGATAAGAGGAGAGGTAGCAGCGTCCTTCAGCCATAATACACAGGCTACCAAAGGCGAAAACTTCCAGCGGTACCGGGCTGGTACGGGCTAATTGTTTAACCTGATGCATAGAAAGCACTCGAGGTAAAACGACCCTCGCCACATCAAAATTCCGTTGATAAAAGCGAATCGCTTCTTCATTAGTTGCGGATGCCTGAACCGAAACATGGCGTTCAAGATGAGGATAACGTTCAGATGCATATTCCAGCATAGCAATATCCGCCAGAATTAAGGCGTCGGCACCAATATCCGCCGCCTGATCCACTGCTCGTTGCCAGCGATTATAGCCATCCGGGTGAGCGAAGGTATTGATGGCGATATGCAACTTGCGCCGATGGCGATGAACATAGCTTACCGCTTCCTCAAGTTTTTTATCGGTAAAGTTCAGACCGGCAAAATGACGGGCATTAGTATCATCTTTAAAGCCAATGTAGACGGCATCAGCGCCGTTATCTACGGCTGCTTTCAATGCCGGTAAATTACCAGCCGGGCACAGCAGTTCCATCTTATCGTCCTGCAAAAAGTAAGAAGGTTATTAAAGCGTAGGCGCTTAATAACCTATTGAAGTCGTTACCTGAATCTGTCGGCTGATTGTAGTTAACCTTTTGATAACGATTTTTGATTTGAGGCAGCTTATTGCTGATTGGTCAGTTAATTATGGTGTCCCAAAGTACAGGGAATGCCAGGAAATATGTTTTCATTCTGAGGTTAAGGTATTTAGCAGTAGATAATTTGATAATTTTTTGACCTGACTCGATGATCTCGTGCTTCATTGTGGCAAAATAGCGTAATTATTTTTTAGCAGGAGTCAGCCCGTGTTTGATCAACTGAGAGCCCGTTTGGTTCGTCAGGGACCTTCCCTTTTACGTTTACCAATAAAGTTAACGCCGTTTGCTTTACAGAAACAGGTTCTGCAACAGCTATTGGGCTGGCAGTTTCGCCATGCATTGGCAGAAGGCGATTTAGATTTTCTTGAACAACGTTGGCTAAAAGTTGAAGTTCGCGATCTGGATCTGCGCTGGTTTGTTACCGTACGTGAAGGTGTATTGTTGGTGAGTGATAATCAGCAGGAAGATGTCAGTTTTAGCGGTGACGCGAACGATCTGATTCTGATTGCAGCGCGTAAACAAGATCCTGATACGCTGTTTTTCCAACGTCGTCTGGTGATTGAAGGTGATACCGAGCTGGGTCTGTATGTGAAAAACCTGATGGATGCAATTGAACTGGAAAATATGCCAGCGCCTTTGCGAATTGGGTTACAGCAGTTGGCTGATTTTGTTGAAGCGGGTTTAAAAGAGGGCGGCGAAGAACATTCGCGCGCACCAGCATCGTGTTAATTCGCGTTGAAATACCCGTTGACGCAGCAGGCATCAATAAGCTGTTGCGCAAAGCTTTTGCCGGGGATGCTGAAGCTGAACTGGTCAATCATTTGCGTGAAGATGGTCTGATTACGTTAGGCATTGTTGCTACTGATGATTACGGCGGGGTAGTTGGCTATGCGGCATTTAGCCCGGTGATGGTTAATGGTGAAGATCGCCAATGGGTTGGTTTAGCGCCGTTAGCGGTGGCTGAAAAATACCGAGGAAAAGGTTTAGGTAAAGCATTAGTTTACGAAGGTTTGGATGCGCTTAATGAGTTTGGCTATGCTGCCGTTGCCGTATTGGGTGAACCTGCTTACTACGGAGCGTTAGGTTTTAAACCCGCAACTGAGTTTGGTTTACACTGCAAGTGGCCGGATACGGCCTCTGCTTTCCAAATCTATCCTTTAGCTGAAGAATCTTTGCAGGGTGTTTCCGGATTGGTAGAGTACTCTGCCCCGTTTGACCGCTTTTAATGATTTAATAATGCGGTTAACTGTTCGATTGAAGGCTGGTCTTTGACCAGCTTTTCTTTTTTGGTTTTGGTCAGTTGCTTTATTCGATATTCCATTTTTAATGCCTCGGAGTGTCCGGCAGTTTTAATCTGGTAAACCAGTGTCAGCTCTCCGGCATTTCTTAGTGCTTTAGCTCCGCTACCGGATTGATGCTGTTTAAAACGACGCTCGATACAGGTCGTGATCCCGGTGTACAGGCGATTATCAGCGGTACGCAAGATATACAAATGCCAGTTACGGTTTTCTTCCGGGGAATCGCTCTGTTTCACACCAGTTCCATTTTCGATTGCTAAATCAGTACGCATCTTATCAATTTTATTGCCTGAAAGCAGCGTATGGCTTTACTGGTGCCCGGAATTACCCTTTGTGTTAACTTGGCGGCAGAATTTTATTTTTATCGTGGGATATGAATCTGATGACAACCGATCCTGAATACAGCCTGAAAGCGATTTGCCGCTACCTGAAAAGAAATCATGTTGTCAGCTTATGTACCCTGAGTTCTGATGAGCTGTGGTGCGCCAGCTGTTTTTATCTGTTTGATATGGAAAGCATGGGGCTAATTCTGATGTCAGAACCTCATACCCGACACGGCAAACAGGCACTGTCAAATCCTCAGGTAGCAGGGACTATTTCGGCTCAGACAAGAAACATCGCTTTAATTCAGGGGATTCAATATACCGGCCAGCTTCATTTGTTGAGTGGAGAAGATGAGCGAAGCGCGCGGGAAAAATATGTTCAACGTTTCCCTGTTGCCAGGCTAACCAGCGCACCTTTGTGGCGATTGAGTTTTGATGAAATCAAAATGACGGACAATAAGCTTGGGTTTGGTAAAAAGTTTTACTGGCGGCGCAGTGAGTGTGAATAGTCAGAACAGGTTGGAATGGCTACCTACCCGATACAGTCTTAACTCTGAATCGGTACGTTGATAAATCAGCAGAATGTCCGGAGCTCCATGATATTCCAGATAGCCAACATAGCTACCGGATAGTTTATGTTCCCGGTAGCCAGTAGGTAGTGGTTGACCCGTTTGTAGCAAAGCGATTGTGTACAGGATGACTCTTTGCGCGTTTCTATTATTTGCATAATGTTTAGCGTCTTTTTTAAACCGATTCTGATAAACAATCGTTAGCATTACTTACCATCCCAGATCTTTTTTCAGTTCATCTACTGAATTCACACGATGTACACCAATGCCCAGCTCAAACTCTTTAATTGCCTGAAGGGTCTCCTTATTGGGGTTAATTAGGCCTTCAGGTATTTTTCCCGTTGCTGCCAGCTGTCTGACTACCAGTCGGATGACGGTAGATAAATCGAAACCCAGTGTTTTTGCATTTGCCATTGCTGCCGCCTTTATTTCTGGTGAAACCCGCGCTTTTACGATTGCATCATTCATGATATTTCCCTTATTGCTTCTAAATTTTGTGGAGTCATTGTGTCCACAATGAGGGCTCGGGTCAATAGAGAGAAATATCACTGGTGGGGAGATTACGCCTAATGGCAGTTAATAAAAGTGGGGTAGAGTGTGGAAGCTTGCAGGTTGCGAAGCGCCTCGAAATTTAATCGCGACACTGAATGAGGAATAAGCAAAAGAATGCGATATTTATCGCAATTTATGAACTACCTGATTGCTGCTGCCGCGCCACAGTAGTGATGGATCGGCTAACTCTTTAACGAATTTGCCATCGATCAATACATTAATTAAATCGACTACTTCTTGCTGCTCAGGGGTGAGTTCAGACAGTAAGTATCCGGTCCAGAGCCAGATATCTTTCCCCGGGCACTCTTGTCGTACTCGTTTTACCAGTTTCAATATATCGGGCACATTCTGCGGATGTAACGGATCGCCACCGGACAGGGTAAGGCCCTGACGAGAGATTCGAGTATCGTTGAGATCGGCAATAATGCGATCTTCCATTTCTGAGGTAAACAGTACTCCCGAGTTCAAACGCCATGTGCTTTTGTTGTAGCAACCGGGGCATTGATGAACACAGCCAGAGACAAACAGCGTACAGCGCGTGCCGGGGCCGTTAACGATATCGACGGGATAGTACTGATGGTAATTCATAATTTAAATATCTGTATCCGGGAAGCGGTTAACTTGCAGCAGAACCCGATAACATATTGGATTCTGCTGCTTGTCAGGTTAAAACAGCGTTTTTGTTAGCTGGCCTGACTCTCGCTTTGATCTAACTGGCCATTGCCTAAATGTTTCACTCGGCGCTTCACTTCTTCCTGTTTACCGGCGTTAAACGGACGAGCATCCGGGCTACCAAGATAACCGCAAACGCGGCGAGTTACCGACACTTTTGACGAGTCATGATTGCCGCATTTCGGACAAGTAAAGCCTTTGCTGGTGCATTCAAACTCACCGGAGAAGCCGCACTCATAACACTCATCGATCGGCGTATTGGTACCATAGTAAGGGACTCGGCTATAGCTATAGTCCCACACGTCTTCCAGCGCTTTCAGGTTATGTTGAATATTTGGATATTCGCCATAACAAATGAAACCACCGTTAGCCAATGGCGGGTAAGGAGCCTCAAAGTCCAGCTTGTCATATGGGTTAACTTTTTTCTCAACGTCCAGGTGGAAGCTGTTAGTGTAATAACCCTTATCCGTTACATCTTCAATAACACCAAACTCAGCGGTATCTAAACGGCAGAAGCGGTTACACAGGTTTTCACTTGGCGTGCTGTACAGGCTAAAACCGTAACCAGTTTCTTTTTTCCACTCTTCGGTAGCTACTTTCAGGCGTTGAACGATTTCCACACCTTTGTCACGCAGTTGCTGACTATCGTATGGATGTACCTGATTGCCAAACAGTGCATTTACCGTTTCGTGAATACCAATGTAGCCTAATGAAATAGAGGCGCGACCGTTTTTAAAGATCTCAGAAATATTGTCATCAGCCTTTAAACGTACACCACAGGCACCTTCCATATACAGGATTGGTGCTACGCGTGCTTTAATGCCATCAAGGCGCTCGATACGCGTCATCAGGGCTCGTTTAGCCAGCGTCAGACGCTGCTCGAGAATTTGCCAGAAGCGGGCTTCATCACCACGCGCTTCCAGAGCAATACGTGGCAGGTTTAGGCTGATAACCCCAAGGTTATTACGACCATCGTGGATTTGCTCACCGTTTTCTTCATAAACGCCCAGGAAGCTACGACAGCCCATTGGCGTTTTAAATGAACCAGTGACTTTTACCACCTGATCGTAATTAAGAATGTCCGGATACATGCGCTTAGAGGCGCACTCCAATGCTAATTGTTTAATATCGTAGTTAGCGTCGCCGAATCTATGGTTGATTCCATCTTTGATGGCAAATACCAGTTTAGGGAACACGGCGGTTTTGTGGTTTTTACCTAATCCGGCAATACGGTTTTTCAGAATAGATTGCTGAATCATACGTGATTGCCAACTGGTACCCAGACCAAAACCAAAGGTAACGAACGGTGTTTGACCATTGGCGGTATGAAGGGTATTCACTTCATATTCCAGTGACTGGAATGCGTCGTAGCACTCTTTTTCTGTTCGGGACTGAGCGTACTCGTCCGCATTTGCAATATTCCACTCCAGTGCCACTTTTTTATGTTTGTTATAGCTTTCTGTGACAAACGGCGCGAGTACTTCATCAATACGGTTTATGGTGGTGCCACCATAAATATGGCTGGCGACTTGTGCAATGATTTGAGCCGTTACTGCCGTAGCGGTAGAAATTGATTTTGGCGGCTCAATCTCTGCATTCCCCATCTTAAACCCATTGGTCAACATGCCTTTCAGATCGATAAGCATACAGTTAAACATTGGGAAGAATGGCGAATAGTCCAAATCATGATAGTGGATTTCACCACGCTCATGGGCCATGACGATATCACGGGGTAGCAGATGCTGTTTGGCATAATGTTTAGCCACAATGCCGGCCAACAGGTCGCGTTGAGTTGGGATAACCTTGCTATCTTTGTTGGCGTTTTCATTGAGCAGGGCAATATCACTTTGCTCAACCAGACCTTGAATCTCTTGGTTCAGACGACCACGTTTTTCCCGTGAAATATCACGATCGTGGCGGTATTCGATATAGGTACGGGCCAGCGTCTTATAGTTACCGCTCATTAGCTGGTTTTCTACTGCTTGCTGGATTTCATTAATATCAACAGCGGTTCGGCCTTCCATTTGATCCGAAACGGCTTTTGCTACGTCGGCACAATAGTCGTCGTCGTAGATATTGGCGGCAGTGGCTGCACGTACAATCGCTTCCTTGATTCGTACTTCATCAAAAGGCACTTTGCAGCCATCACGTTTAATCACAACTGGTTTCACTATTGACTCCTTCACTAGCTGACTGTTTAGTCTTCTTTATTCGTAGTTATCCACAAGAAATGCCACCCTGAAAGCGGGGGTTCTTGTGGATGGAATGTGGATAAATTACTATATATAGGTGTGTTGGAAATTGCGTACACTATATATTGTATCAAACACAAATAAAAGCCGATTTGTTTGACGAAGAACAAGGAATTGATTACTTGCTCATTCTTCAGGCAAAAATAGCTGGGAAAAGCGTGTTTTTTCATCAAATCTATTGTTATTAATTTCAGTACATTGGTAATAATTCAGTGCGTGATCATTATTTGTCCGTGATTCAGCGTAATAAAACGGTATAATTCCCGGCCTGCCGTATCGTCGGTTCTTCCAATAACGTTTAAATGAGTTTTCTATGAGTAGCAGCATTAGTCTGATCCAGCCTGAACGTGACCTGTTTTCCTATACGCCTTACTGGGCGGAGTGTTTTGGCACGGCACCTTTTTTGCCGATGTCCCGCGAGGAGATGGACACACTAGGTTGGGACAGCTGTGACATTATTATCGTGACCGGTGATGCTTATGTTGATCATCCCAGCTTTGGTATGGCGATTGTTGGAAGAATGTTGGAGGCTCAGGGATTTCGCGTCGGCATCATTGCTCAGCCTGACTGGACTAACAAAGATGATTTTATGCGGCTTGGAAAACCTAACTTGTTTTTCGGGGTAACCGCAGGAAATATGGACTCTATGATTAATCGCTATACCGCCGATCGACGTATGCGTCATGATGATGCCTATACGCCGGATAACGTTGGTGGTAAGCGGCCGGATCGCGCAACGCTGGTGTATACCCAGCGTTGTAAAGAGGCCTACAAAGAGGTTCCGGTAATTCTTGGTGGTATTGAGGCCAGCCTGCGTCGTATCGCCCATTATGACTACTGGTCAGATACCGTGCGCCGCTCCGTTTTAGTGGATTCAAAAGCGGATATGCTGGTTTATGGTAATGGTGAACGACCAATGGTTGAACTGGCTCACCGACTGGCCGCCGGAGAAGCGATTGCTGATATTCAGGATGTACGTAACACCGCGTTAATGCGCAAAGGGCCTTTACCGGGTTGGTCAGGGGTAGATTCCACTCGACTGGATAAGCCGGGGCGTATCGATCCTATTCCTCATCCTTATGGTGATGACCTGCCTTGCGTTGATGAAGACAGCCCGTTTGCTCTTGAAAAACAGCCGGTAGCAAAAGAGGTTGTTGTTCAGCCGGCTAAACCAAAGCCGTGGGAAAAAACGTATGTTTTACTGCCATCTTATGAAAAGGTGAAAGCAGATAAAATCATGTATGCCCATGCTTCGCGCATTTTGCACCATGAGACTAACCCCGGTTGTGCCAGAGCATTATTGCAAAAACATGGGGATCGCTATGTGTGGATTAACCCACCGGCTATTCCATTGTCAACGGAAGAGATGGACAGCGTATTTGCTTTACCCTATCAGCGTGTACCTCATCCTGCTTATAACGGTCAAAAATTGCCTGCCTATGAGATGATCCGCTTCTCGGTTAACATCATGCGCGGTTGTTATGGCGGTTGTTCGTTCTGTTCGATTACCGAACACGAAGGGCGCATTATTCAGAGTCGTTCAGAAGATTCAATCATCCGTGAAATTGAAGAGATCCGCGACAGCGTGCCAGGTTTCACCGGAATTATCTCCGACCTCGGCGGGCCAACGGCCAATATGTATATGTTGCGTTGCCAGTCACCAAAAGCAGAACAGACCTGTCGTCGGGCTTCTTGTGTCTATCCTGAAATTTGTCAGTATATGGACACTAACCATGAGCCAACCATCAAGTTATATCGTCGGGCCAGAGATTTAAAAGGTATCAAAAAGATTTTGATTGCTTCCGGCGTTCGCTACGATTTGGCGGTGCAGGATCCGCGTTATATTAAGGAACTGGCAACCCATCACGTTGGCGGTTATTTGAAGATAGCTCCGGAACATACGGAAAAAGGGCCGCTATCTAAGATGATGAAGCCGGGTATGGGCAGTTACGATCGCTTTAAAGAGCTGTTTGATACCTACTCTAAGCAGGCCGGAAAAGAGCAGTATCTTATTCCTTATTTCATTTCGGCTCATCCGGGCACGGAAGATGAGGATATGGTTAATCTGGCACTATGGTTGAAGAAGAATCGCTTCCGTTTAGATCAGGTGCAGAACTTTTATCCGTCACCGCTGGCCAATTCAACCACCATGTATTACACCGGTAAGAACCCGTTATCGAAAGTGGATTATAAAAGCGAAGAGGTCACCATTCCAAAAGGGGATCGTCAGCGCCGGTTACAAAAAGCACTGCTGCGTTATCACGATCCGGCCAACTGGCCATTGATTCGCACCGCGCTGGAAGAGATGGGATTAAAACATCTGATAGGTAGCCGTCGTGATTGTCTGGTACCGGCGGCAACCATTGAAGAACAGAGAGCGGCTAAACGTAATTTGCGCCAGACGCGTCCTGCGCTAACCAAGCATACGGACATTACTCGTCAAAGAGATCCGGCGAAAGGGCAGCAGCCAGCAGAAACAGCGCATAAGCCAACCAATAAAGCGAAAAGCGCTAAGCCACAAAGTGGTAAGCAAGAACCGGCACATTCGACAAAAAGTGGGAAACCAAAAAATTCGGTCAGGAAAAAGCCGTCTTTTTAAGTTGTTAACTTTTGAGGCGGGTGAATATTGCATTCACCCGCTTAAATGAAAAGTCGTCTGAATAGCTTATCGGTTATCCGATGAGGTTTTTGAATGGTTATCGCGTTTAAATGTAAAACGCGATGTTCTCTTTTGTTGATGTTCGTCAGTTTCGTTTGGTGAAACCGGGTTTGAACGGATATCGGTCAGCGTTGTTAGCCTTGGCAGTGAAAAGTCTGCCAGCCCCAGCATGTTGGCTCGAAAGCAGGATAAGTTCATAACATCCCCCCATGAATATCTTAACTACATCCCTTTAACTATAGGACAGACTGATTGAACTGTCCGTTTTTGCTGTCACATTCCCGCCAAATATTAACGTTCAATAAAACACCGGAACGGGTATCCGTTGGTGGTTGTATAACCCGGTGAATCTGTCAATTTTTCTGGTTTCCAACTTTTCATTCGTTTTGTGATCTCTGGTTAATTCGAGTATGAAAAAATTTTCATATGAAATGTATGAAAAAATATGAGCAATTATTGGGGTTGTTCTTATTTACTGATGTGATTATGCAATTTTTTTCAAAAAAATCGTTGAGGCATGACTTTTTTTATCGTTAGCTAACATCAATGACTTGTGATTATTGCTAACTACAAAGACGGACATCATGAAAACACTAAAGAACTGGATGTTACAGCAACAGCATGCCGATCGTATTGAACTCAATGTCGATAACCGCCATTGCTTTTGTCTGTATGTATTGGAGCCGGACCTATTTCGGGTTCTGATCAAGCAAAATAACCAATTAGCTCTGGATCGTACCTGGACGATTGCACCGGATAACGACACGCCATGGGAAGGGCGATCCAGATTAAGTAGTGAGGGATTCTCTCTGCCCGGCTATCAGTTGGAACAACAGGATGAATGGCTACGAGTAAGTACTGATAAACTGCGGGTTACTATTCATCAGCCGCTGTGGCTGGAGTGGGAATACAAAACCCGCAATGGCGACTGGCAACAATTAACCGCGGATCGCCCTACCAGCGCCTATTTATTAAATGCTCATGGCGATGGTGTTGCTCATTACCAACGTCGTTATGGTAACGAGCAGTTTTATGGTCTGGGGGAAAAGGCGGGTGACCTGAACCGTAACGGTCGCCGGTTTGAAATGCGTAATCTGGATGCGATGGGCTATAACGCCGCCTCTACCGATCCGCTGTATAAGCACATTCCGTTTACCATCACACGCCGTAATGAGGTTAGTTTTGGCTTGTTTTACGATAACCTGAGCAGCTGTTGGTTAGATCTGGGAAATGAACTGGATAACTATCATCTACCATATCGGCGCTATCAGGCCGAAGCAGGGGATCTGGATTATTATTTGTTCCTTGGCCCTAAAGTATTGGATGTCACCAAAAAGTTTGTTCAATTGACGGGAAAAACCTTTTTCGGACCTAAATGGAGCCTGGGTTACAGTGGTTCAACCATGCACTACACCGATGCGCCGGATGCTCAGCAACAGCTGCAAAAATTCATCACATTATGCCGTGAGCATCAGATCCCTTGTGACTCCTTCCAGCTGTCGTCCGGTTATACCTCCATTAACAATAAACGCTACGTATTTAACTGGAACTACGACAAAGTACCTCAGCCAAAAATGCTGAGTCAGGCATTTCATCAGGCCGGGTTGAAACTGGCCGCGAATATCAAACCTTGTTTGCTGCAGGACCATCCCAAATATCAGGAAGTGGCAAAAGCCGGATTATTTATTCGTGACTCTGAGTCCGATTCACCGGAGCGTTCAGTTTTCTGGGATGACGAAGGCTCTCATCTTGATTTTACTAACCCGAAAGCCATTCAGTGGTGGCAGGGAAATGTTACTCAGCAATTGTTGGAAATGGGTATCGATTCAACCTGGAACGATAATAATGAGTATGAAGTATGGGATGGCGAAGCGGTTTGTCACGGCTTTGGTCGCCCGATTGCCATTAAGCATATTCGTCCGGTCATGGCGTTGTTGATGTGTCGTTCTTCTATGGAAGCACAGCAGAAGTTTGCTCCGGAAAAGCGACCTTACCTTATTTCCCGTTCTGGCTGTGCTGGTATGCAACGTTATGTACAGACGTGGAGTGGAGATAACCGCACCAGTTGGCAAACTTTGCGTTACAACACCCGTATGGGTGTCGGCATGAGTTTGTCCGGATTGTATAACGTGGGGCACGATGTAGGGGGATTCTCCGGCGATCGCCCGGATGCTGAGCTGTTTGTCCGTTGGGTACAAAATGGTGTGATGCATCCACGGTTTACCATCCATTCATGGAATGACGACCATACGGTTAATGAACCCTGGATGTATCCGGAAGCCACTCCCGCTATTCGTGAGGCTATCAACTTACGTTATCGCCTGCTGCCGTATTTCTATAACCTTCTGTGGCAAGCCCACCGTGATGATGAGCCGATGCTCCGCGCAACTTTTCTGGATCATGAACATGACATTAATACGTTCAGTGAGACCGATGATTTCCTGATTGGTAAAGACCTGCTGGTGGCCAGCGTGGTAGAGCAAGGACAACGTGAGCGTCCGGTTTATTTGCCTGATAATCAGAGCGGTTGGTACTGTTTCTATTCTGGTCAGTGGCATAAAGGTGGGCAAAAAATTGTGTTACCGGCTCCACTGGAACGTCTGCCGTTGTTAGTGAAAGCGGGCACAGTATTGCCACTATCCAACCATATTGGCTCTACTCAATTGGTCAAACAGGAAGTCCGTGAACTGCATATTTTCCCTCTGGTTGCAGCGGGAGAGACTTGTGGTGAAATGTTCGAAGATGATGGTGAAAGCTTTGGCTATCGTGATGGTCAGGCGCTGTGGCTGAACTGGACATTAACCAGTGATACAAATCGCATTGACCTGAAAATTGAGGTTAAAGGCAGCTATGTTCCCGTGTGGGATACTCTGAAGATGGTATTACCGCAGGGAGAAAAGCGCAGCCTGTATGTCAATGGTCAGGCCGTTGAAGAGATGACACTATCGTCGTTGAGATAAAGTGAGATTAGTTCAGTATTGAAATAGAAATGGCGCCTTATGGCGCCATTTAAAATATCAGAAGATCAAAACATTACTTCAGATCGCTAAAGAAAGTGCGCTTTAGCGCCATCTCAACACCACGTATTTCTGCCAGACCTTTCAGGCGGCCAATGGCGGAATACCCCGGGTTAGTCTTCTTCTTCAGGTCGTCCAGCATCTGGTGACCATGGTCAGGGCGCATTGGAATTTTACGCATATCACCGGTTTTTTGACGGCGAGATTCTTCTTCCAGAATGGCTTTCACCACCGAATACATATCCACATCGCCATCTAAATGTGCGCCTTCATGGAACGTTTTTGGATTACCTTCACGGCAGGTTGAACGCAAATGAGTGAAGTGGATACGGTCGCCAAAGGTTTCGATCATTCTGACTAAATCGTTGTCAGCCCGCACACCATAAGAGCCTGTGCACATGGTGAAACCGTTATGAATACTGTCGACAGTCTCTTTTAACCACTGCATATCCTCAATGGTGGAAACAATGCGTGGCAGTCCCAGAATTGGACGCGGTGGATCGTCAGGATGTACCGCCAGACGTAAACCACAAGCTTCGGCGACCGGAACAATCTCCTTCAGGAAATAGGCCATATGCTCACGTAGCTTCGCTTTATCAATGCCATCATAAGTAGAGAGGTGTTTACGGAATTGATCCAGAGTATAACCTTCTTCAGCACCCGGCAGACCGGCGATAATATTACGTACCAGTTTATCAATCTCAGCCTGACTCATCGCATCATAATAGGTTTTAGCCTGAGCAACTTCTTCTGCGGTATAGTCAGCTTCAGCACCCGGACGTTTTAACATATGCAGCTCAAAGGCAGCAAAAGCGATTTGGTCAAAACGCAGGGCTTTAGAACCATCGGGTAAAACGTATTCCAGATCGGTACGTGTCCAGTCTAATACCGGCATAAAGTTGTAGCACACGGTATCAATGCCACAAGCCGCAAGATTACGGATAGATTGCTGATAATTAGCGATATGCTGCTTATAGTTACCGGTTTGAGTTTTGATCTCTTCATGGACAGGAATGCTTTCTACCACTGACCAGACTAATCCTTTCTCTTCAATCACTTTTTTGCGTTTTTCGATCTCTTCGACACTCCAGACGTCACCGTTTGGAATATGATGCAATGCCGTGACAATGCCGGTAGCACCAGCCTGACGAATATCATCTAAAGATACAGGGTCATTAGGACCATACCAACGCCATGTTTGTTCCATATATAAATACCTTCAAATCAGGGTGTTAAAGACAGAAGCAACCCCGCCATAAATAGCGTATAAACATAAAATTATATTTATCGACTCATCAGCGTTGCGCTATATGTCGCTTATCTGGCCATGGCAGAGGAGCTTGCCATGGCGGTTATTGGCTTTTCCCGAGAGATCAGAGTTCCTGATTTTCAACGGGAACTGATTCAAAAAGATAACCATCAAAAGAAGGGTCATCTGAATCAGAAAGTTCCATCAACTTTTGTTTCACATTCTCCAGGTGCTGCCACATTGCCTGACGGGCACCTTGAGGATCTCTGCGTTGTAATGCCTGCAAGATCTTGTTGTGATCGCTAAGCCAGGCTCGCCGATAGTCCTGATTAGAGATATGGGTATGCAGCTTTTGCCACATGGCGCTGTCTCTGCGACGGCGCCACAGGTCTTGTACCATATCTTCCAGCAGCGAGTTTTGGGTAGCCTTAGCGATCAGGGTATGGAACAGCTCATCACCGTCATAATTGGTTTGCCCGCTTTCCAGTGCGGAACGCTCCTGCTCGAGCGCCTGCCGCAGTTCGGCAATATCTGATTTAACCAGTTGAGTAGCGGCAAAGGCGGCAATATTGCTTTCCAGCAGTTGCCGCGCCTGTAGCATTTCAAAAGGGCCGATATCGTCACTGTTCTGTTGTGGCGCTTGCTTAACATTATCAGGCAGGTTTATCACATAAACCCCGGAGCCTTTACGTACATCAACCAGGTTTTCTAATTCAAGCATGATTAATGCTTCACGTATTACCGCCCGGCTAACGCTAAACTGGGCTGCGATATCCCTTTCTGGCGGTAGTCGTGAACCCACAGGAAAATTACCTGAGCTCAACATGGCTTTTAGCGCTTTACCAATTTCTTGATAGGAGCGTTTAGCACCTGACATGTTATATCCTTAGCGTTATATGGTCTTGGAAGGTATCAGGCTAATTGTAGCAATATCCAACACAAGATCAATTAACTGGTTGACCAATTATGCGATTCGTTCCATTAAAGTTTTTTCATAGAATCAACCAGTTGATAAACTTCAGGATTGCTCTTTTGTAATCCGTCATACATTGGTTGAACAGCCTGTTGGAAGCTGGCTTTTTTGGGGTAGATAAACTGAACGCCCATCTTCTCGGCTTTTACTTTCTCTTCTGCATCAGATTTAGCCCATAAATCTTTCATAAACATCATGGATTCATCAGCCGCTTGCTGTAAGGCTTTTTGGTCTTTTTCTGACAGACCATCCCAGACCTTAGCTGAAATTACCAGTACGTCAGGAATCGAGGTGTGTTCATCAACGCTGTAAAACTTGGTCACTTCACCATGACGGTTCAACGTTAATGCAGTCAGGTTGTTTTCTGCGGCATCAACGACACCCTGTTGTAATGCGGTATATAACTCACCATATGCCAGAGGGGTAGGGTTACCTCCTAACAGTTTGATCATTTCAACGGCGCTTGGGCTTGGCTGAACGCGGACTTTTAATCCTTTCAGGTCGTCCGGTGAGTTAATCGCTTTTTTGGCGTAGAAGCTACGAGAGCCGGCATCATAGTAGGTCAAACCAATAAAACCATTCGGTCGGGAAGATTGCAGAATAGATTTACCTGATTCACTTAACATGGCGCGGTAATAGTGTTCACGGTCAGTAAACAGATAAGGCATGTTAAATGCGCCATAGTTTTTGGAGAAAGCCTCCAGCTCGGCGGCATTGGATTTTGCCATTGCCAGCGCGCCATTTTGTACCAACTCAAGCGATTCTCTTTGGTCGCCCAATTGCGCATCCGGATAAATACGAATAACCAGATTTCCATCAGACAGTTCTTTCGCCCGGTTGGCCATGTGTTCCATGGCTTTTTGTACCGGATGGTTGCGGTTATGGTTATGGCTGAGTTTCATGGTAACTGCTGCATAGGCAGGTGCTGCTACCAGCATGACGGAGCCAATAATCAGAGGCAACAAGCCCTTCTTTAATGACATGTAACTCTCCTTCTGTCGTTGTTGTATTTTTTAGAGTGGATATAGCAGGGTACGTTCAGCAGGCTGACCACTTTGGGGTAAAAAGTCAAAATAAAATGCAATAACAATGTGAATTGGTTGACCAATATCTCAAAATTGCAATAAGGTCGCCTGAATTGATTGATCGGGAAACAGAAAAAATGTCTTATAACACGGACTAATTTTGTGTGAAATTTAGGCTCGATAAGGTTATTTATATTTAAATCATGTGGTTGTGGCTAAATAAATAGAATGAATTTGTTAGTCCTGCTAAATCAGCAATACCAGTAGGGAGTCAAACTTGATGAATACACTTAAGGAAGTGGTTGACCAATTTCTTGCGTGGGCGGTGATCCTTATTTCCAGCGTTCTTGTACTTTGCGTTTTATGGCAGGTTTTTTCTCGTTATTGCCTGGGCACCCCCAGCGTAGCAACGGATGAGATTGCCCGCTTTATGTTTATGTGGGTTGGCCTGGTCGGGGCTGCTTATGCAGTCAGTCTCAAACGCCATCTGGCTATCGATTTGTTAACGCAAAAATTAACCGGCACACGCAAGTTGGTTTCCGAAGTGGTCATAATTTTAATGACGCTACTGTTTGCCGGGCTGGTTATGGTTTACGGCGGCCTGGGGTTAGTTCAGAAAACCCTCAGCACTCAGCAGCTCTCTCCGGCTTTAGGTATTCCTATGGGATATATCTATTTCGCCATTCCTTTCAGTGGTATCGCCATTATTTTTTATTCACTGGTCGATTTACTGAACAAGTTTACGCCGCATTCCTCTGTCAATACTGCAGGGTAATAGTGCTTTTCCATTAGTAACCTGAAGCAGGATAGCTCACAGGTTTAATAACTAAATATTGAAAAAGGTAACTTAATCATGGAATGGGATATTATTTTGACGCTGTTTGGCGTTTTTGCTTTCCTGTTAATCATTGGTGTTCCAATCTCTTTCTCTATTGGTCTGGCTTCTCTGGCAACCATTATGTTGTCGCTGCCTTTTGATCCGGCAATTGCTGTTATTGCTCAAAAAATGGCAACCGGATTGGATAGTTTTGCTTTGTTAGCCATTCCGTTCTTTATTCTGGCGGGGAATATCATGAACCGGGGCGGAATTGCGCTACGGCTGATTAACTTTGCCAAAGTGTTGGGCGGGCGGCTGCCCGGCCCGTTAGCTCACTGCAACGTATTAGCCAACATGATGTTTGGTGCGCTGTCCGGCTCTGCGGTAGCATCAGCAGCGGCAGTCGGGGGCGTAATGTCTCCGATGCAGAAAAAAGAGGGCTACGATCCGGCGTTCTCTGCGGCGGTGAATATTACCTCTTGCCCCACAGGTCTGCTGATCCCACCGTCTAATACGCTGATTGTTTATTCCCTGATTTCTGGTGGTACATCTATCTCTGCTCTGTTTTTAGCCGGTTATTTACCGGGTATTTTGATGGGCTTTGGTTTGATGGTTGTTGCGGGAATCATTGCCAAGCGCAAAGGATACGGTCGTCCGGAAAAGGCCACTTGTTCAGAGGCTTTCTATCGTACGTTAGATGCATTACCTTCTCTGGCTCTGATTGTCGTGATCATGGGAGGAATTATTGCCGGAATTTTCACTGCGACAGAAGCTTCCGCAGTGGCAGTGGTGTATACCATAGGTTTATCAATGATTTATGGTGAAATGAAACTGAGGGATTTACCGAAAGTGATTCTTGATTCCGCGGTAACCACCTCTATCGTACTGCTGCTTATCGGTACGTCGATGGGCATGTCATGGGCGATGGCAAATGCCGATATCCCTTATATGATCAGTGATGGATTGAATTCGGTATCAGAAAACCCGATCATTATTCTGCTGATTATTAACGTTATCTTGCTAATTATCGGTGTCTTCATGGATATGACGCCGGCATTACTAATTTTTACTCCAATCTTCCTGCCATTGGCTAACCAGATGGGTATTGACCCGGTGCACTTTGGCATCATCATGACCTTTAACCTGTGTATTGGTATCTGTACCCCACCGGTAGGCAGTGCTCTGTTTGTCGGCTGTAGTGTGGGTGATGTGCCTATTGATAAAGTACTGAAACCTTTACTGCCGTTTTTCGCCATGCTGTTATTTACGCTGATGATGGTGACCTATATTCCGGAGATCAGCCTGTATTTACCAAGAACTATTCTGGGATATGGCGGTTAATTATCGACATTTAACCTGAAGTAAATAAGATACGGCGGCTTCCGGTAACAGGGTGACCGCCGTTTCTGCGCCATTCGTCATTCGAAAAATTATGGGATGTAACATGAAAACCATCGAAAACAGCCAGTTACCTGCTTCAGTTCAGCGGCCTACGTACGACCGCCATCAGCTAAAAAGTCGCATTGTACATTTAGGATTTGGTGCATTTCATCGCGCTCATCAGGCGTTACTAACCAACCGGGTATTACAGCAATCTGGTGGTGACTGGGGGATTTGTGAAGTGAATCTGTTTGGGGGAGAAGTATTAATTGAAACACTTCGCCAGCAGAATCATCTGTATAGCGTGTTGGAAAAAGGGGCCGAAAGTAATCAGGCATTGATTATTGGTTCAGTGACTGAATCCCTGCACTCTGAGCTGGATGGCATGGAAAGCGTTATTGAGAAAATGGCTGAACCACAGGTGGCCATCGTGTCTATGACTATCACTGAGAAAGGTTATTGTGTATTGCCCGGTGGTGGTGGTTTAGATGTTAGTAACGCATTAATTAAGGCCGATTTGCTACAACCACAGCAACCGAAATCCGCTATTGGGGTGATTGTTGAGGCTTTACGCCGTCGCCGCGAGCGCGGGCTGGTGCCTTTCACCGTGCTGTCTTGCGATAACATCCCGGAGAATGGACATATCGTTAAACAAGCGGTCATTGGATTAGCCAAAGCCAGCAATGCTGAGCTGGCAGATTGGATAAACCAGAATGTGCCTTTCCCCAGCACCATGGTGGATCGAATCGTTCCCGCTATCACAGATGAAACTTTGGCAGAAATAGAACAAGCGCTAGGGGTAAGCGACCCATGCGGTATTGCCTGTGAACCTTTTATCCAGTGGGTTGTGGAGGATAACTTTATTGCCGGTCGTCCTCAGTGGGAAACCATTGGCGCGGAACTGGTGGACAATGTACTGCCTTATGAAGAAATGAAGTTGAGAATGCTAAACGGCAGTCACTCCTTCCTGGCCTATTTAGGTTATCTGGCGGGATATCAGCACATTAACGACTGTATGACCGACAGCGCTTATCGTACTGCCGCCCACCGATTGATGCTGCAAGAGCAGGCACCAACTC
Source organism: Limnobaculum allomyrinae (assembly GCF_016649425.1). Lineage (GTDB taxonomy): Bacteria > Pseudomonadota > Gammaproteobacteria > Enterobacterales > Enterobacteriaceae > Limnobaculum > Limnobaculum allomyrinae. The sequence goes on from NZ_JADRCR010000005.1 coordinate 201,512, forward strand.
TGAGCCTGAAGAATGTTGATTTAGCGAGTTATGCTGACCGTCTGATTGAGCGTTACAGTAATCCTTCGTTGAAACACCGTACCTGGCAAATTGCGATGGATGGTACCCAAAAGTTACCGCAACGAATGTTAGATTCTGTACGCTGGCATCTGGCGCACAATAGCAGTTTCGATTGTCTGGCGCTGGGGATTGCCGGATGGATGCGTTACGTTGGTGGAATGGATGATGCAGGTACTGTTATCGATGTTCGTGACCCAATGGCAGAGCGTCTTAAACTAGTCTGCGCTTCAACTAAAGATGGCATTGAAAGAGTGCAGGGTTTATTGGCAGTGGAAGAGGTGTTTGGTGCAGCATTGCCGCAAGAACCTCGCTTTGTCGAAGCGGTGACCCGCAGCTATCTGGTTCTGATGGTACAAGGGGCTAAAAATACGGTGCATCAGTTGGTTAGTCAGGGGAGTATTCAATGATGAAAGACTTTTTAGCGGATGATTTTTTATTATCCACCGATGCAGCTCAGCGCCTCTATTTTGATTATGCTGCACCTCAACCTATCTTTGATTATCACTGCCATCTGCCGCCGAAAGATATTATGCAAAACCGTCGGTTTGGCAATTTGTCTGAAATCTGGCTGGCGGGAGATCATTACAAGTGGCGGGTGCTGAGAACGGCGGGTATTGATGAGCGGCTTATTACCGGAGATGCCAGCGACTATGAGAAGTATCTGGCCTGGGCTTCGGTGGTGCCTAAAACTTTAGGAAACCCAATTTACCACTGGACTCATCTGGAACTGAAACGCCCGTTTGGCATCAGCAATATTTGCCTGAGTTCTGATACCGCAGAGCAAATCTGGAATCAGGCAAATGCATTACTGGCACAACCTCAGTTTTCTGCTCGTGGAATTATGCAGCAGATGAAGGTAAAAATGGTAGGTACCACTGATGATCCGGTTGATTCTCTTGAGTACCATCGTGGTATTGCGGCTGATGACACTTTTGGTATACGGGTCTGCCCAAGCTGGCGGCCGGATCGCGCTTTCAAAATTGATTTGCCCGGATTTACTGATTACCTTCCGCTGTTAGAGAAGGCTGCTGATATCAGTATTCATGGTTTCACTGATTTGCTGAAAGCACTGGAAAAACGCCTGGACCATTTTGCTGCTCATGGCTGTGTTGCTGCCGATCATGGTGTGGAGATAGTAAGGTTTGCTGAAATACCGGCTGTCGCCGAACTGGATCGTATTTTGCGCCAGCGCTTATCGGGCGAGACGCTAAGCGAATTAGAGATTGCACAATTCAGTACGGCAGTTCAGGTATGGTTAGGTCGTCAATATCATCAGCGTGGTTGGGTGATGCAATTGCATATCGGTGCGTTACGTAATAATAGCCAGCGCATGTTCGCCAGATTAGGCGTGGATGCCGGGTTTGATTCTATTGGCGACCGTCCGGTTGCTGAATCACTGTCCCGTTTACTTAATGAGCTGGATAAAGATGACAACCTGCCGAAAACTATTCTTTATTGTCTGAATCCATCAGATAACGAAGTATTGGCCACCATGTGTGGTAATTTTCAGGGCGGTGGTATTGCCGGAAAAGTACAGTTTGGTTCTGGCTGGTGGTTTAACGATCAGAAAGATGGCATGCAGCGCCAGATGATGCAGTTGTCACAGCTGGGCTTATTGAGCCAGTTTGTCGGTATGCTGACCGATTCAAGAAGTTTCCTTTCTTATACCCGTCACGAATATTTCCGTCGTATTTTGTGCGATATGGTCGGTGGCTGGATGCATAACGGCGAAATTCCACATGATTATCAACTGGTGGGAAGTATGATTGAAGATATCTGTTACGGAAATGCCGAGCGTTATTTTCAGCTGAAGTAAACGGATTATTTCTTTACGAATAATAAATATAGCCCGCCGATTGGCGGGCTATATTTATCAAGGATGGCTCAGCATCTGGCTACCGGGAATTAAACGATAGTAAAACTGTTCTGGCAGGTTAGTCTCCCAATGGCCTGTATATTTAGCATAGCCAATGGTTCCTCCCAGAATAAGAGTTAATAGTAATGCCATCACCATGCCGGAAATTCCTCTGGTGCGAGTTTGACCCGGAGCTCCCGTTGGTTTAGCGATTGAAAATACTAATGTGTCTTTTGCCGGGCAGGATTCGACGCAGCTCATACAGGCAGTACATTCTACGGTGCGAACTTGAATTAGACGATCAACGGGAATACGAGAAGGGCAAGCTTTGGCACATTTACCACAGTCAATACAGCTATCCGGATTACGGCGAATTTTAAACGGTGAAAATAGTGAAAATAGCCCCAGTAATGCCCCGTATGGACAGAGATAACGGCACCACAGATTTTGAATAAACAGGCTACCAAATACCAGCACAATGACTGAAATTAACGTGGTTTCCCCAATAAAACGGAAAAAATTCAACATTTTTACATCAGCAATTAGGCCATAGGGGGACATCAGAAATGCCTGAATAGCGCTTACCGGCATTGGAACGACCAGATACAGGAAAAAACCCAATAATAAATACTTCAGGCTGCGCAAAGGGATATCCAGCCAGCGTGGGGGAAAGTATGTTTGACCAAACAGCTTTTTTCCCAATCCACCTAACATTTCAGATAGTGTCCCCACTGGACATAACCATGAGCAAAAGGATTTTTTAAGCAGTAGCGCCATCAATAAGAAGGCCAGCAATAACAGCATGGATGCCGCATGAATTGGGGGGATATTCCAGGTTTCCAGTGTATATTTCAGGTTCATTAATCCAGCAATGGGTAACCAGCCTTCAATTCCTGCCGGACGGGAGACATAGGTTGTGGTGCCGCCGGTTTCGTAAAATCTTACCCAAAAGTAGAAAGTGCTACAGATATAGAGATTAATCAGCACCACAACAAACTGTGTGCCATGTCGCCACAGCTTTCCATTACGGACATCATTCCAGGGGAGCTTACCCGCGATGGTACCCGGACGGCGAACCAGCCTTTTACGGGAACGCGAAGCGACTTGCTCTATATCATCGGTAGAGCATAGAAAATGAGCATCAGATTCTGACTGGTGTTGGGGAAGATTTTTCATAATCACCTGGCACAAGCAGCAATGGATACATGCATCCGGTTAATCAAAACGAAACGAGGTACAGGCAAGAATATTGCATGATAAATGCATGTTTATTGAGATAGATCGGGTTTGCCAGTATTAAGCTTCAATTCACCTCTTTTTGGGTAGTCGAACTTGCTATGTTTTGGTGCTGAGAAAAATTAATCTGACTTTTCAATCGGATTAATCCTAATCATTCACTACTATTTATATTGAAAAGCGTTATGGTAATGCACTATTGACCTCCTGGCCTGATAACAATGACTGAGTAACAAGGCGCCGGGCGATGAATTTACAGCGACAGAGTCACCATTTTTATGATGCAGAATGAAATCAATAACCAAGTACATAATGAAAAAATGACCGGTTCAAAACTGGAACATAATCGCCAGCGAATTATGCAGTTATTGTCGGATCATTTGCTGGTGGCGGCAATTGATTACGGTAAACAGTCCTCCAGTTTGTCCGATCCATCACTGATGAAAGGCGTGCATGAGCTTCAACACCTGGTTAATAAGCTACATGCCGCTGACCTTGCCGATTTACTCGAATCGTTGCCAAAGAGCAAGCGTCAGGCCATTTGGTCTTTGCTGGGTGATAAAAAACGCGGTAAAACGCTGATTGAAGCATCGGATGCCGTTTGGGATAGCCTGATTGAAGATATGAGCGATCGCCAGTTGCTGTCGGCATTGCAGCATCTGGATTTGAATGAGCAAGCCTATCTGGCTGGTCATCTTCCGCGCGATCTGGTTGAGCAATTATTGGCATCTCTGGATGCTCATTAGCGAGCAAGAATCAGTGAAGTGATTCATCTGGGCAGAGATAAAGTCGGTGCCCTGATGGATTTTGAACTGATAGCCATTCGTGATGATATTTCACTGGCAACAGTACTGCGCTTTTTGCAAAAGCGTAAAACCATCGCCGACTCTACCGATAAACTGTTTGTTATCGATAGAGAAAATCGCCTGATGGGTGAGTTACTGATTACCGATATTTTATTACATACGCCGGAAACCAGAGTGTCCGCTCTGATGCATACTGATCCCCTTACTTTTTTGCCTGACGATAATGCTGAAGAGGCTGCCGGTGCTTTCGAACGTTATAACCTGATTAGCGCCGCCGTAGTGAATCATCAAAACAAATTAATTGGGCGTTTAACCGTCGAAGATGTGGTTAACGTGGTGATTGAAGAAAGTGATAATGATTTGCGTCGTATGGGGGGCTTAAGTGAGAAAGAGGATATCTTTGCCCCCATTCTGACGTCGGTTCGCCAGCGTTCAGCCTGGTTAGCGATTAACCTCTGTACTGCTTTTATTGCATCACGGGTTATCGGGCTGTTTGAAGGAACTATATCCGAGCTGGTGGCGCTGGCGACGTTAATGCCAATTGTTGCTGGTATAGGCGGTAACACGGGTAATCAGACGATTACCATGATTGTACGGGCATTGGCCTTACACCATATTCGTTCTGAAGACATGCCATTTATGCTGTTGCGTGAGCTGGGTGTGGCGGTGATTAACGGACTGGTCTGGGGCGGCGTAATGGGTGGAATTACCTGGCTGTTATACGGTAACCCGTTAATGGGGGGAGTCATGACGCTGGCGATGTTATTAAACCTGCTGCTGGCGGCGCTAATGGGAGTAACTATTCCAATCACTATGAACCGATTGGGGAAAGATCCGGCAATTGGTTCCAGTGTGATGATTACTGCCATTACTGATACCGGTGGATTTTTTATTTTTCTTGGGCTGGCGACGCTATTTTTAGTTTGACCACATACAGAAAGACATGACTGACATCTGCGATAAGTTGTATTCCGGCCGTAAACGCAATCTGTAGATACCATAGATTTGTCTGGCCGGAAGCTATCGATTTTTATACCAATATGACTTGAACACCCTGAGCTTTAAGCTGCTCAATCACTTCATGGTTAGCTTCTTTACCGGTAATCACTATATCGATTTGTTCCGCCCGGCTAAACAACATTCCTGCCCGTTGGCCGACTTTGCTGCTGTCTACCAGCACCACTAATTTACCGACATAGTTCAGCATTTTTTGTTCCGCCATAGCGGTTAACATATCTGTTTTGTACAGACCTTCTGCCGTTAACCCTTTACCGCTGGTAAACATCCAGTGGCCAGCATACAGTGAAGCATCACCATCCTGAGGGGCAAGTGTAATAGCCTGACTTTTATTGTATTGGCCACCCATGATGACTACGCTATCGTGCTCTTGCTCGATCAAAAAGTTTGCCAGCGGCAGGTAATTAGTGATGATTTGTGCATCCTTACCGCAAATTTCACGCCCCAGTAAAAAGGCGGTAGAACCGCAATTAATCACCACACTCTCTCCTGGCTGAACTAAGCGGGAAGCGGCTTTGGCAATACGAACTTTTTCTTCATGGTTTTGTGCCTGATGAATATTCATTGGCGTCCAGGCCACGCGATTTTGGCTGATAACTTCTGCGCCATTACGCACTTTCTTCAATTTGCCACCATCACCCAGTTTATTGATATCCCGGCGTGCGGTAGCTGGAGATATGCCTAAACGTTCGATGACTTGTTCTACGGTAACAAAGCCTGACTGTTGCAGCATTTCCAGTAAAATCTGATGTCGTTGTGATTCTGTCATGAAAAATCCAGATAGCTGATGACGATTTGATGATTATATTTGAAAAAAATATTTTATCCTATCGCCAACAGGATGAAAGCCGGGCAATACCCGGCTACCAAAAGCAAAGCTATTACAGAAATGATTTAAAGGGCAAATCAGGCTCTATAGTAAAACAATCATCAAAGCCGCGTGGATAGTGATATTCAAAATCGTCCTTATCCTGTGGCCAGATAAATTTGCCACCGACCTGCCAGATATAAGGTTTAAACCCATATTTCAATCGATCCTTTTTCATATCCCACAGTACGCGAATTTCCTGAGGGTCGGCCTGAAAGTTTGACCAGATATCATGATGGAAGGGGATAACCACTTTAGTGTTTAGCGATTCAGCCATGCGTAGGATATCAGCACTGGTCATTTTATCGGTTATGCCCCGAGGATTTTCACCATAAGACCCCAGAGCAACATCGATCTGATGGTCATTACCGTGTTTGGCGTAATAGTTTGAATAGTGGGAATCACCACTGTGATACAAGTTGCCTCCTGGTGTTTTAAACAGATAATTAACGGCTCGTTTATCCATACCATCGGGCAGTACGCCAGCGGCTTTTTCATCTGCCGGAAGGGTGATCAGTGCGGTTCTGTCAAACGCGTCAAGCGCATGAATCTCAGTATCTTTTATCTTTATAATATCTCCTGGTTTTACTACGATGCAGCGTTCGCGTGGTACTCCCCATCCCACCCAAATATCAACGCAGGTTTGTGGCCCGATAAATGGAACTGAGCTATCACAGTTTTGCATCACGGCGGCTGCAACGTTGACGTCAATATGGTCATTGTGGTCATGAGTAGATAAAACGGCATCAATATCACGAATAGCGAAGGGGTCGAGTACAAATGGTGTGGTACGCAGGTTTGGCTGTAGTTTTTTTACTCCCGCCATTCGTTGCATTTGATGGCCTGTTTTCATCAGCGGGCTACTATGGTTTTGCTTGCCGGTACCGCACCAAAAATCGACGCAGACATTCGCCCCTCCCTCAGATTTCAACCAGATACCTGTACAGCCCAGCCACCACATAGCAAAGGTGCCGGGGGTGACAATCTCTTGTTCAATTTCTTCATTCAGCCAGGTTCCCCATTCCGGAAAGGTATTCAAAACCCAGGATTCACGAGTGATGCTTGCAATCTTACTCATAGCGATAACTCCCAACAATGTTTGATGTACGTTGATTTCTTTTATAATCAAAAATAATCACAAAAAGATTTATTAAGATTAATTGTGAGGAATTTATCATTAAATAATGAGAATGGGAACTCTGTTTTTCTATGTATTTTATCTTGGTTGAGTCTGCTTTATTTTTCGTATCTCTCTGTTTTTATAATGCGGATATGTCTATTTGATTGTTATGTAATGATAAATATTGATTTTGATAATGTAGGTGAATGAAATGATTGCTACTTAAAACTAAGTTGCGATCTTATTCACAAATAATCAAACTCAATCTTTGTTTGATTAAATTTGATTGTTAGAGTGTTCGGGCATTATAAACACAGCTCGTCATATCACACCTTAATTTAGAAATATTAAAGGCCGACGAGTATGCCAAAAGCCGAATGGAGTGCTTTATGGAAACCTTCTATAACGTCTTTACCATCTTTTTTAATCAGGTTATGACTAATGCCCCGTTATTACTGGGCATTGTGACTTGTCTTGGCTATTTGCTGTTGCGTAAAAGCGCCACGGTGATTATCAAAGGAACCATTAAAACCATCATTGGATTTATGCTGTTGCAGGCTGGGTCAGGTATTTTGACCAGCACCTTTAAACCTGTAGTGGCCAAAATGTCCGAGGTTTATGGTATTAACGGTGCGATTTCGGATACCTATGCCTCAATGATGGCAACCATAGAACGCATGGGGGATGCCTACAGCTGGGTTGGTTATGCTGTGTTGTTGGCACTGGCGCTAAATATTACCTATGTTTTGCTGCGTCGGATAACGGGCATTCGTACCATCATGCTGACGGGACATATCATGTTTCAGCAGGCGGGGCTGATTGCTGTATTTTTCTATATTCTCGGCTACCCGATGTGGACAACCATTCTCTGTACCGCTGTGTTGGTCTCTCTGTATTGGGGCATTACCTCTAATATGATGTTCAAACCAACTCAGGAAGTGACCGATAACTGTGGATTCTCTATCGGCCATCAACAGCAGTTTGCCTCATGGATTGCCTACAAGATAGCGCCCTATCTGGGTAAAAAAGGCGAGAGCGTTGAAGATCTGAAACTTCCGGGCTGGCTGAATATCTTTCACGACAATATCGTCTCTACGGCCATTGTGATGACGCTGTTCTTCGGTGCCATTCTCTGCTCATTTGGCATTGATACCGTGCAAAAAATGGCGGGAAAGGTGCACTGGAGCATCTATATTCTGCAAACCGGTTTTCAGTTCGCAGTAGCCATCTTTATTATCGTGCAGGGCGTGCGGATGTTTGTTGCCGAACTGTCCGAAGCTTTTAATGGAATTTCTCAACGCTTAATTCCCGGAGCCGTACTGGCCATCGATTGTGCTGCAATTTATAGCTTTGCTCCTAATGCAGTGGTCTGGGGCTTCCTGTGGGGAACCATCGGTCAACTGATTGCAGTTGCTATTTTGATAGCAGCAGGCTCTTCCATCATGATTATTCCCGGCTTTATTCCTATGTTCTTTTCTAATGCCACCATTGGCGTATTTGCTAACCACTTTGGTGGATGGCGTGCTGCACTCAAGATCTGTCTGGTTATGGGCATGATTGAGATTTTTGGCTGCGTATGGGCGGTTAAGTTAACGGGGCTGAGTGCATGGATGGGAATGGCTGACTGGTCTATTTTAGCGCCGCCTCTAATGCAGGGATTAACGCTGGGCCTGTGGTTTATGGGGGTAGTCATTGTTATTGCTCTGATTTACATGTTTTTTGCCGGTCGTAGCCTGCGGGCTGAAGAAGATACCGAAAAACGTTTAACAGAATCTTCATTAAATTCTGCCAGTTAACTGATAGGAGAACTCATTATGACGGTACGTATTCTTGCAGTCTGTGGTTGTGGGCAGGGTAGCTCGATGATCATGAAAATGAAAGTGGATCAGTTTTTGACGCAGCAGGGCGTAAATCATTCGGTCAATAGCTGTGCGGTCGGTGAATACAAAGCCGAGCTAGGGGGAGCCGACATTATTGTTGCTTCTACTCATGTAGCCAGTGAAATCACGGTGAGTGGTAATAAGCATGTGGTCGGCGTGCGAAATATGCTGTCAGCCGCTGATTTTGGACCAAAACTGATGGAAGTGATTCAGACCCATTTCCCACAGGATATGAAATAGGGAGTGAATATGAAGCTGCGTGACTCTCTGGCTGAGAATAATGCTATCTGCCTGCAGGCAGAGGCGAATAACTGGAAAGAGGCGGTAAAGATTGGTGTTGATTTACTGGTGAAAGCTGACGTTGTAGAGCCTCGCTATTATCAGGCCATTCTGGATGGAGTCGAGCGTTTTGGCCCCTATTTTGTTATTGCGCCCGGTTTAGCTATGCCTCACGGGCGACCTGAGGAAGGCGTAAAAAAAACGGGTTTTGCTTTAGTAACGCTGAAAAAACCGCTGGTTTTTCATCATGAAGATAACGATCCGGTTGATATTTTGATCACCTTAGCGGCTGTTGATGCACACACCCATCAGGAAGTGGGGATCATGCAGGTGGTTAATCTGTTTGAAGACGAGGCTAATTTTGAACATTTACGGGCTTGCCGAACTTCTGAAGAGGTACTGGCGTTGATAGACAGAGTCAATGCTTAGGTTCACCGTAGTAATGATATTAAATTCATTGATTTAAAAGGAAAAAATATGACTCATCCTTTACCTATGCTACAGGTCGCGTTAGATAACCAGACATTAGATCATGCCTACCAGACAACCCGCCTGATTGCTGAAGAGGTCGATATTATCGAGGTGGGAACCATTCTGTGTGTAGGCGAGGGGGTACGTGCGGTACGCGATCTTAAAGCGCTCTACCCTCATAAAATTGTTTTAGCTGATGCCAAAATTGCTGATGCCGGCAAAATCCTCTCTCGTATGTGTTTTGAAGCTAATGCTGATTGGGTAACGGTCATTTGTTGTGCGGATATTAATACGGCTAAAGGCGCGTTGGAAGTTGCAAAAGAGTTCAATGGCGATGTTCAGATTGAATTAACCGGATATTGGACTTGGGAGCAGGCACAGGAGTGGCATCAGGCAGGGATTCAGCAAGTGGTATACCACCGTAGTCGTGATGCTCAGGCCGCTGGTGTAGCCTGGGGGCAGGCAGATATTCAGGCTGTTAAACGGTTATCAGATATGGGTTTTAAAGTGACGGTGACGGGAGGTCTGGCACTGGAAGATTTACCTCTGTTTAAAGGAATACCAATTCATGTCTTTATTGCCGGTCGTAGCATTCGTGATGCCGCCGATCCGGTAGAGGCTGCCCGTCAGTTTAAATGTTCCATTGCCCGGATTTGGGGTTAGGGAAACGCTATGCTGCAAAAAGCCGTGCCTTTAGGCATTTATGAAAAAGCATTACCCGCAGGTGAGGATTGGCTAAGCCGCCTTCAGTTAGCGGCAGAGCTGGAGTTCGACTTTGTTGAAATGTCGGTAGATGAAAGTGATATTCGACTGGCTCGGCTTGACTGGAGCTGTGAGCAGCGTTTGTCGTTAGTTAGTGCCATAGCCATGACGGGAATACGCGTTCCCTCTATGTGTTTAAGTGCGCACCGTCGTTTTCCTCTTGGTTCTGAAGACGATGCTACACGTAATCAAGGATTAGAAATCATGCGTAAAGCCATACGGCTGGCGCAGGATGTCGGTATTCGAGTGATTCAACTGGCTGGTTATGATGTTTATTATCAACAAGCCAATGATGAAACTCGTGAGCGCTTTCGGGATGGTTTGAAGCTGGCTGTTGATATGGCCAGTCGTGCTCAGGTGACACTGGCGATGGAGATTATGGATTATCCCTTGATGAACTCCATCAGCAAAGCGATGGGATATGCCCATTATTTGAATAATCCATGGTTTCAGCTCTATCCGGATATTGGCAATCTATCTGCCTGGGACAATGATGTACAAATGGAATTGAAAGCAGGGAGTGGCCATATTGTTGCGGTACATATTAAGGACACATTACCCGGGGTGTTTAAAAATGTTCCTTTTGGTACCGGCGTTGTTGATTTTGAGCGTTGTTTTCGGACGTTAAAGGAGAGTGGCTACAGCGGGCCATACTTAATAGAAATGTGGAGTGAGGCTGCGGCGGATCCTGTGAAAGAGGTGAAAGCTGCTCGAGATTGGGTTAAACAGCGTATGTTAAATGCTGGTTTACTGATGGAGGCGGTGGCCTGATGAAACAGCTAAAACAGCAAGTGTATGAAGCAAATATGGATCTGCCGCGTTATGGTCTGGTGACCTTTACCTGGGGAAATGTCAGTGCTATCGATCGTGAGCAGCAGTTGATGGTTATTAAGCCCAGTGGTGTAGCCTATCAAGATATGAAAGTTGAGGATATGGTGACGGTTAATTTCCATGGGGAGGTTGTAGAAGGACACTATAAGCCCTCTTCTGATACGTCTACGCACCTTGAACTTTACCGTCGTTACCAACAACTTGGGGGCATTGTTCATACTCATTCTACTTATGCAACGGCTTGGGCACAGGCGGGAATGGCTATACCTGCCTTGGGTACAACACACGCGGACTATTTTTCCGGTGACATTCCATGTACTCGGGCACTCACCGCCGATGAAGTAAATAGCGAGTACGAGCTTAATACGGGAAAAGTTATTATTGAAACGGTAGAGGAATCTAATCCTTTATATACGCCGGGTATTGTTGTTTATCAGCATGGTCCCTTTAGCTGGGGGAAAAATGCTGATGAGGCCGTTCATAATGCGGTGGTTATGGAAGAAGTGGCAAAAATGGCCTGGATAGCCTGCAGTATTAATCCTCATCTACGACCAGTAGATAACTATTTATTAAATAAACATTTCCTGAGAAAACATGGCCCGGATGCTTACTATGGTCAGTCATAGCAGGCTATCTGTTTTTTAATGTGTGAAATAACATTTCTGACCGATTTAATTGGAGATTTTAATAAATTACGCCATTAAATCGGTCAGTTTTTTTAAGCAATACTGTTTTGAGTAATTTGTTTCGCTGATCTTATCTCCCAAATTATTATCAAGATGGTACCAATATTTATATCTCAGCTTGTTTGCTGCGATATATATCTAAAAAGACAATGTAAGTTACATCATCAGATCTTTTTTTAATCAGAGTGCATTCCATTCATATTATCTTTTTCTTCTTATTTATCAGTACATTCAATTAGATTGCATTGCGCTGTAGCGATAGTGTTTAATTTTATTACACATCGATACACACAGTTATTGCGCTGGTGTGTATTAGTGTGTATATTGAAATGGAAGTGATAAATGAAATCATCGGATTTGATTAAAGATCTTCGGGCTGCCGGGTGTGAATGGCGGCGGCATAATGGAGGAAGTCATCAGATATGGTGGTCTCCAATCACAAAAAAGACATTTCCAGTACCTCATCCTAAAAAGAATTTGCCTGAGGGAACGATTCGATCGATCAGAAGAGCGGCTGGAATTTAGGTTTTATCAGGGGGCTATATGTTATTTTCTATTGCTGTTGAAGTACCACAGGATGAACAGACGGCTTATGGGCTGACGGTGCCTGCATTATGTAATGAAGACTATGGATGTTTTTCAGCGGCAGACCAGATAGAAGATGTTGCCGGAATGGCTCGGGAAGCCATCTTACTAACCATCACAGATATGATTGAATCAGGAAATTATGCTCTGGAGCAAATTAACGATCGTGGCCCATTAGTTTATCAGAATACACACCCTGAATTTGATGGGCAACAATGGTTCGTGATTGAAGTTGATTTATCTGAGCTAGAGGGAAAGCCACAGCGGATTAATATTTCTCTACCTGATGTGTTAATTCGTCGAATTGATTCGCGCGTTAAAACTCAGGAAGATTACCGCGATCGCAGCCATTTTCTGGCCGTTGCGGCAAAAAATGAATTATTAAGGATGGAAGGATAATCCTCCCCGGATTACCGGGAAGGAGGCTAACCGATGAGCTTAAACAGCGGAACGCTGTAACTCATAAGACTTCAGGTGAGTGTAAGCTGCTCGTAGCCGTATCAGGCTATCAGGGTCAATACCGGATTGCTCGGCGCGGAACAGCAGATCGCCAACAATATGGTCAGCTTCAATACGTGAGCCATTTTGCAAATCACGATACATTGATGCGGTTAATTTAGACCCTGGTTCGGTTAACATCTGATGTGCGCGTTCTACACCAGGAGCATAGCCAGCTTTCAGCGCTATGCTTCTTATCTCTTCAATCAACATCAAGATAAATGTTTTACCATCGGGCGAAGCAATAATATCGCCAATGGGTGCCCGCATCAGACAGGTACTGGATGCCAGAGAGGCAAGGAACAGCCACTTTTCCCACATTGCCAGTAAAATATTATCGCTATGCTCAGACTGAAAATCTGTCTGTTTAAAAATGTCAGCGATGTGGTTGGTTCTGTCACTTTTGGCTCCGTTCAATTCACCAAAAATGATGTTATGGGTCGGTGTCATGCGATAAATAGTGCCATCAGCTTCTACCGTAGAAACAATGTTACATAATCCACCCAGTACTTTTTGACTGCCAAAAGCTTGCTCTAACACCTGGATGTGACGCATACCATTGAGCAACGGCAGGATAGCTGTGTTTGGGCCGACGGCCGGGGAGAATGAATCAATAGCATTCTCCAGATCGTAAGCTTTACAACTAAGCAGTATCAGATCGTAAGGATGATCAATTTCCTCAGTGGTCACCAGAGGAGGAGAAGGGAGTGAAATTAGCTGATTCCCCGGATTCTTAATGACCAAGCCATTTTGTTTTAACTTCTGTGCTCGTGCAGGGCGAACCAAAAAAGTTACATCCTGTCCTGATTCGAGCAGTTTGCCACCAAAGTACCCACCAACAGCACCGGCCCCTACGATAAGAATTCGCATATAACATCCTCAGTTTGATAGACGATTAACCATGTTTTGAAATGAGAATTGAGTGTCAGGTATTCAGGATAGATCGAAAAACCATTTCGTGACATACCTTCCATAAGATATCCGAACGAATAAATAATGAATTCTGGTCAAACAGTTAACGCTTAATAATTCACTAAGGATTGCCCTCTACACTTTGTCGCTATGTTGGTAAAGATCGCTTTGGATGTTCAACAGGGTAATTTAATGGCCGGCAACAAGCAGACTCAGGTCACCGGTAAGGGTATTCAGGTTTTATCCTCTTCCTTTTATAGGCGTCAGATTTTATTTCTGTTAGCCGCGGCCATGCTTTTTTTGGGGCTGTCCTGGCATGATCGACTCGACTTTTGGATCACTACTCAGTGGTATCAGATTGAAACGCACTCTTTTCCCCTGAAAGATAACGTCTGGCTGGAGCTGATTAATCACAAACTGCTTAAGTTTTCGATTATTACATCTGCCGTTATCGCTCTGTTCTGCGGGATATACCGTAAAAATCCTCGTTTGGTCGCGGCAATGGTATTGCTTGGTATTGGTACAGCAGTGGTTGGCGCTTTAAAAGCATCCAGTATTCATTCATGCCCCTGGAGTCTGAGTGAGTTTGGTGGTCAGGCTGATTACCTTCATCTGTTTGAATCAGTTCCTGTCGGCGTAAACCCCGGGCCGGGAAAATGTTTTCCCGGGGGGCATTCATCTTGTGGATTTGCTGTGATGGCGCTGTTCTTTTTGTTTTATCCGGAACGCCCTAAATTGGCCTGGAGTTGCTGGTTGCTGGGGATTTCTCTTGGGATGGTAATGGGATATGGGCAAGTTATGAGGGGGGCTCATTTTCTTTCTCATAATCTTTGGGCCGGTTGGTGGGTGTGGTTAAGCCAGCTAGGAGGCTATTGGTTGTTGGGACGAATTATCGTATGGCGCAGACAACGTTATTAATAGAGAGAATATTCTATGGAAAATTTTAACTATCAATTATTTATGATGATAAATGTCACGCCAGACTCTCCGCTTTGGGCTATTGAGTTAGCTGAGTTTTTGGCAAAACAGGCGATAAATATTATACCGATTGTTTTATTAGTTGCATGGTTATGGGTACCTCGCCGGGAATTAGTGATAAAAACGCTTATTGCACTGGTATTTGGCGTGATATTAGCCAAAACGCTGGGAACCCTATTTCCTCACGTTCGCCCGTTTATTCAGGGAGTTGGTTATCAGTTACTGGGTCATGGTAATACGCCATCTTTTCCAAGTAACCATGGTACTGGAGCGTTTACGTTTGCACTGGCATTTCTGCTTTGGGGGCGTTTGGGTATGGGGATGCTGTTTATGGTGTGGGCGTTGGGTATTGCATGGTCTCGGGTCTATTTAGGTGTTCATTGGCCAATGGATATGGCGGGTGCTTTTATGGTGGCGTTAGTTTCATGCTTTCTGACGCAATGGATCTGGTCACTGTGGGGAAGGGCTTTTTTGTCTAATTCTGAGAAGATATATCATCGAGTTTTTATTCTGCCAATCAAGAAAAGTTGGGTTAAATATTAATTAACCAGCTAATGTTAAAACAGGGTCAATGATGGCCCTGAAAATTATTGAATATTGTTAACAGAGTAAATATTTTTTTAATTAACAAATGATACCTTTGTATATTTTAAACCCTTCATTTCGTATAGCTATTTATAATAAAGTAGCATTCTATTTAAACCTTTTTATTTACTAAACATTCATTATAAATACATATAATATCAATATTGTTATTTTTAATTAATATCATGATATTTAAAGGTTAAATTATTTAACATGTATTTCATTAAGTAATTTTAATTATATATTTATGTGTTGTAGATATATTTTTTGTTTGTGGTATTTAAAATATAAAAATTTTATTTAACCACTTCTGGTTATTATCAGAAATATATTCTTTCTATTCTGGAATAATTAAAAACCGCTCCTAAAATTATAATTACGTCATCAGACGTTTTCTAATTAGAGGCTATTCATATGAGACGGACAAATATTGGCCGGTTGAGCAGCATTGCATTGGCAATTATGCTTGCCTGTTCTCTTGCGGCATGTAGTGGGGGCGGAGGAGGATCGATTAGCTCCGCATTAAAAGATAAGGGTAACCAGAACGTTGACAATAATAGTGGTTCTGGTGGTGATGATGGTGGTAGTGCAAATAACGGTGGTGATGGTGGCAGCGGAGGCACTGGAGATGGAGGTACTGGAAATAACGGCGGTAACAACGGCGGTAACAATGGTGGAAACAACGGCGGCAACAACGGTGGAGGTGGAACTGATACGGCTTCTACCACTACCGGAAATGTACTGAATGATGTGGGTGGTGCAGTGAATGGTGTTGGTGACACTGTTAAAGGTGTAGGTGATGTGGTCAGTAACGTGACATTACCGGACGCCGGAGGCGTTGTTGTTCAGGGTACCGTATCGCTGGTGGATTCTGCAGGTAATGCCATTAATGATGTAGGTAGCGGCATTCAGAACGGCGTTGGTAAGTTGGGTTCAAACCCAAATGCTTTAGGTGATACCGCTGCTGGCGTACCAAAAGCAGTGAGCTCATTGGGTGATGGTGTTTCTGGTTTAGGTGATACCGTTGCAGCTTTAGGCGATACCAAACTATTGGGTACTGTCGGTAAAACAGGTGTACTGGATACAACTGGCGGGGTAGTTAATAAGGTTGGTGGGGTTGTTTCTGATGTTGGTGATGGATTAGCAAAAGATCTAACTTCGGGTACCACAGCTAAAGTGACAACAGCATTAACCGGCGTTGTTACTCCGGTGGTTGTTACAACAGAAAATATTACCCAAAAAGTAGGAGATACCACAGGATTAGGGGCTCCGGTTAATACAGTACTTGGTCAGGTTGGTACTGCAGTTGCTAATTTGGGAAATCAGGTAGGCAATACTGCACCAGCGTTAAATGGCCTGGGGGATACCGTTGCTAATGCAGGAAAAGCGGTCGGAGACACTGGCGGCCTGGTCACTTCGGATTCAGCATCATCTGGCGGTGGAGTCGTGGGTAGTGTGGTTAATACTCTGACTAACACAGCATCTGGTGCAACCGGTTCTACCGGAGGTTCTTCATCGGGAAGTGCAGGTAGCGTTGGTGGTCTGGTTGGTGGTTTAGTTAGTGGTGTAACCAATACGGTTGGTGGTGTCACTTCTGGTAATGCTACTGGTGGCACCAATACTAATCCGGTTGGAAGTCTGGTCGGTAATGTTACAGCAGGTCTTGGTGCGGGGGCTGGCATCAGCATTGGTGGAACACAAAATAAGTCAGGTAAATAATCATTTTTAATCATCATGATTAGTGCCCCCATTCGTGGGGGCACTTTAGTATCTGGGTATGCCACGAGAAATCGATTATGAAAATAAGACAAATTGGCTTGTTGTGTTTATTCACTTCTGGCGTAGGCAGCGCGTGGGCTGACGTTTTGCCAACGCTGATTGACCCTAATAACCCGGCAAAATTAGCCAGTGAAGTGGCTAAACCTGGTACACCACGAGAGAGAGGTGCACAGGCCACAGTTCCCTCTTCTGATGAACAGACCGCAGCTGGCGGGTTGACGCTGGAAACATTAATTGAAGTTAAACACTTGCAATTTATTGGTGGTACGCGTTATTCCAATGAGGAATTGATCAAACCCTATGCTGATTTTATTGGTAAAAAAATTCCGTTGAAAAAACTGATTGAAGCGACGCAAGCCATTACTGAAAAGTACCATCGGGATGGCTATATTCTCTCTTATGCCTATCTGCCATCCAAAAATTTTCAACAGGGCACCTTAAGTGTGGCATTGGTAGAAGGTTATATTGCTAATAGTCGTGTGCAAAGTGATAACACGGCTATCGCTCACCGATTAGAAAGGCTGTCGCGTAAAATTATGGAGCAAAAACCGCTGACACAAGAGTGGTTTGAGCGCTACAGCATTTTAATGAACCGAACGCCTGATACAACTGTCAGCGCATCAGCAAAAAATCCGGATAATATTTATGGTGCTACTCAACTGGATGTTAAAGCAGACCATCCTCACTATTGGAATCTGAGTTCAACGGTAGATAGTCGGAAAGACCAGCAGAAAGCAGTCATTAACGGCACCCTGAGTGGTTTAACTTCTTATGGTGAACAGCTTGGTATTGCCACTTTGGTTCCTTTGGGGAGCAATGACAATAAAGAGAACTATGTTGGTATGAACTACCAACAGTATTTGAATGATGATGGTTTGCAGGTGCAACTGAAAGGAAGTTATTACAATAAGAAGCCAAAGAATAATACGCCTGTACTGGTATTGCCCCAGTTAGATGTGGATATTGGAAGTAAAACGGAAGAGACTCAATATACCAGCGGTATCCAGTTTAATTACCCTTTGTTATTAACCAGACAGAATCAATGGACTTTAAGTGGTGGTCTGGACTATCTGGATAAGCAATATGACGTTTCTTATCATGGTCGATTGCTGGGCGATCCTTTCTCAGCAAAAGAAGGATTTAAATTACGCTATCCGGCTGCGGATTTATCGTTAGCGCGTTACCGGGAATATACTTTGGGCGTCTGGTCTACCCGGCTGAATTTACGCCAGGGTATTGAAGGTTCAATGGCTAACAGCGATCTACCCGATACCGATCTTGCTTTTACTCGCTGGCGATTAAATAACGATGCCGCTTATCTTTTGGCTGAAAAATGGCGATTAAGCGCCAGTCTGGAAGGGGACTGGTCAGATAACGATTTGCCTGAGCCGGAGCGCGTCAGTTTTGGTGGTTTACGTTATGGTCGGGGATATCCGGATGGTGATGCCAGTGGTGACTATGGCTATGGTGGACAACTTGAAATGCGGTATATGTATAGCCGCGAAAGTCGTTGGCTTAATACTGTTCAACCCTACGTATTAGTCGATACTGCCAGAAGTTACTTTAATCAGCGAGCGTTAGATGACCGGAAGTTGGCATCCTATGCGGCGGGTGTCACTATTGGTGACAGTAAGCACTATTCTCTGTCTCTGGAAGGTGCGCGACCAGTGGGCGATGTTCCCAGCGACAGTGATAAACGTGGTTTTCGCTTTAATGCCACTTTTACTTATAACTTTAATAATTAACATCAGGCCGGGATATCCCGGCCTGATTATTAGTAATGAACTCAATTAGCCACGCAGGCGTTTGGTAAGACCTTTCAGAAAGTAGCGTAATAGTTGATCGCCACATTCGCGGTAATTCTTATGGCCTGGTTTGCGGAACACTGCGCTTAATTCGGGTTTAGATACGCGGAAATCTACTGATTTATAAATATCCAGCAGGTCAGTATCTTTTAGCTCAAAAGCGATACGCAATTTCTTTAATACGATGTTATTAGTTATCCGAGGCTCAATTTCAGGAGCAGGGAAGTTTTCATCTTTGCCGCGTCTAAAGAAGATCAGGCCGTTAAGAAAATGGCCCATAACCCGATCGTCGCACGCTTTGTAGTCCGGCTCATCTTCTTTTTTTAACCAGCAAGCCATGTCGGCTACAGAGACTTCCAGATCCGCCAGTTTAATGATTTGAACCATCTGAGCATCACTGAGATCCAGCATGTAACGTACACTTCGTAAGGTATAAGTATTAATCATTGATTATTATCCACATTTTTCGTTTCGGACTGAACTTTGTTGTCGGTGCCGGTTTCATTATTGTTCAGTGGATATTCTTTAACCGCTGACATTAACGGCAGCATAGTAGGCATTAATCCATGGTTTCTCAATATTTAATCGAGATTATTTTATGGTGAAGCCATTGTGCAACGCCTTACAGGGGCTGTTTATTCAGATCCAAGAGTTGATCCAAAAACCATCGTCCGGCAGGGCCAGGGGGAGAGTTCTTTGACCAAACGGCATCCACAGAAATGGTTTTTGGCCAGCCCCGAGCGTTCAGTTCAATCAGAGGACGCTGGCTGAACTGACGAACCAACCAGCGGGGAAGTATCGCCCAGCCAAAGCCCTGTTCAGCCATTTCCAGCAGCATTAAATAACTGGGCGCTGACCAGATAAGCCCTTGAGGTATTCGCTCCTGAGTGCGCTGATAGGTATTAAGACAAAGCTGGCGTGAACTGGCTAATTGCTCTTTTGTTACCTGTTTTAATGATGCCAATGGGTGCTGTTTTGCGACAAACAAACTCATTTCTGTCTGCTCCAGCAATCGGGAGGAACCGATGTCCTGCGGATAGCTGTTTTGAACTTCGATGAGTCCGATATGAGCCCGGCCAGTTTGTAGCAGGTTAATGACATCTTCGTCTTCGGCTATCAAACATTCGAACTCGATATCGGGATAGCGGCGTTCAAAATTTTGCATGATCTCTTCATGGCGGGTTGGCTGATAAGTATCAGACAAGACAAAGCTGAGGCGTGGCTCAATGTGGGTCGAGAGGCGAATAGCCAGTTCATCAAGGTGCTGACTGGCATTCAGAATCTCTTTTACTTGATTTAGTACTCTGAGACCCTGAGGGGTCAGTACCGGATGACGGCTATTGCGATCAAACAGCATAAGTCCGAGATCAACTTCCAGATTGGCAATAGCCGTGCTAATAGTGGACTGGCTTTTGTGTAGCTTCCGGGCTGCGGCGGAGAAGGAGCCCAGCGCGGCGGCTTCAACAAAGGCAACGAGTGCTTCCGGAGAGTAATTCATGATGTATCGATTTTTTAGATGGTATCTATTTTTAATATATCCCAAAAATCGATGATAATCGACAATTCCGAATAGTTTGGATTTTTTTTAACTTAAAGTAACAAGCAGGTCATTTATGCAGAAGAAAACATTAGCAGAACGTATTTTTCACGCGGTCTGTTTTGAGGTGATTGCCATTATCATTACTGCGCCACTTTTTTCGTGGCTGATGGGGCGCTCCATCCTGCAGATGGGGACGTTGGCAATAGTGCTTTCGACTACCGCGATGATCTGGAACGTGATTTATAACGCATTGTTCGATCGTTTCTGGCCTTCAAGTCGTATTACCCGTAACGCCAAAGTGCGAACTTTCCATGCACTGGGTTTTGAAGGTGGATTTATCATTATCGGTTTGGGATTAGTGGTAGCAATATTAGGCGTGAGTGTTAAAACGGCATTCCTGATGGAGATTGGTTTCTTTCTCTTTTTCTTGCCTTATACCTATATCTTCAATCTGGCTTACGACACCTTAAGGGAGAAGGTGATTAAGCACCGGAGCAGAAAGATGGAAATGCGACTGGCTGGAAATTATAAGAAGTAAAACCAATGGGGGGAAATATTAAAATTGCCCCCCATTAATATTGTTTTTCGTTCGTTCTTTTAGCGGTAACTCTTTCCTCCACCTCTTTATCAACGGTGCTATAATCGACGACGGCACGAATCCCATCGTATATAATTTATTCAAATTTAATAAAGGCCCTGTCAAATCATGGAACAAACCAGCCTTGGTTTTCCTCCGTTAACCGTAACGGTTTTTATTGTACTTGCCGTTTCTGCCCTGGCTATCGACCTGATAGCACATCGCAAGGATAAGCCGATTAGTTTGAAAAACGCTTCAATCTGGTGCCTGTTTTGGTTGTCTATTGGTCTTGGATTTGGTGGTTTTCTCTATGTTCAACATGGCGCAGATATCGCCAGTCTGTATTTGACGGGGTATGCGCTGGAAGAGGTGCTGTCTGTCGATAATTTGTTTGTCATCATGGCTATTTTCGCCTGGTTTAAGATCCCAAACGGATATCGCCATCGAGTACTCTATTGGGGCATTATTGGCGCCATTGTTTTCCGCGGTATTTTTGTGGCGATAGGTACCGGTTTATTAGCGTTAGGCCCTTGGGTTGAGATGCTGTTTGCGGTGATTGTATTTTTTACAGCGATTATGATGCTTCGTTCCAATCATGATGGTGACGAAATTGAAGACTATTCGCGTCATCCTGCCAACCGTTTAGTGCGGCGCTTCTTTCCCGTCTATCCAAAGCTGGTGGGTAATCACTTTTTGCTAAGTGCTGAAGAAGTAAAGGCTGATTTAGCCCGCCCTGAAAATAAAGATTTTGTTTTTCACGTGAAGAAAAACGTACGTTACGCCACGCCGTTATTTTTATGTGTAGCGGTGGTGGAAATTTCTGATGTGATGTTCGCTTTTGACAGCGTTCCTGCGGTGATAGCAGTTAGCCGCGAACCGCTCATTGTCTACTCAGCCATGATGTTTGCCGTATTAGGCTTGAGAACCTTCTACTTTGTGTTGGAGGCGCTACGTAACCATCTGGTTCATTTGGAAAAAGCGGTCATCTTCTTACTGTTCTTTGTTGGTTTTAAACTGGCGCTAAATGCCAGTGAGCATATATGGCATCATGGGTATGAAATCAGCGCAACGGCCAGTCTTGGTGTGGTATTGGCTGCATTAGCCATTGGTATCCTGAGCAGTTTTATCTTCCCGGCGAAAGACGACAAGTAGCTACAGGCCGGTAACTCCTGAGGGGTGTTACCGGTATGCTGAATCTTGGCGGATGATGTTACTGATTAACGATAACTTTATGATAGTTATCGTTGTCCAGATTTCCTACCTCTAACGTAATTTCTGTTTCAACACCATTTGGCTGTGAAAAGGTACTTTTTGCCAGCGCCAGGATGGTTTTTGCCACCTCCTGTTTGATCGAGGCACTGCGTCCGGCAAACATTCTGAAATCAATGTGCATCACGGCTTTTTCTTTATCTGCCAGACCAATTACCGATCTTTCAATTGGGGTAAGGTAAGTTTTAAAGTTAGAGGCATCCGATGAAATTAGCGGTGATACTGATTGATGTATCTGAATAACAAAAGACTCTAACTGCGATTGTGACGGCAGGTTAGGAGTATAAGTGATATGAATTTGTGGCATGAAGTCAGGTTCCGTTATTAGGTTTTTTTAGTATATATACCTGATAACGCGGCATTTGGCACGAATAAATCCAATGAAAACATAGAGTAGGGGCGCTTATTATCGGCGCCCCGGATAACCTTCAATCATGCCGGTTATTTTTGTAGCTTTGCCAACAACGTTTTTCGGGTAATACCTAACTGTTTAGCCGCTTCAGTTTTATTACCGCCGGTTTTTTCCAGCGCGGTTAAAATGGCTTCTTTCTCTACCAGTTCCAGTGGTTGAATGGGCTTATCTAAATCGAGGCTGTGTGGATGCTCTTCTGCAAACTGATGGATGCTTAACGGTAGCTCTTTTTCGCTGATAAAGTCACCGGTCAATAGAATAACGGCCCGTTCAATAGTATTTTCTAATTCGCGAACATTACCGGGCCAGCTATATTTCAACAACATATCCATGGCCTGGGGAGTAAAGCCCTTCACCGACTTACGGTTGCGTTGAGCAAACTTCTCCAGAAAATGCATGGCCAGTGGAGGAATATCTTCTCGCCTCTCTCTTAGGGCCGGAGCATCGACGGTAACCACATTGAGGCGATAGTAAAGATCCTGACGAAACTTTCCCGCTTCCACATCAGCTTTAAGGTCGCGGTTGGTAGCGGCAATCAGTCGTACATCCACCGTCAGGGTTTGGTTGCTGCCTACTCGCTGAATCTCCCGTTCCTGAATAGCTCGTAATAGTTTGGCCTGCATCAACAGCGAAACTTCACCAATTTCATCCAGAAATAACGTGCCCTTGTCCGCCTCCATAAAGCGGCCTTCCCGACGCTTATCGGCACCGGTAAATGCACCTTTTTCATGACCAAATAACTCTGACTCCAACAGAGACTCACTTAAAGCTGCGCAGTTAACGATAACCAGCGGTTGGTCTTTGCGTAAACTATAAGCGTGAACAGAACGCGCAATCAGCTCTTTACCGGTGCCTGATTCCCCACATATCAGTACGGTTGCTTCTGAGGGGGCGATCATTGCAACCATTTCCATCAGGCGCCGCATTTGTGGGCTGCGACCGATCATATTGGGATTATCTACTGTAAGCTGCTGGCGTAATTGCTGGTTCTCTGTTTTTAGATTGGTGTGTTCCAGTGCCCGTTCGATGGTCAACTGTAACATATCAAAATCCAGTGGTTTGGTGAGGTAATCGTATGCACCGGCTTTGATGGCTTCCACCGCGGACTCTACATTTGAATAGGCGGTCATAATCAGAATAGGGATGGCAGGATTGTAGGCTTTGATGGCTTTCAATGCCTCAATGCCGTCCATTTCAGACATACGTACATCGGTCAAAATCAGATCGAATGGCGTTTGTCTGACCTGCTCCAGTGCTTCAAGGCCGTTATGAGCCAGAGTAACCTGATAGCCCCAGCCTTTCATCAGTGCCTGAATAATAGTGCAGTGGCTCAGATCGTCATCAACGACCAGAATATGGGCTTTATGGGTGGCCATGGTCAGATGCCTCCTGTGTTGATGGGCTATGTTTCATTGGAATCGTTAGTTCAAAGCGGGTGCCGATTGAGAGTTGACTGGTAACACCTATTTTACCCTGATGTTCTTCCACCACTTTTTGAACCACGGTCAGGCCAAGGCCAGTGCCAGAAGCCTTAGTAGTAAAGTACGGGTTAAAAATATTGGTCAGATCGTCAGCAGGAATACCTTTACCTGAATCTTTAACGATGATCTGTAGCTCCGAAGCTGCATTGGTACTCAAATGAACTTCGACGGTACCGTTGTTGCCTATAGCTTGGATCGCATTCAGATAAAGGTTCAATAGCGCTTGAGTAAAACGATCCGGATCAATATCAACCAGCGGTAGCCCGGGCTCTGCTTTAAACAAAATGTTGATATGTTTAGCTTCTGCATCCTGCCGTATCAGATGAAGTGAGTGCTCAATGACATCACAAATATTCACCCGCTGAATTCTTAAGTCCGTAGGGCGAACCAGCTCCAGTAGTTCGGTTATAACCCGGTTTAAACGGTCAACTTCTTTTGCCATGACTTTTGCCAGTTCTTGCTCTTCACTGCCCTGTTCTGAACGACCTTCAAAGTATTTGGCAAAGCCTTTAATGGAGGAGAGTGGGTTTCTGATTTCATGTGCAACACCAGCGGCCAGATTGCCGATGGCAGCCATTTTCTCTTTACGTCGAACCTCTTCCTGTAGCTGTCGGACTTCGCGCATATCCCGGAAGATAAATACGTTACCTAAAAAATTTCCGTTGTTATTAACAATGTTAGCCACACTGATACTTAGAGGAATGGTCTGGCCTGAGGTCAGGGTATAATCAATTTCCCGCTCTATTACCGGCTGATGGTTATGCTCACTGCCAGCCAGTTGGTTCCAACTGTCGGGAAGCGCCTGTTTGATATTACGTCCGGACAGCCCGATAGCGCTGTGCCCCAGAATTTCTTCTGCAGTATGGTTTACTACGCTGATTTGTCGGTGTTCGTTGGTGGTGATTAACCCAATTGGCAAATTGCTGATAATCTCTGATGAGAATGCTTTGGAATCTTGCAATTGGCGGCTGGAGCGCTGGTACCGTTTGGCCCAAAATAGCGATAGTATGCTGGCTAAGGCCAACAGACCAAGAATAGACAGAAAAATTAGCGTATTGCGAATATCTTTTGCTTGTGAAGCTTCCAATGTGGAGGTATCAAAGGCAGTAAAGATGACATTACGATCCTGATCTTCATCCTCGATATCATCAGACCAGTAGGTATCCGGTCTTTTGCTCCCCATATGCATACGGTGGCCAGCCATCCGCTTTAACGGTTTGAAGAAACGATAGACTTCAAAAGCACTTTGATGTTTGTCCTGTTCGTCAGCAAATGGGGTGATACGCCACTGCTCTGTTTGAGCAACATGCAGATCCCGCATTTCCTGTGGTGTGTAAAGTTGTGCGCCGACTTTATCCGGATCGCTGTGCGCCAGAATTCTGCCGGAGGTATCGGTAATGGCGATATACAGAATACCAGGCTGATAGGCCATCTCTTCCAGCAGAGTTTGTCGCTGGTCGTGACGCCAGCGCATACCCATTCCGGTGCGGGTACCTGATTCGAAAGCGCGTATTAATACCGTGCTTTTTTCCAGCAGTGTTTGAATTTCAATATCGCGTCCCCGATTCAGATCTTTTACCGTCACGATAATAATCACGGCAATCAGAATAATGACGGAGCCGATAAAAAACCACGAGGGTAAGATGGCGGGTAACCCCGGCCTCCACTTAAGCGCTTTCACTACAGGTATCCTTATAGTTGGCGTGAGGAAGGTCATAACCGGACATGGTTAACGTATCATGCGGGTAATAATTACTCACACTATAAACCGAATGGGTAATAATTACCCGATCTTCCTGACCGCATGCCACCATTTAAACCTCAAATCACGGGTAACTAAAATTTATTGATTAACCAGCAGAAGCGCAGCTGTTAGGAAAAAGGCCTGCTGTAATGCGCTCTGACGGACAGATTACTTATCGTAAATAGTACTTATAGCTATTCAATTTCCGTGCCAGAGAAAAACTGGCACGCCAGTTGCAATATCAAATTAAACCACAGTGTGATGTTTCACTTATTTATTGATATACCAACAGAAGGAAATTAATTATGACTCTGAATAAAACTGCTATTGCTGCCGTACTTTCTCTTGCTGCCCTGACCGGATTTGGCGGTGTTGCTATGGCACAAAGCGAAACCGCACCTCAGCCGGGTATGAATGGTCAGCCAATGATGGGATATAACGGAATGAAGCCGGGACAAGGTTATCATCGTGGCTTTATGGCTAATTTGACGCCAGAACAGCAAGCTACCAGTCAGAAAATATTCAATGAGTTCCAGACTAAAAGTGCTGACCTGCGTCAGAAAATGATGTCTAAAAATTATGAATACAAAGCGCTGTTAACCAGTAGCCCGCTGGATGAGCAAAAGGTTCAGGCTGTAAGTAAAGAGATTGATGAATTACGTAATGCTCTTCACCAGAACCGCGTTGCCATGGACATTGAAATGGCGAAAGCCGGTATGCCAATGACTGGCCGTCACATGGGTATGGGAATGGGCGACCACATGGGTGGTAAAGGTATGCATGGTGGTCAGGGTATGCACGGTGGAAGAGGATGCCGTTAATTATTGTTGTTTGATATCTTGTTGTTTTAGAGTTTAAAAAACCCCGCGGTGCGGGGTTTTTTAATTATTATTGAAACCAAATAAATTATCTTCAGTGAATATTCCAGCCGTAAAAGTTATGTGCTCATACGACTAAAGTGCTCGGACGGAAGAGCCATATACTTAGCGACGGAGTGTGTCGGGCCAGCGCTAGCGCTGTTCAAACAGGCTTTACCTGTTTGTCGTTGGCTTACGCCAGGTCGACCTCAACGCCTGTTCCTCCCGACAATCGGTTTTTTAGACTTTTCACCAATCTGAAACGCATTCTATAAAGTAAAAACTACTCTACTACCGATTCTCTGACTACCAACGCCGGTAAAAACAAAAATTCTTCTACTTCAATGGATTGGTCATCCAGCCGGGCGATAAGTCTGTCGACCATCACTGTAGCAATCTCGGTGAGCGGTGGAGCAACAGAGGTTAATGCTGGTGTAACCAGACTGGTGAGGAAGGTATTGTCGATACCCACTACGGAGATGTCTTCAGGCACGCGGATACCAGCAGCACGAAAACCGGCAATCAGGCCAATGGCCATCACATCGTTAACCGCGACAATACCGTCCGGAGGTGTTGGTTGTTGGCTGATGGTTTTCGCCAGCATCTTACCCAGTTCAGTCATCTCGGCATCGCCATAACCGGAGCGGGCTTTGCCTTCGATAATGCGATAATGATCTGACAGACCAGACTGTTGAGCGGCGTTGATAAAACCGCTAATCCGGTTCATTCGGCTTACGGTTTTACCGCTTTCAGTGACGAAGGCGATATGTTTGCAGCCCCGATCTATCAGGTGCTGAGCGGCAATTTTTCCCGCCTGAAAGTTATCCATGGAAATGCTATCGCCAATCACTGAGCGCTCTGGCGAGTCGGGGTGAGTTTGCATATCGTAGTTGACCATCACTAAACCTCGGGCGATGGCATCATGAAAATGGGATTGCTCAGTCATAGTAGAGACCACAATCATGCCGCGGATCCCCTGAGAAAGCAGATCGTTAAGGAAGGTGCGCTCTTCTTCCTGATTGCGATATGTGTTACCTAATAAAACCCGGTAGCCGTGTTGTTTCGCGGCCAGATCTATTTCATGAGCTAATTCAGCAAAACTGGGGTTAACAATAGAAGGAACTAATAGCCCCAACATGTTGACCTGCCCGGTTTTTAATTGACGGGCGGCACGGTTAGGCGAGAATTGCAGTTCGGTAATGGCGGCTTCAATCCGCGCCAGTGTCTCTGGCCTCATGCGATTAGTCCGGCCATTGAGCAGGTTAGATACGGTGCTGACGGAAACCCCAGCGCGCTGTGCTACATCACGTATGTTTGCCATGTTTCCCCGATTTATAGCGAACAGCCCGGAAAAAGCCGGGCTGTCGATACCAATTTGCCAACCAGTAACGGCTTAAGGTGCCATCTGGCCGCCATTTACGTCAATAATTTGACCGGTAATGTAACCGCTACAGGCGTGAGATGCCAGAAAGAGATAGGTTGGTGCCACTTCTTCACTGGTACCAAAACGACCCATTGGAATAGTTGAGCTGATTTTTTCAATCAACTCCTGACTCTTATCACTGTGGAATGCAGTATCAATACTGCCCGGAGCAACCACGTTAAAGCGAATGTTGTCCTTAGTGAACTCTTTCACCCAGTTACGATGCATATTGTGCAACCAGGCTTTAGAGCTGGCGTAGAGGCTGGCACCCAGACCGCCACCTTCACGTCCGGCAATGGAACCGCTACTGATTACCGACGTGGTTTTTCCACTGGCTTTAGCCGCCGCACGCAAATGAGGAATGGCAAACTTAGTTACCATCATAGCTGAGCGTGCATTAAGGTTCATAACGTGGTCGTAAAACTCATCATCGATAGCTTCTAACCCACGGCGGCCACCTAAACCACCGGCATTATTGATGAGTACATCCATACCACCAAAGCGTTCAACGAAATCATTAACCAGTTTTTCGCACTGTTCGGATTTGGATACATCAGCAATAAAGAATTCCACATCGCCACCCAGCGCAGCCAGTTCTGCTTTTGCTTTTTGGCAACTTTCATTACGAGAGCCGTTAATGCCAACTTTTGCTCCGCTGCGGATGAATGCTTTTGCCGCGGCCAAACCAATACCAGCGGTGGAACCGGTGATAAGAACTCGTTTACCTTGGAGATCGTTAAACATAAGTCTGTTTCCTGTTTTCATCTTCAGTTAAGTCGGTAGAACATGCCTTGACGATTCATATCACGACATATTTACCCGTTAAGTATGGCTTTTTAGTGTAACGATACACCAAATATCATAAAGTGCTACAAAAAGATCTCATGAGATCTTTCAGGTCGATGACAAAGCCAGATGATTCAATTTTATGTTTTAGCATAACCAATCGAAGGGAGAGATTTACAGACGGGTGCCTGCCCTTCGGGACAACGTAAGGCGTTGTTCGTTGAGGCCGTAGCAGCATTAGCTGCCGGAGCACTCCTTAGCTAAGCACAGATGGTCTTCCGACCGGATATGAAGATGATATGAGCAATATGGTTTTTACGGCCGGAATAGGCACGGCTGCTGATTGATTAAGTTTGCCAGCAGTCTCAGGATCTATTGCGATCTTTCTGGCAGAAAGATTATCAGGTGAAATAGCCGATGATTTTTTGTGATTTTTAGATAATCGACGACGTTAGCCTCACAATCGTGATTATTTAGCTAAAAACCCTGATAAGTCAGTGGACTTGTTTTAGGTGTTTTAGCAAAGGAGATGAATTATCATTCTCATTATCGTCTTGTGATTAAAGAGTCATTCAATGCTGTGTCCTGTACTGTCTGTTTTAAACCGGTTGGTGCCGCTGGTCGCACTGACTTTTTCCTTCTCTTGTTTTGCTTCATCCATCACGGTGACCGATATTGCCGGCAGGCAGGTAACGCTAAATGCGCCGGTATCGCGAGTCGTACTGGCGGACAGCCGGGCGTTAGTGGCCTTGAATATTCTGAATCCACAAAATCCGCTGCATGGCATTATTGCCTGGGATAACGCATTACAAGTAAAAGTGCCGGATATGGCACAGGCATACAGCAAAAAATTTCCGGCAATAGATAAAGTTCCGGTATTTGCCAACCCCTATGCTTCTGATTTCAGTGTTGAGCGGGCGTTGAAAATGAAGCCCGATCTGGTGATATTTGATACGGGTTTGCTGGCTAAATTAAGGGATAGCGGTACCCTTAATCAGTTAGAAAAGTCAGGCGTTCCGGTGATTTTTATCGATTTCCGCCAGCAGCCATTGACCAATACCGTCGCCAGTATTCGATTGCTGGGCAAAGTATTTGGGGAAGAGAAAAATGGGGAAAAATACATCTCTTTTTACCAACAGCGCTTATCACTGATTCAACAGCGGGTTGCCACACTCACTCCTCAGCAGCGACCAACGGTATTTATTGAACGCCATGCTGGTATGACGGGTACAGACGCTTGCTGTCATACTTTTGGTAAAGGTAATTTTGGTGAATTTATTCAAGCTGCCGGGGGGAATAACCTGGGAAGCCAGTGGTTTGAGACCATGGGCGGTGAAATTAACGAAGAGCAGCTGATTACCAGCCAGCCTCGTTTTTATCTGATGACCGCGGCAGACTGGAGTCAGGCTCATAAAGGTTCGGTTTCTATTCCTTTGGGATATGGTGCTGATGAACAAATATCTCAAAAGATGTTGAAGGGATTAATGGAGCGTCGCAGTCAGCGGGTGCTTACTGCGGTGAAAGAGGGGCGAGTGATGGCGTTTTATCACCAGTTTTATGACAGCCCGTTTAATATCGCGGCAGTGGAAGCAATCGCTAAATTTCTTCATCCAACGCTGTTTGCAGATCTTGATCCATTAGCCGATCTGAAAATGATGCACCGCGAATTCTCTTCTCTGGAGTACCAGGGGCTATTTTGGATTAATGCTAAATAACCCTGCAAAGCGTGCTGGAATAAGGGTTTCAGCACGCTTTTTGTTTGTGATTCTATTTACATGTAACTGATAATGATTATTATAAGCATTCAATTATTATCTCCCCGTTAAGGTTCGAGAATGTCCTCAATGTTTCGTTTATCTCTGCTGGCAGGTTCAATTCTGTTGGCCCATTCTGCATATGCAGTAACAGAATCTGTTGATTCTGATTCATCAGGTCTGAAGGAAACGATGACCGTGGTTGGTAACTGGCTGGATGCCCAGGATAATAGTTCGATATTGCTGAACCATCCTGGTGCCAGAACCATTGTCACGGAAGAGAAAATGAAAGAGAAAGGCAGTGAAACCATCGCAGATGTATTACGCGGTATTCCTGGCGTACAGGTTCGGGATAATAACGGTACCGGAGGGAGTGATATCTCTCTAAACGTAGGGGTTAGAGGGTTAACGGCTCGTCTGTCACCTCGTTCTACTATTTTGATGGATGGAGTACCGCTGGCGGTAGCGCCATATGGTCAACCTCAATTGTCGATGGCTCCGCTATCGATTGGTAATTTACAGTCGGTGGATGTAGTACGCGGAGGTGGTTCAGTACGCTATGGGCCGCAGAATGTGGGTGGCGTTATCAATTTTGTGACTAAATCGATTCCGAAAGAATTTGGTGGAGATGCCAGCGTACAAACTCAGGGGGCAGGAAAGGGCGGATTAAAAACGCTGACCAGCACCTCGGTAGGCGGGACGGCAGATAATGGTTTTGGTGCCGTATTACTCTATTCCGGGTTACACGGGCAGGGCTATCGGGCAAGTAACGATAATACCGATATTGATGATGTGATGTTAAAAACCAGCTATGCCCTGACGGAGAAAGACCAACTGGCGGCAAACTTCCATTATTATGATGCACAATCCGGTATGCCCGGTGGATTAACCAGCGCACAGTATGCCGATGATCCATTCCAGGTTACCCGACCTTATGATGAATTTAGCGGCCGTCGTAAAGACGTGTCATTAAAATATAAACATCAGGAAGACGATCGCCAGTTTGAACTGCTCTCTTACTATACCGATAGCTACCGCGGAAGCGGTATTGAGTCCGAGGGCAGCGGTGCCAATGCGGGTAAAAAGCGTATGGTGACTTATCCTCGCAATTACACCACCTACGGTATTGAGCCAAGCTATTCGCAGGTGTTCCATCATCAGTATGCAACCCAAGAGATAACCGTAGGTTATCGCTATCTGAAAGAGACAATGGACGAGAAAGCATACCGTTCCGGTTGGTATAACCCGGCCACCATTACCTCTGCACCGGACGCCACCGATTATTACCAGCACACCTCAGGTGGAACTGAAGCGCATGCCGTCTACCTGGACGATACCATTAACGTAGGGAACTGGACTCTGATCCCGGGGATTCGCTATGAGAATATCCGAACTCATGTTGATGATTCGTTTGCTGATACACACCGCAAAGAGCACTACAGCGAGCCGCTGCCTTCCATGAATGCGATGTACCATCTGACTGACGAATGGAAGCTGTTTGCTAATGCCAGTACCTCTTTTGGCAGTATGCAGTACTTCCAACTGTCTAAAGGGGGAAATGGTAACGATCCGGCTCCGGGACTGAGTGCCGAAAAAGCACATACTTATGAAGTAGGGACTCGTTTTGACGACACCGTCTGGACTGGTGAATTCACGCTGTTTTATATCGATTTTGACAATCAGCTACAGTACATCAGCAACACAGTTGGCTGGACCAGCCTGGGCGCCACAAAACATAAGGGACTGGAGTTAGCACTAACTTATGATCTCAGCGATCTCAGCCGTGCTTTAGATGGTGCGAGTATTTACAGCAGTTACTCTTATACCAAGGCCACCAGTGATAACGGTGATTTTGCAGGTAAAGATCTGCCTTTCTATTCCCGCTCGGTAGTGACGGTTGGTTCTCGCTATCAAACGGGGAACTGGGTATGGAATGTTGACAGCTACGCTCAGTCAAAACAGCGTTCACCGGGAACCGGGCCGGACTATATTACACAGGAGAGTGCTGATGGTCAGTTCGGTGATATTCCGGGCTATATGGTATGGAACTTCCGTGGTGAATATGACTTTGGCCCTCAGGTATCAAATCTGAAAGTGGGCGCTGGCGTGAAGAACTTGTTTGATCAGCGCTATTACACGCGTTCCAATGATAATAACTTTGGTAAGTATGTTGGCGATCCGCGGATCTACTTTGTACAGGCTTCGCTGGCGTTTTAAGTAAGTTACAGAAACAGAGGGGAAATATATTTCACCCTCTGTTTCTTCAAGGCTAATCAATAAAGAACAAAACTACAGATATATCATTGTCAGATTTTGTTGATATCAAACTTATGAACTGTTTCACCATCGATCTCTAACAAGGCGTCACGCAATATTTGTTGAGCATTTAATTGTTCAAATTTACGGTAATAAAGCTCTTCAAGTTCAGCTTGTGTAAGGTCTTGCTTAAATCCACTTTCTGAATTGGTTTGCCAGAAAACTTCTCCCGTATTCTTCCGGTAGTGGCCTCTTAGCATTCCTTTCCACTGAGAGCCTAAACATGAAGACAGCAAATTATTTGTGTTATCGGATAATGGGCTAAAATCAAAACGGTTTCCTTTAGCAAAAAATATTAAATTATTGCACTGAGGACACTGATAGATTTGCCTGCAATATTGGGCCAGATGGTGAGCGTTTTCTTCCCATGTCTGGGCTGGCTCCAACTTATCCAACAGATCCCAATAATCCTGATTGGCAATATAGTGAGCCCTATTGCTCATATATTCGAGACCATCAGAAATGGTATACCCACAACGACAATTAAATTTTGCCATGGTTATTAACTAATTACCCCTTCAACTGCGATAACCGGTTAAGATCGTCAAACGAGGCGGTGATGGTTTCATCATTGCGAACGGCAGTGAGCTGGGCACCATTTTCTGTGATTTGATAACCCTTCTGCTTTAAATAACAGATTAGAGCGCGACGATGGTTAATGTCGTAAAGGGATATCATCCGTGGGAAAGTGCTAAGTGCATCAAGCTGAGTGTTGTGATAATCCAGATCGATATCATTGGATTTGATCGTGACGCACATAATGCCACGACCATAGTCAGCCAGATAATAACCGCTGTTATTAAACATACCCGAAGCAATCATGCCAATGACATGCAAATCGCGGTCGTCTGCAGTAAATTCCGGGTTAGTTAAGATATCAATACCATTATCCTGACCATACTGTTTCAGAATTAATGATTGCTGTAATAAATTTTGTGAAATATCTGACTTAGCATTCGCCCATGCCCACATCCATGTTCCGGAAGAGTGGGACAACGTCCCCAACACTTGTATAGGAAATGTTGCCTTGCCGGCGAACTGAATAGTGCCTTTTTCCAGATCGGTTTCCCAGGATAAGTCTGCTACGATACTGCCAAGGGTACTCTGCTTTTCTAACGCAATGGTGCCATATCTTTCCAGCAATTCCTGCTGATTTTTACAGGCTGGTTCGCCTTCAAATTGGAGTATTTGATAGGCGGCTGACTTTTCTTGATTACCGAAAAGTTTTCTGAGGAAGTTCATTTTGACGTCCGTATAAAATGGTTATTTAAATATTCTAATAATAATCCATTTAGCTGACATCATTTATTCATACCACTGGTTTGAACAGGTATTTTTTACCCGATTCAAGGGGTTAATTATTGTACTAAATCGGGTAAAAATATTTTTCATTTAATGAATTGATTTTATTTATTTTTATAACTGGTCAGATCATTTACCTTACACATTGAGACTAACCGTTTTTGAGTGGCATCCGGATGAGCATCATCATGAGTGATAGAGGGGCGGCCTATATCGGCATTAGTAATAAAGTTTTGTTTATCAACGTTAAAGGTAGCGACAACGGTGTCTTCCTGAGTTTTACAATTAAATATATGGTCTTCAACTGTTAGTGAATAAGGGGCGTTATAGGCGGAAATATATTTATTTTTACTGAACTGAAATCCCAGTCTTGCCATTAATAAATCACCTTTGCGGGCACTATTTTTTCGATCAAATAACAGACGATAATCAGAAGCGTTGGCTGCAGACAGTGTAATCCAGTCAACTTTCATACTTTTGATCTGACAAATTGCAGCAATATCCGCTTCCTGTTGTGGGTTTTCTGCACCACCGCCGATCAGAACGGGAGCCGTATATTGTGAGCTGAGTGTGCCGCTGCCATAGCCATAATAACGCTGTTGTAATTTGCCGTTTTGGTATTGGTCGCGATATAGCGACCAGATTTTCTTATCGGTACAGTCGTAGTTAAACCACAGTTGATGTTCTTGCCCATTGGTTAACGTAATTTTTCTCATGGCATTCATCTTATCGTCCAGATGAATGATGGAGTTTGGCACAATAGTGGAAGCTTCAACTGTTGGGGATGAAGGGCCAGAAGCAACACAGCCGGAGAGCAGCGCTGGTAACAGCAATAGGGCAAACTTTTTCATTACATTGTCCTTAAAACGGGTATAACCCTTTCCATGGGAAAAGCGTTCAGACAGCGTCTGGCTATTTGAACAATTTGTTGTTCCATTATTAAAAGGTACCGGTTCATTTCTAAACCGGTACTGATGGTTAGCTGGTAGAAGGTTTCGGTCGGTAGGAGCTACCAAAGCCTAAGCCTTTTTCACCTTCATTGTTAGCAACCCGAACGTCAATTGCGTTTTGTGCGACAGACATCATCAGTTTTAGCCGATTGAGTTGGTTAACTTCACTGGCACCCGGATCGTAATCGATAGCGAAAATATTGGCTGCGGGGTAGCGTTGCTTAAGACTTTTGATAACACCTCTGCCGGTAATGTGGTTTGGTAAGCAGCCAAATGGCTGAACGCAAACAATATTACTGACGCCCATCTCCAGCAGTTCCAGCATTTCAGCAGTCAATAACCAGCCTTCACCTGCCTGATTACCTAAGGAGACAACCTCTTCCGCCATTGAGGCAAGTTCAGCAATGGCCGGAGGCGCACTGAAACGTTGGCTGCGTTTTAGTGCCTTGTTAACGGATTTTCTCATCCATTCAATCGTGGTCGTTGCCGCCTGATTGAGTGCCATACTCAGGAAATTCAGTCCATATTGATGGCGGTCATAGCGGGTACCGTAAGTGCAGGAGAGGAAAAAGTCCAGCATATCCGGCACTACAGCTTCACCGCCTTCGGCCTCAATCTGACCAACCAGATCGTTATTGGCGCCAGGATGATATTTCACCAGAATTTCACCCACCACACCCACCTTAGGCTTGCGTACCGCCAGCAGGGGTAATCGATCGAAATCGGTAACGATATCTGCCACATCCTGTTTAAATTGCCCCATACTGCCTTCGCCTTCCAGATTCTGCTTAACTCTCTGGTTCCAGTGCTCATACAGCCGTTGTGCAGAACCCACCTCAGCTTCATAAGGGCGGGTGCGAAACAGTGTGCGCATCAGTAAATCGGCATAAATAACGGCCATTACGGCTTTTTTCACCATACTAAAGCTGTAGCGAAATCCGGGGTTTTCCTCCAGTCCGGAGGCACTCAGAGATATTACCGGAACCTGGGAAAAACCGGCGTCTTCCAGTGCCTTACGAATAAAAGCAATATAGTTGGTTGCCCGGCAGGCTCCCCCAGTTTGAGTGATGATAGCGGCGCTGGTTTCGGCATCAAACTCACCGCTTTGCAGCGCATCGACAATTTGGCCGGTCACCAGAACACAGGGGTAGCAGGCATCGTTATTGACATATTTCAACCCTTGCTCAATGGCTGATTTAGTGACGGTCGGCAGCACGTGCAGGCGATAGCCTTCAGAGCGAAATACGGACTGAATCAAATCGAAATGCATTGGCGCCATTTGTGGTGCCAGAATCGTATGGGTACTGCGCATCTCTTCGGTAAAGGCAGTTCTTTTCGATTTGTAAGGCGTATCGGTCGCGCTGACACCGCGCAGGCGGCGAGCTGTCATGGCGGCTTTTAACGAACGGATACGAATGCGTACTGCTCCCAGATTAGCCCCTTCATCAATTTTTATCAGGGTATAGACCTTATTGGCCGCTTTCAGCACTTCTTCAACCTGATCGGCGGTCAGTGCATCTAAACCACAGCCAAATGAAGTAAGCTGTACCAGCTCTAACTGCGGGCTGGCAGCTACATAGGCTCCTGCAGCATACAGGCGAGAGTGATAAGCCCACTGGTCAACAACGCGTAAAGGGCGTTGCAGCAGGGACTCACCCAGATGCGCCACGCTATCTTCGGTGAGGACAGCCATACCTTCTTCAATGATAATTCGGTCAATGCCGTGATGAATACCGGGGTCAACATGATAAGGGCGGCCAGCCAGAACAATACCGGGGAGATTATTTTCCACCAGCCATGACACGACTTCCTTTCCTTTATTGCGAATATCATCGCGTACTGCCTGTAACTCTTGCCAGGCAGCCTGTACAGCTTTCCTGACCTCTTTATGTTTAAGCCCCAGGGATTTCAGCTCATCAAACAATACCTTTTCGACAGATTCCAGATGGTTAAAGTTGATGAATGGATTATGGAATGGAATATCGCCATGGCTTATTGGGTCCATGTTGGTGCGAATCACTTCGGAGTAGGTACTCACCACCGGACAGTTAAAGTGATGATCGCTGCCTTTATCCTCTTGCCACTCATAGGTTACTGATGGGAAGAAGATACGATCAACGTTACGATCAATCAGGTGTTCAATATGACCGTGAACCAGCTTAGCGGGGTAGCAAGCGGACTCTGACGGAATTGTCTCAATTCCTTTCAAATAGAGGCGTTCAGTCGAGGGGGGTGACAATACTACCCGGAAACCCAGTTCGGTAAAAAAGGTATGCCAGAAGGGATAGTTTTCAAATTGGTTCAATACCCGAGGGATCCCGACAGTACCGTTCGGTGCCTGCTCTTTTGGTAACGATTTATAGTCAAATACCCGATGTTCTTTGTATTCATACAGGTTAGGTAATCGGCTGGGGGTGATTTCAATTCTTGCCCCTTTTTCACAGCGGTTACCGGAAACGAACTCACGACCATCATCAAACGTATTGATGGTTAACATGCACTGGTTATTACATTCCCGACAGCGGTCGCTGCTCTGTTCAACATCAAAATTGATCAATTCATCAGGCAGCAGCAGCGTCGTGGGCTGGTTATCCCGCCGGGCTAATTCTCTGGCAATTAACGCTGCGCCGTAAGCACCCATTAACCCGGCGATATCAACTCGTGTGACATGGCGTTCCGTCAGGTTTTCGAAGGCACGAAGCACTGCTTCGTTATAGAATGTTCCACCCTGAACCATGATCTTTTTGGGCAGCATGTCTAACTGCTTTAACTTAATTACTTTATACAGGGCATTTTTAATCACAGAGTAAGAGAGACCAGCAGAAATATCGGCAACGGTAGCGCCTTCTTTTTGTGCCTGCTTCACCTTTGAGTTCATAAAGACTGTACAACGAGTACCTAAATCTACC
The DNA here is from genome assembly GCF_016649425.1 of Limnobaculum allomyrinae. GTDB lineage: Bacteria > Pseudomonadota > Gammaproteobacteria > Enterobacterales > Enterobacteriaceae > Limnobaculum > Limnobaculum allomyrinae. The sequence continues at coordinate 239,845 of NZ_JADRCR010000005.1, forward strand.
GGATGAGTAGCAAGCAGTGCCTGCTGTGAGAACTCCGTTACCGGAATTTTCAGCGAACGGGCAAACATTTCAATAAAAGAGCCACACCCGGCAGAGCAGGCTTCATTGAGTAAAATGCTATTAATGACACCATCACGAATATACAGGCACTTCATATCCTGCCCGCCGATATCCAGAATAAACTCTACTCCGGGCAGTAATTGCTCTGCGGCTTTATAATGGGCGACGGTTTCCACTTCGCCAATATCGGCACGGAAAGCCGCTTTAATCAGTTGTTCGCCATAACCCGTAGTGGCAACTTTGGCGATAGTGACTTGTTCCGGTAAGCGCTGATAAATATCTCGTATGATTTCACACACAATATTCAGCGGATTACCTTTATTGTTACCGTAGAAGTCGTATAGCAGTTCACCCTGTTCACCAATCATAGCGATTTTGGTGGTAGTCGAGCCGGAGTCGATCCCGAGAAATGCGTTGCCGCGATAACTCTCCAACGGTAAGCGTTTAACGTTGGCTTTTGCATGACGCTGGCGGAATTGTTCTACGTCTTCCCGGCTATTAAATAGCGGAGGCAGTAGATCGACCTCTTTAACCGTATTTTCCTGAGCGCTACGCAGGCGATCGATGAGTTGTGTTAATGGCAGACTATCTCCCTGCTGTCTGGCCAGTAACGCAGCACCTATCGCCACAAACAGCTGTGGATGTTCAGGAAAAATAACATCATCTTTTTTCAGCCGCAGCGTTTTGATAAACAGTTTACGTAAATTATCTAAAAAATAGAGAGGGCCGCCCAGAAAGGCAACTTTCCCGCGAATAGGCTTACCACAAGCTAATCCGCTAATGGTTTGGTTGACAATAGCCTGTAAAATGGAGGCGGCAATATCTTCCTTTGCGGCTCCCTGATTGATTAATGGCTGAACGTCAGTTTTGGCAAAAACCCCACAGCGGGAAGCGATTGGGTGAATCGTTTGGTATTGGTTAGCCAGCAGATTCAGGCCTGCCGCATCGGTTTCCAGCAGTGAAGCCATTTGATCGATAAAAGCCCCCGTCCCCCCGGCGCAGCTATTATTCATACGTTGATCAACGCTGTGATGGTCGAAATAGGTAATTTTGGCGTCTTCCCCGCCGAGTTCTATTGCTACATCAGTTTGCGGCACCAGCGTGGTGATAGTTTTAGAGCTGGCGATAACTTCCTGTTCGAAGGGAATCGCTAACAGGTCAGATAGCGCCAGACCACCGGAGCCGGTAATGACTGGTGTGATAGAGATAGTTGGATATTGTTGTTGTACCTGTTCGAGCAGAACGAGCAGCGTTTGGCGGATATCAGAAAAGTGACGCTGGTAGTCATGATAAATCAGCTGTTGCTGTTGATCGAGTAGCACCAATTTAACGGTGGTTGAGCCCACATCGATTCCGGCAAAATAATGACCTGGTGTATAAAACGCCATGGTATAAATCAACCTCCTCTAAAAAATGATCCCATATCGATTAGAGAGTGCGGACTTGTTGACGATCTCACTGAAAATCAAAACAGCCGGAATGTGACCTTTGGCTGAGAATAACGCTGGCTAACAGGTACGGCCTGTACACATCTTAATAACCATAGCGTTCTTCATCCTGTGCCTTTCAATTTTTCAATCGTTGTCCAGGGATAAAAATAACTTATGTTTATGTAATTAATCGATAAGCTACCATTAAATTTAGGGGCTTTCTACAGATAGATTAATGGCAATTTTGATGCCTGGTAGAATTTTATGTCTAAAGAGACCTGTAACTCAAAAGGTTAGGCGATTCTTAAATTAAAGAGACTCTTTTTTGTCAGGCAGATAACGCACAGATGGATAAAACAGATGTGCTAATTCAATATGAAATAGTTGTTTATAAAACTATTCCTTATGAAATCTTATCTTGAGCATCATTTCTATAATGAAACTCGTGTTTTACCGAAAAATAATTTCCCTGATACATAAATTATTTGATTTATATAATAATTTAATTTAACCGCATTATTTTATTTTAATTTTTATGATTAATTGTCTTTCAAGAGAGTTAATGTGTAGTTTTTGCAAAATAAATGATCAAAATTCCAACTATATCAAGTCATTATGATCGCTATTAGTTGGTTATCCAAAATAACCAGGATATTTCAGGGGGGATTTCGTTCTGTTGAGTTGTTATATCACGTAAGTACAGTACGTAATTTAAATTGAAGCGACTAAAATGGGTTTAAAGTTTTGTTACGTGATAATAACGGATATTGATTTGGAGCCAGAATGTTGTGACAAGCTTCATTTATACCGCAATACGTTATTCACTTTATTTCAGGCAGATGGAAACAGCCATTATGAGTGATAATTCCTTACCCAGATTGAGTCGTATTCTCATCATATTTGTCTGCATATTGCAGGGTTTTCTAACCTTTATAATCCATCATGGCAGTGGTAGCTCACTGCTGCTGCAACAAAACACCATTTTGTACTGGCAAGCATTACTACTGGTATTACCTCTGGTGTTTGCTTTTACCATCATGAGATTGAGAGATCGGTTTTTATGGCAGAATCTGGCGATTTGCTTACTGGTTATTCTACTGACCACGACCTGGGTTAACTGGAATGTGGAGGAGGTGGATAACATTAGTCAATATGATGGTGTTGTCGTACCTTATCTCTGTTCATTGTGTGCTCTGATGTTTATTGCATTGCCCTGGTTACAGACGCGTATTAAGAATAAACAGTGGAACGTTAGCTATGCCACTATTTATGATCATCTATGTGTTAATGCTATTACCATTATTTTCACCCTGCTGTTGATCGTTCTCTTTTGGGGAATCTTATGGTTATGCGTTGAGTTGTTTAAGCAACTGGATATTCACTTTTTTCGTCACCTGTTTTTTAGAAATAATCTGTTTATTTATACTATCAATGGTTTTCTTATCGGGATGGGGATTAGAACCTGTCGCCTTCAGACCCATTTGATGAAAGCCGTACGCAATCTTTTAACCATTATGGTTAAAGGGCTGCTTCCTGTGCTTTCTTTTGTGGCGTTAATCTTTATGGCTACTTTGCCATTTGTTGGTCTGGATGCGTTATCCGCTACCTGGTCACCTTCAGCGCTATTGGTCACTATGGTTGGCCTGCTGATTACCGCAATAAATATTGTTTATAAAAGCGGATTAAAAGTACCGCCATACCCAACGCCGGTCAGGCTGATAGTCAATGCATCTTTATTGGTTTTACCGCTGTATGCAGGGTTGGCTCTGTATGCAATCTCTATTCGTGTGAATGAATATGGTTGGACTCCGATACGAGTATGGGGATATCTGGTGATAATCGTATCGTTCTTTTTCTCATGTAGTTACGCCATTGCAGTGATTCGTAGTCGGCGAAGCTGGTTACATCCATTAGGCTCGATTAATCGAGTTTTGATTCCTGGTTGTATAGTTCTGCTGATTTTGATTAATACACCATTGATTGACCCTTACCGTATTAGCGTCAATGACCAAATGAAGCGCTATCAAACCGGAGAGGTCAGTGCAGACAATTTAGATTTGTCCCTGTTACGGTTTAATACGGGTAAACGAGGTCAGGAAGCGCTGATATTTCTCTATCAGGACACGTCGTTTGTCAGCAATACGCAGCGTAAACAGCGTCTGGAGAGGGTGATGACAGAGCATAATCGCTGGGAAGTTCATGGTGAGCTTGAAGAACTAAAAGAGATACATCCAAAATTCACATCAAATTTTATTCAGCAAAAGTTAGTATTAGCGAAAAACACCGAAATGCCGGAAGAGAATTGGTGGAAAATGTTACAGAATAATCAACAGGTTGATATTGATTTATGCTTGCGAGATAGCGATGTCTGTGTCGTCAACTCTCTGGATTTAAATCAGGATGGTATATATGAATACTTGTTATGTCATATTGAACGTGGTTCAGATATCAGCTGCCATGTTTTTGCTAAACAGCGCGAAGAATGGAAAAGTATTGGACATGCTTATTTTCCTCCGACAACGGTAAACGTAACCTATTTTGAGCAGGCGTTGAAGGAGGGAAATGTGAAAGCAAGAAATAAACGATGGCTCGATGCAGAAGTCGGCAACGAACCGGTTAAGATTTATTATCCAGCGGTAGAATGAAGATAATAACAATCATGGATTATTAGCTTTAAATGAGATTAATTATATAAAAATCGAAGTTTGGTAGGAATATATTAAGATTTTACTAAATTATTACAATTTTATAGCGTTATATCTCATGTTTGAGGGCCTGTTTCATTAAACAACCGGTGTCAGGGAGAAATTTTTTATTAGAAATAGAAGTAGAATTATTCTTTGATCTGTATAAAATTTTTATTACCATGTTGTTGCTAACTTCAATTTTTATTGGCGTTATCCCTGATATTTACAAAATTATACGCAAATTCTGACTCAGATAGTGCACAATACGCCCTCGGTTTGTTATTTATTCGGAATCCACAATAGAAAATGGATGTTTGTAGTGGGGTACAGGTGCAATGTCAGCGGGATTTAATATTATAAAGAAAGTTTCTAATAAGCGATTATGTCAAGCTATTGGATGCTGTCTGCTATTGGTAGCGAGTAGTTCTTACGCTTCCCAGAACAGTAGTTCAAGTAGCAAATCAAATAAAGCTTCTACGGCTAAAGTTTCTGTTAAGTCGACTAATAGCAAAACGTCTAACGCCAAAACATCAAATACGAAAACTTCTGGTACTAAAACGGCTTCTGCCGCTAAATCTTCAGGTACCAAGAGCACAAAAACCAAAGCATCAGATAAAAAAGTCTCCGTAACTAAAACGGCAAAAACTAAATCTGCGGGCACTAAAACGGCTAAAACAGCCAAAGTTTCATCTGAGCGGTTGTCTTCAACCAAAATGGCGGATGCCAAGTCATATACTTTAGCCACCGGCCCTAGCAGTAGCGCTATGTTTCGCTACCCGACCGCTGAGCCTCTTAAAGTGACATCTCAGTTTGACCCTTATCGTTTAAATCCGGTTACACGTAAGCGTGCTCCACATGAAGGAATTGATTTTTCAATGCCCATTGGCTCAACCGTAGTCTCTACGGGTGAGGGCGAAGTGGTTATTGCTAAATACAGTCCTTCTGCTGGTAATTACATAGTCATTCGTCATAAGAATAGCTATGAAACCTACTACATGCATTTGAGTAAACTGATGGTACAGCCAGGGCAAAGAGTAAGCCGTGGTCAGAAAATTGCATTATCGGGTAATACCGGTCGTAGCACAGGCGCTCACTTACACTATGAGTTGAGAGTGAATGACCGTGCTGTGGATCCACTGTCCAGCGATTTAGTTCTGGTAAATAACTTCAATTTACCCGGTGGTGGTTATGACAATACCCGTCTTGCGGACAACAGCGGTAATGTAGGAAGAAACCCATTTGGTAATGCGAAAACTCGTGATGTTGAGTTTGCCAGCTACCAGGGGCAAGAAGGTGGCTTTGCTAAACCACGTCGTGATATTGAGTATCGCTCGCTAGGTGAAGGGCGGATTCTTTATACGATGAGAGCACAAAAGTCGACGGATTAAAGTCATTCTTTGAATCATAATATTTTTATCTGATTTTGAGGATGTTCCGGCCGTCATAATGATGTTGCATGTAATGCCATTGTGTCCGGCCGGAAGACAGCCTGTACTTGACCTGACAGTTGGCTATCTTAAGGTAAAAAATTGAACGTTCTGGCTTTGTCAGCAGTCTGAAACCAGCTTAAGGCTGGTTTTTTGTTATTTGAGTATTGCCATCTCATTTGGTTGTTGGTTGAACGCCCGTTCACAATGAAAAAGATGAAAGCATTGCTACTCCAATAAACAATAAGTGATATTCCTCTCAAGCTCGTCCTTCGTTTTTATTTCTGGTTTAAATCTCAACTATAGTTATACCGCTGTCTTAAATATATCGGGGGACAACGATGGCGTTACGTATTGCTTTCAGTGGGTTTATTGCTTTAGTCGTGGCGATGGGAATTGGGCGTTTTGCTTTTACGCCTCAGGTTCCTTTGATGTTGGCTGAAGGTGATTTTTCTCTCACTGGGGCGGGTATTGTCGCGGCTTTTAACTATCTGGGATATCTGTGCGGTTCTTATGATGCCATGCGCTCTACGCGCCATGTGGAATATCGCTTATGGGGCGGTGTCTGGGGAGCGGTGCTGTTGACGCTGTTGTCGGGTATGGTATCCGGTATTTATTGGCATAGCCTGATCCGTTTTGTTATTGGCTGGGCCAGTGGTTGGGGATTAGTGATGGTCGCGGCCTGGAGCAATGAACGTTTATTAACGTTGGGGAAACCGGGATTGGCAGCGGCAGTATTTGCCGGGCCGGGTGCCGGAATTTTTCTTAGTGGGATGCTGGCAGTACTGTTTCATACCTTTAACTGGAACGCTCAGATGGCCTGGTTTGGTTATGGCTGTATAGCGTTGATTCTGATCGCCTGTGTCACTGCCAATTTCCCACGTAAAGGCGAGCTACATCGAGCCGGTGGTGTTGTTCAGTCTCCGCTGGTGATGACTCGCAAAGTAAAACGACTGGTTCTCAGCTACAGCCTGGCGGGATTTGGTTATATTCTTCCTGCTACTTTCTTATCTCAAATGGCGGTTCAACGTTTTCCCGAGAGTCTGTTTGCTCAGTTTGTCTGGCCGGTATTTGGTGCAGCTTCTGTAGTAGGTATCGCCATAGGTATTATGACTCGTCACTATTTTAGTACTCCGACACCTGTGCGTTTGGCCATTGCTCTTTGGTTACAGGCAATAGGTATTGCCTGTGCTGAGCTGGTGCCCGGAATTAGCGGATTGGTGATAGGTGCTACTTTGGTTGGCGGTGCATTTTTATGTGTGGTTCAGCTTGCTTTGCAATATGGCAGAGAACTGGCACCGGACTACGCCCGTTATATGGCTGGTTTGCTAACAACAGGCTATGCAGTAGGACAATTGGTTGGCCCGATGTTATCAGCGTTGTCGACTTCATTAACTCATCATTTGGAACCTGCATTATATATTGCAGCACTGGCACTGTTGTTAGCCGGTTTTCTGGTATGGACGGAAAACGTTAAACAATCTGAACAGGAAGGCGCAGAGGCTTAGACACTAGTTGACCAATTCAACGTTCAGGGTTCTGGAGTCTGCCCGCCCGCGATCGTCTATAGCCCGTACGCGATAACGCCCACTGGTAATTGGTCGCCATTCGATAGTGCGTTTACTGGCGGTATTTCCCAGGTAGATATCATCAACAAACCAGTAAATGACCTTGGTATCGGCATCGGTAATGGCGCTAAAAACGATGGGGTCGTTGCGTTGTTTAACATTACGCAGCGTGTAGGTGGTGTTGCGTAGCGGAGATGTAATGCGCGGTGCTTGCCCGGTGGTAACTGCTCCGCTTATTTTACAATGAGCAGAAGAGGGCGGTGTACGTTTGGGTAAACCAGCCTGGGCAAAGACGTTAGCTAAATCGGAAGGCCAGAATTCAAATATTTCGGTAGTGACGTCCTCATCCCGATAAGGCGGGCAGGCAACCTGGCCACTGGCTTTATCGATAACCACAGGCCGATAAACCGTATCCACTTTAATCGGTGACTTGCCGGGAATAAACCAGGTTTTACCTTTACGCTGGCACCAGGGAGTAGGTAAATCGCCGCTGGCCAGACATATTTCCACCTGCTTAATGTTCGGTGGTAGCCCACGATTGGGCTCTTTTAACGCCGGATAGTCAGCCTGTATGCTATCGATAATATTAAAAAACAGCGGGGCTGCGGCATCTGCACCAATAAACGCATTATTACCCTTACCGTCAAAATTTCCCTGCCAGACAATCAACACATAGGGGCCAAAAATCCCGCTGCTCCAGGCATCGCGAAATCCCCATGAGGTACCTGTTTTCCAGTAGACTGGTAGCGAGGTAGGCTGCTGAGCCAGTGTATCTCCCGGCCTGCGGTGCTGACTCAGCATACTTAATGTGATAAAGCTGGCTTCATTGCTTAACAGGCGCACTGATGATGTCATTGGTGCCGATTGTTCCAGGCGTAGCGGTTTTAATTCACCGCGATTAGCCAACATAGAATACATTCGCGCCAGTTCCTGGGCGGTAATTTCACCACCACCCAGAATCAAAGATAAACCATAGTGCTTTTCACTGGCCAGATTTGCCACACCGGCCAGCTGTAGAAATTGATAAAGATTAGGCTGTTTCAGGCGAGAAGAGATATAAACCGCAGGTATATTGCGGCTGTAGTTCAAGGCATCTGTAGCAGAGACAGGGCCGAGAAAGCGGCGGTCAAAATTTTCAGGTGCATAAGCGCCAAAAGATGAAGGTACATCTTTCAGTATGGTCATCGGGTGAAGAATGCCTTGTTCCAGGCCAAGGGCGTAAATAAACGGCTTTAGCGTAGAACCAGGAGAGCGTTTGGCATTGGTTCCATTAACTTGTCCCTGAATTTTTCGATTATGGTAATCCGCTGAACCAACCATGGCTCTGATCCCCATATCCCGTGTATCGACTAATAAGACAGCGCTGTTGTGTATTCCTCTACTCTGATTGCGCTCAATAAAGGCATTCACCTGTTTTTCCACCAACAGCTGTAAATTGCTGTCCAGTGTGGTTATAACGGTTTGGTTGGTGATTGCCCGACGCTGTTTGTCTTGTTGTATTTGTTCAACAAAATGAGGTGCAATAAAAGGCAGTTTTTCAGGTTGGCGCAGAGAAAGCGGTAACTGAAACAGCGCAGACATTCTGTTATCTGACGGGTGTTCTGACTGCCAGCGATGATAGAGCTGGTTGCGCGCTTTGGTTAATGCCTCTCCAACAATACCGATATTAATATCAATACGATAACTGGGTGATTGGGGTAGAACGGCGAGAGTCAGGGCTTCCGGTAACGTCAGGTCATTGGGTTGTTTATCAAAGTAGATAAGGCTGGCGGCACCGATGCTCTCAATATTGCGTCCATAGGGCGCATAGTTCAGATAGGCTTCCAGAATATCGTGTTTTGAATAGCTGAGTTCTAACTGAATGGCGCGCACAATTTGCACCAGCTTACCCTGCGGGGTTTTGGTGTTGAGTTGCCAGTGCATACGGGCTAACTGCATGGTCAGTGTTGAACCACCTTGTTGCCGCCCTCCGCTGATATAGCTGACCCAAAAACCACGTATCAGGCTGTAAGGGTTAAAGCCTGGATGGTACTTAAACCAGCGGTCTTCATGAAGTTGAATGCCTTCCACCACCAACGGTGAAATATCTTCCAGTTTGGTCCATAGCCGATAACGGTCGTCATTAGCTAAAGAAAAACGCAGTAGGGTTCCCTGACGGTCGTAATAAGCCGTTGAGAGAGGTAACCCCTGAGAGAGCGGTGGGTGAGGCCACAAGCGAAAACCGATGCAAAATAGCGCCAGCAAAAACACGCCCATCAACAGGTTTTGCATGTGACGCTTAAAGGTAGCCGGTTGTAGTTGTCTGCGGATGGCATTCACTACCCGGCTACCCATTGTGCTGCGTAAGCGGCTCACGGTAAGCGTCTAATCCTCTTACTGTGAGGGTTGACTGGCGGCATTGTCTGCCGCCGGTGGTGTAACAGTTAACGTAGTGCCACCAACAGAAAGCGCCTGAACTTCACGATCGTACATGGCTTCGCCATAAGCCGGTGGCACAGTAAAGACACCGGTATTGGTTGGCTTAATCTGATAGATGAATTCCTGCACTTTATTGGTTGCGCTACCGTAAATCAGTACGCGATCTTCACGAATATCGCTGTATTCCGGCTGCCAGCTGGAACCGCTTACGCTGATTGGTGATATCCATGCATCATCAGCATTTCCACTTTCTTCTTCACCGTTTGAAGCCTGTGGTGTCTGCTGTACCACTTCAAATCCACCCGGCAGCAAATCAACAATTGCCAGATTATCCAGACCTTCTGCGGAGTTGGCCCGAATTTTCAGGTGCACATACAGATTCTGCCCCAGAGTAACCTGAGTTACCGGCTGGCCTTTCTCGTCGGTATAATCGCGGGTGATTTCTAACCCACGCGAGATCGCCTGTTTTGGCGCCTGTAAGTCATAGCCTGATTGTGTGACCACATACCAGGCTGGTGCCTTAGCTGGGTTATCAAACAGAATCTCTTTCGTACCATCAGCAAACTGTGTTTTAGCAATAAAGCCCATCAGGGTAGAGGTTACCTGTGGTGGTGTGCCATCCTGGCCCGTTCTGGTGCTGATAGTTAATCCATTTGGCTCATTAGTATTGCTTGCCACTAATGCCGAATATTGCTCCAGTGCTAAAATGCTCATAGCGGAAGAGAGCGTGGTGTAACGCTCTGCTTTCAGCGTTAATACCATGTTTTCCAGCAGCTGTGGTGGGATCTGTGCTGCTTTTTCCGGGAAGTGACGGGTAATCAGATACAGACGCGTACTGTCCTGAACCAATGGATCCAGATAGCTTTGTGTCCACCAGGCTTTATCATAAGCATTACTGAGCAGCTTCCAGGTTGGTTCTAGTAACCGATCGGCCTGTTGGTCCATTTTCAGCATTTTGTAAGCACTGGCCAGATACAGAGCGCTCAGATCCTGCTGCCAACGTTCCGGATAGTTATTTTGTAATCGGCTCTGAATGGCTGCTAACTCATTAGTGGTGATCTCGCCCTGTCTGGTCAGCAGGTAAGCAGCGAAAGCGCGTAAGCGTAGTTCACCAAGGCTACGGAATGCATCATCAGCCGCCAGATTACGCAGATAAACGTTAGCCGACTTCAATAGCGCTTCAGGAACCGGATAATCCGCGGCTTTCGCTTCCAGCATGTATTGCACGGCATAAGGGGTAATAAATGAATCAGGGTTTGGCGTTGAGCGCCATTCGCCAATTGCCCCCCGGTTATTCTGTCGCGATAACAGTACTGTCAGGGTTTGCTTAATCTGGTCACGAACTTCAGTCTGGCTTAATGTGCCTTTCATTTCTGGATGGTTATTCTGGAATAGTAAAGGAACCGCCCGGCTGATGATCTGCTCTGAGCAACTATTCGGATAATCGATCAAGTATTTTGCCAGACCGTTAGTCAGCACCAACGGTGAGTGGCTGACGCTGGCATCACGCTGGGCGAATGCCGGGAACATCTGACGAATATCTTTCACACTCTGCTGAGAACCATCCATACGACCCATTAGGGTTTGTGTACGGTATGGCATAGCAGGGCGCAGAGAGAGGCTAACCGTGCGTTGAGCAGATTTATCCCCATAAGCCGCTTTAAACACCACGGAGGCATTACCGAGGCTATCCAGTGCGCGCAGGCGGAAAGTGACCAATCCTTCCTGCTTCTCTGCCAGTGTTAATGCCCGTTCAGCTTCACCGACGACTTGTAGCTGAGGCGGCGGTATCATTGACACTTTCAAATCGGCTTTAGCACCGTTGAGGTCTGTCAGGTTATTCGCTACTCCCAGACTGACATCAAATTCATCGCCCGGTGAAACCATCATTGGAAGGTTTGGCGTTAGCACAAAGTCATCGCGCACGGTGGTGTAGTTCATCGCTCGGCCAATGCGTTCCGGAGTAACGGAAATCGCCATTACCCTGATCTTGCCGTTGAAGTAGTCAGGAACCGGATAGTTAAAGGTCACTTCACCGTTAACGTCGGTAATACCGGACCAGTAAGCCACGGGCTTATCTCTTTTTCGTTTAAATGGATTAAGGTGAAGGTCAACACTCTCACCCGCGTCACCACCCGGTGCCGAGGTCAGGGACATGATCTTGCTGAACTCTGGCAGGATCAGATCCAATATCTGGGCACTTTCAACGCTAAGAACACGCTTACGGAAGAAGTAATCCAGCGGATCTTTTAACTGATAACGAGCAACCTGCAGAATACCTTCATCAACCGCAAACACCGCAACGCGCTGTGGTGTATCCGTGGTGACTTTGATGGCCAGCGTTTCGCCTGGTTTAATCACATTTGGTGATTCGATGGTCATTTTTGCCTGACGAGCCTGATGGCTGATTTTAAACGGCATTACGCCGTAGCTCAGCGGGCTCATAAAGATTTCATCAGAGTTAATGTCGCGGATAAACTGCACGTTAATATAGCCGTTGCCTTCCATCTCTGCCGGTACGCGAATCTTCTGGATAGAACTGGTAGTGGAAGAATGGAACCACTGCCAGCTATACACTTTATCGCGCTCGATAGTAATGATACCGCTACCGGTATAAGGCGCATTGATAGCAATCTCTATCTCTTCACCCGGCAGGTACTCTGTTTTGTCCAGCTTCATTTTTAGTTCAGCATCACGATCGAGAGAGCGGGAAATATTGGCATTACCCGCAACCGTGTAATCAACCCGATTAAGCACTTTATCGTTGGCATCTTTAATCACTAATACAAAACTGCCCGGCTTACTGGTATCGAGGGTAAAGTCTGAACCTTGTGCCGCAATGGACATCGTTTGTTGTGAAATAGTCTCTTCTTTCAACTTGGATTGATATTTATACACGCCGGAGTCTTGTTTAGTCAGTACCGACAGATACTTTTGCTCAACCAACGAAACTTTGATATCCGTCAGCGGAATAGAGGCTAACTGAGGATCAATCGCAATAATGTTCAGATGACGCGCTGAATTATGATGAATGTAGTCCAGATCGCCGTCGGCTTTTACCCCTACCAGGTAATCATAAGGCGAAACAATAACTCGCGCTGCGGCACTGACAGAGCGGCCGCTACCGGCTTCAAATGCTTCAGAAACCAACTGGAGCTGATAAGTTGCAGCAGCATAGGAATTAATGCCTAACGGAATGTCTGCATTACCCTCTTTATCAGTGGTCTGCTCTTCCAGTTCGGTATCAAACCCTTCATTGCTGTGGCGATTCTCATAGAACATATAGTCAGGGAACTGACCAAAGCTTGGGTAAATAGGACGTAACGTTAGCTTAGAGGTTACCCGACGATCCTGAGCTGGTGTACCAAACAGGTTCTGTACATTAATTGCCGCTTTTAGCTCTTGTGGCTTAACCCAGCCCTGACGACGGTCAGGCGTAAGCTTTAATTCAACTTTCAGCTTGTCTGGCTCAAACTCTTTTACTTTAACCGTTGTGCTGCCTAACAGACGGGAGCTACGGTTATCTTTATCTACCAGATACAGGTAGATGCTCCAGTCACCGGTTGGTGAGTTTTCACTGGTGGTATAACTGAGTTCGTTAAATCCGGCTTTATCCAGCGTTAGAGGAATTGTGCTCATAACGGTATCGCGTGGATCGCGAATTTCTGCCCGCAGAGGAATACCTTCCACCGACGTTTTCCAGTCAACGGTACGGGTAATTAAACCAATATTGAAAGTATCACCCGGGCGATATACACCACGGTCAGAGAACAGATAACTGTTTAAGGTTCGTGGATCGGTTGGGTTTTCTTCGCCATCAATATCGAAGCGGGAAAAATCCAGTTGGCGGTCGTAATAAGCCGTCGTTGGCAGGAAAGAGACATCACCTTCTTTTTCAACCAGAAACATCACCGGAGAGCGTTCATTGCGGAACTCTTCCAGTGACGGGAAGCGTGCATGACCATCGTTGCTGGTGGTCTGGCTCAGCAGTACAACGCCATTTTTGCCCACAACCGAGACTTTAGCGCCATCAACCGGGCTGCCAGAGTAAATAGACTGAACGAATACATCGCGGGAGCCATCCAGAGACTTCTTGGTGATAATTCCCAGATCGGTAACGACAACAAAGCGGGAGTCCAGAACAGCATTATCTTCCTGTTCTTCATCTAACTCTTCTGCAACCGCATCAGGGTCGTTGCCATCATATTCAGTCTCTGCCTTTTGGGCTTTTTTCGCCGGATCCCATTGGGAAAGCGTCAGCAGGAAAATACCGCGCTTAGAGTCAGAGTTATTAGTCAGGTAACGGGAAAGGTCGATACCCTGATAGTTAATTTCACCCGGTTGATCGTTTTTCAACGCGGCTTGATGGGTAAAGTGTTCGGTGAAATATTCACTGTCTAGACGCCGAAAATCTGCAGAGCTAAATTCACGGTATTTAAATGAAACGATATGCTGTAACTGGCTGGGAATGACTCGTTTAATATCCAACTGCAACCCTGGCATATTACGGGCGGCAACAGTGATATGTTTTTCCCCGTGCATAGAAAGCAGTGAACCTTCGGACATGAAACGTAAGGTTTTAGGGTAGTCCGGTACAGTAATAACCCGGAACTGCTTCTGCTTGAGCTTATAACCTCCGGTAGAGGTTATATTATTTTCAACTTCTACCAGCAACGAGCGGTTCGCTGGTGCATCAAAGGCAAAACTGAATATGGATTGATTCTCTTGTTCTGCGTCATTGATGGTGAACGTCAGAGCTTTAGATTGCGCCATGATTTTTTCATCAATCGCTTCGAGGCTCCAGTCGTAAAAATCGGTAGGCTCCAGGCTTTGATTATCATCTTGCGAATTGTGTTGCGGTAATAACCAAGCGGTTACTGCCTTTTTGATGGCTTTATCGTTAACGTTATCGTTGGTTTCAACGATCAGTGCTTTGGCACTTTTACCATTGTCAGTGTCGACTAATACGGCGTTCACACCGGTTAGTTGCAGGCTATACAAGCCAGGAACATTCACAATATTGCTTTGTGCCTGATCAACCTGATTCGCGGTAACGGTAGATTTCACCCCTTTGCCAACCAGCAATTTTACCTGACCGGCATTATCCGGTAGTGACAGTGACTCAGAGTGTACCCAAGCCTTTAATTTTTTATCGTCGTAAACCACGGAGTATTTTAACGGCTGAGAAGGTAACAGAGACAGAGAAAGCTGCTTTTCGAAGCTGACGACATCAACCGGCGCATTAAAACTCACGGCAAAGATAGCACTTTTTTTCTGTGGATCTTGCGGGTCACGGTAAAACTCAGCCTGATTCAGGCTGTATTTAAATGGTTCGGTTGTGAAATCATAACTGGTGTTATTTAGCTTAATTTGAGGGGCAACCAGTTTATCGGCATCCAGTTTTATCTGGTACTTCTGACCCATGGGTAATATTTTACTGGCAGTAAAGGCCAGCGTTCTTTCATCTTCCCATTTCCATTCGCCCTCTATTGCTGGCGTGATGCTGATGCCCTGTGACAACGTTTTGCCAACCAGCGTGATAGGCGCTGAGGAGTGAGAAAAACGTAAAGTAACGCGCTGAGGCGATGGCTTAGACGATGAATAGTCATAAGCACGGGGGGAAAGAACGCGAATATCGGTTTGTTGATAGACCATTGGTGCCGGATCTATCGGTTTAGGACGATTAAGGTTCCAGTGATAGCCATAAATAGATGCTCCTCCTACAGTGGCGAGCAGAATGATGGCCAGGGATATTCCTTTAGGATGACGATTTACCCAAGCTTCCACAGTGGTAAAGAGCTGCCCAATAAATTTAGACCAACGCGGTAACTGCCAATGAACCCGCCCAATAACAGGGGACAGAATTTTACTGGCAAGGCGAAAGATGGCGCTGATAGTCCACCAAATGGCACGTAAAAGTGTGAAGGGAAGCCGCAATATAAATCGTAGTAAATCCATAGAGATAATCCTTTAAATACTGCTGAATACTGTAGAGGTGGCATCTTTGAGTAAGGATCCATCCTGTTTCTTGTTGATATGTTATCTCAGAACGACCACACACAATAGTAGCGAATGTTATAAATATGAGACACCTCGAGGATCTCTGATGATAATCACAGGATGATATTCAGACATCAGAATGATAAATAGACAGATAAACTTCCCATTTTTTTAGCGCTTTTATATTTTATTTAATTCAGTTAAATTAAACTTGGATATGTTCATATAACAATTTTTATTAATTGTACCTACTATAAAAATATATTATTCAGGAAAAATAGTGATGCTTCCTATGCCAGAAAGACCCGAAGAGACCATTATTGGTCTTATGTCCTTAGTGCAAGGGATGGGGAAAAGAGAGCTTATTAAGCCAGGGGTGATAATTCCCAGTGATGGGCCTGATATTATTATTTTTCATGAAGGTGAAGTTGAGTTAAGAAGAAAGTCAGATGATTTATTATTATTCTCAAGTGAAAATCGTCAACTTATTGGTTTGCCCATGAGCGAAACCTATCAACGTTTTTGTTATCTGCACACTAACAGCGTTTGTGATATTGAACTTGTTGAACGTAATGCATTTTTTCAGGCAGTTGAAACAAAGCATCGTTGGCTGGATGTTATTACCGTGTTGTCATACTATCATGCTGTTTTCTTGTGGCGTGACAGCTATGCACATACTAAAAGTTCGTATCTGGTGGTGCGTCACTTATTGTTGCAGCTAAGTTTAATGTCTGAAGATAAGCGTTATCATATTAATATTACTGAATTTATTCAGGAGCGAACTAACTTATCTCGTAGTTACATCATGAAGGTATTATCAGATTTGAAACTGGGTGGCTATATTACTTTGAAAAAAGGAAGGCTGCTTGAATTAAACTATTTACCAATCAAATACTAATATTATCTTCTTTAGTAGGTGTCTTATATCAGGCACTTACTTTTTGGTTTTATTTAAATATACTTACTGACCTATTTATTAAAAGATATATTATTTATTATCTGGCGTTGGTTTTTTGTATATTTTATAAGTGTTATATTTAATGTAAATATTGCAGTATTGTTAATTTATTTGATGTGGGGTAATTCTTTATTGAATCCAGAGCCATTTTCTGGAACAATTTTATTTCATATTTTTTATTAGTATCTTATTAAGAATAATCATCATTACCATATTAATAATTATAATAGATAAGAAATGACATGTTTAGGGAAGAAAATTCAGGATAAATAAAAGGTTATCTTTTTATGATTGTTTTATTTACCACGGTTTAGGGTTCAATACATTCTTCTTTTAGCCCTCATTGTTATTAACTTTATGATTATCTTAAGGCTATAGTTTTGAATAACAAATTCATCTGAGGGATTGGGTGATATTGACAGCGATTTATTGAGTTAATGCGTAGATTTTTGCGGTTTTTAATTGCTTCTCTGGGGCAGGCAGGAACTCGCCAAAAGTATCATGTCAGCCCCACCAGTAGGGCGTTAGATAGGGTTACGGTGTTAACTTAAGTGTGTATTTAACCGGTTTTGGGTTGATGCCTGATTATTGTTACAGGATGTATAAAGATTAAGATTTCACCTTATGAAAAGAGATAGGTCTCGCCATAGTTTTTGGGCGCTGGTTGTTACTTTGATATTCATTGTAACCACAGGCTCCGTATCCCGTACTTTTGCTGAAAATGCGTTTAATCCGGCTTTTCTGGTAAGGGGGGCTATCGACCCAAATAAGGCAGATGAACCTGCTCATCATCGGTTTCAGTCTGGTGACACATACTATGTTGATATCTATATTAACGATAAAATGATTGATACCTGGTATGTTCCTTTTCAACTGAGTGAAAATTCTGACGGCCAACATAGCCTGCAACCTTGTTTTAGTCTGGAAAATCTTAAACAGCTGGGAATCAACGTTAATATCTATCCTCAACTGCAATCAGACGGAACCCATACCGGGCAGTGTATGAACCTGTCGGTTATTCCCCAAGCCGACGCAGTATTACAATTCAGTGCCCAGCGCTTAAATATTCGTTTACCTGCAGAAGCGATTACCATTGTACCCAGTGGATATGTTCCCGTAGATCGCTGGGATGATGGTATTAATGCGGTGTTACTCAATTATAGTTTGACAGGGGTACATCATATTGTCAGTCCGGGCTCAGCCGCGGACTCGCAGTTTATTAGCTTACAACCGGGCATTAATCTCGGCGCATGGCGATTTCGTAATTACTCTACCTGGAACAGCAGCAATCAGGATAAGCGCTGGGAATCTATTTATAGTTACGCGATGCGGGATATCCATTCGCTAAAAAGTCAATTGACCATCGGCGACAGTAATACGCCTTCCGATCTGTTTGATAGCGTGGCATTTCGTGGCGTTCAGGTTATGTCTGATGAGGATATGGTTACCGATAGCTTAAACAGCTATGTTCCGGTGGTTCGGGGGATAGCCCGTAGCAACGCCGAAGTCACGGTTCGTCAGAATGGTTATGTGATTTATCAATCACATGTTGCCCCGGGCGCGTTTGAAATTAATGATATTTATCCTACCGGTAGCTCCGGTGATTTAGATGTCACTATCAAAGAAGCGGATGGGAGCGAACAACATCTATTGGTGCCTTATGCTTCATTAGCCATGTTGTTACGTGAGGGGGTAATGAAATATAGCCTGTCTTCCGGACAATATCGTTCTTATAACAATAGTATTGAGCCAACAGTCTTTACTCAATTGACCGGCAGCTATGGTCTGCCCTGGGGAATGACAGCTTATGGCGGTAGTCAGGTTGCCGGAAGCAAATATCATGCATTACAGGCTGGTTTTGGTAAAAGTATGGGGATCCTGGGGGCGTTATCTATTGATGCTACTCAGGCTAAATCTGCTCTCAGGCAAGGGGAACATTTTATTCAAAACTATAACGGTCACTCCTTCCGTGCTCGTTATAACAAGAACATTTTACAAACGGGTACCAATGTCACGGTGGCGGGCTATCGCTATTCGACCGATGGATTTTATGGGCTGACCGATGTGCTGGAAAGTTATAGTAACAATAGTAAAAGTTATCAAAACCGACAGCGTAACCGTCAGGAAGCATTAGTCTCTCAAAAAGTCGGCGAGGGTGCGCTTTCCCTCAGTTTCATTAATGAAGATTACTGGAATAATAGCAGTACCGCTTCTGCCGGTATTGGCTACAACTTCAGTTGGGATCGTATTCGTTTTGGTCTGAACTATACCTATAGCCGAAATACGACTGCCAGTAGTGGCACGACCTATACCGATAGCGATCAGATTTCTGCACTGAATATCAGTATTCCTTTGGATCGCTGGCACTCCACAACCAGTGCTAATTACAACATCAGTAACAGCAAAAAAGGTGGAGTTATCCAAAATACCGGTTTAAGTGGCAGTGGGTTAGAGGGCAATAAGCTGAGCTGGAATGCACAAGCAGGTTACGATCGTAATAATAATAACACTACCGGCAACGTAGGAATGGCTTATAAAAGTGGATATGGCGAAACCAATGCAGCTTACAGCTATGATAACCATAGCCAAAAGCTGAATTATGGTGTGGCTGGTGGGGTGGTGATACATCAGGATGGTATTACGTTGTCTCAGTCGCTGGGAGAAACGATAGCTTTAATTAAAGCTCCGGGTTTCAATAATGTTAACGTCAATAATCAAACCGGCGTCTATACAGATTTCCGGGGGTATGGTGTATTACCCAGCGTACAACCTTATCGCAGAAATCAGGTATCGTTAACCTCATTAAGCGGATTGGATGATGACCAATCAATTCAGCCAGTACGCATGACGGTTCCAACCCGGGGAGCGGTAGTGGTTACCGAATTTGATACACATCCGGGTTATCGGGTATTGATGACGTTATTACGTACCGAAGGGGGGCCAGTACCTTTTGGTGCAGTGGCAACGTTAGAAAATGGAGAACACTCGCAAAGCAGCCTGGTAGGTGAAGAGGGGCAAGTATTTCTGAATGGTCTGGAGCAAGATGGTGATGTGCTGGTTCAGTGGGGCAAGGCGGATGAGCAGTCTTGCCGGGTGAGTTATCGTTTGCCTGAAGGGATACCGTTGGGCGTCATTCACATTGTGCAGCAGACCTGTAGCTAACTGTTATCTGCTATCATCGACTTTTGTTGCTCTATCACCATATTGATAAAGATATCCCTGACGGGATTAGCAAATTTTGCATTCCAGCACATACCCATACTCCAGCTGGCGTGCTCGCCGGATAAAGGAATAATATCAACATCTGCCGGTGCAATATGAACGGCGCTCCCCTGAAAGATTCCTACCCCCATTCCCGTAGAAACCAGCGCCAGCATGGTTTGCATATCTTCGACATATTGAATGACTTTAGGTGCCAGATGATTAGCGTGTAGAAATTTTTCTATCTGATGGGAAAGGTGAGAAAAACCAGCACAAAAGCCAGTGGCTATCTGAATAAAAGGGAGCTTATTAAGCTGTTGGGCATAGTTTTGCGCGTTGATCTCGGTTGAAGGATAAAAGCGAGGATTAACTAACAGTACCAGATTCTCCGTTAACAGCGTGCGGCACTCTAAACCAGGGTGCACGGGCTGGCGTAAAAATCCTATCTGTAACTGATTTTCCAATAGTGCTTCGGTCTGTTTTGAGGAGGTCATATCCACCAGTTTAATGCTGATGCTGTCATAGCGTTTTTTAAACTGGGCGGTTAACTGAGGAACTAACTTTATCCCGGATAAACCATAGCCAATAGCCAGATTTCCCTTAATTTGACGGGCGCTCTCCTGAGCAAACTGCTTAAATTCTTGCGCCTGTACAACCAAGTCCCTGGCTTTTTCATACAGCTGTTGACCAAATGACGATAGTTGGGCTCCATGACGACCACGCGTAAACAGAGGGGCACCCAGTGACTGTTCCAGCGCTTTGATCTGTTTGGTTAATGCTGGTTGAGTGATAAACAGTTTTTGCGCAGCCTCTCTGAAGCTCAGGGATTCCGCAAGCACCACAAACGCATGCAACTGGCGTATTTCCATTATTCCATTCCTGTTGGTTATCACCGGTGGATAATTATTCATTATAAATAACAGCATAGTTTTGCTGTAATCCGTTTATCGCGATGAAACATTACCCGGTAGCAAGCTTACCACTGACAACCGGATTCAGGTGGAATATTTATAACCTATTGCGGAGAATATATGAATAATAAACATTACGTTTTTTTATTAAAAGATGAAATTATTGTTCCTCAATGTTTAGAAGATAAAGAATGTGGTGAAGTTATTAGTTCACTATTATATCAAGGATTTGTTGTCTCTAATGTTCATATATTATCGGAGGGAACCGAAGCGGCTTTAAAGAAATATCAAGTGAACAAGGATAAATACAGTAATGACTTCTTTGGTATGAATATCAGTGCTGTTGTGTGTTAGTCAGTCACGGGCGATAGGATAGATGCATGTATTACCTGAAAAACAATGAAACGCATCTATCCTTTTGTTTATAATGATTTTATTTATTTTTTTGGTTAAGGTTATGTTGTTAGTTTATCCATCAGTCAGGTTGATGGTGTTGTTCAGGGTGGTTGACTGAACTTGATAAAAAACATTTTTATAAGCTATTAATACAATAGCTTATAGCTATTTCTCTTATTTATTAACTCATGTCTTTCAAGATATTAGTCATTTCCTTTTCTTTTTTAAAGCGTATTCTTGTCAACGTCTTCAGTAGTTATTAATGATTTTGTAAAGCGTTGCTAGATTTATGGCTAACTCTATATTTGGCACTATTCTTAATAGTGCTGTATGTATTCTTGTTTCTTGAAAAAGGTATGAACATGTCTATTCACGAACTTATCGATCCAAAAAATTCAACTCTCATTTTTATCGACCATCAGCCACAAATGTCCTTTGGTGTTGCCAATATCGATCGTCAACAGTTGAAAAATAATACTGTCGCATTAGCCAAAGCAGGAAAAATCTTCAATGTTCCAACCATTTATACGTCTGTTGAAACCGAAAGTTTCAGCGGTTATATCTGGCCTGAGCTTTTAGCGGTACACCCGGAAATTAAGCCAATCGAACGTACATCAATGAACTCATGGGAAGATAAAGCGTTTGTTGAAGCGGTGAAGGCTACCGGCCGTAAAAAACTGATTATTTCAGCTCTGTGGACAGAAGTTTGCCTGACTTTCCCTGCATTGATGGCGCTAAAAGAAGGTTTTGAGGTTTACGTCGTGACGGATACTTCCGGTGGCACTTCTGTTGATGCTCATGAACGCGCGATTGATCGCATGGTTCAGGCCGGTGCCGTGCCGGTAACCTGGCAACAAGTTCTGCTGGAGTACCAACGTGACTGGGCTCGTAAAGAGACTTATGACGCGGTGATGGATTTAGTTCGTGAGCACAGCGGTGCTTATGGTATGGGCGTAGATTACGCTTATACACTGGTACACAAAGCCGCACCTCGCACTAAGTGATGCACCCGGATGGCGCTTTGCGCCATCCTTTCTTTCGGGGAAATCTCTTTATGATGGCGAATTCCGAACCAGCAACGCTGGTGATCACCCATAAAATTCATGCTATTCACCGCTCGGATTATGAAAAGTGGTTACAGCGAATTATACCGATAGCTCAGCATTTCGAAGGCCATATGGGCGTTAACGTAATACGCCCATCAGGAGATGATGAAACTTATACCGTGTTAATTCGTTTTAACTCACTGGATAACCTGTACCGCTGGACTCAATCGGACGAACGAAAAAAATTGGTAGTGGATATAAAGCCAATTTTGGCCGGGGACGATGTATTAGAGGTTCGGCCTGGTGCTGAATTCTGGTTTACACCGCCTCAGGCAGGAGTAAGTAAACCTGCGCGATGGAAACAATTTATTATTTCTATTGCAGTGATTTTTCCTTCAACCCTGGTTGTTCCTTTGATATGGGGATTTATTTTTCCTCAACTGAAAGGGACTTTATTGGGTCACTTTCTGAATGATGCCACCGTCGCCGGATTAATGGTCTATTTCTGGATGCCGATGATGACACGAATTTTTGCTCGATGGCTAAAAGCCCGATAAGAGTAATTAAGGGAGATTATTATGTCTGAACATGCATCGCTAATTTTAACCAACGGTAAGTTTCATACCGTTGACCGTACTCAACCGCTTGCCAGCGCTGTTGCAATTAAAGCGGGTAAGTTTCTTGCCGTAGGTAGTGACGCCGAAGTGATGCGTTATGCGGGAGAAGGAACATCGGTGGTGGATCTGAAAGGTCATACGGTGATCCCGGGTTTAAACGACTCCCACCTTCATTTGATTCGCGGCGGTCTGAACTACAATCTGGAATTACGCTGGGAAGGGGTACCTTCACTGTCAGATGCGTTAAGAATGTTGAAAGATCAGGCGGCGCGAACGCCATCACCTCAGTGGGTGCGGGTAGTTGGCGGTTGGTCTGAGTTTCAGTTTGCAGAACGTCGTATGCCTACGCTGGAAGAGCTCAATGAAGCCGCGCCGGATACGCCGGTGTTTGTTCTGCACCTTTATGATCGTGCATTACTAAACCGGGCCGCGCTACAGGTTGTGGGGTATACCAAAGATACGCCAAACCCTCCGGGCGGTGAAATTCAGCGCGATGATAAAGGTAATCCAACAGGCATGCTGATTGCGCGTCCTAATGCGACCATTCTTTATGCCACACTGGCAAAAGGGCCAAAATTACCGCTGGAAGCGCAAATTAACTCTACGCGCCAGTTTATGCGCGAGCTTAACCGATTGGGTTTGACCAGTGCCATTGATGCCGGAGGGGGTTTTCAGAACTATCCGGAGGACTATCAGATTATTGAGCAGTTGGAAAAAGAGAATCAGCTAACGGTTCGTATCGCTTATAACCTGTTTACCCAACGGCCGAAACAGGAGCTGGATGATTTCGAAAAATGGACTGACATGCTGAAGCCGGGAAGCGGTAGTGATTTCTATCGCCACAATGGTGCTGGTGAAATGCTGGTATTTTCTGCCGCAGACTTTGAAGATTTTCTCCAACCGCGTCCTGATTTACCACCGGGTATGGAGGATGAACTGGAGCGCGTGGTTCACCATCTGGTAGAGAATCGCTGGCCGTTCCGTTTACATGCTACTTATGATGAATCAATCAGCCGTATGCTGGATGTGTTTGAGAAGGTTAACCGGGAAGTTCCGTTTAACGGGCTGCACTGGTTCTTCGATCATGCTGAAACCATCAGCGAGCGAAATATTGATCGGGTGAAGGCATTAGGCGGCGGTATTGCAGTGCAGCATCGAATGGCGTTTCAGGGGGAATATTTTGCTGAACGCTATGGTAAAGAAGCATTAGAACATACGCCTCCGGTAGCCAAAATGTTGGCAGCAGGTGTACCGGTAGGTTTGGGTACCGATGCCACGCGGGTTGCCAGCTATAACCCGTGGACTGCGCTTTACTGGTTGGTTTCTGGTCGTACCGTTGGCGGTATGGAGATGTACAGCAGTAATAATAAGCTGTCGCGCGATACGGCATTAGAACTCTGGACTGCCGGTAGTTCATGGTTCTCCAGCGATCAGGGTAAGAAGGGGCAGATAAAAGCCGGGCAGTTAGCGGATTTAGCCGTGTTATCTAAAGACTATTTCAGTGTGGCAGAAGAGGAAATTAAAGGTATTGAGTCAGTGATGACGGTAGTAGACGGTAAAATTGTCTATGCCACCAGTACGTTTGCGCCTTTATCACCACCGGCGTTGCCTGTTCTGCCGGACTGGTCACCGGTTTCACTGGTTCCGGGCCATTATCGTCCGGCACCACCGGCCGCCAGCAAAGCGGGAATGTTCGCTCAGGTGCATCATTGTTGTGGGCCTTGTCAGGTGCATCAGCATCAACACAATATTGCCAGAGGCTCATCGATTCCGGTATCGGATGAAGGGGCGTTTTGGGGAGCATTAGGGTGTTCTTGTTTTGCGTTTTGAGTGCGGTAGCGTTTGTATGAATTAGTTTTAGTGTATATTCCGGCCGTAATGGCATAGTGCTTATATAGGTAATGTGCCCGGCCGGAAGACTATCCGTACTTAGCTGCCGGAGTGCTCCGAGCCTGGATTCCCTGGGGGCAGTTATGAAACACCTTGCGGTGTTTCACCCTGTTTGAACAGCGCTTGCGCCAAGTCGACTCCAACGGCGGTCTCTCCCAACGATTAGCTTTTTAAGACACAGAACTGAATTATCAAATTTTGTTATTAATTAGAAAGGACGCCATCTTGCGTCCTTTCTGTTAACTAAAAAAACTAATGCTGGCAGCAGCGTTTGCCGCCGTGTTGGTGGCAGCCTTCGGTTTTTTCGCCGGTTTCATGCTCTTCGCCATGGTGGCAGCCACATCCGCCGGACTCTTTTTTAGTTTCATAGTTTGCGGAGCGACGACCTTGTGATGAGTCGGTCAGGGCGGTCAAGGGTAAGTTTTCAGTAGCGCCTAATATTTGGGGGTCTAACTGGCTATGGTCGATTTGAAATACTTCCAGATTACGATCCAGCAATTTGCCTAACATGCGTTCACCAATATTGCGGGTGATGACGCGTTCTGTTTTTTGTTTGCCAAGCAGATTCAGTAAGGCTTTTTTACCGGCACAGCCAGATTCGCGAGCAGGATTGATATGGTGACATATCACGCGGCCTTCGCCGTTGATAAAAATAAAGCTGTCTGCTTTGGTAAAGTGCCCGGCAATGCGGTCATGGCTAATGGGTACGGCAGTTATCATGGTTAGTTTTCCTTCTCTGTTTTTTCATCTTCAATTTTTCGGTTCATCAGCAGAGCCTTACCCTGGCTCAGGCATTCCACCACTTTAAATCGCCCGGCTTTGAGTACGTTTGCCAGTGTTTGGCGAGAAACGCCCATCTGTATTGCTGCTTCTTGTTGTTGCATGCCGAGATAGTCGACCAGACGAAGTGCTTCAAATTCGTCATCATATAGCTGAATCTCATCCAGTAATCGCATCGGGATACCGTTGGGTTTAAAGCAGCTGTTAGCGGGCTGGCCGCAGATTTTTCGGGGGATTTTTGGTCTCGACATAGGGGCTCCTGATTGGCATATGCCATATACTTTACGCTTTGTTTATGGCTTATGCCAGAAATTATGTGTGGGGTATAGTCAGAATGATTTGCACAGGAGGGATAATATTTATATATAGCAGCAAGTTGCCGATAAACCCCTGCAAACCCCACCGTAATTTTCAAATTTTTGCGGTGCAGTGCGAAAAGTTTTCATTTGCCGGTTAATTCTGCTGATTGTGCATTGACCCTTTAGCGGTGCATATATACCGTGTTGTCATCGTCAACGGATAAACGTTGGCGGATTTAAAATAGCGAAACCCCGCAGTGGTGGAACACATACGGGGTTTCTGACCACAACGTTATAGGAGCTAACATTATGGCTATTGAGAAGCATACCCAAACTCACCCTGAATTTATACCTTACCCTCGATCCAGTTTCAGATCCGGATCTAAAAAACGATCTTCTGTTTCAGCAAGTTGCCTGAAAAAGGGAGGTTTCTGTCATGTTTGATATTACCGATACCACCTCAAACGATCCGTTGGAGCTGGCGGAACAGTGTATGGCTCTTGCCAGTGCGGTGATTCATATTGAGCAGGCAGCCGTGAAAGAGTCACTACAGTTTATTCTGCATGAAAAGATGGCAGCGTTGTTCACTGCCCTTAACCAGCTTGAGCAATGATAGTTTCAGATGTGATAACGGCTTCCTGTTCGGGAAGCCGTTATAGGGGCCGCGATGAGTAATTTGGCAGACTACGGTATCGGGTTGCCGTTTTCATCCCATTTTTTACTGGTACCTTGCAATTTACCCTGATCGTACAGACTTTCTTCTTTGAGCTGCCCATTTTTATACCAGTATTTCCACCAGCCTTGTCTGCTGTGATCGTTAATGTAGCTACCTTCGGACTCTTTTTGACCATTTTCGTACCACCAGACTTCAATTGCTAATTCTTTGTCTCGCTGATAGCGTTTTTCAGAACGAGGGAGGCCATCTTTATACCACCAGAGCTCAGTACCTGTGAGATCGCCACTTTTTACTTCTTTAAATAGAATGTTTCCATTCTCATGCCAGCCAAACCAGATACCAACAGGTACACCGTTAGCATAAAGAAACTCGAACTCTTTCTGCCCATCGGGATACCACCCAATGTAGCGACCATCAATACTAATGTTAACCATTGTGTAATCATCCAGTGTTTTGTTGAGATCCTGCGGGTCTCTGATCACAAAAGGTTCCGTGTAGGCATGATGGGTTTGGCTATAAAAATCCTGAACAATATAGCGTTGTTGATTATCTCTGCTCAGCAAAACCCGATATGTATGGCTGTTGTTTTTATCAGTAACGGTGAAATCCTTAAAGTAAGCAATAATGCAATTTTCCTGGGAGTTGGTATTACGGCAATCGGGTATATTGGTATGAATGAGTATTGATGAGGTTTGGCTGTAGACAACAGAAATTGAGAACAGGGCTGTGAATAACAATAGTGAAAATTTAATGAGCTCTTTTATGTTCTTCCCTGAGAGTGTAGACATATAAAGTTATTCTCTGTCTATGTAGTCGGTACCGATGGCTATTATTGAAGCAGATTATACAATAGCTTTATACCAGTAAACATTCTGGCTTCGGAACGGATAAATAAACGACCTCAAATATTGAGGTCGTTACAGGAGTCGGAATAGGATTGTCAGTTTGCTCAGGACTCGATAGCAGGATCAAGATTAATCACCCGATCGGCGCTCTCAATAGTTGACAGGCGATGGGCAATAAATATCCGTGTCACTTTTAGCGCCGAAATTGCCGCGTTAATATGCGCTTCATTAGCGGTATCCAGATGGCTGGTGGCTTCATCAAGAAACAGTAAACTTGGCCGACGATACAGCGCGCGGGCGATCAGCAAGCGCTGTTTTTGTCCACCGGACAGGCTGCCGCCTAACTCAGTGATCAGTGTTTCGTATCCCATCGGCATACGTACAATTTCATCATGAATATTGCAATATTTGGCGCATTCAATTACCCAGTCATCCTCTTTTTGCGTTTCAAAACTGGCGATATTATCGGCAATGGAACCAGCGAAAAGCTTGTCATCCTGTAATACGCAAGCGATATACCTGCGGTAATTGTTCATACCAATTTTGTTAATATCAATGTTGTTAGCGAGTACTTCCCCCTGTGAGGGTGACAGTAGCCCCGCCATTACTTTCATCAGTGTGGTTTTACCAATGCCAGATGGGCCAATAATCGCAACGTTTTCTCCCGGTTCTATTTTCAAATTCAGATTCGAAAAGATAGGGGCCGAGAGATTGTCATAACGGAATCCTACATTACGAACTTCAAAGCCCAGCGGTTGATGCTCAGGGAATGCCATATTGTTAGGCTGGGTGGTTTCCGGCTCTGAGAAGACAATATCGGTGAGTCGCTCACTGTGCAGCGACAGCATTTTCAGTTCCAGCGCCAGGTTAATCAGATTGGCGGAACGTTCAGAGAACTGGCCGCGGTAAGCGTTAAATGCCACAAACATCCCCAGCGTCATATGCCCGTCAATCACCATTGATGCACCCAGCCACAGGATAACGATTTGATCCACCATACCCAGTAGCGTATTCATGCCGCCAAACACCATATCGAGCTTGGTGAGCCGAATATTGGCATTGGTAGTATCGATATTCAGATTAAGCCAGTATTGTCCACGGGTGGAGGTCAGACCAAGGGCTTTCAGCGTGCTGATGCCATACAGCGTCTCCATAAAGTGGGAGTTAGCTTTGGCACCTTTGATAATCTGCTCTTCTGATGCCTGCCGATAATACTGATAGGTGGAAAGGCGCAGGATCATATACAGCACGGTAAAGCCCAGCACCACCCACACCAGCCAGCCACCGTACAGCAACATCATAATGAAAACGCCAATGGCCATCAGACTGTCGATGATGCTACTGACTAAATTATGGGTCAGCGTGGTGCGAATGGTATCCAGTGAACTAAAGCGGGATTGAATATCACCCAACTTACGTTTTTCAAAGTAAGCAAGGGGGAGCTTCATTAAATGGTCGAACAGACCGGCTTTCCACTGTACGCCAACCAACGCCTCCATCACTAATGAGGTCCAGGAGCGCAACATACCAACAAAGGTACGAAACAGAATAAAAAACAGTAACCCCAGACAAATCAGCCCCAGCAGGTCATGATCTTCCGCCAGAATGACATGGTCCATGACTAACTGAGTCCCTACGGGGATCAGCAAGTTTACCGTTTCGATAACGATAGACAGAGCAAACACCTTAATCAGGAATCCTTTCAGACCCTCAATATGGCTCATCATGCTCCACAGGCTTAAACGACTGGTTTGGTTGTAAGGAACAAACTCGTTGCCCGGCCAAAGTTCCAGTGCCACACCGGTAAAGTGCTGTGACATCTCCTGTTCACTGACGACCCGTCGGCCAAACGCCGGATCGTGCAGAACAAACTTATTGCGCTTAACCGCCACCAACACCACGAAGTGGTTTAAATCCCAATGCAGAATGCAGGGGGTCTTTAACTGATTAACTTCATTCAGATCCAGCGTTAATGCCCGGCTTTTCAGGTTAATTTCGGAAGCGGTATTGATAACTACGCCTAATGTGGCGCCATGGGATGAGATACCAAAGCGGCGGCGCAAATTGAACAGATCAACGTTCATACCATAATAACGGCAGATCATAGCCAGACAGGCGAGCCCACACTCTGCAGCTTCGGTTTGCAGTATCTGTGGTACTTTTTTTCGCATGTTAAAATTCAGGCTTTCTAACAGATGAGTGAAGGTTGCCTTATCCATTTACGGGCCCCGTTATGCTCTTTTTGATATCGTAGAAAGGTGAAAGCATCCATTGGTACAGGGGGCGTTTCTCCAGAAACAGGGTGGTTTGTGCTCTCATACCGCTGGTTAAGCGCAGCTCTTTGTTGGCTAACATAAAGTGGTGGCTGTCCAGCGCAACAATGACTTTATAGTAAGATTGATCGATTCCACCAGCCGCTGCACGAGGGGCACTGCTGTAGGTGGACATTTCCTGAATAGAGGCTGGTACCGCTGAAACAGTTTGAACGGTTCCCGGAAATTGACCAAATTTCTGATAGGGGAAAGCATCATAGCGAATATTGATGCGGTCGCCAGGTGATACATAAGGCAGACTGTTGTTAGGTAACCAAAGCACCAAATAGTAGGCGTTGATACTGGTTGGAATTAACTGCGCCAGACTATCGCCCGGATTAACCATTTGCCCTTCGGTGACGCTCAGTGACTCAATTTTTCCATCGCTGGGCGCATTGATAATCAGCATTCCGGCAGCATCGGCTTCGGTTAATTGGCGCTGTAATTCATTGAGTTGATATTGATTTTGTGCAATTTGGTTATCAAAATCGGCAGCGCTGGTAGTAAGTTCGCTTTGCAGATTGCTGATCTTCAGATTTTCCTGAATGATTTGTGTATTCAGAGCCTGATAGGAACTCTGCTGTTGGTAATAGAGATAACGCTGGTTGTTAAACTGTTCTTTATTCACCAGACCTTGCCGTTGGTATTCTTCATAAGTCTTCATGCTTTGGCGCATTTCTTCCATGCCCTTTGCAGCGTTATTAACCAAGACTTGAGAATTTTTATTAGCGGCTTCGGATTTAGCGATTTGTTGTTTTATATTTTCTTGCGTTGCCTGCTTATTCTTTTCCAGCTTGGCGATGATGCCTTCAACATGAACTACTTGTTTTTCAATGGCTTCTGTGGTGTGAATCGTGACATTACCCGAACGTGCAATACGGCTAACGTCTAATTGATACAGTGCAGTGCCTTTGGTCACTTCTACACCAGCATCAACTAAAAGCTTTGAAATAAAACCTTGTTGCGGAGCAAAGATATTAATCGCCCGGGGCTGAGTGACTATTTCGCCATTAACGTTTATGCGACGGGTATAATTGCCAAAGGCTAACGATATAACCAAAACGATAACAAATAAGGTGGAGGCGCAGGCAATAAACCATGCGGGATAGCCGGTGATGAGTAGCGCAGTTCCCGCCCACTTGGCTTTTTGATGTTCAATCGCTTCCTGGCGAAATAAACGACGCTTTTCCATGTCTGTATAATCCTGATTGTCAATTAAGACATCTCGGTGATTTAGAGCGAAAAATATAAAAAGCAAAAATGAGAGGCAAAGATGTGCCTCTCATTATTATTTACTGAGTGGTAGTATTACTTCTTACCAAACAGACCTTTGAACAGGTTTACCAGGTTGCTAACTGCAGTGATGCCAGCTTCAACAAAGTTACCTAAACCTTGACCAATAGTGCTGCCGATAGTAGCAGCTTGGTTATTCTTGGTGAAAGAACCAACCAGACCACCAATTTGACCACCGATAGCAGTTGCTGTATCAGCAATTTTACCAGCACCAGATACTTCTTCTACTTCGTAGCTATGTAATTCACGCATTGTAAAAATCCTTATTTAAAAGCGACAAATAAATATTTAGTATTAATTGATAAGCTAATACTTAAAGGTAAGTATATTAACTAATATATTGGTTAATGCTTATCGAGAGCGATGCTAATTGCTAAGTAGTTGGTTGTCAATTAATTGGTTAAATAACTTCCACGCTCCTTTGTTGTTGATTTAATTGTGTTTTTATATTTTCGATCTTGTTTGTTTTTTTTGATTTTGTGGCATTCTTTTCATTGATTTATTTTTTCTCTATTGTTTTGAAATTTAATTTTTTATTTTGATATCATCATTATGATATTGATTTATAGAGCTAGTTTTTTATTTTATATTTCCAATTTATTTCTTTTTTTGTTTATTAAATGATTAATTGTAGTCCATAGAAATGTGGCTGCTTCTTGGGAGTTTCATTTATTATAAAAAATTAATTATTTTTTTTGTTTAGTGTTTTTTGAACAATTAGTGTGTATCAGATAGAAATCAATCGTTATTGAAGGTTACTGGTAGGGGATGATGATAAGTACCAGCAATAGTTTTTTGTGTTGTTATTACAATCATGATAATGAAGAGTTGCTATTTTTTCTCAGTGAAACTTAATTGACTAATTATTAACCTTGTATTAATAATTTTTCTGATTAGTTAACAGTAGGTATAACAAACGATTAATAGTTTTAATTATCTAATTGAAATTAGTCTTTATTTCAATTGTAATTATTTATTTTATAATATATTGAATTTAAATTATTTTTTGATTTTTTCAACACAATTGAATTGATGGTTGGTGCCAATGTGTTGCTATTTTTCTATTTGTAAATTAATATGTGCCGCAAGGTTTATCTTTAAATATGACACGCTTTTGATTTTTTTATTTTAATTTAATTTGAAATGAAATCATTTTTACAAACATTTAAAGATCACCAGGGAATTAGTATAATTTTAGGGAGCTATGATGATTCAATTTCGCCACTATATTGCCTTTACTGCGCTTCTGAGTGCCCCACTTGCAGGTAATGTCTTTGCCGGTCAACCGGATGACTTCTGTAGCAGCTATGGTTGTTCGTTTGATAATCAAACCGATAATGTTCTGGATTTTACCGCCCACTCGATTTTTATTGATAATCACTATTGGATTGAGAATTATTCGGACTCGAATAAACGCTTTTTAGTTAATAACCTGAATATCAAAGATACCAATATCAATGTGGAATGGTATGACGATGAAAGCGACTACAATGAACTGATTTACGTTTACAGTGATTCATATGGAAATCCTGGCACAGGCGGTATTACACTGGATTCCTGGGATGTTAATATTACTCAAAAGATCAACACGTTATTTTCCCTTGAGTCTAATCTGAACAATACCAGCGCTCAAAAGTCGGAACTCATTTCTCTGGTTAATGCCAATATTAATGTGGATGCACATTCAGTTTTTGTTTTAAGGCCTTATAGCCAGGAAGATGTTACCGTTGATAACATTGATCTCTATTCGATTGTTGATTCAACCATCATTAACAATAAACAACACATTTCAGATAATGATGGCACTATCGAGCAAGAGTATCTGACAACGCGTTTAGGCAGTATATTTACTATTAGATCTCATAATGATTGGCTTGACTATAATCAGCATGACTTAACCGCTAACCTGAATATTGTTGGCAGTACGTTGAAAGCAGAGACTTTGGCAGGTATTGAACTGGGTGAGTCAAGTGGCTGGGTCGATCGTAATAACGCTTTTGCTATCAATTTAACCAACAGCAACGGGCAGTTTAAAAACTTGCTAACTCACGTTGGGGAGTACCTTACTGAAGGTTATCTCGATCAGGATGAGTTTCAGGTTAACTTAGATAATTCTGTTGTGAGTGCCGGTATATACAGTGAACGCCACGGTGGACTGCGTTTAACCAATAGCTCTTTGTCATTGAATAACGGTTCGACTTTTAATTACCTGGGTGACTGTACTGACACCTGTAACCGTTATGCCATGGAAGAGAATGAAAACGAAGTGATCAAAACGCCACACTATGATGATTCCTATATTCATCAAATTAATATTAACGGTGGTTCAACCTTTGCTTTCTCACCAGTAGGGGCATTTAAGCATTTATACGTTGATGAAATGAATTCAGATGGTACAGCGGCTATCGCGATGAACAGTGATGTATCAACGCTGAGTGGTGATTTGCTGGATATTAAACAG
This sequence comes from Limnobaculum allomyrinae, assembly GCF_016649425.1. Taxonomy (GTDB): domain Bacteria; phylum Pseudomonadota; class Gammaproteobacteria; order Enterobacterales; family Enterobacteriaceae; genus Limnobaculum; species Limnobaculum allomyrinae. The sequence continues at coordinate 273,120 of NZ_JADRCR010000005.1, forward strand.
GCTACAGGCAAATTTAATGTAGCAATTCAGGACAGCGGAAATGAGCCAACCAGTCAGGATAGTTTGGCGCTGATTTATGTTGCTAAAGGTGAAAGCGGGCAGTTTTTGTTAAACGATGGTAACGGTGTTGATATTGGTGCCTATGTTTACGATCTAAAGTCAGCACAAAGTGGCGATCGCTATACCTGGTTCCTGGGGAAGCAAAGTGCAGCAGTGGTAGATCCTGATCCAACGCCGACGCCTGAACCAACGCCAGATCCTGAACCGGGCGAAACGCCGGATCCAGTACCAACACCGGATCCTGAGCCAACTCCGGAGCCAGGCACCGATCGTCCTAAAACCAGCCCATCAACCGATGGGGTGTTGAGTATGGCTTCTGCAACCCAGTTCATTTTCAACGAAGAGTTGGATAACTTACGTCTGCGTCGTGGTGACATCACGCGTAATAATCGCGAAGGCGCTAACGCATGGGGCCGTGTTCTGAACAGTAGCCTGCGGGTGAATGGGCCAGAAAACTCAGCCTATAAGCTTTATCGTTCTGGTATGGAGCTGGGTGGCGATAAAGCCTTTGATATTGGCAATGATAAGCTGATGATTGGGTTAAGTGCTTCTATGTCGGATAACCGCGTGAAGCATGCTCGTGGTGGTAACAGTGATATTAATGCTTACACTGCCGGCATTTATGCAACCTATGTGACAGAGAATAACTTCTATATTGATGGTCTGGTGAAGTACTCTCATTTTGATAATGAACTGCGTGTGAAAACCACTAACGGCTCACAAGCCAATGCTGACTACAAACAGAACGGTTTGGGTGCTGCGTTAGAAATGGGTTACAAGCATCAGTTTGCTAACTCACCATATGGTCTGTTTGCTGAACCTTATGGGCGTATGAGCTATCTGACCATTGAAGGGAAATCATTCCGCTTTAATAATGGTATGAAAGCTAAAGTTGACGATCAGAAGTCTCTGTTAGGGGAAATTGGTGTTTCGTTTGGTGCAGAGTTTGCTTTAAACGACAAGGTTATTCTGAGCCCGTACATTAAAGTGGCGGCGGAACACGAGTTCATCTCTGATAACGATGTATATATTAACGACATCCATAAGTTCACCAATGATTATTCAGGCACTGCGGGTAAGTATGGTGTTGGGGTTAATCTGGCGGTAAACAATCATACTTCTGTTTATGCTGAAGTAGATTATGTGAAAGGCCGTGATATTGAGTCACCTATGAAGGCAAATATCGGGTTTAGAATCAATTTCTGATGGTAGTTTATTGCTGAGATACAAGGCCATCCAAAGGATGGCCTTTTGTTTGAGAGTGATCGGAAACATAACCGATGCTAACGGGATTATGTCCAGTCAAAGGTAAACAGCACAATCTTATCAACCGGATCGTAAAATAGCAGAACGCCATCGGCTCCGGTATCGCAGTAAGAATATGAGGCCAGCCAACCAATCAGATGAAAGCGTCGACCATCTTCAGTGAGTGGGTAGGCATTTTCATCTCCGTCGCTTCCTGTTTCATACTCCAGCGGGAAGCCATCACACCAGTTCCCAACGCCAGGCTCTGAGCCAATATCATCAACCCAGGCCTGTGGGTTATCCGTCTGATCCCAGGGGTTAAGCATGCCATGTTGCAGATAGAATGCTTTCGCCTTTTCAAGACCCTGCTCACCATCTTCATAGTATTCCGCAAGATCGCTGTCTTCGCGTCCTTCCAGATAGAAATAACGAAAATCACCGAGGAAGGTATAACGATCGTTTTCCAGACGAAATGCCAGCCAGTTTTCCCGGTTGTAATAGTCATGATATTCGGTGGTTCTGCCACCAATCATGCCTTCATAAGGCTCTTTGGGGCTAATAAAATGAATTTTACCAGACCATTCGGGGTTGATGGCGGCAAGGTCAAGGGTTAACAGCGGTAACAGATGACGGCGATGGGCCTTAATATCACCAGCGAAAACCTGTTCAGCCGATGGGAACGGCGTCATAAAAGGTAGTAGGTCTTTGACATCCTGCAAATGTAACTTTTTAGAACTACTCATATACTGATTTCCTGTTCAGCATGGGGTTGCGGTTAATATAGCAAGAAAATATGGTGACAGGAGAGGGGAATAATCGTTAAACGTAGTCAGGTAGTTCAGCCCCATATTGTTGGTTGTTGGCCGCTTTTGTAGATGGTGACGACATCCTGCTGCCGGTTCACGTCGAAAAAAACTAACCATTGGTATTTTTTATCAATGAGATAAAACTGAGGTTCAGGTACACCTGAGGAGAGATACAGCAGTTCTCTCAGTGCGTTTTTCTGACAATCATAGATTTGGCATTCAGCCCCCATTGGCGGGTTCATCAGTAGCAGCCAGTAGTTCACACTTTCCGGTAATTTAACCATCTCTTCCTGATAGAGTGTTATTGTCGGGCAGGTTTTTATCAGTTCTCTGTTTTTGATTTTCGTGGCATCAAGTTTATGAGAATAGATATCCTCATGGGAGAAATGGAAGAATGTTTGAGCGATAGTGGCGATGATATTTTTTCCCCGCCAGAAAGGGTCATTAAACTGAGGGGCAGGGTAGTGCTGTTTGAGGTGGTGGATTTTTTCTTGCCAGTACATTTTTAGAGTCTCTTGTGTGGGGAGGCTGCTTTTCTATCAATATTAAAATAAGCTGGGGTCAGGTGGTAGTAGTTAATGGATAACGCAAGGAATGTATATGCTAAGAACTATCAGTGTTGATATTGATGACAGGCTTGACGACTTTGTGAAACGGATGATTGCTGATGGGCGTTATAGCTCAGTTAATGAAGTGGTGTGCTCGGCGCTTCGCTTGTTGGAACAAAGAGAAGCTCGGGTGAGTGAGTTAAGAGATTTAGTGCTTGCCGGAGAGGAGAGTGGGGAAAGTGGGTTGAGTTTGCGTACTGCTTCGCAAATAGAAAAACGATCCCTATAAATCTCCTTGCCGTTGATTTTCCTTAGCTGTAGCATGGCTGTACGCCTGCAAATTCAGGCGTCGGGCTTGACCTCCTGAAATCCTTCACTGACGACACAAGGCGCGTCTGCGCTTTTTTTGTGTCGTGCGCACGGCTACATCTCAATGGCGGGCCGGGCGGGGGCGTCGTAAGACGCGCCGGTGTCAGTGAGGCCGGTAAGGTCAACCCCGCCCGGTTCCGCCACCCGTGAGATTGACCTCTCCGGCAGCGGTAATAAACATTACTCACTGGAGGTTGCCCTATGGCTACAACCCTCACCCAAACACCCCACCTCTCCATAACTCAGCGTCGCTACACAGTAGGCTATATACCCAATCGAGGCGACACCAGCACACCTTTGCTTAATCTTAGCGGGAAATGGCTAAAAGAAGCCGGATTCGATACCGGTACGGGTGTCACCGTGAAAATCACCGAGGGCTGCATTGTGCTTATTCCTGATAATGACGAAGTGAAGGAACTGAGAGAACAACTGAAGCAAGTCAAACAGGCTGTGAAGGTTATGAATCAGGGACTGGCGGAGACGGTTTGAGTTTCCCCAAAAAGCAAAAACCCGCCAAAAGGCGGGTTTTTAAATGATGGTGCCGGACTCGGAATCGAAATGTATATCTAATGATTTGTAATATAATGATTTTATTGAATTCGATTGTTTTTATACCCTCAATTATGCCCTCATTGCTACTTTGCGGTACATTGAAGGATAAAATCGGAAGAAAAATTTAGCCTATGTTTAGTAAGCTCATCTCATACTTGATATGAGGAAGGGCCATAAGCGTTTGATGCCACAGTACTTGATACCACACACTTGATCAAGGAAAGTTGGCTCTCTTTGAAGTAAACTCGGTCTCTGGATGACAAGTATTTTGACTGAAACCTGTGTGTTAGTTAACAGTGTTGTTTGCCCCTGTTCGACGGCGTTTGATGATCATAATCAATTGGCTTATAGGAGCAACTTGTCACTCATCATGCTACGTTGTAGCATGATGAACTATCAGAGAAATTATTGAGTTAATATAAATATGATAGAGCGCCATCAATTTGAAGTTCTCTTATCCAAGGCAACTGAGCAATTAACCCAAGACTTAAAAAAATCAACCGAGTTTCATTCATCAAAATATTTTGAGCAACAAGTAAGAGTAGTGTTACATGACATACTAAAAGATATGGGAATACTTGTTGACATGAGCCCCCCCGCACAAGAATTTCCAGATATTATTATTGGCAACTTTGGTGTTGAAGTAAAATATTCTGATAAAAATACTTGGCGTTCAATTGCTAACAGCATATTTGAAGGAAGTCGTAAGCAGGGTGTTGATCATGTTTATCTCCTGTTTGGGAAAATTGGTGGCGAGCCTGAAGTTAGATGGGGTAGATATGAAGATAGCATTATGCATGTTAGAACATCTCATGTACCCCGTTTCGAAGTGGAAATTGATGCGAAAGAACCATTATTTAAAAAATTAAATATTAGCTATAACGATTTCCGTATTTTAACTCCAGAAGAAAAAATGCCATATATAAGGAATTATGCAAAAGGGAGATTAAAATCTGGGGAACGTCTTTGGTGGATTGATGATCAACCAGATGAAAGATCTTTACCGCTTGAGGTTAGATTATATACAAAATTAACACAAGACGAAAAAAGACGTTATCGTGCAGAATCCGCAGTATTGTGCCCGCAAATCCTAAGATCAAGCCGTGTTAAAGGGAAATATGATGATATTACTATGTTTCTACTAACGTATTATGGCATTTTGTGCAATCAAGCAAGAGACCTCTTTACTGCTGGTAGCGTCGCGATGAGAGCATCAGATGAGATGGGGGGGAGTATATGTTCTTCGTGCTCTTGAAGATATTGAAAATGAAATGTATGAGGCATTCCATAGTTTAGAAGATGCATTGTTTGTTGAATATTGGGGGGAGAAAATACCCCATGATAAAAGAGTTGAATATTGGTTGAATAAAGCTGATTCTTATATGAAAGAGTGGAGCGATGTAATACCATCTAACGTATTGTTTTTAAATGTTAAATAACCCCCCCACAATAGGAATGCTACCTATTGTGGGGATGTAAGTTATAATTGATCAAGATATTCTTCGACGGCTCGCGCAAGATGCCATGCTAAAACAGGTGGAACCGCGTTACCTATCTGCCGTTCTGTTTCTCTAAGATTTGATTCAAAAACGAAATCATCAGGAAAAGATTGTATTCTTGCTGCCTCTCGCATTGATATTCTACGATCTAATTTATAATGGAATTGGATGTTTCCATGGCATTCAGCTCTTATCGTTTGCGATGGTTTGTCTTCATTTAAACGGCGACTACCTTGATCTGGACTCTTTTTAGCCTTACTCCAAATATGACTGATATCGCGGTTTTCATCGAATGTTTCTAGATCATGAATAGCATCACGACATGTTAGCCATTCATTTTTGTGAAGAACATCGATTGGCTCTTTAAACAATGGGTTACCATGTAATGTTCCTACAATAAAAACACGTTCTCTAGTTTGGGGAACGCCAAAATTAGCTGAGTTGTAAAGTTTGTAACTTACATTATAACCTAATTTACTGAAATCTTGGATAACTCTGTTTAAAGAGTCTTCGTTGTATTTCATTAGAAGACCTTTAACATTTTCAGCTATAAATATTTTAGGCCGAGCTCGTTTTACTGCTTCCACCATCGCGAGATATAAACCGCTACGCTTTCCATCTACACCCGCTCTTTTCCCATTGATAGAAATATCTTGGCAAGGAAAACCTCCGATAAGGACATCACATTCAGTAGGTGTTGAGTCGATAAGTTCCCAAATATCACCTTCAACAATATCGTGAGAAAAATTCTTTTTGTATGTTTTTACTGCATTAGGGTTAAATTCATTGGCCCATATAATTTCAAATTTTGTCTTTTTATATTCATTACCAAGTACTTTAAAATTGCCACAAAAGCCTAAATCCATTCCGCCGCAACCAGCGAAAAGAGAAACTAACTTATATTTATCTTTTCTAAAAAGATCGTTGTTTGACGCTAAGGTTGTCGATATTTTATTTTCAATCCAAGCGGCAAGACTTATCCCTTGAGCTTCAGCTAACGACTTCCACATCTCCTTTTGTGAGGGAGTAATTCGCAGATGGATTTTTTCACTTTTTATTTCCGGTGTAATGTTAATCGTCATTTGGTTCTTCTCTTGGAACTAATCCTGATCTTTTATACATGATATACAAAACACATTGTGCGCACAACACAAGTTTTTAAAAAGTTTAAATTAAACTTAACATTATGTATTTAAATGAATTTATTTAAAATTTATGTTGCGCAAAACACGAAAAAAACGCCGAATTGGTTCAGTCATCATGCATAGCTTAAAATTGTAGCCTCAATTCAGACTGCCGTGTCTCTCATCATGTTCTTCGTCCTCCATCAAACCGTACATTTCGGCCTTTAACATCAAATCGCGCCAGATACTGCGGTAGATATTTTACGGGTGATGACTGGCATCGCTTTATCAACAGGTTGCACTAACCAACAGTCGAAAGAATGGCCCTGCCGCATCGCCCAATGATTAGCGACATCGCCACCAATCCCGGAAGTGAGTCGGGAAACATCATCGAGCTGACAAATCAGCGCCTCGATCTGTTTCAGCGCAGCATCGCGTCCTGTCACGATACGCTCAATGCTGGTCGAGCAAATTAGTTCATTATTATCGGTTAAAACCTCAGCTTCTGTTTGCATGATATTTTGTCCGTAAAAAGCAAATACGCCCGCCGTAAATGGCAGGCGCATTATGCAATGAGTAAAAGAGGAAGTAAGTTCGGGAATGTAGATCGGGAAGACGGCTCGCGAGATTCAGCGTATCGAAGGATGATGGCTTTGTCGCAACAGGCCGGTTGCCTGCCTCGCCCGTAAAATATCTACCGCCCGAAGGTAAGGTGACTGTTCCTGACAGTTAAACCCTCCGCGATCGATACGAACCAGTTCGTACTTTTCCACCAGAAAGTTAACAGCATCAGCCAGCGTAATACCGGCGTTGATGTGCTCCTGAATAACAGTTTCATCGCTGAACGGCGTATCGTTCAGCGTCAGGCCATAGTGTTGCTCCAGCAGGCGTGTAAGTAGCGTTTGCCAGACAAGAACTGGCGGCGGGCATGGCTTCGCCACCCGCTGATTTGCAGGAAGAGTTTTCATATAGTTTCTCGTTGGGAAATGAAATTAACGTTGAGTGGGATAAATCACGATATAAACGTAGCCGTGCGAACCGAGCGTATCGGCCTCGCAGGTCAGTCCTCTGGCATACAGCGTGACGCAGTGCTGATGGTGAATATTCAGTTCACCGCTGGTGAGCATTAACTCCAGCTGTTTCATCAATACCGGGAAAGACTGGTCAAGATGGCGTAAATCTGCATCGCAGAACTGTCCGCTAAAATTCGCACGGTCAGCCAGGTAATGCAGGCTGTTATCTTCCTGTACCAGACGGGCACCAAAACACGGGGAGATGTTGCGTCTGAGTCCCCACCAGGGTTCACTGATATCATGCGTTGTTATCGTGTTTTTCTTCGACAAAATGTAGTCCTCCTTAATCGTGAATTAATTCAGGCTTACGCTGCGTAATACGACATACGGGCCGTTGCGGTCCTGACGGCGCTCCGCGAATACGGCGAGCACTCCGCTGATATCCTGTACTTCCCGACCATGGTAGTGGCAGATGTTGCCTGACCATTTGTATTTACCCGTGCAGAAGCGAAACAGCCGGGACCGGGGATGCTGGCGGTATATCGCCATTGCCTGACGTTTGCTGATAATCTTCATTGCATTGTTCTCCCTTAAAGCCAGCCGCGTTCGGCAAAAGAGAGGCAGTTGCCATTACCAATGATGAGATGATCCATTACCCGTACTTCCACCAGATCCAGGGCATTTACGATCCGGTCAGTAATAGTGCGATCTGCTTTGCTGGCATCCGTCACCCCTGACGGATGGTTATGTGCGAGGATCACCGCTGCCGCGTTGTGGCGCAGTGCTGATTTCACAATCTCGCGGGGATGTACTTCAGTATTGTTAATCGTGCCGAGGAACAGCGTCTCGTGTTCCAGCAGGCGGTTCTTATTATCGAGATATAGCGCCATAAATATTTCCCGTTCCTGTCGGGCAAGACGTAGTTGCAGCCAGTTTTTAGTAAAGCCGGTAGCAATAAACTGCTCGCCAGGTTGACGCTGGTATTTCTCCAGCAGACGCATTGCGCGGCGAATAATACGCTGTTCATTTATCGGGAAGGCAGAAGTTAAATTAAATTCAGACATGACGACTCCTTAGAAAACAAAACACCACGACAAATGAAGTGGGATAACCAAAGGGATTTACGATGCAAGTTGCAGCATATTTTCAGCCATTACCCACAGAGCGCGATTGAGCTTAACGTCACTATCGATGCCATTAATGGCACGAGTTCTGGCACGTTTCCCCTGCGCAGAGCGACCGGATAAGCCGCCCTTAATCAGGTTCTCCTGAATACGTTGATAAGTTGTCCAGAGATCCCCGGATTCATCCTGCCAGCGTCGGGGAGCCAGTAACTGTGATTCGGTAACAGGTTGATGCTCTTCACCAAAACGGTATGTCAGTGCCGCTTTAGCCAGTGCGTGTTGTGCAGGTGGAGGTAACATCAACGACTGCATGGCATCGCATTTTTCTTCAACCTTATCGAAAATACCGAGCACCTCATAAGCCCCTTCAATTACCCTTTCAACAACATTACCTTTATGCGGTACGCGAACTTCACCAAAGGACTCACCGCAAACAAGCCCGTTGCAACAAATAGCTCTGAACAAGCCCGGCAGCATCTGATAGCTACTGGAACCATCATGGCTGTTCAGCAGGATAATTTCCGGCACCTGTTTACCCGTAATTTGCCCCTCGCGGCGCAAACGCAGCATGTGCTTCGTATGTTCGCGTTTACTCTCATCCCGAACACGGGTCTGGCAGGCAAAGAACGGTCGGAAGCCTTCCCGCTGAAGATTATCCAGCAGGGTAATTGTTGGGATGTAGGTATATCTGTCACTTCTGGATTCGTGTTTATTTTCACTGAAAACGCTGGGGACATGGTGCATCAGTTCTTCATGGGTTAATGGGCGGTCACGACGGATCTGGTTCACGCGACCAAAGCGACTGGCTAATCTCATGGATAATTCCTTATTAGAAAACATAAAAGAAAAAGACCATGCCCCGGTAAAGGAGCATGGTCTGTCTGCAATTGGTGTAGGATGTCAAGCTTGGAGTTGAGTTCGATAAATAAAGTTCGTTCTTGATTATTCACCTTAATAATATTTAGCTGTATTTTTATGTGTGTTAAAGAACGCTATTCTATATAAAAGTTCATTAATTAACTTCAGAGTTAATATCATGTGTAATTGCACAATAAATTAGTTGTTTTAGACGTTTCCTTCTTTTATTGCATTTTTGATTTTTACTTCCGTCCCCATGTCGGGTTGGTAATATAATAATATAGCATAACCAATAATTAGTGCTTAATAAGTATGGATAAATAGCACCTATGCAATATTTTAAATATTATTACCAGTTGCTTGTAATAAAATATTACTCACTTCCTAATAATATTGACATGTAATAACAAAAGGGAAAGAGCATGATTAATTTAAGCAGTAATGGTCCATCAAATATAAAACACATAAAAAGAATCAAAGATACTTTAAACAAGTCACTCAGAGAATATCACCGAACAATGATACTTAGAATTGACCTGAGATTGCCAGAAAATAGTCCATATGAAAAAGACTCGACATTAATAACGCGTTTTATGGAATCACTGAAATCCCAGAAGAATGCAGATAGGCTAAATAAAATATCTCTCAGGAAAAGAACTCATCATTGTCGGATAAGATATGTGTGGGTAAGAGAATTTAACAAAAAAGGCAAGAAGCATTATCATCTGGCTTTATTTTTCAATCAAGAAGCTTATGCCTATCCCGGAACATATAAACCTGACCATGAAGGTAAATATCGTCACAACCTGGCATATATGATTATGGAGGCCTGGGTAAGGGCATTACATCTCGATCAAGAGGAGAGCTATCAACAGTATTATCGGCTTATTCAGTTTCCTGATAAGTGTCATGCTCGTCTGAACATGTATGGCTTATCTTACCAGAATGATTATGCAACTATCATGAACAGGTTAAGTTATCTGGCTAAAGAATACAGTAAAGACTATTCGGACGGTAAACGTAACTTTGGTTGCTCTCAGTACTGATTACAATATCATGTCATCAGCGGGATTAGGTGGAGGCTAATCCTCATTAATTATTTTATTACTGACATGTGGATGTTGAGAAGGGGAATGCGTCAACGGTTAATCATTACAGTCAACGCTTCTCCATATCTCTCAATATTTCATATGGAGACAGTCTCATGGACACCCGGAATAACAACACTAGTCTGCTTAACGATAAAATGGTTGATATGAAATTTATCACTGAGTTTACTGGACTGACAGATAAGTGGTTTTACAAGCTGATTAGTGAAGGGCAATTCCCTAAACCTGTGAAATTAGGTCGAAGTTCCCGATGGTTGCAAAGTGAAGTGGAAAAATGGGTTCAGGAACGAATTAATGCCTCACGGCAGTAATATTTTCTATAATGATATATACGCCCATAAAGAACACAAAAATAATAAACACCCTGTAATCATTTCAGATGCTTTAAATGTATTGGGAAGGCAAGGTTATCACCTTGCTATTAAAAACGTCTCAGGGTGGCGTACCGCTCGTTTAAAAGACATTAATAAATGAAGTCCGTTTATTCAGAAAAATGAAATATAGAAATCAGTCTATCTGAGGAGCAGTATCATCCATTGATTGATTGAAATTTACTCAAAAATAAATGTTTGTTTAATGTTGCTAATATTTTTATTTTTTGTTTTAAAATGATATTAAATGCATTATTTTCATCATGATTATATTGCTACTCATGCTACGTAGCATGAGTAGCAAGTACAAACATACTGAATTTATTGTTTTAAATAGATCTTTTCAGTTACACTACCATTGGTGTTTCGTTGTCGATCTATCCATATCCTATCCTCTTCTTCAAGGAATTTTAGAGCTGCATTTAAGCGCCCATTATTCCTCAGATGGGAGTTGCTAATGCTTCTTCGCATATGCGATTTTATAACGAAGTCAATCTCAGGTATTTCTTTCTGATTACTTTCGGCAGCATCATCTAAATCATCAGGCATATTGGCAAAGATTCCTCCAATATTTTTTATGTTTGATAACTCTCGCTTCAGCCAGTTGTAAACATATTCAGCATCCTGTTCTGGTGTTGCCAGTTCAGTTGAAAATAAAATCATTGCCTGATTACCATAAATTCCTGCAAAATATATAGCACAGAGAAGTGTATCGCGTGATATTTCATCTTCATCACGATACTGAAAATAATGTAACAGACCTGCAAGGCGTAAAGCATTCTCTGCCAGTTTCATGAGCAATGCTTTAATAGCGTTGTTTTTAGGATGCGTAGAAATTTCATCCTCAATTTTTCGATAAAATGCCTCAAGTTCTGTTTGAGCATTAGCGGTGAGTTTGAGCGTCTTTGGTTTTTTGCCTTTTTGAAGTTGTTCTTTTAAATTTAATAATAAAATGTTTATTTCTTCATGAAAGCAGACTAATTCTTTACTGTTAGCAATATTACTAGACGACAACCGTGGTGTTACTGATGACGGAATGAATGAAATTAAAAATCTTGATAAAAAACCAGAACTAGCCGCTTTTCTTCCGTGTTTTTTAAAATACTGGATAAATACATCGTATTGAACCATAAGCAACATGGTAAAATGAGCATCATCAATTGAAAAACTCTTTTGGCTACGACGCTCAATATCAACAGGAGCACCATCCCATAACTCATTCAGAAATCCAAGATTATTTTTAGCCCGGCCTTCAAAAAACACACTTGCTTCATCTGACATTAGCCCCGCAGTAGGAATATTATCATATAGACCTCGTTGCATCGCTTCAGGTGTTGTGTCTGTATATATCAGCTTGATTTTTTTTGGTGGCGGAGGTTGGTTAAGCGCAAGTTTTTTCAACTCATCCTGTTCAGACTGACAATCTTCACCGTTTCCGATTTTTTGTGTTAGTTTTCTTAAAACAGATTTATTTGTGGCGTTCCACATCAGCATTTGTGCATTATGTATCAGGAGCGCATCGCTGTAATTTTTCTTCTCCGTTTTTTCAAACTCAAGAATAGGTTTCATGACCAGTGAATAAATTGTTGATTTTCTCTCACCTGAGTCGGCAATAACCAGATTATACAGGCTACATGGCTTAATTCTGCCATCAGGAAACTGAATTTCGATAAAGGCCTGACACGCCAGAGATACAGCGGAGAGTACCGTTCCTGTAATTAGCTCAATGGGGGCGCTAATGTCCCTGCATAATGCAGTAATCACATTACGCAGTACCGGAGGGAGTGAGTCAACAGGATAACCGGTGTTCTTTGCCAGTTCCCTGGAAAGGCTCATTTTCTCAGCCTCTTCGAGTGGTTCTCCCCAGGGTCTGAATGGGTACGACATCTTGTCATTAAACATAGCTTTTTGCTTGCCTCAATTTGCCAATATCTTCCGGGCAGGATAACAAAAAGAAAGAGAGAAACCATGCTTTAACGATGGAAACCTGCCCGTTGTAGGCATCCTAAACAGTAAACGTAGACACTGATGATTCATTACCAAAAGACATGACCAGGATCATTGTATGCATTAATCAACGGGGAGCAGGTCACATGGTCTACTATAGATAACGCGATGATATTAATCGGAATCAATATCATCAACAATACTTCGTACACTATATTTTTTATCAGTTGGGCCAGTGACACAGGAGAATATTTGGGGCGTTTTCAGTCGCTATAGCGCGTCACTGTAAACTGCGCTCTACCTTTGTGACGAGTGGTAATCACTGGACTGTATCTCGCTTCAATTTGAAACATCATTATCAGAACGTTTAATCACACTGAATGAACAACTGCCCAGAGCCTGTAAGTATTTTTCCTCTATAACAATAACTTTTTTGATATTGGATATATCTAAATAAGTAAATCATAACCATTAAGTACAGATTCAAAAAATAAAAGGGAGGAAGTTATCCATCCCTTTTTATTAACTTGGTTACTCAAGTTATGAGATTTATAATGATCGACGTGTAATATGTTCTTTTATATTGTTTTCATATGCCTTCGTTGTTAACTTAATCTCGGTTACTAATTTATGATATTTGTATTTTTGAAAAAAATGGGCCACCATGAATACGTTCTCCTGCCTCGTAGATATATTTTCCGTTAAGAATGGTCACAAACTGATCCCCATCATTATTTATTCTAAGCTTAATGGCATTCAATGGTACATTTAATACAATTTCCGGCTTGGAATTTGTACTAAAAATATAACGGGCTTCTCCATAAACGTAGCAAATGCTGACATGCTTATCACCCTCTATCGAGAAGGCATCAAAAATAATATCTTCAGCATTACATGAATCATCAGGATTGGCAAAAGAAGAAAAAGAAAATAAGCCAGAAATGGCAAATATTAAAATGCTAATAAATTCTTTCATGGATGTCCTTAAATAATTAAGCCACATAATCTTCCTTTGTTGAAAGGTGTATTAGTCTTTTTGTTGATTGAAAATAATATTATGTTTCTGTAACTCCGAATTCATATCGTTAATGCAATAGGTGATGTAATAAATATTAAAAATGAACGTGTAGAATGGGTTCATTTTCAGTTCGAACTTGAACTCATTTAAAGCATATGTCTGCAATGCACTTTTTGCTTTAAACGTCCAGACAATAATCATCACGGCAGAAGCCAATGATAATAAATTAGCAATATAATCAAAAATAGTCATATCGTCGCTTATTGCTATACCAATGTCTGATAATAACCAGCCAAACCCCGTAACGATTGCAAACCATAGTGGATAGTCTTTAGCAACAAATTCATTCTTTGTTTCTTCTGTTATCTTTGTCTGATTGAGGTACAACCACATCATAGGGTAGATACCACCCGTAACAATAGACAGAAGCACAAAATTAGAAATTTTCGTATTGATAGTATTCTTCAGCATATTTACATTACTATGATTCATGTTATTCCCTATTAATTTTTTCGGCCAAAATTGTATGTGAAGTTACCATAATTGGTTTCCACACTCGCCTCTAAGGGGCGACATTTTGTATAATCTCGATTAGTATAAACATTAAAATAGATACTTTCCCCAAAATCAAATGTGGATTTCATGACCATTCTTGACTCACTTTCTGCACTTAATTTTACGCCACAGTTCCCACGATTAACTTTAAACCCATTAATTTTTAAACCATCTATTTTACTGGTGATGTTATATTTCCACCAATACGTAGCAACAGTTCCATTACTCCAGTTAGAAGTTGTTACATTAATATCAATAACGTCATCAGCATTGTATTTTTGAATTTGTTGTTGATTATCTACAGAGTTTGTTTGAGAATTTTTAATAAATATTCCTTTTGTGGTTAATTCATCTCTAATTTTGATTGTGTCGGATTTGCAATAATGTTTGGAAATTTCTTTTCCTTTGTTGTTAATATTTGAAAAATAAGTCATAGCCTTATTTTCATCTGCATTTATGTAATAGCTAACCACAACTCTCCCATCAATTTCTCCATCAGTCCCTGTGAGGGTATAGTAAGGATATCTTAAATCAGGATCTGATAACTCTTCTTTAATGCCTCCAGAGGGAACATCCAATTTAATAACTGAACCTCCCTCATCAGGATCATCTCCAGGTGCAAGGAATGCGATGTAAACTGTATCGCTGACATGACTAACCGTCATCTGATCACCATCATCGAGCGTACATTTCAAGTCATAATTTCCATTCGCGAAAGAAGGACCTGCGAATAAAACACCAGAAATAAACAGAACACTAATATTTAATTTATTCATTTCTACTACCTTATTAAATAATTAAGCCCCCTGAACTCAGGAGGCGAATAAAAACTACTAATATAATTGCTCTGAAACTGCCAATGCCCCAAGTAGCCAACCAATAGATTGAGGACCAACTGCCCAAAATATTTTGGCTTTGAATATTCCAATGGCACCTTCGCGGGTATATATTGCATCAGGCATTAACCACTGCCGAATAAAGGCACCAATTAGCATTCCAACACCAGGGCCAACCGTCAGCCAGAACAAAATTTTCACCCCGTGCCAAAAGCCATAAATTTTCCCTGTCGCTGAAAATAGATTAAATAATACAATAATCAGTGACAACACGAACGCGAGAATAAAATACTTTATTGCGGTATGATGCATATGGTTAGCCTCATTTTTATAAATAAAATGTATCTACTCACGACAATCATAGTTATTCTTCACGTATACATTGTTGTAAAGAATTTCTCATATTTTGCTGAAAGTCAGAGGGTGGGGCTGTTCGTTGATCGCCAATCGCTTTTAGTAATTTTGGCGGATAAATAGCACTCATCTTTTCCCAGGTGCAAGCACATACAGAACCGTTACGGGTTGCAATTTTACACCCCGTCATAAATTGTCTTTTCTCTGGCAAATCGCAACCAGTGAGCATTGCTGTGATAAGAGCAATAGAGGCGATAAGCCCCCTTCTGGAGTAAATACTTTCTGCAAAATTAATGTTCATTTGTAATCCCTTAAAAAATTGAATTTTTCCGAATTCTGTTTGTGTCATAGCAGAAGAACTCATAAGCCTTCCGATAGGTTTTTTCTAATCCCCAGGATAAAACTCTATGGGGCTGCCACCTGCTTTTGCTTCGTCTTCCATTTACTCCTTCTCTTTACTAACCCAGTCCAGACGGAAATCTTGCTGCGAAAGCCACTGAGCGATTTTCAAAATTTCCAACAGGTAACTGCGCGATTGAATGCAAGATTTTGTGATTTTTTCAGGAAGATGAAGATGTGTAAAATTGTTAATACCGATCGAAATTACGAAATCGATCGACACTATCTATTTATAAAAACGATCAATTAACAATAATTAATCTGCAATAACTATTAAAAAACGTAAACCGATCGGTGGAGTAGATCAATCAATGAGAAGAATTTGAAGGGAACAGGAACGTGATAGATATGCTATCTGAGAGATGGAAAGATAAATACATCAATATAATCAGTCAAATGTATGCTCGCAGTTACGACATTCATACCGGTCAAACAGTACACCATCCATGACCGACCCAGTAACAGCTCCAGCCGTTGCCCCGGCGACAAACCGTCCCAGCAGAGCACCAATAACCGCCCCTGTCGCTGTCCCCACTACAGGCAAAACTGAACCAATCGCAGCACCAGTCCCTGCGCCACTGAGAGCGCCAGCCGCTCCGCCGACAATACCTCCCGTCTTCCTGCCAATATGACGTTCACTTACGCGGTCAGAACCGCATTCCGGGCATATCGTAGTCATTTTACAATTCTCCTTGATTTCAGTTTGTTAGAAAGCAAAAAGGCACCCGGACGTTAAAGTACGGATGCCTCTTGTGCGTAATTGGTGTACTACACGAATTATCTGGTCTGCATTGGGTTATTGAGTTTTGCATAATCAAACGGACTAATTGTTTCCTCCCGGTTAGCATCAAGAAAGTCGGCCCACCATTGCAGCATCAGCTTACGCTCGTCGATAAACTCCGCTTTATGGATATACGCTGCGCGTACACCGTTACGCTCCTGATGGCTCATCTGGCGCTCTACGGCATCTTTCGACCACAGTCCCGATTCAATCAAAGAGCTACAGGCCATCGTGCGAAAGCCGTGACCGCAGACCTCAACTTTCGAGTTATATCCCATCACCCGTAAGGCTGTATTGACCGTGTTTTCACTCATCGGTTTATACGGATCGCGATCGCCAGTGAATATCAGGTCATATTCACCGCTGATTTGTTTTATCTGTTTCAGGATCTCCAGCGCCTGACTGGAAAGCGGAACCATGTGCGGTGTTTTCATCTTTGAGCCACGTTCAGAAAACTTCACGCCGGGGATTAGCTCACGTTTAGGCGGTATCACCCACATGGATTTCTTAAAATCAATCTCAGACCAGCGGGCGAAGCGTAACTCACTGGAACGAATGAATATCAACAGAGTGAATTCTACAGCCAGTCGGGTGAGAGGTTGCCCTTTGTAAACATCAATGCGGGTGATCAGTTCTGACAGGCGATGAAGCGGAAGGGCAGGGCGATGCTCACGTTCAACGGTTGCCAGTGCTCCGGCCATATCAATCGCCGGGTTATAGTCAATCATGCCCGACTGCGCCGCGTATCGCATAACGGCTGAGATACGTTGTTGCAGGCGCGATGCCGTTTCATAAATCTCCTTTGCCTCAGCCTCTTTCACCGGGACGAGAAGATCGGGGGTTTTCAGCGTTTTGATATCTCGTGAACCGATAGAAGGAAATACATGTGTCTCCAGGCTGGTCAGCACTTTGGCCCGGTGTGCTTCAGACCACTTCTTGTTGCTGGCGTGCCACCGACGGGCGATTGTTTCAAAGGTATCCGATGCCTCCGAATCCGATTTTTTAGCCCGTTTTTGTTCACAGGGATCGATACCCTGTGCGATGAGCTTTCTGGCGTCATCGCGCAATGAGCGAGCTTCAGACAGTGAGATATCGGGATAGAGGCCAAGCGCCAGCGTTTTCTCTTTTCCCTGATGGCGGTAGCGTAGCCGCCAGTAGCGCGAGCCGTTAGGGTGAACCAGCAGATGCATGTTGCCAGTATCTGCCAGTTTGTAGGGTTTTTCATCCGGTTTGGCAGCCCGGATCTTTGCATCGGTTAATGCCATGACGGGTTTCCTGCATTATGTTGAGGGTACAAATATTATCGAATCAGACTATACCCTCAATTGTACCCTCGCAAGGGGGTAGATGTGGGTAGAAGCTGATTGAGTTCAGTTGAGATGGACAGGCTGGGGTTTATTGATTTTACTGGGGATATACAAACAAAAACGGACCTCCGTAGAGGTCCGTTGATATGAATTTGGTGCCCGGACTCGGAATCGAACCAAGGACACGGGGATTTTCAATCCCCTGCTCTACCGACTGAGCTATCCGGGCAGTGGAGCGACATTAAACCGGATTACGTGCCGAAGGTCAAATACTTTAAACCAGTAAGGCTATAAAACGGGGCTAATTGGTTTTTTTTTCATCAGTTTTGTCATTAACTTCATAATTTTCAAATCGGCAGAGTAGAGAAATCAGACATGTTTCAGGCTCGGGTTGCTAATAATAATCTGTGATTAGCATGTATACTGCGCAATTCAAATGATAACGGTGAGTTATCATTAAGAATGATGAATGCATGATTAGTAAATTGCTGTTAATTCAATATCCGCTAATCTAATGATAATGAAACATCACAGGCATTCGGCCTGCGCGATATAAGATGGAACTCCCTAAAGTATGAATGATGTACTGCAAATTATGCACTTGATTGGCCTTGGTTTGGTGTTGCTGATTCCATTGACCAATCCTTTAACATCGGTAGCGCTGTTTCTCAGTCTGAGCGGTGATATGAGCCGTGAAGAGCGCCATAGTCAGGCTATGATGGCATCATTCTATGTGTTTTTGATTCTGGTTATCTCATTCTTCTGCGGTGAGTTGGTGATGCGATTGTTTGGTATCTCAATTCCGGGGCTGCGTATTGCCGGCGGATTAATTGTGGCTTATATCGGTTTCAGAATGCTGTTTCCTCCGGTGCATCCACCTAAGCCAGAGAAGACAGAAAGCGAAGAGACAAAGGTACTGAAACCGACGACGCAAAGCATCGCTTTTGTTCCTATTGCTATGCCGAGCACCGCCGGGCCGGGTACTATTGCGATGGTTATTTCTGCAGCATCAACCTGGCATCAGGTAGGTAACTATAGTGAATGGATGGTCTATACCGCTGTGGTGCTAGCGGCAGTGATATTATCGCTGGTGTTGTGGGGCTGTTTACGTAGTTCCGATTTGATTATGAAAGGTGTCGGTAAAAGCGGAATTGAAGCCATCTCCCGGGTTATGGGCTTCCTGCTGGTATGTATGGGCGTTCAGTTTATGATTAATGGTGTATTCGAACTGATTAAAACTTATCCCGGAACATAATTGATTCAATCCCAAAGAGATAATTTGTTACCTGAGTAACTAATTTATTTGTTCGGTGAAAGGCGTGTTGAAAGCCCCTTTCATGAGCGATACTATAGGCTCACTTTAATTATATTTGTCGATCGGAACGACAAAACAGACCTCAGATAAATACGGGAAGATGTCATGGAGAAGTGTCAAAAGTGTGGGAATATGTCGGTCAACGACAACGGAGAGTGCGTTGTTTGTGATGAATCGGCATCCGTCAATCCTTATGCAGTTTCTGCTGCGGTTACCGATAGTTTTCCTATCGATGATATTTACTCTACCCCTGAAGCAGAGGAATATTCAAAAATCTTTGTTGGTAGCAAATACTACTCCTTCTTTCCCCATGGTGGTGACATTCCTAAAAGCTGGAACTGGGCGGCATTTTTTATCGGTGTGTTCTGGTTCATTTATCGCAAAATGTATCTGTATGCCGCGATTTATCTGGGGCTTGGTTTCCTGTTGACGGGCATTCAGTCAATGCTGGGTATATCCGAGGTGATTACCAACGTTATCAGTATCGGCATGGGCGTCGGGGCTGGTATCCTGGCTAACCGTCTGTATAAACAGCATATGGATAAGAAAATTGCCGAAACGCTGGCGGTTGCTCAAAAATCAGAAATTATCCCGGCACTGAAAGCTAAAGGTGGTACCAATTTGGTTGGGGCGCTGGTTGCGTTTGGTATCCTGTTCGCCATTATTGTGATGTCGATGTCGGCAATGGGGATTTAAATAATTCCGTTTTCGCCACAATAAAAATGCCGCTTATGCGGCATTTTTATTGGTGACAATATTTTTAGATTAGAAAGAATATCACTGTCAGTATCAGGAACAGTGGTATCAGAATACCGAACGACCACTTCATATAGCCGAAAAAGCTTGGCATCGCGATGCCGCTTTGCGTGGCAATACTCTTCACCATAAAGTTTGGCGCATTACCAATATAGGTCAGTGCACCCATAAATACCGAACCCATCGAGATTGCCAGCAGCGTTTGCTGTAATGGCCCCATGAGTGTTGCGGCGTCACCGGCGGCCAGATTAAAGAACACCAGATAGGTTGGGGCATTATCCAGGAATCCGGACAACGCACCGGATAGCCAGAAGTACATGGCGTTAATTGGTGCACCCTCTGAGTCAGAAACCATGGCAACCAGGCCGGCCATATGTCCATCCTGACCTGCCCGCAAAATAGCTAATACCGGGCCGATAGTAATGAAGATTCCGGCAAACAGTTTGCCCACTTCCAGTATAGGCTCCCAACTAAACTGATTGGCTGAGCGAACCTGTTTAGCGGTTATCATCATCGACAGAGCGGCAATCACCAGTAGCAGAATGTCACGTGTGATATTTTGCAATTCCATGTGTACACCCAGCACAATGAACTCTACGCCAGATTTCCAGAAGCCGGAGAGTAAAACGCTGCCAACGACCGCCAACAGCAGAATAAAATTAAATTTACCATACAGGCGTAATTTGGAGTCAGGGGTAGGATCGCGCGCTTCAATTTCATCTTCACGTTTGTAATAGTGGCTGTCTACCAGATAGAACAGCGCCAGCAAGACCAGCGTGCTGATTAAAACCGGTAGTAGCATATGTTTGGCAGTCCAGAAAAAGTCGACACCTTTCAGAAAGCCGATGAATAGTGGTGGATCTCCCAGCGGCGTGAGCCCTCCACCAATATTAGCCACCAAAAATATAAAGAAGATAATCACATGTACCCGGTGCTTACGGTTATCGTTTGCTCTGATAAGCGGACGAATCAACAGCATTGCTGCACCGGTGGTTCCCATCAGTGAAGCAAGAATCGCTCCGATGGCCAGTAGGGCGGTATTTAGTTTAGGTGAGCCATGCAGATTGCCTTTCACTAAAATGCCGCCAGACACGGTAAACAGGGCGAACAGTAAGATAATAAAAGGAATGTACTCAGCCAGAATGGCATGAGCGACTAACCCAACGCTGGTTCCCATACCGAAAGTAATCGTAAATGGAATAAGAAACAGCACTGACCATAACGCGGTGATTTTACCGAAATGATGATGCCAGATAGTAGGGATAAGCAAGGGGCACAGTGCAATCGACAACAGAATACCGACAAATGGAATACCCCATCCCAGACTCAATGTTGAACCATCAATATCTGCTGCAAAACTGGTAGCAGGTATCATCAAGCCAGACAAAAGGCATAATAGTTTTAATAATAATGGACGGGACATTAGCGGTTGCTCCGGTAACCAATATATAAAAATGAAAAATCGTTTCAGTATTTGAGCAAAAATAAGGTGCCCCTGTCAAAATACTGACGGCATCTGGTTTTTGCTGGTGTAGGAGATAGTTCGTTTGTAATAACGATTTGTAAAATATATGACTTGATAAGATAAACGCTTTGGAATAGCACAATATATACCGTTAACTATTATCTTTTTACAACTCGTTACTGCGGTTATTTATACACCTAAAGCAACGAGTTAGTGGTATGTTTCATCAAATTTTAATCAATCAAGAATGTTGATATCAACCGTAGTGTAAGAACCATCAGGCAGCATCATTAACGTCATATCCGCTTTTTGGCTATGGTTTAACACGCGTTGGACGTTAAGGGCATCGGAAGTTTCAAAGAAATTTTCGGCATCCTGATAGCTTAATCCACCCTTCATTTTTCGTTCAATCAGACGCTGCTTCAGATTTTCTATTGGGCTGGTAATAAAAATACTGTAATCACACAGAGTAATCAGTTCCTGCCAGCCAGGTTCTTTCAACAATAACCAGTTGCCTTCAATCACCAGAATAGGGGACGTAACCTCAATGGCATTATGCAGCGGATCGTGAAGATTGCGGTCATAAGCAGGCCAACGGGCTTCCGGCTGTTGTAATGTCGCTATGTAGTCTTTGAGCAGCCCCAAATCAAAGGTTTCGGGTGCACCTTTACGGGCTCGAAGGTTATGCTCATCCAGATAGCTGTTATAACGGTGGAAGCCATCCATCGGCAGCCCTTGCAGGTCTTTTAGTGCCATATCCTGACGAGACAAGATTTGCCAAAAGCTGGTCAGGGTTGATTTACCAATACCAGGAGGCGCTGCAAGAAAGACAATTAGCCGCTGTTTTTTACGACGTTGGAATTCAGTCAACATTCGCAGCAAAGGCAGATGAAGATCCCGTATATCCTTATCCGGAAATGTGGCGATATAGCTAAGGCCATTAATATCCAATTCCACATTCATCAGTATATTCCTTTAATACTGTGGTGACGGAAAACCATCTGTCGTCACGGTTTGGTTGTTGAGTGATTGAAAAACTTAAACAGAATAATATCAGGTTTTGTACGTTTGCCTGTGATGGTTCGCATCCATTAAAAAACCGGCAATACGATTGTTCGCCGGTTTTGTGCAATATCGCTCAGTAGTCTGAGATTATTCCTGGTTGTTTTGTTGCTTGTTTTCTAATTTTTGTTGTTGTGCTGCCATTTTTTCACGCTGGCGCCTTTGCCAAAAAATAACGATAGCGACGGCAACAACGATGCCAATAATTTGCGGTAAGCTGATACCACCCATAACAGAATTCCTTATTGTTGGGTTTATGCCGCTGACAGTTTGAACTGGCAGCGGCATGAGCGGATTATCTCCGGTAATTTTTCTGTGCCGTATTCACTTTATTCAAGTAATTACGTGATTCAGCCGATGGATGCTTGGTAGTCAGTGTCTCATACACATCACCCGGCGACATACGGTTAATCACATCCGGTGCTTTGTTTCGATCGCTGGAGAACACTCGCAACACGCTACCGGCACCACCGTTATAGGCGGTAATAACCGCATAGCGGCGCGATGTAGGGTTAGTAATTCCACCCAGATAGCTGTTTTGCAGAATCGACAGATAAGCGGTACCGGTATCAATATTGTTTTCCGGATCGAACAGGAAGTTACGACTCGGTTGTCCTGATTTACCCTGCATTTTAAAGACGTCACGGCCAGCGGTATGTTGCATTACCTGCATCAGACCCAGTGCGTCGGAACGGCTGACGGCATAAGGGTTAAAGCTGGATTCGGTCTGCATAATTGCCAGAATCAGTGACTCTTCAACGTTATATTTACGGGCGGCTTTACGTACCAATGGCAGATATTTATGGGCACGTTTATCCAGGTGGTTTGCGACCAATGGAATATCCACCGACCAGATTACCCGCAGTCCTGATGAACGCTTCTTCAGTTTAGTCTGAATGATATAGTCAGCAAAATGCGTGGCGCGCCATTGCCAGCGAATAGTATTGCCATCCTGATCCAGTACCTGACCATACAGGAACGGTTCTTTACTGATCTGAATATCGTTAGCGTCAGAATAAAGATCGGTGGTTTGCGGATCTTCACCCATCAATAAGGTGGTAATAATAGCCTGACGCAGGCTGGCTTCCGGGTTCTCTGTCGCCAGCGTTTCCACGGTAATCACACCGGCATCGAAGTTAATATGGCTACGGGTACGATACTGATCGGTATATTTCACATAGTCTTTCGGCCCGGCAATCAGGACTTCATGCATACCCCAGATGTTTTCGACGTTATGGGCAAACTGGCCCATCATAATATCGAAGGCATTGGTGTCTTTAATATATTTATCATCATCCTGAGGTTTTTTCTTACTGCCGCCTCCACACGAGACCAGCAAGGGCGCTATCAGCAGTAGCGCGCAGATTTTTTTTAAATTAATGATCATTTTTTAATGGCGCATTATTCAAAACAAAGATTATTGGCTTGGTGGTGTGTAACCATCGATGTGGACATCTTTACCTTCAAACAGGAAATTTACCATTTCCTGTTCCAGTAATTTGCGGTGTTCCGGGTCCATCATATTTAATTTCTTTTCATTGATGAGCATCGTTTGTTTACTCATCCATAGCGCCCATGCTTCTTTCGAAATCTCGTTAAAAATCCGTTTGCCTAATTCACCAGGATAAAGCTGGAAGTCTTGCCCGTCGGCTTCTTTTTGCAGGTAAGTACAGAAAATGGTTCTGCTCATGCTAATCCTCGTGTTCATTTTTAAGCTGATTAAGTAATCGTTCAACTGGCGTTGCCAGCCCGACGGATGGCGGTTGAGTCAGGTTGTACCATATACCCTGACTCTGTTCCTGACAGCGCTGACCGGGCACCATATTAAGCAACATCGGCGTAATATCCAGGTGGAAATGGCTGAAAGTATGGCGAAAAGCCGTCTGCTGTTTTAAATCATCGGCAGACATTCCTCGTTGTTCCAGCCAGTGAGTCAGCGAGCTCCAATCGCTAAACTGAGGAAAGCAGTAAAGACCTCCCCAGAGCCCGACATCCGGTCGTTGTTCCAGCCAGACTTTATCATTGTTCTTAAGTAACAGGAACCATGCGTTTTTCTCCGGTATTTTTTGTTTTGGTTTTTTTCCCGGATAGTCAGCCCAGCTCTGATTGGCGTAGGCGATACAACCTGAATTGAGTGGACATAATTCACACTTAGGACGAGAGCGAGTACAGACCAGCGCACCAAGATCCATCATGGCCTGATTGAATTGAGCGACGCCTTCTGACGGGGTGACTTCAGTACTGATGTCCCAAAGGCGTTTTTCCACCTCCTTTTTCCCCGGCCAGCCTTCTACGGCATAGCAACGGGCGATGACCCGTTTTACGTTGCCATCAAGAATCGGATAGTGCTGATTAAGCGATAGGGAGAGTATGGCTCCCGCGGTAGAACGGCCAATGCCCGGCAGGTTGTGTACGGTGTCAAAATCCGTTGGAAAAACGCCCTGATATTGCAGGGCAATGGTTTTTGCTGCTTTATGCAGATTACGCGCTCTGGCGTAATAGCCTAGCCCTGTCCAGAGATGCAATACCTCATCCGTAGGTGCCGCCGCCAGAGCGTTAATATCAGGGAATTGAGCAATAAAACGCTGAAAATAAGGGATAACAGTAGTGACCTGCGTTTGTTGCAGCATGACTTCAGAAAGCCAGACATGATACGGCGTTTTTTCAATTTGCCAGGGAAGGGTCTTACGGCCAAACTTTTGGTACCAGTTCAAAACAGCCTGTGCAAATGGTTTTGCTTGCATCATATAAATGTGACATTTCTCGGAGAATAAAACAGATGGCGTGATTCCAGCACAGACATTAGCCAGAGTAAACCTTAACCTGAAATAATCATCAGGAATAACCCAAATGGTTTGTCGCGGATTGTTTAAGGATTAAGGCAATATAGGGTATGATGCCAGCCTGAAATTTTTATATTCATCATTAACAGCGGCCGGTATAAACAGAATTTTTTATGATTAACGATGTCATTTCCCCTGAATTTAATGAAGACGGCCGCGCGATGCGCCGCATTCGTAGTTTTGTTCGCCGTCAGGGGCGGCTGACAAAAGGCCAGCAATATGCGCTGGATAACTACTGGCCAGTGATGGGCGTAGAGTTTCAACCAGAAGCTCTGAACCTGTCGGAACTGTTTGGGCGGGAAGCGCCAGTTACGCTGGAAATCGGCTTTGGTATGGGTATGTCGCTGGTTAAAATGGCGCAAGATAACCCACAGCAGGATTTTCTGGGGATTGAAGTTCATAGCCCGGGTGTCGGTGCCTGTCTCTCTTCCGCTCATGAAGCCGGAGTAGGGAACTTGCGGGTGATGTGCCATGATGCGGTTGAAGTGCTGGACAAGATGATCCCTGACGCTTCTCTGGATATGGTTCAATTGTTCTTTCCCGATCCCTGGCATAAAGCTCGCCATCATAAGCGCCGAATTCTTCAGACGCCGTTTGCGTTGGCGATACTGAAAAAATTAAAAGTGGGTGGTGTTTTTCATATGGCCACCGACTGGGAAAATTATGCAGAGCATATGTTAGAAGTGATGAACGCGATTCCGGCATATCGTAATTTGTCGGTTGATGGTACTTATGTGCCACGTCCTGATTCTCGCCCGTTAACCAAGTTTGAGTTACGCGGCCATCGTTTAGGACATGGTGTATGGGATTTGATGTTTGAGAGGAGTGAATAATGGCACATCAACGTAGTCGTCGTTTACGTAAAAAAATGCGTATCGATGAGTTTCAGGAAATCGGATTTTTAATCAGTTGGGCATTTCCTGAAGGAACCGCGGTTGAGAAGATCGACGCAACAATTGATAACTTTATCAACGAAGTGTTTGAAGCCCACGACCTCTCCTTTGAGGGCGGCGGCTATCTTAAGTGGGATGGTCTGGTATGCCTGCAAAAGATCGGTAAATGTACCGAAGAGCATCGTGGTATTGTGACTAACTGGCTGGAAGACAAAGGTATGCTGGATGTGAAAGCCAGCGAGCTGATGGATATTAATTATTACGAAGAGTAATGGTTAAGTCGGGGGGAATGATTTTCCCCCGATCGTTTTCAGTTTTGGGTAAGGTTGATTATCCACAGTATTGAACAGTTTTAACTAATTCTGCTATTTTTCAGTTAATCCCCCTAAGCGATGAACACCTGATAGACTCTGATGTCTATAGTCTGGTTGAACCAACAAAAGTACGATTTCGCATTAACCATTGAGGAATAATTATGTTACGAAAAACCGGCGCGGCCCTTTTGCTGTTGATGGCCTGGCAGGCGCAAGCGGCTTATGAATGTAATGTAAAACCACAGGATGATATTTTTATTAACCAGGATACGGTTAAAGTTGCTGGTGCCAGCGGTGAGCTGGTGATTGGTAAGAATGGTGATGTGACCCGTAATGGTAAAGTATTAACCCTTTCTGATGCAGCTCGCGCTCAGGCAGTGAGCTATCAAACCAATTTGCGTACCGATTTGCCTTATATTAACGACGGTGTTCGTTCACGCCTGAAAACCGCTCAGGGTGCACTGGATAACGTGATTGTTAAGCAATTGGGCACCGAGAGTAATGTGCGTAAACGTTTAGTCACTCTGAGCTCAGAACTGACGAAAGAGATGGAAAAAGTACTGGAGCCTCGCGCAGAAGGTTTAGCTTTTCACCATCAGGCCGTTTCACAAGTTGAAGCGAATGGTCAGGCGATTATGCAAAATACTCTGGGCGGCGTATTACAGGACAGCATTAACGAACTGGGTATCCAGCAAGTGGCTAAAGCCGGTAAGTCTGGTAATCCTCTGCAGGCAGTATTAGGCAGTCTGGGTGGCTTACAGCAGCAAATTAAAGACGAGTGGAAGAAGCAAGAGAAAGACTTCAACCAGTTCGGTAAAGAAGCATGCGGTCGGGTGACGGTGCTGGAGCAGCAGCGAGCCGATTTATTGAAGGTATTACCACAGTAATTTCATAGCAATATATAACAAAGCCCGCATTAATGTGGGCTTTATGTTTTTTTAAATATAGTTGTGGGCTAACAACATCTTATTCAAAGATTTTTTGTCTTTTGTCTTTTGTCTTTTGTCTTTTGTCTTTTGCCTTTTGACCTTTTTATTGAGCACTGGAATTCAGCTGACGACTGAGGGAGGGTAGCACGCCAAACAGGGATGTTTGGCGAGGCGCAGCGACGTCTGGAGCGGCTCTGCGCTGGTGCGTAAGCCCGAACGAAGGAGGAAGGAAGTCGCCGTAGGCGACCTGGATTCGTGTGCGAAGGCGCGGAGGTGCAGGAGGCGTTCGCCTTAACGCCTCCTGCTCGGCCATGCACAATAGCTTATTTGTACACAATACTGTTTATGGCCGAAATGGATACAATACTTAATATTGCCCTTTTTCTCTGGTTACAAGAACAGTTCTAGCAATGAATTCAGGAATAATTTCCCTTTCTCTGTAATCTGCCAGTATTCACTGGTCTCCGTCAGGTACCCCAACTTCAACGCATTATCAATATTCTGTCGAATAACACTTTCGTCCAATCCGGTAAGGCGACTGAAGTCTGCTCTTGGCGCAGCTTCCAGTAGACGGAAGCGGTTCATAAAGAACTCAAAAGGTCGTTCGTCGGTTTCAACGTTGAATTGTTTGTCCAGATACTTACCGTTCATATAGCCACGGGGATGGCGGGTTTTTACCGTACGTATAATTCGTCCGTCGCTAAAACTCAGTTTACCGTGGGCTCCACAGCCAATACCCAGATAGTCACCAAAACGCCAATAGTTCAGGTTGTGCTGACACTGATAGCCGGGTTTAGCGTAGGCTGAAGTTTCATATTGCTGATAACCGGCCGCGCTGAGTAACTCATGGCCGCGCTGGTAAATATCCCACAGGGCATCGTCGTCTGGTAATACAGGAGGACGTGAACCAAACAGCGTATTAGGTTCAATGGTGAGCTGATACCAGGATAAATGGGGAGGATTCAGCTCAATCGCCTGCCTCAGGTCATCCAGTGCTTCATCCAGTGACTGATCGGGCAAACCGTGCATTAAATCCAGATTGAAGCTGCGCAAGCCAAGGCTTTGTGCGAGATGCGCCGCACGCTTTGCCTCTTCCGGGCCGTGTATCCGCCCCAAACGCTCCAGTTTTGGCTGGCTGAAGCTCTGAACACCAATAGATATACGGTTAACTCCGGCTTGCTGATAGGCTTTAAATCGATCGGCTTCTACCGTTCCCGGATTGGCTTCCATCGTAATTTCAGCGTTATCTTCCAGCGTTAGCCGACTACGAACTCCATCCAGCAGTCTTTGCATAGCCTCTGCACCCAGCAGGCTGGGCGTACCACCGCCAATAAACAGCGTGCTGACTGACCTGCCGCTGGTAAGCGGTAAATCGTTATCCAGATCGGTGAGCAAATGCTCTACATAATCCATATCAGGAATATCACCCTTTAGGGCATGTGAATTGAAATCGCAGTAAGGGCATTTCTGCACACACCAGGGAATATGGATATAGAGGCTTAGCGGCGGAGGATTAAGCATTACGCAGGGCATCCAACAGCATGGTCAATGCCTGACCGCGGTGAGAGATCTTACTTTTGTGTTCCCGGGCTAGTTCAGCAGCGGTACATCCCAGTTCCGGAAGATAAAAAATAGGATCGTAACCAAAGCCACCTTCACCTGCCGGGCTAAACAGCACTTCACCCGGCCAGCTGGCATGGAAAACTAATGGAATGGGGTCGTTAGCATGGCGCATATAAACCAGCACACAGTGGAACTGCGCCTGACGCTGATCCTTTGGTACATCTTTCAATGTTTCCAGTAGCTTGTTCAAATTAGCTTGATCGCTGGCATCAACACCGGCATAGCGGGCTGAATAGATACCGGGTGCTCCACCTAATACATCAACGGCAATACCAGAATCATCTGCAATGGCAGGCAGGCCCGTAACCTGCGCGGCATGACGAGCCTTAATGATGGCATTCTCAATAAAGGTTAATCCGGTTTCTTCAGCCGAATCGACGCCGAGGTCGGTTTGAGCAATCACTTCAAAGCCAAAATCAGCCAGAAGGTTTGCCAGCTCACGCACTTTACCGGGGTTACCGGTTGCAAGCACCAGTTTCTGCATTGTGAAGTCCACCTGTTATATCGAGTTGTAATCAGGGCAGGGTATACCTGCAATAGAATAGGGTTTTATTTTTCAATACTGCATAACCGCATAGCATAACTCAAACAGCATCGGGTGAATGAGTGAAAATAGTAAAGGAGAGTGTTTCTTTTAGCGTTTATCAAATGGTTTTTATTTTTTATTCAATATTATCAATAAGTTTTATCCGGTTGTTCATCAGAAACATAATTTATCGAATTAAAATCAACTGTTACATGTGTGTTATAATTGACAGGAGAGACTATCAATTAATACTCCTAAGATGAGAATGAAACGAAAAAAACGATTGCCGAAATTACTAAAATGGCTGGTCGCGATCATCATAATATCGCTGGTAATTTTAGCTATCTGGTGGGGGTGGGTACGTAGTCACTCGGATGAATTATGGAAGATTGTTAGTGAGCAATGCGTCCCTCATCAGCAATTAAGTGCGTCAGTGGCTTCCCCCTGTATTAACGTAGTTTTGACGCCAGATGCCAAACGAGGCTACGTTATATTTAAAGATCGTAAGGGCCCTTTGCATTTTTTGCTGATTCCTACAGATAAAATTGATGGCATTGAGAGCAAGGTATTACAGCAGCGGGATTCTACCGATTATCTCTATCAGGCATGGGTGGCGCGTCACTATTTGGCTCAACAGGCCGGCAAACCTATTTCCCGGGAAATGGTTTCATTAGCGGTTAATTCAGCCTATGGGCGCAGTCAGGAGCAACTGCATATTCATATTGCCTGTATTAAACCGGAGATTCAGGCGCAGTTAGGAAGTCAGATAGATAAATTTAGTGAGAAATGGTCGCTGGTTCCTTATGGGATCAATGGTCATCACTATATTGCGCGTACATTAACTGAGTCTCAGCTGCGTGAAATCAATCCGTTTCAGCGCTTAGCAACGGAAGTTTCAGATGCGGCAGATAACATGGGGAAATATGGTTTAGCGTTGGTGGCCTATACCGACCATAACAATGTACCTATGTATTTATTGCTGGCAAATCGACTGGACGTTTTCGGCCTGAATGCAGGTCATACGGGGGATATACAAGACTATCAGTGTGATTTGCTGAAAACTGAAAATTTATTTTAGCTATCGATTATCCAAAGATAAATATTGAAGGATGCCTGAGCTATCAGGCATCCGGTAACAGAAGTTTTATTTCAGCAGGAACCTGCTGTGGATTATCGATTCTTACCTGTTTATGACGCCCCAGTTCCCCTTTTTCGATCGTCACCATACCTTTAGCGACGCGAAACTGTTTAGCCAAAAACTTGACCAGATGAGCGTTTGCCTGACCGTCAACCGGCGGGGCGGTAATGGCGACTTTTAACTCTTCGCCATGCAGACCAACAATTTGATCGCGACTGGCCTTCGGCTGGATATAAAGCCGAAGGATAATTGCATCAGAATGTTGTTCTACCGCACTCATTACAGAATCAGAGCCAGAATATCTGCTTTCAGATAATTCAACGCATAAAGGATCAGAATCAGTATCATTGGCGACAGATCGATACCTCCCATTGAAGGCAGTAAACGACGAATCGGCGACAGTAACGGCTCAGTTAATTGGATCAGTAATTGATCCACCGGATTACGCCCCTGACTAATCCAACTCATCAGCGCACGAATAATAATAATCCAGAACACCAGTTTACCGGCAGCGGTTAGCAGTTCCAGCAAAGAGAGCGGCAGATAAACCGGGAAGAATAATAGAACCTGATTAATCAGCCACAGGCCAATGACATGTTTCAACAGGATAAGAACATAGGCAACCAGGAGTGAAGCCGTATCAATAGGGCCAATCGACGGAATAACACGACGCAATGGCCCAATGATTGGCTGAGTGATTTTCACCACAAACTGAGAGAATGGATTGTAGAAATCGGCTCTTGCCCATTGCATCCATACCCGCAGCAGTAGCACCGATACATAAAGATCGAGCACGGTTACAATAAGAAAAGATAAAAATTGCATGGTTAACCCTTGGTTATTGTCTGCCCTGGCTTAGCCAGACTGGAATCTGAAAAACGGTATTACGCTATCACAACATCTGTATATTTGGGGATTAGCATATAGTAAATCAAGGAAAAATGGCAACGAACCCGCTAATTCATTGCCGGATTGCTATTTTAAAGTGATTTTTCCATTTCATCTGCTCGCTTAATGGCAGCCTGCATAGCCGAGGCTACTGTTTCACTTAAGCCATGTTCATTAAAAACGCGCAGGGCTTCAGCGGTGGTACCGCCTTTTGAGGTGACTTGCTGGCGGAGAGTACCGATATCGAGCTGTGGGTTATTAACCACCATTTGCGCAGCGCCTAACGCGGCTTGCTGAACCAGTAAACGAGCGGTTTCTGGTGCAAAGCCAAGACGTTCAGACTCATTTTGCATCGCCTCCATAAACAGGAAAAAATAGGCCGGAGCGCTACCAGCGGCAGCGATGACACTATTTATACCACTTTCCTCATTTACCCAGCAGATTTCGCCGACGGATTGCATAAGCTGTGAGGTAAATTCTCTATCCTGAGCGCTGACCTGCGGTGGCGCATACAGACCGCTCATTCCCAAACCAATCAGCGATGGGGTATTCGGCATTATGCGGATAAGATCGACAGACCCCAGCAATTGGGTGAAACGGGAAACGCTAACCCCGGCAGCAATGGATAAAATTAATTTTCCGCTGAGATCCACCTGCTGATGTAAAGGGGCACAAACGTCGGCCATCATCTGAGGTTTAACCGCCAGCACGATGACATCAGCCTGACGAGCGCTTTCAATATTATCATTACTGCAACGAATGCCATATTGGCTGTGTAGTGGGCCATCCTGTTTCATTGATGGCGAGGTTGCAGTAATCAAATCTGCCGGATAACCGCCGTTGACCAATCCGGCAATAATCGCTTTTGCCATATTACCGGCACCAATAAACGCAATTTTACGGTGTTGCATGATAAGTCTCACTTTGTCAGTTTAAAGCTCAGGTAATCGGAAACGTGCCCAAATTACCTGGCAGATTACAGGGTATAGTCACGCGCACCGAAAATAGCGGTACCAATACGTACCATCGTACTGCCTGCACGGATGGCATTACTCATATCGTCACTCATTCCCATTGAGAGGGTATCGACTTGTGGGTAACGGGTTTTAAGCTGATTAAAAGCCTGTGTCATTTTTTGAAATACCGCAAGTTGACGGGCTGGATCGTTTTCCGGAGCCGGGATAGTCATTAACCCACGCAGCGTCAGGTGGGGTAGATTATGAATTTGTGCTGCCAGTTCGGTTAACTGCTCCAGCTTAATACCTGACTTACTCTGTTCATCACTGATATTAATCTGAATAAGTACATTCAGCGGAGGCATGGTTTCCGGCCGCTGCTCGCTTAAACGGTGGGCTATTTTCTCTCTGTCCACGGTATGCATCCAGTGGAAATGCTCTGCAACCAGTCGGCTTTTATTCGATTGCAATGGGCCAATAAAGTGCCACTCTAACGATTCTGTGTCAGAGAGGCTGCCAAAGTGCTGAATTTTGTCCACACCTTCCTGTACATAGTTTTCACCAAACAGACGTTGACCGGCGTCGATAGCTTCCTGAATGGCCTCTACAGGTTTTGTTTTACTGACTGCAAGTAACTGAACTTCTTTGGGAGAACGGCCGCATTGTTGCGCTGCTTCAGCGATACGGTACCTGACTGCTTCTAGATTCTGTTGGATAGTTGTCATAAGTCTATTCAGAGAGCCTGCTATGAATGTATGCCAATTAATAACTGATAGTGTAAAGCAAAATGCTTCCGATCTGCACCTTTCTGCCGGCCATTTGCCAGTATTGCGCGTGAACGGGGATTTACACTACTTTGGAGAAAGTTTACTGCGGTCTGAATGGCTGTCAGAACAACTGTTAGCTCTGTTAACCGGTGAACAACGAGTACAATTCCAGCAACAGAGGCAGTTAGATTTTGCTTTAACGATTGAAGACATACGCCTGCGGGTGAATCTCTTTCAGCAGTGTGATGGTATCTCTGCTGCTTTACGCTTTATTCGAAACCATATACCACCGCCGGAGTCGTTAGGAATTCCTGATTCGTTGATAGCAATGAGCAACTGTCAGGATGGCTTAGTTATCGTAGCTGGAGCAACCGGGAGTGGAAAATCGACCACGTTGGCCGCTTTGACCGGAATGATTAACCAGCAGTCAGCACGTCACATTATTACTCTGGAAGATCCCATTGAGTTTATACATCACAGCCAACGTTGCCTGATTCAACAGCGTGAAGTTGGCCGGCATGTTGATAGTTTTTCGCAGGGGCTACGTGCGGCACTGCGGCAGGATCCCGATATTATTTTGTTGGGGGAGTTAAGAGATGTGGAAACTATTCATATGGCGTTAACCGCAGCAGAAACCGGACATCTGGTCTTTGCTACTTTGCATACCCGTTCTGCTGTGCAATCGATTGAACGCATTATTGATGTGTTCCCTGCGGAAGAGAAACGTTTTGTTAGCTCTCAATTAGCAAATAGCTTACAGGCGGTGGTCTGTCAGCAGCTTTTGCCCTGTACCAAAGGCGGGCGTATTGCAGCTTATGAAGTGCTGGTGAATACCCCAGCGGTGAGCAATATGATTCGGGAAGGCAAACACCATCAGTTATTGACGCTGTTACAAACCGGTGCGATTAACGGTATGCAAACCATGGAGCAGTGTCGAAGCCGTTTATTATCGGATGGATTGATTATTGGATAATAAAGGTAAAGGTTTCGCTAAATCGCTTTTTTATTTCCCCCAAATATGATGAACTGCATTTTGCTTAACAACTTGTATTTTAAATAAAAAGGAAACGTAAACCTTGAACGCATTTAAGTGGCTTGTAGTGGTTATTTTGCTGGTAATTATTGGTGGTGGTGGTTATTGGTATTATAAAAATACGTTACCAACCTACGGTTCCGAAGGTACATTTGAGATTACTGTAGGGTTGTTGGAGCCGAAGACCAATCAACCAATGGCTGATACGCCTTTTTATCTGGTGGTCACTAAGGATACTGAGACTGACCCTGCATTTAAGAAGCCACTGTTTGGCGTGACTGATTCAACCGGTCGGGCAGCAAAGATCGTCAGTAAAACTCAGTTGAACGCTAACGATTATGTATTAGTACAGAAAGTAGGGCAGGGTGAATATGGCAAGTATTTTGCTCTGCTGGGGACTGGTAACACCATTCCATTGCCAAATACTGATTATGTGATTACCGGATGTGGGGATATTCCGGAGTATAAAGGCACATCAAACCGTCAGGGATATACCGTTTACTATGCGGCAAATCAGGCCTGTAATATTAAAATGAGTATTAACTGGGGCAGTACGTTGGATAATCTGTTGCACTAGATTATCCAAGCTGTTGCTCAAACCAGCTTTCCAGAATAATGACCGCAGAGGCAGCGTCTACGCTGCCTTTGTCCAGTGCGCGAAAACCGCCACGGGAAAACAGGTCAGCTTTAGCTTCTACCGTACTTAAACGTTCATCGTGTAATTGGATTTGCACTCCAAATCGACCATGCAGGCGATTGGCAAACTTTTTAGCCTGAGCGGTAACCGGTTGCTCAGTTCCATCCATATTTAATGGAAGCCCAACCACCACTAAATCGGGTTGCCATTCTTTTAGCAATTTTTCGATTTGTTGCCAGTCGGGACTGCCATCCTTGGCTTTAAATGAAGCAAGAGGACGGGCAGTACCGGTAATTTCCTGTCCGATAGCCGCACCAATACTCTTGGTGCCAAAATCAAATCCTAATACAGTACGGTTCGACATTTATGCGTGGCCTACTTGTGTTGCAATAGTATGAATGTTTATACCCAGCTTTCTCGCTGCCGTTTGCCAGCGTAGATTTACCGGAACGTGAAATAAAATATTGGTATCTGCCTCGACGGTTAGCCAGCTGTTTTCCAGTAGCTCTCGTTCCAACTGACCCGCATCCCACCCGGCATAACCTAAAGCGACCAGCGCTTCGGATGGTTGAGAAGCGGTACCCAAGGTTTCTAATACATCTTTTGATGAGGTGATCATAACATGTTCATTGATCTGGATACTGGATGAAAATTTCTGGCGGGGGGTATGTAAAATGAACCCCCGGTCGTCCGCCAGCGGCCCGCCGTCCAGTACCGGGTTGTTTAAATGAATATTGGATACCTTTGGTGTTGGGTAGATATCCAGCTTGGCCAGTACTTCTTCGACGGTTAGCTCTCCGAGAGGTTTGTTAATAACTAACCCCATCGTACCATTCTGGTTGTGTTCGCAAATATACACAACTGAATGGCTAAAGCAGGGATCTTCCAGAGTAGGCATTGCAATAAGAAAATGGTGTTGTAAGTTCATGGTATTAAACCGTTGGCTGAATGGAAATGTGAAGTGTAGGTGCTGTCACCCATTGATTATTATAACAAATTTAGCCTACTGATGCTTAGCATGATAACTACTGACATTAAAAAATTGACTCTGTCCCTTAAATTACAGGTGACAGAGTCATTTTGTTAAACAAGCCTATTACTTGAGAGTAGCAGCTTATTTGAGGCGGCGCTCAATGGCATCCATTAACATACCGGTGATAGAAACATCCGGGAAAGCTGCTTCAATTTCACGAATACAGGTTGGGC
The DNA here is from genome assembly GCF_016649425.1 of Limnobaculum allomyrinae. Taxonomy (GTDB): domain Bacteria; phylum Pseudomonadota; class Gammaproteobacteria; order Enterobacterales; family Enterobacteriaceae; genus Limnobaculum; species Limnobaculum allomyrinae. The sequence continues at coordinate 309,346 of NZ_JADRCR010000005.1, forward strand.
TGGTGACGTTTATTTCCGTAAGCTTGTCGCCAATGATATCCAACCCAACAAACACTAACCCTTTTTCTTTCAGAATAGGCGCCACGCTGCGGGCAATTTTCCAGTCGCTTTCGCTTAAAGGACGAGCTTCACCACGTCCACCAGCAGCCAGATTGCCTCGGGTTTCTCCTTGTTTAGGAATACGAGCCAGGCAGTAAGGAACTGGCTCTCCGTCGACGACCAGAACGCGTTTATCACCATCAGAAATCTGTGGAACAAAGTTTTGTGCCATACAGTAACGGGTGCCTAATTCAGTCAGGGTTTCAATGATCACTGACAGGTTAGGATCGTTTGGTTTAACGCGGAAAATTGAGGAGCCACCCATTCCATCTAATGGTTTGAGGATAATGTCACCATGCTCCGCATAGAAACGGCGGATATGCTCTGCACTGCGGGAAACCAGTGTGGATGGCGTAAGCTCCGGGAACCAGGCGGTAAACAGTTTTTCATTACAGTCGCGCAGGCTTTGAGGCTTGTTGACGATCAGCGTACCTTTTGCTTCCGCACGTTCCAGAATGTAAGTGGCGTAGATATATTCAGTATCAAACGGAGGATCTTTCCGCATCAAAATGACATCAAGATCGTGCAGTGGGATCTCTTGTTCCTGATGGAAATCGAACCAGTGCTCTTTATCATATTGAACCGTCAGGGTGCGCGTGCGTGCGCGGGCTTCTCCGGTATGCAGATACAGATCGTTCATTTCCATATAGTGCAGTTCCCAGCCGCGTTTTTGCGCTTCTTGCAACATAGCAAAGCTGGAGTCTTTCTTAATGTTGATGGACGTAATAGGGTCCATCACGATGCCGAGCTTGATCATCTTTTTCTCCTTATCCCAGATCGCCGAAGCGTACCTGTAGTGCAGCAATCGCGGTAAGCGCCGCGGTTTCTGTGCGCAGAATCCGGGGGCCGAGTAAAATATCTGTAAAATCGTAATGCGCTGTCATGTCGATCTCTTCCTGGGATAATCCTCCTTCAGGGCCAATCAACAGACGAATGTTTTGTACCGGCATAGTGAGCGTATTTATGCTCTGGCGGGCTCTTGGATGCAGATTTAATTTAATGCCGCCATCCGATTCTGAACACCAGGCTTCAAGGTTCATTACCGGGCGGATTTCGGGAATTCGGTTACGCCCACACTGTTCACAAGCGGCAATGGCAATTTTCTGCCACTGCTGTACTTTCTTTTCCAGTCTCTCTTGATCCAGCTTTACGCCACAACGTTCTGAAATTAGAGGGGTTATCACATTGACACCCAACTCGATAGATTTTTGAATGGTGAATTCCATCTTCTCACCACGGGAAATTACCTGACCAAGATGAAAATTAAGCGGTGACTCAAGGTTCTCTTCTCGCTTATCAACGACATTGACCAGTACCTGCTTTTTATCAACCCGAGTAATTACAGCATCAAAAACGTGATTGCTACCATCAAACAGCATCAATTGATGCTCTGGCTGCATGCGTAGTACGCGACCAACATGATTCGCTGCATCGTCACTCAGGGCGATATCATTAGCGATAGCAAGAGGATGGGGATGATAGATGCGGGGAATGCGCATAGTTATATTCTGTTTTCCGGTATCTTCCTGAATTAACAGGCATTCAAGGGGTATTCTTTTCCGGCTAAATGGCCAAAGAAGTCGTAAATATGCTAACTGAACCGGATAAGCTTAATATTGTAGAACAGACTGTTCAACCCTGCGTTGTTTTTATCGCCATTAAAAGCCGGAAAAGTTCAGTGAATTGGGGATTCTGATAGTTTAAGCGTCGGCGGGTTTCAGCAGGCTACCGCAGCGTTTGCAACGATATTCACTCTCTTTACGCATGATTTTATTATGGCGACGTATGGTTAACTGATGAGTTTGGCAATTGCAGGTATAGGTAAAAGTTTTTCCTTGTACCGATAGTACATTAAAACAGTGTGTTCGGGTTGCGCTAACCCCTAATACTCTTTCCATCATCCATTGCCATTGGCTGCCGTGTGGAGATACGCGACCAAACTGACGATAAACCAGCAAATGTGCCAGTTCATGGGGAACCACATCATCAATAAATTGCTGCCCATTTTCTACCAACAAAACAGCATTCAGGCGAATTTCCCACTGGGTGAGATGAGCGGTTCCGGCAGTAGTTCCTCGTTGACGATAGGTCACTTTGGGTTCTGGATAGTCCGTTTCTAAATGGTGATTAGCCAATGCCAGATAATGGCGCAGGCAACGCATAACGGCTTGTTGGGTAGCGATAGGAAGGCGAAGTGTGGTCATGGATGCTAGCATAGCGAGGCGGCATAAAATGAGCAATAAAAAACGGCGTGAGGCTGGTGCCATCACGCCGCTAAATTAGTTGCGACGCTTACTGGAGCTTATTTAAGCCCGGCAGCTTCACGCAGCATCGCCGCTTTATCGGTTTTTTCCCATGGGAAATGTTCACGACCAAAGTGGCCGTAAGCAGCGGTTTGCTGATAAATCGGTCTGATCAAGTCCAACATTTTGATTAATCCATAAGGACGCAGGTCAAAGAACTCGCGAATCAATTGAATTAAACGGTCATGTGGAATTTTTTCTGTGCCAAAAGTTTCCAACATAATTGAGGTTGGTTCGGCAACGCCAATGGCGTAAGAAACCTGAATTTCACAGCGATCCGCCAGGCCTGCAGCAACGATATTCTTAGCCACGTAGCGAGCGGCATAAGCTGCCGAACGGTCAACTTTAGAAGGATCTTTACCGGAGAATGCCCCACCGCCGTGACGCGCTGCACCACCGTAGGTATCAACGATAATTTTACGACCGGTCAATCCACAGTCACCCATTGGCCCACCAATAACAAAACGGCCAGTTGGGTTAATAAAGTATTTGGTATTGGCAGTTAACCACTCAGCAGGCAGAACCGGCTTAATGATGTGCTCCATAACCGCTTCCTGCAGATCTTTTTGACCGATATGCTCAGAGTGCTGAGTTGACAGGACTACCGCATCAATGCCGCTGATCTTGCCATTGTCATACATAAACGTGACCTGGCTTTTGGCATCCGGACGTAACCAGGGAAGAGTGCCGTTTTTACGCACTTCAGCCTGACGCTCCATTAAGCGGTGGGCATAGGTAATTGGCGCAGGCATCAAAACTTCAGTTTCGTTAGTCGCATAGCCAAACATAATGCCCTGATCGCCGGCACCTTGCTCTAATGGATCGCTGCGGTCAACACCCTGATTGATATCCCGTGACTGTTTGCCAATAGCGCTCAATACCGCACAAGAATTAGCATCAAATCCCATATCTGAGTGGGTGTAACCAATGTCACATACGGTACGACGGGTCAGTTCTTCAATATCTACCCAGGCTGATGTGGTGATCTCACCGCCCACTAAAACCATACCGGTTTTAATGTAGGTTTCACAGGCTACACGCGCTTTAGGATCTTGTTCAAGGATCGCATCAAGTACAGCATCAGAAATTTGGTCGGCAATTTTATCAGGATGCCCTTCGGATACGGATTCGGAAGTAAACAGGTGTTGGGCCATTTCTTCTCTTACCTCTAAGACGGTTTAACTGCAAAGCGGCACTATCTCTTATTGGGGGAGATAGTTTAACGTCTCCGCTGGTTTCGGCGTGAGACAACGCATGTGCAGATTAAGGAGTTCATGAATACGTTCATTAATCAGTATAGACGGATTAACTTCTGGATGGCTATTCTAAAGATTTACCACAATATTACCAGTTGTTTTTTATCTGAAATTATTCAACTTATTGTTATAAAAAATATTTTTTTTAAAGCTGTCCATAAATGACAAGTTTGGCTGGGCAAAGTAGCAGTAAACCGGGTTGAAATATAAATAATGGATGGTCGGCGTGGGATAAAAATATTAACTGTTTAATTATCATTTAGTTCTGAAAAAAATGCTTTTTTGCCGTAGATAATCAGGCTTTTGATCTGGTTATATATCCGGATAATTATCACCGTATCTTAAGTTGTACTTATCTTCTTTATTTATTGATTTTTAAGTTGTTTTTTTCGCTCTGGTCGCTAACTATCTTTCGGACATATTTATAAACAAAAATTTTGTTTCCTGCTGTCAGATTACTTCATTAACAATATGAAATAGCAATATTATCGTCTATTCTTATGCGGTCGTATGGTCCGGGTAGTTACCCTCCAGTGCTACATGGTGAAATACGAACTAATCGGGTAGTTTTTACTGTTGAGTTGCTCAGATCGGTTTGTTTCCGTTCCGGGCTCTAAGAGGCTTATGTTGTTATGACAAACGGTTCCGCAAGCAAAATGATGCGTACTTATAATGTTGCTCACTGGGGTGGTGGTTATTATGGCGTGAATGAATTTGGCCATATTACTGTCTGTCCGGATCCTGACTTACCTGATGCACGCGTGGATCTGGCAACGTTAGTTCAGGGAATGCAAGAACAGGGGCAACGACTGCCATCTTTGTTTTGTTTTCCACAAATACTTCAGCATCGTTTGCGTTCTATTAATGCTGCGTTTAAACGTGCACGTGAGTCGTTTGGTTATGAAGGCAACTATTTTTTAGTTTATCCGATTAAAGTTAATCAACAGCGTCGGGTGATTGAATCACTGGTTAATTCCGGTGAGCCTTTAGGACTGGAAGCCGGTTCTAAAGCTGAATTAATGGCGGTATTAGGTCACGCCGGATTTACTCGTTCAGTGATCGTTTGTAACGGTTATAAGGATCGTGAATATATTCGTCTGGCATTAACCGGGGAAAAACTTGGCCATAAGGTTTATCTGGTCATTGAGAAAATGTCCGAGATAAAGGTCGTTCTGGAAGAGGCTAAACGTCTGGACGTGATACCTCGCCTTGGGGTTCGCGCTCGTCTGGCTTCTCAGGGCTCCGGTAAATGGCAGGCCAGTGGTGGTGATAAGTCTAAATTTGGCTTGTCGGCTTCCCAGGTACTGACGCTGGTGGATACATTGCGCGATGCCGGGCGTTTAGACAGCCTGCAACTGCTGCACTTCCATTTGGGATCTCAGCTATCCAATATTCGTGATATTGCCACTGGAGTACGTGAGTCAGCACGTTTCTACGTGGAATTGCATAAGCTGGGTGTCAACATTCAGTGCTTCGACGTTGGCGGTGGCCTGGGTGTGGATTATGAGGGTACGCGCTCTCAGTCGGACTGCTCTGTGAACTACGGCCTGAATGAATATGCTAATAACGTTATCTGGGGTATCGGTGAAGCCTGTAATGAACATGGTTTACCGCATCCAACGGTGATTACTGAATCAGGCCGTGCGGTAACAGCGCACCATACGGTATTGGTTTCTAACGTCATTGGTGTAGAGCGCAATGAATTTGAAGTGCCGCAACCACCGAATGAAGATGCTCCCCGCGCTTTATGTAGCCTGTGGGATACCTGGCTGGAGATGCAAGAGCCTGAAAATCGTCGCTCACTGCGCGAATGGCTGCATGATAGCCAGTTGGATCTGAATGATGTGCATACTCAATATGCACACGGGATGCTGGATTTAGCCGATCGGGCTTATGCCGAGCAGCTCTATCTGACCATTTGCCATCATATTCAGCTACAGCTTGAGCCCAGCAATCGTGCTCACCTTCCAATCATTGATGAGCTGGATGAACGTATGGCGGATAAGCTTTACGTTAACTTCTCGCTGTTCCAGTCAATGCCGGATGCGTGGGGTATCGATCAGCTGTTTCCGGTATTGCCACTGAGCGGGTTGGATAAAGATCCGGAGCGTCGCGTAGTATTACTGGATATTACCTGTGATTCTGATGGTGCTATTGATCACTATATCGATGGTGACGGTATGGCAACCACCATGCCAATGCCGCCTTACGATCCGGAAAATCCTCCGCTGTTAGGCTTCTTTATGGTTGGCGCCTACCAGGAAATTCTGGGCAATATGCATAACCTGTTTGGTGATACCGCATCCGTTGATGTGTTCGTATTTAATGATGGCAGTGTTGAAGTTGAGCAGTCTGAAGAAGGTAATACGGTCGCGGAAATGCTGGAGTATGTTCAACTTAATCCGGAAACGTTGATGACTCGCTATCGTGAACAAATCAAGAGTGCTAATTTAAGCCCTGAGCTTGAAGAGCAGTTCCTCGAAGAGTTTGAAGCCGGACTATATGGTTATACTTATCTTGAAGATGAGTAATTAAGTGATAAGCAGGTAGCCAAAGGCTGCCTGCTTTGTTCTATTCTCTAGTGCGATAAATAGCTACGAATTCCATCCAAAAACATTTGGGTTGATATCATTACCAGTATCAGTCCCATCAGCCGTTCCAGTGCATTAACGCCTTTCTCTCCCAGCAGGCGTAAAAACAAGTCGGACATCATTAAAATCATGGCAGAAAGCGCCCAGGCGATAAACAGCGCAATCGCCAGATAGCCCATTTTATTGGGGTATTGATGCGATAACATCATTAATGATGCGAGAATCGAAGGGCCGGCGACCAATGGAATGGCCATCGGTACCAAAAAAGGCTCTTCTCCGGCGGGTAAACCCGAGGTATTAGCATTATCGGAAGAGGGAAAAATCATTCTGATAGCAATCAGAAACAAAATTATTCCGCCAGAGATGGAAACCGTCTCCGTACGCAGATTTAACACCTCCAGAATTTTCTCACCGGTAAACAGAAAGAGCATCATCAGAACCAACGCGATTAACATCTCTCTGATAACAATAATACGGCGACGTTTAGGGTCAATATGTTTGAGGATCGACATAAATATCGGCAGGTTTCCCAGCGGATCCAGAATAAGAAAAAGTAGAATTATCGCCGATGTCATTTCAGCCATAGTTAAATCCAGTTAGCGTAGTTAGCTTAACTATATACTAACTTTAATCGCCGGAAAGATGGGCTAAGTTTATTACTGATGACGGGCTTGAAAAGTCTTCGTTGCCATAATCGATAAGGCCCGGGATTTTTCTTGAAGATGGGGGGAATACACTCCATAATTTACCCCAGCACAATTGAAGAATTCTCTGAATCCCTTTCTCGTCGGGCGCTCTATTCTGACGAGGAGGGATTTTTTTTCGCGACTTAGTTGATTTCTGTTTGTGGCTCATCACCGATGGGGCAGGTAACGGAAAGATAACGCAGATATTTTGAGGAATACAATGAATAGCACGCTTGGCAATAAGCCTGATAATTCACTGGTCTCCAATGCTTTTGGTTTTTTACGTTTACCACTCAATTTTCAGCCGTATGATAGTGATGCTGACTGGGTTATTACTGGTGTGCCTTTTGATATGGCAACCTCTGGTCGTTCAGGTGCTCGCCATGGGCCAGCAGCTATCCGTCAAGTATCGACTAATCTGGCCTGGGAATCTTGCCGCTGGCCATGGACATTTAAACTGCAAAGCAAATTGAAGGTTGTTGATTGCGGCGATGTGGTGTTCAATTTTGGCGATGCTCAGGACATGAGCGAACAGCTTCAGGCTCACACCGAACGTTTGCTGGCAGCGGGTAAACGTTGTTTGACCTTTGGTGGCGATCACTTTGTCACCCTGCCTTTATTGAGAGCTCACGCTAAACATTTCGGCAAAATGGCATTGGTTCATTTTGATGCCCATACCGACACCTATTCTAATGGCAGCAAGTTTGACCACGGTACCATGTTCTATCATGCGCCAAATGAAGGATTAATCGACCCAACGCGTTCAGTGCAGATCGGTATTCGTACTGAGCATGACACGAACAACGGTTTTACCGTGCTGGATGCCGCTCAGGTAAACGATCGTACGGTAGATGATATTGTTGCTCAGGTTAAAAAGATTGTAGGGGATATGCCGGTTTACCTGACGTTTGATATCGACTGTCTGGATCCTGCTTTTGCGCCGGGTACCGGTACCCCAGTGTGTGGCGGGTTAAGCTCCGACCGTGCACTGAAAATTCTGCGCGGATTACAGTCGCTGGATATTGTGGGAATGGATGTAGTGGAAGTCGCGCCTTCTTACGATCATGCAGAGATGACAGCGCTGGCGGCAGCTACGGTTGCACTGGATATGCTGTATATGCAGGCCGCGAAAAAGTAATTTAATCCAAATATAAAAATAATCTAAAACGGCTGATATTTATCAGCCGTTTTTGCATTCAGATATTTACTTCAACAGCTTATTTCTGTGGGCGGGTCTGGAACAGAACCCAGTCAGCATAAGCGTCAATAAAGCTTTGCAGGAAGGTTTTGGTTCTTTCGGTCAGTTCACCATTCTCTTCAAAAATAGCACCGGCGTTACTGATATAGGCTTCTGGTTGTTGCATGCATGGAATATTCAGAAATACTAGCGACTGGCGTAGATGGTGGTTAGCACCAAAACCGCCAATGGCACCCGGTGATGCACTAACAACCGCCCCTGGTTTACCTGACCAGGCGCTTTGTCCGTAAGGTCGGGAACCTACATCCAATGCATTTTTTAAGGCTGCGGGTACAGAACGGTTGTATTCAGGGGTGACAAACAGTACGGCATCAGCAGCTTTGATTTGATGACGAAATGTGGTGTAAGTCGCAGGTGGAGTGACGTCAATATCTTCGCTATAGAGAGGTAAATCGCCAATTTCCACGATGTCCAACTTGATTGAAGAGGGCGCTAATTTAGCCAATGCCAGAGCAATTTTTCTGTTGATTGACTCTTTACGCAGGCTACCGACCAAAACGGCTACGTGTTTCACTTGACTCATAAGACGACTCCTTGGTGAATTTTATTAACGATTCATTCAATACTACAACCTGAATAAGTGATGAAACGGGACACTCCGCACAAGTGCGGCATTGATATAAAAGATAGTTGATAATTATCGCACTGGCAAAAAAATACCTGATAAATGAAAAGATTATCTCTGTTTTGTTAGCGAATGAATCACTCTACGCCACTTAATGATCGGGCGTTAATGATTTCGTGCCAAATATTCAGGAAGGGAAATTTAGAACAATAAAAAAACCGAGGTATTACCTCGGTTTTAAAACTATATAGCAGAAATGCGTTGATAATTTATCAAGCTATTCTGTCTAATATATTACTTACCACCGTCAGCAGCGATACGTGCTCTGATTGCATCTGCACGCTCTTTAGAACCTGGGTGAGAGCTCATCATACCAGCACTTGCACCACCGTCTAACTGAGCCAGTTTGTCAAACGCAGTTGCCAGAGCAGCTGTTTTCAGTTTCTTCTGCTTCAGCAGGTCGTAAGAGAAGGTATCAGCTTCTGATTCTTGAGACTGAGAGAACTGAGCGTTGATCAGTGCGTTAGCGAAATCCAGAACCTGAGCGTCGTTCAGAACTGCTGCAGTTTTGCCGCCGTACTGAAGTGCTGCCTGGGTAGCGAACTGAGCTGCATAAGCAACCTGGAATGCTTTCTTGGTGTGGCCTAAATCAACGTGACCAATTTCGTGGCCCAGAACGCCGATTACTTCATCGTCAGTCATCTTATCCATCAGACCGCTATACACACGGATACAGCCGTTAGCCATTGCCCATGCGTTGATGTCATCAGTTAAGTAAACTTTGTAGTTCAGAGGTTGACCATTGATGTTGGTGCCTAACTTCTTGGAGATGTTGTTCAGACGTTTGGTGTACTTGCTGCTCTTGCCTGCAACTTTGTTAGTCTGATCCATTTCTTTACAAGATTGATCTGACAGCGCTTTAACTTCAGCATCACTTACAGTGACAGCAGACAGAAGGGTATCACCAAAACTACCGCTCTGGCAGCCCGCTAACATGGTAGCTGATGCTAAGGTTACAGCGATTAAAGTAGAACGCATTTTCATAAAACTATCTTCCTGTGATTATATGATTATTAGCCTTCAAGACTGGTCCTATCCAGTTGGACGATAATATCAATAATAAAAGAGTGTGTCATGAGGAATTGAAAAGATCTGTGACACAAAATCCCACCTTTATTGCAACCATTTGTGTCGTCAATCGGGGTTGCCGTTTTAGCGCTGACTTGAGAAGATAAGGGCGTTTTTCCTATTCTGGATCTGAACCTCGAATCCTAAGCCTAAAATGGAGTTAATAATGCCTTCTCATAAAGAACTCGCTAACGCTATTCGCGCCCTCAGTATGGACGCCGTACAAAAGGCCAAATCAGGCCATCCCGGAGCCCCTATGGGCATGGCCGATATCGCGGAAGTTCTGTGGCGCGGT
>NZ_JADRCR010000006.1 GCF_016649425.1 Limnobaculum allomyrinae
GGCGGAAGGCCGTAAAGTTCGCGTGGTATCGATGCCTTGTACCGAAGTGTTTGACCGTCAGGATGCGGCTTACCGTGAATCGGTGCTGCCATCAGGCGTAACGGCACGTGTGGCGGTGGAAGCAGGTATTGCGGACTTCTGGTTCAAATACACCGGTCTGAACGGTCGCATTGTAGGCATGCGCAGCTTCGGTGAATCTGCACCGGCAGAACAACTGTTTGTTGAGTTTGGCTTTACGGTTGATAACGTAGTGGCGAATGCCCGTGAGTTGTTGAAGTAACTCTAAACATTCTTCTCATATAGTTAGATTTAAAGCCCTGATAGTGATATCAGGGCTTTTTAATTTCATAAACAGCAACTGTGAGATATTGCGTGTTACAACACATATCACATCTCAAAACCAAAATTTTTTAGTTTAACCGCATATAACCAGTAGTAATTCCGGCAGGATTTTCGTAATCTGTAGAGACATGCTGAAGCGTTTCAGTTTTTATGGTTTCAGGTATAGAATAACGCTAATATTGGAACAATACCCGTGGTTTAAGGCTATCGATCCGATAGCGGTATCACAGACAGACGGCACTGTTATGATTAGAATAGACGGGTTAATCTCAACTATACTTTTCGTGTTATCATTTGCTGCAACGATTTATCCGGTATGTTAAATATTTTGATGTATAGGGCTCGTGCGCGTGTTTTGTTTACCGCGAATGTCCTGTGTGATAAGTGATTTTTTGTTAAAAGTAGCAATCTTTGGTGGGACAGAGCCGGGCACTGCCGGAAAGCGTCAACCATCGGAATATATGAGTATCGGCAACGAGGCCGGGCTCAGGTAACTTTGAGAGAATTAACAAGAGGATTCACAATGACTGTAATTAAGATGAGCGATCTGGATTTAGCGGGTAAACGTGTACTTATCCGTGCAGATCTCAACGTACCAGTAAAAGATGGCAAAGTAACCTCTGATGCCCGTATCCGCGCATCTCTGCCAACTATCGAATTAGCCTTAAAACAAGGCGCTCGTGTTATGGTAACTTCTCACCTGGGTCGTCCAACTGAAGGTGAATATAACGAAGAGTTTTCTCTGTTACCGGTTGTGAATTATCTGAAAGATGCCATTAAATCTCCGGTTCGTCTGGCTAAAGATTATCTGGATGGTGTTGACGTTGCGCAAGGCGAGTTAGTGGTTCTGGAAAACGTTCGCTTCAATAAAGGCGAAAAGAAAGACGAAGAGACGTTATCTAAGAAATATGCTGCGCTGTGTGATGTATTCGTAATGGATGCTTTTGGTACCGCTCACCGCGCTCAGGCGTCAACTCATGGTGTAGCAAAATATGCACCGGTTGCCTGTGCAGGTCCGCTGCTTTCTGACGAGCTGGAAGCATTGGGTAAAGCGCTGGGTAACCCGGCTCGCCCAATGGTGGCTATCGTTGGTGGTTCTAAAGTATCAACCAAGCTGACTGTATTAGGTTCTCTGTCTAAGATTGCTGACCAACTGGTGGTTGGTGGTGGTATCGCGAATACCTTTATTGCGGCTCAAGGCCATAACGTGGGCAAATCACTGTATGAAGCCGATCTGATTCCTGAAGCGAAAAAACTGATGGAAACCTGCCATATTCCGGTTCCTACCGATGTGCGTGTGGCAACTGAGTTTTCTGAAACTGCGCCAGCAACCATGAAATCTGTTGCTGACATTAAAGATGATGAACAAGTTCTGGACTTAGGTGATGCTTCAGCTGAAGAGCTGGCAGCAATCCTGAGAAAAGCAAAAACTATCCTGTGGAATGGCCCGGTAGGCGTATTTGAGTTCCCTAACTTCCGTAAAGGAACTGAAATCGTTGCTCAGGCTATTGCTGAGAGCGATGCATTCTCTATCGCAGGTGGTGGTGATACGTTGGCTGCGATCGATCTGTTTGGTATCGCAGATAAAATTTCTTATATCTCAACCGGTGGTGGTGCTTTCCTTGAGTTCGTTGAAGGTAAAAAACTGCCAGCAGTTGTGATGTTAGAAGAGCGTGCAAAGGGTTAATTCGATAAGACGGGAGGCTTGCCTCCCGTTTCTTCTATTATTTATAGGGTAAAATTATTTTATCCATCAATAACCAATGAAAAATAGGACGAGTAGCATGTCTAAAATTTTTGATTTCGTAAAACCGGGTGTTATCACTGGTGATGATGTTCAGAAAGTATTCAAAATTGCTAAAGAGAATAATTTCGCATTACCTGCAGTTAACTGCGTAGGTACTGATTCTATCAACGCGGTTATTGAAGCAGCTGCAAAAGTTCGTGCTCCGGTCATTGTTCAGTTTTCTAACGGCGGTGCTCAATTCATGGCCGGTAAGGGTATGAAACTGGAAGGTCAGGGCAATGCTATCGTTGGTTCAATCTCCGGTGCTAAACATGTGCATCTGGTTGCTGAACATTATGGCGTGCCAGTGATTCTGCATACTGACCACTGTGCTAAAAAATTACTGCCATGGTTAGATGGCCTGTTAGATGCCGGTGAAAAACACTTTGCAGAAACTGGTAAGCCGCTGTTCTCTTCCCATATGATCGACTTGTCAGAAGAGTCTCTGGAAGAAAACATTGAGATTTGTAGTAAATATCTGAAGCGTATGGCTAAGATTGGCATGACGCTGGAGATCGAACTGGGCTGTACCGGTGGTGAAGAAGACGGCGTGGATAACAGCCATCTGGACAACTCTGCGCTATATACTCAGCCAGAAGATGTGGATTACGCTTACGAGAAGTTAAGTGCTATCAGCCCACGTTTCACCATTGCTGCTTCATTTGGTAACGTTCACGGTGTTTATAAGCCGGGTAACGTACAACTGACGCCAAAAATTCTGCACAACTCTCAGGAATATGTTTCCAAGAAACATAACCTGCCACACAACAGCCTGGATTTCGTATTCCACGGTGGTTCTGGCTCAACGGCAGCAGAAATTAAAGAAGCAGTTAGCTACGGTGTAGTAAAAATGAATATCGATACTGATACCCAATGGGCAACATGGGAAGGTATTCTGGAATACTACAAGAAAAATGAAGGCTACCTGCAAGGCCAACTGGGTAACCCGGAAGGTGCAGATAAACCAAACAAAAAATACTATGACCCACGCGCATGGTTACGTGCTGGTCAGGTAACCATGATTGCTCGTTTAGAAAAAGCATTCAAAGAACTGAACTGCGAAAACGTACTGTAATCGTTATTGCTTTAATTGGTTGATAAACACCGGTTGGAAACAGCCGGTGTTTTTTTTATTGGTGTAAATTTGAGATGGCCTGTTCAAAAGCTAATTGATTATTAGCGTCACCTAATGGGTAATAAGAATTATCCATTTCTCATTATTCTCGTCACCCGTTAGTCTATCGCCCGATGCAATTTGTGAAGAGTTAAAGTGAGGAATAACGTGCTGGTAGCCTATTTTCAGGGAATTATTTTAGGAATGGCAATGATTCTGCCTATTGGGCCGCAAAATGCCTTTGTGCTGTCTCAGGGAATTCGCCGTCAATATCCGGTCATGGTGGCAGCACTCTGCGCCATTAGTGATGCTATTTTAATTTCTCTGGGCGTGTTTGGCGGTGGGGCACTATTGGCTCAGTCACCGCTGTTGTTGCAACTGGTAACCTGGGCTGGAGTAGCCTTTCTAATTTGGTACGGATGGGGGGCTTTTCGTGAGGCATTCAAACCCAATCCTGATACCTTCAGTATCGATAACCAGACGTTGCATACGCGCTATCGCATTATTGCCACTGTTTTGGCTGTCACCTGGTTAAATCCACACGTCTATCTGGATACGGTAGTGGTATTAGGTAGTCTGGGGGAGCAGTTTGGTGACTTAAGGCTGTGGTTTGTTATTGGTGCGGTAACAGCTTCAATTATCTGGTTTTTCTCACTGGCACTGTTAGCGGCATGGATGGCACCCTGGCTGCAAAAGAGCCAGGCTCAGCGTGGCATCAATCTGGTGGTTGGCTCGGTAATGTGGGTGATCGCCATACAGCTGGCCAGACATGCACTTTCAGGGCTGCTTGCCTGAGTCAATATTCATCTTGGGTAAACAGAACGTCAGGATGTTGTAAATTCTGTTGCCATTGTTCTGGATAATTCTATCATTGATTCGGTTATACATTGATGGCGCAGATTTTGCGCCATCAGGTTATTCTTTCCGAGGAGAGTTCATGAAATTAAAAGCGCTGGCGATGGCTGCTGTGGTTGCCATGTTACCGATGACGATGCAGGCAGCAGAAGTGCCTGATGGGCCGCATATTGTAACTTCAGGTACCGGAACTATTGAAGTCAAACCGGATATGGCAACGTTACTGATCGAGGTAAAAGTATCTGACAAAGATGCTGCGGTAGCGAAAAAGCAAAACGATGAGCGTGTTGCTAAATATATGGAGTTTCTTGAGAAGAACGGTATTGCCAAAGCTGATATTGATGCGGCTAATATTCAAACCCGGTTGGAATACAACTATCCAAATAGTAACGACAGCAGCAAAGTGGTAAAAGACTATGCAGCGGTTCGTCAGGTGAAAGTGACAGTTCGTCAACTGGATAAGCTGAACACATTACTGGATGGTGCATTAAGCGCAGGTCTGAATGAGATCCGCGATGTCACGCTGGGCGTGGCTAAAGATGACGCTTATCGTAATGAAGTGCGTAAAAAAGCGGTTGAGAATGCCAAAGTACAGGCAGAAGAGTTAGCAAAAGACTTTGGTGTTAAGCTGGGGCCGGTATTTAGCATTCGCTATCGTGCCGCTAATCCAATGCCGGTACCTATGATGCGTGCTTATAAATCTGACGCTGTCTCTGCCAGCGGTATTGACGAAACATACCAGCAGCAGAGCATCAGCTTTAACGATCAGGTCGATGTAGTATTTGATATCCAACGTTAATAGCGGGTTAGATTTGTCTTAACACCTGACGCCCGTAGCTTAACAGGGCGTCAGTCACTCCACGCATAATCTTACTTTCTGGTGAGAAACGATGCCAGTAAAGCATCCGACGCTGGCACAGGCCCGGTGTCAAATCCATTAACTCACCGTTAGCCAGTTCCCGCTCAATTTGCAGGTGTGGGATCATACAACAGGTGGTTCCCTGTTTTGCCAACTGCACAAAGGCTTCTGAAGAGCTAACAATGTGACAAGGTACACTGCCCGGCGGCAGGTCAAAGTTTTGCTGTAAGAACGCCTGATGCATATCATCCAGATGGTCAAATGCAACAGCTGGTGCTTTAAGCAATGCGGAGCGAGTCACGCCGTTAGGAAAATAGCGTTCAGCAAAGTCGGGTGATGCTACGAAGATATAGTCTAATGCCCCTAACTGATCCACCAGACAGCGCGGCAGCGCCTGAGGCTGGATACTCACTGCACCAACCACTTCCCCCAAACGTAAACGTTCCTGAGTTCGCGTTTCGTCTTCAACCTGCAGATTTAAACGAATCGGAGAATCGGATAATACGGGTTTCAGCGCCGGTAATAGCCAGGTTGCCAGACTATCGGCGTTAACAGCCAGAGAGAGCTGCAATGGAGAGTCAGCACTACCTTCATCATTAAGCCATTCATCTTCCAGTAATTCTACCTGATGTAATAACGCCAGCAGTTTTTGCCCTTGCTCTGTAGGACGGGGTGGAACGGTACGGATCAGCAGCGGCTGACCATACAGGTATTCAAGCTGTTTAATGCGTTGAGATACGGCTGATTGTGTAATACATAATTTTTGTGCTGCACGTTCAAAACCGCGCTCACGGATAACCGCATCCAGCGCCTGAAGTACGCGATAATCTGGGCGTTTCATTCCTAAGTATTCTCCGTTTTAATCAGACCGTCTCTCTGTCACTATGCCATACTTTTTAGATTATCGTATGTTTCTGACAGGTTTAACTGTTTAGCCTTGTGGGTTACTCTATAATAATCACATTTTTGACAGCGTAGGTAGATTTAACCATGACTCAAGATGAACTGAAAAAAGCAGTCGGCTGGGCGGCTCTGAAGTATGTGCGTCCGGGAACCATTGTAGGTGTCGGAACTGGCTCAACGGCGGCGCATTTTATTGATGCATTAGGTTCAATAAAAGACCAAATCGAAGGGGCGGTTTCCAGCTCTAATGATTCAACGGCCAAACTAAAAAAATTGGGAATCCAAATTTTCGACTGTAACGATGTGGATTCGCTGGATATCTATGTTGATGGTGCCGATGAAATTAATGGTCATATGCAAATGATCAAGGGTGGGGGTGCAGCACTGACCAGAGAAAAAATTATTGCGGCGATTTCTCGGAAATTTATCTGTATTGCTGACAGCTCTAAGCAGGTTGATATTTTGGGGGCTTTCCCGTTGCCAGTGGAAGTGATTCCTATGGCCAGAGCTTATGTTGCCAGGGAACTGGTTAAACTGGGCGGTATGCCAGAGTATCGTCAGGGTGTGGTTACTGATAATGGCAATATTATTCTGGATGTACACAATCTGAAAATTATGGACGCAGTGGCGATGGAAAATAAGATTAATAGTATCGCTGGTGTCGTAACCGTAGGATTATTTGCTAACCGCGGTGCTGATGTGGCGTTGATTGGTACCGCTGATGGTGTCAAAGTCATCGAGTCATAATGATGTGATGCCCCGAATTTTATATAACCCTATAAAATTCGGGGAAATATTCAAAAATTATTACATATAATTAAAAAAATATTAATTTGGTGATATATGTCACACTTAGCGTTTTTGTGATGTTAACAAGCTGCCCGTCCTTATCAGAGGCAGGATAAACCACCTAAATTAAAACATTCACTTACGCCTTCTACTGATATATAAGCAATCGATTGTATTGCTGTAACTTCTATTTTTGATATGTTGGTTAGACAGGGTCTATATAATAATCACTAGGGCAAGGTTCAGCAGATGGTAAAAGTATCGTTGGAAAAAGAGAGAATTAAGTTTCTCCTGGTGGAAGGTGTTCACCAAAGTACGGTTGAGAACCTGCGTGCAGCAGGCTATACCAATATTGAATACCATAAAGGTGCATTAGATGATGAAGAGCTGAAAGTCGCGATTCGTGATGCGCACTTTGTCGGTATTCGTTCCCGCACCCATTTAAGCGCAGACATTCTGGCGGCAGCAGAGAAGCTGGTTGCCATTGGTTGTTTCTGTATCGGTACCAATCAGGTGGATCTGCATGCGGCAGCTAAACGTGGTATCCCTGTGTTTAACGCACCATTCTCCAATACTCGTTCCGTTGCAGAGATGGTGTTAGGGGAAATTCTACTGTTATTGCGCCGTATTCCTGAGGCTAACGCCAAAGCTCATCGTGGTGAGTGGTGTAAGCTGGCGGTTGGCTGTTTTGAAGCCCGGGGTAAAAACCTGGGGATCATTGGTTACGGTCATATCGGAACCCAACTGGGTATTCTGGCGGAATCTATCGGTATGAACGTAATGTTCTACGATATTGAGAACAAATTGCCACTGGGAAATGCAACTCAGGTACGTCATTTATCCGATCTGTTAAACATGAGCGATGTGGTGACGTTACACGTACCAGAAACCGCCAGCACCAAGAATATGATGGGCCATAAAGAGCTGGCGCTGATGAAGCCTGGAGCGGTGCTGATCAACGCTTCACGTGGTACGGTAGTGGATATTCCTGCGCTGTGTAGCGCATTGGAAAGTAATCATATTGCAGGAGCCGCTCTGGACGTATTCCCAACCGAACCTGCAACCAATCAGGATCCGTTTGAATCACCATTAACCGCTTTTGATAATGTGTTAATAACGCCGCATATCGGTGGTTCGACACAGGAAGCACAGGCCAACATTGGTAATGAAGTGGCTGGCAAACTGGCGAAATATTCTGATAACGGCTCAACGCTTTCAGCGGTTAACTTCCCGGAAGTGTCCCTGCCGGCACCAAGTGAAAATGTCAGCCGCTTACTGCATATTCATGAAAACCGCCCAGGGGTTCTGAATCAGATCAACCATATCTTTGCGGAAGAGGGCATCAACATCGCCGCTCAGTTCCTGCAAACCAATAATGATATTGGCTATGTAGTTATCGATGTGGAAACCGATCGTTCAGATGAAGCGCTGGAGCACATGAAATCGATTCAGGGCACCATTCGTGCAAGACTATTGTTCTAATCGGAATCGATAATGACTAAGGCGGCTGATTAGCCGCCTTTATTTTGCCGTTTTGCCTGATATGATCTTTACCAACGCCAGTCACGAGAGGGAGTAATAATCTCTGGCAGAGGGATATCCCAGTCTTCACAAGGTAAAGCTTCAACCTGCTGGCAGTCGTGGGCAATCCCGATGGGCCAGGAGCCGTTATTGCGCCACTGTTTTAATGTGCGATCGTAGTAGCCGCCGCCCATTCCTAAACGATTTCCCTGTGCATCAAAAGCAACCAGCGGTGTAATAATCACATCCAGCTGTGACACGGGTAAAACCGACTGAACGTTCAGCCGGGGTTCCTGAATGCCAAAAGGGTGTGAAATCATCGGGGTTTCTGGTGTGTAGTGTAAAAACAACAGATGACCAGGGCTAAAAGGGTGTAGAACCGGTAGATAAAGCGATTTATTTTGTTGCCAAAGTGCCTGAATTAATGGGCGGGTATCGATTTCACCGTCAAAAGAGAGAAACAGAGAGATGTGCTGAGCTGATTTAATTTTAGGATGTTCACACAACTTTTGGCACAGTATCTGAGCGGCTGAATGTTGTTGTTCCGGGGTTAAGTTATTGCGTTGTTGGCGAATTTTCTTTCTGAGGATTTGACGAGCGGAAATCTCAAAAGTCATACCGGATACGCTTATATCAAAGGATGAACAGTGAAGAGAGGACTCCGAGGTGCCGTCCCGGGCTGTAACCCTTGAACCCTTGGTTCAAGGTGAACATGAATTTACAGTTATCAGGCTTCCCGGACGGACCGGGCATGCACACAAATTGTAGGAATCCACATTCTGTTGGTTTGAAATATCGGCTCAGGGGACTGGCCCGATAACGCACACCTCAGAGAATTTTTTCAGAAACCGTACACTACGTTTTCTATGATTCTTGGTTAGTTAATCTGTTTGACCAACCACACATTAACTATAACAACATTTATGAAAGAGTATATGTGTTTTATTCAAATTTTGCACCCTGACGTTTCGATATCAGGTTCTGTTCGACTAAAGCTTGTTCAATTGTATGCTGCAACGTGCGGATTCGCTCTTCCATATTTTTAGCATAATCATCGGTTTTATTTTTTTCCTGCGCCAGCTCATAGCTAATATTCAGAGCGGCAATAAAAACCAACTGTTCTGTATTAGTCACGCGAGTACGAACTTTCAAGTCCTGTAAGCGTTGACTCAAGTCTTCTGCGGCCTTATTCAGAGCTTCTTTTTGCTCTGGCGGGCAGTTTACCCGTAACGATCTGCCGAAAATTTGTAAATCTACCGGTTGTGCTGACATGTCACCTTCCTGCCGAATTTCGACCTGTGCTCTTTGTATGGAAAACCCGCAGGACCCAATCAACTAAGAGACGAATAAATAAAACAGATATCACTAATCTAACAAACTACGGCCATTATACCAAACTATCGCTTTGTGTGGGGCGGTACCTTCAGACTATGATTAAAAGATAGATATTCTCCTGACAAATACAGAGAGAAAGTACCTAAGATTTATGCCTTTTATGGAATCAGATCTGCGGTTGATGGTAGCATAGCATTAACTTATCTGACCTTACCTATGGTGGTGAATCACTCATGATGGCCGAGAACATGCTCCCCTCTTATCAAACACTGAATACAACGTTAGCACAGCACCATATCGGAATGACTGCATCAGAAATGCATGGCTTGATTAGTGGTTTACTGTGTGGTGGCAGCAATGATAGTAGCTGGACAGTGATGGTTCATGACTTGACCAATGAAGGTATTGCGTTTGGTTACCCTCTGAAGGATATGGTGACGCAATTATATGATGTGACCAAGCAGGATCTGGAGGATGAAGGTTTTGACTTCGACTTGTTGGTACCCGATGACGAAAGCTCGGTTTTTGACCGAATTGATGCCCTGTCAGGTTGGGTTAACCATTTTTTGCTGGGGCTGGGAATGATGCAACCTAAACTGGCGCAAGTAAAAGGGGAAACCGGCGAAGCGATTGATGACCTGCGTAATATTGCTCAGTTAGGGTATGAAGAAGACGAAGACCAGGATGAGCTGGAACGCTCACTGGCAGAGATTCATGAGTATGTAAGAATGGCGGCAATGTTGTGTCATAACGAGTTTGTTAAGCCGGGGACGGTTGGGGTGGAGAAGCCGGTATTACATTAATGTTTTGATGTTTGGTTCGGTGTGAATTTTGCTGCTTTAAGAGCTGACACAGCAGCGTAGAGCCGCCCCCGACGTCGTTGTTTGAATGTTTGGTTCAGTGTAAGTTTCGCCGCTTTATGTGCTGTGTTTGTCTCGGCAGCGGTGCTTGCGTCGAGCAGAGGGGCGTTGGGGCGAACGCCCCTCTG
Source organism: Limnobaculum allomyrinae (assembly GCF_016649425.1). Classification (GTDB taxonomy): domain Bacteria; phylum Pseudomonadota; class Gammaproteobacteria; order Enterobacterales; family Enterobacteriaceae; genus Limnobaculum; species Limnobaculum allomyrinae. Next base: position 10,493 of record NZ_JADRCR010000006.1, read on the forward strand.
CACTCCCCGCGCCTGCGCAGCCGACTGTTGACCGCCGCGTTGCGGCGGCAACCTCAGCCAATAAAAAAGCTGACGCACCGGCGCAGAGCCGCTCCCGACGTCGCCGCGCCTCGACCAACATCCATGTTGGTCGTGCTACTTTTTTATTGGCTGAGGCAACATTCGGATGCTTTAACCTGAAGGGCAAAGGGCAAAGGGCAAAGGGCAAAGGGCAAAGGGCAAAGGGCAAAGGGCAAAGGGCAAAGGGCAAAGGGCAAAGGGCAAAGGGCAAAGGGCAAAGGGCAAAGGGCAAAGGGCAAAGGGCTAAAGATAAAAAATAAATGCCCGAATGGAATACCGGATTGGCCGTTAGCATTGCTAATCGGAGGGAGAGGCCGCCGTGGGGGGCGACTTGGCGTAAGCCAACGAAGTGCCCGTAGGCGGGCTAGGCCCGACGCTCTCTAAAGCTGAGTATATGGCCCTACCGGCCGAGCACAGAGATAATATGAACATTTTGGCTTTTACGGCCGGAATATCCACCGTAGCCAACAGTAAAAGAAGTTCATCGGAGGGCCAGTCCCGACGCTCTCCGAACCAAAATACAACCGGTCTTTCGGCTGGGCTCGGTGGCAATTTGCAACAGTCGCATAAAATTTTCATTAATCCGAACGCGAAAGGACAGCAACTATGATTACGTTATCTGAATTCCAGCGCCGCCGTCAGGCTCTACTATCAAAGATGATGCCGGGGAGTGCGGCGATTGTTTTTGCTGCGCCGGAAAGAACCCGCAGTGCGGATTCAGAATATCCTTTCCGTCAGAATAGCGACTTTTGGTATCTCACCGGTTTTAACGAGCCGGAAGCAGCGTTAGTGTTGATTAAAAGCGATGAAACCCACAGCCACAGTGTGCTATTTAATCGGGTGCGTGATTTAAATGCGGAAACCTGGTTTGGGCGCCGCCTGGGGCAGGATGCAGCTCCGCAAAAACTGGGTATCGATCGCGCACTACCTTATGATGATATCCATCAGCAACTTCATTTATTGTTTAATGGCCTTGACGTGGTGTACCACGCTCAGGGGCAGTATGACTATGCAGATAGCATCGTATTTATGGCGCTGGATATTTTACGTAATGGCAGCCGCCAGAACTTACGCGCACCGGCAACCATGACGGACTGGCGCCCATGGCTACATGAAATGCGCCTGTTTAAGTCACCGGAAGAGATTGTGGTAATGCGTAAAGCGGGTGAAATTACGGCTAAAGCCCATACCAGAGCCATGGAGCGATGCCGTCCCGGCATGTTTGAATATCATCTTGAGGCCGAAATTCACCACGAGTTTACCCGTCACGGAGCCCGTTATCCGGCTTACAATACCATTGTTGGCGGTGGTGAAAATGGCTGCATCCTTCACTACACCGAAAATGAATCACCGCTAAAAGAGGGTGACTTAGTACTGATCGATGCCGGGTGTGAATATTATGGCTATGCGGGAGATATCACTCGCACTTTCCCAATTAATGGTAAATTTAGCCCGGCGCAACGCACCATTTACGACATCGTATTAGCCTCTCAATATAAAGCCATTTCATTGCTTACCTCAGGACGCAGTATTCGCGATGCCAATGAGCAAGTGATCCGTATTATGTTACAAGGTCTGGTGGAAGCTGGTGTACTGGAGGGTGATGTGGAACAACTGATGGCAGACAGAGTTCATCAGCGCTTTTATATGCATGGTCTGAGTCACTGGCTGGGGTTGGATGTTCATGATGTAGGTAATTATGGTTCTTCCACTCGCGATCGCTTGCTGGAGCCGGGAATGGTACTGACTGTAGAACCGGGGCTGTATATTGCCCCCGATGCGGATGTACCCGCTAAGTTCCGCGGTATTGGGATTCGTATTGAAGATAATATTTTAATTACTGAGCAGGGTTGTGAAATTTTAACTGCAGGCGTGGTGAAAGATCCGGATGATATTGAAGCCCTGATGGCGGGAGCTCGGCAATGAATTCGGTGATTATTGTTGGCGGTGGCATGGCGGGAGCAACGCTGGCTTTAGCGCTGTCAACGCTGAGTAAAGGCCGCATCCATATTGATTTAGTCGAAGCGGTACTGCCCGAGAATGCAGAACACCCAGGGTTTGACGCTCGCGCCATTGCGCTAGCTCAGGGAACCTGCCAGCAATTGGCTCGCGTTGGTATCTGGCCTGCACTGGCGGATTGTGCAACGGCAATTCAAACGGTGCTGGTGACCGAGCGTGGTCATAGTGGCATGGTAACATTACACTCTGATGATTATGCTTTGCCAGCACTGGGGCAAGTAGTGGAACTGCACAATGTTGGTAATCGACTGTTTTCCCTGTTGAAGAAAGCGCCTAATGTCACTTTGCATTGCCCGGCTAAGGTAGTAGAGACTCAACGTGATACCACCCGGGTTCAGGTAACATTAGATAATGGCCAAAACTTGTCGGCTGCGCTTTTGGTCGCGGCGGATGGTTCTTTCTCCTCAGTAGCTACTGCGCTGGGGATGGAGTGGAGCGAAGAGGATTACCAGCAAATCGCGTTGATCGCGAATGTCACTACCGCCTTACCCCATCAGGGAAAAGCCTTTGAGCGTTTTACACCTCAGGGGCCGGTGGCATTGTTGCCTATGTCAAAAGGGCGTATGTCGCTGGTGTGGTGTATGGAACAGGCTCAACAGCAGCAGGCCATGGCATGGGACGATCAAACCTTTGTTAAACAACTTCAGCAGGTTTTTGGCTGGCGCCTGGGAGAAATCGTGTCGGCAGGGCAGCGGAGCAGCTATCCATTACGTTTGCGCACCGCACGTCAGCCGGTCAGCCATCGTTTGGTTCTGGTTGGCAATGCTTCACAAACGGTGCATCCTATTGCCGGACAGGGGTTTAATTTAGGGTTACGTGATGTGATGTCGCTGGCCGAGACATTATCCCAGGCAGTTGAACAGCAGGAAGATCCGGGAAGTTATGGTGTCTTGCGTCGTTATAGCCAGCGTCGCCAGCCAGATCGACAGGCAACCATTGGCCTGACGGATGGTTTAATTCACCTGTTTGCTAATCGTTATGGGCCACTGGTAGTGGCAAGAAATCTTGGATTAATGTCCATGGACAGCTGTGAATTACTTCGGCTGCCTCTGGCACACAGAACCCTTGGCTGGGTTAAACGATAGGACAAGCGTTCATGCACTCTTATGATGTAGTAATTGCCGGTGGCGGTATGGTTGGACTCTCTCTGGCCTGTGGATTACAGGGCAGCGGTCTGCGTATTGCCATTGTTGAAAATCAATTGCCGGATGAATCCCTGTCTACTGAACCAAGCCTGAGGGTTTCCGCGATCAATGCTGCCAGTGAGCGCTTTCTTGATTATCTTGGCGTATGGAAAGGTATTGAGGCTTTACGTCTTAGCCCGTATTCCGCCATGGATGTTTGGGATAGGGACAGCTTTGGTCGTATCGCTTTTAAGGCAGAAGATTATGGCTATACCCACTTGGGACACATTATTGAAAATGATGTGATTCATAAAGCGCTGTGGGACAAAGCCAATAGCAGTGGCGATATTACTCTGCTGGCGCCCGCCCGGCTTAAACAAGTGGTCAGAGGTGAAAACGAAGCCTTTATCACTTTGGAGGATGGCCGAATGTTAAGTGGCCGTCTGGTGGTCGGTGCCGATGGTGCTAACTCATGGGTGCGTCAACATGCAGATATTCCCCTGACATTCCGTGATTACGGTCATCATGCTTTGGTCGCCACCATTCGCACTGATGAACCTCACCAACATTGTGCCCGTCAGGTGTTTCATGGCGATGGCATTTTAGCTTTCCTGCCGCTATGGCAATCAGATTTGTGCTCAATTGTCTGGTCGTTACCGCCGGAAAAAGCTGAGCAAATGAAGCAAATGGATGAACAACATTTTAATCATCAGCTTGGCATTGCTTTTGATAACCGCTTGGGACGTTGCCATGTGGTGAGTGACAGAGCGATATTCCCTTTAACGGCTCGCTATGCGCGCAGCTTTGCCGCTCATCGATTGGCACTGGTTGGTGATGCAGCGCATACCATTCACCCGCTGGCCGGGCAGGGTGTTAACCTTGGTTTTATGGATGCAGCCTGCCTGACAGAAGAGATTCGTCGCTTACAGAAGCAGGGTAAAGATTTAGGTAATTATCTCTATTTGCGAAAGTATGAGCGCAGCCGTAAGCAGAGTGCGGCGATGATGCTGGCGGCAATGCAGGGTTTCCGGGATGTGTTTGATGGTGATAATCCGGCCAAAAAACTGTTTCGGGATATCGGACTGAAACTGGCGGATACTCTACCGGGGGTAAAACCCCATCTGGTTCATCAGGCCATGGGGTTGCGCGATTTACCAGACTGGCTGGCAAGCCCGTTATAGAGCACTGCCAGCGTTATCTTTGGTGATTAGGCCTTAGTCTGTTGGTCATGCCACTGGGCTAAGGCATCGCGAACGCGACCAATGACTTCTGCCCATGATTTTTCGTCGCTGTGACGGAATAGACGCATCGCCGGATACCAAGGGGAGGTTTCCTGTCCCTTAATCCATCGCCAGTCAATGGCAAAGGCCGGGAGCATTACCCAACATGGTTTGTTCATGGCTCCGGCAAGGTGCGCAACAGAAGTATCAACGGTAATCACCAGATCCAATTGTTCGATAATTGCTGTGGTATCTGCATAGCTGGTTACCTGATGGCCTAAGGCCAGAATTGGGAACTCTGCCGGTGCATTAAGAGCTTCATCTTCGCCTTCTCCCTTCTGCAAACTGATCCATTCAATATCAGGCACTGACCATAGCGGATGCAGTACTGACAAACTGGCTAAAGAGCGGTTGCGATCGTTAGCGTGCTGAGATGAACCTTTCCATACCAAGCCTACACGTAAACAACGGGAACTTGCCGAAGGCAAACGCCATTGTTCTGGTATCTGAGGGGGAGCAAACACATAAGGTGGTTGCAGGGCGAAAGGGTTCTGACTGTTAACAAAGTGTCGCGGTAAGTCCAGCAGCAAACTCCAGACGTCAAATTCCGGTAATGTGGCAGGATTATCTTTATCTAATACGATAACACCGTCGATATTAGGCAGTGATTGCATCAGAGCATACAGCACCGGGCGGCACATCAGATAAACTGCGGATGCGCCTTTTTCCTGCTTCAGGCGAGTGACGAAGCGACAAAATTGTATTTCATCCCCCATTCCCTGTTCCGTATGAACCAAAATGGCTTTGCCGGTCAGATCTTCACCTTCCCAATAGGGGCGGTTAATTGATGGTAGATTCACAAAACGGTGAGGGTTATTTTTACTATAACGACTGCGGTATAGCGCCCAACCCTGTTCAAAATTTCCTTGTTGCATTAAAACCATGCCTAAGGTGCATTGAGTTCGGGCATCTTGTGGCGAGAGTTCTAAAAGACGGCGCATATGTTCAGCAGCGGGTTCCAACTGCTGCATATGGGCCAATACTGAACTTAGTCCGAAGCGAGCCTCCAGATGGTTTGGGTCTGCTTCTAAGGCTAACTGATACTGTTCAGCTGCTTCCTGATAGCGATCTATTTTATGCAGCATAATACCGTAGTTATTACGGCAGCCGGCATAAGAAGGTAATACCGACAACGCCATCTGATAGTATTTTTCTGCATTGGCAAAGTCTTCGCGACCGTAGTAGGTAAGACCGAGTCCGTTTAATGAGCCGAGATCGTGTGGGTTCACGGCCAACACTCGTAAGTAATAACGTTCAGCCTCATCCAGTTTTTCACTACGACGGTAAAGACGTGCAGCTTCATGTAAAAACCAGGTGTCTTTAGGGGCAAACATCAACCGAACCTGAATTTTTTTCAAGGCCTCTTCAGTTTTTCCGGCATTAATTAATTCTGTCACCGTCTGCTGCAGAGACGATGGCGTGGCAGTTGAGCTGCTGACCTTAGCTTTTTTCTTCATAAAACGTATTGTAACTTCCCATATCTTCGTTTATGACGAGGCGAACACTTCCCTGATGAACCGCCGCCAACATGGCGATAGAACGGTGCATGTATGGCTGAAAGTGGTGCGTTTAATAGCCGTAATCATATACTAAAAAGCAGAAGATATTGAGCCTTATGCCGGGGGGTAAGTACAGTTGGGTATTGGGTAGTGATGAATACAGTAAAAATTTAGAAAAGCTGAGAGGGCAAATTGTGGTTCAGGTATGAAAAATTCTAATCTTCTGAATGTTTCAGCATTACTTTATCTAATCTGAATATTGATTCAACTATTTGTTAATTAAATAGTTATTAAATATTTCTCTCTAATCTCTATCGAACTTTAATAAAACCAATACTGATTTCTGTGCAGAAAAACGCAGTTTATGAATCAAAACTGCTGCATCATAGCAATTGTTCACATGTTGCGATAATTATTAACAATTACGTTAACTTATTATTACATGAAGTCAGATGCCGCTTTTGGCACCCGATTTATCTATTACGGGATTCACCCTGAAGTATTTAAAGAGGACGCAATGACCAATAAGACCCCTCTGTACGATAGACACCTCACCTGTGGCGCCCGCATGGTTGATTTCCATGGTTGGATGATGCCACTGAACTACGGTTCACAAATCGATGAACATAACGCCGTACGCCAGCATGCTGGTATGTTTGACGTTTCCCATATGACCATCGTGGATTTGCATGGCGTTAATACCCGAGAATTTCTTCGTTATCTGTTAGCAAACGATGTCGTCAAGTTAACTCAGCCCGGTAAAGCGCTATACAGTGCAATGTTGAATGCTTCGGCGGGCGTGATTGACGATCTGATCGTCTATTTTCTGGCAGACGATTTTTTCCGCTTGATTGTGAACTCCGCGACGCGAGAAAAAGATCTGGCATGGATCAACGAGCATGCCAAACCCTCTGCCGTTGAAATTCGTGTGCGTGAAGACCTGGGCTTGATTGCAGTGCAAGGGCCAGAGGCGAAGCAAAAAGTAGCCACCTTACTGACGGATGAACAGCGTCAGGCGGTTAGCCAGATGAAACCCTTCTTCGGCATTCAGTCCGGCGATCTGTTTATTGCTACCACCGGATATACCGGGGAAGAGGGCTATGAACTGATGATGCCCGCCAGTCAACTGGATGACTGGTGGCAGAAACTGATGGCCGCAGGAGTAAAGCCTTGTGGTTTAGGCGCCCGTGACACATTGCGTCTGGAAGCGGGAATGAACCTGTATGGTCAGGAGATGGATGAAGGGGTTTCTCCTCTGGCTGCCAATATGGGATGGACCATTGCCTGGGAACCTGCGGATCGTGATTTCATTGGCCGTGCAAGGTTAGAGGTTTTGCGTAAGCAAGGCACTGATAAGTTGGTTGGACTGGTTATGACGGAAAAAGGCGTCTTGCGTAATGAGTTACCAGTGATGTTTTGTGATGCGGCGGGTAAAGAGCATCAGGGAGTGATTACCAGCGGTTCTTTCTCCCCGACATTGGGTTGTAGTATTGCTCTGGCGCGGGTTCCGCAAGGTATTGGTGATGTAGCCATCGTGCCAATTCGCAATCGTGAAATGCCGGTGCGGGTGGTTAAACCCGGATTTGTACGTAACGGCAAATCGCTGCTGGCACCTACTGAATAAGCCAGATTAATTATCCTGAACCACTGAATTAAACAAAGTCAGTTGAAAATAGCCATAAAAAATGGAGAACGACATGAGTAATGTACCTGCTGATTTGAAATATGCGACGTCTCACGAATGGGTGCGTGAAGAGCAAGAGGGTGTGTATACCGTTGGAATTACTGACCATGCTCAACATTTGCTGGGTGATATGGTATTTGTTGAACTCCCGGATGTTGGCGACGACGTTTCCGTTGGTGAAGAGTGTGCGGTTGCTGAGTCAGTAAAGGCAGCCTCAGATATTTATGCGCCTCTCAGCGGTGAAGTGATAGCAGTAAATGAGCAACTGAGTGATGCACCAGAATTGGTTAACAGTGAGCCATACGCTGAAGGATGGCTGTTTAAAATCAGAGCCAATGACATTAATGAGCTCAACAGTTTATTGGATGCGGCAGCTTACCTGGCAACGTTGGATGACGAGTAATTGATAAAGAGCCCTGTATCTTAACGACAGGGCGTTTTGCTTTTATTTTCGCTATTTCTCTATTCCTTTACAGGTATCAGCCGATATCAGGCATGGCGGCCTTATCGAATAAATTCAGGAAGGTTATCCAATGAATCGAACAATTAAACAGCTTGAGTATGGCGAATCTTTTATTGAGCGCCATATTGGTCCATCCGCAGAGCAGCGTCAGCAAATGCTGGACATTATTGGGGCAAAAAGTCTTGATGAGTTAACTCAGTTTATTGTCCCTGCCGATATTCAATTGCCTCATCCTCCGGCAACCGGCGATGCCCAGACGGAACATCAGGCATTGGCCGAGCTTAAAGCTATTGCAGCACAAAACCAACGCTATAAATCGTATATTGGTATGGGCTATAACGCCGTACTGACTCCCCCTGTTATTTTACGCAATATGCTGGAAAACCCGGGTTGGTATACCGCTTATACTCCGTATCAACCGGAAGTCTCTCAGGGGCGTCTGGAAGCGTTACTCAATTTCCAGCAGATGACTCAAGATCTCACCGGTTTAGATTTAGCTTCCGCATCACTGCTGGATGAGGCAACCGCCGCGGCAGAAGCTATGGCGATGGCTAAACGCGCCAGTAAATTGAAGCTGGCAAACAGTTTCTTTGTGGCTGAAGATGTTCATCCGCAAACTATTGATGTCGTTAAAACTCGCGCAGAGGCTTTTGGCTTTAATGTGGTTGTCGGGCCAGCCGATCATGTACTGAACCATAGCGATCTGTTTGGTGCTTTGGTTCAACTGACCGGAACTACCGGTGAGCTACATAATGACAGTGCGTTATTGCAGCAGTTAAAACAGCGTGGGGTTATTACCTGCATGGCAGCGGACATTATGTCACTGGTATTGCTGGAATCTCCTGCTGCGATGGGGGCTGATGTAGTGTTTGGTTCCTCCCAGCGTTTTGGTGTCCCTATGGGATATGGTGGCCCGCATGCCGCGTTTTTTGCCTGTCGTGATGAGTTTAAACGTTCCATGCCGGGGCGAATTATTGGTGTATCCAAAGATGCTGCCGGTAACACGGCACTGCGTATGGCAATGCAGACGAGAGAACAGCATATTCGTCGCGAAAAGGCCAACTCCAATATCTGTACTTCACAGGTGTTGCTGGCCAATATCGCTGGTTTTTATGCGGTGTATCATGGGCCGACAGGGCTTAAACGTATCGCTCAGCGTATCCATCGGTTAACCGATATTCTGGCGGCAGGATTACAACAAAAAGGGCTTAAGCTTCGTCACCAAAGTTGGTTTGACACCCTGTGCGTGGAAGTGGCAGATAAAGCGGCGGTGTTAACTCGTGCACTGAGCTTTGGCGTTAACCTGCGGGCGGATCTTGATAGTGCAGTAGGTATCAGTCTTGATGAGACAACCACAGTAGACGATTTGAATATCCTGTTCGATATTTTGTGCGGTGACCATGCCGATATCGATATAGACGCATTAGATCGCCAATGTATCACCCAAAGCCAGAGTATTCCTGCGGCGTTATTACGTCAGACTCCGATTCTGACTCACCCGGTATTTAACAGTTATCACAGCGAAACCGAGATGATGCGCTATATGCATCGTCTGGAGCGTAAAGATCTGGCATTGAATCAGGCGATGATCCCATTGGGCTCTTGTACAATGAAGCTGAATGCTGCTGCTGAGATGATTCCTATTACCTGGCCAGAATTTGCCGAGCTGCATCCATTCTGTCCGCCAGAACAAGCAACGGGATATCAGATCTTGTTAGGTCAATTATCCCAATGGCTGGCGCAGATCACTGGGTACGATGCGGTATGTATGCAACCTAACTCCGGGGCTCAGGGGGAATATGCCGGATTGCTGACTATTCGTCGCTATCATGAAAGTCGCGGCCAGGGAAATCGTCATATCTGTCTGATCCCAAGTTCTGCTCATGGGACTAACCCGGCATCCGCTCAAATGGCCGGTATGACGGTCGTGGTGGTGGACTGCGATAAGCAGGGAAACGTAGATTTACAAGATTTAAGAGTCAAAGCGGAACAGTCTGGTGATGAACTCTCCTGCATTATGGTGACGTATCCATCCACTCACGGAGTGTATGAAGAGACTATCCGTGAAGTGTGTAACATCGTGCACCAGTTTGGCGGTCAGGTTTATCTGGACGGCGCCAATATGAACGCACAGGTTGGTATTACCACTCCGGGCTATATTGGCGCTGATGTTTCGCACCTTAACCTGCATAAAACCTTCAGTATTCCTCACGGCGGCGGTGGGCCGGGCATGGGGCCTATTGGCGTGAAGAAACATTTAGCGCCGTTTGTTCCGGGACACAGCGTAGTGCATCTGGAAGGGGTAATCACTCATCAGGGGGCTGTATCAGCGGCACCGTTTGGCAGTGCTTCTATTCTGCCAATCAGCTGGATGTATATTCATATGATGGGGGCTGAGGGGCTGAAAATGGCCAGTCAGGTAGCGATTTTGAACGCTAACTATATTGCCCGCCGACTAAAAGATGCCTATCCGGTGCTCTATTCTGGTGTAGATGGTTTAGTGGCTCATGAATGTATTCTGGATATTCGTCCGTTAAAAGAGGAGTGCGGCATTACCGAAATGGATATTGCTAAACGACTGATTGATTATGGCTTCCATGCACCAACCATGTCGTTCCCGGTAGCGGGCACATTAATGGTAGAACCAACTGAGTCAGAGAGTAAGGTGGAGTTAGACCGCTTTATTGATGCCATGTTGGCCATTTGCAGTGAAATCCGCCGGGTACATTCCGGAGAGTGGCCGCTGAATGACAATCCACTGGTGAATGCACCGCATGTTCAGGGTGAATTGGTACATGAGTGGAACCACCCTTACAGTCGGGATCTGGCGGTTTTCCCGTCTCAGGCCGTGTTCCATAATAAATACTGGCCAACGGTAAAACGTTTGGACGATGTGTACGGGGACAGAAACTTATTCTGTTCTTGTGTGCCGGTGGGGGAATATCGGTAAGCTTGTGGGTATTCCGGCCGTGATGATTAATTTTGTGTGCGGCCGGAATCTCTTTTGTATCTTGTATTAAATCGTCCGTCAGCGAATGCCACGAATAGTGATCCCTCCGATTTTCCCACCCGGTTTCGTGGTTGTGCTGTTCCCGGATTGGCTACTCTCGTCTTCGTTTGATGCGCTGTTGGTTTTACCACTGTTGTTAGCGATCCCTGCTTTTTTAATACAGTATCTGGCAGTATCTTCCATCACTTTCTTAATCTGTGTCTGTGTTGGGTTATTCATTGCCTGAATTTTTTCTAAATCTTTCTCCTGACGAGATTCAACACACTGACAAACCTTTATCGCCTGAGAGCGCGTAATTTTTGAGTTAGTTTGTTGCTGCATGTCCGCACAGGCATTGACATAGTCACTATTAGCGGCCAGCACATTACCGCTTATCAACATCATGGTACATAACAACAATGCTTTTTTAAGCATGGATTTCATCCCTGATAGCTGGTGTATGGTGAGAAACCATTATCTGGACTCAGATAATGATTAATATCATTGTTTTGGTAACGCATCATCAATCTTAATATCAAAACTAGCCAGACTTATAAGGTGAAAACGTGATCATTTTCACTATCACGCATATTAATAATTGCATTGTGGTACTAACAGCTTATATGGAATAACCCTATCCAACGCTTGATTATTAGTGTTATATTTCCCGCAATATGGGGAGGTGTTTTCTTTCTCTGTCATTTTGCAGCGCTCTCTTGCATATCTTACTGATATACCAAGGTTCGTTCCCTTGGTGTTTTGATTGGGTATGTCAGGCTGCCAAAGTGAGAAAAGTGACAGACTACTCATATACAACAATGACGTGCGATAACGCACGCGTAAAAATTGCAAGCAAACACACAACATAACTAAGAGAAACTAAAGTATGGAGATACTTGAGCAACTGGTCGATCGGGTTAATAGCCTGCTCTGGGACCATCTATTGATATTCCTGCTATGCGGAACGGGGATCTACTTCACCATTCGTTTAGGTTTTATCCAGATTAGACATTTTGGCTCCGGCGTTAAAGCGCTGTTTGGCGGCATGTCGCTTAAAGGGGATAAAGCAGGCAAGCATGGGATGAGTTCATTCCAGGCGGTGGCAACCGCCATTGCAGGTCAGGTAGGAACAGGGAATCTGGCCGGGCCGGCAACGGCAATTCTGGCTGGTGGACCGGGTGCTATCTTCTGGATGTGGGTCTCCTCTTTTCTGGGGATGTCTACTATCTATGCTGAAGCCATTCTGGCACAAAAATTCAAAACCAAAGATAAAAACGGACAAACCGTTGGTGGCCCTGCGTACTATATTGAGCAAGGTTTAAAGTGTAAGTGGTTGGCCTGCGTTTTCGCCGTGCTGATTATTTTTGCTTTAGGCTTCATCGGTAATATGGTGCAGTCCAATGCGATTGCTTCTGCCTTTAACAGCTCTCTTGGTGTTCCAAACTGGCTGATGGGCGTGATCATGGCTATCGTGGCCGGTGTGGTGATTATCGGTGGTATTCGCAGCATTGCTTCTTTCAGTGAGAAAGTGGTGCCAATTATGGCCATCTGCTATCTGATAGGTGCTTTTACTATTCTGGCATTTAACTACCAATATGTTTTGCCCGCTTTTGAGTCGATTTTTATCGCAGCATTTAATCCGCAGGCGGTTGTCGGTGGTGGTGTAGGTATTGGTATTCAGCAGGCGATGCGTTTTGGTATTGCCAGAGGTCTGTTTGCCAACGAAGCCGGTATGGGTTCTACGCCTCATGCTCACGCCGTTGCCCGGGTAGCAAGACCAGAACAGCAGGGCTTTATTGCCATGATGGGTGTGTTCGTGGTGTGCGTTATCGTTACCGTGACTGCTTTGGTCATCATTACTTCAGGTATGAAGGAATGGGATGCAGCGGGTCGTGTTGGTGAATCTTTCCTGAGTATTTTCCACGGTCAGGGAATTACCGTGACACAACAGGCTTATACCTATGTGTTTGGCCATTTCGGTAGCTTGTTTATCTCGGCATCGCTATTCTTCTTTGCGTTTACCACCATTATCGGTTGGTATTATTATGCAGAGAACAACGTGCGTTATCTGTTTAGCTCAACATCGGCAGTCCGTATTTATCAGTTCCTGGTGATTTGCTTTATTTTTGTTGCCTCACTGTTTAATGTCGAGCTGGTGTGGAAAATGGCAGATATGTTCAATGGTTTGATGGTGTTACCGAACCTTGCTGCATTGCTGTTGCTTTCACCGATAGTGATTAAGCTGGGCAAGATGGCGGGATACGGCAGCGGTATTGCGGATCCTGAACCGGGCCAATAATATTTGTAATGATGACTGCTCACGATGTGAGAACTTATCGAATAACTAACGGCAGCCCCTGAAAAGGCTGCCGTTAGTGTTTAAACATAACGCTTGCTGAAACCAGAATATTTTTTCAACAGTTTCCCTCCGGTAAATATTTCTACAGATTTACATAAAATATTCAGCTTACATGTGTACACTGAAATGATTCTCATATACTCTGATATCGGTTGTGAATATGAAAACTATCGACGTTGTTTTTATCCTGAATAAAAGGTCACCGTATGTCAGCGTCTGTTAAACAGGGTTACTCCGTAGCCGAAGAGATTGCCAATAGTATTAGCCACGGCATTGGATTTATATTAGGTATTGTCGGGCTGGTATTACTTTTAACTCAGGCCATCGGCAAAGATGCCGGTTCCCTGGAAATTACCAGTTATAGTTTGTATGGCGGCAGTATTATTCTGCTGTTCCTTGCCTCAACCCTTTATCATGCTATTCCCAATCAAGCCGCCAAGCGTCGGCTAAAAGTGTTTGACCACTGTGCGATTTATCTGTTGATTGCCGGTACCTATACCCCCTTTTTGCTGGTGGGTTTAGGCTCTCCACTGGCGCAGGGACTCATGGTGGTTATCTGGAGTCTGGCTCTTATTGGTGTGTTGTTTAAGTTAGCATTTACTCACCGTTTCAAAGTGGTATCGCTGGTGACCTATTTGGGAATGGGGTGGCTCTCTCTGGTGGTGATCTATCAGATGGCGGTGAAGCTGTCAGTAGGGGCGGTTGGGTTATTGGCCGTGGGCGGAGTTATTTACAGCCTTGGTGTTATTTTCTATGTGAATAAACGAATTCCGTTTAATCACGCTATCTGGCACGGATTTGTGCTGGGTGGCAGCGTTTGCCATTTTCTGGCTATTTATCTGTATATTGCCTGATGAGCGTTTGGCTTCCTGCTGCGTTGCAGGAAGCCAATGACATATTACGCTTTGTCTGCTTCTTCCAGTGAATAAGGTAGCGGTTGAATAGCTAACTGACTGGTTACATCATCTTTTACCCGCAGAACGGCATCACTCTCCAAATCGTTATTTAATACGGCCTGTACCCAAATGGTGTTGTCCGTCAGCTTGACTGAGGCCAGTACAGTACCGGTACGACGCCAGTTTTCTCCCAACTGCAATTCCAGATCGTCGCCAGTATTTGGCAGACTCAGTGCTTTACCCGCCAGCCAGTACATAGCGCGTTTATTTGCGCCGCGGTATTTAGCACGGGCAATCATCTCCTGTCCGCTGTAACAGCCTTTGGTGAAGCTGATGCCATCTAAAGCCTGAATATTGGTGGCCTGAGGAATAAACTCATCGCTGGTGGCGCTATCAATTACCGGAATACCTGCTTCAATATCCAGCGCAAGCCACTGGCGGCTATCGTTTAGTGCCGCTTTACCCAGCAGATAACCATATAAACTGTTCGCCTCATCTTGAGTCGTCACAACCAGGAAGCGCTCGGTTGGCAGCGGGAAGTGTAGAATGCAGGTATCACCATGTTGAACTACCGACGTGGTGGCATCCGGCAGAGTTGCATAAAGGGATGACAACATGGTTCGGGCATGACTACCAGCGACACCCAAAAGTACCGCATCGTTTTTCTGTTCAATAGTGACTTTAGAAAACACGGCATATTTTTTCAGCTCAGTGAGTTGAGTCTCACATACGCTGCTGCGTTGCAGATAGGCTAGCGCATCGCCATATTGAAACAGACGAATAGCACTCCACATTTTTCCTTTGGCATCACAGTGAGCGGTTAACTGATGCCGATCCGGCTGTAGGGCAAACACGTCATTACTGAGCTGCCCTTGTAAGTACTTACGATTATCTTCACCGCTCAGGGTCACCAAAGCCCAGTCTTCCAATGAGATGAGTGTCAGCGACAAGTCAGAGGATGGACAGGCTAACTGAGAAGGTAGTGGGGATTTATAAGTCATAGGTACTCCAACATAAATAGAACGATATACAGATGAGCCCGGATAACAAATTCAGGGGCCGCCATATTGCGGCATTAAGCTGTGGCATAGTTTACTTAACAATAACGAAATGCAGTATAAGAATCGTGGTTCTTTCTCTGGAAAGTTTTTCGTTAGTGAAGGCCTGATGTTGAATCCGGGTAAACACCATGTTCTATCGAGTATAAGTCAGATTTGACACAACAATTTCGATCTTTATGGCAAATTTAAGCTAACTTTATCTGTAGCCTTTCCCAAATCCGAGCCAAATTGTTACTCTACACCACCACGTAACCTGATATGAGTAAGAGTCATAATGGATATTAATAATAAAACCCGAATTCACTGGGCGTGTCGCCGCGGAATGCGTGAACTGGATATTGCCATCATGCCGTTTTTTGAGAATGACTATGACAGCTTATCGGATGAGGATAAACAAGTATTTATTCGTTTACTGTCATGTGAAGATCCTCAACTGTATCGCTGGTTAATGAATCAGGCGATACCGGAAGAGGCGGATATGGCCCGTATGATTAAAATGATTCAGAAGAAAAATGCCGAACGTAGTTCTCTGGCATAGTGACATTCGGGTTTCCTGGAAAACCCAATGCATTTCACTGTTGATACATGGTGCTCTGGTGCTATTGGTGTTGCTCTCCCCGTGGAATGATGGTTATTGGCCATTATGGTTAACGCTGGTTACTCTGGTGATTTTTGACTGTTTGCGCAGTCAGCGTCATATACAGCGGATGCAGGGGGAGATGATACTGCTGAGTAATTATGATGTTCAGTGGCACCGTGAGGAGTGGCGCCTATCCGGCAAACCGATGATGCTTAAGTGGGGTATTATGCTGAAGCTGGCTTCTGTTTCCGGAAAGTACTCCCGCCGCCGAGTCTGGCTGGCAATTGACAGTATGGATGCAGAAGCATGGAGTAGCTTACGTTTTCATCTTCTTCAGCTTGATAAACAACAAAATAAGCATTAAAAAATGATGAAAAGAGCGCAGATAGCCTGGATGAAAGGATATGGAATAAGGTTATGTCACTAATTTGGCTGGTTGAAGATGAAGCAAGCATCGCGGATACCCTAATCTATACGCTAGAGACGGATGGTTTTGACGTTCGCTGGTTTGAACGTGGCGAACCGGTGCTGGCGGCTTTGAATCAGAGTCGTCCTGCATTAGCTATTCTGGATGTTGGGTTGCCAGATATTAATGGTTTTGACCTGTGCCGTCGTATGCTGGCTCAATCTGCTGACTTGCCGCTGATTTTTCTCACCGCCCGTAGCGAAGAACTGGATCGTATTGTTGGTCTGGAAATTGGCGCAGATGACTATATTGCCAAGCCTTTTTCTCCACGTGAAGTGAGCGCCCGTGTTCGAACTATCCTGCGTCGTCTGGAAAAACAGCAGCGTATGTTACCCAGTTATGGTGCATTTGGGCTGGATGAAGAGGGTGCAACTATCACCTTCTGCGGTCAGACATTATTGCTAACCCGCTATGAATTTCTGCTGCTCAGAACGCTGATTAAATCACCTCGTCGGGTATTCTCCCGTCAGCAACTGATGGATTTGGTATGGCAGGATGCAGAAGAGAGTCTGGATCGCACCGTGGATACCCATATCAAAACATTAAGAGCTAAACTGCGCGCAATTTCAGAAGAAACCAATCCGATTCAGACCCATCGCGGTTTGGGATACAGCCTGAGCCCTGATAAATGAGAATCGGTTTTCGATTATTGCTCGGCTTTTTTATGATTGTGGCGGTGGCCGCCTACTTCGTTATGAATATTTTTGTTCAGGAAGTGAAGCCCGGAGTTCGGCGAGCAACAGAAGGCATGATGGTGGATACCGCAAACCTTCTGGCACAAATTGCCGAGCAGGATATCCGTAATCGCAATCTGAGCCAGGGTCATATCGCTCAGGCTTTCTTTGATATTAATCGTACGCCGATTGGTGCGCAGATTGACCATATCGTTAAAAATCGTATGGAGTATCGGGTCTATATTACTGACAGCAAAGGTAAAGTCATATTTGATTCCAGCGGCGAAGCGCTGGGGCAGGATTACTCGCGCTGGAATGATGTCTACCTGACCCTCAGAGGAAAGTACGGCGCACGTAGTACCCGTCTTGATCCTGACGATGAAAGCACTTCAGTAATGTATGTCGCTGCACCGATTAAATCCTCTGACGGTAAGATTATTGGGTCGTTAACCGTCTCCAAACCCAATCAGACCATGCAGCCAGTCATTCGCCGTAGTGAACGCCGGATGGAGATCGCAGGCGGCATATTATTGGGTATTGCGTTAGTGATTGGAGCCGGCTTTGTTTGGTGGATTAACCGTTCTATTTCCCGATTAGTTCGTTACGCCAGTGAAGTGGCCGATGGTCATGCACCGACGTTGCCGAAAATGGATAGCCCGGAGCTATCCAGCCTGGCTCGTGCGCTGGAGAGTATGCGAATTAAACTGGAAGGTAAGGATTACATTGAAAAGTATGTCCACACCTTAACTCATGAACTAAAAAGCCCTCTGGCAGCCATTCGTGGCGCGGCAGAGATTTTACAGGAGATGCCACCAAAACCCGTAGCTCAGCGCTTTATCAGCAATATTCAACAGCAGAATGAACGGCTACAGCTGCTGGTTGACCGGATGCTTCAGCAGGCTCAGGTTGAGAGTCGAATTCGTCAGGAGCTTGCACCGGTCGATCTGGCTGAAGTATTACACAGCGTTATTGCTGCCAAAGAGGCACAAATTACCCACCGTAAAATTCAGTTAACCAGTCAGATTGATGCTCCGGTCAGCGTTCGTGGCGATAAGCTGTTGCTGGAACAAGCTTTCAGTAATTTGTTAGATAATGCTTTGGACTTTACGCCGGAAGGGGGCGAGATCGCCATTAGCGGTGAGTTTATTGATAAACATTACCGAATTATTGTGGCAGATAGCGGGCTGGGTATGCCGGAGTATGCGCTGGATAAAGTCTTTGACCGTTTTTATTCTCTTCCCCGTCCGGATAAAGAAAAAAGTACTGGTTTGGGCCTTAGTTTTGTGCGGGAAGTCGCCTCTATTCATCAGGGAACCATTCGTTTGGTGAACGGTGAGCAGGGGGGAGCAAAAGCTATTTTCATTCTGCCGGTGAAAGAAAAATAAGTTATCTGACTTGATATAAACCTGTTACTTCACACTGCCTTCACACAACATCATCATCTGTTCACGCAGCACATTTATCCTGACCTCATAATAGGGAACAGGAGTGTTTGGTGATGTTTAAATCAACGTTATTTTGGAAAGTTTTTGTACTTATAGTGCTAACGTTACTGATGTTAGTACCTATTGGCATGGTGCTGGAGATGATTGATGGTCGTAATCAATATCGGGAAAGTGTCATTAGCCAGATTAAGGATGGAACCAGCGGTGAACAAACGGTGATAGGGCCGATATTAGTCGTTCCCTATGTGCGTCTTGAGACTGAATTAGTCAGCGACGGCACCAAAAAAGGAAAAACGATAAAAAAAGTTAACCGGGTACAGGGGCAGAGTTACTTTTTGCCGGATGATTTAGCCGTTAATGGCAGTGTCAATGTAGAGCCACGCAAGGTGGGTATTTATCAGACTCAGGTTTATCAGAGTCAGCTACAGTTCAAAGGCACCTTCGGCAAGGTGAACTTTACTAATAACGACAAAATCATCTATGAAAAACCTTATCTGGTATTAGCTCTGGCGGATTCTCGCGGCATTACCGCAGTACCTACTGCCAAACTTAATCAATATCAGAGTGCATTTGAGGCGGGAACGCGCTATACAGAGTTTCCTCAAGGGATGCACGCTGTTTTCCCGGAAGCGATACTGACATCGCCACAGCCTCTGGATTTTGAATTTACTGTTTCTCTACAGGGAACTGGCCATCTGGCACTAATGCCGGTAGGGGCAACCTCAACGTTTAATCTTAGCGGCAACTGGCCACACCCGAATTTCCTTGGGCAGTTCTTACCGAAAAAACGGGAAGTTACCGAGCAGGGCTTTACCGCCAGTTGGGAGAGTAGTTGGCTGGCTAATAATATCAATAACAACTTTGGCCGTTATGATATGAGCGATATTCGCAGAAGCCAGGCTCAGGCGCGTTCGTCAGGTTCTTACAGCTATGCTGAAACGGAATACAGTGAAGGCAGCAGGATATCGAGTTTTCCAACGTTCAGTACCAGCTTTATTGAGCCGGTTAATCATTATCAGTTGAACACGCGTACCGTGAAGTATGCCATTCTGTTTATCAGCATGACTTTTGTTGCCTTTTTCCTGTTCGAAGTACTGAAGTCGTTATCGATTCACCCTATGCAATACTTGTTGGTGGCAGCAGCCCTGATGGTGTTCTACGTTATTCTGTTGGCGCTTTCAGAACGTATTGGTTTTGCCTGGGCTTATTGCATTGCGGCAGTAAGCTGTAGCAGCCTGATTGGTTTCTATTTAAGTGCGGTATTGAAAGGGGTATGGCGCGGTATCAGCTTTGCCGGCGGGTTATTGATTTTATACGCTGTACTCTATGTCCTGTTGCAATCTGAAGATAATGCCCTGCTGTTGGGAGCCGGATTACTGTTTGTGGTATTGGCGGTCATTATGACATTGACACGTCGTTTAGACTGGTACAAGGTTGCATCGCCAGCATCGCCAGCATCGCCAGCATCGCCAGCATCGCCAGCATCGCCAGCATCAACATCAGGTGGCGGAATGCAACCTTCCGGTGATGCCAATATTGAGTCAGTGGCAGAGCACGATGAGGATAGTCTGGAGCGAAGGAAATATCGGTTATGGAAATAATGTATTTGAACTGACCGATGGTTCGTTATAGTTATCACTGACCCCATATTTTAGCGAATGCTTGAGTACGGGGTTTTTCACATGTCATGATCCACTTTTGTCAGACGTGCCTGGCAACATAGCCTGCGTTATCGCCTTAAATAATTGTTTACAAATTTACTCTAAAATTAATCCTCGATTAATCATACTGATAGTTATTGTTTTGCAGCAACGCCTCTTCTCCTTTCTGAGTGCCATTTTCCTTGTGAAAGGATGATCTTCAGGCGGAAAAAACAATACGTGCATCTCATATAATACTCTGTTGTATAAGTTAAATTAGAATAATAACCTATTGTTATTAGTCGTTGGCTGCCGTTTAATAAGGCCTTCTGAAATTATCGTCTTAATTTCTTATAACGGATAAATTTACCACGGACAGGGTATGTGCTTTAAAAACAATCATAATCTCATCAATCGAAAAGGGACGCTTTCGCATTTTTGGGGGGCAGTCGCGTTACTGCCGTTTACTTTTTATGCTCATTCAGCGCCTGAGTTGAACAGCATCAATAACCAGCAAATTATCAATCAGCAAGAACGCCAGAAGGCACTGGAAGAACAACTTGCGCCGGAACAGCCTGATGTGCGCCTGGAGCTGCCTGCGGGTAGTTCAGCGATTGCTCAGTTCCCCTCAGAATCGAACTGCATCACCATCAATCAGGTGACGTTAAGCGGTAGTGAACATTTAACCAACTGGCTGATGTTACAGCGGGTAGCCAATCAGGCTAAAGGGCACTGTATCGGTGGTAAAGGCATTAATTTGCTGATGAGCGCCATTCAAAATCGGTTGGTTGATCGAGGTTATATCACCAGCCGGGTATTAGCCCCTCCGCAAGACGTAAACAGCGGTGAACTGAAACTGCAAATTATGGAGGGCAAAGTCAGCCATATCCTGTTTGCCTCGGAAAGTGACAGTTATATTCAGATGTTCAATACCTTACCGGTATCTGAAGGCGATTTACTCAATCTGCGAGATATTGAGCAAGGGGTAGAGAACCTGAGACGAGTGCCCACTGCACAGGCGGATGTCAATATGCTGCCGGGCGCCGAGCCGGGAGAAACCGATTTAGCTATCAGTTGGAAGCAGAGCCGTCACTGGCGGCTGGGTGCATCTTTAGATGATTCCGGCACCACCAGTACTGGCCGTTATCAGGGGGGATTAACCCTGTATGTGGATAACCCACTTTCTCTGAGCGATACCTTCTATATTTCCGGCGGCCATGACCTGCAATGGAAAAATGATCGGGGTAGCCATAACTATACCGCTCACTACTCCGTGCCTTATGGCTACTGGGGATTTAATGTCACCACCAGCGCCTACAGTTATAACCAGAAAGTAGCAGGCCTGATTGAGGATTATGACTACAGCGGTGATAGCAACAATCTGACCTTTGGACTGAGCCGTTTGTTGCATCGTAATGCCTCACAAAAAACCACCCTGACTTACGATGTGCTGCTGAAATCGACCCGTAATTATATTAACGACACCGAAGTGGAAGTTCAGCGTCGTAATACTTCAGCCTGGCGTCTGGGCTTACAGCATCGTCATTATATTTACGCCGCCACGCTGGATGCCGGGGTGAGTTATCAGCAGGGTACCCGCTGGTTTGGCGCACAGCCAGCACCAGAAGAGTACACCGGTCTGGCGACGGCCCTGAGTAAGATAGCTCAGATTTCCGCCAATCTGGACGTGCCTTTCAGCCTGTTTGAACAGAAATTCAGCTTTCGCAGCCAGTACCAGCGCCAGCTTCCTTCCTCCACCAGCCTGACCTCACAGGATCGCTTCTCCATTGGCGGTCGCTATACGGTGAGAGGTTATGACGGCGAACTGAGCCTGTCAGCGGATCGGGGTTGGTTCACCCGTAATGAACTGGCATGGCAAACGCCGCTACCGTCTCAGGAACTCTATGCAGGATTGGATTACGGCGAAGTGGGCGGCAGGGGAAGTGAGTACCTGCTGGGGAAACATCTGGCGGGGGCCGTACTGGGGTTAAGAGGTAACGCCTTCAATACCAGCTATGACCTGTTTGCCGGTATTCCTACCTCAAAACCGGATGGCTTTAAAACCGATCCGGTGACGTTAGGCTTTAATCTTAACTGGCAGTATTAAGGAGGCACGAGATGAAATATGGAAACTTTCATATTACCGCCCCGTTGATGCTGGGTGGTGAAGTGAATGAAGCGGAGGTTCTGGGTGCATCGGTCTGGTTATGGATGCACTCCCCACAACACAATACCGCATCATTAAATACGCTACCGACCCTGTTACTGCCCATTATTAAAAATCAGCAGTTTGTTTTAGTCAGTGAAGGCAATAAGCCGGTGTTTTTTCTGTCGTGGGCGTGGATGAATGAGCAGGCAGAATACCGCTACTTTACTGAAGATTTCCTGATGTTCAGAGAAGAGGACTGGATCAGTGGTGAACGCTTATGGATCCACGACTGGATAGCGCCATTCGGTCATTCGATAACCATGAAGCGAATTGTCACTGACATCATTTTTCCTGAACACTTTGGCCGCATGATTTATCACAAAACCAAAAATTATCAGACTAAAACCTGGTATGGAAAAAATACCCGGCGTTTAGAGCGAGAGCAATGGTACGGGGAACATCCTGTTATCAAAGATGAGTCAACATTAGCTCAGTTAGCTCAACCGTAAAATCAGTAACCCTGTCTCTGGCAGATGTGAATAACTAAAAAAAGACCAGTAAAAGGATTTCACGAATGAATAAGAATTTATACCGGGTTATTTTTAACCAGGCCCGTGGTCAGTTAATGGTAGTACCGGAGATTGCCGGTGCACATTCTGCTGGCGGAAGTCCCCGTGTTTCATCCGGAGCCGGGCATACCTTAAGTCAACTGATTGCCGGCCTTAAACCCCTGACGTTGTTGACCAGTATGGCGTTGGGGTTGTTGGCTATTAGTATGCCGGTACAGGCAGATATCGTGGCAGATCACAGTGCGCCGGGTAACCAGCAGCCAACGCTCATCAGCAGTGCCAACGGCACGCCGCAGGTAAATATTCAGACACCGAGCGCCGCAGGCGTATCGCGCAATACCTACAGCCAGTTTGATGTGGATAATCGCGGAGCGATACTGAATAACTCAGCCGCACCGGTACAGACTCAACTGGGTGGTTATGTCGACGGCAACCCGCAGGTCATACGAGGTGGGGCTAAAATTATTCTTAATGAAGTCAATTCCCGCAACCCAAGTCAGCTTAACGGTTATGTGGAAGTGGCCGGGCAGAAAGCTCAGGTAGTTATTGCTAACCCATCGGGTATTACCTGTGACGGCTGTGGTTTTATTAACGCCAACCGTGCGACGCTGACTACCGGCACGCCAAATCTGGTGAATGGTCAACTGGAAGGCTACAACGTCCAACAGGGTAATGTGACCATTCAGGGTAGAGGAATGGACAGCAGCCAGCAGAGCTATACCGATATCATCGCCCAATCGGTGAATGTAAATGCCGGAGTCTGGGCCAATGAGCTTAACGTGGTCACCGGCAAGAACAAAGTCAGTGCTGATGCCAGCCAGATTGAAAAGCAAGGAAGCAGCGATGCTTCCAGTCCTCAATTCTCAATGGATGTCACCGCGCTGGGCGGCATGTACGCCAACACTATCCGCATGGTGGGAACCGAAAATGGTGTGGGTGTTCATAACGCCGGGCATATTGGCACGCAGGCGGGATCGGTAGAATTGACCGCCGATGGTCGTATTGAAAACAGTGGAACAATAAGTAGCGGTCAAAACCTGACAGTCACGACGACGGAAGGGCTGACCAACAGCGGTACGCTGTTTGGTAAAAATCAGGTTCAGCTCAGTGCTCAGGGAGATATGGTTAACACTGCTTCCGGGCAAATGGGGACTAACGGGGAGCTTAACGTCACCACGCAGGGTAACCTGACCAGTCAGGGGGTGATAGCGGCAGACGGTAACACCAGGGTCAGCGCCCGTCGGAAATTAAATAACAGCGGTACGCTCTCTTCAGGTCAGGAACTTCGGGTATCGGCCAGCAGTATTGATAACAGCGGTACGTTGCAGGGCAAAGGGCGTACAGCCATCAGCACTCCGGGATATATCAATCAGGCTGCCAGCGGGAAAATCAGCAGCGGTGGTTTTTTAAGCATTGACAGCGGTGACTGGATGACCAGTTACGGCAGCATCTGGTCTGCGGACGCCGCGTCTCTTAGCGTTCAAAATGCGCTGTTAAACGCCGGAACCCTGGATGCCGGGCTGAGTCTGACTTTGTCTGCCAGTCATATCAATAACAGCGGGGCGATTTACGCCGGTGGCGATGTACAGGCACAAAGCCGCAGTAGCCTGCTCAATAGTGGAACTCTGGGCGCTGATCGGGATATTACCCTGAATGCGGCGGGTGAGTTCTCCAGTAACAATACGATTTATGCTAAAGGCAATGCCCGGTTAACGGCGGGCAGCACAATTAGCAATAATGGCACGCTGGCTGCGGATGGATTGCTGAGCCTGACTACACCGGGCGCGTTATATAACAACGGTACGCTATACAGTAAAGGCAACCTGTCATTAACCGCAGACCAGTCGGTGACCAGCTATGGTTCTATCGGTGCCGACGGTGAACTGAATCTGAATACTTACGGGGCGCTGTTTAATAATCAGA
Source organism: Limnobaculum allomyrinae (assembly GCF_016649425.1). Lineage (GTDB taxonomy): Bacteria > Pseudomonadota > Gammaproteobacteria > Enterobacterales > Enterobacteriaceae > Limnobaculum > Limnobaculum allomyrinae. The sequence continues at coordinate 35,373 of NZ_JADRCR010000006.1, forward strand.
TGCTGTACGGTAAAGGTCAGACAACCCTTAATACCGGTGGTGATGTTACCAACCATGGCGTGATAGGTTCTGACAGCCGTTTGTCTCTGACTACACCGGGCTGGCTACTCAATACCGGCACCCTGTATAGCGGTGGTACGATGGCCGTGGCGGCCAACGGGCAGGTCACCAACGGCGGTACCCTCAATAGCGGTAGCGATTTATTCCTGACCACGCAGAGTGCGCTGTATAACGGCAATACAATTTATGCCAGAGGTCATGCCTCCCTTAACGTTGCCGGAGCAATGACCAATGATGGCACCCTTGGCGCTGACCGCAACCTGACGCTGACCGCCGGTGGCGATATCCTGAATAACGGTACACTGTACAGCCAGGGCGTGGGGAAATACCTTACCGATGGCAGCTTTACCAATAATCACCTGCTGCACAGCGAAGATTCGTTGTTTGTGGATGCCGACGGAAATATCCTCAATGACGCGGATATCTATGCCTTTGCCGGGCTGGATTTCAGCGCCGGACAACGGATTGATAACCATGCCCAGCTTTACAGCGGCGGGGCACTTAACCTGCATGCGCTTGGGGATATCAACAATACCTCAACGCTGGCAGCGCTAAACGATATTGTCCTTTCCACCCACTATTTTAGCAACGGCAGCAATGCCCTGCTGGCAGCCGGCGTGCAAAGCAATGGTCAACTGGCAAACGCCGGAGATATCACTCTTCTCAGCACACAATCTGTCGATTTACAGGGGCAGACGCTGGCCTCCGGCACTCTGAATGTGGATGCGAACGGCATTAATCTTGCTGACGGTCTGGTGAGTGCCGGCGCGGTGAATCTGCAGGGGCATAGCGGTGAGATAAACACCGACCGCGCTCAGCTCTACGTTAACAATGGCTTCAGTGCACACACCACCGGTCACTGGAGCAACCTTGACGGTCAGCTGTACGCCGGCGATATGCATCTTAATGCCGGGTCGCTGACCAACGATGCAACAGGGGTTATCAGTGCCCAGTCCACTAATCTCACTTTGAGTGGGCTTTTAAGCAACAGAGGACTGATTGACGGGCTGCTGACGCGTCTTCAGGCCAGTCAAATCGATAACTATGGCACTGGTCGCATCTACGGCACCTGGCTGGGTTTACAGGCAGATGTGATTAATAACCGGGAAGAGGATGGCACCGCTGCCACCATCGCCGGTCGTGAAACGCTGGATATGGGGGTGGGTACCTTAAACAACTACACTCATTCGCTGATATTCAGCGGTGGCAATCTGTCCATCGGTCGATTGCTGGATGAAAACGGCAATGCCATCGGTATGGGTGGCGTGTTGAATAACCACAGTGCGACGATTGAAGCGCTGGGGGATTTAAGGTTGTCGATGGGGCAGGTGAATAATGTTAATGACCATTTTTTAACTGAATTCAGAGTGGTATCGCAGGAAAATATTCTTGAGTACGCAATGAATGCCAGCAGCCGTCACTACTTCCTTGATGAGGTCAGCTTTACCTTCAATAGTCGTGGCGTTTCCACATTGTATACGCCGGATTCGGATAGGGGGGACGATGACTATTATGAGTTTACTTATGTCCGAACCACGCAGGAAAACGCCATTGTTGAAACCGACCCAGCGAAAATTTTAGCTGGTGGTAATCTGCTGATTACTGCGGATACGGTCAATAACGATAAGAGCCAAATCGTTGCGGGAAATGTATTGAATATTGCCGCAAATACCCTGAATAACACAGAAATTAGTGGTACCCGCATTATTACTGAATCGGGGATTATGCAGCATCGATATTCAACCCCAATTGGTGGTGTACGGGTACAGGGGCATCATGATTATGATTACTCCCCGGCTGCTGTGTATCAGGATATCATGCTAAAAGCCTCTGAAACGGTAGGTAACACCCAGCCGGAGGGGAGTGGTGTCTCGATTAATGCGCGTCAGGAAGGTTTGGCTCCGGGCGATAGTATTGGCGGCATCAGCATTGAACGAGTGAATATCCAACTGGCGGGTGTGAATGGCATGCAGGATGTCAGCGTGGTGACACGTCCTCCGAGTCTGAATCTGACGTTACCCAATGCCAGCCTGTATAAAATCAATCCGGCAGTCGGCAGCCAGTATCTGGTAGAAACTGACCCTAAATTTACCCAGCTTAAGCGTTGGTTAGGTTCGGACTACATGACCAGCCAGTTAAAGGCCGATCCGAACAATATGCATAAACGTTTAGGCGATGGTTACTATGAGCAGCGCCTTATCAGTGACCAGATCATCAGCCTGACAGGACAGCGTTTTTTAAACGGCTACGCGAATGACGAAGAGCAGTATATGGCGCTGATGAACAGCGGCGTTGAGTTTGCTCAAAAGTACAACCTGTCGTTAGGCGTAGCGTTAACAAAAGAGCAGATGGCTAATTTGACCTCGGATATCGTCTGGCTGGTAAGCCGTGACGTGACCTTACCGGATGGCACTATTCAGACGGTTTTGGTGCCGCAGGTATATGCCATGGTCAAGCCGCAGGATATTGATAGTAACGGTGCTCTTTTAGCAGGTAAGCAAGTCAATTTGCAACTGAGTAATGATTTGGTGAATCAGGGGCGCATTCTGGCGGGCGATAAGCTGAACGTGCTGGCGCAGAATATTCAGAATATGGGCGGCAGCATTAGCGGTAATAACGTGGCGCTGCTGGCGAATAATGATATTAATAATATTGGCGGACTGATACAGGGCAATGACAGCCTGAAGCTTCAGGCCGGTCATGATATCAATATTATTACCACCACCAATCACAATGAAAAAGGCGGAACTAACAGTTCGTCCCATACCAATATCAATCAGGTAGGAGCCTTGTCGGTTAATAACGATAATGGCGTGCTTCAGCTTTCATCCGGTAATGATATCAATCTGACAGCGGCGTTGATTATTAACGCCGGTCAAAATAGTGAAACATCTATCGCGGCGGGTCACGACCTGAATATGAATACCGTGACGGAAGAGAAGCAGCGTGACTATATCTCTGCCAGTAAGAACAGCTCGCGTAAAGAGGCAAGCTCACAGGATATCGGTACCCAGATTAGCAGTAGCGGCAATGTTACTCTGTCAGCGAAAAATGATATCAACGCGAAAGCTGCTCAGGTCATGGCCGACGGTCAGTTAGCCGTAGTGGCCGGAAACGATATTAATATTATCGCCGGACAGTCGACTGATCATGTGGAGAGCACCAGCAAATCCACCAGCCGCAGCGGTATGACCAAAACCGTGACGACAAAGCAGGTCGTGCATGATGTGCTTTCGGCGGAAAGCAGCAATTTTAGTGGTGATACCGTCATCATGAATGCCGGAAACGACCTGCGAGTTGAAGGCAGTCAGATAACCAGTACCAATGATATGGCATTACATGCCGGTCACGACCTGACGTTGACGACAGCGCAGGAACAGCAGGATGATCTTGAGATAATTCGTAAGAAAAAGAGTGGCGTGATGAGCTCCGGTGGTATCGGGGTGACATATGGCAAGATAGATGAAAAGTCGAGTAACACCAGCCATCGTGTTACTCAATTGGCTAGTACTGTGGGCAGCACTGAGGGCAATGTTACCCTGAGTGCCGGAAACAATCTGACGGTTAAAGGTTCAGATGTTATCGCTCAGCAGAACATTAACCTGACAGGTAAAAACGTCACTGTTGAGTCAGTGGAGAATCAGACCAACATTCAGGATAAGTACGAACGTACTCAGTCTGGTGTGACTATTGCACTGTCCGGCGCTGCCGGTAGCGCTCTGAATGCAGCAGTAACCGAAGCCAAACAGGCACAGGACACTCAGGACAGTAAAATCAAAGCGCTACAGGAAATCAAAGCAGCGTTGTCGGCAGTTCAGGCCGTGCAGGCCGGTATGATGGACTTGCCTGACAGTAGTGAAGGGTTTGTGGGTATCAGTATTTCCGGCGGTACCCAACATACCGAATCCACCACCGATACCAAAATTCGGGCGGCGCAGGGCTCCGCTATTGCCGCAGGGAATAATCTGTCCATTACCGCCACCGGTAACGGTGAGAAAGGCGTTGACGGCGATATCACCATTAAAGGCTCTGCCATTAATGCCGGTAATAACATGATTCTGGACGCCAATCGGGACGTTAACCTGCTGGCGGCGGCGAATACTCAAAAAACTGACAGCGAGAACAAGAGCTACGGTGGTAACGCCGGGGTGAGCTTTGGCTGGGGCGGGGGTAAAAACGGCCTGCGTTTCTTTGCTGATGCTAACTTCTCGCAAGGGAATATGCATGCAGACGGTCTGTACTGGACTGAGAGCCAGTTAGAGGCGGGTAACAACCTGACCATCATCAGCGGTCGGGATACCAACCTGATTGGTGCACTGGCGAAAGGTGATTCCGTGCTGATGGACGTGGGTCGCGACCTGACCGTTCGTTCGTTGCAGGACACCGATGATTACAGCTATGAGCAGTACTCGCTTAATATTGCAGGCAGCTACGGCACCGGCTTTGACGGCAGTCTGGGCTTCACCATGGACAAGATGGACAGCACCTGGGCCAGCGTCAATGAGCAGAGCGGGATTTATGCCGGCAAGGGCGGTTATGACATTACCGTGGGTAAGCACACGCAGTTAGATGGTGCAGTGATTGCATCTGACGCCACAGCCGACAAAAACAGTCTGGATACCGGTACGCTGGGCTGGAGTGATATTAAGAACCATGCAGATTACGACGTCAGCCATGTGTCGATCAGCGTTGGCTCTGGTGGTGGCGCACCAATGGGCTTCCCGGGAACACCGATTGTGGTGGCCTATGGTGACAGTGCCAGTAGCACCACCCATGCGGCGATTGCGGATGGTTCTATCACTATTCGGGATAAGGAGGGTCAGCAGCAGGATATTGCCGCCATCAGTCGCGATACGGAAAATGCCGCCAATCCGCTGGATAAAATCTTCAATGCTGAAGAAGAGATGCGCAATCTGGAGGCGATTAATCTGGCGGGGCAGATAGTTTCGCAGGTGACGACGATTGCGACCAATATTGGGGTGAAGGCGGCGCAGGATGAGGCGCATGCTAAAGCGGATGCACAAAAGGATGCGGCGGCGAATGACCCGGCGATTTTGGCAGAAGCGAGAGCCAATCTGAAAAAGGCGGGTAACGAAAACCCAACTCAGGAAGACCTCAACAAAGCCACGTATGATGTGGTGTATCAACGAGAGTTTACGATTGCCAATGAAAAGCAGATGAAAGAGTACGGCACAGGTAGCAATGTGCAACGGGCTATTCAGGCGGCAGGTGCGGCGCTTACCGTGGCGATGGGCGGCGGTAGTGCAGGGAATGCGGCGGCGGCGGCTTCAGCGCCGTTTCTGGCTCAGGGTGTGAAGAAGCTGGCGGATGCGAATTTCCCGATAGACGAGGAACACCCGAACAATGCGAACCTGTTTGCCAAAGTTATCGGTCATGCCATCGTGGGTCTGGCGGTTGCGGAAGGTTCGGGTAATAATGGCCTGTCTGGTGCGTTGGGTGCGGCCAGCGGTGAGCTGATAGCGAAGGCAATAGCGGAGGATCTGTATCATAAGAAGACTGAAGATCTGACGGAAGCCGAGCGTCAATTTATTGCTAATATGACCTCAATCGCCACCGGCGTGGCGGCGGGTTTAGTAGCTGATAATACGGCGAATGCGGGGACGGCTGCTAGTGCAGCGTACAACGCTGCGGTTAATAACTATCTGAGTACAGAAGATATCACTACGTTTACTGAAAAATACGCGAATGCTAAGACAGATGAAGAAAGAGAGCAGCTTAAAGCTGAACTCAGCCAGTTAGATAAAGATCGGCAGCGTCAAGCTTTAGTAACAGGTATTCCGTTGAATGAACAAAGAGCGGAATTAGAGAAATTGAAGCAGCTTGCTGCTTCGTCAGACTGCGTGGGGCAATGCCAAGAGTTGGTTAATTACTCTATCTCTGAACTGGAGCCAGTGGTTAATAATCCAGAGCTACACCAAAATAATATTTTCAAAGGTGTTTTGGCCGGTGTTATCTATGGATTGACGGTTGAAAAACCTTCAAGTGGAAATGCTAATGCTTCGCCATTAACTAGAGAACAGGAACAGTTAATCAAGAATGCTGAATATATAACGACAGCTAAAGGTATACAAAATCCATTCCCACGCGATCTGAATGAGAAAATTGTGTGGAATCAGGTACGAGCTAATCCAGTGCAGGGAGAAAAGTTATTGGGTCTAAATAGTGACCCTCGTTTCCCTACATCGGCTGGATTCCAGAAGATGGAGGTTAGCCATAAACTTCCAGATGGTTCAAGCCTTACTATTCACTACCAATACAACTCTTATACGGGTAAGGCTTATGATATGAAAATGGTGAATCCTCAACGTAATTCATTACAGTCAGGGCCTTCCCTTAAGGATAACAAATAATGAAGATTCAGGAAAAAGATGGTGAACTTGTTGATATTTATTCAATATATTGGGTTGGTAATGAAACTTTGTTTTTAGGATTCCCAAGAGGTTATGGTGGGTTGAAAGCATATAACTTATCGAAAGTAACTGTGGTTGATAAAGATATAAGTGGTGAATTTGTATTCCACCAATTTAATAATATGAATAGTATTTGTCATTGGGCGTTAATCAAAGAAAGGTTATTAGATGATCTTCTTGAATTAGATGAAACTGCTTATAAACGCTTCCTTGAGATCCTGAAAGCAGAAGGTCAAATAGATTCAGATTTTTATTAATCATCGGCTCTCCCAGCCATAAATTTGGCTGGGAGATTTGTTTCAACCATCAAATATTAACCACCTCCTCAATCACCACTCGCCCCCGCTCAGTGGTCACAGTCACCGCCTGCCCGGTCGTAAACCCCAACTCTTCCAGCCACTTACCGCTGATTTTAATCTGTGGACTGGGGCGAGTTTTACCGCCATTCGGGACATATCCCACGGTGTAATGACGGGGTTGTGGTTGTTTTGCGTTAACTGTGGGTTGTGATTTACAATTGCGCTCAGTCATAAGTAACTATTCCTTCTCTGTCTGGTTGCTTGTGGTTAGACACCCGGTTAGTGCTCCAACACTATCGGGTGTTGCTATTTTAGTGGTTGTAAATGAGTAACTATTACGTTGTAATTACAATTTACTACTGAATAATAGGATGATTGTAATTACAATGTCAATCGAAAAAGCCAAGACCGATCAATATCAAATCCGTTTATCTCATGAATTACGTGCTCAGTTAGAAGATGAGATGCGCAAAGACGGTGATTCATCACTCGCGACCTGGATTAAACGAATACTGCGTAAAGAATTACAGCAACGAGGTGTTACGCCTAAAGGATGATAAATAAGTTTTAGTTTACCTAATTTCAGATATCGGCTGACTAGTTAGCAGTGATGCGGCCCTGCTGATAGCGTAGTGAATATGGCAGTGAACGAAAATAAACAATTGCAGAATATACAAGGAATATTATGTCTATAATTTATGGTTATATTAAGTCCTCTGCACTTGATGATGAGAGATTAGATCTATTTAATAAAGCGGTATTGCAGGAGTTGCCTTACTGCGGTGCATATATTTGTCGGGATATGTTTTCAGTACTGCCTTATGGTAATAGGGCCACAAGTAAATACTCTCATCTTATTCATTTTGCAGCAGAGTATAACAATATCTATGTTATGCCAGATGAATGGTTAGAAGAGTTCGAATGCCTCTTGGCTAAATTATGTTGGAATAGAGCTTGTGTTATTGAAACTTATTCAGGTAATCGGTTTGAATGGTCAGCAATATATAAAGATAAAATAATTCCAGAAAAAATAGAAGCGACTCAAGAATGGAATAGAGCAGCTTATGATTCTTACCATTATTTAAATGAAATTTGATAGAGATATCTTATATGTATAATGAATTTAACTTATGTATATCAGATTTTAGTCATGATGTTTCTTCAGAAGATTATTGGTATGATTGCGGTATATTGGAAGCAACGGAGCTACTTAATAAATTTGATGAAAATGATTGGGAAGTGTTAATCGAGCAATTAAAACATAAGTCTATACTTTGGCAAAAGAGACTTGTAGAGTGTTTGGGGGATTTACATAGCTCATATGAATTAAAAGTGATTTTAGAACTGATTAATACAGAGGATAAAGATATACTTGTTACTTGTTACTTGTTACTTGTTACTTGTTACTTGTTACTTGTTACTTGTTACTTGTTACTTGTATTGATTCGCTAAGGTGTTTGAATTTATCAAAATTGAATCAAGATACAAAAAAACAGTTATTAATTAATGCGAGCTTATTAATAGAAAAATCTACACCTCCAGTTAAAAAGGTATTAGAGGAGTTCATTAAGAAAAATTTGGTTAGTGGTAATTGAAGATTATGATAATTCCAGCTTAGGTCGGGTATATATTGGCAAAAGAATAATCAGCCCGTCGCAACCCCAAACAAGCTGAAGAGAAATAACTTTAAAATATAATAAAGTGAGTTGGCACCTCACCACTCAACCAAACCCCATTCTCCGCCCGATAAAACACCAACCCCTGCCGAGACATCTCCAGTGCTCTAATCTTTAGCACCACAGGTTTACCATGCCGTTGTCCGATGGCCACTGCCGTAGCTTCATCCGCAGACAGATGCACATACTGACGCGACCCGGCAATCAACCCCTGCTCGCGAATAGAATCAAGAAAGCGGGTAGCGGTGCCATGGTATAAAAACTCAGGTGGAACCTGCTCTTCATAACGGATATCTACCTGAGCAGATGAATGTCCCTGAACGGCCCGAATCCGCAGGCCATCTTGCGAAATGGCAAACCGCTTTTTATCGCTGGTTTCAACCACAGACTGAATCAATGCCAGCTCAAGGCGTTTACCGTCTTTAGCGGCACAGGCGATCAACGTATCAATATCTGCCCATCCTTCACTATCCAGCGTTAATCCAATAGCTTCCGGCTGATGACGCAGAACATAACTTAAAAATTTACTGATGTCGGCGTGTTGCTTATCCATCTCTTTTATCCTGAAAATTTCCGTTTTAACTCACGTATTTTGCTGCATATAACCTCAAAATTGCCTCGGCAAACTCGTCATCAACGGTATAGAAATAACATTCCGGCACATTAAGCACTTTGGCAATTGAGCACATCATTTCAAATGTAGGGCGGTAAGTCCCACTCTCATACTGAGAAACGCGTGAACGAGCGGTGGATTCATCAATTCCGGCCATAACCCCCAATTTCTCTTGAGTCAGGCGAGCTTTTTTTCTGGCGGCCTTAAGACGTTTTGGCAGCATGACATCAACCATCAATTAAACACATTGACGATATGTTTAGCATCCCTTAACATTTAGGTTGTTTAGAATAACTGAACAAGTTAGGTGAATTGTTTCAGATAAAAAGGACATACAAGGTTAATCAAATGGTTAAACAACACATACTGCAACAATTTGTTGTAATTGAACGGGTAACTTATCGACACAGACCTGACTTTGGCCTGAAACTGCTGGCAGTGACCGACTCACCGGAAAGGGCGGAGGAACTGGTGCAACAGCTCAGGCAGTCCTATCAACAAAACGAACATAACCTGATCAGTTTTCTCTATTTAAAAGTAGATAACGCCTTACTTGAACAACGATTAGCAATGGCTTATGCCGCAGAAAGCGGCATTTAGCAGCAACTACAGCAGGGCCTGCATCTCACCTAAAATTTGCTCACACCAGTTTTCAATGCGTTCATCGCTGGCGTCATACTGAACCACATCATCCAGCGCCAAACCAACAAACTGGCTGCCATCCGGGGTAACGGCTCGTTGGCTGGTAAAGTTATAGCCTTCGGTTGGCCAGTAGCCGATAAACTTAACGCCCATCGGTTTAAGATGGTCGTGCAGCATACCCAGCGCGTCCAGAAACCATTCACTGTAGCCATCCTGGTCGCCCATACCGTAAAGCGCCACGATCTTACCGTGCAGGTCAACACGCTCCAGATCTCCCCAAACCTTATCCCAGTCTTCCTGTAGCTCTCCAAAATCCCAGGTAGGAATACCCATGATCAGGATAGGATACTGCTCCATCAGGGTAACGGGATCGTCTTTAACGTTGTGCAGAACCACTAAATCTTCACCGAGAAAATCGCGGATTTTTTCTGCCGCCATTTCGGTATAACAGGTACTTGAACCATAAAACAGGCCGATCTTCATGGTGTATATCGCTTTATTACGGGTAGAAGTTTAGGGGGAAGTATACCAGATAGGGTATTATCAGACATAATTAAGCAAAAGGTAGTGTCAGCGAAGGAGGAAAGGTGGCGCAGGATAACACAATTCTGATTGAACAATTTCTGGATGCGCTCTGGCTGGAACGCAATCTGGCAGAGAATACGCTGGCATCTTACCGTCTGGATTTACAGGCATTAAGCGAGTGGCTACAGGCTCACGACCTGATGCTGGAGAACGCGCAGGCATTAGATTTGCAATCGTTTCTGGCCGACAGAGTTGATGGCGGATACAAGGCAACCAGTTCCGCCCGTATGCTAAGTGCCATGCGGCGGCTGTTTCAGTATCTGTATCGGGAAAAGATCCGCAGCGACGATCCTTCGGCGTTGCTATCCTCACCAAAACTACCACAAAGATTGCCTAAAGATTTAACCGAGTCTCAGGTAGAATCCCTGTTGCAAACCCCCCGTACTGAAGAACCTATCGAATTGCGCGATAAAGCCATGCTGGAAGTGCTGTATGCCACCGGATTGCGGGTATCTGAACTGATAGGGCTGACTATCAGTGATGTCAGTCTGCGTCAGGGCGTGGTACGGGCTATTGGTAAAGGCGACAAAGAACGACTGGTTCCTCTGGGGGAGGAAGCGGTTTACTGGCTTGAACAATATATTCAGTATAGTCGGCCATGGTTGATCAATGGCGGCACACTGGATATTCTGTTCCCCAGCAAACGCGGGCAGAAAATGACCCGCCAGACATTCTGGCACCGCATTAAACATTATGCGGTGCTGGCCGGTATCGACAGTGAGGCACTTTCACCTCACGTATTACGTCATGCATTTGCGACACATTTATTGAACCATGGTGCAGATTTGCGTGTCGTACAGATGCTATTAGGTCACAGCGATTTATCGACCACTCAGATTTATACTCATGTAGCAACCGAACGGTTGAAACAGTTACACCAACAGCACCATCCCCGGGCCTAACCGGATGGGCTCCGGACTGATACTCCAAAGGAAAAATGATGAAGAAAGGTTTATTGCTATTAACGCTGGCGCTGACAGCACTCACTTCTGTAGCTAAAGCGGATGATGCGGCGATTAAGCAAGCTCTGCAACAGAAGCTTGGCGCCACTCAGATCGAGATTCTGCCATCGCCGATTGCCGGATTGCAGACCGTACTGACTGAGGGAGGGGTACTTTACGTCTCCAGCGATGGTAAACATATTCTGCAAGGACCTTTATATGACATCAGCGGGCCGGTGCCGGTTAATGCCACTTCCGATCAATTAGGGCCAATTCTGTCTAAGCGGATGGAAGCCCTGAAAGATGAGATGATCATTTATAAAGCACCACAGGAAAAATATGTGGTCACTGTCTTTACTGATATCACCTGCGGTTACTGCACCAAGTTGCACAAAGAAATTGCTGGTTATAATGAGTTAGGTATCACCGTTCGTTATCTGGCTTATCCACGTCAGGGCGTTGAGTCAGACGCAGAGAAAAAAATGGCGTCTATCTGGTGTGCGTCTGACCGTATGACGGCCTTTGATGATGCGATGGCCGGTAAAGCAGTAAAACCAGCCAAGTGTGATATTGATATTAAACGTCATTATGAACTGGGTTCACTGTTTGGTATTCAGGGAACACCAGCTATCGTTGTCGATGGTACCACCGTACTTTCTGGCTATAGTGCTCCAAGCGATCTGAAAGCGACGCTGGATGCTTATACTGCACATAAAAACGGTATAAAAGTTAACTAATTCTTTCGTTAGTCGCCCGCAGCAGTTGGTACTGCTGCGGGTATTGCGCTTTGCTCTTCGCGGTAAACACCAGGTTTAAATACGTTCCCACTATGAATAAAACACAATTACGTCGTCGTCCTCAGGTTGACAGCAGTACTCTGCCATCGACAATTCCAGCGCTATTGCGTCATTTATATGCCTCTCGTGGGGTAACGGATGCCAGCCAGTTGGATAAAGGTGCCAGAAGTTTACTGAGCTATCAGCAACTGGACGGAATACAGCAAGGGGTAGATTTGCTGTTGGCGGCGTTGAAGGATAAACGTCAGATTATCATCGTGGGTGATTTTGATGCGGATGGAGCCACCAGCACGGCGTTAAGCATTCTGGCGCTGCGCAGTATGGGTTTTCCCCGAGTGAATTATCTGGTGCCTAATCGGTTTGAAGATGGCTACGGCCTGAGCCCGGAAGTGGTTGAACAGGCCGCGGAGTTGGGGGCAGAACTGATTGTTACCGTGGATAACGGAATCTCTTCCCATGCCGGAGTTGATAGCGCTCATGCCAAAGGGATTCAGGTGCTGGTCACCGATCACCATTTGCCGGGAGAAACGCTACCTGCCGCAGAAGCCATTATTAATCCAAATCTGGATAACTGTGAGTTTCCCTCTAAATCACTGGCGGGTGTGGGCGTCGCTTTCTATTTGATGCTGGCTCTACGGGCTCGTTTACGTGAAGAACAATGGTTTGAACAGCAGGGAATTGTGGAACCAAATCTGGCGGAACTGCTGGATTTAGTTGCCTTGGGTACCGTAGCGGATGTGGTACCGCTGGATGCTAATAACCGAATTCTGGTGCATCAGGGGCTTAATCGTATTCGTGCCGGGCAGTGTCGTCCGGGGATTAAGGCATTGCTGGAAGTCTCTAAGCGAGATGCCAGGCAACTGACCGCCAACGATATGGGTTTCTCGCTGGGGCCGCGACTGAATGCGGCAGGGCGTTTGGATAATATGTCCATCGGCGTTGAGTTACTGCTGAGTAACGATATGGCTGAAGCGCGTGGGATGGCAAGCGATCTGGATACGCTAAACCATACGCGCCGCGAGATTGAACAAGGGATGCAGATTGAGGCGCTGGCGCTGTGCCAGCAGCTTGAGCAAAACGAAGCCGAGCTCCCTTATGGTGTGGCAATGTACCATCCTGAATGGCATCAGGGGGTGGTAGGTATTTTAGCTTCAAGAATTAAAGAGCGTTTTTACCGTCCGGTGATTGCGTTTGCTCCGGCAGGTGATGGGATTCTCAAAGGATCCGGGCGTTCGATTGCCGGATTGCACCTGCGTGATGCCCTTGAACGATTAGATACCCTTTATCCGGGGTTAATGCTGCGATTTGGTGGTCATGCTATGGCGGCTGGGTTATCCCTTGAAGAATCCCGCTTCAGCGAGTTTCAGCAGCGTTTTGCTGATTTAATTGGTGAATGGTTGGATCCCTCCGCGCTGGAAGGCGTTATCTGGACAGATGGTGAATTGGAAAATGCTTTACTAACGCTGGATACCGCTGAGTTACTACGCGATGGTGGCCCATGGGGGCAGTCATTTCCGGAGCCGGTATTTGACGGTCAGTTTAAAATCCTACAGCAGCGTCTGGTTGGTGAACGGCATTTAAAAGTGACTGTTGAACCGGTAGGTGGGGGTATGCTATTAGATGGTATTGCATTCAATATTGATACGACCCAATGGCCGGATGCCAGTATTAAACAGGCCACTATTGCTTATAAACTGGATATTAATGAATATCGCGGCAATCGTAATGTTCAATTAATGATTCAGCACTTATGGGCTAATTAATTTAACTAAAATAAATACCGTCTTTATTTTACTTAGGTAAGGCCTAATAACCACACTTGTGATAATCAATATACATAAGACACTTGTTTTATCGAGCGGTGTATTTGCCACAATAAAAAAAATAACATCTCGTTATCTTTTTTTATGAAATTATTTTGCACGGGTAATAAAAAGTTAGTGTTTTAATTTTAATCAAAATCAGTGCGTTAGATTGGGTTGAGCGAGAATTAATAATAATTTTAATTATTCGGCGCTATTTCTATAAATATTATATTGTAGGACAATTACTATAGCTGAACTTAAATAGATTGACGTTTCCTGTTTCTTTCTCTTAAGCTCCCATCCGTTAATTATGTCCTTCAATAATTAAACCGGCAATAAGATGATTAACCTCATTATTAAATTAACTAACTTCTATATTTATAGTGAACTGTAATGGTTTGTTATAGATACTATTTATCCAAGGATAGATGAATAACAATGGACAATATAATTAAGCTACTGACTGCCAATGTAACACCGCAGCTGATTGAAAAACTATCTCACTCTTTGGGAGAAAAAGAGAGCGGTCTGGGACTGGCATTACCCAGCGTTTTTCCTGTTGTTTTAGATCAGGTGAGAAATTACCTGAAACATTCGAATAGCTCTCATGAGTTTATTGCTGAATTAGAGGAAATTCCTGAGTTTAATATTAATAGTCTCATTGATGGTAATCATCACCAGAGCGATAAATTATCCTCATTGATGACTATGATCACCGGTAAAATGCCAGAAATCACTGATAAAGTGGCTTCGGTATTTAATCTGAACGGTAGCTCAGCCAAAATGCTGTTAACCGTCGCTGGTGGAATGGTGATGAATGCGCTGAGAGATTATGTCAATAATCGTGCTACTCAGTCTATTTCACTGAAGGGATGGTTATCTTCTCAGGCTCACCTGATTTCTGCCGAATTGCCGGTTCAATTCCAGTCATTCTCTGGCGATCAGGCAATGAAACAAAACACCGTTAAGGTGGTTGCCCCAGCTAAACCACTGCTCAACCCGGATGCACCAATTAAGCCAACACCTAAATTAGCTGAAAAGAAAAAAGGTGGTGGTAAATGGTGGCTGCTTCTGTTGTTACTGTTGATTCTGGCTGCGGTTTATTTCCTGCGTGGTTGTGGTACTACTAAAGAAAGTACTCCTGTAGAAATTGCACCGCCAGCAGCTACCTCTCAGGTGACTACCGGAAATCTTTGGGGCAATCTGGGTGATTTCTTCCGTAAATTATTACCAGATGGTAAAGAGCTGAATATTCCACAGTATGGTGTTGAAAATAAACTGATTGAGTTTATCGAAAGCAGCCTGCCAGTAGACAGCACCATCTGGTTCTCTTTTGACCGTTTATTGTTTAAAACCAACAGCGCTCAACTGGAGCCACAGTCGGATGAACAGCTGAATAACATCGTTGCGATTCTGAAAGCTTATCCAAATGTGAAACTGAAGCTGGGTGGCTATACCGATAATACCGGTACTGAAGAGATTAACCT
The DNA here is from genome assembly GCF_016649425.1 of Limnobaculum allomyrinae. Taxonomy (GTDB): domain Bacteria; phylum Pseudomonadota; class Gammaproteobacteria; order Enterobacterales; family Enterobacteriaceae; genus Limnobaculum; species Limnobaculum allomyrinae. Next base: position 50,709 of record NZ_JADRCR010000006.1, read on the forward strand.
GAAGTTATCTCAGGATCGTGCAGACTCTGTACGTGCTCAGATGATCCAACTGGGTGCTGATGCCAGCCGCCTGGAAGCGAAAGGTTATGGTTCAGAACATCCGGTAGCGCCAAACGATACAGATGAAAATCGTGCTAAAAACCGTCGTATTGATATTTTAGTTATCGAGAAGTAATGCATTAGTCTCTCTCAACCTGTGTGACAGGTTGAGAGAGACGTCAACATGTACCATTAACGTAGCGCAATAATCCCTTTTAATACCTTACGTAGCGTCTCTATCTCTTCTTCACTAAACGTCGATAACACGTGATCCTGCTGTCTGGCTGCAATATCCCATAGCATTTCAGCCTGTGTCGTTCCTGCATCCGTCAGGCGATAACCACTTTGAGTATGAGAAACTAAGCCTTTTCGACACAGATTTTCTTCTGCATCTTCAATTTCCCGATCCGGCATGGCGGCCTCCACCAGAAGGCGAGAACGTTCCAGTTCGGCATCATTTTCCAGCACCATTAGCATACGAGCCTCATTGGCGCGTAAACCGGTAGAAAGTTGTTTCGGCTGGTAGTCAGCCTGATAGCTGCGCAATGCCTGGGTTAACAGGTAGAAGATATTGTTACGTAATCTACCCTGAAAAGTGCTTTGCGTGGTGCCGCACTCTTCTTTCTTTTGTATGCGCGGATAAGGGAGAACCATCGAGTAAGATCCCTGATGGTAAACCAGCGGTGCGCGCCCACAGTCATCAAAAGCGACCACTTTTCCGATCATTATCCAATGGTCACCTCCGTCGACCTGCTGATATTTTTCGCACTGAAAACGAGCAGAACAATCAATAAACAGAGGTGCGCCGCCCGCACCGGCTTCGATGTCTACACCGGCAAACTTATCGTCCTGAGGGCGGGCAAACTGGTTAGACAGATTGACCTGATCTGCCGCCAGCACATTAATAGCAAAATGCGTAGCCTGCTCGAATACCGGATAGCTACCGGAACGCTTATCGATACTCCATAGCACCAGCGGTGGATCGAGAGACACAGAGTTAAAGCTATTGGCGGTTACCCCGACTTTGGTTCCGTCAGGCAAAGCCGCCGTTACAATGGTTACACCGGTTGCAAAGTTACCCAGAGCGCGCCGGAAAGCGCGCGGGTCCAGAGTATTATCAGCATGGGTTGTCATGAAGCAGGACTCCTTATCTCATCTCAAACCATGGTTGGATCGGGTTCCAGTCCCATCAGCTCACGGCCGAGGATCTGTGAACAGACGTCATAGTCGGTGTAGGCGTGTGCCGCCGTCATGTGTGAATCACGGAACAGGCGCTGTATTTCATTGTGCTCCATCCAGCTGGTTGCGCCGGCGGCACTGAACAGACGGTCTACCGCTTCCACGCACATTTTTACCGCGTAGGCTTGATTGGTGCGCCAGTTAGTGAGCGTCGCTCTGGTTGGATATTGGTGGTTGCGTCCATGCTCTGCATGCTCTTCCCAGGTTTTTTCCAGAAATGCGCGGGCAGCGCCAACCTGATGGGTTGATTCCGCCAGCCGCATCAAAGCTGGTGTTGCAGTACCAACTTTTGCACCGGTATAGGCGCGTACACGGTTTTGAGTTTTCTCTTTGAATGCCACCAGCATACGTTCGGCAACCCCAAGGCTGATAGAGGCGAAGCCACAGGCGAAATAGGGGCGATAAGGGGTATAAAAAATATCGCTGTCAGGGTAGAGATCGAAACCGCTGGAACGACCTTCCATCATGTCCTGTGCGGCTTCAATACGGTGATTAGGAATAAAGGCATCTTTAATCACCAGGGTTTTGGAACCGCTGCTACGCATACCAACGGCATACCAGTCATCGCGAATTTCATAATCGCTACGTGGGATCACCCCGAAGCTATAAATCAGTTCGCCTTTGTCGTTTTCACGACGCATGCCGACAATCGCCCAGTCAGCATGGTCACAGCCGCTGCTCCAGCCCATTTCACCGCTGAGATAGACTCCGCCATCGCCTTCGCGAATGGTACTGAATGGCGCGATACTGCTGCTGGCGGTGGCGTCCGGATTATCTCCCCAGATCTCATCCTGTAACTGTTTTGAGAACATGGCCAGTTGATGGCTATGGGTACACAGCAGGCTGAATGCCCAGGCGGTACCGCCGCAGGCTCCGGCCAGAGCCGCAACGCAGTCGGTAAATTCAGGCAGAGAGATTTCCATACCGCCATAGTGTTTTGGCTGAAATACTCGGTGCATACCGATGCCTTTTAACAGGGCGATATTTTCGTCAGGTACTTTTCGTTCCAGTTCTGCACGAGCGGCGTTGGCGGCAATAGCCGGAAGGATTGGTTTTAATTTCTCAAGCATCGGGTTGGTCTTTTTCATAATCTGATTGCCTCCATGGTGTTTCAGTACGCTGTAGTGCGCTTTTTATTGTTCTCCCTCCACCAGTTGCGAAGGGGTTTTGATTCAGTGATTAAAATGAATGTTATTTATTTGTTTAAATTTTATTTATACATTGAAACAAGATAATCACAGACAAAGAAGAGACTTTTAAGGCAATGACGGGTACTTTTCATGGGCTGACAGGATTAAGTTATTGGTTCTGTCGGCTTATCGGAAATAGAAACCCGGCTCATACGATAACCCGTTGGAGAACTGCCGGTCATGCGGTTAAAGAAGCGGGCAAAATAGGCGGGATCTTTGAACCCCAACTGATAGGCAATGGTATGAACCGAATCGGTTGAAAACAGCAGAGAGCGTTTGGCTTCGCTGATAATACGTTCAAAAATGAGGCGTTTGGGTGGCATGTTAGAGAAGCGGCGGCAGAGATCGTTAAGTCGTGATTCAGTAATACCGATTAATCCGGCGTAATGGGGCACGTTATAGTGCTCTCGATAATGCTGATCAATCAAAAAGTTAAAGCGTTGGAACAGCTTAATATTGCCTTTCACACTGCACACCGAGGACTCCAGTTCCTCAATATTGCGCAACAGTTGAATAAACAGTGCCTGAGAAAGCAGAGCCAGAGTTTGTTCTCCCGGCCCGTCCTGTTGTTGAAACTCTGCGGCAATAAGCTGCCAGTAGGTTCTGATTGTGCTGAGTTCTTTATCCTGCCCGGATAATGACTGGCAAATGGCAGGCAGATTTAGCGCCCCCTGATTGCCGGGATAGAGTTTTTCTAATAGAGGCCAAACTAATTCCTGACGTATCGTCAGAACATGGCCATCGCTGTCTGATTTAGTATTGAACGCATGGGGTATGGAAGGGGGAGTAATAATAAACAGCGGTGCCTGCACTGAATAGTGTTGATCATCAAGCTGTAGCTCAATTTGTCCACTGTCTAAGAAGTGCACCTGAAAATAACAGTCATGCCAGTGAACCTGCATATCCCGACCAAAAAACTCAGCCAGACGGGCAAAGGACTCATAGTGAACATCCCGTGACTCATAGCGAGCGTCATAGACTTTGCTGATATCGATATTAGCGATAAAAGGCTGTGGGTGGTGGTTTTTGTCGTTCATAGACGCCTCCCGGGTATATTGAGTTTGAGCGGTTTTTAGTTTTAGTGCTGAGTCAATTTCGTCCACTAATCGTGTTGTGTCTGAATGAATATTGGTGCGAGTGGCCGAGCAAGGGGCGTTAGGGCGAACGCCCCCTGCACCCCCGCGCCTTCGCACCCGAATCCAGGTCGCTACGCGACTCCCTTCCTCCTTCTTTCGGCCTTAACGCACCGGCGCAGAGCCGCTCCCTACGTCGCTGCGCCTCGGCCAACATCCCTGTTGGCCGTGCTACCCTCTCTCAGTCGTCAGCTGAATTCCAGTGCTCTGGAAGGTCAAGGGCCAGTTTCTGATTCAGTTGTTTAAAACTTACGGTGTAGCCCTTGGTCTAGAGTGTTGCATCGGGATAAACCAAATGATGATGGCACCTACAATCAGTAATCCGGCGACGAAGTAGAGTCCGGAGGAGAAGCTGCCGGTCTGATCTTTCAGGATGCCGATTAGCAGTGGACTTACCGCGGAGCCAACGTTGCCGGTAGCGTTGATAACGGCGATACCAACGGCTCTGGCTCGCAAACTGATAGACTGATCCGGGGTGGTCCAGAAGATCGCCATGGCGGTAAATGAGCCAACCGAGGCCATAATGATTCCCAGCAGTTGTACCATTGAATGATTGGTTAATGACGCCAGAATCCAACCACAGGCGGCAAATATGTATGGCAGTACGGTATGGACTTTTCGTTCCTGCATGCGGTCGGAACGTCTGCTCCACCAAATCATCCCCGCGACGGTACAAAATTGAGGGATGGCCGTCAGGAAGCCAATCATGATGTTGCTGCTGCCCTGATTGAAGCTCTGCATAATCTGCGGCGTCCAGATATTAATGGCGCTCAGGGTATTGGTCAGGCAGAAGTAGGCCAGGGTGTACATCAGAACCACCGGAGACAGCACTTCGCGCCACAGGCTTTTTTGTTGCATTGCGCCGTAGCTGCTGGGGCCTTCCGGTTGAACTAAGGTCAGACGGTCTGATTCCATCATGTCGTGCAGACATTTTTTGTCTTCATCAGTTAACCATTTGGCCTTCTGTGGGGTATCGTCCAGATAGAACCATACGACAATGCCTAACAGGACTGACGGGAAGCCTTCCAGCAGGAATAACCACTGCCAGCCTTTAAGGGCTAAAATACCATCCATCGACAGAATATAGCCGGAGGCCAGTGAGCCAAAGGCCATGGTGACCGGCATGGCTATCATAAATAGCGCATTAGCTCTGGCGCGGAAGAACGCGGGGAACCAATAGGTCAGATACACCAGGATCCCTGGCAGGAAGCCCGCTTCGGTAATACCTACCAACATGCGCAGGATATACAGGCTGGTTGGGCCGGTGGCGAACATGGTGGCGGTGGAGGCCAGCCCCCATAGCACCATGATGGTGGCGATCCAGCGCCGTGCTCCGACGATGCCGAGCATGATGTTGCTGGGTATGCCGAAAATAACATAGGTGGCATAGAACAGTGTAGCTGCAAGGCCAAACATGGTGGAGGACAGTCCCAGATCTTTACCCATGGTTAATCCGGCGAAGCCGATATTAATTCGGTCGAGAAATGAGAACACGAACAGCACAAACAGGAAGATGATCACGCGACGGAATAGCTTTTTGATGACCGCCTGTTGTTGTGGTGTATGGGTGGTGTGCTGCATGTCTGGTGAGGTTGAGCTGCCACCGGTATTTTGATGTAGAGATTCTGTATTGTTCATAGGCTTCTCAGTTTGTGTGGTGGTGAGTATTAGCTTCGGTGGATATTCCGGCCGTAAAGGCTAATGTGCACATATTTCGGTTGTGCTCGGCCGGAAGACTCTATGTACTTAGCTTCTGTGAGCGTCGGGTCTGGGCTGCCTACGGGCAGTTATGAAACACCTTGCGGTGTTTCACCCTTGGGGGCTGTGTGAGCGCTGTTCAAACAGGCTTCGCCTGTTTGTTGTTGGCTTACGCTAAGTCGACCCTCACGGCACCCTCTCCCTCCGATTAGCTTTGTTAATAAAACCCAGGGGATAAATTTCCCTTTTTGATTAGTTTTATTAGCATTATCGAAGGACGGCTTTACCTTGTTGTTCACCTACTCTCTAATAAACACTACTTGTACTGTTTGTTTCCGGTGTTGCTGTCTGTTCAGCGGTTTGTTGAAACTGTTTTGCCAGTGATTCGGCGGCTTTGCTGAGTAGGGTGGTGTCGACGCCGACGGCGACGAACAGGGCGCCCAGAGACAGGTAATGTCGGGCCATTTTTTGATCGGCCATCAGGATGCCGGGGGCTTTTCCGGCGGCGATGATTTGGCCGATGGCGTGTTCAATGGCCTGTTGGACTTCCGGGTGGTTTGGCTGGCCGGGGAGCCCCATGTCGGCGGAGAGATCCGCTGGGCCGATAAATACGCCGTCGATGCCTTCAACCTGAAGTATGTCCGGTAAATTGACTAATCCACGGCGGGTTTCAATTTGTACCAGTACGCACATTTCACTATCGGCTTTTTGCAGATAGTCAGGGATGCGGTTCCAGCGTGAGGCTCTGGCCAGTGCGCTGCCGACACCCCGGATCCCATTGGGTGGATAGCGGGTAGACTGAACCGCTAATTGTGCCTCTTCTGCGCTTTGTACCATTGGCAGCAGCAGGGTTTGCGCACCAATATCCAGCAGCTGTTTCACTCTGACCGGATCGTTCCATGGTGGGCGAACTACCGGCTGTGAAGCGTAAGGAGCAACCGCCTGTAGCTGACTTAAAATGGTTTGCAGGTCGTTCGGTGCGTGTTCACCATCAATCAGCAGCCAGTCAAATCCGGAACTCGCCAGCAGTTCTGCGCTGTAGGGGCTGCACAGGCCGAGCCATAAACCGATTTGTGGTCTTTTTTCTGCCAGTGCGCGTTTAAAATGGTTAATTGGCATTTCCATGATGTTCTCCTTAAACAAACCGGCAGCTGATAGCGCCCATTGAACCGTAATCCACATGGAAGGTATCGCCGGGGCGGGCAGGTACCGGGCGGGTGAAGGAACCGCCAAGGATCACCTGTCCGGCTTCCAACTGAACGCCATAAGGGTGGAGTTTATTTGCCAGCCAGGCCACGCCGTTAGCCGGGTGGTTTAGCACTGCCGCCGCTACGCCTGACTCTTCAATTACGCCGTTGCGATACAACAGAGCGCTGATCCAGCGTAAATCCAGTGCATCCGGTTTGATTGGCCGACCGCCCATCACCACACCTGCGTTAGCAGCGTTGTCAGAGATAGTGTCAAACACTTTGCGTGGGCGCTGGGTATCCGGATCGATGTTGTGGCAGCGGGCATCGATAATCTCCAACGCCGGTATGATGTAGTCGGTCGCGTTATACACATCGAAAATGGTGCAGTTCGGGCCCGTCAGTGGTTTAGCCAGAATAAAAGCCAGCTCCACCTCAATACGCGGTACGATAAAACGGTCGGATGGGATATCGCTGCCATCGTCGAAGAACATATCGTCCAGCAAGGTGCCGTAGTCCGGTTCACTGATTTGTGAACTGTACTGCATGGCTTTTGATGTCAGGCCAATTTTGTGGCCTTTCATCTGGCGACCCTCTTCGATTTTGAGTTTTACCCAGGTACGCTGAATGGCGTAGGCATCTTCCAGCGTGATATCCGGGTTTTGCAGCGAAATCTGTTGGATCTGCTGTCGGTTTTTCTCAGCCTGGTTGAGTTGCTGAGCCATGCGCATAATAGTGTCTTGATTTAACATATTGATTTCCCGCTTCAATCCAGGCTGCCAAAACAGAGATATTTAATCTCCATATAATCTTCAATACCGTGCCGGGAGCCTTCGCGTCCCAGACCCGACTGTTTAATGCCGCCAAAAGGGGCCGATTCATTGGAAATTGCACCTTCGTTAATTCCTACCATGCCGCACTCCAGTGCTTCTGCCACGCGGACGATTCGGCCAATATCACGTGAGTAGAAGTAGGCTGCTAAACCAGACTCGGTCTGATTTGCTAGCTGAATAGCCTGCTCTTCGGTATGGAAACGAATTAACGGCGCTACCGGGCCAAAGGTCTCCTCATTGGCGATCAGCATGTTCTCAGTCACCCCGGTTAATACCGTTGGTTGGAAGAAGAACCCGCCTTGAAGGTACGGTTGACCGCCGATAAGAACCTGGGCGCCATGCTGTTTGGCATCGTCAATATGAGATTGAACTTTGGCCACGGCAGCGGCGTTGATAAGCGGGCCCTGCTGGAAATCGCCTTCCAGCGCCGGGCCGGCTTGTAATGTGGCAACCGCACTAGCCAGTTTTTGGCTAAAGGCGTCATACACTGAGTCCTGAACCAACAGACGGTTGGCACAAACGCAGGTTTGACCGCTGTTGCGAAATTTGGCAGTTAGCGCCCCGGTAACGGCGGCGTCCAGATCTGCATCATCGAATACGATAAACGGTGCGTTGCCTCCCAGCTCCAGCGACATTTTTTTCACCGTGCTGGCACATTGGGCCATTAATAGTTTGCCGACGTGGGTGGAACCGGTGAATGAGAGTTTGCGCACTACCGGGCTTTGAGTCAGCGCTCTGCCAATGGCTACCGCATCGGTACCGGTTACCACATTGAATACGCCGTCAGGAATACCGGCTTTTTTAGCCAGCGCTGCCAGAATTAATGCGGACAGCGGGGTTTCCGGTGCCGGTTTTAATACCACGGTACAGCCTGCCGCCAATGCCGGTGCGACTTTGCGGGTAATCATGGCATTAGGGAAGTTCCATGGGGTAATGGCTGCCACGACGCCGATGGGCTGTTTAATGGTAGTAATACGGCGGCCGGGCAGAGGCGAAGGAATGGTCTCCCCATAGGTACGTTTACCCTCTTCGGCAAACCATTCGATAAAGCTGGCGCCATACAGAATCTCGCCCCGGGATTCTGCCAGTGGCTTTCCCTGTTCAAGACTGAGCAATCTTGCCAGAGGTTCCTGTTGCTCAATAATCAGTTGATACCAGGTTTGCAGGTACTGACTACGCTGTTTAGCCGTGAGTTTTTGCCATGCAGGCAGGGCCTGACGAGCCGCATCAATGGCTTCCAGCGTTTCGGCTTCACCCAGATTACTGACGTGAGCAATCACTTCGCCGTTAGCCGGGTTATTCACCGGATAGGTGGATTTATCCTGCGCATCGCACCATTGTCCGTTAATAAATGCCTGACGATAAATTACTTCTGGCATCATCATGCGGCACCCCCGTTAAAAAGGGCGTGAACGTTATTCTGCTTAAAGTTAAGTTCAGCGTCGAGCTCGACCATCTCAAATGAGATGGCGAGATAACGTTCCGCCATTAAAGCGGAAAAATGCTGTTTGATTAACGCAAACAGGGATTCAGCCACCTGTTTGCGACTTTCTGCACTACGCCCGTGCCCGATTTTTAATGTCATATGTACAAAGGCGTAGTCGTGGGCACCATCAGCCATCTGCCAGGTGTCTAACCAGATAGCACGGCTGCGGATCCCCGCCAGAGGGAATATTCCCGTTGCGGCCAAATGCTGGTTAACCTTGGCGAACAGCGCAGGTAACTGAGCAGAATCACGTATGTTGTCCGTACATTCAGCATAAAAATGTGGCATATCGCCTCCGGTTTCAGAAAAATGACGTAATCAGGCAGCAGCCCGGGAATTGATATCGTCTGGCAGTGGGAAGATGGCATTAACCTGCCCGGTGCCGGAACTTGGGAACAGATCGGTGACAAACTCCACTTTGCCGTCGTATTTATCCCAGCCCAGCAGACCCAACAGCATGACGGTGTCGTGCATGTTGCCTTCGCCAAAGCAGTATTGGGCGTATTCCGGCAGCATGGCGCAGAATTCTTTGAAACGACCCTCTTTCCACAGCTTGACTACGCGCTCATCCATCTGACGATCGAATTCACGGGTATAGCTGTGCATGCCTTCTTCGGCACGACGGTCATCAATGAAACGGTGAGAGAGGGAACCGCTGGCCAGCACGGCGACGGTACCGTCATATTTCTTGATCGCGTTGAGAATGGCTTCTCCCATACGGCGACTATCTTCAAAGTCATGAACGGTACAGAACGCAGAAATGGAGATCACTTTGAAATGTTTGTCTTCGTTCATATAACGCATAGGAACCAGCGTGCCGTACTCCAGATTCAGGCTTGGAATATCATGAGCCTGAGCGCGAACTCCCAGCTTACGGGCTTCATCGGCAATCATTTGACCCAGTTCCGGGTTGCCGTCGTAATCGAAGGTGATGTCGCGGATAAAGTGCGGCAGTTCGTTACTGGTATAAACGCCCTTGAAGCTTTTAGTACAGTTGATGTGATAGGCGCTGTTGACCAGCCAGTGGGTATCAAACACGATAATGGTGTCGACCCCAAGCTCACGGCAACGATTGCCGATCTCTTTATGACCGTCGATGGCTGCCTGACGGCATCCATAATTTTTCCCCGGTAATTCTGATAAATACATCGAGGGGACGTGTGTTGTTTTGGCTGCTAACGCTAACTTACCCATATGTTCCTCACTTGATGCCCGTGACTGGGCATCACAATAATGGTCGATGATTAGGAGCACTCAGGCTCCGGTACGAGTTACGCTTAGTAATAACAACTGCCAGGGATAATCCCCTTAAACACCCCAACGCGGGATGTGATGGTCGCCGAACGAAATACAGACGTTTTTCATTTCAGCAAACACTTCAAAACTGTACTCACCGCCTTCACGTCCGGTACCGGAGGCTTTGATGCCGCCGAATGGCTGGCGTAGATCCCGTACGTTCTGGGTGTTAACAAACACCATGCCCGCTTCTATGCTGCGTGACAGACGCAGTATCTTGCTGATGTCTTGTGTCCAGATGTAGGAGGCCAGTCCGTACTCCACGTCATTCGCCATGCGCAGACCGTCTTCTTCGCTGTCGAATGGAATCAGACAGGCAACCGGGCCAAAGATCTCTTCTTGTGCCACGCGCATTCTGTTATCCACATCCGCCAGTACGGTAGGACGCAGGAAGTGACCACCGCGCAGATGCTCCGGAAGATCGGTTGGTTTGTCTGGCCCACCGGCCAGCAGAGTTGCCCCTTCTTCAATACCCAGACGGATATAGCCAGAGACTTTGTCCCAGTGCTGTTGGCTGATCAGTGAGCCAAGTTGAGTGGTTAGATCCTGCGGATCGCCTACTTTCAGGCGGTTGGCCCGCTCGGCAAAACGTTTCACAAACTCCGGATAGATGCTGCGTTGAACAAAGATGCGCGAGCCCGCGGTACAGCGCTCTCCATTGATGGAAAAGATGGTGAACAGCGATGCATCCAGTGCCCGCTCGATATCCGCATCTTCAAAAACCAGCACCGGTGATTTACCGCCCAGTTCCATGGAGTATTTTTTCAGACCCGCGCTTTCCATAATCTTGCGTCCGGTCAGGGTGCCGCCGGTAAAGGAGACAGAACGAACGTCGTGGTGGCGCACCAGCGCATCACCCGCGGTAGCGCCGTAACCCTGAACCACGTTCAGTACTCCGGCAGGAATGCCGGCTTCCAGCGCGAGCTCACCAAGGAAGTTGGCGGTAAGGGGAGACAACTCGGACATTTTCAGCACCGCGGTATTGCCCAGCGCCAGACAAGGTGCAACTTTCCAGGTGGCGGTCATAAAAGGGACGTTCCACGGGGAAACCAGAGCACAAACCCCAACTGGCTGAACCAGGGTGTAGTTGAGCATCTTGTCATCCACCGGATAGGTTCGACCGTCCATGCGCTGGCAAACTTCGGCAAAGAATTCAAAATTGTGCGATGCCCGAGGGATCAGTACATTTTGTGTTTGATGCAGCGGCAGACCAGTATCTGCCGTTTCCATTTGTGCAATTTCCGGCACGTTTTCAGCAATCAAATCGCCGAGGCGGCGCATCAGGCGAGCGCGTTCTTTCATTGGCAGGTTAGCCCATTTAGGGAAAGCAATTTTGGCTGCTTCAACCGCCTGATGAATTTCTGCTTCTCCGCCGGAAGCGACATCGGCTAATACTTCTCCGGTGGCCGGGTTCAGGGTTTGAAAAGTCTCTTTACTTGAAACACTTTTGCCATTAATCCAGTGGTTAATCATTTGCATGACAGGGTTTCCTCATATTCAGTTTCACTTACAATCCGGTTGCTCAGACGTCCTACGCCCTCTACTTCAACAATGACTTCATCACCGGGCACTACGTCAGAGAGGCCTTTTGGCGTACCGGTTGCGATCATGTCCCCCGGCTGTAGCGTCATAAACTGGCTCAGGTATGAGATCAGAAAGGGGATATCGAAAATCAGGTCTTTGGTGGAGCCTTTCTGGCGCAGCTCGCCATTGACGTGAGTGGTGAGCGTCAGGTTATGCGGGTCGGCAACGTCTTCTTTGTCCACAATCCATGGGCCAAGAGGCGTCAGGGTATCGCGGCTTTTTACCCGCAGGTTGGGGCGGTAGTAATTCTCCAGATAATCGCGAATGGCATAGTCGTTACATACCGTGTAGCCACCCACATACGCCATGGCCTGCTCACGGCTGACGTTGCGGGCGGTTTTACCAATCACCACCACCAGCTCCGATTCATAGTGCATATAATCGACATTGTCAGGGCGGACGCTGACCTGCTGGTGGCCGATCAGGGTATTGGACGCTTTAATAAAGATCAGCGGCTCTTCCGGCGCTTTAAATTCCAACTCGGCAGCGTGGTCGGCATAGTTCAGACCTAATGCAAACAGAGTGCCATCCGCTGGCGGTAGCCATTTAAAGCTGCCTGCTGCAAGCTGAGTTCCATCTGCCAGTACCGCCTGCTCCCTATCGTCGATCGTGACCTGATAAGGCTGGTTCTGATATTGAATACGGGCGTGTCTCATATAGCAGCTCCTTGTTGCATCACGATATTGGTTAATTCAGGCAGGCCTTCGGCACGAACCGTGATCCGGTCTCCCGGATGGATTCTGGCGCGCTGATGAGGGGTACCGATCAGAATCTTGTCCCCTGGTTGTAGCGTGGCGAAATCACTTAACGCTGCCACTAATTCATAGGCTGAGCGTTGAAGGTCAGCAGTATTCCAGCGGTCAACTTCGTTGCCGTTGATTTCGGTGCAAATAGTTAACTGCTCCGGGTTAATACCTGCGACAGTTTCGCCAATTGGACAGAAACCATCACAGCATTTGGCTTTAATTGCCGGGCGGTAGAAGCTGGTTTCCGGCAGGCTAATGTCGTTAGCCAGCGCATAACCGGCGATATAAGCCAGGGCTTCGCCAACCGGGACTTTACGTGCAGTCTTGCCAATCACTACGGCTAAGGTGGCACCGCTCAGTACTTCTGACTCACCCGATGGATAAGGGACAGGAGCCAGAGGCCCTGTTTGGGTGTTGTGAGGTTTAATAAACCATACCGGCGTTTTAGGTAGCGCTTGATAAGGCGGCTGCTGAAATGCACTACTCCAGACAGCAAGCTGACTTTTATGATTCAGGGCTACTGCAAACACATTGTTCTTCATGAACGTCATCCTCGGTTGCAAATCATTTTCATCCGATTACCCCACACGGGTTAATTGTTAATATATTAATGATATCTATTTATACGCATGTCTCGTGGCGATCAAGTAAACGTTTAAACATTGTGATCAAAGTAACAATGTATTTACAAATAATTATTATTTATTTTATTTATCAATAAGATAATTTGTTAATGATTGTTTGTGCGATTCAGCTCTTATTTTTATCATTAACATTTAATTGAATTTTTACTGCAGAGATTGAGTTAAATGGTTAATATGGCAGGAAAAGCATCTTACAGGATGATGGTGAGACGAAGTCGGGCATGTCAGACCGAAAAGAATATTTGGTTTTACGTGCCATACTGATGTGGAGCTATCTGACGTTTAATTGAGAGTGAAATACCTTATGCATGAGTCCCTGACCATTGCCCTGTTGCAAGCGCGAGAAGCTGCAATGGGCTTTTTTCGTCCGATCCTTAATGAATATAATTTGACGGAGCAGCAGTGGCGTATCATTCGGGTACTGGCAGAAATGCACTCCTGTGATTTTCACCTTCTGGCAAAACAAACCTGCATTTTACGGCCAAGCCTGACAGGGATTCTGTCGCGTATGGAACGCGACGGCTTAATCATCCGCCTTAAACCCCTTAACGATCAGCGCAAACTCTATGTTTCACTCACGGATAAAGGCCATCAGATCTACCAACAGGCAAAAGAACACATCGAAAAAGGCTACCGCCAAATTGAAAGCAGCTTCTCCGAAGAAAAACTGGGAGAACTCATGGTACTTCTGGAACGGTTTATCGCAGTTGTGGATAACGGGAATAGCGAACAGATTGCTGAAAAATCAGTGAATTAAAAAGACAGCGTTTGAGTAACTATTAGGTTGAGGGTAAATATTTATGCCTGAAAATTGCCAATCGTCGGGAGAGCTTGCCGTTGGGGTCGACTTGGCGTAAGCCAACGAAGCGCCCCTAGGCAAGGTAGGCCCGACGCACTCCAAGGCCAAGTGCAGATGCCCTACCGGCCGAGCACAAAGGCAATATGAGCAATATCGTTTTTACGGCCGGAATATCCTCAGAACTCCATAATATCAATCTACGATGAAGTTTCCTGGCTACGCAGTGAGATCACCACACTCTTCTCCTTAATTGGCAAATTCACCACCGCAGCCAGCAGCGCTAACGCAATATCGGCATACCATACCCACAGCAGATTGCCTTCATACTGCATTGCCAGTCCGCCCAACCAGGCTCCAAAGAAAGCCCCAATCTGGTGAGTGAATAGCGTAAAACCAAACAGTGTTGCCAGATAGCGGGTACCAAACAGTTTGCCGACAATACCTGCGGTAGGCGGAACCGTCGCCAGCCAGGTAAGGCCGGTAGCCGCAGCGAAAATATAGAATGTCAGTTCTGTTTTAGGTGAAATCAGATAGATAGCAATCATCAGCGCACGTGAGGCGTACAGCACCGCCAGAATATATTTCATCGGGAAGCGCTTACCCAGAATTCCGGCAAAGATGCTGCCTGCAATATTACACAGGCCAATAAGAGACAAACTTACCGCGGAGACCGAAGCATCGTGTCCACACAGGCTGACTTCCCCCGGTAAGTGGGTGGTGAGAAAAGCCACGTGAAAACCGCAGGTGAAAAAGCCAGCGTGCAATAACAGATAGCTGGGGTTGCGAAATGCCGCTTTGATCTGCTGTTTTAGTCCAATTTCAACCTGAGGATTTTGTACCGGTACGGCAGAGTGATGAGGTTTGGCTATTTTTCCATTTCGGCAAAGCAGCCATGAAGGAATTATCGTCACCAGTGCCGAACAGGCCAGAAACAACAATCCGGATGACATACCGCGCAGGCTGACCAGTGCCTGAACCAGCGGAGCAAAAATAAATTGCCCCATAGAACCACCGGCATTGATAAGGCCGCTGGCGACAGAGCCTTTATCCGTTGGTAAACGGCTGGCCACAATACCAATCAGCACCGAGAAACTTCCGGCTGCGGCACCGGCAGGGCTGAAAAGCCCCTGAGCCAAGGTCAGTGGAACAAAAGAGGAGGCCCACAAAGTCCCATGGCGATCAGCACCGCACCAACGACCAGGACGGGAAAAGCCCCTTTCTTATCAGCCCAGGCGCCAAACAGTGGCTGAAAAGCTCCCCACATCAGTTGGCCTATGGCCAGCGCCATGCTGACTTCAGCAATGCTCATGGCGGTTGTTTCAATAATTGGATGGACAAACAACCCAACCGTCTGGCGAATACCCATGGTAACCATCAGGATAATACTGGCCAGAATAATAGGTAACCACAGGTTAGGCGAATGGGAAGGGGGCTCGCCCACTGTAGAAGATCCGGTATTATCGCGCTTGCTCAAGGGATATTCCTTTTATCGTCAGATGATAAGTAACGCTATAGCGTATTGGCGGTGTTAAAAAAGCCCATCAGACTTTGATACTCTTCGCCAAGCTGTTGTTTAAATTTGTTTTGAGCCTGCTGCCACAAAGGAATAGCTTCCTGTAGTGTGTGCTCACCTTTTGGAGTAAGGCTAAGACGACGTTTACGGCTTTCCGTAGGGGAAGCATCAGCAATCAGCCCTGCCATAAGCAACGGCTTTAACGTGCGAACCAGCGTACTTTTCTCCAGTCCGACTTTTTCAGCCAGCTCCCCGGTACCACATTCGCCAAGACGAGCAACATTAATCAGCAGTGAGTACTGATTAACACTAATGCCGCTGGGTAATAGCGTCTTGTCATAATAGTCGGTGATCCTTTGTGCCGCCCGGCGCATACGGATACATAAACAAGGATCCTGAGGAAGTGCGGTTTGCATAATATCAACCCCGTGATTGATTATGGTGTATATACACCATAATCAATGTGAAACGGAGGGTCAATGAATTTTTGTGAGAAATAGTGTTGATTTATTGGTGTTATTCATAATCTGAGGCACGGCGCGAAATGCGCCGTGCTGTAGTCGAACGATTAAATCTTTGCGGCTACTGCTGTTTATGAACCTGTCGATTCAACTGCCATAACAGCAAATCGGTAAACCCACTCCAGCGATTAAACTGCTTCTGTTGTTCCGGCGTCATGGCTTGGGGTTCCCCAAGCAGCAGGCCTTGATCTGAAGCCCAGGGGCGGTATTCGCCTTTGTCCGTCAGAAGATAGGCACCCTGTGGGGTAATAATCGCTTCCGGGTTATAGCCCTGACACCAGATATCGTCCAGATGCTCGGCCAGCAGGTTACAGCCGGTTTTATAGTAAGGGGTATCGGACAGGCTCAGTTGATACAGGGTTGGCCAGATATCCTTGTGGCTACCAACGCGGGCAGCATCAAAATGGCTCTGTTGACGATAGGCTTGTGGAACATACAGGTAGAAAGGCACCCCGTGTCCCAGCACCCGCTCACGGGCATCCGGATAACCAATTCCACGAATATTGTGGTCGCCGGTGGCAGCAATAATGGTACGGGAGCCCAACGGCTGAGATTTAACCCAACTGATAAACTGCCCCAACTGATCGTTAGTGTAACGCAGGGTCTGCATCACTTCGTCAAGGGTTGCACCCGTTGCCAGATTGCTCAGGCGCTGCTTTTCTTCATCGCTGAGTACAATTTGGGTTTTCTGGTAACCATCCGGCGTTTTATAAGGTGGATGATGGGTAGTGGACATGGACATAATCAGTACGTGCTCACCATTTTTGTCCGCTTCCGCCAGCCGCTCTTCAATATAACGGAACATGAACTCATCCGGCACGCCCCAGGTTCCTAACTGTGCTTCGGGATAGCGTTTTTTCAGGCCGTTTTGCTCCATGAATTCGCTAACCCCCAGATGGGAAAGGAACTGGTTAAGGTTACGCCATGAGCCGTTGCCGGAAGTCACGAAAATTACTTTATAGTCGTTAGCCAACCAGGGCTTAAACATATTACTGGCAAAGTCGAGGGATTGAGCGCTGGACTGGGTAATACCGCTCATCGGACTGCGTACGAAGAAGCGGCTTAAGCTATCAATGGTGCCATCACCTTCTGAGATAAAGCGCTCAAAACGCCAGTCGCTGACCCAGTGCTGCTTTAATGCGCCAAACAGATCGCGATCCGGACGATCGTAACTTTCAAGGTAATAGCCCATGCTCTCCATTACGGCGAAAACCACGTTAGGCGGCGTTTGCTTCGCCAGCGGATTAACGTCAGTTTTTGCCATAAACGGCGCCAGTCCGGCCGGGGTTGGTTTATCCAGAAAACGGCTCAGCAGTTCCTGACCCTGTTGGTCAGTGGCCTCGGCGAAATGGTTATTTTCGCTGTGGGCCTTAAACGCCCAGTTAAGCGCCATCAGCCCGTTAGGCGTCAGCATATTTAACATTTTGAGTTCAGAAACCTGTGCATCCGACTGGCGCAGTGGGAAAGTGCCAATGGAACCGCGCATGCCGACAAAACCAATAGCCAGAATCAGCAGGGTAGATAATGCGCCCATTGGCAGACTGAGGCGACGTTCCGGCTTAGCACTTAAACGGCGCTGCCAGCGGCGATAAAGCCAGAAAACCAGTAAAGCGAACAGCCCTAAACCCAACAGACCGCGGATAACCGGATAGTCTTGCCACATGGTAGTCAATACCGCTACGGTGTCGTCTTCAATCAGCCCGAAAACAAAGATATCAATCGCCCGATCGTAGGTGGCGTAATAAAAGATATTACCAACGGTGATCGTCAGTACCAGTGTGCTTAATAACGTTGCCAGCCACGGCCAAAAACGCTGCCAGAAATGAAAACCGCACTGAGTTACGGCCAGCAACGCAGCAATCAGCAGGCAGGGTACAAACAACAGGCTGGCAATTCGAATATCAAACAGGCCGCCAGTCCAAAACATCCGTGTTACATCAGAATCGAAACCCGCCAGAATTTCGTTCGAGCCATAAGCTGATAGCAGATAGGTTCTGCCAGCGGTTTGAGTTAATACCGCCAATAGCCAGGGCAATAAAAGCGCGACAAAAGCTTGTCGAAATCTGAAAAACCACATAATGCCTTCTTTCTGGTAAGCAAATTGGAATAGACACATTCGTTAGCCGGGTAGTGTACGAGATTTATCAGACGAATTTGAATAGAGAATGATAATAATTGGTTACTGAAGATGAAATTGTTCGGTAACTTTTCCTGCGTATTATCCGTTCTTGTTACATTCAGGTCATGATTCAACAGCAAGATGCATAAAAAGCCCCTGTTTCGGCTATATTCCGCAGCGCAGATCCGATAGAATTACTCGTTTATGATAAAAATCCTGTCAACGTATACGACGTAATGGTAAGTACAAATCATGTTTGAAATTAATCCGGTAAAAAACCAGATTCAGGATCTGTCCGAACGGACAGCGGTTCTTCGGGGGTATCTTTGACTATGATGCCAAGAAGGAACGTCTGGAAGAGGTCAATGCAGAACTAGAACAACCCGATGTCTGGAATGAGCCAGAGCGCGCGCAGGCATTAGGTAAAGAACGTTCTTCCCTTGAAGCTATCGTAGAAACAATCGATCAAATTGAGCAGGGTGTTGAAGATGTCACCGGGCTGCTGGAACTGGCAGTGGAAGAGGATGACGAAGACACCTTTAATGAGACGGTTGAAGAAGTAAACCTGCTGGAAGATAAATTAGCCCAGTTAGAGTTTCGCCGTATGTTTTCTGGCGAATATGACAGTGCTGATTGTTATATTGATATTCAGGCTGGTTCTGGCGGTACAGAAGCCCAGGACTGGGCCTGCATGCTGGTACGGATGTACCTGCGCTGGGCTGAAGCCAAAGGTTTCAAAACCGAAATGATTGAAGAATCTGATGGTGATGTGGCCGGTACCAAATCAGCCACCATTAAAGTTATTGGTGACTATGCCTATGGCTGGCTGCGTACTGAAACTGGCGTTCATCGTTTAGTGCGTAAGAGTCCGTTTGACTCCGGCGGCCGTCGTCATACCTCATTCAGCTCTGCTTTCGTTTATCCGGAAGTGGACGATGATATTGATATTGATATTAACCCGGCAGATTTACGCATTGACGTATACCGTGCATCCGGTGCCGGTGGTCAGCACGTTAACAAAACCGAATCTGCGGTTCGTATAACACATATGCCTACCAACATTGTGGTGCAGTGCCAGAATGACCGCTCCCAGCATAAGAATAAAGATCAGGCCATGCGACAGCTGAAAGCAAAGTTGTATGAGTATGAATTGCAAAAGAAAAATGCGGATAAGCAGGTGATGGAAGAGAACAAATCGGATATCGGATGGGGTAGCCAGATTCGTTCTTATGTACTGGATGATTCACGCATCAAAGATTTACGTACCGGTGTTGAAACCCGTAATACTCAGGCCGTATTAGATGGCGACCTGGACAGATTTATTGAAGCAAGCTTAAAAGCTGGGCTATAAAAAAGGATAGAACAGAAATGTCTGAGCAACCTCAAGAGCATGATGCAGCGCAATCTATTGCGGAATTAAATAACGAGCTACAGGCTCGCCGTGAAAAGTTAGTGGCACTGCGCGAGCAGGGAAATCCGTTCCCGAATGATTTCCGTCGTGATGTGACATCCGACAAACTGCATGCAGAATATGATGGTAAAGAGAACGAAGAGCTGGAAGCATTAGGCCTGGACGTTGCGATTGCCGGTCGTATGATGACTCGCCGCATTATGGGTAAAGCGTCGTTCGCAACCCTGCAGGATGTGGGCGGTCGCATTCAGATTTATGTTTCTCGTGACGATCTGCCAGAAGGCATCTATAACGAGCAGTTTAAGAAGTGGGATCTGGGGGATATTATCTCTGCCCGCGGTAAACTGTTTAAAACCAAAACCGGTGAGCTGTCAGTTCACTGCCATGAAGTTCGCCTGTTAACTAAAGCATTACGCCCACTGCCGGATAAATTCCATGGCCTGGCGGATCAGGAAACTCGCTATCGCCAACGTTATTTAGATTTGATCACCAATGACGATTCCCGTCGTACCTTTGTGATTCGCTCTAAAATCATGGCGGCTATCCGTAATTTCATGGTGAAACGTGACTTTATGGAAGTCGAAACCCCAATGATGCAGGTCATCCCGGGTGGTGCTACTGCGCGTCCATTTATTACTCATCATAATGCGCTGGATATCGATATGTACCTGCGTATTGCGCCAGAACTGTACCTGAAGCGTCTGGTGGTGGGTGGCTTTGAGCGGGTGTTCGAAATTAACCGTAACTTCCGCAACGAAGGGGTTTCTCCACGTCATAACCCAGAATTCACCATGATTGAGCTGTATATGGCCTATGCCGATTACAAAGACTTAATTGTGCTGACCGAAGATCTGTTCCGCACCCTGACTCAGGAAGTGTTGGGCACCACTACAGTGGAATATGGCGATCAGACTTTTGATTTTGGTAAGCCATTTACCAAAATGACCATGAAAGAGGCAATTTGCCACTATCGTCCGGAAACCAATGTTGCCGATTTAGATGATATGGATAAGGCGAAAGCCATTGCTGAATCTTTAGGTATTAAAGTTGAGAAGAGCTGGGGCTTAGGCCGCGTTCAGTGTGAAATCTTTGAAGAAACCGCTGAAAGCCATCTGATTCAACCAACGTTCATCACCGAGTACCCGGCTGAAGTGTCACCTCTGGCTCGTCGTAATGATGATAATCCGTTCATCACCGATCGCTTTGAGTTCTTTATCGGCGGTCGTGAAATCGGTAATGGCTTCTCCGAGCTGAATGATGCAGAAGATCAGGCTCAGCGTTTTGCCGATCAGGTTAGTCAGAAAGATGCCGGTGATGATGAAGCGATGTTCTATGATGAAGATTATGTCACCGCACTGGAGCATGGTTTACCGCCAACGGCTGGTTTAGGTATTGGTATTGACCGTATGGTGATGCTATTAACCAATAGCCACACTATCCGTGACGTTATCCTGTTCCCGGCGATGCGTCCGGTGAAATAACCGAAGCTATTCAACAAGAATAAGGGGAGCGTTGGCTCCCCTTTTTTTGGCATTTTTGTCAGAGCCTGAAATTAATTTCATGTTTTTATTATAAAAATTGAATTTATTTTTAATGTAAATCAATTATGATAGTCAGGTATTAAGACTGTTAAGTGAACACCTTCCCTATTTTATTGTCGAAATGTAACCGTAATGCGTATACCTGTGCATTACAGGAGAGTGCGTCACCTGTTTTTTATAAATAAAGGATCATTTAGACCATGATGAAGAAAATAGCGTTAGGGATAGGCGTTAGCGCCATGGTGTTACTGGGCGGATGCGCAACCGAGTCCTCTCGTAGTGTGGAAGTGCCTAAAGTGGCTTCTTATAACACCAATTATCAGGGCGCACGTAGCCCGATCTCTGTAGGTAAGTTTGATAACCGCTCCAATTATATGAATGGTGTGTTCTCCGATGGTGTTGATCGTCTGGGGAATCAGTCTAAAACGATTCTTATGACTCATCTGCAGCAAACCGGGCGCTTTAATGTATTAGATCGCGCCAATATGGAAGAGATTAAGAGCGAAGCAAAAATGGCCGGCAAAAGTCAGCAGCTAAAAGGTGCTGATTATGTGGTTACCGGTGACGTAACGGAATTTGGTCGTAAAGAAGTGGGTGACCGTCAGTTATTTGGTATTTTAGGCAGAGGCAAAACCCAGATTGCTTACGCTAAAGTTAACCTGAATATTGTTAATGTACGCACCTCTGAAGTGGTTTACTCAGTACAGGGCGCGGGTGAATACGAACTGTCTAACCGTGAAGTGATTGGATTTGGTGGTACCGCCAGCTATGACTCAACCCTGAATGGTAAAGTTCTGGATTTAGCTATTCGTGAGGCGGTGAATAATCTGGTCACCGGTATTGAAAACGGTTCCTGGAAACCAGCACAATAATCAGATGGAATAGCCATAATGAAATTAGGATACAAAGCAGGGTTGCTGCTGGTAGCTGCTGTGCTGGGTGGCTGTATGAATGCTCCCAAGCCTATTTATAGTTGGGATAATTATCAGGATACGGTTTATGAGTATTACAAACTTGAAACCGGGCCTGAAGAGCAGATAGCAGCCCTTAAAGTGGCGATAGAAAAGGCGAAAGCCAAAGATCTTCCTGTTCCTCCAGGGTTACATGCCCATTTAGGTCTGCTGTATAGCAATACCGGACATCCTGAACTGGCCGGAAGTGAGTTTGAAGCAGAGAAGGTGCTGTTTCCTGAATCCGCACCCTTTATGGAATTTCTGCAGAAGAAGTTAAAGGGAGGCAAGAAATGAGACATTTAATCGCCCTGACGGGATTAATCGCGACGTTGCTGCTGGCCGGTTGTGCTAAACCCGTTGATTATGATTATTCGGCCTTCCGACAAAGTCAGCCGAAAAGCATCTTAGTATTATTGCCTCAAAACTCATCGCCGGAAGTGAATGCCAGCCATGGTGTTTTATCTCAGGTGACTTTGCCACTGGCGGAGTCGGGATACTACGTATTCCCGGTAGCGGTAGTTGAAGAAGTTTTCAAACAAAATGGTATGACGAATGCCCATGATATTCAGGGCGTGAGTGCCACTAAGCTGAGAGAGATTTTCGCAGCCGATGCTGTGCTTTATCTGGAGGTCACTGATTATGGTACCTCCTATAAAGTAATTACCAGTGAGTCACGGGTAACGGTAAGCGGCAAACTGGTTGATCTGAAAACCGGTCAACAGTTATGGAGTGGTTCCGCGACTGCCTCTTCCGCGGAAGGAGATTCGGGTAATAATGGTATTTTGGGTATGTTGCTTCAGGCAGCGATTAATCAAATTAGCCATACGTTATCAGATAAAAGTTATGACATTGCCGGTATTACCGCCGCGCGCCTGCTCTCCGCCGGCAGACCAAGCGGTATTCTTTATGGCCCTCGTTCGCCAAAATATGGTAAAGAAGCCGAGTAATCTTAGCGGTTATAGCTAGTTTCCCGGGCCACGTGATGTCATACCGCGTGGCCCGTTTTTTATGCATTCAGGCAGCTTTAGATTCGGGTGGCGATGGGGGAGACGCACTACTTTTGGGTTCTAAAGGCATGACATTGGCATTGGTTGGTGCCTTATCAATGGTGTTTCGCAGATACATAAACCAGAAAGGTAAGCCAACAAGCAAACCACCCAGAATATTGCCGATGGTCACCGGCAGCAGATTCTTCAGTAAGAAATTAGCCAGCGTCAGATCGGAAAATTGTTCAACGGAAACGCCAACTGAAAGCCAAAATTCAGGGGCAGCAAAGTTTTTAATCGCAATTCCCATCGGGATCATAAACATATTAGCGATACTATGTTCGAAGCCGCTGGCGACAAACATTGCGATGGGCAGGATGAGAATAAACATTTTATCCATCAAACTTTTACCCGCGTAACTCATCCATACCGCCAGACAGACCATCAGATTGGCCATCAGACCAAGAAAAACTGCCTGGGTAAAGCTATGGTGCAGTTTATATTGTGCGGTATTCAATACGTTCAATCCCCATTGCCCATTAGCCGCAGTGTGCTGACCGGCAAACCAGATGATAGCAACCAGAAACAGCGCACCAAAAAAGTTACCGATATAGACATGAGTCCAGTTGGTGAGCATTTGGCCTAAGCTAATTTTGCCACTGGCTTTGGCGACGCTGGTTAAAATGGTAGAGGTGAACAAATCAACCCCGCAGGCAACCACTAACATTAGCCCTAATGAAAAGCAGGCGCCTCCCAGAAATTTAGCCCACCCGTACGGGGCGCTGGCAGTTCCGGTAGTGGCAGTAATGTAGAAGACAAAAGCGATAGAGATAAATAAGCCGGCAAGAATGGCGGAGATATAAACCTGACTCAGCGGTTTACTGGTTTTATAGATACCGGCATTTTCTGCAATTTTGGCCATCTCCGGGGCGGAAAAGCAACTAACGCCGTTTGCATGGGGATTATCCATAATGTGTACTCTCTCAGTTATCAATAATGGCATTAACCGTAGATAGCGGTAGTTGGTCATTAACTCGGCTTTCGTTGCTTCGCTATCTGCACATTTGGGGTGTTAAGTTATTGGTGTCGAAATCGATCAGCGGTGTGGGTTTCTTGTGTGATGAGCGATATCATGACAATGATTAACAAGCATTTTTTATGCCATAGTGGGTGTTTTTTAATCAGTTGAAAATAAAGTATAAATTTTAAATAACTGAGATTGTCAGACAGTTTCAGCAGAAATGTCGACGATAATGTATCGTCATTCATAGCTGATAGATTGAGTGATGGTATTTGGACAAATAAGCTTTATTTATATATTAGCAATATATTAATAATATTTACTTTATTAAATGAGAACTACTCGTATATAATAATGATTATCAAACTTGATTGAACAATGATATTTATTTTCTTTTACGACAATAACCTATGTCTATAATAGGCATATTCTATCTGCAATATCCCCTCAGAGTGCTATACTATTTAAATATTAATCAGGCACTCCAATGTTAAAATACAATGAGGACACGGATAATGAGTACAGTTAAATCATTAAAAGCAAAAGAGTCAAAATTAGCGTTCACACGCCTTGATATTGAAGAAAGTGTAAAATTATCCTCAATTAAGACCTTAAATCACATGGTTGCTCAACTGGCCGATTTGGCGTTGATTACTAAGCAAGCCCATTGGAATATGAAGGGTGCTAACTTTATCAGCGCTCATGAAATGATTGATGGTTTCCGTGATGTGCTACTGGCTCATCAAGATACTTTTGCTGAGCGTGTGGTTCAGTTCGGCGGTACCGCAATGGGCACTTTACAGGCTGTAGCCGTTGCGACAACCCTGAAGGCTTATCCAACGGATATTTACACAGTTAAAGACCATCTGACTGCGCTGGCAGACCGTTATGCGGTTGTGGCTAATGAAATGCGTAAAGCGATTACTGAAGCAGAAGATGAAGACGTGGCTGATATGTTAACTGCCGCTTCCCGCGATCTGGATAAATTCGTGTGGTTTATTGAAGCTCATTTGGCTTAATAACTTGTAGTAATAAGATAAATAATTAACCCCTCTGATAGTAATATCAGAGGGGTTTTTGTTATATAAACTTAAAATATATCAGCTCTGTTTTTATCATTTCAAACACTAATCATAATTACAGGTGTTGTACTGAGATAATCTTTATTTCTGTATCAAAAGTATTATTTTTCAGGATGGTAATATTGATTGCTACCAATAATAAAGCACCGCCTTTAAATAAAAGAGGCGGTGCTTTATTATTATTTTTTCTTTTCCACTAAACGCTGCTCAAGGTTATTAATCAGATAATCTTTAAATAACGATAGTCTGGCCGGATAGTGTTCACGCCGCTTGTAATACAGATTGATATCAAAGGTGCTGGCCATATAGTTCTCCAGAATACTGACCAGATGCCCCTGACGAATATCCTCTTCCACTAAAGACTTTGGCAGATAAGCGATGCCCGCGTGGTTAAGAGCCAGTCGTTTGAGAATCTCTGAGTTATCGCATTCAAAAAAATTCGGAATGTTATAGATGCTGACTTTACCATTCAGGAAGAATTGCCATTTGTTACCACCTACCAGGCTCTTGGAATACAGGCAGCGATGGTCAGCTAAATCTTCCGGGCTTTGTGGCGCAGGATGCTGGCTCAAATAGCGAGATGAGGCAACGGTGACCAGCGGTTCACTGACTAAACGTTTACGTACGTCTGAAGAGTCATGGTCGATTTTGCCCTTATAGCTGGCCTGTGCCCGAATAGAGAAATCGACCTCATCCACCAGGTTCACCGGGAATGGATTAATAAACAGCTTCACCTTAATTTTGGGATACTCAATTAAGAAGCTGGAGATAATGTCCACCAAATGTTCGGTGGCAAACAGCGGGGTAGAAGCAATACGAATCAGGCCAATATAGTCATTGCCGGTACTCATTACCTCTTCAATCATCTCACGGGCATCCCGCGCCAGTGGTTCAAACTTCTCATAAAGATGCATACCGGTTTGGGAAGGGGATACCCGACGAGTGGAACGTTTTAACAGGCTAACGCCCATCTCTTTTTCTAACTCAGCAACCCAGCGGCTGGCAGCCGAAACTGAAATATTAAATTCTTCCGCTGCTTTACTTAATGAGCCTGATTTAACCACGGCACAGAAGAAGATAATTTTATCCAGCATGACGATACTCCTACTTTATTGTTTTTCATTGTTGTTATATTCGCCACGTTATTTGAAGCAAAACGACAGGTTTGGAACAATCTACGCTGGCTGGCGGTAAAAAATAATCTATCCCTTAAACGGGACACTCGTCCCAATAGTATATTTTACGATCTCTTATTGTGCAGGTCGCTCTGAGCGCTCACAAAATGGGAGGATGGATAGGTTCTGTCTATTCAGAGGGAATAAAAAAACCTCCTGAACGAATGTACAAGAGGTCAGATTACAGGCTAAAGCTAATTAAATCGCTCTTCCGGCCGGGCACTTGAGTGATAGGCCCACATCGTCATTACGGCCGGAATATCCACTGAAATCGGATCAGACAAACAACAACCTCACCCCCAAAAAATTCAGCGGTGAGGTATTCAAGCGATAAAATCAGAGGTTCTTAATTACGATAGCCACACCCATACCGCCACCAATACACAGTGAAGCCAGACCATACTGATTATGGCGACGCTTCATTTCGTGAATCAGTGAAACGGTAATACGACCGCCGCTGGCACCCAGCGGATGACCAAGGGCAATAGCGCCACCGTTCACGTTGGTATGAGGTAATATCGATTCCACGCTACAACCATGTTCTTGTGACAGTTCACGTAACACTCCCAGAGACTGGGCAGCAAAGGCTTCGTTTAGCTCAATCAGCTCCATATCCTGAAGGCGCATACCGGCATTTTTTAACGCTTTGCTAATTGCCGGTACCGGGCCAAGGCCCATCACTTTAGGATCAACACCGGCTTGTGCATAGGAAACGATTTCAGCAATGGGCTTCAGACCGTACTTCTCTACCGCTTTTTCACTGGCAACGATCAACGCACAGGCGCTGTCATTCAGGCCGGAAGCATTGGCGGCAGTGACGGTACCACCCTCTTTTTTAAAGGCAGTGCGCAGCTTTTCCATATCGGCGAGAGTAGTAAAAGGCTTGATATACTCATCAGTATCAAAAGTAACCGGCCCTTTACGTCCCGGAACCATAACCGGAACGATTTCATCGCGAAATTTTCCTTGTTCCTGAGCCGCGCCGGCTTTTTGCTGACTGGCCAGCGCAAAGTCATCTTGCTCCTGACGGCTGATATGATGTTTTTCAGCGATATTTTCAGCCGTAACGCCCATATGAATCTGGTTCATGGCATCCATTAAGCCATCAATCAGCATGGAGTCTTCCAGCGTCATATTCCCCATCTTCACGCCGTTACGTATTTTTCCCGGCATCAGAAACGGTGCAGAGGACATATTCTCCATACCGGCAGCCATGACCAGATCCGCATCGCCCGCTTTAATATGCGAGGCGGCATCCATAATGGTTTTCATGCCGCTGCCACACAGCATATTCAGGGTGTAGGCAGGAACGGAATCTGGCACACCAGCTTTTAATGCTGCCTGACGACCCGGGCCCTGACCCTGACCGGCACTCAACACATTACCGACAATCACTTCATCCAGCCATTCTGGTTTAACACCTGACTTTTCCAGTGTCTTTTGCATCACTTGTGCAGCAATATCGCTGGCAGGTAATGAGGATAAGGTTCCGCAGAAGCTGCCGATTGCCGCACGCTGGGCGGCAACAATGTATACTTTATTCGTCATATATCACCTTCCAATGCGTTTACAGCGTTAATCCACCGTCAATTTTCAGAACCTGACCGGTAATAAATTTGGCCTTTTCAGACGCCAGGAACAGTACCCCTTCAGCAATATCTTCTGCTGTAGCCATACGGCCAAGTGGGGTTTTATTATTGATGCCTTCCAGCACTTTTTCCGGCAGGTCTTTGGTCATTGGGGTTTCAGTGAAGCCAGGTGCCACGCAGTTGGCGCGAATTTGTGCCCCTTTACGAGCGAACTCTTTAGCCCAGCCCTTGGTCATAGCGATAACGCCGCCTTTAGTGGCCGCATAGTTGCTTTGACCAATGTTGCCATCGGTACCCACGATAGAAGACATGGTAATGATGGAGCCTTTGCCGTTTTCAGTCATCAGCGCCACGATGGCCTGAGTCATATTGAAAACGCCTTTCAGGTTAACGTTGAGTACTGCGTCCCAGTCATCTTCAGTCATTTTGCCGATCATGGCATCGCGGGTGATACCGGCGTTGTTAACCAGAACATCGATTTGGCCGAACTCGGCTTTTACTGCATCAACAAAAGCGGTAATAGCAGGGCGATCGCATACGTTCAGTTTGGCAGGACGTACATTTGGATATTGGTTTTCCAGTGATTTTAGCTCTTGCTCGTTCATATCAACGGCAAAAATCATTTTGGCTCCGGCTTGTGAAAATTTCTTCACGATTTCCAGACCAATTCCCCGACCTGCACCAGTAACGACACAAATTTTGTTTAACATAATTTTTCTCCAGTTGAGCATAGACGTAAATAATGGGGTTGATTGCCGCGCCGGATGATGAATGGCGCGGCAATACGGGTGTTATTTCAGCGTTAAACCAATAGGGCGGTCGTGGAAAATGGCTTCATCCATGGTTTTCAGATTCGGACTGATCAGTGGAACGAATTCCATCTTGCCGAGAATGTCTTTTTCCAGATCGATACCCGGTGCGATTTCCGTTAATTCAAGCCCTTGTGGGGTTAAACGGAATACCGCACGCTCGGTGATATACAGCACCGGCTTGTGGTTTTCGTTGGCAGTTTTTGCCGAGAAGGTAATTTGCTGAACTTTGTCGATGAATTTGCTGATATCACCATCTTTATTGATGGTTAACTTGCCGTCACCAACCTGAATATCAAATTTTCCGGCGGTGAAGGTGCCACAAAAGAACACCTCTTTGGCGTTTTGGGTAATATTGATAAACCCGCCACAGCCAGGGATCTTGGTACCAAAACGGGATACGTTAAGGTCGCCGGTTTTGTCGCATTCGGCCAGACCAAGGAATGCCTGATCGATGCCGCCACCGTCATAGAAGTCAAACTGCTGATCCTGAGTAATGATAGCTTCCGGGTTAGCGGAAGCGCCAAAGCTCAAACCACCGGCCGGAGTGCCGCCAATGGCTCCCGGTTCAACCGTCAGGTTCATTGCTCCGGTCTGTCCTTCTTCATCGGCTACGGCAGAAATGTATTCCGGTAAGCCAATACCCAGATTCATGATGGCTCCGCGTTTCAGTTCCTGAGCGGCACGACGGGCAACCACTTTTTTGGCATCCAGTTTTATCGGCTTAACGTCTTTTTCTACTTTTGGCGTCAGGCGGCAGTAAGCATCATTTTGCTGTTCTGCAAAGGTCTGCATGTGTTCGGCCGGGTTATCAACCACCACCACCATATCCACCAGAATGCCGGGAATGCGTACCTGTTGTGGCTCAAGGGTTCCCGCTTTGACTTTACGTTTTACCTGTACAACGACTTTGCCACCGTTGTTTTTCACCATCTGGGCCGCCGCCAGGTTTTCAACAAACAGGCATTCGTCTTCCATGGTGATATTGCCATTTTCATCTGCAGTGGTACCGCGCAGCAGAGCGACGTTGGCATCTAAACGTTTGTAGAACAGGTACTCTTTATTATGAATGGTGATAACTTCAACCCAATCCTCTTTAGTAGATTGGTTGATCTTTCCACCTTCAATGCGCGGGTCAACAAAGGTTCCCAGTCCGACATGGCTGAGCGTGCCTGGTTTACCTGCGGCGGTATCACGCATCAGGTGGGCGATGATGCCCTGCGGCAAGTTATAGCCGGTGATTTTTTCTTCATTAGCCAGCTTTTGTAGCTTAGGAATTAAGCCCCAGTGGCCACCGATAACGAAAGAGACCAAACCTTCTTCCGATAGATTGTTTACCGCTCTTTCCGCTGAATCACCCTGACCTGCGGCGAAATAGAGGGACAAATTACGCGGATGCCCCTCCTGCTTAAAGCGAGAACCAACGGCTTTTTCCAGCGCTTCGGGTACTACCGCGCCGATAAAACCACCAAGTACCAGCCTGTCCCCATCCTGAATGGATTGGGCAAACTCATCCAGAGATACAAATTGAGCAGCCATTTTTATACTTCCTTAGCTATCAGCTAAAAATCAAACCAATCCGGTCATGTAGTAAACGCCGATGATCACAAACACTGCGAGGGTCTTAATGCAGGTCACGGCAAAAATATCTTTATAGGAGTCTTTATGGGTTAAGCCGGTAACGGCTAACAGAGTGATAACCGCGCCGTTGTGGGGCAGAGTATCCATACCGCCACTGGCCATTGCGACCACGCGGTGCAGTACTTCCGGGCTGATTCCTGCTGCCTGAGTAGCAGCCAATAACTGCTCCCCCATGGCGGCCAGCGCAATACTCATCCCACCGGAGGCTGAGCCGGTAACGCCTGCCAGTGAAGTTACGGTGACTGCGGCGTTGACTAATGGGTTAGGAATACTGGTTAACGCATCACGAATAATCATAAAGCCAGGCAGTGCGGCAATAACGGCACCGAAGCCATATTCTGAGGCGGTGTTAACCGATGCCAGCATGGCACCACCGATGGCGACTTTAGTTCCTTCGGCGAAGTTCTTACGTACCACATTAAACGCGGTGCAAAGAACGAAAAGGATACCTAACAGCAGTGCGGCTTCTACCGCCCAAATACCAACAATGGAAGGAACTTTAGTGACTAAAGGATCTTTCAAACCGGGCAGTGAGACGATATGTTCCGCGCCATACCATTTTGGTATCAGCTTGGTGAAGGCCATATTGGCTACGCCAATCAGAATCAGCGGTGTAATAGCCAGCCATGGTGAAGGTAAATCGCTGGTATCCACAGGAGCAGGTTCATTGACCAGGTTGGTTCCATAACCTTCGCCTTTGCGAATGGCACTGCGTAAACGCCAGTTCAGATATGCCATACCCACACAGAAGACAAATACCGCACCAATACAGCCCAGAATTGGTGCAGCTAAGGTAGTGGTACCAAAGAAGGTGGTTGGAATAATATTCTGAATTTGTGGCGTACCGGGTAGGGCATCCATGGTAAATGAGAATGCCCCCAGAGCAACGGCACCGGGGATTAATCGTTTAGGTAGATTCCCCTGTCGGAACATTTCTGCGGCAAACGGATAAACAGCAAATACCACCACAAACAGTGATACGCCACCGTAGGTCAGCAGAGCACAAACGATCACGATAACCATTATGGCACGTTCACGTCCGATCCATTTGATGACGGCGGCAACAATTGATTTAGAAAATCCGGAGAGTTCAATCACCTTACCGAAAACGGCACCCAGCAGGAATACCGGGAAGTAGAGTTTAATAAAGCCGACCATCTTATCCATAAATAATCCGGAGAAGACTGGAGCAACGGCGGCAGGTTGGGTGAGAAGAACGGCCCCGAGAGCAGCGATGGGTGCCATCAGAATAACGCTATATCCGCGATAGGCTGCGAACATTAGAAAACACAGGGCACCGAGAACAATGATGAAATCCATCGTTAAGTTACTCCTAAGGTTTAGTGCGGTTAGAAGATGTTTCTATTTTTTTAGTTTTTTATTTATATGCTCAGGATCCTATTTTCCTGATGTTTGAATTGACTTTTTCCAACTAATAATTAGCAGGGAAATATTTTATTTATGGATTTTTAATGACTATAGAAACGAAAGGTTCTAAATAGTCTGTGGCTGCGGATAATAGTCATCAAAGTGCGTGGCGTAAATATAAAAGAATCGTAGCTATGCTATTTCTGTCAATTGTTAAATTTAACAATTTAATCATATATCAATGAAAATTAATGAATTATGTTGATTTTAATTTATGCTGAATCGTTTTTATTTGCATTTTTAGAAAATCATATTTGCAGAAATGAAATTAGAATATAACCAATTTATATCCCTACTTTTATAATGGTAACGTGGTGGATTTATTTATTAATAGAATTGGTATTACCAATTAACAATAAGGGTTATTTTATTATTTGATAGGGTTCACATTATTTTATTGTTTTAAATGATGAATGAAAGTTTAAATGTTTTTTAAATAAATTTAAGGTGGTTAATGTGGTTTTTTTGTATTTATTTTTTGGATGAGGTGAGGGGATATAAAGGGATTGAGGTTTGAGTCAGTGTAAGTTTCGCCGCTTTTAGCTCGGTGTTTATTTCGGCAGCGGTGTTTGCGTCGAGCAAAGGGGCGTTGGGGCGAACGCCCCTCTGCACTCCCCGCGCCTGCGCAGCCGACTGTTGACCGCCGCGTTGCGGCGGCAACCTCAGTCAGCAAAAAAATGACGCACCGGCGCAGAGCCGCTCCCGACGTCGCTGTTTGAATGTTTGGTTCAGTGTAAGTTTCGCCGCTTTAAGTGCTGTGTTTGTCTCGGCAGCGGTGTTTGCGTCGAGCAAAGGGGCGTTGGGGCGAACGCCCCTCTGCACTCCCCGCGCCTGCGCAGCCGATTGTTGACCGCCGCGTTGCGGCGGCAACCTCAGTCAGCAAAAAAATGACGCACCGGCGCAGAGCCGCTCCCGACGTCGCTGCGCCTCGACCCGCATCCTTGCGGGTCGTGCTATTTTTTTGTTTCCTTCGGCAACATTCGGATGCTTTAACCTGAAGGGCGAAGGGCGAAGGGCGAAGGGCGAAGGGCGAAGGGCGAAGGGCGAAGGGCGAAGGGCGAAGGGCGAAGGGCGAAGGGCGAAGGGTGAGGGGTGGGATAGCTGCCAACATTCACTTTCTGGAGGCTACGGCGTAGACTTGGTTCAGATTATTGTTTAGTTATGCCGATGCGGAGAACTTTGATGGCACAGAATATTTATGACGATCAGACTTTCTTTGATGGTTATGCTCAGCTTAGCCGTTCTGTTGATGGTTTGGATGGTGCACCGGAATGGCCAGCTATCGTGAGTATGTTGCCGGATATGCAAGGGTTTCGCGTGGCGGATCTTGGCTGCGGCTATGGCTGGTTTTGTCGTAATGCGCGTGAGCGAGGTGCAAGCCAGGTATTAGGGGTCGATCTGTCTGAGAAAATGTTGAATAAAGCCAGAGAGATGACAGACGATCCGGCGATTAGCTATCAACCTGGTGATTTAGAGACGCTACAGCTGCCAGAGAATGGCTATGATTTGGTGTATAGCTCACTGGCTCTGCACTATATTGAAAACTTACCGGCGCTATTCAATACCATCTATCAATCGTTAGTGCCCGGTGGCTATCTGGTGTTTTCCGCTGAGCATCCAATCTATACCGCACCGAAACATCCCGGTTGGCTGGTTGATGGTGACGGGCAAAAATCATGGCCGGTAAATAGTTATCAGGCAGAAGGGCAGCGGATAACCAACTGGATAGCGGAAGGGATAGTGAAACAGCACCGCATGTTGGGTACTTATCTGAATATGCTGATTAAGCAAGGATTTGTGATTACTCACTTAAATGAATGGGGGCCAACAGCTCAACAGATAGCCGATATCCCCGCGTTAGATGAAGAAAAAGAACGACCAATGATCTTTTTGCTGTCGGCGAAAAAACCATGGTAGTAGCCATAAAATAGGGTGAAGTTTAAACCTCGCTGAGCCTTCGTTTTTTCTGATGCGAAGTAATTTTGACCGTGGGTGCCAACAGACTTGTTTTGTTGGTAAATATTGCTTCTGTCCGTGATGATTTGCGGTTTATAATCGTCCGGCAGTTATTTCTCCCTGCGGGCGTAGTTCAATGGTAGAACGAGAGCTTCCCAAGCTCTATACGAGGGTTCGATTCCCTTCACCCGCTCCATTTTCAAATCTCCCGAACTCCACTCAAGTCAACTACCTACTGATTTTACTCGATTTTTTATCGATTTTTCGTCAACTCAATTCAACCTGACTTACCCCAAATCAACACCTTATGTTGTATAGAAATGTGTATAGATTCTCCTATACACTCTAAAACTATACACACAGGGAGATCTCAGAGGAGAAAACTATACATATGCCTCTTACAGACCTTGAGATACGCCGTGCGAAGCCTTCTGAGAAAGTATATACGAAAGCGGATGGTAACGGACTATCTCTGCAAATCGAGCCTAACGGTTCAAAAGGATGGCGTTTCCGTTTTCGTTTTGAGGGAAAGGCTAAGATGCTTTCTTTGGGGACGTATCCCAAAGTTTCCCTATCCGAAGCCCGTAAAAAACGAGATGAGGCTCAGGAGCTATTAGCGGCGGGTATCAACCCTAGTGACAGTCGCAAGGAAAAGAAGTTAGCGCAGCAGGACAGGTTGGGAAATACTTTTGAAGTCATCGCAAAAGAATGGTATCAACGGCGCTATGACCTTTGGGCTGAATCTTATCGAACCGAAATGATTGCGACTTTTGAAAAAGACGTTTTCCCTTACATCGGTCATCGTCCAATTGATTCCATCACCCCGATGGAGTTGATGTCCGTTTTGACCCGTCTTGAGCAAAGAGGGGCCACGGAGAAAATGCGTAAAGTTCGCCAGCGTTGCGGTGAGGTTTGGAAGTATGCAATAGCTACAGGACGTGCGTTATCAAACCCAGCTCCCGATCTTGCAAGCGTTATGATGCCGCATAAGAAAGAGAGCTATCCGCACCTGAAAGTTGCAGAGTTGCCGGAGTACAGGCGTACAGTGGGAACGTGCTCATTAAGCTGGCGATGAGGCTTCTCATTTTGACGGGTACCCGACCTGGTGAGCTACGCAAAGCAGAATGGTCAGAGTTCGACTTTGAAAACAATCTTTGGAATATTCCAGAAGAGCGCATGAAAATGCGTCGGCCTCATCTGGTTCCACTTTCAACGCAGTCGCTCGCTATTCTGAAAGAGCTTAAAACGATGACAAGCGGGTACCAGTACGTGTTTCCGGGCAGGCTTGATAAAGTAAAGCCAATCAGCGATATGTCTCTGAATGTGTTAATTAGGCGCATTGGCTACGGCGGAAGGGCTACTGGTCATGGTTTTCGTCACACCATGAGCACTATTCTCCATGAGCAAGGTTTTAACTCAGCATGGATCGAGTTGCAGCTTGCACATGTGGACAAAAATACCATTCGCGGCACATACAACCATGCTCAGTATCTGGATCAGCGCAGAGAGATGATGCAGTGGTACGCCGATTATATAGATTCACTGGCTGGCGTAACGGCTGAGTAAGCATTACTTGTTGCTAATATTAAAGAAGGCATCCGTTCATTAATGTTCGGGTGCCTTTTTGCTTTCTAACGAACTGAAGTTAAGGAGAATTGTAAAATGACTACAATATGCCCGGAATGCGGCTCTGACCGCGTAAGTGAACGTCATATTGGCAGGAAGACGGGAAGTATTGCCGGAGGTGTGGCTGGCGCTCTCAGTGGTGCGGGAACGGGGGCTGCGATTGGTTCTGTTGTGCCTGTAGTGGGGACAGCGACAGGGGCGGTCATTGGTGCTCTGCTGGGACGGTTTGTCGCCGGGGCAACGGCTGGAGCTGTTACGGGTTCAGCTATGGACGGCGTACTGTTTGATCGATATGTATGCCGGGAATGTGGACATACATTCGATTGATTATATTGATATTTATTGTCCTTTCCTTCCTCAGCCATACACCCATCATATATTCATTTCTTCTGAACCTTCTTTGCTGATTGATCTGTGCTGTCGATCGGTTTCCCAAAATCAATAGATTTAATGGATTAATTTCAAATAATCGATCGCTATAATCTATTGGTTAAAACGATCGATTTCCAATTATCGATCGGTATTAACAATTTTACACACTTCTACCTTCCTGAAAAGATCACAAAATCTTGTCGTTAGTCAGGTTATTCCTGAGGGGGGCCAAGAATCCCGTTCAGGATTTACAGGGCTAACTGACCAGTTAACAAAGGGGTAAATAAATGGAGGAAAGAGTAAAAGCAAGTGACAACATCGAAGATTGCTGATTGCAATCATGTACGTAGCTATCCAAATTAAACTTTGTGGAGCATTTTGCGTACTTTCATAAACTATTTACAATGGATGGTGGCGAGCTAATGAGGACGGAATTAGATAAAGATGATTTAAATGACTCTCTGGATTATAGCTGGACTATAAGGATGGGGACCCGGTTACTTGTTTTATCATGGGCCTTAGAAGCCCATGAGTTTAGCTTTGATATAAAAGACAGGTTTAGAGAAAGCAGAGATACAATAGGGGTTTCATTCGATGTTAAATTCAATAGAAAAGATTTTTTACTAACAATTAAACATTCATGGAATTATTTACGTGAGCGCGAATCTATTAGTGATGAGTCAAACATTAAATTTACTGATATTCAAGTGGAATTTAATCCTTCTGATATAATGTCAAAATCAAGCGCTGAGGAAAACTTTCTCACTCTATATTTTAAATTATCACACATTCTTATTAAAGATTTCCCTATGCTAAGTATAAGCATGTTAGATGATAATAGCTTTGATCCTAATAACCCAACAATAACACTACACAACGCATATGTTTATGAGGAAGATGATGGATTATCTATAAATCTTAAATTAATATTTGATTGCCTAAATAAATTATATGCTTGGTAATTTAATATTAAAAAATGCACCATCTGTTTTGCTAAATATTTATACAAGGAGTTTTATATGGATCAGTATTTCGACAATATTCAAATATCAGATAAAGGAATGGTAAAGTTGATTCGTAATAACGGAAAAGATTATATCTTTCCAGCCAGTAAGATCATTACTGTTCATCGGGTAAAACCCAATGATGATCCAAACTCATGGATTCCCATTGCAAGGGACCTATGTAATATATTAAATGTCGATGCTTTTCAGGAAACCAGACCCTATACCGTATGTGTTGAAACAGATGAAGGATACCTCTACGTTAATATTCCATATACTGAGGCGCTATATGACCGTTTGGATAATGCTCATACCTATTCAACCAACATAGCCAAAGAGAAATATGGAACATTTAAATAAACCATGATGGTTTTTTATTTTACTCAAATGGATAGTCATATGAAAAAATTGATTGGTGGGATAGTATTAATAACAAATATAACATACTCTGGTTTTTCGCTCGCAAATGAAAAGTACGATTTAAAATGTACCCTCGATGATGGTGAGCAGATGACGGTTAGTCATGTCAGCGATACGGTTTACATCGCATTTTTGGCTCCCGGAGATGATCCTGATGAAGGCGGTTCAGTCATTAAACTCGATGTTTCATCAGGTGGTGTTAAGCAGGAATTAACAGAGCCGGGTATGAAATACCCATATTTTACTCTAACAGGGACTGATGAAGAGATTGATGGTAAAGTTATTATCGATTATAGCACTGACGAAAATATGAATGCTTCAGCTTCTTTTTCACATATTGATGGTAAAGGAAATTCGGTTTCTAAAAGTTACTGTAAATCTAAAACAATTGAAATTAGTGGCAACCTAACTGAAAAAGGTATCATTAATACAAAAGCATCAAATAACTCAGGTGCTAATGTTGATAGCATCAATAAAGTACAACCAAAAGAACCTCCATATGGGTTAACGGTTAATGCGGAGACGATTAAACAAGGTGTTCCTGTACCATATGGACGCTGGAAATATGAAATAAGAAGTAATGTTGATGGGCTAACCGTTAAAAACGTAACAGTTAACAGAGGGAAGTGCAAAGTCATTTGGTATACTAATCCAAATAACCTTAAATGGGATGATACCACTAATTTTGGTGTGACAACTGATGCTCGTTTTTCGACATGCAAGCCGAGGGAAGTAGTTATCGAAACAAATTATGGTATAGAAACATTTAAATGGAAATAATAAATAAAAATATCTAAAACATAAAATAATAGAAGCTCACCAGCAACGGTGAGCTTCTACGCATTTATTTTTTAGATTATATTTTTAATATAAGATTGCGACAAAAATAGTATCGACACTTGTCTCCTCAAACATCCGGGCAGTGAAATCAGGATGGATATCTTCACCTGCTAAATCTTCACGTTGCATTACTCCAATGATTCAACTATAGTTGAATCGTTAAACCAAAACACTGACAATAGGCTCTTTTGATTGCTTATGGAAAAACAAACCGCCACAACCATCTTTGAATCCCTCTCCTCCGGTGTGCGTCTGGACGTATACCGACTGCTGATCAAAATGGGTACAGAAGGTATGGTTGCCGGGGAGATTGCATCAGCGCTGGATATCCCACCGACTAACTTATCGTTTCATTTAAAGGCTCTGACGCAAGCCGGGATGCTGACGGTAGAACAGGAAGGTCGTTACCAGCGTTATCGTGCCAACATCCCGCTGATGCTGGATTTAATCGGCTGGCTGACAGAGGAATGTTGTTCAGGTCACCCGGAACAATGCGAGAATTTTCGTTCGGCTTCTTCCTGCTCAGAAGCCGTTTTACCCCCACTCAACACCACGAAAAAGAGTAAACCATGAACGTACTTTTTCTCTGTACCGGCAACTCCTGCCGTTCCGTGCTGGCCGAAGCCACGTTTAACCATCTGGCTCCTGCCGGATGGCGCGCCATGAGCGCAGGCAGTCACCCGGCGGGTTATGTGCATCCCCGTGCGTTGGCGTTACTGGCGCGGGAAGGGATTTCAACAGAAGGCTATTTCAGCAAATCATGGGACGACCTCCCGCAAACGCCGGATATTGTCGTGACAGTCTGCTCAAACGCAGCCGGAGAAACCTGTCCGGCTTATCTCGGCAACGTGATGCGTACTCACTGGGGTGTTGACGATCCGGCCCATGCTACCGGCAGCGATGCCGAAATCGATGCGGCTTTTGTCGCAGCTTACCAGACATTACGGGCGCGTATTGAGGCCTTTCTGGCACTGCCGCTGAATGAATTGCAGCACAATCGCGCTCGTCTGAAAGCCGAACTGGATCGCATTGGCGAAATTTTTTAACGACCTATATTTCAATAGTTGATGGAGAATCAAATGAAGACGATTCAGATTTTCGATCCCGCTTTATGTTGTTCTTCCGGTGTCTGTGGACCGGAAACCGATCCGGCGCTGGTAGCGTTCGCCGCTGATTTTGAGTGGGCCAGAACGCAGGGCGTCAATATTGAGCGTTTCAATCTGGCGCAGCAACCATTGCTCTTCGCACAGAACGAAACCGTGAAAGGTTTTCTGGCCCGTTCCGGCAAAGAGGCGCTACCGCTGATTCTGGTAGATGGTGAAGTCGCTCTGGCTGGTCGTTACCCTCGCAGAGAGGAACTGGCTCGCTGGATGGGGCTTACCGTCTATTCGAGTTTTACGCCAGCGGCTTCCTCCTGTTGCGGTGGCGATAAGTGCTGCTGATGGACTGATTTCCCGTTTTATTTAATTTAAAGGAGTCTTTTTTATGCTGATGCTTCGGCAGGTGTCCCCCTTTTTGTTTTTTACCGGTAAAGGCGGTGTGGGTAAAACATCGCTGGCCTGCGCTACCGCGATTCATTTAACCGCTTCCGGCAAACGCGTATTGCTGGTCAGTACCGATCCTGCGTCCAATGTCGCACAGGTATTTGAACAGACCATCGGCCATCAGATAACCCCGGTTACAGCGGTTAACGGACTGTCCGCGCTGGAAGTCGATCCGTCCGCTGCCGCAGCGGCATACCGTGAACGCATTGTCGGGCCAGTGCGTGGCATTCTGCCGGACGACATCGTGGCAGGTATTGAGGAGCAGCTTTCTGGTGCCTGTACCACCGAAATTGCCGCCTTTGATGAATTCACCGCATTGCTGACTAACCAGCAACTGCGCGATGAGTACGATCATATTGTGTTCGACACCGCGCCAACCGGCCATACGCTGCGAATGCTGCAACTGCCCGGCGCGTGGAGCGGCTATCTCGACAACAGCCAGCACGGTGCGACCTGTCTCGGACCGCTGGCCGGGCTGGAAAAACAGCGCAGCCAGTATCGCGCCGCCGTGGACGAACTGGCCGCCATCGGTCTGACGCAGCAGTATCTGGTCATTAACGGCCTGTTGCCTGAGCAGGAAGCTGCACACGATATGCTGGCACAGGCACTGTATCAGCGTGAGCAACAGGCGCTACAACATCTACCTGATAACCTGCGTGCATTGCCCTGCGATCGCCTGCCGCTAAAACCGTTCAATATGGTGGGTCTGTCGGCATTACGTGGCCTGCTGGACGACAGCGCAACAGGCGCGCTGGTGGAAAGCGGAGAGATACCGCCCGTTGACCTCCCTTCGCTGTCATCGCTAATTGATGGATTCGCGTCGCAGGGACATGGCCTGATCATGCTGATGGGCAAAGGTGGCGTGGGGAAAACCACGCTGGCGGCGGCTATTGCCGTCGAACTGGCCCGTCGCGGTTATCCGGTTCACCTGTCCACATCCGATCCGGCGGCGCATTTGGCCGACACGCTGGACGGCTCACTCGACGGTCTGACCGTCAGTCGTATCGATCCACTGGCCGAAACCGAGCGTTACCGACAGCAGGTGATGGCTGAGCAGGGTAAAAACCTCGACGAACAGGGGCGCGCCGTTCTGGAAGAGGATCTGCGCTCTCCCTGTACCGAAGAGATCGCCGTGTTTCAGGCTTTTTCCCGCATCATTCAGGACGCGGGTAAGCAGTTTGTCGTCATGGATACCGCACCGACCGGCCATACGTTGCTGCTGCTTGATGCTACTGGCGCTTATCATCGCGAGATTGCCCGACTGGCCGGTGAGCACGGTCAACCGGTACTGACGCCCATGATGCGTCTACAGGACAGCGAACAGACAAAAGTGCTCATCGCCACGCTGGCGGAAACCACACCGGTACTGGAAGCCGCCCATTTGCAGGACGATCTGCGCCGTGCAGGGATTGAACCGTGGGGCTGGGTAATTAATAACAGCCTGATCAATACGCCGACCACTTCGCCGCTGCTGCGTCAGCGGGCAGAACGTGAACGGTCGCAGATTGATGCCGTCTGTACTCACCATGCCCGCCGCTGCGCGCTGGTACCGCTACAGGCGGAAGAGCCTGTCGGCGTTGAGCGTTTACTACAACTGAGCACAACGGGAAAATAAACCCAAAGGAACCTGACATGTCCGCACAAACCCAGGCCGCTCCGGCCATGAACCTGTTTGAACGTTACCTGAGCGTCTGGGTTGCGCTCTGCATCGCTATTGGCATTCTGCTCGGACAGGTGATGCCGGGTGTTTTTCACGTTATCGGCGGTCTGGAGATCGCCCGCGTCAATTTGCCAGTAGGTTTGCTTATCTGGGTAATGATTATTCCGATGCTGCTGCGCATTGATTTCGGGGCGCTGGGTCAGGTCAAAGCTCACTGGCGCGGGATCGGCGTGACATTGTTTATCAACTGGCTGATTAAGCCGTTCTCGATGGCCTTGCTCGGCTGGTTGTTTATCCGTTACCTGTTTGCGCCGTGGCTGCCAGCCGATCAGCTTGACAGCTACATTGCCGGGCTTATTCTGCTGGCCGCCGCACCCTGTACGGCAATGGTGTTTGTCTGGAGTCGCCTGACTAATGGCGATCCCTATTTCACGCTGTCGCAGGTGGCACTAAATGATGCCATCATGATTTTCGCCTTTGCGCCGATGGTTGGCCTGCTGCTCGGTTTATCCTCCATCACCGTGCCGTGGGCCACGCTGTTGACCTCAGTGGTGCTGTATATCGTCGTGCCGGTTATTCTGGCCCAGCTCTGGCGTAAGGCACTGTTACGCAAGGGGCAGGCGGCATTTGACAGTGCGCTGACGAAAATCGGCCCGTGGTCGATGGCGGCATTGCTGGCAACGCTGGTGTTACTGTTCGCTTTTCAGGGCGAAGCCATTCTGCAACAGCCGCTGGTCATTGCTCTGCTGGCGGTGCCGATTCTGATTCAGGTGCTGTTTAACTCGGCGCTGGCCTATGGGTTGAATCGACTGGTGGGCGAAAAGCACAATATTGCTTGTCCATCCAGCCTGATAGGTGCATCGAACTTCTTTGAGTTGGCCGTCGCAGCGGCAATCAGCCTGTTTGGTTTTCATTCCGGTGCCGCGCTGGCAACTGTGGTTGGCGTGTTGATCGAAGTGCCGGTGATGCTGCTGGTTGTGCGGGTGGTGAATCGTTCGAAAGGGTGGTATGAGCGAAACCAGTAGTTTCAGTTGTCGTTGGGCTTATATCCCTAATGCCTGCTACTTGAGCTTCAAAGGGATTGTAAAATATAGGTATTCTGATAACGATGTTTCCTATTGGAGCGAGATACAGTCCCGTGATTGTCTTTCATTACAAAGGGATAGTGCGTGCGGTTTGCAGTGATTGAAAATGCCCGAAATATCGAATC
This sequence comes from Limnobaculum allomyrinae, assembly GCF_016649425.1. GTDB lineage: Bacteria > Pseudomonadota > Gammaproteobacteria > Enterobacterales > Enterobacteriaceae > Limnobaculum > Limnobaculum allomyrinae. The sequence continues at coordinate 93,004 of NZ_JADRCR010000006.1, forward strand.
CTGTGTTGCTATGGCCTGTTGATCATCGTGCGTAACCGCATTATGAAAACTTGTTGTCTAATTCCAAATAGCAAACGGCCATACATCGTTAGCAGTGCGTAATTCATTAATTTTATACTCGTTTTTGTTGTTCCTTTGTCTTATGCTCTTTTATATGTGAGAAAAATTAATATAACGGACCAATAACATGGATGAGACAATAAAATCACTTTATTATAATAATTCTGAAGTTTACCCTCTTACAGCTTTTCCTTTGATTATGAGAAATGCGATTGAATCGTTGCATAGAGATTGCGGTGTCCCAATGAGTATGATTGGCAGTGTGATGCTTGCAAGTGCTTCACTAACCTGTCAGTCACTGATAGATGTCGTTTTACCTTATGATAAATATAATAAAGGTTCATGTGCATTATTTCTGTTAGTACTGGCGGAATCAGGGGGACGTAAATCCACTATTTTCACAAAAATCATGTCGCCATTTGATCGGTTCAGTAGTCGCATGAAAGCTGACTACAATAGAAAGTTGCAACAATATGACGATGAAATGGAAGCATGGACTGAATATAGTAAAGATCTACGTATATTGCTGAGAAAAACCAAAAGTACTGAGGAGCGGGATGAGCTCTGGGATGAGATAAAAGAACACCGTAAAAATAAACCATTAGCACCAAGACGTTTTCATCTTCGTTATGGCAACACGACAGAAGCATCACTTGCTAAAGGTCTAATGGATTACCCTTATGGTGGAATAATAACTGATGAAGCCATCAATTTTTTCAAAGGAAATATAGTAGATCTTCTGGGGTTCCTTAATGGTGTCTGGGATGGTGTGCCTCAACCGTTTGATCGATTAACAAAGAATATTGATCAAGATATCACCGCATGGATGACCATCTTACTTATGGTTCAGCCTAAAATATTTGACACGTTTATGAAAAAAAACGATGAGGAACTAAGAAACAACGGTTTTGTATCGCGTTTTATTATAGACGTGCAACCCCGAAATAAATATATTGAAACGAGTCTTGATTATAGCGAATCAGATGCAGCGATAGCTGAATATAATAATCGAATTGAAGAGTTACTAAAAGTACAAGAAACAAAATTCAATATTTTTGATGACAGTAAGATTTCATTGCAATTATCAGAAGAAGCCAAAAAGCTATGGCAAAGTAAAAATTCAGAGATAGACAAAAAGAGAGATATAGGTCAGGAGTGGGAAAATATTAATGATATAGCATCAAAAGCAAGTAATAACGCTATTAGAATAGCAGCTATTTTCACACGAATTACGAATGATGAGTGTACTATAATTAATTTAAAACCTCTGGAAAATGCTTATCGGATTGTTGAATGGCACCTGCAACAGGCTAATAAATTATTTTTTAAAGACTCACCTCAAGAACTCTTTATCAATGATGTTATTTCTGTGTTCGAATACATAAAAGAAAAATTCAGAAGCAATGGAGGCATGCCCTTTTCAAAAAATGACTTAACTCAGAAAGGTGTTGATGGGCCGCGTAAGTTGCGATGCACTAAACAGTTAGATCCAATACTTTCACAACTAGTCAGCTTAAAGAAAATTGTTATCATAACAAATAAAAATCGTGCCATATATATTGTTAAGCCTAAGCTTGAAGCAATGTATAATATATATGAAGGGAATATTTATGAGTGTTTGCATCTACCATATGATTTTTTGCCTTTAAATTCTATTGCCCGAATTAATATGCCCTCAAATACTCAGGGGAAATATAGTAACAATCTGTTTGATCCCCAGAAACTACAATATTAAAATGTCAATTTATTGTTAATTACTAGGGTTGCTGTAATGTAAGAAGTTTACGTATGCGCGATATCTTCCTCCTTAAATATCTTGCTAGAGTTGCTATTTTCATTAATTAGCAACTCTAGCAAATATTTTAACCATCTTCATGAGGTAAGGAAACCGAGAATGTTAACAAATATGATTGTATTTGTTGCGTTTAATGGCGGCACCATTGGTATGTCATAATACTTCCTGTGAGCAAATTTGAGAGGGTTTTATGGGTAAGGTGATGATGGTGTTGATGGCTTCTGAGTGGGTTACAGGCTGTTTAAATACTTGCTTGTGATTAACTCTTTTAAATTAACCTCGTGACTGGTCAATACGTTCCTGAACCCATTTTTCCACTTCGCTTTGCATCCAGCGGGAACTCCGACCTAATTTAATTGGCTCAGGGAACTTCCCTTCGCTTATCAGCTTATAGAACCACTTGTCCGTTAATCCAGTAAATTCAGTGATAAATTTCATATCAACCATTTTATCGTCAAGCAGACGGCTATTGTTGTTCCGGGTATCCATGAGGCTGTCTCCATATGGATTATTGAGAGATATGGAGAAACGTTGGTTGTAATGATTAACCGTTGACGCATTCTCCTTCTCAACATCCACATGTCAGTAATAAAATAATTTATTCCCGTTACCCTATAGAACAACCAAAGTTACGTTTACCGTCCGAATAGTCTTTACTGTATTCTTTAGCCAGATAACTTAGCCTGTTCATGATGACTGCATAATCATTCTGGTAAGATAAGCCATACATGTTCAGACGAGCATGACAGTTATCTGGAAACTGGATAAGTCGATAGTACTGTTGATAGTTCTCCTCTTGATCGAGATGTAATACCCTTACCCAGGCCTCCATAATCATATATGCAAGGTTGTGACGATATTTACCTTCATGGTCAGGTTTATATGTTCCGGGATAGGCATAAGCTTCTTGATTGAAAAATAAAGCCAGATGATAATGCTTCTTGCCTTTTTTGTTAAATTCCCTTACCCATACATATCTTATCCGACAGTGATGAGTTCTTTTTCTGAGAGATATTTTATTTAACCTGTCTGCATTCTTCTGGGATTTCAGGGATTCCATAAAACGCGTTATTAATGTCGAGTCATTTTCATACGGGCTATTTTCTGGCAATCTCAGGTCAATTCTAAGTATCATTGTTCGGTGATGTTCTCTGAGTGACTTGTTTAAAGTATCTTTGATTCTTTTTATGTGCTTTATATTTAATAGACCATTACTGCTTAAGTTAATCATACTCTTTCCCTTTTGTTATTACGTGTCAATATTATTAGAAAGTGAGTAATATTTTATTACAAGCAACTGGTAATAATATTTAAGATATTGCATTGGTGTTATTTATCCATACTTATTAAGCACTGGTTATTGGTTATACTATATTATTATATTACCAACCCGACATGGTAGCAGCGGTAAAAATCAAAAATGCAATATAAGAAGGAAACGTCTAAAACAACTAATTCATTGCGCCATTATACATAATATTAACTCTGAAGTTAATTAATGAGCATTTATGTAGACTACCGTTCTTTAACACATATAAAAAAACAGCCTGATATTATTAAGGTGAATAATCAGGGACGATCTTTATTTATCGAATTCAACGTCAAGCTTAACATCCTACACCAATTGCAGACTGACCATGCTCCTTCACCGGGGCATGGTCTTTTTCTTTTATGTCTTTTAATAAGGAATTATCCATGAGATTAGCCAGCCGCTTTGGTCGCGTGAACCAGATCCGTCGCGACCGTCCATTAACCCATGAAGAACTGATGCGCCATGTTCCCAGCGTTTTCAGTGAAAATAAACACGAATCTCGAAGTGACAGATACACCTACATCCCAACAATTACCCTGCTGGATAATCTTCAGCGGGAAGGCTTCCGACCGTTCTTTGCCTGCCAGACCCGCGTTCGGGATGAGAGTAAACGCGAACATACGAAACACATGCTGCGCTTGCGCCGCGAGGGGCAAATTACGGGTAAACAGGTGCCGGAAATTATCCTGCTGAACAGCCATGATGGGTCCAGTAGCTATCAGATGCTGCCGGGCTTGTTCAGGGCTATCTGTTGCAATGGGCTTGTTTGCGGTGAGTCTTTTGGTGAAGTTCGCGTACCGCATAAAGGCAACGTTGTTGAAAGAGTAATCGAGGGGGCTTATGAAGTGCTCGGTATTTTCGATAAGGTTGAAGAGAAACGCGATGCCATGCAGTCACTGCTTCTCCCTCCTCCTGCACAACATGCACTGGCTAAAGCGGCGCTGACGTATCGCTTTGGTGAAGAACATCAACCCATTACCGAATCACAGCTACTGGCTCCCCGACGCTGGCAGGACGAATCAGGGGATCTCTGGACAACTTATCAACGTATTCAGGAAAACCTGATTAAAGGTGGCTTACCCGGTCGCTCTGCACAGGGTAAACGCGCCAGAACTCGTGCCGTGAATGGTATTGATGGTGACGTTAAACTCAATCGCGCTTTATGGGTAATGGCCGAAAGTATGTTAAAAATTACCCGATAAGTAATACTACTATAGGTTGAGTAGAATCGGGATCTATCATAAATACAACAAGTTAGAATTTAAATCCAACTGGAAAACCAGAGTATATAATACCTCTGGTTTTATTTTAGAGTATTACCACTAATACTTAACCTTACGAAGGCATATAGTACGAGCGACCAAAGACCGAAAGATAAGGTCCAATATAATCCCAATTTTTTTCGAGGAATGAAGCATAATCGATGAAAATAATATTACTTTCAGGTATTACATTTTTAAAATGTGCATCATCGATGGTTTTTATTAGCCCTCGAGTGAATCCTTCTTTTCGTGCCATGTTCGCTTTTGATATGCCGATTAAGATAATGATAATGTCAGTATTCATTATCATTTCTTTTACTGCTGTAAATCCATGATGGACTGTTCTAAACGATGAGTTAGTAATACTCTCACATATTGCAAGTGCGCTTTTGTCTCTGGCATCAACAAAGACGAAATTGCGGTTAAGAATATTTAATGCTTCACTTGTTGATTTTTCAAGCAATTCTATTTGACTCTCGGAAAATGCTGGCAAGTATACACACTGCATATTCGTCTGGAATTGCGTGTTTAATGTGAAAACATGAGATAGGAATGAGACTAACTTTTCATTACTCTTATTTTGTTTTTCATCAATTAATTCTGCGGGATCAGGCGCAGTATGCTGAGCTCGTAGCGTATTGTAATTACGATACCCAAGCATTGACGAGATAACATTCAGTGCCTTCGAATGTGTCAAAGGAAGCTGTTCTTTATTAACATTTTCGCAAAGACGTTTAGACAAAACCTTAACATCATCAAGGGTAATATTTTTTAGATTCATAGCCATATCTCCAATAAATTACTAGCGACCGCTAAAAACTGAAGAGACTCCCATTGTCTAACTATCACGGTCAACCATAAATCAGAAACATAACCGATTGAATTATAATACGCAGATTTACCATACCTGAAGTTACAGGCGGGAGTGGTAGGTGAACTGCGGACCCACATCAGATGATACAGCCCAAATGCAAATTTACAAACAAAATATCTGAATGAGTTCAGATGACTAGACCGAACATGTCTCAGCACTCTCCTTCCAATTAACACCCACTATCAGAGTTCATAATTATGATTAATATTGCGGTTTCTACTGTAACCGATGAGGTACACGCCAAATCATGGCCTCGTAAACTCGCTCAGGTCCATCAGTGGGTATTCCTGAGGTCACGGGTCCTTACAAAGCCCACCACCGAAAATGTTGTATATATACTTGTTTTCACGGAGCTTTATTCACTACTGAATAGGGGAAATATTCTTACCTCACCAGTGGGTGAAAAACATATTCAGGCTTATCTTGAACATAGCAACATTATGCGATTAGTTGACCAAGGGGATGGAATATGTCTGATGTAACTATGATTCCCTCGACTCTTCCCTTATCGGCACAGCGAGTAATTAAACGCGCGCTGAACTTACTGGAGAAATACCAGCGCAATCCCGGTGAACAATTTCTTACGACAAGATTTACTAAGATCTGGCTGCAACTACGTCTTGCCCGTCAGGAACGGGAAATATTTATGGCGCTATATCTCGATAATCAGAACCGTTTACTGGAACATAAAATGCTGTTCCTCGGCACGATTAACAATACCGAAGTACATCCTCGCGAGGTTGTGAAATCGGCACTGCGCCACAACGCGGCTGCGGTGATCCTCGCCCATAACCATCCGTCAGGGGTTACAGATGCCAGCAAAGCAGACCGCACTATAACTGACCGGATCGTAAATGCCCTGAATCTGGTAGAAGTACGGGTACTGGATCATTTCATTATCGGTGATGGCGATACGTTGTCTTTTGCTGAGATGGGCTGGCTGTAACTTCAACCCCACATATTTATCTGCACTGAATAGGAATCTTTATGGAAAAACACGATAACCCTGAATGGGGGCTTCTGTGCGAGGCAATACCTCGCTTTAGCGCAAGGCTGGTACAGGAAGGCAACCGGCTACATTATTTAGCTGACCGCGCCGGGATAACTGGCGCGTTCAATGAAGAAGAGTGTCACCAGCTGAATAGCGCATTTCCGCACTTTATAGAGCAGATGGAATTGATGCTGCTCTCAGGTGAACTTAACCCCCGCCATGCACATCGCGTAACTCTGTACCACAACGAACTGATCTGTGAAGCGGATACCCTCGGTTCGCACGGCTACGTTTATATAGCGATTTATCCCACTCAACGTTAAGTCAATTTCCCAACGAGAAACTTTATGAAAACTCTTTCTGCAAATCAGCGGGTGGCGAAGCCATGCGCGCCGCCTGAGCTTGTCTGGCAAACGCTGCTTACACGCTTGCTGGAGCAACACTATGGCCTGTCGCTGAACGATACGCCGTTCAGTGATGAGAACATTATTCAGGAGCATATCAACGCCGGTATCACGCTGGCGGATGCCGTTAACTTTCTGGTGGAAAAGTACGAACTGATTCGTATCGATCGCAGGGGGTTTAACTGTCAGGAGCAGTCACCTTACCTTCGGGCGGTAGATATTTTACGGGCAAGGCAGGCAACCGGCCTGTTACGGCAAAGCCGTCATCCTTCGACACGCTGAATCTTGCGAGCCGTCTTCCCGATTTACATTCCCGAACTTACTTCCTTTTTTACTCATTGCATAATGCGCCTGCCATTTACGGCGGGCGTGTTTGCTTTTACGGACAAAATACCATGCAAACAGAAGCTGAGGTTTTAACCGATCATAATGAGCTAATTTGCTCAACCAGCATTGAGCGTATCGTGACAGGACGCGATGCAGCGCTGAAACAGATCGAGGCGCTGATTCGTCAGCTTGATGACGTTTCCCGACTCACTTCCGCGATTGGTGGCGACGTAGCTAATCATTGGGCGATGCGGCAGGGCCATTCCTTCGACTGCTGGCTGGTGCAACCTGTAGATAAAGCGATGCCAGTCATCACCCGCAACATCGACCGCAGCATCTGGCGCGATCTGATGTTGAAGTCAGGGATGTTGACGTTGATGGATGCTGAGGCGCGTAGCCAGTGGACTAAGAACCTAGAAGAGGGCGATCTCCCGGCAATCAGCGAAGCGAATATCCTGAGTACCTTTGAGCAGCTTCATCACAACAAACAGGATGTGTTCGAGCGTGGCATCATCAATGTGTTCAGGGGATTAAGCTGGGATTACAAAACCAATAACCCCTGTTACTTCGGCAAGAAGATTATCGTTAACAATCTGGTGAAGTACGATAAATGGGGGTACGGCCTGAACTGGGGCTGGCGGCGTGACCAGATTGCGGATCTGGAGCGCATGTTGTTCCTGCTGGATGGTAAAACCATTCCCGATAACCGGCACGATGTGACCATTCGACTGATGGACTTCATTCGCGATAATCCACATCAGCAGGTCTTTGAGGATGAGTTATTCACTATTCGTTATTTTCAGAAGGGGAGCGGACATATCACTTTCAAAAGACCGGATCTGATTGATAAAATGAACGACATCATCGCCAGGCATTATCCGGGAATGCTGGCGTGATAAACTGGCCGTAGTTGGCTTGACAGTTAAGCAACCAAACTGACGTGCAGCTCAGGGAAAATCAAAGCGGACGCAATGTTGTATATCAATGTGTATAGATTATAAGTTAATTTTTAAATAATCCTTATTTTACAATGCATTGATGAATTTGTTCGATTCCCTTCGCCCGCTCCAAATTTAGCTTTCCCCATTTCTCTGGAAATCAGCCAACAACAACGAAATGTTTTTGGTTATGAATATTTCTATCTTACCTGCTGATTTTAATCATATTTCATTAAACCACATCTTTCTTATCACGCTTACCTGACCGGTGTTTTTGGGATTTAACATTTGTTTAAATAGATTATTTACTTTACTGTTAAGTAAATAATCTATTTCTGGAGCATCATATGCTGGCTAGATTTTTTGTTGATAGACCGGTCTTCGCTGCGGTAATAGCCATTTGCATTATGGCGGCAGGGTTGCTGACGCTGTTTACACAATCAGTAGAGCAATATCCGGATATAGCTCCTCCAGGGGTAAATATCACTGCAAACTACCCTGGTGCTTCAGCCAAAACCGTTGAAGACAGCGTTACTCAGGTGATTGAGCAGCAAATTAAAGGCATCGATGGTCTTCTCTACTTCTCTTCCAGTAGCAGTTCAGCCGGTCAGGCGCGTATAGGTTTGAGTTTTGCGCAGGACACCAATCCCGATATTGCTCAAGTCCAAGTGCAGAACGCGGTTAATCAGGCGATTACGCGTCTACCACAAGAAGTTCAACAACAAGGTATCACCGTAACCAAGTCTCAGGGTGACAGTCTGATGGTCGTGGCACTCTATGACCCTTCCCGACAGCTAAGCAATATTGATATCAATGACTTTTTGATTAGTAATTTGCAGGATCCCCTTAGCCGGGTCGATGGTGTGGGGGAAACCACTGTGTTTGGTGCACAATATGCGATGCGCATATGGTTAGATCCTTATAAGTTAAACAGCTTCGGACTGATGCCCTCGGATATACAAAGTGCGGTTGAAGCGCAAAATGCACAGGTTACCAGTGGCGAAATTGGTTCCCAACCCGCGCCACCGGATCAGTATCTGAATGCCATTGTCACGGTACAGTCACGCCTTGAAACGCCAGAACAATTTGAGAATATCCTGCTTCGTACAAATAGCGACGGTTCGACCATTTATCTACGGGATGTAGCAAGAGTTGAGATTGGCGCTGAAAACTATCAGAACCTGACCACACTCAATGGTTATCCGGCCGCAGGGATCTCCATTCAACTGGCATCGGGAGCGAATGCATTAGCGACAGCTGAAAATGTACGTACTGAAATAGAACGCCTGACGCCACAGTTTCCAGCGGGGGTGATTGCAGCCTATCCCAAGGATAGTACGCCATTCGTACTCGTATCGATTGAAGGTGTTATTCATACCCTGATTGAGGCCATTCTGTTGGTTGTTGCCGTTATGTTCCTGTTCTTACAAAACTAGCGGGCAACACTGATTCCGGCCATCACGGTTCCCGTTGTGATGCTGGGGGCTTTTGGAATATCGAGTCTGCTGGGTTACAACATCAATACGTTGACACTTTTTGCCATGGTATTGGCCATCGGGCTGCTGGTAGACGATACCATTGTTGTGGTCGAAAACGTTGAGCGCATAATGGCTACGGAAAAATGCAGCTCGGTAGAGGCGACATTACGCTCGATGGCAGAAATTACCAGCGCATTGGTTGGTATTGCACTGGTGCTTTCCGCTGTGTTCATACCGATGGCCTTTTTTGGTGGTTCTGTCGGTATAATTTACCGGCAATTCACCGTGACGATCGTGTCTTCAATGATGTTATCTGCTCTGGTTGCGTTAACGTTGACCCCGCCGCTTTGCGCACATCTGCTTAAAGCCGTTCCGCACCAACAAGGTCGCTTTTTTACTTGGTTAAATCAGGGCATTGAGAAAAACCAGATGGCCTACCTCAATCTGTTGCAACGCAGCATAAGCCGGCCAATCCGCCTGTACATCCTCGCATTCATTCTGGTTTTATTCACGGTAGGGGTTTATTTGAAACTACCGACCAGCTTTTTACCGGAAGAGGATCAGGGTTCGGTAATGGTTCAGTTTGCTCTGCCTGTTGGTTCGCCAATCACGCAGACTCAGGTGGTAGGCGATGAAATAACGCAATATTTTCTTAAAGAAGAAAAAGAGAACCTGAATGTCATCTTTATGGTCACCGGACGCAACAACGCCGGAAGTGGACAAAATGTTGGTATGGCTTTCGCTGAGCTAAAACACTGGGATAGACGTAGTGGTAAGCACAATAGTGCACAGTCCATTATCTCGCGCGCTAATCAGTATTTTAAAAACCATTTGCTGGCATCCATTAATATAACCGCACCACCAACGGTACGCGGGCTCGGCCAGTCGAGTGGTTTTGAAGTATGGTTACAGGATCAGGAGGCTAACGGCTATGACGCGCTGCTATACACCCAACGCCAGGTTCTTAATCTTGCGGCAAACAATGCCAGTCTTGCCGCTGTCAGGATCAACAGCCTTGATGAAAAAGCTCAACTCAGGGTCGAGATTAACAGACAAAAAGCACAGGCTCAGGGGCTTGAGCAGATAGATATCAATAGTACATTGTCCGCTGCCTGGGGAGGCATCTATATTAATGATTTTATCGATCGGGGGCGGGTAAAGCGGGTTTATATGCAAAGCGATGCCGACTGGCGTACCTCGCCGGAGGATATTTCAGCCTGGCACGTGCGGGGAAGTAATGATTTGATGGCCTCCTTTGACAGTTTTAGTACTCTGCACTGGACAACCGGCCCCCAAATGCTGCAACGATTTAATGGACTCTCTTCCGTCCAGTTTCAGGGTAATGCGGCCGAGGGGGTAAGTTCAGGTTCTGCGATGGATGCGATAGAGGAGGTGATAACGAAGTTTGATGGTTTTGGTCTCCAGTGGAGTGGTTTGTCGTATCAGGAACAATCATCCTCAGGACAAACCCTGTGGATCTATCTGGCGACCAGCGTCTTTATCTTCCTGTGTCTGGCTGCGCTGTATGAAAGTTGGGCCATTCCACTGGCGGTATTGTTCATCATTCCCCTTGCCATTTCTGGTGCTGTCTTCGCCACTGGGATCAGCGGATTGACCAATGACATCTATTTTCAGGTTGGCATGCTGACAACAATGGGATTATCCGCAAAGAATGCCATTCTGATCGTTGAATTCGCACAAGCACAATACCAGAGCGGTAAAGAGATTGTCGCAGCGACGCTGGAAGGCGCCAGTTTACGCTTACGGCCTATTATGATGACATCATTGGCATTTGTTGCCGGGGTGATTCCTCTGGTACTCTCCACAGGAGCAGGGGCATCAAGCCGCCATGAAATTGGCGTTGCCGTTATCGGCGGTATGCTTTCAGGAACATTATTAACCCTGCTGTTTGTTCCGCTGTTCTTTATTGTTATTCGCAGAGGAATAGAGAGAATGGCTAATGCCCCGGTATTGATCGAGAGTGAAAAGGAAAAGTAAATGAATAAACCACAAGGTCGCCCGATGAAAGCCCGCCCACGAATTCTTGAGGCTGCGCGCGACGTTTTCCTTGAACATGGTGTGGATGTTTCTCTTCATATTATTGCGGAAAGGGCCAAGACAACCAGACCAACACTTTACAGCCATTTCCCGGGTGGAAAGGATCAGCTATTGGTTGAAACCTTTAGTTTTCTCAACGACCAGCTTCAGCCTTCTCTGCAACAGCTACTTAATGATAAACAGCATGATTTGCCGGCGTTACTGCTTGGGATAGCCAGGATGATACAGGCTTATTTTTTCTCGCCGGCAAATATTCACTTTCAACGCCTGCTTATCCAGGTTCTGGTTCAGCGTCCTGAAATCTTTTCCAGCCTTGCTCAGCGACCAACCGGTCGGATTCGCGATACGCTTGCACAGGTTTTGGCTCAGTTCAACGCCGAAGGTAAAATTCAGTTAGACGACTCCAATTTGCAATCAACGGCTTTTCTTGGAGCTATCATGGGTTACGCTTTTCCTGCTGCGCTTATTGGTGAGGTTCCGGTAGATCCAGTCTGGCTGGATAAGCTGGCACTATCCGCGGTGGAGACTTTCCTCAGAGCATGGAAATATAACTCTTTGTAAATTATTAGGATAATGCAGGCCTGCGGGGCAGGGATGGCAGCAAGGACGATTAAAACGATTCCCCGGTACAGATCATTGATAAGGCTTCGCCTGTTAGCGAAGCCTCAGTAAACTACCTTATCCAGATGGTTAGCAGAATGATGATTACTGCGATGATCACCATGTGTAGAAAGACTTTTTCAAACCTTTTTTTCGCATGTTTCACCTCGTCAGGTAACGATTTGCCAGATGGTTAACGATAGTATCAGCAGGCCAATCAGTACAAAGGTCGGCGCGGTGATGTTGTCGGAAGAACGTTTTCATTTTGCGTCTCCTGTTCATCATCAGAACCACTGACCAAAGCGTTTGATATAGAAACGTTTCATACCCTGAGCGACCAGGCAGTAGCTCAGCAGGGTTGCCACCAGCCATGGGAAGTAGCTCATCGGCAGCGGTTCCAGTCCAACCATCGCACCGAGTGGTGAGAAGGGAATGTAGATACCCATTGCCATGATCAGTGCGGTGGTCAGCAGCACCGGCAAGGTGGCACGGCTTTGAATAAACGGTATCTTCTGCGTTCTTAGCATATGGACTACCAGCGTTTGCGATAGTAATCCTTCAATAAACCAGCCGGACTGAAACAGCGCCTGAGCTTCGACGCTGTTGGCCGCAAAAACGTACCACATCAATGCAAACGTGCTGATATCGAAGATGGAAGAGGTTGGGCCAATCCATAACATAAAGCGGCCAATGTTTTTGGCATCCCACTTCCGTGGTTTACGCAAAAACTCTTTGTCCATCTTGTCCCATGGCAGAGACAGTTGGGAGATGTCATACATCAGGTTCTGGATCAACAGATGAATCGCCAGCATCGGCAGGAACGGGATGAATGCACTGGCTACCAATACCGAAAAGACATTGCCGAAGTTAGAGCTGGCGGTCATGTTCAGGTACTTTATGATATTGCCGAAAGTCTCACGCCCCTTGATAACGCCTTCTTCAAGCACCATCAGATCTTTTTCCAGCAGGATGATATCGGAGGACTCTTTAGCGATATCGGCGGCGCTATCGACAGAAATTCCCACGTCCGCATCTCGCAGTCCGGGGGCATCGTTAATACCATCGCCGAGAAAGCCGACGGTATGACCGTTTTTCTGTAACGTCTTCAGGATGCGAGACTTTTGCAGCGGCGTCAGTTTGGCAAACACCGCGCGCTTTTCTACCTCTTGTTCCAGTTGACTGTCTGACATTGACTCAATCTGCGTACCGGTGAGAATGTCATGTGCATCAATGCCCACTTCCAGACAAATACGCGCCGTCACTATCGGGTTATCTCCGGTCAGTACTTTCACCGCTACCCCGTTATCACGCAGCGCAGTAATGGCTTTTCCGGCGCTCTCTTTTGGCGGATCGAGAAACGTCAGCATTCCTTCAATTGTCAGCGCCTGTTCATCTGCGGTGCTCAGTGGCAGATTCAGGGCTGCATCATCCAGCTTGCGGGTTGCTACCAACAGCACACGAAAACCATTGGCGTTGTAGTCCTCTGTTTTTGCCAGCAGTTGTTGGCGACGGACGTCATCCAGCTCAACAACGTTGTCACCTTCACGCAGATGAGTCGCCACCATCAACATCTCTTCTACTGCACCTTTGCTGATCAGGATGTTATCGCCATGGTGAAGATCTTCCACAGAAACCGACACGCGACGGCGCACAAAGTCGAACGGTAGTTCATCAAGTTTCACAAAGCGTTCTTTCACCGATGGGGTAACGCGTTCCTCCCCGAAACGGAGTACGGCTCTGTCCATCAGATTACGTGCACCGCTCTGACTACTGCTGTTCAGCCAGGCCAGCGTAAGTACCCGATCGCTTTCCACACCATTCACGTCGAGATGATGTTCAAGAATGATGTTGTCCTGAGTTAAGGTACCTGTTTTATCGGTACAGAGTACGTCCATGGCACCAAAGTTTTGAATTGCGTTCAGCCGCTTGACGATCACTTTACGCCGCGACATGGCGATAGCCCCTTTTGCCAGATTGGAGCTGACAATCATCGGCAGCATCTCCGGGGTTAGTCCTACCGCCACCGCCAGTGCGAACAGTGAGGCTTCAACCCAGTCACCTTTGCTGAATCCATTGATCAGTAACACAATGGGCACCATGACCAGCATAAAACGAATCAACAGCCAGCTGACGCTGTTTACGCCACGATCGAACGCTGTCTGGGTACGTGTGCCAACGATGGATTTCGCTAACGAGCCGAACCAGGTACGATTGCCGGTTGCGACCACGACCGCCTGGGCTCTGCCACTGGTTACGTTAGTTCCCATCAGACAAATATTACCCATCTCCAGCAGGCTTTTATCCTTATTCGGTGTTGGCAGGTGTTCACAGTTTTTTCCGGATACGTTGGCTATCACGTCATACTTCTCAACCGGCAGCGATTCTCCACTCAGAATCGATTGGCTGACGAACAGATCGCGTGATTCCAGCAGCCGAACATCCGCCGGAACCAGATCGCCAGCGGTGAGAAAAATCACATCACCCGGTACCAGTTGTTCAATGGGGATCTCTTTTTGTGCCGGATGCATATTGTCCGGTTCACGACGCAGCACGGTGGCAGTCGTGCGTACCATCGATTTCAACGCATGCGCTGCTTTGTTGGTGCGAAATTCCTGCCAGAAACGCAATAACCCGCTCAGGCTGACCATCGTTAAAATAATGATAATTCCGGTCAGATCGGTCTCTTCACCATGACGTAGCGGTAGCCAGTAATCAGTGATGACACTGACGGCGGCCAGCGCCATCAGTACATAGATAAACGGGTTATTGAATGCCTGCAGGAGCTGAATCAACGCCGGAGGCGCCTTTTCATGAGCCACTTCATTACGGCCGTACTCTTCCAGCCGGTTAAGGGCTTCTTCGGTCGTTAACCCCTGACGGCTGCTGTTGAGCCTGTCCAGTGTGTGCTCCGGGCTGTGAAAAGCCTCGATTGCAATTGGAAAGCTCTTCTTATGCTGCTTATCATTTTCTGACGCAGACCGGTTTAATTTCCGGTTTTCAATTTTGATGTCAGTCATGATCTATCCTCAAATTTAAGACGTAGTTATCCCTGCACAGAAATATCTATGCATCATTCATTTCTCACGCTATAGAGCGGGTATTACTTTATATGTATGGGAATATCCATCATTCCCTCCTTAGATGAGCTTTCACATCGTATTGAATAGTAAGGGGGAGTTAACCCCCTTCGGCACTCCAGCGAACCGCAGTAATATTCTCGTGTCCGCCGATTCTGGACATAATGATGTCCAGTGTTTTTCGATAATCCGCTCCGCTAATCAGCTCGGCGCGAATTTCTTTTTGGCCCTGCTCCTGTGCAGAAACAGAACCGAGTCCTTGCAGGCTGAGCGCCAGTTCTTTCGCTATATTCAGCACCAGCTGGCGAACGGCATTCTCATGGTGGTTATTGCAGGTTATTTTCAGGACATAACGTTTTTCTTCTTCTGTGGCACCAGGGATCTGATTAATCCGCTGTGCCGCCTCGCGCAGCAATATGTTGGCGCAAAGGATAATGAGCGTTGCCGCCGCTGCATTCCAGAACTGCCCGAGGCCGCATAACACACCAATACCCGCGGAGCACCACAATGTCGCTGCGGTATTCAGACCGCGAACATTCATGCCTTCGCGCATGATGACGCCCGCGCCAAGAAAGCCAATTCCGGAGACGATCTGTGCCGCGATACGACCCGGGCTGTCGGGCGATGTGGATATTGAACTCAGAATAAAAACTGCTGCACCGGTAGCTACCAGCGCATTGGTGCGAAGGCCAGCCATACGCTGGCGCCATTGTCTTTCTGCGCCAATCAGCGCACCTAGCAGCATTGCTGCAAGCAAATTTGAGATATAAGGAAACATCAACATACGTTCCTCCATTTTTGCCGGAAGAATTAAGTACGTGCTTTATTTAGCACACGACAAATTGTCGCCCGAAAGAGCGATTAACGTCGTGTTGACGGTGGAGGGAATAATGAATTTTTAAACATGAACATGACGACTGACCTCGCGATAATACGCGTTTGTAACATTTTGGGATGCAATCGTCAGTATGAGGAGATTGCTGCCCGCCGATTTGGCAAGCAGCGCAGGAATAAATGCGTTAGCTTGCCTTTGTATTTAAGTAAGGGTGACTGTCCAACGTATTATTACTCCTGTATGAATTTGTGCTTATTATAATCAGAAAATAAGTTGAGTAAAGTTAAAATTAATGTGTGTTTTTATTTTTCATTATCTTCTGTATCCGAAAGGGTGCTCAGGTAATTAAGGTATTCCTGCCAGACGAATTCAGGATCGATATCATCATAGCCGCGTTTTTCAGCCATCATGGCGTTGCTTCCGGCAGGGAGCGCGATGCATACTGCATTATCCCGAATGGCCTCTGCTTCGCTTTGTGTCAGCGGTTCACCCTTGTTATTCTGGGCATTAATCAGTAACAGGATTAATGGCGGCATAAATACCAGCTCTAAACTTTCTTCCATAATCTTTATCCATTTTAATTTGCTATCGATAGATGAATATTATCAGTAGTAGAATGAAATTTCCAAAACGATATACCGGCGTTTACCAGGATGAGGTGATAATGGATTTCAGGGAAAAGAAAAGTATTATTGATAGCTATATTAAAGCGTGGGTTCCGGATAAAGCGTTTCATTCAGTTTTTAATTTAAAGTATGAAATTGAAGATGAAGTAATCATCATTTATCAAACAGGCACTTGTTGTCTGGAAAAATCATCCATTCCAATAATAAAAGCAGAGTTTAATCAATTGGCATGCTGTTGGTATCTCTATTGGTTTAACTTAGATCATTGGGTATTGTACCATTGTGCTCCTCTGAACACGCTTGATGAAGCACTCAGGGCTGTTGATGAAGACGACTCTTCGTGTTTTTTTGGCCAGGTATTCACCGTAACTGCAGTAAACAAAACATGTTTTTGGGATATTTACAGCGGTAGCCGGTAATCAAAAGCAGCTTTTTAATGGATGAAAAAGATGGCAAATATAAAAACTAAAAAGCATCGACTTCCCAAATACCTTATCCTTTTTCTGTTTATGACAGCCTTTCTTTATGCCCTGATAAACGCCATAACTATCTGGAACTACAGCGATAAAGACGAGCGAACCAACGCTGATGTCGCCATTGTGCTCGGTGCCGGTCTGTCGGATGGAAAAGTGACGCCGGTATTTCAGCAGCGGATTAATCACGGCATATTTTTGTATCAACATGGATATGTGAAGAAACTGATTTTTACCGGTGGATATGGCGAAGGGAATCAACATTCTGATGCCTGGGTGGCGAAGCAATATGCCGAACAGCAGGGAGTACCGCCGCAGGATATCTTATACGAAGAAGCCTCGACCATCACTCAGGGAAATATACGTTACGCTAAAGTCATTATGGATAGTGAACAGTATCAAAGTGCCATCATTGTCAGCGATCCGCTGCATATGAAACGGGCCATGCTGATTGCCGAAGATGCCGGTATTAACGCTTATAGTTCACCAACGCCCACCAGCATGTATATCAGCTTTAAAAACAAGCTGGCGTTTTTAGCCAGAGAGACCTTTTTCTATTCGCTGTACAAAATTCATGGGTAGCGGCGGCTTTAATTGGCTGCTACCTCATCACGTCTTACATCAGCTACGGCTGTATACCCAACATCTTCTGGGTTTTCTTTGGTAGCCCTTGCACAACCAGAAGATAGGAGTGATCGATGCTTTCTTCAATCATTTCCATGGATAAAGCCCCGTCCAGAAACAGGGTGTTCCACAGTCGTTTATTTAAGTAATAGCCGGGAATGATATCGGGGAAGGTTTGGCGCAAAATATCAGAACGATCCGGATCGCTTTTTAACGAGATGATGGGTCGACCGTTAAGCTCACCTAATAAAGCAAACATCTTATCGCAGACACAAACGCGGTCAGCTTCCCATTCGGCTTTATAGTCGTGTACCGCACCAAGTTTTGTCAGACAGTAAGGGATTAACGCTTTGCTATTCATTCTATTTTTCCCATTTAAGCGGATAAAGTCTGTTCCATCTTACCTAATCCAACACAATAAGAAATATGAAATATAAAAGCTTCGCATTGACCGTATGGGGCTTTGTTATATACAGAAGAACCCCAGCCTGGCTGGGGTTCCATAAAGCTTTCGGCTCTAAATCCATGATAAAAACCCCTTTGATTGGTTAAAACACCTTGAGGTCTGGTAACGGCAAAAAGTTAAACCAGAAATCAAAATGGGGCTCAATAGGGGACGAAAAGAGCGTGTTCAATACCCGATGGAACGGCAAATATCACATCGTATTTGCACCTAAATATCGGGGACAGGCTTTCTACGGGGAGAAACGTAGAGCCTATAAATATGCTTCCGGAAATCCCGCTAAAGATGACGGTGTCAGGCTTGATGGGATATCTGAAAGGAAAAAGTAGCCTGGTTTTTTTATATGAAAATATTATCTATTTTAAGCCAGAACAATAATTGGGAAACCAAAGCCATCTACTGTGGACGTTTAACATAGATGATGCGTAACAGAGTTCCCACAATAATACCGCTTAAAATTCCCAGCGGTATGAAGTAGATAGTAAGGGGGATAGCGGAAAGAGCACCTAACGCACCGGATAAAACCACAGCCAGCCAACTGGCCTTTATTTTGGGATTAATAATAAATTCCATCAGTAGACTATAGATAATCGACTGGATACCAAAAAGTATATAGCCTAATCCAAGCAGGCCGAAAATATCAGGGAGGCTGGGATAATACTCTGATGGTGAAAACAATACCGCTTCCAGAATAAAATAGCAGTTGGCAACCAGTACCGGTAATATTATCCCTAACACTAAACGGATAGCTTTCATGCTGTCTTGTCCTTGAGTCGGCATAATTTAAGTTTAGAGATCTAAACCTTCAGGCCATTATGGCTGTATATCCGGCATCTTTTGGTTTTTCCTGGATAGTCCTTGTACCACCAACAGAAATGAATGGTCAATACTTCCCTCAATTATCTCCATGAATAAAGCCCCGCATTACCGTGCGGGGCTTTATTCCGATCATATTATCTATTTAGAACAACAGATAGTTAGCCACCAGCATTGTCACGATACCGCCCAGTGCCGGAATTAGTGTTCGTCTTACAATCATAAACGGAGAGCATTCACCGGCCTTACTGACGGCAATAATGATACCTGCAACCGGAGAAATAGAACGTCCCATACCGGCCATTAACTGCATTGGCAGAATCATATACACCGCATCAGCCCCAAACTTGCTGGCGATTGACGGCGCCAGACCGGAGAAGGAGAAGAAAGCGGCAACGCCAGAACCGGTCAGTACAGCGGTAATACCGACTAATAACGTCATGACGATAGTCATGCTTGTGAAACCAAAGCCTGCGTTTTGCACTGATTCAAGCAGATAATCGATAGCGCCAATTTGCTGCATCCCTTGGGCATAGATATCGGCACAAACCAGCAGAGAGACGATACTGGTAAACATACCGCCCATGCCTTTAAAGAAGACCTGTACCCCTTTACAGCAGGCGAGGAAATCACGTTTGACGATCAGCTCACAGACAAAGGCCAGCATGGTACCGACGATCATCGCAGTAACCACATCAATTTTGATGGTATCAATCACTAACGGGCTGAATATCAGTACCAGCGCAACCGGGAAAACAGGCAGAAGGGCATAAAATGTTGGTGCTGCATCCTCTTCCTGAGAGTCTGTTTTACTGACGTTCTGAATTACTACGGTGTGACCATCTTTTTTATCATAGTATTTTGCCGTGAAAAAAATCAGGATGGATACCACCAGCATAACCGCAATAGCCACTGGCATTTGGTAATGGGCAAAATAGACAGCGGTTTCCATACCGGCATGTTTTGCTGCCAGGTTTGCCGTTCCAACCGCCGGGCCGAGATCCATAAAGGCACACAGACCGATCATGGCGGCAGCGGCGGCTTTACTCACGCCTAAACGCACCAACACCGGGAAGAAGGTAACCAATAACAACATGGCTAACCCGGCGGCGCTTGAAATCGCTACGTGCAACATCTGGGCACAAATATAGCCCAGAGCCAGAATCAGGTAAGGGGCTTTGATGATCTGCAGAGGACGGATACAAATATTGACCATGGCGTTTGACGCTTTGATATGGTCCATATAGCTGGCGAAACCACCTGCCGCCATAATGATCAAACCAATGCCGGCGACCTGAGTAGAAAGTGAACCTTTAGCAAAGGCAAAAATATCCAGCCAGGTTGAACCGGTAGTGGTCGCTTTTCCGTATAAAATGCTTTTTTCCGGATGAAGAATCACGGTCATTGTCAGTAAAGCCAGACCAGCCAGCAACAGCACGGTTTGAGGTTGGTAATTCTTAATAATTAACCATGCGGCAATGATAGTAATCGCTATGGCGATTATAAATGCAGTCATGTGGTGTATCCTTTTATTTGTTTTTCCGGGTAGAAAAACCTACTGTTTAATAACGTCGCGCTTAAGAAAATCTGGTGGCAACAAAGGGTGTTGCATGCCGGCTTGTTATGCGGCCATAGTAGAAGTAAGGCGCTGATGACTGTATGAGAAAATGCTTTTCTCACAATAAATTGTGCGCAGGATCGCATTACGCCAAAGTAGTGATAGCAACGCTTAACAGCGATATTGATGGCTTTGGTCAGAGCGAAGTTTTTTTTGGTAACATCATTCATATTGGCAAGTCTGTTGTCATGCTTCGGGGCAAAACGAATGAACAATAACAACGCGTTGACATTAGAAGACTATATTTCTCAAACAGCACAATTGCATTCACTGACAGAGTCAGAACATCGGCTGGATAGCTATATTCAGGCGCATTTTAATGAATTGCCATTTCATGGCATTGTTGATTTGGCTCGCAACGCCATGGTGAGTAAAGCAACCGTTGGGCGTTTCTTAAATAAGCTCGGGTATACGGGGTATTCAGCCTTTCGTCGGGCGCTGGAAAATACATTATCTCAACAAAAACTGATTCCACCGTTTGAACTGGCATCAAGAGCTCAGGGGAAAGTCGCTGCAACTACGGCGGATATTGTCTCTGAGTTCAATAAAAACGTGACGATGCTGTTTGAAAGCTTCAAGAACAATATTGATATTGAAAGTCTGGATGAGTTTATTGCGCTTATCCTGAATACCGAACGACATATTTATGTGATTGGGCCTTCTTCGTCTCACGCGATGGCAAAACACTTTTCGACTCTGGTGAAATATTTTCGCGATCGGGTAACCCTGCTGTCGGTTGATACCGGCGATTTACCTAAAGCCTTATTGAATATATCAAGTCAGGATGTACTGATTGTGTTTTCCTATTATCGCTTTAATCGGGTGGTGATTAGAGTAACCGAATGGTTCCGCAAAAAAGAGGCGGTAGTGGTGCTGATAACTAACTCGGAATCCAATCCTTATGGTAAATTCTGCAACCTACAGTTTGTATTGCCCAGCGATGCTCAATCAGTATTTAAAAGCCGAATCATTGGCTTCTTTTTTGTGGAGTTAGTGCTGCATCTGGCATATGAGAAAGGCGAAGGCGAGGGTAATTTCGAGCAGTTAGAAGAGCTGTTTACCTTCTTTGAAACCTTTTCACCGCTGCCAAAATAAGTGATTCTCTCGCCCCGAGGGAATATTCCCGGGGCGGGTTTTCTGTCTGTTAGCGGTTCGCGTTTCTTACCGAATCAAAAAATGCCACCGTTTCATCAATCAATGCATCATTACATCCCAGATAAGACGATGGATCGCAGGCGGCGATAATTTCTGCTTCCGTTAACGTCTCACGAATAAGGTCACAATTGAGCGCCAGTTGCTGTAGGTTTTGCGAACCATCAGCCTCTTTCAATAGCGTTTTCATGATGTTATAGCCACGATCGCGGCCAATCTTCTCTGCCAGTTTCATCGAGACCGATTCCGACATAATAAAGTTTTTGGAGGCGCTGAAGTTGTCTCTCATCTTTTGTTTATCGACCACCAAATGCGTTATCAAACGACAGGCGCGTTCAAGACTGGTAGAGAGCGTTAATGCCGATTCAGGTATCAGACTCCAGTTCAGTACGCGCATTGAAGCGGCGCGTACATCTTGTTGATCCAACAAATTGGTTGCTCCGGAGGCATAAGTCCAGCCCATGCGGGACAGCGTTTGTATCATATTGCTGGCGCGAGGGTTGGTTTTATGCGGCATAGTACTGGAACCTCCGCCCGCTTCACCTTCTCTGACTTCCGCGATGGAGGCTCGCCCCATGGTTTCAACATCATTGGCTATCCGGCATAGTGTCCCGTGCACCAGGGCGAAAAATTGTACTACCTGCACCACATTATCCTGACTGGCATTCATCATGCCAACGGGCGTGGATAGACCCAGTGTCGCCATCAGGTTTTTACGTGTTTCCATACCATGATGACCAACGGATGCCAGATTTCCTACCGCTCCACCAAACAGACCGGTAATCGCGCCGGGATAGAGGGCATCCAGACGCTGAATATGACGGCTTAATTCGCTCAAATAGCTGCTCACCTGCAATCCCCAGGTGGTCGCGGAGGCATCCATGGAGTTGGTTCTGGCTACCATCACGGTGGCTTTATGTTCCTGCGTCATGCTCTTCAGCGCATCACCCAGTGCGATAAGCTGGCTGCGTACTAATTGCAGTGTTTGCTTCATACGCATGGCCAGTGCGGAATCCAGCAGATCCTGAGTGGTACATCCCCAGTGCAGGTACTTTTTCACTAATGGTGTACCTGCATCGGTGATTTGATCTACCAGCGGTTTGATAGCCATACCAACGGAACGGGTTTCTGTCGCCAGTCGTGGCCAGTCTACGTTCAGAGAACGGCAGGTAGCCGCGATCTCTTCGGCGGCCTGCACAGGAATAATATCCAGTTCAGCCTGCACTCGGGCCACGCTGGTTTCAAACTCCAGCCAGCAACGAATGAGGTTTTCATCGGACCAAATCTGTTTCATTTCTGGCTGAGTAAACAAAGATGAATACAGTTCTGAATCAAATACTGAACTATGGCTGCCTCGCATTATTGACTCCTGTGTAGCGCTGGATGAACGATAATCCGCACATCATTGACGTTTGTTTCCGTATTAATAGCGGAAAGTCTGGTCTAATTAGCCGGTCATAAAAATGAGAATCTGAGTTTCCCTTGTTTCGCTGGCAGATTATTAATGAAAGTGTGATGGATATAACACAAGGGATTTAAGCTTGATCGGGCTGTCTGAAGGGTGAGCAATTTCGCTCTTTATGATTTGAAATCCATCAGGCAGAAAGAATAGGGTAATATGAATTTTGCTGCGATCTGTTCAATAAGGCGAACCACGATGATTAAAAAAATGAGCTGTTTATTGATGTTACTATTTGTCTGTTTTGGTGGCGTGGCACAGGCTGCCAGCTGTATCTCCATTAATGATAAAGACCAGCGTGCTTACTGTAATGCCAAACAGGGCAATGGTAGTTGTATCTCAATTAATAACGCAGATCTGAAGGCTCAATGTTATGCGGAAAAAGGGCAGGGTAGCTGTATATCGATTAAAGACAGGGAACAGCGGGCTTATTGCAATGCCAGAAAAAATAATAGTAGCTGCATAACCATTAATGATTCGGATTTAAGAGCGCAGTGCAACGCTGAGTTAAAGCAGAGCAGTTGCATAACGATTAAAGATAAGGATCAGCGAGCGTATTGCAATGCTAAAAAGGGGCAAGGTAGTTGTATTGCAATCAATAATGCCGACCTGAAAGCGCGCTGCTATGCGGAGAAGAAGTAATATCATTACCTGAATCTGAAGCGTTTACATTCAGCTATGTTTGGAACTCGTCAGGGATTTGGCCCAAAGGATTGTTGGTATGACATTCAGCTATTCAACCCGCTTTAAAAGTTCTATCAACGTGTTATTTCTGTTGTGTGTGGCGTTGCTGATACCGATCCAATTTTTCTTTATCTCGGCATTATTTATGCGCGATAAGCTTCGACCGAAATATTCATAGAAAACGCTTTGCGGCCATCGAGATTCCGGTGGCAGACATCATGATATTCACGATAGAAAATAAAGTATTGATGGTTAAAACCAGGAATGAAAACTATCGTTTTACACCCGTTGAGCTGAGTAAAGTGGATTGGCTATATCTACAGGATAATCTGTTCAATAAACGACAATATTTACAACGCATTGATTAGTCTGTTTTATTCCTGAAATTAATCCAGAACAAAAGCGATTATGCTCAGGTTATAGCCTGACATGGCTCAGTCTGAAAGTTTGATCAATATCTCAATTCCTTGATACAACCCACTAATTTTGTTGATGTAAGTCAATCATGTATTTGATTGGTACCTTTTCGTATAGACTTAATTGCAAATGCTAACGTAAACTAGAATGATAATAACAATCATTCTTATTAAGGTTTGGGCATGGCATTACACACAAGGAACGGGTACTTTTTACTCTCCTCTATAACTCTTCTGGTTATTCAAAGCGCCACAGCTGCAACACCTTCGACTTCCGGTTCATCGATTGCGGAAGAAAAAAACGAATTAGTCGTGACTGCGACGCGTTCAGAAACCTCGTTGTGGAGTAGTCCGGTAACAATTCAGGTCATTAATAGCGAACAGCTGGAAAAATCCACACGTTCATCTCTGGCTGATGAATTGCAGGATATTCCGGGTGTTGAAGTTACCGATAATGCCTTAGCGGGGCGCAAACAAATTCGTATTCGTGGAGAAGCCTCCTCACGAGTTCTGATTCTGATTGATGGACAGGAAGTGACTTATCAACGGGCGGGGCAGAACTTTGGCCCGGGTATTCTGATTGATGATTCCTCTCTGGAGCGTATCGAGGTGGTGAAAGGCCCCTATTCGGTACTCTACGGTTCGCAAGCCATTGGTGGAGTTGTGAACTTTATCACCCGTAAAGGGGGCGACAATCCGATTGGCGGTACGGTGAAAGCGGTTTATGACTCGGCCACGAAAGGCTGGCGTGAATCAGCTAACCTTCAGGGCAGCCTGGGTAACTTTGATTATCGGGTTAACGGCAGCTACGCCGATCACGGCGATCGTGACACGCCGGACGGGCGTTTACCGGATACCGGATTTGAAAATAACAGTCAGGGTGTGTGGTTAGGCTATACGCTGGATAAACATAAATTCGGCCTGTCTCTGGATCGCTACAAGTTATCCACTCAAACCTATCTGGATGATGACGCCTACCAGGAGTTCAGCGTTGCCATTCCTAAGCTGGAACGCGAGAAAGTCGGGCTATTTTATGACTTCGCAGTCGACGGCGAATATCTGAAGAGTATTCATCTTGATGGCTACACTCAGAAACTTGAGCGCGACTTTAAAAATAAAGTGAAAGTGGTGACTCCAAGCGGTAGCCCAATGATTGGTGATTTAAGCGTTGCCAATCAGACCCGTACTGAAGATGAACAGAAAACTTACGGTATGACATTACAGTCAAACTTTTCACTTTCTGAGAATAACAGTCTGGTGTTAGGGGCACAGTATCAGCAGGATAAAGTCACGCAGGAATCGGTGGGTAAAACCGAATCCAGCAGCTCCAGAGGTTTCCCTGCGGCGGTAAACTACACCAAAAATACTCAGGCTAACAGCAAGTCGGAACAAACCAACTGGTCGATATTTGGGCAAGATGAATGGAAGCTGAGCGACAACTGGACATGGACGCTGGGCGCCCGTCAATACTGGCTGGAGTCGGAATTAAAAAGCGGCAATGAAAGCGCCTCTCATACCATTTCAGGCAACAGCTTTACCACTCTGGATAGCCGTTCTGTCAGTGATAGCGCCTTTGTTACCTCAACCAGCCTGCGCTACTCCGGTTTTGATAATACTGAATTAAGAATGGCATTTGCTCAGGGCTATGTATTTCCTACCGTTGCCCAGCTGTTTATGGATACCTCTGCCGGTGGCGGCATGACCTACGGCAATCAAAATCTGGATGCCGAGCACTCCAATAACGTCGAAGTTGGCGCTCGTTATAACGGCAATATGTGGTATGTGGATGGCGCAATCTATTATTCAGAAGCCAAAGACTATATCGCTTCTATCGCTTGTTCAGGCCAAAGTATTTGTAAGGGCAATACCAGTTCAGCCCGTGCGGATTACTACTATTACGATAACGTCGATCGAGCCAAAACTTACGGTATGGAATTGTCCGCCGAGTATAACGGCTGGTCGGTTTCTCCGTATGCCAGCGGTAATATCCTGCGCCGTCAGTTCATCGGTCAGGATATGAAAACCTGGGATACCGGTGAACCCAGCGTGACCGGACGTTTTGGCGTTAAGCATCTGTTCTCTTTAAGCGCACTGGATCTGACCTCCGATCTGTATATTCGCGCGGCGTCAAAAGCCACCGACAATACCGGTTCCACCACTCAGAAATACCCGGGTTGGGCAACGCTCAATCTGGCGTTTAACAGTGAGTTTGGTTCTGAAAATCAATATCAGGTAAATCTTGAGCTGAATAACCTCACCGATAAGCGCTATCAAACCGCTCATGAATCTATTCCGGCAGCGGGAATTAATGCCGCCGTCGGCCTGACGTGGAAATTCTGATGATGAAAATCAAACGACTGATGACCGGTATTCTTGCGCTGTTCCTTTGTGGTCAGACTGTCGCAGAGGAAAAACTGGTGATAGCGGGAGGCTCTCTGTCCGAACTGGTCTATGCCATTGGTGCAGGTAATCAAGTGGTTGGCGTTGATCAGACCACGTTTTATCCGCCAGAGACGAATCAATTGCCACAAATAGGTTACTGGAAACAACTGAACGTGGAGGGAATTCTTTCTCTGCGACCAACGACCTTTATCACCTGGGAAGATGCCGGGCCAAAACTGGTGATGGAGCAGTTATCAAAGCATCAGGTCAAGGTTCTGACTCTGCCGCGTACCCCTGCCACCATCGAACGTATGTATCAGAATATTCGTACTTTATCTAAAGCGTTACAGCACTCAGAACAGGGTGAAGCGCTGATTAACGGCATTCAAACCCGCCTGGATGCCGTTGCTAACAGTAACGCACAACAAAAACAGCCGGTTCGGGTGATGTTTTTACTCTCCGTTGGTGGTAACTCACCTCAGGTTGCCGGCGCAGGGAGTGTAGCTGAAGCGGTGCTGAAACTGGCGGGGGGCAGCAATGTGGCTACTCACGAACAGTACAAGTCTTACAGCGGTGAGGCCATTATTGCCGCAAATCCTGACGTTATTGTGGTCACTTCCCAGAGCATGTCATCAGAAGCTCAAAGAAAACAGCTCGGTAACATAGCGGGAATTAACCGCACCGCAGCATGGAAAAACCAGCGCATTATCGAAGTGGATCAATCGCTGATTCTGGGAATGGGGCCGCGGGTGGTTGAGGCGGTAGAACAGCTACATCAACAGCTGTACCCCAATAGCCCATAGCTTTTTATTTCCGCTGGTGACGGGTTAGTCAGTATTAACTAACCCGTCACCAGTACAACTTAAAATAACCGTGAAAGACGCTACAATGAAATTGCCACAGCCGGATTTTACTCCTCATTTCGCCCTACCGGGTTCTCAACCCTTTCGCGATCGCCGTGCCATGATGCCCTGGCGCAGCGCGATGCCCGTTCCAAAGGAACAGCAGGCGGCCGCCTGGAATGCGCTGGTGAATACCATTACACCACCACGTAAACGGCTGATTTATCTTCATATCCCGTTTTGTGCCACCCACTGTAGCTTCTGTGGCTTTTATCAAAATCTATACGATGAAGATAGCTGCACCCACTATACCGATGCGCTATTGCGTGAAATTGAGATGGAAGCGGACAGCCCTCTGCATCAATCGGCACCGATACATGCAATCTATTTTGGTGGCGGTACGCCATCGGCACTGGCGGCTAAAGATATAGCACGCATTATCACAACTCTGCGTCAGTGCCTGCCGCTGGCACCGGACTGCGAAATTACCATTGAGGGGCGAGTGCTTAATTTTGATGATGAGCGCATTGATGCCTGTCTGGATGCGGGGGCAAATCGCTTCTCCATCGGTATTCAAACCTTTAACAGTGAAATTCGTAAACGCATGGCGCGTACCTCCGATGGCCCGGAAGCCAGACGGTTTATGGAAGGCCTGTGCCGACGTGATCGCGCTGCGGTGGTATGTGATTTGCTGTTTGGTTTACCGGGACAGGATACGCAAAGCTGGGCGGAAGATTTAGCCACAGTACGTGATATCGGCCTTGATGGCGTCGATCTGTATGCCTTAAACCTGCTGCCAAATACCACTTTAGGCAAAGCAGTAGAGAACAATCGCATCACGGTGCCAACGCCGGCAGAGCGACGTGATTTCTACCTTCAGGGCTGTGATTTCATGGATCAGAATGGCTGGCACAGCATCAGTAACAGCCACTGGGGGCGTACCACCCGGGAACGAAATCTGTATAACCTGCTGATAAAACGTGGAGCAGATTGTCTGGCCTTTGGTTCCGGCGGCGGTGGCTCGGTGAATGGTCACTCCTGGATGGTAGAACGTAATCTCGATAACTATTTTCAGGGGATCTCAAACGGTGCCAAGCCATTAATGATGATGACGCAAAGCGCTGACAGCCAATATCAATGGCGGCACGACCTGCAGGCCGGAATTGAAGTGGGACGAGTGCCGCTGGACTCCCTGACACCCCATGCTGACGTTTTATTACCGTTGCTGGAACAGTGGCATCAGTCCGGCCTGTCGTTGGATAGCTCCACCTGCCTGCGTCTGACCAATGAAGGTCGGTTCTGGGCAAGTAACTTACTGCAATCTTTGCAGGAACTGATTTTAGAACTTAACGCGAAGCAATAATTGACTGGCAATATCAATAAGGAATGAGCATGAACGCTGAATTACATGAACTAATGAAAACCAATCCCGATGGCACGCTGGAAGCTATCGCAGGCCAATTTAATACTACGCTGCTGGAGGTGATTAAACACTTACCGGTGCGTACGCTGGTGGGCGGAGATCAGTTTGATACCCTGTGGGATGCTGCCGTTGAGTGGGGCAACGTGACCACACTGGTGCATACCTCCGATGTGATTCTGGAGTTTACCGGTGAACTGCCATCGGGTTTCCATCGCCATGGTTACTTCAACCTGCGCGGTAAGCAGGGGATGACCGGGCACATCAAAGCGGAAAACTGCAAACATATCGCGCTGATTGAGCGCCAGTTTATGGGCATGGATACCGCCTCAATTCTGTTCCTGAACGAGGCTGGCAGCGCGATGTTTAAAATTTTCCTCGGTCGTGATGAGCATCGCCAACTGCTGGCTGATCAAGTGGTGGCATTTCGTGCGCTGGCCGCCCGGCTAGAGAAGGTGCCAGCGTGAAGCCTTGGTTAATTTTTGGTGCCGGTGGTCATGGTGTAGGCGCTGGCGTACTTGAGCTGGCGCTTGCTGAGGGGCGTTCGGTAGTGGCGTTAGTGCGTAAGCCAGATGCAGCCCAACGCCTGCGAAATTTGGGCGTAACGGTTATCGAAGGGGATGCCAGCGATCCGTATGCCGTTGAGCAAGCCTGTCAGACTGCCGGTGAATCTGCGGCGATTATCTCCACCCTTGGTGGAGCACAGGACTATCTGGCCCATCGCATTATTGTCGATACCGCCGAAAAATGTGGATTGTCACAAATGGTGATGGTGACGTCATTAGGCTGTGGCGATAGCTGGCCTACGTTGTCCCAACGAGCAAGAGCTGCGTTCGGACAGGCGGTACGTGAGAAATCATTAGCTGAAATCTGGTTACAGACCAGCACGTTGGATTTTGCCATTGTGCGCCCCGGCGGCTTACTGAATGGTACTGCAACTGGTCTGGCTCAGCTTTATCAGCATCAGGAAGTTCATGGTTTTGTCTACCGCAGGGATGTGGCGAGAGTGGTTCAACAGCTGTTGGCGGAGGCTTCTCTGAACAACCAGATCTACAGTTTAGTGCAACCTGAGTTAACGCCGGCAGCCAATAAATAAAATACCGCGCCGTAATGGCGCGAAACGTCTTGTATGTCATGGAGATATTGAGTGATGAATTATTCACTCTCTTCTCCCCGGTTTTTCTGGGGATTGGTGGTTTTTCTTATTGTATTAACACTGTGTGCAACCAATCTGGGGGCGATAAACCTGACGTTTTCGGCATTATGGGATGCGGAGTTAAAGGCGTATTACCGGGATATTTGGCTAAATATCCGTTTACCCAGAGTGCTGCTGGCGGTGTTAGTTGGTTCTGCATTGGCGATGGCCGGCGTTGTGATGCAGGGGTTATTCCGTAATCCTATGGCTGACCCCGGACTGTTGGGGGTCAGCAGCGGTTCAGCGTTGATGGTGGGCATCACTATTGTATTTCCGGTGGCATTACCGGCGGCACTGGTACTGTATGAGCAGATGTTTTTTGCCGTTATTGGCAGTTTTCTTATCTGTCTGGTGATTTTCTTTCTGAGCGGAGACGCCGGTCAGAATGGCATGATGTATCTGCTATTAGCCGGGATTGCCATCAATGCTCTGTGCGGTGCATCCATTGGCGTATTGAGCTATATCGGCGATGAACAACAACTGCGCCAACTAACGTTGTGGATGATGGGAAGTCTGGGGCAGGCTCAGTGGTCAACTCTGGCGATTGCTGCGTCATTGGCCATCCCTGCCATGGCGTTGACCTGGTATAACGCGCATAGCCTGAACCTGTTGCAATTAGGGGATGAAGAAGCCCATTACTTAGGATTAAACGTAAAACGCAAACGGCAGGTTCTGCTGATCCTTTGTTCATTACTGGTTGGTTCTACCGTCGCAGTAAGCGGCATTATTGGATTTATTGGTTTAGTCATTCCTCACCTGATTCGCATGACCATTGGTGCCAATCACCGTTGGCTGTTGCCGTGTTCAGCCCTGGGCGGAGCCTGCTTACTGTTGCTGGCGGATACGCTGGCACGCACCGTGGTACAACCGGCTGAAATGCCGGTGGGTTTGCTCACCAGTCTGATAGGCGGCCCCTATTTCTTATGGCTAATTATACGCACCCGGAGGTCGACAGGTGATTGAAGCTCAGAATCTGGTGTATAGCGTTCACCATCGTAAACTCACGGATAACGTTTCATTGACCCTGCCGGGAGGTGAGATTGTGGCGATCCTTGGCCCTAACGGCGCGGGTAAATCAACGTTATTGCGGCAGTTGACCGGTTATCTGCAACCGACCTCGGGGCAATGTTTGCTGTTTGGTAAACCATTAAATCAGTGGTCAGTGAAAGAACTGGCAAAGGCGCGGGCAGTGATGCGACAAAACTCCGGTATGGCCTTTCCTTTTAGCGTGAAGGAAGTAATTGAAATGGGTTTCCACACCCGGAAAGACCCGGCGCGAGACGATTCACTGGCGCAAATTATGGCACTCTGTTCCTGTGAAAACCTGGCAAAGCGCAACTATTGTCACCTTTCCGGCGGTGAACAACAGCGGGTACATCTGGCGCGTTTACTGGCACAGCTGTGGCAAAATCGGGATAAACCCAAGTGGTTATTTCTGGATGAGCCCACCTCTGCACTGGATGTGCATTATCAGCAACAGCTGTTTCGATTGTTGAAAAAACTGGTGAAAGAGGACAATTTTAACGTCTGCTGTGTATTGCACGATTTGAATCTGGCCTCCCTGTACGCCGACCGTATGATCCTGCTGGATCAGGGGCGGATTATTGCCAACGGCACCCCGGACGAAGTGCTAAACGAATCAATGCTAAGTGAGCTGTATCATGCAGATTTACGGGTGTCGACGCATCCGGAGGCCTGTGCGCCGCTGGTATTTTTGCGCAGTTAGCTACGAATTAGATGATGATGCTACTCTTGTGACAGAAATCGGTATGGTTTGCGGTTTGTTCCGCTAATAATTACGCGAATAAATTAAATTATGAAAAATTTTCATGAGCCATTTATAAACACAAAATGGAGTCAGAAAATATTAAGATTACTCTTATAGGATAAGAGAGGATTGATGGCTTTTATTTCATTGACTCCAAAGCGTATTAATTAATGCCGAAATTAATTATTCGCTGGATAAGAAATTAAAAATCACTATGCAAATATACAATTAAGTCTTTTCACTCTGTTATTGTAACGGGCAATAAATATTGCGTCATACACTGCCTGTTATCTGATTCATTCCTGCCATAAAGATTGATATTAGAATGCCAGGCTGTTGGCCTCATATTAAAATCAAACATATGGCACTTCTGTAGAAGAAAACCAGAGCAAGGGATGACAGGCATGAATTCAACCAAAACAGGGCAATGGTTGCGGTATTGGCGTAATTCTTTAGCGGACGCTGAAAGTGGTAAAGGTGCATTAACGTCAAAAGAACTTCGTACCTATTTATCTGTCCCTGTTGATTCATTGAAAAATGGTTATCTGGATAAAGACAGCGATGTACTTGAATCGCTGTTTAAGAATGAAGCCGAAAATGTATCGTTGGTTAAAGTGGTATACCGGCCGACGGCTTATAAACTTAAGTTTGAACATGGGAAAAAATATACCGGTTCTTTTCCTGAGATTGTGACCCCGGTTATTTGTATTTTTTGGGTGAGCCGTAATGGCTTTTTCTTGCCTGAATCAGCACCGGTTATTCCTCGCGATCTCTTATCTCCACAGCATGATGACAAATTAACCCTTTCATCCGTCAAAGAGATGGATAACTTCCTGGATCAACATGAGCTGTTAGTTTTCTCTGAGCAAGAGGCAATAGCGTTATTTAAAAGTGCGCAAAGTCATGAGGAACTGGCGTCATATTGGGCTCAGTACCACCATTTTACTCGTTGCCTGTTTATTCAGTTATGCCATGACTTTGTGCTCCGGGAGCGTTATGAAAATAAGAAAGGAAAGGGGTATTTACTTAGGTGTGATGATGTCAGCAACGGGACTCGCAATATCCTAAAACTATTTGACTGGCTGGATAGTAATCAGGAACCCATACCGCTGATAGAAAATTATGCCCGGGGTTACTGTACAACGTATCAACCTTGCATTGACTCGTTAGCGTCTCTGGCTGCACGCAGTGGCCATTCAAACTCAAAATTTCCTCTGGCAGATGCCCAGCGTGATGCGTTAGCTCAGGTGCTAACGATGTCCGAGGGGGAAATATTGGCAGTTAATGGCCCGCCGGGAACAGGGAAAACCACCTTTGTTTTATCAGTGGTAGCGTCGATGTGGGTTGATGCGGCGCTGAAAGAGCAAGAACCTCCTCTTATCATTGCCGCCTCGACCAACAATCAGGCGGTAACCAATATTATTGAGGCGTTTGGTAAAGACTTTGAGGAGAATAGCGATCGGTTTAGCGGGCGCTGGTTACCCGATGTTAACAGCTATGGTGGTTATTTTCCGGCTTCCAGTCTGGAGAGTGGAGCAGCAAAATATTATCAAACGGCAGCTTTTTATCGTTCGTTAGAAGATCCGGAATATATTGATCGGGCGGAGTCAGCGTTTTTAACCAGAGCTCAAACGGTATTTAACGATAGTTCGCTGGATACTGTTCTTAAAGTCAAACAGCGTTTGTACGCTGAACTCAGTCACCATCATCAACAGTTTGATGCAATACATCATGACTGGCAGGCGGTGAAGTGCGCTGAAAAGAGCTGTTATCAAGCGATGGGAGACGATGCAGAATTAGCCAAAGCGACAAAGCAGTCTGAATTAGCGGCATTGCAGCAGGCGCTTTCTCTGATCGCTCAGGATGTTTTGCAGTGGAAACAATTTTGTGCCGATGAGTCGATATTACTGACACTGCTAAATGTAGTACCGCCAATCGCCAAAAAACGTCAGCTCCGGCGTGAGATTTTTATTGAGCAGCATTTTAGTGCCACCACTCGCCATATTGTTAACGTTGAGGGCGACGGCAATCCTGAAACCGCGTTATCCCAATGGATTGACACTCAACAGCAAGCCATAACTCAAACTGAATCAGTGCTAGAGAACTGGAATAGATTGCTGGAAGAGAAAAGCATAGCCCAGCAGCGCTGGTTAAGTCGTGCATCAATATTTATTGCAGCCCCGGAAGCGATTCAAACGTTGGATCAACTGGATAAAGCGCTGGATACCTCATTGCGTTTTAAATTATTCCAGCTTGCAGTGCATTATTGGGAAGCGCGCTGGTTGCTTGATTGCAGAGCTCAGGAAGATGAACTACTAAAACCGGGGCCATCCGGTAAAGAAAAGACAGGACTAAAATTTGTTCGCCCTCGCTGGTATCGGCGAATGAAAATTACGCCCTGTATTGTATCTACGCTTCATTCTCTGCCGGGGCATATGAAGTATCGGATATTTGAGGCCGATAGCTATTTAATTAATGAGATCGACCTGCTGATTATTGATGAGGCGGGGCAGGTTTCCCCTGACACCGCAGCGGCATCTTTTGCGCTGGCAAAGCGCGCACTGGTTATTGGCGATGTACATCAAATCAAACCGGTGAGTAGTCAATCGCAAGCGGTTGATGTGGGTAACATGATGCAACACCGGCTGTTATCTCATCGGGACGAATATCCGGAGATTCGCCAGCTGGGGCGCTCGGTTGTGGATGGTAGCGTGATGCGAATTGCACAATCTGCCAGTCGGTATCGTTACTTAGATGAAACCGAACCGGGGATGTTTCTCCGGGAACATCGGCGTTGTTTTGATGAGATTATCTCTTTCTGTAACGATCTTTGTTATCAAGGTTTACTTCTTCCCAAGCGAGGAAGATACGATGCATTAAACGATAACAAACTTATATTGCCTGCTTTTGGTTATTTGCATATTGATGGCATGGCTGAATCGCCTATGGGTGGAAGTCGTATTAATCGACTTGAAGCCGCGACCATTGCCAGCTGGCTGGCTGAAAAACGTACCGAGTTAGAGGCGGCTTATCAGTCTAAGTTAGAAGACATTGTTGGTGTTATTACGCCTTTTAAAGCTCAGGAAAGATTGATTGCTGAACTGTGCGAAGCCCAGGGCATTAAAATGGGCCGTGGTGAAGGGGAAATGACGGTTGGAACGGTACATGCGCTACAGGGTGCAGAAAGAAAAGTAGTGATTTTTTCTGCTGTCTATTCCCGCCATAACGATGGTGGCTTTATTGACGGCGACCCCTCTATGTTGAATGTCGCGGTATCCCGGGCGAAAGACAGCTTTCTGGTGTTTGGCGATATGGATGTTATTTCTTCAGCAGGTAAAAGTACCCCGAGGCATATGCTGGGGAAATATCTGTTTAGCCGTGAAGAGAATGAACTGAGTTTTTCTATTGGCTCCCGCCCTGACTTAATGAAGTTATGTCCGAAACCCAAATTAATAAATGGCTCTGAAGAGCACGATCCGTTTTTCCTGAATCTATTGAGTATCGTGCAAAAGCGCGTGGATATGGTATCGCCGTGGCTTATTCTTTCCCGCCTGGTCGATTCCGGATTCCTGAAACATATGCAGGCCGCGGCCGCACGAGGCATTGAGGTAAATATTTATACTGACTATTACTTTAATGCTTTCGATAACAATCAATACCATGCTGAAAAAGATCAAACATTTAAGCAGTGTTGTGAAGCATTGCGTAATAACGGGGTTCAGGTTTATGTCATGAATCGGGTACATAGCAAGATAGTGATGGCTGATGAGCAGGTGATGTGTGTTGGCTCTTACAACTGGGGGAGCGCGGTACGTGAAGGCCGGTATAAAAATATGGAAACCTCTATGTTGTATAGCGGGAATTTAAAACCGGAGATCCAGATACAACTTGAGGCGTTGCAGGCGCGGGTCAGGAAGGCTTATGGGGTGAAGAAAGTGACGGGTGCGGGTCGGACGGTGGTGGAAGAGGGGGTGATGTAGGGGGTAGTTACAGGTATAATCCCACAAATTTTTCAATTGGTTTAGAAACGAAAATGACAAAACTCACCTTACAAGAGCAGCTGTTAAAAGCAGGATTAGTAAACAGCAAAAAGATGGCCAAAGTTCAGCGAACGGCTAAAAAATCACGGGTTCAGGCGCGTGAGGCAAGAGAAGCGGTAGAAGAAAATAAAAAAGCACAGCTTGAACGTGATAAGCAGTTAAGCGAACAACAAAAACAGGTTGCATTATCCAAAGAGTATAAAGCTCAGGTGAAACAGCTTATTGAAATGAACAGAATCAACATTTCAAAAGGCGATATTGATTTTAACTTCACCGATGACAATTTAATTAAAAGAGTGACGGTGGATAAGCTGACTCAGGCGCAGCTGATTAGCGGTCGTCTGGCGATTGCGCGGTTGGTGGTTGATGGTAATGGTGAGAATCAATATGCGATTATTCCTGCGAGTGTGGCGGATAAAATTGCGCAGCGGGATGCGGATAGTATTGTTTTGAATAGTGCGCTGAGTCAGGAAGAGCTGGATGAGGAAGATCCGTATGCTGACTTTAAGGTGCCGGATGATTTGATGTGGTGATTTTGGGTTTGTTGGTAGTTGGTTTATTGAGAGATACGAGGGATTATTTTGGACAGTTCTCATCATCTTTGCTATCAGCCTTAGGTGTTGAGAACTGTGCTTTGGCTGATATTACCTCTACAGTATACGAAAGGATAACTCGTGAAAAGAACAGTAGAAATAACAAAAAATAGTTTCTTTGAAATATTTTCGGATGCAATAACTCTTTACGAACTATCGGCAGCAGAGCAAAAACCTCACATCAAAAATATCCTTGCAAAGTCCAGCTTACTTTCAATTAATTACGCACTTGAAGCTGCTGCAAATTCATTCTTATCATCTATTGAAGTCACGCAAAAACTAAAAAGTCAATTTGACAGATTCTCGACCCTTGATAAATTTGATTTTACGCTTCAGTGGCATAAAGAAACATCACTTCCCCGTGGCGTCATTCAAACGCAAATAATCAAAG
The DNA here is from genome assembly GCF_016649425.1 of Limnobaculum allomyrinae. Taxonomy (GTDB): domain Bacteria; phylum Pseudomonadota; class Gammaproteobacteria; order Enterobacterales; family Enterobacteriaceae; genus Limnobaculum; species Limnobaculum allomyrinae. The sequence continues at coordinate 129,977 of NZ_JADRCR010000006.1, forward strand.
AGTTAATAGATCAACGTAATGCCCTTGTACATCCAAAGGTGACATCAATAATGGATGTCATAGAAACCACATCGGGTGAAGACAAGCTAGCTTATCTACACCAATCTACTAGTGATCCCGAGTCACCAAAAAGTAAACTATCAAATATATCCCTTGTCCCTGAAAGATATACTGATAAGGATGCCCTTATTGCATTAAAGGCTCTTGTAAATTTTTTAAATAGCTATGTTAATGATTGGTGGGGTATTGATTTGGAAACATCAGCCATTTTGCTAATGCCATCGTGGAACGGTTCAATTCAAGCCAAACCAATATTGTATGAAAGAAATTCACTAGAAACAGTTCTAAGACATGACCATCATCTTGAGATAAAATTCCTCGGGTTACATGGCATATTTGAACAGTTCGCATAATAGCGGATCAAATTACACATACTGTTAACTAAATACTAAACTCCGCAATTTAATCATGTATTAACATCAATTTCTCGCATTGTAGTTTTGATGTGTTGACTAGTCGTTTAAATAATTAGGAATATATAAGAGATAAATTTATTTTTGTGGCGATTAATTTTTTATGAATAATCGCCATTAATTATTATAGAATAACTTTGAGTGAAAATTTAAGATCTAAATTATGATAAATTACCAGCTAGTTCAACTATTTTTTTATAATCTGGCCATAGCCAATACTTTATAATATTTTCATCACTATTTCTTTTTTGTTCTATTTTAAGGGTAATTGTTGCTAATAATTGTGTGAATTCAGATGAGTTGTTTTTATTTGAGTATCTCATGATTCCTGAATAACTAAGATATTCATTTTTTATATATTCGCCACCGAATCCATCTTGGTGTTTTTTTTCATATAGTATAGAAGACATTAAAGAAACTTCAACTAGTTCATTGAAAGTACTTTTATTCAAAAAATGAATCTCCTGAGAAAAAGCATAAGTGTGAGCTTCATTATTACAGCGTTTAAAAAATTGTGGATAGTCTTTATCGAACTCAATTAAGGCTACTAATAAGGAGATAATATTAATATATTGATGTCTTGCGGAGATTTCTTTTTCTCTTATTGCTGTGCGTAAACAAGAAAATAGTTTATTGATTAATTGATCTATATCTCTAATCTTTAGTTCATAAGCAAGAGCTATGGATTTTATATATTCATTGAATCCATTATTCTTTTCATTTTTTATTTTGGGATATAAATCTAAACTGTCATAATGTGTAAAATCTAAATCTAATGCATCTAAATAACATTCTATATCAGGTGAAGGTAAATTAGCTCTTCTATCAAAGAAGCGTTTTAAATATTGCTTTGAGTCAAAGTTATCTCCATAGATAGCTGTAATTGAATGGTACAGTTGTGTTGTGTCAGTCGCGATAACGAATACAAAATTATCAGTTTTAAAGAAGTGTTTAATTACCTCAAGCATTTCAATAGCATAAGTTGGACGACAGCGATCTAATTCATCGATTAAAACGATTACAGGTAATTTGGCTTCAAAATCCTTTTCAAGAATCAAAGCTAATTCATTTAATTTGCTACGAATATTTTTAATGGCTTCTGTTTGTTCTTGGTATTCACTGGTCAATTTATCAATATATTTTTCGGGAGTATCTTCAATCATTGTTTTAGCAAACTCTATTCCAATGCTTGAATCATTTACCATTTTTTCTGCTAAAAAAGCTGATGTTGCAATGGCTGTTCCCTTTAAAAATTTTCCACAGAATTTCTTAATATTTTTTATTGCGTTTGTGTTGGATATATTTTTATTGAATGCTTCTAATTGATAAAGTAATTCACTTGTGACAACGGTAAGAGGACTTTTTGAAAAATCACTTTCCCATGCATCAATGTAAATAACAGGATGTTGCCTTTGAAGTAATTCACTATATATTCTTTTTAGAAACTCAGTTTTACCTGAACCCCATGCCCCATCAAGATTTAGAACGAATCCATCATATTCACCAGTAATATAATCAGCTATGAATTCCCCATATATTTTTCTATTCAGTTTACAGTTATTAAAATTAAATTCTTCCAACCAGGTTGCATGTTTTGCATTTTCGATATTAAGCATCAATATATCTCTCCATGAAATAAAATACAGATTGAAATATAGAATAATTGACAGGAGCTTATCTTCTTAGTTGACTGATTACCATAGGTTTTTTAATTTAATAAGTATATTCTCAAATATTTGCGAACCATCCCCACATTTTAAAATTAACCCACCAACTCGGCCTCTGTTCCATTGACCCTCTCCCTGTACAAATATACTGTGTTCTGGCTGTCGGTTTTTTATCCGTCAGCCAAAATAGCGAAACCCCGCAGTGCTCGAACACATACGGGGTTTCTCACCACAACGTTATATATAGGGATAACATCATGGCTGTGAAGAAGCATACCCAAACTCACTCTGAATTTATACTCGCAGTAAGATCAAATTGCGGATCGGGATCGAAAAAACGATCCTCTGTTTCAGCAAGTTGGCTGAAAAAAGGAGGGTGCCGTCATGCTTAATCTTATCGACTCCACCCCAAAAGATCCGCTGGAACTGGTTGAACAATGCTTAGCGCTGACCTGCGCAGTCATCAACATCAATGAAGCTGCGGTAAAAGAGTCACTGCAATTTATTCTGCATGAAAAAATGGAAGCGCTGTTTAGTGCGCTTTATTGTGTGGAGGATGAAATGAAATCAGAGGTCGAAACGTCACTGTAAAGCCGTGCGGTACTTTACGAATTGATGTGAAGTACCGCTTTAATTAACACCATGTCTGAGGTGGCAGATAACATGATAAAAAACATACCTGACTCAGCACGGCAACAGTTGGAATCGGCCTGTGCCCTCATCACTCAGGTTCTTGAACACCATCTTATGGCGATTCATTTATATGGTTCCGCGGTTGAAGGTGGACTGAAGCCCTACAGCGACATTGACTTACTGGTTACTGTGCAGGCACCGCTTAATACAAAACAACGGCAGGCCTTAATGCAGGGGTTACTGGCAATCTCGCTTCCTCCCGGCACCTCAGATGCCTGCCGGGCGCTGGAAGTGACGGTTGTGCAGTATTCACAACTGGTGCCATGGCAATTTCCACCCACAAGAGAAATGCAGTTTGGTGAGTGGCTGCGTGATGACATCCTTGCCGGAATTTATGAACCCGCACAGCAAGACATTGATATTACTATCTTGTTAACCAAAGTACGCAATGCCAGCGTGGCATTAACGGGAGAAAACGCCGACACACTATTTAATCCCGTACCGAAGCACGATTTGCTGCAAACCTTCAAACATACCCTTGAACTATGGAATGAACCTAAAGATTTGCAGGGCGATGAACGTAATATTATTTTGACCCTGGCACGAATCTGGTACAGCGTGGTGACTGAAAATATCATTGTTAAAGATCAGGCAGCGGACTGGCTGCTACCACAATTACCCGCCGAACATACCGCCATATTACAGGCCGCACGCTCAGAATATCTGGGACTATCCTCAGAGAATTGGACAAGAGCAATGCCAGCAGTAGAACGCTTTGTACGATATGCCAAAACGCAGATTTCTGCCCAACTGGGATAAAACGATATGGTCTGTATTAGAGGAAACAACCCAATGCCTAACCAAACCACATTCACCATAAAGCTGGAAACAGAACTCAAAGATGCTTTTACCAAAATAGCAGAAACTGAACATTGTTCTGTATCTCAGGTGATGCGCGATCTAATGCAACAGTATATTGAACGGCATGAATATAAACACTTTCTTGAAGATAAAGTAACGTCCGCCCGCGCATCAATAGCCAATGGGCAAAGCATCCCCCATCAAGATGCCAAAGCAATATTCAAAACACGCAGGGAAAAGGTTTAAAGGAACAATTAGTGCTGATTGGAGGCAAGGTTCAATAGTCGAGTATCTCTCCCTAAATACAGCCAATCGTCGGGAGAGGCCGCCGTGGGGGTCGACTTGGCGCAAGCCAACGACAAACAGGCAAAGCCTGTTTGAACAGCGCTCGCGCTGGCCCGAAGGGCAAAACACCGAAGGTGTTTTGTAACTGCCCGTAGGCGGACTAGGCCCGACGCACTCCACAGCCAAGAATATGGCCCTTCCGGCCGAGCACAATGGTGATATTAAGTTAAAGCCTTTACGGCCGGAATACCCACAGAAGCCAATCAATAATACCTAACTACCCAAACTTCAGAAGTACCCACACAACCGCCCCTTCATCTCCGCCCGCAGTAAAAACTCCGCTGCCCACTGCCGAACTTTCCCCATCCCATCCGACCGATAAGCAACAAACATCTGAGTAGCATGCTTATGCTCCTGCATCGGCTTCTTCACCAACTCACCGGCATTCAGCAACGGCAAACACAAATGATGAGGAATATAACCAATCCCCACATTCCGTCGAATCAAATCAATCGCAATATGAAAGTCAGGCACAAACACCGGCTTCTGGCCTTCAAGTAACCATGCCTGCTGACGGGTGAAATTAATCGACGTATCGCGAATACAAATCGCCGGATATTTACGCAATTCGGCGTTTTGCAAAGGATGAACCTGCGTAGCTAACGGATGCGTAGGGCCAACCACAAAATCCCAATCCATTTGCCCGATAGGGGCGCTGATAATCCCTTCGGTGCTGGGAACCGAATGAGGGGCGCCAATGGCTAAGTCGGCCTTTTTGCTGTACAACGCATCCCAACTGCCGTTATACACTTCGGTATTCACTTTTAGCTGGGTAGAGGGAAATGCCTGCTCAAACTCACTGATAAATTCTACCAGCGCACCGGGACCAACAATATTATTCACCGCCACCGTCAGCTCACGTTCAACCCCTTCATGTACCAATGCCGTATTGCGCTTTAGCGCATCTAAATCATCAAGAATGGTTTTGCTATGGTGGATAAAATATTCACCGGCGGGCGTCAGTTCAATATAGCGCCCCTTGCGAATAAACAGCTCAATGCCGAATGATTCTTCCAGCTTTTTAACCGTATAGCTGATGGCCGACGGCACTTTATTAATGTGGTCTGCGGCGGTGGTAATGCTTTTATATTCAGCAACCAGACGGACAATGCGAATAGTCTCATCAGAAATAAACATATTAAACCTGCGGGAGATTGGCGCTATTAATTGAAAAGCATCATGAAGCAGTTAATTGGCGGATGCAACCGCGTATCAACGTTTGTGTTAAAGCGGAGGTATTCTCACTCCCTGTAAGGGGAGTGAGAACAGACAGAGCAGATAATCGGGCAGAAATTTATTTGTTGGCTGATGTGAGTTTGCTTAATACCGCATAACACACACAGGCCACCAGAATGGAGTCTACCGATGGAATAGTGGTCAGGGTAAACATACCTTTGATGGTCATAAAGCCGACCAGCGAACCGATAATCCATGCCACAAAGGTGGTGATTTTAATCTGGGATTCTTTAGCCAGCAGCGTTTCATCATAACCATTACGGCGATAGATAAAGAAGTCAGCAATATAGATACCCGCAACCGGAGGAGTGGCAACCCCAAGGAATAACAGGAATGGAATAAACCACGCCATAATATCCATACTGCCAACGATGGCTGCCAGCACCCCTAAAGCCACGGTGATTTGCCATTTAGGGAAACGGGTAAGCAGGGTGGAAACCACCAGCGTGCCCTGAAACATATTGCCGGCATTGCCGGTAACGGTAGCAAAAATCAGCAAAATAGCCGCCGGTAGCACCGCACCAAACAGTGCCATTGCCCCTAACAGCGAGCTTTGACCACTCAGTGCGCTTGGCGTTGCGCCAGCCCAGTACAGCAGCGGATAAGCAATCAGGAAGGTCAGCAGCGCAGCAATGATGGCATGTTTACGATTATGTACGAAGCTACCGAAGTCCGGCAGAGTGGCCACTAAAACAATAATGGTACCTACCACCGAAGAGATCGCCACCCCCATATTCATCGAACTGAGGTGTTCAAACGCCGGCACTTTACCGTTAACCGCGACGTAGAGAATGTAGCAAAGCACCAGTGCGATAATCGGTACCGCGAACTGTGCCACTTTACCCAATACTTCAAAACCAAATGCGGTTGAGGCAACAAAGATAATACAACCGAAAGCAACCAACAGCGGAGTCGGCAGATTAAAACCATATTGCGCCAGCAGGTCATGAACCGAATGACCAAACATATTGGCGGTAACGGTGATCCAGCCAAACAGACTGATAGCCATCAGAATGTTGATGGCTATGGCGCCTTTCTCACCGAACGCATATTTCACAATGCCATAGGTCGGTAAACATGCCTTTTCCCCTACGCTGATAGTAATGGCCGCTAAAATAGCCAGAATCAATCCACCAATGCCGACCACCTGAATCAACTCAGAGCTGGACAACTGATTACCTAAGCTGGATGAGGAAAGCAGTACCGGTGTAACGGCGATACCCAGCAAAATCATGGCGATACGGAGCCCTGAAGCGGTGTTTAAATTTTCACTCGTTTTGCGCATACGATATTCCTTTACGCTATAGCGTTTAGCTTAGGTGATGATGCCCGGTATATTTTCTCCAGCATCCTAAATCAGTGATCTCTTTTTGTCCTTCGGTTAACCATGGCTCTGCCAGCACGCCCAGCACTTCGCTGCCGTCTTGCAGTTTCACTTTACCAATGGCTAAACCCGCAGGCTCACTCATCAGTAAGTCAGCGAATGAACTTAAAGGAAGTTCCCAGATTTCCAGCGATACCGACGTGCCGCCTTCCATCACTCTGATCATGCCAGGGTGACGATCGTTAATGCTCCAGATGCGATAGTGAGCATCGGTCTTATCTTCACGTACAAATACGCCGCCGGCTTTAAGCATATTCGGGTTGAGTTCCAGTCCACGCATCAGAGTGCCGTTGACCGCCAGCAAGGTTGTTGCTGCCATGTGTTATCTCCTGTTAATAATTATTCTGTATAAAAGCCCCGCAAGGGCAGGGCTCAAAATGGTTTTACTATGGTGTAATCCAGGTGCCGGTTTTATGCTCCAGCGCATCGCGAATGGCTTCCGGACTGGTAATCAGTCCACGGCCGGTTTTGCCATGCTGTTGGTTGTAAGCAATAAAACCCATAATGGCTTCCACTTTTGGCAACATGCTGCCAGCACCAAACTGCTGCTGATCGATAAGTTCCTGCGCTTCCGCCATGGTCAGGTTGCTTAACCAACGCTGATCCGGTTGGCCAAAATTGACTGCGACCTGCTTCACGCCGGTAGGGATCAACAGTAAATCCGCTTCCAGCTGTTGCGCCAATAGGGCTGATGCCAGATCTTTATCAATAACCGCTTCAACGCCGGTTAACTGACCCTTGGCATCACGTACCACCGGGATCCCGCCGCCGCCGCAGGCGATAACTACACAGCCCTGAGCTAACAGACTGGCGATCACCTGATGCTCAATAATTTCCTGTGGCAGAGGTGAAGCCACGGTGCGACGCCAGCCGCGACCGGCATCTTCCATTACCGTCCAGTTCAGCTCCTGCTGGCGCTGACGAGCCGTGGCTTCATCAAAGAAGGCACCAATTGGCTTGCTGGGATGGTTAAATGCTTTATCGTCGGCGCTGACCAGGGTTTGAGTCACAATGGTCACCACAGGCTTATTAATTCCACGACGTTGAAGTTCGTTATTCAGCGCTTTTTGGAACATATAGCCAATGGCACCCTGAGTATCGCCAACCGCGTAATCCAACGGTACCGGCGCCACTTCCTGTTTTGATAATTCTGAACGGCGAAGAATAAAACCAACCTGCGGCCCGTTACCGTGGGTCACCACTAAGTCCCAACCAGCTTCGATCATTTCGGCGATATGGTGAACGCTTTCAATTACTGACAGGTACTGGTCAGGAATGCTGTTGTGCTTATCGTCGGTGATTAATGCATTACCGCCTACTGCCACAATGGCTAATGGCTTACTCATGATGCTTTTCCTTCATGATGTTTTTCTTCATAGCGTCTGACCTGTTCTGCCAGTGCAGAAATGGCTTCAACAAAACCCGGCATTGGCGCGGTAGTAATACCGGCACCGATTTGGCCTACGCCGGCCTGTTTGTGTGCAATACCGGTGTTAATGACCGGCAGAATGCCCCGATCGACCACTTTACGTGCATCAATACCGGCAGCGGTTGGCGCAAAGTTCAGCGCTGGTAGCGTAAAGGCAGGGTTGCCCCCCAGCGTGATGGCCTGCATCCGGCGGCTGTTATTGGTCGCATCGTCCGGCGTACCACCAACAAATTTCACGATGGCCGGAGAAGAGGCCATAGCAAAGCCACCGACACCGGCGGTTTCGGTAATGGCGCTATCTCCTAAGTCGGCGGCGGCATCTTCAACGCCGTAGCCCGGGAAGAACAGACCTTCAACCGGGTTAGCCGGAGCCTGGAACCAGCGGTCACCGGTACCGGATAAACGGATACCAAAGTTGACGCCGTTACGCGCCATTACGGTAACCATTGAGCTGAACGGTACGTTGGCAGCGGCATCCATCATGGCTTTACAGGCTGCCATGGACAGGTTAAGGAAGAAGTGATCGTTACCCACAATAAAGGCGGTGGCGCGTTGGATCAGGTCTAACGGCAAGCCGCTTTCCAGCAGGGCAGGAATCAGACGCTTAATCAGCAGGCCAGTGGCTGCGGCATTACGGTTATGAACTTCATCACCCATATGCAGCGCTTGTGCCATCAACGGTTTCAGTTCAAGGTCGCCTAAGATGGCAACCGCTTTTTTCAGTGCCGGAGCCAGTTCATTCGCCATCCAGTGCAGGCGTTGCAGTACTTCGTCATTATTAGCGCCAAAGCGTAATACTTTACCCAGACCCTCGTTAAAGTTACTGAATGAACGGGCACCGTTGGTTTTATTTTCAATTACCCATAGCGGCATGGACGGGCTGATAATGCCGGCCATCGGGCCAACGGCCTGATAGTGGTGGCAGGGTTCCAGATCCACTTGATTATCCAGTACCATTTTTTCTGCGGCTTCATGGCTGGTGGCCCAGCCTTCAAACAGAATGGCACCAATAATTGCGCCTTTTACCGGGCCGCACATGTTGTTCCAGCTAATCGGTGGGCCGGAATGCAGAATCAGTTTGCGCTGAGACATGGCGCTGATAGCTTCACGGGCGAACATCACGTCAACCAGTGCAGGCTGAGCGCTAAGGTATTGCTCAAACGCCTGCTTGTTGGCCTGTTCAACCAGTGGATGACGCATTAGCCAGACCAGATCCATTCCTGCTTTAATATTGCCCATGGCGGGTGGCTGCCAGCTCAGATTGATAACTTCACCACCGGCTTGTTGCAGGTTATTAGCAAAGCTTGCCAGACCTGCGTTGACGACTTTCAGCGGTTGACTAAATAATTGATTCATAGTGGGCTCCATTATTTCTCTGCCTGCTGACGAGCAACATAACTTGCCCAAAGCGCAGCCTGTGCATTACAGCCTGCGACCAGAACGCCGGCCTGACGTAAATTATTTATTTGGCGCGACCTGACTTGCGGGTCGGCTTCGGTTCCACAAACGTGGGCAATTAACAGAGGAAGATTTTTGGCACCGAGTTTCTCGCGCATCTGACCAATCACCTCAAGCAACTCATCCGCTGGCTCCAGCGATGCGCCATAGCCCAGCACCAGATCGAACAGCACCACGGCGGTTTTAGGGTCGCTAAGCTCTTCCTGAATCCGTTGGTTACGCAGGGTTGGGTCGATCATTGGGTGAGGGCGACCGTTGGTGAAGTCGTCATCCCCCATATCGACAATGGTGTTGCTCTGGCTGTGCCAGATATCACTGAGTTGGGTATTGCCTTTCACCGGCGTATTGGAAGAGGCTGAGAACCCTTGCTGCTTACAAAGTAGTTGCGCTTCATAACAGAAAGTACCACCGGCAAACACGCCGCGAATTTCACGACGCTGAGCAGGTAAGTGCACACTTTCAGCCGCCAGTACCTTTTCATCCGCAGGAGCAATTTGCGCCACGGAAGCCGGAATAGATTTCTGATTCAGCAGCGCTACCGCGACTTCTGCCGCATCGGCCAGAGTATGCACAAAGGTGATGCCGGAGGTATGGAACTCCTGCGCATCGGCACCCAGGAAGTTAACCACTACCGGTTTACCGGCTTTTTGCGCCTGTTGCAAAATGCGTTCTGCTACCGGGCGGGCTGGTGGTTTGGAAATCAGCACAATCACCTGAGTTTCCGGATCGTTGGCCAGCGCATCCACACCAAACAGCATAGAAATGCCGCCAATCTCTTCGTGCAGGTCGTGGCCACCGGTGCCAAGCGCCTGAGAAATTCCGGCTCCCAACTGATCGATACGACAACTGACTTCCTGCAATCCGGTACCGGAAGCGGCGACGACGCCAATAGCCCCGCGTTTTACCACGTTGGCAAAGCCCAGCGGCATACCGTTAACAATGGCGGTACCACAATCCGGCCCCATCACCAGCAGGTGTTTCTCACGGGCTAATTCTTTGATCTGTTTTTCATGGGCCATGCTGACGTTATCGCTGAACAGCATCACGTTCATGCCCAGATTCAGGGCCTTAATCGCTTCGGCGGCGGCATAATCGCCGGGCACGGAAATCAGTGCCAGATTGGCGTCTTCAGCGGTTTCTTTGGCCATTTCCAGACTGGTTAATACCGGAGGGCGAACGCCGCCGCTGTTACTCTCTTCTGGTTTGCTTTTCAGGCGCTGTTCCGCCAGCGCAAGGGCTTCATCACAGGCTTCATCTTCACCACGAACGGCAATAATCAGATCGTTCGGACCGGCCTGACAGCCATTGTCCAGACCTGCGTCGCGCAGTTGAATCAGATTGGTTTCTGTTCCCATGACGACTGACGCCTGCTCGATGCCGGGCAGCTTATTGATTTGAGCGGATATCTGCATCAGGGAGACGGAGTCCTGATACAAATTGGCAAATACTTTATGTTTTACACTCATTTTTATTACCTGTGCTTTTACTGCCTGCCAGCTTTGCAGACAAGGTCATCACGTGTCGGTATTGGGAAATATCGACATGAATATTTAAAAAATAGCCCCCAACAGGGGATTAGTGCACGCTACGGACGGTTCTTAAACCGTGTAACACGCCCGCCAGACAATCCACGCCGGAAGCGGCGCCAAATTGCATTACCTGATGGCCGGCAAGTTTCAATTCCTGTTCCGTGGTTTGGCGGCAAAGGCAGCCTAAAAGTCGATAAACCGGTTCGGAATAGTCTTGCTGTAACGCCAGTGATAAGTAGTGTTTGCTGATATCAGTGGTTTTTGTCAGCATCTGAGCGATGGCCGCTTTTACGCTGTTTATATGACGTGAAAGGGTTGGATGTTGGTGCCACAGAGAAAGGGCGGCCAGATATCCCAACAGATAATCATCGCCATCCGGCGTTAAGCCGGAGCCATAACCGATTAAACCAGCAACCTGCTGTTGTAATTGGCTATCACTGTGTGCCAGCGCTAACGAGGGGAGTCGTCCATCCGTTGGTTCATCAGGGAGCAGTTGTAATGCACTGCTAACCTGATGTTGCTGGCAATAATCCATCAGTAATGTTTTTAATACGTGGTGGTGGTTACCAATCATTTGGCGATCCACCTCCGATGACATGCTGAGCTTCGCTGGTTGCCAGTTGCTGGCTCGGGTACTGTCCGCTTGCCAGTCACCACCGATTAACCGTCCCTGTTGGATGGTGATATGCATGGAACGATGACAGTAATTGCGCCAGTCCCAACCTGCCGGGGCCGCTATCCTTACGGCACAGGGCAGGTTTTGATATTCGTTATTCAGCAGGGTTAACAGGCCGCCATTAGCCAGCGACAAATTAACTGCACGGGAGAACACGCTGTGTACCGCTAAACAGTGATGACCTTGCATCATTGGCCGTGCAAGATAACCCACAGAAAGTACCGTCAGGCAATGGTTGATAACCCGAGTTCTCCCTTCCATCATGGCTTACCCTTTCAGGCCTTCCACAATGGCGTTAGCATCGCTTACCCAGCCAAAAATAGCGCCCTGAGCTTTAATCATCTCCAGAGCATATTTTTGGAATTCAGGGAAATAGGAACCTACGCAATCCTGAGGAATGATGCACTCATAGCCACGGTCATTGGCTTCACGCACGGTAGTAGTAACACAAACTTCAGTGGTAACACCGCAAACGATCAGGGTTTTGATACCGTGATTTTGCAGAATTAAATGCAGGTCGGTCTGATAGAAAGCCCCTTTGCCTGGCTTATCAATAACCGGCTCACCGGCGATTGGGTAGAGTTCAGGGATAATGTCATGGCCGTCTTCACCGCGTACCAGAATGCGTCCCATCGGGCCTTTAGTACCGATAAAAGTTTGACCGCCACGGGTTAATTTTGCCGGAGGACAGTCCGCCAGATCGGCACGGTGGCCTTCACGGGTATGAATTACCAGCATTTTATGGTCACGTGCCGCTTTCAGCACTTTTTTGCATGGTTCAATGGCGGTGCGAACCAGTGAAACATCGTTGCCCAACGCTTCGCCAAAACCGCCTGGCTCAACGAAATCACGCTGCATGTCAATCATGACCAGCGCAGTAGTTTTTAAATCAAACGGCAGGGCAAAGGGTTCAGCACGAAAAGTATGTTGTGTCATAGGTCAGGCTCCTTGTGTCCCATGATTAATGGGGTAGGGGATTAAGTATTTTTGCTTCCATCAGACTAGGACAGGAATAGACAAACCGACAGGAAAATGATTTTCACGACAGCGACAAATATTTTGACGCAGAAAAGATAATCAGAACCAGCTCTCATTATCAGCTTGATACCCATCATGTCTTTGGTTGTTAAATCAAAATAATTGATGGTGAAATTGGTTTCTATTCAAATTATTTAATGTGTAAGTGTGAGTTAACGCGGCCTTTTTATGACGTCAAAGGGTCGCGTTCTCTAAAAATAGAAGGAGCGGAATTTTTATCCGGATTGGGAAAAACACCGCTTCAGCATCGTGAGAAAACGGATACTTTTATGTTAATTTAAATGTTAAAAAAATTACTTCGTTAGAGGTAGTTAAATATGTCGAATTGTAAAAATTCTTTATAAAATAAAACAGGTTACAAATTTTTACATCTAAGGTGTATTTTTAAGCTATCAATATATTATGTTTTTTTTCAGTGTGATATGTCATCAATGCTATTTTTATCGCTGATTTATTCACATGAAAATGATTATTTTTTGGTCAAATGTTAAATTTAATAACCTTGCAAATTATAATGCTATTAGTTGATCGAATTTTCATATTAATACCTATTAATGAGTAAAAATTTTAACAAAAACAAATCGATAATTAAGGATCGAGATCAATAAGTGAGACGGTTGTTCCCTCTATAATCCGCGCGTAAATGATTAAGTTCGTATGTCATCAATGAGGAGAGAACCATGCAGGTCAGCAGGAGGCAGTTTTTTAAAATCTGCGCTGGCGGTATGGCGGGTACAACTGTAGCGGCATTAGGCTTTACGCCGGCTATGGCACTGGCGGAAACGCGTAATTATAAATTATTGCACGCCCGTGAAACGCGTAATACCTGCACTTACTGTTCCGTTGGCTGTGGGCTGTTAATGTACAGCCTGGGCGACGGAGCGAAAAACGCCAAAAGTAGTATTTTCCATATCGAAGGGGATCCGGATCATCCGGTAAACCGCGGTGCGCTTTGTCCGAAAGGGGCAGGGCTTATCGATTACATCCACAGTGAAGGCCGTTTGCAGTATCCGGAATACCGTGCGCCGGGTTCGGATAAGTGGCAGCGTTTGAGCTGGGATGACGCATTAAATCGCATTGCTAAATTAATGAAAGAAGATCGCGATGCGCATTTTCAACATACCAATGATGCGGGGACGGTAGTAAACCGCTGGCTGAGTACCGGTATGCTGTGTGGCTCTGCCGCCAGTAACGAAACGGGTTTATTGACTCAGAAGTTTATCCGTTCCCTCGGCATGTTAGGCATTGACCAGGTAGCACGTATCTGACACGGACCAACGGTAGCAAGTCTTGCTCCAACATTTGGTCGCGGTGCGATGACCAACCACTGGGTTGATATCAAAAATGCGAACGTGGTTGTGGTGATGGGCGGTAACGCTGCAGAAGCACATCCGGTTGGTTTCCGCTGGGCGCTGGAAGCCAAAAAACACAACAATGCCAAAATTGTTGTGGTAGATCCCCGTTTCACTCGTACGGCGTCGGTGGCTGATATTTATGCCCCAATCCGTTCCGGTACCGACATTGCTTTCCTGTCGGGCGTGATTCTGTATCTGATAAATAATAATAAAATCAATGCGGAATATGTGAAGCATTACACTAATGCCAGCTATATCATTCGCGAAGATTTCGGCTTTGAAGACGGCTTATTCAGCGGCTTTGATGAACAGAAAGGGCGTTATGATAAATCCAGCTGGAACTATCAGTTGGATGACAGCGGTCAACCAATGCGCGATCCGACGTTGAGCGATCCCCGTTGTGTATGGAACCTGTTAAAACATCACGTCAGCCGTTATACCCCGGATATGGTTGAAAATATCTGCGGTACACCACAGGCAGATTTTGCCAAAGTGTGTGAAGTGCTGGCGGAAACCAGTGCGCCAAACTTAACCACTACCTTCCTGTACGCATTAGGCTGGACTGAACATACCGTTGGTTCACAAAATATTCGTACGATGGCGATGATTCAGCTGCTGCTGGGTAACATCGGTATGGCGGGCGGTGGCGTAAACGCACTGCGTGGTCACTCTAACGTTCAGGGTACGACGGACGTTGGTCTGCTATCTCAAAGCCTGCCGGGTTATCTGACGCTGCCTTCTGAGAAGCACACTAATCTGGAAACCTATCTCTCTGCGGTTACGCCGAAAGGCATGCTGCCAGGTCAGGTGAACTACTGGAGTAACTATCCTAAGTTCTTCGTTAGCCTGATGAAGAGTTTCTACGGTGATAAAGCGCAGAAGGATAACGACTGGGGCTTTGACTGGTTGCCGAAATGGGATCAATCCTACGACTGGATGCACTATTTCGAGCGTATGGATCAGGGGCTGGTTACCGGCTTTATCTGTCAGGGGGTTAACGCCTTAGCGTCATCACCAAACAGAAACAAGACCGCGCGTGCACTGGCGAAACTGAAGTTCCTGGTGGTGATGGATCCATTAGCCACTGAAACGGCCAGCTTCTGGGAAAACCACGGCGAGCATAACGATGTCGATCCTGCCGCGATTCAGACCGAGGTATTCCGTTTACCGTCCAGCTGTTTTGCTGAAGAAGATGGTTCTATTGCTAACTCCGGTCGCTGGTTACAGTGGCACTGGAAAGGCGCAGAGCCGCCGGGTGAAGCTAAAACTGACGGTGAAATGTTATCTGCTCTGCTGTTTAAAATTCGCGAGCTGTATAACGCCGAAGGCGGTAATACCCCGGAACCGCTGCTGAATATGCAGTGGAACTACTCTCGTCCGCATCATCCGGAATCGGAAGAAGTGGCGAAAGAGCTTAACGGTCGGGCGCTGGCGGATGTGGTGGATGCCAATGGCAATGTCCTGGCGAAAAAAGGCCAGCAGTTATCTACCTTTGCTCATCTGAGGGATGACGGCACCACTGCCAGTGCCTGCTGGATTTATGCCGGTAGCTGGACTGAGGCCGGTAACCAGATGGCGCTGCGTGATAATGCTGATCCGTCAGGCTTAGGTTTAACGCCGAAGTGGTCATGGGCGTGGCCGGTTAACCGTCGCATCATCTATAACCGTGCATCTGCTGACGTACAGGGTAAAGCCTGGGATCCGAAACGTACCCTGATCGAGTGGGATGGCAGTAAGTGGGGCGGTAACGATGTGCCTGACTTTAACCTGACCGCGGCACCGGGTTCGGAAACCGGCCCATTTATTATGCAGCCGGAAGGCGTAGGTCGCCTGTTTGCGCTGGATAAAATGGCGGAAGGGCCGTTCCCTGAGCACTACGAGCCAATTGAAACACCAATTGGTACTAACCCGCTGCATCCAAACGTGGTGTCTAACCCGGCTGTGCGGATGTTTGAGAGCGATAAGAAAGAAATGGGTACCAGTAAGGATTTCCCTTACGTGGGTACCACTTATCGTTTAACCGAACATTTCCACACCTGGACTAAACACTCGAAGCTGAATGCTATTACTCAACCGGAGCAATTCATTGAAATCAGTGAAGGGCTGGCGGCAAAAGTGGGCGTACAGCACGGCGATATGGTGAAGGTAAGCTCTAAACGCGGCCAGATTAAGACCAAAGTGGTGGTGACCAAACGTCTTCGCACGCTGAAAGTAAATGGTCAGGATGTGGAAACCGTGGGTATTCCCATTCACTGGGGCTTTAAAGGTGCGGCGCGTAACGGCTTTATTGCCAATACCCTGACGCCATCGGTGGGTGATGCTAACTCACAAACGCCAGAGTTTAAGGCGTTCCTGGTTAACGTGGAAAAGGTGTAACGGAGAACAATTATGTCAATGCAATCTCAAGACATTATGAAGCGTTCCGCCACCAACGTTTTGACGCCGCCTCCACAGGTGCGTCATCACCAGGAAGAAGTGGCAAAGCTGATTGATGTCACCACCTGTATCGGCTGTAAAGCCTGTCAGGTGGCCTGCTCCGAGTGGAACGATATTCGTGATGAAATCGGTCATAACGTCGGTGTCTATGACAATACTGCGGATCTGACTCCGCAGTCATGGACGGTGATGCGCTACTCGGAAGTTGAAGAAAACGGCAAGCTGGAATGGTTAATCCGTAAAGACGGCTGTATGCACTGTAGCGAGCCGGGCTGCCTGAAGGCATGTCCGTCTGCCGGTGCGATTGTACAGTACGCCAACGGTATTGTTGATTTCCAGTCAGAGCACTGTATCGGCTGTGGTTACTGCATCGCCGGTTGTCCGTTCAATGTTCCGCGTCTGAATAATGAGGACAACCGAGTGTACAAATGTACCCTGTGCGTTGACCGCGTTAGCGTCGGTCAGGAACCTGCCTGTGTGAAAACCTGTCCGACCGGTGCCATTACCTTTGGTACCAAGAAAGACATGATTCATCTGGCAGAGGAGCGTATTGCCGAGCTGAACTCCCGTGGCTACACCAATGCCGGTTTATATAATCCGGAAGGGGTTGGTGGTACACACGTGATGTATGTGCTGCATCATGCCGATCGTCCTGAGCTGTATCACGGCTTACCGAAAGATCCGACTATCAGTCCGGTGGTTGGTTTCTGGAAAGGTATTCTGAAGCCGCTGTCGGCACTGGGTTTTGTAGCGACCTTTGCCGGTCTGATTTTCCACTATGTGGGTGTCGGCCCGAATAAAGTCGACAGTGATGACGAGGATGATCATCATGAAGAAAAGTAAGATGATTAAACGTAACTCGTTTATCGACAGAGCCTGCCACTGGACGGTGGTGATTTGCTTCTTTCTGGTTGCCCTGTCAGGTATTGCGATGTTTTTCCCATCGTTACACTGGCTGACCCAGACTTTTGGTACGCCGCAAATGGGACGGATTTTGCATCCTTTCTTTGGCGTGCTGATTTTCCTGGTGCTGATTGTGATGTTCTTCCGCTTTGTGAAGCACAACATCCCGAAGAAGGACGATATCGGCTGGTTCCTGCATATTGTGGAAGTGCTGAAAGGCAACGAACACAAAGTGGCGGATGTGGGCAAATATAACCCGGGTCAGAAGATGATGTTCTGGAGCATTATGAGCCTGATTCTGGTGCTGCTGGTTACCGGCGTTATCATCTGGCGTCCTTACTTTGCGCATCTGTTCCCAATGTGGTCGATCCGCCTGTGTCTGTTACTGCATGCGGTAGCGGCGATTGTGCTGATTCACGCCATTCTGATCCATATCTATATGGCATTCTGGGTGAAAGGCTCTATTTCCGGCATGATTGAAGGTAAAGTCAGTCGTAAATGGGCCAGAAAGCACCATCCACGCTGGGCCCGTCAGGTTGAGGCCGAAGAAGAGAAAGACAAGCGCTGATAGCGATTGGTTTTTCTGCATGATAGTGAAAACGGCGAGATAATCTCGCCGTTTTTGTTGATGAAATAGCGTTGTCTTACTTTCTCTTCTCAATCACCGAAGCATGCTCCAGATGCACCACCGGATTCTCAGCAAACATATAGCGATCAACGTTAAATTCGAAGTCTTCGCTGGTGGCGTTAAACAGCATCTGCTTGGTGTTTTCCAGATGTTCCCACATGGCGACTTTAGCCGCATAGGGGTCTTTACGGGTTAGCGCTTTGAGGATTTGATCGTGCTCGTCGCACCAGCTTTCGATGGAGCGCTCGTCAATATGTTCGTGCAGCTTACGCCAGTAAGGGTTAAGCACTCGCTGGCTCCACATCTTTTCAACGATGGTGGCCATCGCCGTATTGTGGGTAGACATCGCGACCTGAATATGGAATTTTAAATCCCATTCGGAATCACGAAAGCGGTCCTCTTTGCGGGCATGCTCCTGAATTTCCATCAGCTTAAGCAGATCTTCTTTGGTGACCTGAGTCGCGGCAAACTCAGCAATATTACTCTCAATCAACTGGCGAGCCTGTAACAGTTCAAATGGCCCGCAGGAGGCGAATTCCAGACCGCTGTGGGGCATTACCCTGGTTTTCGGTTGATTAGAGATAACATGAATGCCGGAACCTTTACGTACATCCACATAGCCTTCCACTTCCAGCATGATGATGGCCTCGCGCACTACCGTTCGGCTAACGTTCATTTCATCAGAGATCAGGCGTTCGGCCGGTAATTTTTCACCAACGGCATACACACCTTGTTCAATGCGACGTTTTAATTCGGTAGCGATTTGTTGATATAAGCGAGAACTGTCGACCATTTGCATATTGAGTACTCTAATCGTTAAAACCAGTGATTGAAGGCTTAATCGGATATCATCAGGCTATCATACCACTTATAAAATTTGTGCACTATGTTGTGTTGAAATCAATGAAGGGTATTGGTTTATTGCGGTTTTTATCTTTTAACTGTTCACCGCTGACACCACACACAGTGCCAGCGATGAAGCAGAACCTTATTTCATGCCAAACAGACCCGGCAAGAACAGGGAGAGTTGAGGAATGTAGCTGACGGCGAACAGCGAAACCAGTAATGCGGCAAAGAATGGCAGCATGGGTTTCAACAAGTCTTGCAGTTTCACGCCGGAAACCGAGCAGCCAACGAACAGGGCACTACCAACCGGCGGAGTACAGAGCCCGATACACAGGTTGAATACCATCATGATGCCGAAGTGCACCGGATCCATTCCCATCGATTTAACGATAGGTAAGAAGATCGGGGTGAAGATCAGTACCGCAGGTGTCATATCCATAAACACCCCGATGATTAACAAAATAATGTTAATGATCAGCAGGATGACAATCAGGTTATCCGACACACTGATTAACGCTTCGTTAATCATATAGGGGATATCCGCATTGGTCATGGCCCATGACATGCCCACAGAAACCCCAATCAGGAACAGCACGATAGAGGTGGTGACCACCGAATCAAGAATGATTTTTGGCAGATCTTTAAATTTGATTTCACGGTAAATCAGTACCGAAAGCACAAAGGTATAAACCACCGCAATGGCAGATGCTTCGGTTGCGGTAAAGATACCGCCCAGAATACCGCCCATGACGATAACCACCATCAGCAGGCTTGGGATCGCATCCAGAAACGCTTTTACTACCATTTGCATGGTAGGACGTGGTGCCATCGGATAGTTACGACGCTTGGCGATAACGTAAGTAACTAGCATAACGCTCAGACCCATCAGAATGCCCGGAATATAGCCGGCCATAAACAGAGTGGCTACCGAGATACCACCAGCGGTCAGCGCATAAACGATCAGCACGTTTGACGGAGGAATTAACAAGCCAGAGATACAGGAGGTGACGTTAATAGCAGCGGTGAAAGAGGGCTCATAGCCGGCTTTTTTCTGCATCGGTGCCATGGTGCCACCAACGGCCGCCGCAGCGGCAACCGCGGAACCAGAAATCGAACCGAACATCATGTTGGCCATCACGTTAACGTGCCCCAGAGAACCCGGAATACGACCAACCATAATTTGAGAAAGATTAATCAGACGGTGAGCAATGCCCCCGCTGTTCATCAGTGAACCTGCCAGTATAAAGAACGGTATGGCCAGCAGAGAGAAACTATCGAGTCCGGTGGCTATCTTTTGACCGGATATGGTTAGCGTAACATCGGTTGGCAACATCAGTGAGCCAGCGACCAGCGTGGCAATACCAATGGCAAAGGAGATAGGAACGCCAGTGAAAACCAGGATGACAAAGGTCATCAACATAACAAGGGGAACAAACCATTCCCAGGCAGTGAGCCATTCCATTATTTACTCTCCTCTGTTGTCCCGGGATTGACGATAGCATCAATGATAAACAGCAGGCTGTAATACACCATGATGATGCCGCTTATCGGTAACACAACGTAGATATAGGCCATAGGAACTTGCATGGCCGGGGAAACCTGACCAGATTCATACACTTTTGCCAGCAGGGTATAACCGCCCCAAATCATGACACCGCCGGAAAAACCGCAGATGCAAAGGTTAATAATAATGTTGCTGATACGGCGCTTAATGCCGGTCAGGTTTAAAGTAAACAGGTCAATGGAAAGGTGCTTTTGCAGGCCAACCGTATAGGCGGCACCTAATAAACCAACCCAAATCATACTGAAGCGGGCGATCTCATCCGTCATCGTACTGGGGCTATTGAGGACGAAGCGGCTGAACACCTGCCAGACGACGCAAATTACCAGTATCACCATCATGACGACTGAGAATGTTGCGATAAACCAATCAATTGGCTTTTTTAATTTTTCAATAGGCATGTTGTTTGTTCCATAAAAATAGCGGGCTGAACAACGGTATTTATCAACCCCTTCAGCACCGCCATTGGAAAAATATTACTTGTTTGCTTCGCCTTCGATTTTGGTCATCCATTCCGCCACGCTGGCGTCTTTTCTGAAATCGTCATACAGCGGGCTTAATGCTTCACGGAATGGCGTTTTATCAACGGTGATAAAGGTCGCACCCAGTTCCTGTGCCTTATTACGTGAATTGGTGACTTCTTCGTCCCATAGCTTCTGTTGATACACTTCAGAATTACGGGCCGCTTTGGTGATGATAGCGCGCTGCTCATCACTCATGCCGTTCCAGACTTTAGACGCGATAACCAGGTAGTCAGGTACGCTGGTGTGCTGATCTTCAGTATAGAATTTGGCGACTTCAACGTGACGGGTCTGGTAGTAAGACGGTTCATTATTTTCTGCCCCGTCAATAACCCCTTGTTGCAGGGCGGTATACACTTCACCAAAAGGAATTAGAGCCGGTGAAGCACCTAACAGTTCGATGATTTTATTGGTGGTTGGCGTCGACACCACGCGAATTTTCATCCCTTTCATATCCGCCGGAGAGTTAATCGGCTTTTTAGCATAGAAGCTGCGAGTACCTGCCACATAAGCGGCGATAGCCACAAATCCTTTGCTATCAGTCTGCTTCATCAGTTCCTGACCAACCGGGCCGTAAAGAACGCGTTTAAAGTGTGCGTCATCTTTAAACAGATAAGGCAGGCTAAATACGGAGAATGCGCTGGCAAACGGTTCCATTTCACTGGCGCTACCCTTGGTCATATCCAGCGCACCGTTCTGCATCATTTCGATGGTTTCACGTGGGCCACCCATCTGACCGTTTGGATAGATACGGACACGCATCTTACCGCCAGACTCTTCTTGAATCTCTTTTGCCATCTGATCCAGTGCCTTATGAACCACGTGTTCCTGATCCAGATTGTGAGCCAGTTTCAGTGTGATTTTTTCAACAGCGGCGGTGCTCATTGAAGTCATCATCAGCGGTACTGAAAGGCAAAGACTCGCTAATAGTGGTTTTAGTTTCATCCTTCTTATTCCTTTTTTGAGTGGAGGTTTAAGGTAGAGCCAATGGTATTTATCTCTTTCTTGGTTGATAGCTTATGTTAATCTGTCATACATCTTCTGTGGTTGAGGTATATCACAAAAACCAGAATATTATGGGTAACATCATGCAATCACTAGCTAATAGTAGGGTTTGTTAATTATTAGCCGACAGAGTAAGGTATGTGACAGGCTGTAAAAAGGTGAAGATTGCAAAAATGAGATCTAACTCACTTTGATATTGGTATAACAACTTATAGAATGATATAAACAGCGAATCACTCTGACTAAGGAAATCATTCCATGTCTCAATTTTTAACTGAAGACTTTTTACTGGATACCGAGTTCGCCCGTCAGCTATACCACGGCTATGCGGCAGAACAACCTATTTTTGATTACCATTGCCATCTGCCACCAGAGCAAATAGCCAACGATTACAAATTTAGAAACCTATATGACATCTGGTTGAAAGGGGATCACTATAAGTGGCGGGCCATGCGTACTCACGGCGTGGCTGAACGTTTATGTACCGGTGATGCACCAGACCTTGAGAAGTTTAAAGCCTGGGCTGCCACTGTTCCCCATACTATCGGTAATCCACTTTACCACTGGACTCATCTTGAGCTGCGTCGTCCGTTTGGTATTACCGGGGTACTGCTTTCTTCGTCAACCGCTGATGACTTATGGAACCGTTGTAATCAGTTGCTGGAGCAAGACAGCTTCTCAGCCCGCGGCATCATGCAACAAATGAATGTCAAAATGGCAGGAACCACCGACGATCCGGTTGATTCACTGGAACACCACAAGGCGATTGCTCAGGACGGTAGCTTTAAGATTAAAGTATTGCCAAGCTGGCGTCCGGACAAAGCATTCAATATTGATTCACCGGGATTTGTTGAATATATCCACCGTCTTGAAGCGGCGGCAGATAACCCTATCCATCGCTTTAGCGACTTGTGTGATGCGCTGAATAAACGTTTGGATCATTTTGCCGCCCATGGCTGCCGTATCGCTGACCATGCGCTGGATGAAGTGGTATACCAGCAAGCGGATGAAGCAACACTGGATGGTATTTTGACCCATGCACTTCAGGGGCAAGCCCCATCAACGGAACAAGTGGCTCAGTTTAAAACCGGCGTGCTGTTGTTTTTAGGCAGTCAATATCATCAGCGTCAGTGGGTACAGCAGTACCACATTGGCGCGCTGCGCAATAATAACGTGTTTATGTTGCAACGTTTGGGGCCGGATACCGGTTTTGACTCTATTCACGATGCGCCTGTGGCTTTGCCTTTGTCCCGTCTGCTCAATGCTCAGGCAGCCAATAATGCGTTGCCAAAAACCATTCTTTATTGCCTGAATCCGCGTGATAACGAAGTGCTGGCTACTATGTGCGGTAACTTCCAGCAGGAAGGTATTCCGGGCAAGATGCAGTTTGGCTCCGGCTGGTGGTTTAACGACCAGAAAGACGGCATGCAACGTCAAATGGTACAGCTTAGCCAACTGGGTTTGCTGAGTCACTTTGTTGGCATGCTGACCGACAGCCGCAGTTTCCTCTCTTATACCCGCCATGAATATTTCCGCCGCATTCTGTGCCAGATGATAGGGCGCTGGGTGGCTGATGGCGAAGCACCGGCAGATATCCAACTGTTGGGTGAAATGGTGAAAAACATCTGTTTTGACAACGCAAAACGTTATTTCGCCATTGAACTTGAGTAAGGCCACCGCCGGTTGATATTGGACTTTTATCACCGGGAATCAGAGGGAGAGCGGTAGCGCTCTCCTCCCATCGGTCAATCGAATTAGGGTAAAACTATGCAGAATTTAAACCGTCAGAATTTCCCCGGCCCTCAGTACCCGGATAAGATTATTCAGTTTGGTGAAGGGAATTTTTTACGCGCCTTTATTGACTGGCAAATTGATTTATTAAACGAAAACACTGACCTGAATGCCGGGGTTGTTGTTGTTCGTCCGATTGATAGTAATTTTCCTCCTTCGCTGGATACGCAGGATGGTCTGTATACCACCATTATCCGTGGCCTGAATGAACAGGGGGAAACCGTTCGGGAAACGCGTTTAATTCGTTCGGTTAACCGTGAAATTAATGTTTATCAGCAGTTTGAGCAGTATATGGCGCTGGCTCGGGATGAAAACATTCGAATAGTATTTTCTAATACTACCGAAGCGGGTATTAGCTTTAATTCGGACGATAAACTGGATGATGCGCCACCGGCCAGCTATCCGGCCAAGCTTACCCGTTTGTTGTATGAGCGTTTCACCCATTTTAACGGTGCGGCAGATAAGGGTTGGATTCTGATCCCTTGTGAACTGATTGATTACAAGGGTGATGCCTTGCGCGAGCTAGTATTGCGCTATGCCACGCTATGGCAGCTGCCGACAGCATTTGTGACCTGGCTTGAACAGCACAATACGTTCTGTTCAACACTGGTTGACCGGATCGTTACTGGCTATCCGCGTAATGAAGTGGAGGCTTTACAGCAAGAGCTGGGCTATCAGGATACCTTTCTGGATACCGCCGAATATTTCTACCTGTTTGTGATTCAGGGCCCTCGCTGGCTGGAACATACGCTGTGTCTGGATAAGCTAAAGCTGAATATTCTGATTGTCGATGACATTAAACCTTACAAAGAGCGCAAAGTCGCGATTCTGAACGGTGCTCATACGGCTCTGGTACCGGTTGCTTATCTGGCTGGTCTCGATTATGTCGGTCAGGCGATGGATGATGAGCAAATCAATCGTTTTGTGGAACAAACCATTTTTGATGAAATTGTTCCGGTGCTGTCACTGCCAAAAGATGAACTGAATTCATTTGCTCATGCGGTGATTAGCCGCTTCCGTAATCCTTTTATTCAGCATCAATTGCTGTCTATCTCACTGAATGGAATGACCAAATACCGCACTCGTATTCTGCCTCAATTGGTGGAATATCAGCGTCAGTATGGAAAGTTACCAACGCATCTGACCTTCGCTCTGTCAGCGCTGATTGCTTTCTATACGGGCAAACGCGGTGATGAGATAACACCATTACAGGATGATGAAATCTGGTTAACACGTTATGCCAGACTGTGGGTACAGCATCAGGTAGGGCAAATTACGCTGGTAGAGCTGGTTAGCGATGTGTTGTCTCAGACGGCGCATTGGGAACAGGATCTAACGGCTATTCCAGGGCTGGTGTCATTAGTGGCTGAACAGCTACAGGCAATTCAGGAAAACGGTATGAGAGCAGCGCTAAATCAATACTGTTTTAGCCAATGAGCGACAGTCAGGATCAACTATGAAACAAATTATAAAAATTCATCCTGCTGACAATGTTGCCGTAGCGCTACAGGATTTGATGGATGGGGCTATCGTTGATGTTGACGGGCAATCAGTCGAGCTAAAACAGGCCGTCAGCCGGGGGCATAAATTTGCCATCAAGGACATTGCTGCTGAAGGGCAGGTGATGAAGTACGGCCTGCCTATAGGCCATGCTTTACAGGCTATTGCTGTCGGTGAACATGTACATTCACAAAATCTTAAAACCAACTTAGGTGAGCTGGATAATTATCAGTACCATCCGGTAGCGGTTTCACTCGCTTCTCCACTGGCGGATCCTGATGTGGCGATTTACCGTCGCCACAACGGTCTGACAGGGATCCGCAATGAACTATGGATTATTCCAACGGTTGGCTGTGTAAATGGTATTGCCCGTCAGATCCTTCAACGTTTTAAACAGCAGCATGGTGATTTAAGCGATATTGATGGTGTTTACCTGTTTAACCATCCTTTTGGCTGTTCTCAGTTGGGGGATGACCATCAAAATACCCGAACCATGTTACAGAACATGGTGCGTCATCCTAATGCGGGTGCAGTTTTAGTGATTGGGTTAGGTTGTGAGAACAATCAGGTCGATGAATTTCGCCGTACTTTAGGTGAAGTGGACGAATCACGAACCCGTTTTATGGTGTGCCAAAAATATGATGATGAAGTGGAAGCGGGCGTTGAGTACCTGAATGAGTTGTATCAGGCGATGCGCCACGATCGCCGTCAACCGGGCAAGCTGAGTGAAGTCCGTTTTGGCCTGGAGTGCGGCGGTTCTGATGGGCTGTCGGGTATAACCGCTAACCCTCTGCTGGGGCGCTTTTCTGATTTTCTGATTGCTCACGGTGGAACCACAGTACTCACCGAAGTACCGGAGATGTTTGGTGCCGAGCAGGCGTTGATGAACCATTGCCGCGACCAACAGACCTTCGAGAAAACCGTGAGTATGATTAACGATTTCAAAAGTTATTTTATTGCCCATCAGCAGCCGATTTATGAAAACCCATCGCCGGGAAATAAAGCCGGTGGGATTTCTACTCTGGAAGAGAAATCGTTGGGTTGTACTCAAAAAGCAGGCAGCAGTCAGGTGGTTGATGTGCTTAAGTACGGTGAACGCCTGAAAGAATCGGGTTTAAACCTGCTTAGCGCTCCGGGGAATGATGCCGTAGCCACCAGCGCTTTGGCCGGTGCGGGATGCAATATGGTGTTGTTTTCTACCGGTCGTGGTACTCCTTATGGTGGTTTTGTTCCCACCATGAAGCTGGCAACCAACAGCGAATTGGCGAAGAAAAAGCCTCACTGGATTGATTTTGATGCCGGACAGCTGTTGTATGGCGTATCGATGGATGAATTGTTGAGTCAATTTATTGACTACACCGTTAGCGTGGTCAACGGTAAGTTAACCTGCAATGAAGTGAATGATTTCCGTGAATTGGCGATCTTTAAGAGTGGAGTGACATTGTAAGGCGCTGACAGAATGAAATGATTCATAGTTGCTTCATCGGTTAACCGCCAGCATTTTCTGATGCTGGCGGTTTTCTTTTGCTTAAAATAATCGATTAAAAATTCATTCATCGACTCTTACTATTGTGGTCACCTGAGGTTAAAGTAATAAAAACACCAATTCACATCGAAGGAGTCTTTCCGTGTCCCACACTTTGAATCAGTATCAACAACCTGTTGGTGAAACGCTTACAGACTGGAAACCGCGTCAGCATCCACAGCGCCTTGAGTTAGTCGGTGAATATTGCCGTCTGGAGCCGCTACAGGCCACCCGTCATGCAGAAGACCTGTTCCATGCTTTTAGCCAGGCTCCTGATGGCCGTGACTGGACTTATATGGCTTATGGTCCGTTTGAAGATCGGGCGCTGTATTTTCAACATGTCGAGCAGGCTTCCGGCACTACCGATCCGCTACATTTTGCCATTATCGATCAGACGACTAACCGTGCGGTAGGGACTATTGCTTTGATGCGTATCGATAAAGTGAGCGGAGTGATGGAAGTGGGACACGTTACCTTCTCCCCGTTGCTGAAACAAACCCGTATTGCCACCGAAGCACAGTATTTACTGATGTGTTATGCCTTCGATAAGTTGGGATATCGCCGCTATGAGTGGAAATGCGATAATCTCAATGCACCTTCTCGTGCCGCAGCACAACGCTTAGGCTTTACCTTTGAGGGTATTTTCCGTCAGGCGGTGGTATATAAACAACGTACCCGTGATACCGCATGGTTTTCCATTTTAGATAGCGAGTGGCCGGTAATTAAGGCTGGTATGGAGCGCTGGCTGAGCGAAGCTAACTTTGACAGCAACGGTAAGCAAAAGCTGAGCCTGAAAGCCTGCCGTGAACTATAATTATTATTGTTGGTGGTGATTATCCTCCTGCCGTAAGTCAGTGTTATTTCCTGACAAGTCGCATTCCGGCAGGGGGAAGATCACATTCATTCAATTCATTTTATATAACACCACAGTTAGTAGGTATAATAGCAACAGACAATTGCAACACATCAGGTACAGCCATGAAATTTAATACCGTATCCGATAGCGAAATCATTTCTGAGCTTTGCCGCAGAATTAAAGAGACGCGTATTGCCATGCGGTTATCTCAGATTGAGCTGGCAGAACGAGCGCAAGTGGGTATCGCGACCATTAAGCGTGTAGAAATGGGGGAGGCCGTCACGTTAAGTACGCTGATTGGTATCCTTCGTGGTTTAGATCGCCTGCATCAGTTGGAAGGGATCCTATTTGATTCTGAGGTCAGGGCGTTTAACGCTCAGATCACTCCCGATGCAGAAAAAGCCCCGGTGCGCATCCGTAAAAAGAGCGGCGAAAGTGAAGGTGAAGGGGAGAAAAACCCCGCCGGACTGGAATCAAACGTGCCACAGGACGACAGCAACTGGTATACCCTGGCAGCCAAAAGCAATGTGGTTTGGCCGTGGTTTAAGCCGGAAAAGAAATAGCGCGTTACTTCCGAATATTTAACAGACAAAAAAATATCCCCTGTACGGTCATGCCGGGCAGGGGATATTTATTATCAGAATTTAGTCTTTATCAGGACTCACACAGCGCGACTTTAATCGCTAATCCACCACGAGAGGTCTCACGGTATTTGGCGTTCATATCTTTACCGGTCTCGTACATGGTTTCGATAACTTTATCCAGAGAGACACGCGGTTCGCTGGTACGCAGAATCGCCATGCTGGCAGAGTTAATCGCTTTGACGGCGGCAATGGCATTACGCTCAATACAAGGAACTTGAACCTGACCGGCAACCGGATCGCAGGTTAAGCCCAGATTGTGCTCCATACCGATCTCTGCGGCATTACACACTTTCTCCGGACTACCCCCCCGTAGTTCAGCCAGACCGGCAGATGCCATTGAACAGGCAACGCCAATCTCACCCTGACAGCCCACTTCCGCGCCAGAGATAGAGGCGTTCATCTTATACAGTAATCCTACGGCACCTGCCGCCAGGAAATAACGGGTATAAGCTTCTGGTGTCACCGGTTGAATAAAGTGGTCATAGTAAGCCAGAACCGCTGGAATGATGCCACAAGCACCGTTGGTTGGCGCAGTAACCACACGGCCACCGGCGGCGTTTTCTTCACTGACGGCCATAGCGAACATGTTAACCCAGTCCATCGCCGTCATTGGATCGGTGGATAAGCGGTCATGAGTTTGCAGTATGCGGTGCAGGGCAGAAGCCCGGCGCGGAACCTTTAATGGACCGGGCAACACACCTTCAGTACTCATACCACGATGGATAGCACCTTTCATGGTTTCCCATACCAGTGCCATGTAACGCTCCACCTCTTCTCTACCGTGTAGGGCAATTTCGTTTTTCATCATCACCGCAGAGAGAGACAAACAGTTATCTTTGCAGTGACGAAGCAGGTTTTTAGCTGAATAGAATGGGTAAGGAACCGTTACCTCAGCGGTGGATTCTTTACCGAAATTCTCTTCATCTACCACGAAACCGCCGCCGGTAGAGTAGTAGGTTTTGCTGCTGAGCAGAATATTGTTGTCATAAGCATGAAATGTCAGACCATTTTCATGCAGGGGCAACGTCTTATCTGAGAAATTCAATGTCAGTCCAACACGACGCAGTGTGTTGTCAGCACAACGGATAGGCAAAGTGCCGGTCTCATGTACCTGCTGAATAAAGCCAGGGATGGAATCGACCTCTACCGTATCCGGTTTGTTGCCAGCCAGACCCATGATGATGGCGATATCGGTATGGTGCCCTTTGCCTGTCAGTGACAGAGAACCGTAGATATCAACAACAATATCGGTGGTCAGATTATCCAGTTGTTTACTTTTCAGGTCTTCAATAAACCGGATACCGGCTACCATCGGACCCACTGTATGGGAACTGGAAGGACCTATACCAATTTTAAAAATTTCAAATACGCTAATCATGGAATCTCCTTACAACATCATGTTGGACGACTGTTAGCTGATAAGGCTGTAAACAATGGCTGACATGGAAATCAGACCCATCAGTACGACGAACACGTTGCTGATGTGACCGCTGTATTTACGCATAGCGGGAACTTTATGAATGGCGTACATCGGCATCAGGAACAGTAGCATTGCGATGATTGGGCCACCCAGAGTTTCAATCATACCCAGGATGCTTGGGTTCAGTGTTGCCACGATCCAGGTAGTAATTAACATGAACAGTGCAGTGATGCGGTTCAGTTTGCTCAGTTCGATGCTTTTGCCTTTACCGCGCAGCGATTTGATTACCATACCGTTGAAACCTTCACGAGCACCCAAATAGTGACCCAGGAATGATTTGGTAATCGCGATGAAAGCAATTACTGGCGCGATATAAGCAATGATTGGTGTATCAAAGTGGTTAGCCAGGTAAGACAGAATCGAGATGTTCTGTGCTTTCGCAGCAGCCAGATCTGCAGGAGACAGGCTCAGTACGCAGCTGAATACGAAGAACATAACGGTCAGAACCATCATGATGTGGCTGCGAGCCAGAATTTGCGAACATTTACGTTCTGCGTTCTGACCGTACTCTTCACGTTTAGCCACGGCGAATGCAGAAATAATCGGTGAGTGGTTGAAAGAGAACACCATGACCGGGATAGCCAGCCACAGGGTCATTAACAGGCCATTACCGGTTGCAGAGGCGGTTGATGATAAGCTGGCAGTTTCGAATATTGCACCAGTCCAGTTTGGAATCAGATATAAAGCTAATAACATCAGAACGGCAACGAATGGGAATACCAGAATACTCATTGCTTTAACAATGAATTGCTCACCAAAACGAACAATTGTCATTAATCCTACAATCAGAATTAAAGATAAAATAGCGCGTGGTGGTGATGGTAAATTTAATTGGTGAACAATAAAGCTGTCTACCGTGTTAGTAATTGCAACACTATAAACCAGAAGGATTGGATATATTGCGAAGAAATATAACAGGGTAATTAATTTACCTGCACCAACACCAAAGTGTTCTTCTACTACTTCAGTAATATCTTCACCAGGATTTTTACCGGAAAGAACAAAGCGAGTTAATCCACGGTGTGAAAAATAGGTCATAGGAAAGGCGATAAGAGCCATAATAATTAATGGAATAAGACCGCCAATACCAGCGTTAATTGGTAAGAATAATACACCTGCACCGATTGCTGTGCCGTACAGGCCCAGCATCCACATGGTGTCAGATTTACGCCAGCCTAAACTGGAAACCGGCGCAATACTTGCTGTGGTTGTTGTGGTTTGAGTAGTGTCCATAAATACCCCAAAGTAAATTTTTATTAAAATGGTCCCGCGGTATTAGATTAATACCGGTGATAAACTAACTTTTTATTAAGAAATAATGTGTGGGTTTGTCACGGCAGGAACTTTAACAAATTAAAATAAAATAATGCTCAACCTCGATCACAAAACCATTTTTGAATAAAAAGTTTTAAAGAATCAGATTTGATATTTTATTTTAACGGGAGAGGTTATAGACCAGTAATGATACTTTTTGTAGGGGCTTTATTGAGTCTGAAAAATATAAAGAATCAAAATTGATATCTAATATTTTTTATTTCCTAAGGGCTCATTGTTGATACTTTATTATATTTCCCTCGGATGTATTTATTATAGAACCAATAGGAAAATAAGTGCAAATAAATAATATAATTAAATAAGAAAATAGGATTCATTGATTTATCCATTCATTTGTTGTTTTTTAATGAGCAAGTTAATCCTCGTTTTTCATCATTTAAATGTTCCAGCCACTTGACTCTGGTAACGAGAATACGTATCTTTTGCCCTGCAAAGGGGAGTAACTTCCAAGCTGGCTAATCGTCAATACGATGTATGCATATACATCCGGTTACCAGGCAACCTTCGGTTGTAAGTGAGACCTTGCCGGAAGGCGAGGTGCGCTTATAGCTAGCTAAAATAGCGGCTGCGTCTTCCGACGTTGCCGTTTTTTTATGTCTGAAGGTTAGGTTTCTGTATCCATCAACCATGCTATTTAAAGCAACAATAGTTTTAAACAGCACGGTGAGATAAGAAACCCGAGGAGACCCTAAATGAATACAGTTGGAACCCCGTTATTGTGGGGCAGTTTTGCACTTATCGTTGCCGTAATGCTAATCATTGACCTGTTTGGGCAGGGCAAGAAGAAAGGCGGGGCGATGTCTTTTAAACAGGCTGCGGTCTGGTCGTTAATCTGGATTACCCTCTCTTTACTGTTTGCACTTGGTCTATGGTGGTATTTGAATGATACCGCTGGCCAGCAGGTGGCTGATACGCAGGCTCTGGCATTTATCACCGGTTATCTGATTGAAAAAGCGCTGGCGGTCGATAATGTGTTCGTCTGGCTAATGATATTTAGCTACTTCTCTGTTCCTGTAGCCATACAGCGACGTGTATTGGTATATGGTGTGTTAGGCGCTATCGTTCTGCGTGCCATCATGATCTTTATCGGTAGCTGGCTGATTTCTGAATTTAGCTGGATATTGTATGTGTTTGGTGCCTTCCTGCTATTTACCGGCATCAAAATGGCTCTGGCTAAAGAAGACGATGAGTCCAATATTGGTGATAAACCAATGGTAAAATGGATCCGCAGTCATATCCGCATGACCGATAATATGGAAGGGGAGCGCTTCTTTACTCGCCGTAACGGCGTATTGTTCGCTACGCCGCTATTTTTGGTTTTGATTCTGGTGGAA
Organism: Limnobaculum allomyrinae; assembly: GCF_016649425.1. Lineage (GTDB taxonomy): Bacteria > Pseudomonadota > Gammaproteobacteria > Enterobacterales > Enterobacteriaceae > Limnobaculum > Limnobaculum allomyrinae. Next base: position 162,426 of record NZ_JADRCR010000006.1, read on the forward strand.
ATCAGTGACGTCATTTTTGCTGTAGATAGCATCCCGGCTATCTTTGCGGTGACAACCGATCCCTTTATCGTACTCACTTCAAACCTGTTCGCTATTTTGGGCCTGCGGGCAATGTACTTCTTGCTGGTGAACGTAGCGGAACGCTTCTCTATGTTGAAGTATGGTCTGGCGGTGATTCTGGTGTTTATTGGTATCAAGATGCTGATTGTTGATTTCTACCATATTCCGATAGCGATTTCATTGGGAACGGTAGGAGGAATTTTGGCGGTGACGTTGGCGATTAATGGGTGGGTGAATTACAGGAATGATACGCTTGAGGATGATAAGAAGTAACCTGATTCATACTTGATGTGTTGAAGAAAATTAGGTTGAGTGTTGGTTTCGTCCACTAATAGTACAGTGCCTGAATAAACATTGGTGCGAGTGGCCGAGCAGAGGGTACCAGGGCGGGCACCCTCTGCACTCCCGCGCCTTCGCACACGAATCCAGGTCGCCTGGTGGCGACTGCCTTCCTCCTTCGTTCAGCCTTAACGCACCGGCACTGATTCGCTCCCGGCGAAGCAGTGCCTCGACTGGCATCCATGCCAGCCGTGCTGGCCTCTCTCAGTCGTCAGCTGAATTCCAGTGCTCTTGAAGGTCAAAGGATGGAGGTCAAAAAATGAAGGGCAACAGAGGAAGGCTGTAAGATAATTTAGTATGCAGGGGGTTACCCTGAATAATTGTTGCTGTTGACCTTTGGTTTTGTAACCAAAGTTAATCGTCGGGAGAGGGTGCCGTGGGGACGACTTGGCGTAAGCCAACGACAAACAGGCTTTGCCTGTTTGAACAGCGCTAGCGCTGGCCCGTCAGGGTGAAACACCGCAAGGTGTCTCATAACTGCCCGTAGGCAGCCCAGGCCGACGCACTCTGGTGCTTAGTGCCGACGGTCTTCCGGCCGAGCACAATGGAAATATATGCAATATCGTTTTTACGGCCGAAATATCCTCAGCAGCCAATTTCTCTTAAAAGACTAACCCCACAATAGCAAAAAGCCCCGCGTTAAACCTAACGCGGGGCTCTCAAAGCCAAAAAAACTATCAGCACGTCTCTTGACGATATGCCTGCCGCATTTGCTGAACGATACCTTTAAACGCTTCGGCTTCCGCCATATCCGGATGATCGGCAATCAGTCTTTCCATCTTTAGAATCACTTTTCCTGCATCCGCCTGACCCATAGTGATCAGCATTAACGTCAGAATCGCTTTCAGACCGGAAATCTCTCTGGCCATCTCTTCCGGTGTTGCGTTGGTTGGAAAATCGATATTGTTCATAACTAGTCCCGTGTCGATATATGTGACAATTAAAATTTGGGCATATGTTAGCAAAGTATTGCCTCAGACGTGAGCATCTGTTGGTGGAAAAGTATTGAAAACTGCTTAATAATATAGATAATCATTCTCATTATTGTTTGCGGGCGCACCATTTTATGTCATCAGCCCTTAAGGCACTGAAAAAGTTACACAAAAAAGCGTCTAAGCACGGAAGCAAAAATAAGGCGGGGGATCGTGCGCTTCAGAATCTTGTTCGTCCTGCAGTTTTACCGGGAGCTCACCCCCGTAGTACCCAATCAGAACCCTCAGATTCAATCTGGAGTGAACTCTCTCAGCAAGTGATGGGCAACATGCTGGTTGAAGTGTCAAAACCCTTAAAGCCATTGTTGGATTGGTTTGATCACGGAGGCTATAACCTCCCGACACCACGTCAGCCGGTAAAACGTGGAAGCGCCGGCAACATGCGTATCCAGCCCAACTCGGTAGCACCTCCGGCAATCTTACGCTTACCCTTTAAATCTCCACCCTGTAAACGCTGCCCGGCGAAAAGTGGTGGTATTTGCCAGTGTGCCGCCAAACGTTTTGCTTAATTTTGATAACCTATTGCTGATGTGATTTGTGCTAGGGTTGTATCGCGATAAAACACAATAGCCCGACTGCACTGCAATCGGGCCCCTGGATGTCGGGATTTAATTTCAGTCGTAGCGATAGAATCCTTTCTTACTCTTTCTTCCTAATGCCCCACCTCTGACCATCTTACGCAGCAGAATATGCGGGCGATATTTTGAGTCGCCGGTTTCTGAGTAAAGCACTTCCATAATAGCAAGACAGACATCCAGACCGATTAAATCGCCCAGCGCCAATGGCCCCATAGGGTGATTGGCGCCCAGTTTCATTGCGGTGTCGATATCTTCTGCGCTGGCGGTACCATCGGCATAGATACCAATAGCTTCATTTACCATCGGAATCAGCACGCGATTGACGATAAAGCCCGGTGCGTCTTTAGAAATAACGGCAACTTTACCGACCTGCTGAACGATCTCCTGCATTTTGCTGACCATCTCATCGGTAGTACTTAAACCCACAACGATTTCTACCAGTGTCATTACGGGGGCCGGATTGAAAAAGTGCAATCCGATAACCTGGCGATCCAATCCGGCGCTCAGTTCAGTAATAGACAGTGAAGACGTATTGGAGGCAAAAATGGCGTCAGCCCGGCAGATGTTTTTCAGGCTATTAAAAAGCTGGCGTTTAACATCGATATTTTCGACGATAGCCTCAATGATGAGGTCGCAGTCAGAGACATCTTCTGGCAGGCCGGGAACAATGTTGGTGGCGATGGCTTTAGCTCTGTCTGCCACCATTTTATCTTTATCCACCAGCTTGTTCAGTGAGGTGATGATGTTGTTTTTTCCTTTCTCTGCATATTCTTGCTTAATATCAGCGAGAACCACACTGAAGCCTTCTGTGGCAGCAAACACTTGAGCAATGCCTGCACCCATCGCGCCTGCACCGATAACGCCTACCTTCATATTGTTACCTTCCTGTATTTCAAACTGTTGAGAGTTATTTATACGTAAGTCTCAATTATATCTTTCCGTATCGGCGAGGACTGTGTCGGGAGGCGCAGTTTCTTTATCTGATTAGACACGATGAAATTTAGAAGAAAGCAGGTGATGCGGGCTGACGGGAGATAAAGAGAAATACAGGTTTGATTAAAAGACAGGGGGATTAATTACGTAGAGTAATGAAGAAGGCCCACATTGATTAATGTGAGCCCTCTATATAACAGGAGAAGCTGATAGGCTATTTATCTGGCTATGGCTGCAACAGCACTCACCAATGAGCCACCCAGCGTGCGCTTCAGCGTCGTTAAGGCAATGCCTTTCAGTAAGGTTTTAGCACCCAGACGTACCGCATTATTAATGAAATCGCGTTCTTCGCTGTTTTCCAGCCAGCCATAGCTTTCGACCGTTTCCAGCAGTGCAGCGGCGCTTATCACTTTGCTGTCGAAACGAATTGCCACAGAACCCGCGTAGCGACGGTATTGAATCTCTTTGATTCCCGGCACTAACTCCAGTTTTGCAATCAAATCTGTCACTTCAGCAGCATGCTGTTGAATATAATCAGAACGAATGCGAACACGGTTTTGTGTCTGATGAACATATGGACTACTCATAGCGGCCACCTGAATGATAAAGATAACGAGAATAATTTACATTAAGGTTTGTGCGCTGTCCAGTACTGTTATTAACCAATTTCTGCGTAATATCTCTACTTCTTTATGCTACGGTTTTTTTGTTTTTCGGCATAAATCTGATTTACTTCCAAACAAGTGTGTTTAAGTGTTTTAAATCATCAGGTCACGTCATATGATAGCCGTAACTAATATGGCTCCTTATTCTGCAGCGTCAGAATGGTTGATTTTTTAGGATGTAACATGAGTTCTGATAGTTTTAGTGGGTTAATGGCGCTACGCCGTTTTGTTGAACTTGCCCACCATATCCCTGGTCGCATCAGGCTGCGTTTTACCAATAAGCTGGTGGCCGGGCTGAGTAAAAGTAAATTATCTGCATTAGAAGAACTTTGTGGCAAAGATAATTGTTTACGTAGTTATACCCTTAATAGTGCAACCGGAAGTCTATTATTAGAGTATGACGCTAAACGTTTGCCGCCAAAACTACTGGAACAGCTATTTGGTGATGACGATCGGATTGCAGAGCAAGCGTTAACTGAAATTCTGCCAATTATCTCTCCGCCAGAGTCTAAATAAGTGAGGAACTGAAGATGGGAAAAGACAAGAAGAGTAACGATCAGGAAATCCCTGAATATCAAGGGATGCCACCCTACGGACCTTACGGTTATCCTTATTATCCTCCCTATCCTCAGCAGCAAGGGCAACCAATGCCGCAGCAGATGATGTGGCCTCCTCATCCCCCAATGTGGAATCCAATGTGTGGTCAGCCTCCAATGGGTTATCCAATGCCGCCACAATACCAGCAGTTTCCACCTCAGTTCCAACAGCCAGCCCCACAGCAAATGGCTCCGGGTTTTGACTGGAGTGGACAGGCGCAGGGCATGGTTGAAGGCTTAATGGGGGAGCAAGCCGGATTATTTAAAAATATCATCAGTACTATCGGTGTTGATGATAAAGAGTTTTGGAAAGGCGCAATGATTGGTGCTGCCGCAGCGCTGATTTTAGGTAATGAAAGCGTACGTAATACGCTGCTGCAAACTTTTGCTAATGCTGGCGACATGCTGAAAAGTGGCGGTAGCAAAGTGAAAGAGAAAGCGGAAACCACCGCTGAAAGCGTGAAAGAGAGCGTAATGACCAGCGGCGCTATTTTCCGTGATACGGTTCAGGCTGGCAAAGAAGGCTTTCAGGAGTCGGTAGAACGCCATCGTGAGCAGGAGAAAGCGGATGAGTAATAATAGCGATCGCATGAATCCAGCCAGCCGGGCGTTGATCGCAGGAGCGCTGGTTGGCGCTACGGCTTCTGGTGTGGAGCAGTGGCGTCAGTATCAGCGCGGTGAGAAGACGCTGGAACAGGCGACCAGTAAAGTTCTGATTGATGCCACTAAAGCCGGTTTAGTGAGTGGGGCTGCCATGACGGTAGCCAACGCCACCGCAGGCCGCCCGGTACTGACATTATTAACGGTACTCAGCGCAGGTGCTGCCGGACTGTACCTATTAGACTCAATGAATAAGCGAGGCGCAGATGAAACAGCCGAATAACCCTTACTACAATCCTTACGCGCCTTATCCGATGGATCAGTCAGCACCGCAAACCCCTTATCGGGCGGACAATAGCCGGGCTCATCTGATTACCGGTATCGTCGCCGGCGCTGCGATCGCTTATCTGTTGTCTAACCGCAATGTGCAAAAGAGCATTGGCGCAACGGCCAACAAAGCCTGGGGCGCGATTCGTGGTGAAGTGGAAGAGCTGAAAGAGCGTCTGGCGGATGTTCAGGCAGAGCTGGATTATTATCGCGAAAAAGATCAGGACAGCGAGTAACTGCCCCGATGACCCATTTATATACCGTTAAGCCAGTTCACCAACTTCCTGGTCGACTGAGAGTGCGCATTGTTCAATTGCGGGAGCAACCGGACGTTGCCGGATGGCTTAAAACCCATCTGCTCTCTTTCACCGGAGTGAAAACGGTGCGCTTGCGCCCGGCAGCGGCTTCTGCCGTATTAACCTATCACACCAGTAAAACCGATGTGGAAAAGTTGTTAGCACAGTTGAATGCCATTGATTGGGATTCAGCCACCGACAGCGAGTACGAAGCGGAGTATTGCGGTGGTGATAATCTGTTAAATCTGGCCGGTTTGGCCGCAACCCAATTTTTACCTAAGCGTTGGTCTGCCTTACCTGCCGTTGCATTGATGGCACCTACCATTGCTGAAGGCGTTGAGTCGCTGTGCCAGCGTGAGTTGAAGGTTGAAGTACTGGATGCGCTGGCGCTTAGTCTGTCAATTGCCCGGGGTGATTACCGGACGGCAATGTTGACCCAGTCGTTACTGACGCTGGGGGAATATTTTGAGCAAGAAACCAGCCGCCATTCTGATGAATTATTGTCTGAGTTGATGCAGCCCCAGTACCACTCGGTTTGGGTTGAACGTGATGGTGAAAGTCAGGAAATCAACGCGGAAGATCTGGTAAACGGTGATGTCATGCTGCTGGGGCCTGGAGATAATATTCCTGCTGACGGTAGCGTATTGCGCGGTATTGGTTTAATTAATCAGGCATCGATGACCGGAGAGAGTGTACCGGTACGTCGTGAAGCAGGCGCCTGGGTATTTGCCGGCACTCAGGTTCAGGACGGTAACATTGCGGTGCGTGCCGAGCGGGTAGGGGATGAGTCTTCAACGGCAAATATTCGTCGTTTTATTACCGAGTCACTCGGTCAGCGTAGCGAAACTCAGCAGGTTACCCAAAGGATGGCCGATCGCAGGGTGGCTATTACTCTGGGGGCTGGTGCTGGCGTATTTGCACTGACCCGTGACTGGAATCGCCTGGCCTCAGTTTTCCTGGTCGACTATTCCTGTGCCTTAAAACTGAGTACGCCGATTGCGTTTAAATCGGTGATGTACAAAGCGGCAACCTCCGGGTTATTGCTTAAGGGGGGCCGTGCTATTGAGCAGTTGGCCGATATCGATACCGTGGTGTTTGATAAAACCGGTACCCTGACCTACGGGGATATGCTGGTGACCGACGTGGTTAGTTTTGACCCAAAACATACCTGGGCTAAACGGCTGTTGGCAATTGCTGCTTCGGTGGAAGAACACAGTAATCACCCACTGGCGCGGGCGGTGGTAAGCGCTGCGCAGCAACACGAACTGCCACATATTAATCACGGCGAAGTGGAGTATGTGATTGCGCACGGGTTAATTTCTGAGCTTGATGGTAACCGCATGGTGATTGGCAGTCGCCACTTCCTGCGAGAGCATTACCATATCGATTTCTCCCCGTTCCAGACTCAAATCGAAGAGTTGGAAGAGCAAGGCCGTCATCTGTTGTTTATTAGTCTTAATGAGCAACTGGTCGGTATGATTGGTCTGCAGGATAATGTGCGTGATGAAGCTGCGCAGGTTATCAGTCAGTTGCGTGAACTGGGTATTAAAAATGTCATTCTGTTAACCGGCGATAAGCAGCATAAGGCCGAGCAAATGGCTAAAGATCTGGGTATTGACCAGTTCTTCGCTGAAGCAACGCCGGAAAGTAAAGTTAGCGTAGTTCAGTCATTGCAGGAACAGGGTTGCCGCGTGATGTTTGTGGGTGATGGCGTTAATGATGCACCGGTACTGACTCAGGCAGATGTTGGCCTGGCGATGAATCAAAGCACAGAGCTTGCCCAACAGGCGGCGGATGCGGTACTGCTGCAAGACTCTCTGCACGGAGTAGTAACGGCCCGTGAGCTGGCAGTTGATGCAATGAAATTGGTTAACAGCAACATTAAACTAACCGAGTGGATTAACAGCGCCATTATGTTAGCAGCAGCGATGGGACGACTATCCCCGACGTTGAGTGCCCTGTTGCATAATGGAACCACCATCGGGGTATTGTTAAGATCGCTTGCCGCGAGGAAATAAGTTTTTTGAATTGAAGGTCGTGTCATTTGGTTTTGACCTTTCCATTGAGCACTGGAATTCAGCCGACAACTGAGAGAGGGTAGCACGGCTGGCATGGAGGCCTCGTGCTGCGTTATGAACGCTAAACAGCAGTTGGATTATCAGGTTATCTGTCTGGCGTGATAAAATTTTTAGGGTGATGAAGAGAGTTAACTTTTCATCACCCTGTATGCTTTATTACCATCACTATTAACTTAACCTAGTCCTGTCAGGCATTGCTCAATGCTGCCTGTGATTGTAACTCTCCGTTCAACTTTCTTACTTCTGCGGTTATTAGTGGCGCTAAATCCCGGTGTTGACTCAGCGGTTTTTGCTGAAAATGCGTCAACAGAATCTGTAAGGGATCGCCATGGCCAACCAGCAAAATCTTTTTCTGAGAATATTGCTGTTCCAGCGTCTGGATAAACGCCAATTCACGCTCACAAACGGCACTTAGCGGCTCTACCTGAGCGAATGGTTCGGTGAGGTTCTGTTCGTCATGCTTCCAGACCTGTGGATAGTGGCTGTCATCCTGCAGTTCAAACTCACCAAAATGACGTTCACGTAGCGCAGCGGCGGGCTTTGCCTGACGATTAAAATAGTCAGCCACTATCCCGGCGGTTTCTGCCGTACGTTTAAAGTCGGAATGGAAAATCAGATCCGGAATAGAATAAGGCCAGTTTTCCAGAGTCTGAATAACCTGGTTAATACCCACCGGGGATAAGCCATAGGCATGCTGCCCATGCTGAATATCACTAACAATAATCTTTTGTTGATTGGCTAAACTGTGACCGTGACGCAGTACATAATATTGGTTTCTCAAAGTCATTGGACCGTTCCTGTATTAATCGATTATCTGCTCTTTTAGAGGGAAACTATCGTCTCCCCCTATTCAGATTAGATTAATTTTTTGCGTACGCGAACAACAACCCACTCAGCTAACAAAACGACCACTAAAATACTTACCAGAATGGTTGCTACTAACTGCCACTGGAACAGGTTCATTGCATCGCTGAGTACGACACCAATGCCACCTGCGCCCACTAAACCCAGTACCGCAGATTCCCGCACGTTAATATCCCAGCGAAACAGAACAATACTGAAGAAAGCGGGTATGACCTGTGGCCAGTAACCTTTTACCAGAATACTGGGCATCGACGCACCGGTTGCTTTTAACGCTTCAATACTACCCATATTGATCTCTTCTAATGCTTCCGCCAGTAGTTTACCAACAAAACCAACGGAGCGTAGGGCGACGGCCAGAACACCGGCGATCGTACCCGGCCCGAAAATAGCCACAAACAGTAGTGCCCACACCAGCGAGTTAACCGAGCGGGAAGTCACCAGACAGGTTTGTGCCAGCCAGTTAACAATTCTCGACGGCATCACATTGCGGGCGTTTAACAATGCTAATGGCACAGCCAGTATCAGGCAAAGCAAAGTGCCTAAGGTGGCAATATTCAGCGTTTCCATCAGAGCCTGATGAATGGTGCCCGGGTAAGCAGCCAGATCCAGTGGCCACATGCGTTCAAACATATCGGCCATTTGAGTGGGAGCATCGTAAAGAAACTCAGGAATCACCTCAACGGTTCTGAGTGAAGCAAACAGCGATGCCAACATAATCACATAGACTAAATAGCGGGCAGCCCGTTGTAGCGGCGTAAAACGCTGATATTTGGCCGGAGCAGTATTCATCGTCATGGCGTCCGTTTGAGGTGAGGAAGTTACAGGTAAGGCTGTCATGATGAAAAGACCCTCCGTACCAGATTAGACAGGGCTTCACCCAGCAGGATCAGCGCGATAATGGTGAGCAGAATAGCGGTGACAAAATCATAATCAAAACGTTGGAAGGCGGAGAATAGGGTACCGCCCAAACCACCTGCGCCTACCAGACCAACCATGGTTGAATTACGCAGGTTTGAGTCCAGTTGATAGGTAGAGAAACCAATAAAACGGGAGAAAACCTGCGGCAGTACGGCAAACAGAATCAGGCTGACAAAGCTGGCTCCGGTAGCCCGGATAGCTTCTACTTGTTTTAGGGAGATCTCTTCAATCGCTTCAGCAAACAGCTTGGCGATAAAACCGATAGAGGCCACGATCAGAGTCAGTATTCCTGCCAGTGCGCCAAAACCAACGGATTTCACAAACAAAATAGCAATAATGACCGGATGGAAAGTTCGGCATACCGCAATCACTATTCGTGCCGGCGCGCTAATAATATTTGGCATCAGGTTTCGGGCAGCAAACAGACCAACAAATAGTGAAATAATAATGCCAACAGCACTGGCAATAATCGCTATTTGTAAGCTCTCCATTAGATCGTGCAACAGCAGTTCCCAGCGTTCAAAATTAGGGGGGAACATTCGGCTGAGCAAGCGTTCGGCGTGTTCCATTCCGATAGCCATGCGCTGAAAATTAAGCCCCATGGTGCTGAAGGCATACAGAATATATCCCGCCACCGCCAGAGTACCGGCGCGCATCAGCCAGTTAGTTTTAAACGGATTAGAATCAGGAGTTATACCAGCCATGATTCACCCCCGTAGATTTCTTTCAGGTGGGTGTCGGTGATGCCCTGAGCCGGGCCGTCATAGACTACGCGTCCCCCGCTCATACCGATAATGCGTTTGGCAAAACGCTGAGCCAGTTTTACATCGTGAATATTAACCAGCGTAGGAATGCCTTTGCTGGCCGCCAGCTTATCCATCAGTTCCATAATTTCTACTGCAGTTTTTGGGTCTAATGATGAGGTTGGCTCATCGGCCAGCAGAATCCTCTTGTAAAAATTTACGTCGCCACGCCTGCCAGGCATTCATATAGCCAAGGCGCCCGGTTAATACGTTTTCAATCACGCTCAGGCGTTCTACCAGATTGTACTCCTGAAATACCATGCCTATCTGGCGACGTAGATGGCGCAAGGCTTTACCCTGAACTTTAACCAAATCAGCATGTTGAAACAGAATCTCTCCGGTAGTTGGCGTAATCAGACGATTGATGCAGCGCAGTAGGGTACTTTTTCCGGTACCTGATGGGCCAATGATGGCGACGATGCCGGGCTGGTCAATATCGATATTGATGTCTTTCAGAATCGGTTTTCCTGCCCGATAGGCGTGGTTTAACTGCCGGATACTGAGGTAATTGTGTAGTGAATTTTGTGGTGAAAGCGATGATGACATAGACATGGTAAAGGGCCTCCTGCGGGATAGCCTTGGGCTATCCCGGTTGGTGATAATAAATATAGAGGGAGCGGCGGATTACTGTGCTTTGGCACCAGCCGATTCAGCCTGACGTTTTTTAGCGGCGTCAGCGGCTTCTTTTTCAGCTAACTGTTGCAGGCCGTTTTTGCTATAGGCAGTGCCGGTAGCAAAGGCGATATCACGTACTACCTGCCAGTCATCTTTATAGTTAATTGGGTAGAAGCGGTCAGCGCCGCCAAAGGTTTCTTGCATTTCTGGTGGGAAGCGATACGAAGCAAATGCGGCTTTAATTTTGGCTACCAGTTCAGGATCCAGATCGTAAGCATAACCAAAGGCAGATGTTGGGAAGCGTGCGCTGGTATAGATAGTGCGGAAGTCTTTGGCTTTTACGCGGCCAGCCTCAACCATACGTTCGTAAACGTCAGATGCAACAGGGGCTGCGTCATAGTCACCACTGAGTACTCCCATGACTGACTGGTCGTGCTTGCCGGAGTAAACCACTTTGTAGTCTTCATCCGGTGTGATACCAATTTTCGGGAACAGTGCCCGAGGCGCCAGATTGCCTGAGTTGGAGGAAACAGAGGTGTGAGCGACCACCTTACCTTTTAAATCGTCCATGGTTTTGTATGGGCTATCGGCTTTTACCAGCACAATCAGGTTGTAGCCCTGAAACTCTTTTTCTGTGCCTTTAACCGCGATAGGGACATAACCAGCTAAGTTGACAGCATAACCGGTTGGGCCGGTGGAGAACCCGGCAATATGCAGACGACCGGAGCGCATAGCTTCAACCTGAGCAGAGTTAGAGTGAACAGAGTAATAAATCACTTTCTTACCGGTTTTATCGGACAGATATTTCTGGAAGTCAGCGAAGGCATCTTTATATACCGCCGGATCTTCTACCGGCGTATAGCTGAATACTAAGGTTCCGGGATTTTTAAGCTCTTTCGGATCGGTGGGCGTATCTGCCACCATATCGCGGTTTTCATCGCAGTAGCGGTCGTCCAGATCGCCTCTGTAACTACAGTCGGCAGCCATGGCGGATGAGAACAGCAATCCGGCTGCCAGAATCATTTGTACGGTCAGCCAGTAGAATAAGATTCTGGTTGTAATTTTGGTCATTGTTACATCCTCATTCATGCGGGTTAGGGTAGTCGTTTTTTTTATTAAGACGTCCTGTCGCGATCGTCACATCATGCATTTTTGGGGAATTCATATTTAACTTTGCAATAACAATGCCAACATTAAATTAACAAAATTCTATGGGTATTCGGGGGTTCTCCGGAACAGAAACAGAATTAATGGACACTTTTGTCCTTTTTGAGCAAATCAGGAAGACAATATTGTCCCATCCAGATCCTGAAAATAGCGTTTATCCAATCCGTGTTTCTTCATTTTTCGATACAACGTTTTGCGGGTAAGATTGAGGCGCATTGCTACTTCACCCAATTCGCCTGCGCAGGTTTCCAGCGTAGAAATCAGAATGCTCTTTTCATAACTATCAAGATGATACTCAAGATCGTTCAGCTCAGACTCTGTGGCGATATTGAGGTTTTCTTCATTCAGATTAATACCATCACCGGAAATGCCTAATACATAGCGGTTAGCCACATTAATCAGTTCACGCACATTGCCAGGCCACAAATAGTTAAGTAGCTTGTTTTGCTGGCTGGGCTTAATCGAGGGAATTTCTCTCTGATATTGTCGGGCGGCCTGTTGGCAGAAGAACTCAAACAGTAGCAGGATGTCATTTTCTCGCTCTCTTAGCGGAGGAATATGTAAATTGGCTACATTTAATCGATAAAGCAGATCGCTACGAAACAACCCCTGACGACTGAGGTGGGTGAGATCCATCTTGCTGGCAGCCAGTACGTGGATATCCACCGGAATAAGCTGGTGACTACCTACCCGCTCAATAGTACGGATTTGTAAGACGCGTAATAATCGAATCTGGGCAGCCAGCGGCATGCTCTCGATTTCATCGAGAAACAGTGTTCCTCCGTTGGCCGCTTCTACTTTACCAATATGTCGTTTTTGAGCGCCGGTAAAAGAGCCGGCCTCATGACCAAATAGCTCGCTTTCCAGAAGATTCTCCGGCATAGCACCAGAGTTAATGGCAATAAATGGTTTATGAATCCGGGGGCCGCTGTGATGAATAGCTTCCGCCACCACATCTTTTCCGCTGCCGGTTTCACCATAAATCAGGGTATCGACCTGAGCCTGAGCCAGTATCAGTGTTTGTTGTCTCAAATGCTGAATGGCCGGGGAACGACCAATGATTTTCTGAGCCAGATATTCATTATCCGCAACCTTATGATGCATTTGCAAATAAGCCTGACGACGGTTTAACGCCAGATGTAACTGTTGAAATAACTGCTCGGTTTTGATGGGTTTCTCCAGAAAATCCTGAGCCCCTTGCTTCATCGCCTGGATAGCCAGAGGAATATCCGCATGTCCACTCATCAGAATCACCGGTAGCTGGCTGTCGAGTTGTTGAATAGCAGACAACAAGGCTAGCCCATCCATTTCTGGCATACGAATATCGCTGAGCACAATGCATTCCCGGTTGACTGCCAGATATTCCAGTGCCTGACGGGAGCGACCAAAAGTTCTGGGGAGAAATCCTGCAATAGTTAACATCTCCGCCAGACTCTCAGTCATACAGGGTTCGTCATCAATAATGATTACTTCAATATTCATACTTACTCCTGATTACAGGTGGTAACTGGCGCTATTGAGTGCAATAACTTGAGTGAAAAACAGGTATAACCCGTATAACTGTTGAGCAGTTTTAACTGACCACACAGATCCTGAACGATGTTATAGCTAATGGATAATCCCAGCCCAAGTCCATTGGTGGTCGATTTCAGCGAGAAGAAAGGGTCAAAAATACGCTCGGTATGTTCTGGCTCAATGCCACAACCGTTATCAATGACCAGCAATTCAACCCAATGATCCAGAGTACGCCAGGTCAGAACGATTTCCGGTTCGGAAACCGTATGTAATGCATCAACCGCATTTGACAGTAAGTTAATCAATACTTGTTCCAGCCGTATGGCCTCTGCGGCAACCCAGACGGTCTCGAGCTGCTGTCCGGATTGATTCTGGCACAGCGGTTGTATCTGTAATTTAATGCCTTTGCTATCAACCTGTAACAGCTCGGTTGCGGCATTAATGACGGTGTGCAGATGCACCGGTGACAAATCGTTATCTGCTCGACGGGCAAAGCTTTTCAGATTGCGGGTAATATTGTTCACTTTATCCAACAGTTCGCTCACCTGATCGATCTTTCGTCGAATTTGTGGCAGGTTATTCTGTTGTAAATAGTGTTCGAGGCTAAAGATATAATTACGCATGGCTGACAGCGGCTGATTGATCTCATGAGTGATAGATACGCTAAGTTGACCAAGCGCTGCCAGTTTGCCGGCCTGTACCAACTCCCGCTGAGTTTGCATTAACTGCTGTTCCGCTTGACGGCGCTCATCCATCTCTAATTGAAGCTGACGATGAGTTTGTTCTGCCAACAAGGCAGACTGTTGGAAAAATGCCAAATCCCGAGCCATGCCGCTGATTTCATCATTTCCGCTAATCACAATAGGGGTATTAAGACGCCCATTGGCGATGGCCTGCATATTGGACTGTAGGGTGCGAATGCGCGTCAGAATATTGCGGCGAACATACACCCATGAAAGGGTAATGACCATTATCAGGCTCAACAGGGATAACCCCAGAGTGAGGCGGCTTGCCTGAGCGACGGATTGTGTAGCCGCTGACAGTTCATTATCTATTACCTGATTAATCTGATGGCTGTAATAGGAGATTTGTCGTGCCAGTTGCTGAACATGACGCTGGTTATTGAGAACCAGAAACGATTGCTGGTAAGAGAGATCCAGCTCCTGATTTTTGTCATGAAACATTGAGCCCTTACGCGAAATTTTGGCTAACAGGCTGAGTAACTGCTGGTATTTATCCTGTAATAAGGTCTTATCTTTTGCTGCGGATTCGGCAATATGTTTACTTATCTCTTCAATGCGTAGAAACGTATAATCCAGCTCATTAAAACTTTGTGCCGCAGAAACTTTCTCTACATAACCCGCCAGAAACGCTAACTCAAGATACCAGAGTTGGCTGGTTACGTTTGAAGGGGTTAATGTCTGCCGCCACTCGTCAAAGGTTTCGTTCAATTTTTGACTGTGCTGATATGCGCTGGCCGCAAAAGCGGCCCGCTGAGTGGTGACTTGATATAACACCATTATGGTCTGTCGGATCTGGGTATTCAGTTCCAGAAAATAGCGTTGCTTATCGGGCAACTGCCTCATCCAATCTTCCATTTGATTGAGTGTATCGAGCAGGTCGTTTTTTACCTGCTCCCGTTCACTCTGGCGTTCCGCCATTGACAGTGCTGAAGCCTGACTAACAATTTGCCGACTCTGGTCATTAAGCTGAGTGGCGGCAAATAAAGCACCGATATGTTTCTGATGTAGATCCGACAGGCGAGATTCGAGTTCCGCATGACTACGAAAACTTAAACCGGTAGCAATCAGGGTCATGGTCGCTAACAGGGAGAAAGCAAACAATAGCCGGCCACCGATACCTATCCGCCAGTTCATAAAACCTCACAGGTATAGATATGCCAAATGTTATAATTTTTATATCGATGTTTCTTTATTGTAAAATTCGGATGTTCAATAGTGATAAATGAATCGTGTCACTAAGGGGAATTATTGAGATGAAAGTATAGTTTTGTGCTTAAACAGCATTTTGGCTCGGCGTTCTTACTTGAACGTCAACGTTCTTCTTTGGTATGCCAGAGATCCACAATGAAAATGTCATTATCTTTAACTTCATAATGAACCTCATAGTGGTCGAACAAAACCTTTCTCACTTCGCGAGGTTCATAACGCGTTTGTGGTACACCAATAGCAGGGCAGGTTATAAGATGTCTGCTTGCCGTCATCAGTCGCTCTAAAATATCATCAGCATGTTGTTACTATGTTGAAGAGCAAAATGATAAAGGCGTTCCGGATCGGCCTGTGCTTTAAGCGCCCAGTAAATTTCCATTTATCACTCTTGCTTTAGGCGATTGGCAAAATCCACCATGTCCGAATGACTAACCACACGACCCGCATCTACGTCAGCAAGGCCTGCCAGCACGCTTTGATGCCGCCGCTCTCTTTCTGCCAGCATCGAGAGCAATGCCTCTTTTATAATCCAGCTTTTTGAACGATCCAGTTCTATCGCCAGATTTTCAACGGCGAGAGCCAGTTCAATAGGAATTTGAGCGCTGATGGTCTGTTTAGTATGAGAACCCATAAGAATTACCTCGTTTAATAACATTTAATAACTCCTATTAATTTTGACATGGTAATACTCATAAAAACATCACACTCTGTTTTGCCGACACTATTTTTGGTCAGAAGTCAGCTTTGTCTTGCCCCTATAAGCAAACATACTTATTGGAACAGAGCGATATTATGTGATGAATAAAATAAGAGGAAAGTACAGGAATAAAAATCAGGAAGGCGGATCGAAATCTTTAGCTATGCGGCTAATCATTGGATGGTTTGAGTAGGCTTGAAAAGAGTAGTAAAAAGGCTGATCTGTCAGTTTTGACACCGCTCAATCTCAGATAATCGCTAATCAGAATCCGGGGACTTTTATCAGGTAAAACAACTAACTTTCTTAAAACTCCCTTTTACCGTAATGGTTACAATAACTGTGCTACCGAATGCCTTTTCACCAAGGTAGGGTGGAATAAATTGGTGACATCTGCCAGGGTTTTCCCTTGTGACAACGCCAGTGCCAATTCCGCTGCCTGTTTTGCCATAGAAACTACCGGATAACGAATGGTGGTTAGCCCGGGTCGCAGATAGCGGGCAATAAGTACATCATCAAAACCAATCAGCGATATTTGTTCAGGTACTTGAATATTGTTATCGCTGAGCACCGAGAGGGCGCCAGCGGCCATGGTATCGTTATAGCAGACGACGGCGGTGAGCTGTTGGTTTCTTTCCAGTAGCTCTATCAGCGCTTTCTCGCCGCCGCTTTCGTCCGGCGAGGCGTAGGCAATGCGCTTGGTATTAATCGTAATTTGGTGTTCAGTCAGGGCATCCAGATAGCCCTGAAGGCGATCTTCCGCATCGGAGATCTTATGGTCAGAGCAGATAATGCCAATATTACGGTGCCCCTGTTGAATCAGATATCGCGTAGCAAGGTGAGAGCCGTAGCGATCGTCCAGAGCAATGCATCGGGACTCGAGCCCGGGGAGAATACGATTAATAAGTACCATACCAGGAATATGGTTCATTAATCCCCGTAACTCTTCGTCATGCATAGCTTTGGCATGAACCACTAATGCGGCGCACTGATGGCGGATAAGCTGTTCAATAGCCTGACGCTCTTTATGCTCATCATGATAGCCATTACCAATCAACAAAAAGTTGCCGTTATCGCTGGCAATTTGTTCTGTGGCTTTTACCATGGTGCCGAAAAAGGGATCTGAAACGTCAGAAACGATCAGGCCAATAGTGCCAGTAGTTTGGCGAGCCAGCGCTCTGGCATTGGCATTGGGATGATACTGCAACTGCTCCATGGCGCTAAGTACCGATTCTCGGGTGGCGCCGCGGGCTTTTGGCGAGTTGTTAATGACGCGAGAGACGGTGGCAACAGAAACGCCGGCCAGTTTTGCTACGTCTTTAATTGTCGCCATAATGTGCCCTGCCATTCTGAGTAAAAGAAAACGTTTACATCGTGAAGTCTCACGGAAAACAGGGGTATTAGCAATATATAAAGTCACAAAATTGACGAAAATACAAAAATTACATGCTTCGTTACACTTTGTGCATCTATGTAGTCTTTTCAGGCTGGCTGTCTGCGGTACCATGGACTAGATTTGAGATCCCAGAGGTATTTATTGGTGAATATCTGGCGGTAACGCCAGAACCATTTACTGGATTACACCGACCTACGCGGATGCGTAGGTTTTTTTTTACTTCAGGAAATTATTGCTGGTTTTTTATTCGATTAAACCATTAATCGCGAACAGCAATAAAAATAGATTGTCTTAAGCTGGAAATGGAGGTATCAACGCATATCGCGTTGTCCGATAGGGAGATAGTAATGGTTTTACGGATTTTACGAGCATTATGCCGCTTATGTTTTCGCGTACGTGTTTATGGCGATACAGATTGCTTTAAACAGGAACGTATACTGATAACCCCAAACCATCTCTCCTTTATTGATGGCATTCTACTGGCGTTATTTCTACCGGTTAAACCGGTTTTTGCGGTGTATAGCCTGTACACCGAGCGCTGGTTTATCCGCATCTTAATGCCTTATGTGGATATTGTTCCCCTCGACCCTTCCAAACCCATGTCAATTAAAACCCTGGTGCGACAAATTGAGCACGGGCGTCCGATTGTTATTTTCCCGGAAGGGCGTATTACGGTTACCGGTTCCTTAATGAAGATTTATGATGGTGCGGCTTTTGTTGCGGCACGTTCTCAGGCAACGGTAATACCTATTTGGCTGGAAGGTCTTGAATTTAGCTTTCTGAGCCGTTTAAAAGGCGTATTTAAACTGCGTCTGTTTCCACAGGTTAATATCCACGTTCTGCCACCAACCCGGGTTCCGATGCCGGATGCACCGAAGGCGGCTCAGCGTCGTAAATTAGCAGGCGTTTGTCTGCATCAAATTATGATGGATGCCCGTATGGCAACCCGTCAGCGTATGACATTGTATGAAGCACTGCTGGAAGCCCATACCCGTTACGGTATAGGTAAGACCTGTATTGCTGATATCTCAATGAAAAATGATTCGTATCGCACCTTGCTGAAGAAGTCGCTGGGTTTGAGTCGTATCATCAGCAAACTGAGTGAACCGGGGGAGCATGTAGGATTACTGCTGCCGAATACCGTAGTGACCGCTGCAACCATTTTTGGCTGTTCGTTGAGTGGTCGGGTTCCGGCAATGCTGAATTATACCGCCGGTGTAAATGGTCTGGAAAGCGCGCTAAAAGCCGCACAAATAAAGACCATTGTGACCTCTCGCCAGTTTCTTGAAAAAGGAAAACTAACTTATCTGGCAGAGCAGGTTACCGGTGCTAAATGGTATTTCCTTGAAGACCTGAAAGATACCGTTACCGGGGAAGATAAATTCTGGGTGTTGAAACACTTGCTGTTCCCTCGAATGGCAATGGTGAAACAGAAACCTGACGACGCAGCAATTATTCTGTTTACCTCGGGTTCAGAAGGCAACCCGAAAGGGGTGGTTCATTCTCACGACAGCCTGTTGGCGAACGTGGAACAAATTCGTACCGTGGCTGATTTTACTGCGCAGGACAAGTTTATGTCTGCCTTGCCGCTGTTTCATGCCTTTGGCCTGACGGCAGGGTTGTTGACGCCATTAATGACCGGTAGTCGAATCTTCCTTTATCCCAGTCCGCTCCATTATCGGGTAGTGCCTGAGTTGGTATATGACCAAAACTGTAATGTGATGTTTGGCACTCCAACGTTCCTGAATAACTATGCTCGCTTTGCTCATCCTTATGATTTTGCCAGACTGCGCTATGTAGTGGCTGGTGCTGAGAAGCTGTCCACCGCCACTCGTGAGCTGTGGCAGGAAAAATTTGGTATCCGTATTCTTGAGGGGTATGGGGTGACCGAGTGCGCACCAGTACTGGCAATTAACGTGCCAATGGCAGCTAAATCCCATACCGTGGGTAAGTTACTGCCGGGTATCCATTCGCGGTTGATTACCGTACCGGGTATTGAAGAGGGCGGCCGTTTACAGGTGATGGGGCCGAATATCATGAAGGGCTATCTGCGGGTTGAGAATCCGGGAGTACTGGAGACGCCAACGGCGGAAAACGCTCAGGGCGAAATGGAAGCTGGCTGGTACGACACCGGCGATATCGTCTCTTTCGATAATGATGGTTTCTGTACTATTAAAGGCCGGGTGAAGCGCTTTGCTAAGGTGGCAGGGGAGATGGTTTCACTGGAAAGCGTTGAAGCGATCGCCAAAAAAGTGGCGCCGGATGCAGAGCATGCAGCAACGGTTCGCAGCGATGCATCAAAAGGGGAATCTATCGTTCTGTTTACCACCACTGCGGATTTAGCCCGTGATGCTCTGAACCGTGCAGCTCAGGAGCTGGGTTTACCTGCGCTGGCGGTACCGCGCGATATTCGCGTACTCAAATCTCTTCCTCTGCTGGGCAGCGGTAAGCCGGATTTTGTTTCTCTGCGTAAACTGGCTGAAGAGGCCGTGGAGTCATTATGACCACAATTGATGTGACGCCAAAACCATTGCTGAATCGCGCAATGGTGGCGGTCACCAGTGCACAGTTTTTATCTGCTTTTGGCGATAGTGCGCTGTTTTTTGCTACTTTGGGCGTTCTGATTCAAAAAGCTTATCCGCTCTGGAGTCACTCCACGTTGCAAATGCTGTTTATTGTGGCTTATGTAGTGCTGGCTCCGTTTGTCGGACAGATTGCCGATAGCTTTTCCAAAGGGCGAGTGATGATGGTGGCCAACGGTATCAAACTGTTGGGCGCGGCCATCATTATTGGCGGTTTAGATCCGTTTTTCGGCTATACCCTGGTAGGAATTGGTGCAACGGCTTATTCTCCGGCGAAGTATGGCATTCTTGGCGAAATTACCCATGGCGATCAGTTAGTGAAAGCCAATGGCTTGATTGAGTCTTCAACGCTGGCAGCAATTCTGGTGGGGTCTTTAGCCGGAGGCTGGTTGGTGGATATTAGCCCTTATCTGGCACTGGCGGTGTGTTGCGGAGTTTATGCCGGTGCTGTGGTGGCAAACTGTTTTATTCCTCGTTTGCAGGCTGCCCGTCCGGGGATGCGCTGGAATTTGAAGGAGATGGTGGTACGTTTTGCCGACTCTGCGAAGATATTGTGGAACGATCAGGGTACCCGTATGTCTCTGGTTGGCACCAGCCTGTTTTGGGGGGCGGGTATTACTTTGCGCTTTCTGCTGATTCTGTGGGTACCTATTGCTTTGCATATTGAAGGGCTGCTGACGCCAACGCTACTTAACGCCATGGTGGCGGTTGGTATCGTGATTGGTGCTGCTGCCGCAGCAAAGTGGATTACGCTGGATACGGTAAATCGCTGTATTCCTGCCGGGGTTCTGTTGGGCGTTGGGGTGGTTGTTTTTGTATTGCAGGGCAGTCTGCCACTCTCTTATGCCATTTTGATGGTGATTGGTATTTTCGGCGGGTTCTTTATTGTGCCGCTGAATACGTTGTTGCAGCACCGGGGAAAACAGACGGTTGGTGCAGGCAATGCCGTCGCGGTACAAAACTTCGGTGAAAACACCGCGATGTTGCTGATGCTGGGGCTCTATACTCTGGCGGTTAAAATGGATATGCCAGTAGTCGCTATTGGTTGCGTGTTTGGTGGACTGATGGTGGTGTCTATTGGCGGGTTGTGGTTGGTACAACTGCGACGTCAGAGAGGTTAATTCCTCTAAACTTCTGCCGCGTGATTTAAACCCGCGGCAGAAGATCGTCCATTCGATAAAAATCTTTTAATTTCAATATAGCAAACGTGTTAGCGCTCTACGGTATTAACCGTTACTGTCTGAGTACCTGCCTGATTAAATCCGTTATCATCAATGAGCTGGAACTGTAAGTTCACCGTACCGGATACATTGCGCATTGCGGGGTGCTTAAATTCATATTCAGCCCGTTCAAAGGGCGGCGTCATCATATCCAGCTTTTGTTCGCTGGCATACTGCTTGCCCGAGATGTCTAACTTGAGAGAAGCAAAAGAGGCAAAGTAGGGGGTTGAGTTGGTGCAGCGAACAACCAGCATATCTCCACGGCGAAACAGTGAAAATTGCATATTCTTCGCCCAGTCTTGTGGTTTTTCTTTCAGGCTTTTAGGCCGGTAGAAAATTTTCATTTGAGTATTCATTGTCATTTTTACTTTGGATGAAGCTGACGAACGCTCAGACTTTGTTGGGGGAACTTCGTACAGATTGAGCCAAAATACAGACTCGCGATCTTTTGGCAGCGGGCGCTGGTTATAAATAATGCGCAGTCCTTGCATGGTATTTGGCTGCATGCGAAATACAGCGGGCAAAGCAATATATGGTGCATCGGCTTTTTCCGGGGTTCCGTCTATTGCACCATTATCAATCCACGTTTGTACCATCACGGGATAAGGATTGGTGTTGGCCAGCATCAGGCTTTGTTCTGTGGTGCCTTCCTGATAAATAATGCGTGTTGATGCCGGCATAATACCAGCATTAGCCGGTGCCAACCCAGAGATGAATCCCAGACAGAGTAGTAGTGTCAGGCCATATCTCTTTATTCTATTTACCATAGTATTCATCATGTTATTGCACTTTAACCAGTACATAGGCCGTGGCGTCTACTTTTCCGGCGGTTGCGGTTTTTCCCGGTAGCTTCTCCAACGTGGCCTGAAGGGTAGTTGTATAGTTATTGTAACCGCTGGCGCTGCTGCCGCTTCCGCTGGCTCCGGCTAATACCGGATACCATCCGGCACTGTCACCGCTTGGGCAGCCGGAAGATGTACAGGCGCTCCAGCCGAGAAAATTCATTCTGACGCCGGTGCTGGCATTTTGCAGTCGAATTCCCACTCCGGTAGCTATTGAATTATCAGTACCATAACCGCTGGATAGCAGATAGCTGACGCCTCCACTGTTGTTGACCAAACCTAGTTGTTGAGCCGCGTTATAACCTTCCAGGGAGGTTTGTAATCCCATGGCGGTATTACCCGTGGCAACACCGGAAACCGCAGAGTTACTGCATTCAATGGTAATATTCAGATTGCTTTGCACCGTTTCGCCATTATTGAGCTGTGCCGCAGAGATGGTTGGAAAAATGACTAATGGAGTAACGTTACGAGCAACACAGGTTGCGGTGTAGCTAATGGTTGATTGTGGTGCGGTTCCCATTCCCATAGCGTTCCAGCGTCCGGTACCCCAGGTACCGTATTCATCAGCACTGTCTGTTCCCGGGGTTTGTGCCGCAATACCCGGCCCTGAAAATAGAATATAGCCATTAGGTTGAATGCAGGTATAGGTTGAGGGGCCGGTGGTTGATGCCATACCGCTGAGTGGATTGGAAGCCGAATAACCGCAATAGTTACTTTTTCCTCTTCCCGGCAGTGTACTGATTTTAATTAACTCGGCGCGTACCGGGCTAAGGTCTCTCACTCGAATATTGATTTTGTCACCAACAACCTCGTAGTTGGTCAATGGTGCCGATTACCAGGTGCGACTGAATACAATACCTGAGTTCAGATGCGTCAGCTTAATGGCTACATAGGGAATATAGGTGGCGTAATATCCCGGATAGCCATCGTTGATGCCCTGTTCATAATATCCACCAACTCTATCATCGCCATTGGTGGCAAAAACTTCATAGATATCGTCTTTATCAGTCAGGTCGCACTGATAGAGCACTTTATTCGGGTCGGGATATTTGGTTGCTGAGGTGAAATTAACCACTGAACTCCCCAAAGGCGTACCAACGGGTTGCAGATAGTTATCGGTAATATTCACTTTACCCAACCCCAGGCCAAGGCCACAGCTATCACATCCGGAATCGATATGGGGGGTGACTCTTTTACATTGGGCTTCGGACAGATTTGACCAGAATAGAGCCATTAGCGCGACAGCAAAAAGTGGGGTGCTGGTAAATAGAGAGTGATGATTTTTCATAGTGGTTATTACTCTACTCAATTCTGTTATTGGCATTGACCGGTTAATACTATTAGCGGTTTGTCCGTATCTTGCTCCGACAGGTCATATTCTAATCTGCACTGTTGGCTGGGTTGTGTTCCCCAACGAACGATAAGATATCCATCGGTATTCTCTGAGCGGAGGTAAGCCTGATTGCCCTGACCGACCATACCAATAACCTTATCCTGTTGGTCATACACATCGGCTCCCATGGGAATAGGTTCACTTCCTTCAGGCTGCTGTATTGTGATTAGCAGGGCATACCCTGATACCGTTTTAAAATTCACTTTTACGGTGGCACCGGCATAAGGCGCAACGCGTTTTTGTGCATCTTGTAATTCGCTATGGCTGTCCATTCCTTCCGGATCCAGAGCAATAGTATTGTAGCGATAAGGGGTTAATGCCGGGACTAAAGCATAGCCAAAAGTATCAATTTTGGCGCCTTGTCCGCCCATTACTCTGGCTCCCTTAGCGCCTTTGGCTTCGACCAGAGCAAAGGTATCTCCAACATAGGGACCAAGAGTAAGACCTCCGCTATGTAATGCCATTGCCCCCTGAACAGAGCCTGAAGCTTGCCAGTAATCACTGGCGGTTGAGGCAGAAGCTCCCAGTGTGGCAACGGAACTGCGGGTCTGCAAGTTACCATTCCATACTGTCTGATGTTGGCGACTGTCAGTAGAGACATTCACACCATAGCTAATGTCTCGTTTTTCGCCCATGGTGCCGGATAACGAGGTTTGGTAAGCGGTTCCTGAATTACCGGAACGATTCAGTGTACCGGTAAGTATTGGCGTATAAGCGCTTCGCCCCAGCGGAATGGAGACAGAGAATGCGGTGTTAGTTTCAGAGGCGCTATTGTTATCATTTTGGCTGTAACCCTCGCTGTTAGCGTAGGGGTTATTATAGTAGCCACCGTTATGCGTTCGGGCGACCGACAGATTAAATGAAACACCATTCTGGAACACCTTGGAGTACCCCAGCTGTAGTTGCTTATCCCTGGCTTTTCCTCCTCGATAGTTTTGAGTTGAAGCGGAAAGATAGATATTGCCAGCCCAATCGAGAGACTGATTGATCGATCCTTCAAGGCGGGATTTCTGCATATAGGTTGATGACTGCCAGTCATCCCCCGATTTTTCGGCCTGGCGAACGCCCAGCACATCGTTTAATTCACGATAGCCATTGGTGGAGTACTGATACCCACCGATAGATAGCGTGGTGTTGGTTGGGCTGTAGGTTTTACTGTAGGAAAGATGAAGCATCCAGCCGGATTGGTCATTGCTATTTGGCAACTGAGCACGGGAATAGGTGGCATCAAAGCCAAATGCTCCTAACTGGCTGGTATAAACGCCCCCAAGCATGGTGGCCTGATAGCCATCCGCTAAACGAAATGCGCTGTTGGCGGTTATTGCGTTACTGATACCGCGGCGATAGCTGGCTTCACCAAACAGATCGCTATCCCCAACGTAACGAGTTTTTCCCACCACCAGAGAGTAGCGTGAAATATTTGGCCGCAGTGACTCGGCGACCGCAGAAAAAGGTACCCGAAATGTACTGACGCTGCCGTCGGCTTCCGTCACAGTAACGTCCAGATCTCCGGCGTAGTTGGTGGCATTTAAATCGTTAATCTCAAAAGGGCCCGGGGCCACCGTTGACTGGTAGATAATATTTTCACCCTGACGAATCACCACATTGGCATTGGTTTTAGCAATACCGTGTACCGACGGAGCATAGCCACGCTGTGATTCCGGCAGCATACGATCGTCAGAAGCCAGTTCAAGTCCACGATAACCTAAACCAGAAAAATAACGTCCGCTGGTAAAACCTTCACCAAGCATCATTTCACTACCTAATGGCTCTATCGCACGTTGTACATAGCGACGTGTTGTGGTGAAGCGACTTTCCTGACCGGTCTGATTGTTATAAAAAGATTGTTGACGGTAGCGCCATAATCCTAAGTTGGCACCGGCATTGATGTTAGCGTAGGTAGAGTCCAGATCGCTGGAGGTACTATTCTTATAGGCTACGTGATACTGATTCAGGCTATAGTTAACAAAACCGATGGTTTCTCCGCTGGAGAGAGAGTCCGGGCTAATATAGCCCCGTGGACGATGGCTCATTAATTTTTTCGGAATGCTTAAATTCAGACGTAATTCGGTAAACTGAAAATGGCTGCTGGCACCGTCAATTTGTTGCTCGGGAATAACACAGTCATTCTCATTGGTTGCATTCTGAGTATTTTCATCAATGGAGGAATCACGAACTCCGGTTTTGATTAGTAATTCTCTGGATAAACAGGGTAAAACTTTATTATTGTCCGTGCTGACAAAATTAACATTATTACTGCCGACAAATACGTTGTTGAGATAAATGTCTACCTGATACTGCCCCGGAACAATGCTTTCCACTTTATTGAAACGAGAGATGTCCGGTATTGCCAGATTACTGCCTTTAAGCAGGGATTCGTCAAAGCTGTATTCGTCATCACTAATATCGACCTGTGGCGTATTGGCACAGGATACAGGGGTATATGCCAGCCCTGTTATCATTGATAACAACAGACTATGTTGTTTGACCCGGTGAGCGTATTTGGTTAAATAATCCATCGTCTCGTCTCTACACTTCCTGTGTAGTTGGGCAATCAGAATTGATACTTGCCTTTGATTTCAACACCGTAGTCATTTACTAATTTATACTGGAGAACGGATGAGTTATTCACGTTAATGACTGATTTTATCGGCCAGGATATCTCTGATTTAGGGGCCACCATGGTGACATCAGGGACATTGACGGATTTACCGCCAGTGGTGATAGTAGCCTGAGTAAAATTAGCGTGATAGGCGGTTGGATTATTCACCACCAGATGCATTTTCCCCTGAATCTTTTTCACTGAAAAACCCAGTTCATCGCTAATTTTATCCGACGATCCGGGTAATGAATCGGGACGATAAAAAACCTTGAGTCGATTAGAGACTAAAAGGAGTAATTTGTTTTTATCTTTATCCGCTGACTTAACTGACGGAATTTGCTGAAAGTTAAAATAGAATACCGATTCGCGATCCTGTGGCAATCCTGCGCCAGTAAACATTAATCTAACGGCCTGGCCTGAGTTGGGTTCCATACGAAACACCTGTGGTGTGGCTACAAAAGGGGCATCGGCTGTGGATGGAGTTGAACGTGGGTTATTAATATCCAGCCAAATTTGTACCAGATTAGGATGAGGATCCTGATTGGTAAACTGCAACGTTTTTTCTTTAGCAGAAGCAGGATAGATGATGCGGTTACCATTCATGATAACGCTTGCATGACTATATTGGCTGATGACCAAGGCGCACAGTAATAATGCCTTGCTGCGCTTTAATAATCTGTAGAGTAACGACATTGCTTTGCTTCCTGTAAAGAAATATCACGCGATTAATTCCGGGGGAATCCTGTGAAAGTTATTCTCGTTCTTACCCCGGAATAAATATTTGACGGTTATTTATGGATAAGTAATAGCGTATTGGGCACTGGTAATCACGGAACCGGCAGAGACCGAGGTGCTCTCAGCATAGTATTGTGCCGTCAGCTCTTGAGATGTAGAGGTTGCACCACTGGCCAATGTCATTGCTGAGGTTGTAGCAAACCCGGAAGTGAAGTCCAGAGGGGTGGAACCATTGGCGTCGAGCAGATTAATGGAAACATCGGTAGCGCTACCGGTATTACCTAAGTTACCGTTAGCGGTCACGTTGTTAGCCAGAAAAACGGTTTTAATCGTTGTTGCCGTGCCTTCCGATGTACAACCTGTCAGGTTTACCGTGAATTTAGTTGCGCCAGCAGTGCCGCCCTGAACAGCTAATGCGCTGGCTGGAACCGTAGGCAATAAGATCATAGGGTTACTTGAAATACCATTGATATCAACAGTGCAGGTTTGAGTACTGACTTCACCTAAAAATTTGACCGTATTATTGGCACTGGCTGATGTTGCATAGGCGAGTGAAAGAGTCGTTAAAGCGATAAGCGTTGCTTTTTTCATATTTTAAGTCCTTTTACTTAGGTAGCTAATAGTTTGTTGATTAAATATGAGATAACTCTATTTTTAATAAATTAGAAATAAAGCTAATCTGTTTTTGAAAAAAACAAATCCTTCCCTTTAGCTGAACAGGGCATTAATCGCACAGTATATTTCAATAAACTATTGAGTTATTGGGGTATATGATGGTTTCATGGGAAATAATACACTATGGGTATGATGCTTTCTATATTTAATTTAATTATTCAAAGCGTTGTCATTGTATATTATTGTTTTTTATGTGATTAAATTTAATTTTGATATGACAAGAGTTTGTTAATCACCAGAAAGTGTTATTATCTAAGTGTTGCTCTGTCTTGTATTGATAAGGTTATTTTTATTTTAAATAATATTTAAGCTGGGTCATATATAAGTTGTTGCTTATATCTTAAAGTGTTTTGATAATAGTTTTGCAGTGAATTCTTTTTTCAAATAAAACCCGCGAGGCAGTGTACTGATAGGTTGGCCAAATTCACCAATGGCTTCTGTTAAGGCCCGGCTATTTGCGGCTTTGGGGCGTATTTGTAATATCTCCCCATGGCGAGCAGTTATTGATTCCACTTTACCTAATACAATTAAATCCATCAATTCTTCCCAGTCACGCCTCAGCTGTTGCTCTTCATGGCTATCCGGACTCCATAATAAAGCGGTACCAATACGGCGCTGAGCCAGAGGCTTGGTGCGTTCACCTTCCACCGGAACCCATAAAACGCGGCGCAGTTTCTTACGCAGATAGCTATTCTCCCAGGTAATACCAATATTACCAATAAGAGGAGCTACACAAACAAATGTCGTTTCCAACGGCTTACCTTGCGCATTAACCGGAATGGTTTTTAATTCCACGCCCAAATGCGGGAAATCTTGTTCTGCTTTGCTGCCAGCGCAGGCACCAAGATAGTGCTCCAGTAACATACCAACCCAGCCTTTGTCCCGCTTCAAGTTTTCAGGAATGGGTAATCCGGCAGCTTCTGCCAGCTCTTTCATGGTGTAACCTGCCAGAGCGAGAGCACGCTGATACAGCTGCTGTTCGCTATCAGGAGTATTCGGTGGCAGTGGATTGTTGTACATCAAAGGCCTATTTCTGTTTATTCAATTTTCTGTTCAATAATCAAACAATAATTTTCAGCAGATTTGTCAATCGTTAAATATCTGAGGATAACTATTATAATGACATGATTTATAAAATTATTTTTATTATTTGCTGACTAAGTTTATCTATCATATCGGAATTTATATGTGATAAGCCACCGACAGTGAACAGGATCTTACACTATGTTATCCACAGCTTCCTTGGATAACTATAAAAACACGGGGGAAGGGGGCTATTTTTTACCTTGACGAAACGATTTTTTTGCGCATAAGTCAGTATGTTGCTCAAGTTTTTATCATGTGCTGTGGATAAAAACAACGAAGGACATTTTTTGTTCATGAATAAACTGTTGGAAAGTATAACCGAGAAATAAATGATTTTTCCAGCTGTGTAAAACTCATTATCATATTGAAAATTAATGCATTAAATTGATTTTATTTATGTCAAAGAAAGTAGGGTTAAGAAAGTTCTACCCACATTGTTATCTGGTTCTTCACATAGATATCCACAGTAAAAGTGAATAACCTAATGACTGGCAACACATTTCTGTTCATAACTTTGTATGTTGTGTCAAGTTATTCTCAGGTTGATTATCACACCACAGACATAAAGCAGAGGTTTACCGCTTGTGCGTAGTATGAAACAATCAGACCATCTTTAAGATTTATGCTTATTTGAGGTAGTCCAGTGATCGATGATGATGGCTACCGCCCGAATGTTGGTATCGTAATTTGTAATAAACAAGGACAAGTTTTGTGGGCCAGACGTTTTGGTCAACATTCCTGGCAGTTTCCTCAGGGGGGAATAAATCCCGGAGAAACGCCAGAACAGGCAATGTACCGAGAGCTTTTCGAGGAAGTTGGACTGAGTCGGAAAGATGTGCGCATCCTGAGTTATACACGAAACTGGTTACGATATAAGTTACCTAAACGTTTGGTGCGTTGGGATACCAAGCCCGTTTGTATTGGTCAGAAGCAAAAATGGTTTTTGTTACAGCTATTAAGCAGTGAAGCAGATATCAACATGCAACGCAGTGGCACACCAGAGTTTGATGGCTGGCGCTGGGTTAGTTACTGGTATCCGGTTCGTCAGGTAGTCTCTTTTAAGCGTGATGTTTATCGTCGTGTGATGAAGGAGTTCTCACCGGTAGTGATGTTATTGCAGGAAGCAAAACCTCAGCGAACACATCCTCCCCATCGCCGTAAAAAGGGATGAGGGCAGGTGAATAAATTCGTTAGCCTCACAATTTTGTGGGGCTAATTTATTTTTAGCCTGATGGGATAAGCGTTTGTCAGTTGATATATTAAAAAGTAAATGAACGTGAATAACTTGCCTGTTCTGATGAATGTTTTCCCGGCTATGGTATGATAGCCAGATTCGAACTTATTTTAAGTCGGACAGTGTCAACTTAACCCCAATCCAATATTGAACTCGTACTAAATGGTGAGTGATGAACTCTAATTTTCTGGAATTTCCTAAATTTGACCCGGTCATTTTTTCTTTAGAACCAACATTACCCCTCTCTTTGCGCTGGTACGGCATGATGTATCTGATAGGGTTTGTTTTTGCTTTGTGGCTGGCAAATCGCCGGGCTAAGCAACCGGGTAGTGGTTGGACTAAAGATGAAGTAGAAACCATGTTGTATACCGGTTTCCTGGGGGTTTTTGTTGGTGGCCGATTAGGGTATGTCCTGTTTTATGACTTCCCCAGCTTTTTAGCAAATCCACTGTATCTGTTTAAAGTATGGGAAGGCGGCATGTCATTCCACGGCGGTTTGCTGGGAGTGATTGCAGTAATGTTCTGGTTTGCTCACCGTACTAAGCGTACTTTCTTCCAGGTTTCCGATTTTATTGCTCCGCTGATTCCATTTGGTTTAGGCGTGGGGCGCTTAGGTAACTTTATTAATGGCGAACTTTGGGGACGGGTAACGGACTTCTCCTGGGCCATGCGCTTCCCGACGTCAAGAGCAGCAGATCAATTATTTGCCGCTCAGAACCCTCAGTGGCTACCTTTTATGCAAGATGGGATGTTGCCACGTCACATGTCTCAACTGTACGAGATGTGTCTGGAGGGGATCGTGCTGTTTGTGATTCTGAACCTGTTTATACAGAAAAAACGTCCAATCGGCAGTGTGTCAGGCCTGTTCCTGATTGGTTATGGTTCATTCCGTTTCATCATTGAATTTTTCCGCCAGCCGGATGCTCAACTGGGGCTGTTTAGTAACTTCTTCAGTATGGGGCAATTACTCTCTTTACCAATGATCATTATCGGTATTCTGATGATGGTTTGGGCGTACCGCCGCCCGCAGACTTCGAAACAACAAGCATAGGATAACCATGAAACAGTATCTGGAATTAATGCAAAAAGTCCTGAATGAGGGCACAAATAAATCTGACCGCACCGGTACCGGTACGCTGTCGATCTTTGGTCATCAGATGCGTTTCAATTTGCAGGATGGTTTTCCGCTGGTGACCACTAAACGTTGCCATATTCGCTCTATTATTCATGAACTTTTATGGTTCCTGAAGGGTGAAACCAATGTTGCTTATCTGCATGAAAACAATGTCACTATTTGGGACGAGTGGGCAGATGAGAACGGCGATCTGGGGCCGGTTTATGGTAAGCAATGGCGTGCCTGGGGCGCGGCAGATGGCCGTCAGATTGATCAAATCACCAAAGTGGTTGAGCAACTGAAACAGGATCCGGACTCACGTCGTATTATTGTTTCTGCCTGGAACGTTGGCGAATTAGATCAAATGGCACTGGCACCTTGTCATGCTTTCTTCCAGTTCTATGTGGCGGACGGCAAGCTATCCTGTCAGCTGTATCAGCGTTCTTGTGATGTATTCCTGGGGTTACCATTTAATATCGCCAGCTATGCATTATTGGTTCATATGATGGCGCAGCAGTGCGATTTAGAAGTGGGTGATTTCGTCTGGACCGGTGGGGATACCCATCTGTATATGAACCATATGGAACAAACCCATTTACAGCTTAGCCGTGAGCCGCGTGCGTTGCCAAAACTGGTGATTAAGCGTAAGCCAGCCTCTATTTTTGATTATCAGTTTGATGATTTTGAGATTGAAGGTTATGACCCGCATCCAGGGATTAAGGCGCCGGTGGCGATTTAAGTAATAAATTAGTTTATCAATAATCTATCCCCGACATGGCAACTCCTGTCGGGGATTTTTTTATCCAATTTATTGCGATATGGACCGAAAATTTATTTAGCCATCATGTTGTTGCATTCATTTATCTGACGATCTCTCCCATCTTTCCTCTCTCCTTCTGTTGTCTTGTTTAAAGCCGTTTTACTGTTGCGTTATGAAACGATATTTACCTGACGGACAACGCGGAATGACGCTAATTGAAATCTTATTGGTTATCACCATTACGGCCATTCTCTCATCAACGGGAATTTCCAGCTGGCAAAACTATCGGCAACGTGCCGTATTAGAGCAAAGCAGTGCCGGGCTTTTGGCCTTTTTGACCAGAGTTCAGGCGTCAGCTAACTGGCGTAACCAAACTTATCTGTTACAGGTGGGCAAACAGGGAACCAGAGGCTGTGTTGCAGCCAATCAAACAAAACGAGAGGGGGAGTGTGATAGCGACAGTGGATTACGTTTTGTTTTACCGGAATCATTGCTCGATTTAGAGGTTAGCCATTCGGATATTGGTTTTGGTTTTTACGGCATACGGAATACCGCAGGTACCGGACATATTGTGGTATCCAATCCGGCAGGAAGAGTACGCGTTATTCTCTCCGCCAAAGGGCGATTGCGCCGCTGTAGTGAAAGCATCAATGGTCAACAACCGTATTTGCCGGGGATAGCCGCGTGTTAGCAGAAAACTCACAGGGCGGTTTTTCACTGGCAGAGATGCTGATGGCAATGTTGATTGGCAGCATGATGATAGTAAGCGTTGCCGCCATGTACCCTGCATTACAACGGCAAAGCTTGACGTTGTACCGGCTGTATCGTTTAGAGCAGTCCATGGAACAGGTGCTAATGGCGATAGCAAAGGACTTACGTCGGGCAGGATTTTTATTTAAGAATGGAAATGCACGGGTATCGGATGCGATTGTTATCAGTCAGCACGCCCAGTCAGCAACTGGCAGTTGTCTTATCATTCGTTATGACCTTAATCATAATGGCGTGATTGATTCAGTTGATTCCGCAACGGCAGAGCATTTTGCTTATCGCTGGCTGAATAACAGTATTGAGCAACACCGCAGTGCTAAAGATTGCCATGGCAACGGATGGGAGAGGTTATTCGATCCCGCTGAAATTGTTATTACCCATTTCTCTGTTCAACCAGAGGGTAATTTACGACATGGCTCCGGGGAAAATGCCGCCTATTATCTGATAATGCTGGAAGGGCACTGGAAACGTTGGCCATCAGTGAAACAGCGCTTGAGGTTAAGAGTTGGGGAAGTGCGTTAAGATGCTGAGGAACAGAAATACCCCAATGTTTAATCAACAAGGCTATAGCACCATTGTTATGGTTATGCTGCTGATGCTATTCGGTAGCTTAATGTTGAAAGGGCAGAGCGAACAATTGCTGGTTCAGGTGAAGATTTATGCGGACGAGCGGCGTTATTTTCGGGCTTATCATCAGGCTCTCTCTTCACTTTCCTGGGCGTTATCACAACGTTGGGCTGGACTAAGTAGTGAGTGGCAATGTCGTAAAATTGAAAATCATCACCTCTCATCCTGTATTCGACAGCTTAATGATGATGGTGACATTCTTGTTCGGGGTGAGGGAACGATGGGGAATAATCAGCCGCCACTGGTACTGTTTCAGTTAGCTGGCAGATTTGACACGTTGCCTTTTTCTGAGGGAATAAGGCTACAGCCATTCCCATACAGGAGAATAGACTTTTGTCCACTTAAGGCGCCAGCAGAATGCTCCCCTTAAATATGCCTCGACAGGGTGGGTTCAGCCTGTTGGAAGTACTGATTTCCATGTTGCTATTTTCGATTACCATTATGGGGCTATTGCGTTATCAGCAGGTACTATTGGCTCAATTTAATCTCTATACCGATAACCAATATGCATGGCGACTGGCCGCTCAGGCATTAGAGATTTATCCTGAACTCATTGAACAAGAATCAAAACTTAAATCAGGGCAATGGCATTTGAATGTTGTGACAACGTCCATGGGA
The DNA here is from genome assembly GCF_016649425.1 of Limnobaculum allomyrinae. Lineage (GTDB taxonomy): Bacteria > Pseudomonadota > Gammaproteobacteria > Enterobacterales > Enterobacteriaceae > Limnobaculum > Limnobaculum allomyrinae. The sequence continues at coordinate 196,067 of NZ_JADRCR010000006.1, forward strand.
AATGGCTGCCAGAAAATGACGGCTCAAGTGATTATGTCTGGAAAGCAAAGTGTAGAACTGGAGAAGTGGCAGTGTAATGAGCCGGTTAATCCATAGTGGCCGATTTTGTTAACCGCTTTCATCATGGGGCTAATCATGAATGATGAAAGCGGCCAGGGATGTATTAATCGTCAGTAAACAGCCCTTTCACTCGATGAGGCTGAGAGCGCCAATACTGTTTGGGTACGCTAACCTGCGCACCCAGTGCTGCAGCGGCATGCCATGGCCAGTGTGGGTTATATAAAATGCCTCGGGCCAGCGCGACCATATCGGCTTCACCGGTGGCAATAATGGCTTCTGCCTGCTCTGGTTCAGTTATCAGACCTACGGCGATGGTTGGCATTCCTACCTCAGCTTTAATTTGACGGGCAAAGGGAACCTGATAGTTAGGGCTAAGTGGAATGTGCTGTTGGGCCGAGAGTCCACCGCTGGATACGTGAATATAGTCACAGCCCAGCGCTTTCAGTTGATGACAAAGCGTCAGTGACTGTTGCAGATCCCAACCATTCTCTACCCAGTCACTGGCAGAAATTCGTACGCCAACGGCTTTATTGGCCGGCAGTACTTTACGAATCGCGGAGAAAACTTCCAGCGTCAGGCGCATACGATTTTCCAGTGAACCGCCATATTCATCCTCACGGTGATTTGAAATAGGCGATAAGAACTCATGTAGCAAATAGCCGTGGGCGGCATGGATTTCGATGACATCAAACCCTAGTTTATCGGCTCGCTTAGCCGAGTGGGCGAATGAAGCAATGATAGAAGCAATACGCTCCTGAGTCAGCGCTTTTGGTTGAGCAGACTGCTTATCAAATGGAATAGCGGAAGGAGCCACCGGCTGCCAGCCACCATTTTCTGGTGTTACTGCCGGGCCCGGTTGCCAGGGCGCTGGCATTGATGCTTTTCGACCGGCGTGAGCCAGCTGGATACCCAATGGCATAGCAGAATACTTCTTCACCGCCTGTACGGTGGTGGCTAAAGCCTGCTCTGTTTCATCGTTCCATAGTCCGAGGTCGCCGGGAGAGATACGCCCCTCTGGTTCAACCGCAGTGGCTTCAACAATCAATAATCCGGAGCCAGAAAAGGCTAACTGACCAAGATGAATGGTATGCCATTCTGTTGCTTTACCATCTACCGCAGAATATTGGCACATTGGCGCAATGATAATACGGTTAGGTAATATCACCGGGCCCAGTTTTATTGGGGTAAATAATTGGCTCATGTCTGATTCCTCCGGATACGCGAAATAATCTATGCAACAAAATGATTTTTCGATAACGCTCGAAATTTGTTAATTATCATCGTGCAGTCAATGTTCGCTGATAGCATGATTGGTAAGTACGCTAACTAATATAGCAGCACCAATCAGATGAAGGGCAATGGTTCGTGCTATGGTTTAGGGGACGGTGGCTTATATCTGTAGTAACTTACTGATTGGTTGTATAAACAGGTCGTTATCTATTGTCCGCTTTACACCATCAGCAAGAAGATTGAGAATTGTGCCCTGTAAATGATGATATCAATAATATTAACCCGATTTTTTAACCAAAACGGGGCGTTACACAACTTCAGGAGCCCGGATGTTTACGGTTTACCACTCAAACCAACTTGATCTGCTAAAAACGCTGACAACCGCGTTGATTGCGGGTAAACCGTTATCGAATCCCTTTGAACAAGAGATTATTTTGGTTCAAAGCCACGGGATGGCGCAATGGCTACAAATTGAGCTGGCAACTGAGTTAGGTATTGCGGCGAATATTGAGTTTCCTCTACCGGCATCGTTTATCTGGCAGATGTTTCAACAGGTTTTACCTGGTATTCCGAAAGAAAGCGCATTCAGTAAAGATGCCATGACCTGGAAGCTGATGTGGCTATTGCCTTCAATGTTGGAACAGCCCGAGTTTATCGCATTATCGCAATATTTAAGTGACGATGATGACCTGCGTAAGTGCCATCAGTTAGCGGGACGTATTGCAGACTTGTTTGACCAGTATTTAGTTTATCGACCTGAATGGCTGCGCAGTTGGGAGCAGCATGAGCTGGTTGACGGTTTAAATGAAGCTCAGATCTGGCAGGCACCGCTCTGGCGTGCCTTAACGGAATATACTCATGCTTTACAGCAGCCGGGCTGGCATCGGGCAAATTTGTATCAACGCTTTATTGATACCCTTAATCACCCGGATTTTTCCGCAGATAAGCTTCCTTCCCGGGTATTTATCTGCGGAATTTCTGCGCTTCCCCCGGTGTATTTACAAGCATTACAGGCGTTGGGGCAACACATTGATATTCATCTGATGTTTACCAATCCCTGTCGTTACTATTGGGGTGATATTCAGGATTATGCTTTTCTGGCTAAACTTCAGGCTCGCCAGCGAAATAGAATAAATAACACACAGAATACCGCGCTATTTCGTCATCCTGACCGGGCAGGTTCGTTGTTTGATGAACAGGGCAATCAACAGCTAAGTAATCCGCTATTGGCTAGTTGGGGCAAACTTGGGCGCGATAACCTCTATTTGTTGGCACAACTGGATAAAATGCAGGAAGTTGATGCTTTTGTTGATATCGAACAGAAACGATTACTGCATCGCATTCAGCGAGATATTCTCCAACTGGAAGATCGCGCTCTGGTGATCAACAGCCCGAACTCTCCGCTGAATAGTCAGGATAAACAGTTACTCGATCCTAACGATCGTTCCGTAAGCGTTCACGTTTGTCATAGTGCCCAGCGAGAAGTGGAGGTTCTGTACGATCAACTGTTAGCCATGCTGGATGATGATCCCGCCCTGACGCTGAGGGATATCATTGTGATGGTGGCGGATATCGATAACTATACGCCATATGTTGAGGCCGTTTTCGGTAATGCTCCAACAGAGCGTTATTTGCCTTATGCCATTTCCGATCGCAGTGCCAGCCAGACACACCCAGTTCTCAGTGCATTTTTGATGCTGCTGGACTTACCTGAAAGTCGTTTTAGTGCAGAAGATATCCTGACTTTGCTGGAAGTACCTGCATTGGCTCAACGTTTTCAGATTGATGAAGATGGGTTACGTGTATTAAGGCAATGGGTTGAAGAGGCAGGTATTCGTTGGGGGCTGGATGATGACATGGTTAGCGATTTTGACTTACCGCCAACGGGGCAACATACCTGGCGCTTTGGTCTGACTCGTATGTTATTAGGTTATGCGATGGATAGTCAGAGTGGCGACTATCAGGGCATTCTGCCTTACGATGAGCCCAGTGGTCTTATTGCTGTTTTGGCCGGACAACTGGCTGAATTTCTGATGCAGCTCTCCATCTGGCGTAAGCGACTGATGGAATCTCACACTTTAGCGGAGTGGCTGCCTTACTGTCATGAGCTGACTGAGGCATTTTTTATTACCGATTTAGAGACGGAGCCGGTATTGGCTCTGATCGAACAACAGTGGCAAAAGCAAATTGGTTTTGGTCTGGAGGCTAACTATAGCCAGGAAATTCCATTAACCGTTTTAAAAGATGATTTGGCTTCACGACTGGATAATGAACGCATTAGCCAGCGGTTTTTAGCCGGTTCGATAAACTTTTGTACTCTGATGCCTATGCGCTCCATTCCTTTTAAAGTGGTATGCCTGCTGGGAATGAATGATGGTGTTTATCCTCGAACATTGCCTCCGCTGGGTTTTGACTTAATGGCAGAGCAACCGCGTAAAGGGGATCGTAGCCGGCGTGATGATGACCGCTATCTGTTCCTTGAGGCTTTATTATCAGCTCAGCAAAAACTGTATATCAGCTACATTGGTCAATCTATTCAGGATAACAGCCCTCGCTATCCTTCGGTTCTGGTAACGGAGTTACTGGAATATATCTCCCAAAGTCATGTACTGGCAGACGATGTGGGCAGCGATCTGGAGGAGAGCGCGGAGGCAGTATATCAACACTTGCAGTGTCACCACGCTCGAGTCCCCTTTAGTGAGCAAAATTTTATCGCGGGTAGTGAACAGCAGAGTTATGCCAGCGAATGGTTACCGGCCGCAGAACGACGAGGAGTGGCTCATGGTGAGTTTGGGCAGGCGCTGGATGAGCTGGTATTGGAACAGGTTGAACTGGACGAGCTACGTCGTTTTTACCGTAACCCGGTAAGGGCATTTTTTCAGCAACGATTGAATGTGAGCTTTACGTTAGATGAACCCGAACTTCCGGATGAAGAGCCATTTTTAGTAGAAAATCTGCAACGTTACCAACTTAATACTTTATTGCTTAACAGCCTTATTGAAGAAAAAGATCCCGAATTGCTGTTTGCTCGCTTTCGTTCAGCAGGTACTTTGCCGTTTGGCGCTTTCGGTGAACTATTCTGGCAGGGGCAGATGCAGGATATGACCGAACTGGCGGAACGGATAAAACAGCAAAAATTGCCTTTTGACAATATTGAGTTTGAAAAGCAAATCGAGGGTATCACCGTCAGCGGTTGGCTAAATCAGGTGCAACAAGATGGTTTGTTACGTTGGCGACCGGCTAAATTGACGGTGGCCGATGGTATATCGCTTTGGCTGGAACATTTGATTTATTGCATGAGCGGCGGTCAGGGTGAAAGTCGAATGTATGGCCGCGATGGAAGCGAGTGGCGTTTTGCCTCATTCAATGAGGAAGAGGCAGAAAAGCATCTCTCTGAGTGGCTGAAAGGATATCGACAGGGGTTGAGTTCGCCTCTGTTATTGTTACCGAAGAGTGCGTGGGCCTGGCTGGAAAGTTGCTATGATGTATCTGCTGGTCAAATCTGTTGGGATGAACCAACACAGCAAAAAGCCAGACAAAAGCTGATTCAGACGTGGCAAGGTGGCCCGCAGGTTAGCGGAGAGGGAGAAGACCCTTATTTGATGCGGTTGTTCAGAGTACTGGACGACAAACATTATCAACGAATTATTAGCGACAGTCAGCCCTATTTACTAACGTTAATGCGTTATCGGTTAGAAAAATCTGACTAAAAAAGTGAACCCTCAGCGACCGGACTGTCCAATTCATAGTTGGACGGTAGTGGACAGAGGAGCAAGTTTTGCCTGATGCGTGGGGCAGGTGCAACGATCCGCGATGTTGTCCATTGTCTGTATTGGTTGTTATTAGGTCATTCCAGAAGGAAATTTAATGCGTAAGTTACAGGCCTGGATCGCAGGCACCATACTGATGTTGTCTTGTTGGGCTCCTCTGGCGTTTGCGGCTCAGGGGTGGCAGCCATTGCCTGAGGAAATACAAAAGAGTGCGGGAGATGCTCGTGAGTATCAGGCGATTAAATTAAATAATGGCATGACGGTACTATTGGTATCTGACAGTCTGGCCAGCAAATCGCTGGCGGCTCTGGCTTTACCGGTCGGCTCTCTGGAAGATCCTGACAGTCAGTTGGGATTGGCTCACTATTTGGAACATATGGTTTTGATGGGTTCAAAGCGTTACCCGGAACCGGACAGTATCTCTGAATTTCTTAAGAAGCACGGTGGCAGCCATAATGCCAGCACCGCTTCTTACCGCACGGCGTTTTATCTCGAAGTAGAAAATGATGCACTGGCACCGGCTGTTGATCGCCTGGCTGATGCTATTGCTGAACCTTTATTGGATCCGGTATACGCCGATCGTGAGCGTAATGCGGTGAATGCAGAGTTAACGATGGCGCGTTCGCGTGATGGTATGCGCATGGGGCAAGTAGGTTCAGAAACATTAAACCCGGCTCATCCAACATCACGTTTTTCCGGTGGTAATCTGGAAACACTCAAAGATAAGCCGGGGAGCAAGTTGCAGGATGAACTGAAAGCTTTTTATCAGCGTTACTATTCAGCCAATCTGATGGTAGGGGTTTTATATGGTAACCAGTCTTTGGCGGATTTAGCTAAACTGGCAAACGATACCTATGGCCGAATCAGTAATCACAATGCGACAGTTCCGGCGATTACCGTACCGGCGGCTACTGAGAAAGAGAAAGGGCTTATCATTCATTATGTGCCCGCTCAGCCGCGTAAACAGCTGCGTATTGAATTTCGTATTGCTAACAATGTGGCGGAGTTTCGCAGCAAAACCGATACCTATATCAGTTATTTAATTGGTAATCGCAGTGAGAATACTCTGTCAGACTGGTTGCGTAAGCAAGGGCTGGCCGACAGCATCGGTGCAGGCGTTAACCCGGTAGTTGATCGTAACGGCGGTGTATTTAGTATTGGTATTTCATTAACGGATAAAGGGCAAGCTAATCGCGATAAGGTGATTGCAGCGGTGTTTGATTATCTGAAAATGATTCGCCAGGAAGGTATTCGCAAAGACTACTTTGATGAAATCGCCCATGTACTAAAACTGGATTTCCGCTATCCATCAATTACCCGAGATATGGATTATGTCGAGTGGTTATCCGATAGCATGTTGAATATTCCAATTCAAAATATTCTGGACTCTGACTATCTGGCGGATAAATACGATCCAAAAGCCATTGCTGCTCGTCTGGATGAAATGACGCCAGAGGCCGCACGGATATGGTTTATCAGCCCGGATGAGCCTAATAATAAGACCGCCTATTTCGTTGAGGCACCCTATCAGGTCGATCGGATAAAGCCTGAGCAAATCGAACGCTGGAAAGCGCAAGAGAAGCAAATTACCTTAAGTCTCCCGGCGTTGAACCCGTATATTCCGGATAATTTTAATCTGGTGGCGGAAAATAAAGCTAAAACGCCTCAGTTAGTCTTAAATGAGGCCAATAATCGAGCCTGGTATATTCCAAGTACATACTTTGTGGACGATCCTAAAGTCAATGTCACGCTGGCGTTACGTAATGCTAAAGCGCAGGACAGTGCTCGTAATCAGGTGATGTTTGCTTTAACAGACTATTTGTCAGAGCAAGCCTTATCTCAATTGAGCTATCAGGCTTCTGTTGGCGGGATCAGCTTCTCTTCTTCAGCTAATAACGGTTTACAGTTTTCAGCATCAGGTTTCAGTCAGCATTTGCCTCGCCTGATGAGTGCCTTACTGGAACAATACCGCAATTTTACTGTAACGCCGGAAGAGCTGGAACAGGCCAAGTCGTGGTATCGCGATCAGATGGAGGCAGCAGAAAAAGGCAAAGCTTATGAGCTGGCACTGCAACCGGTCAGAGCGATTTCTCAGGTTCCTTACACTGAACGTAATGAGCGCCGTAAGCTGATGTCCGCTATTACAGTTGACGATATTATTCAATACCGCAATCAACTGCTGACAAACAGTTCTCCGGAAATGTTTGTGCTGGGTGATATGACTCAGGAGCAGGTGAAAACCATGGCATTAAACATCAGTAAACAACTGGGGTGTCAGGGTTCCGGCTGGTGGCATGGTCAGAATGTGGTGGTTGAAAAAAACCAACAGGCTAATTTGATGAAAGCGGGCAGTAGTACCGATTCGGCGCTGGCGGCGGTATATATTCCTGATGGTTATGATGAAGTGCAAAGCATGGCTCGCAGCAGCCTGTTAACCCAGATCATTCAGCCGTGGTTTTATAATCAATTAAGAACGGAAGAGCAGTTGGGCTATGCGGTGTTTGCTTTTCCAATGACCGTTGGTCGCCAATGGGGAGTAGGGTTCTTGCTGCAAAGTAATAATCAAACGCCGGCTCATTTGGAAGAGCGTTATCTGAATTTCTATCAATTGGCAGATAAGAAACTTTCAGCTCTTAGTGATAAAGATTTTAATCAATATCGTCAGGCGTTAATTAATGAGCTGGAACAGCGCCCACAAACCATGGATGAAGAGACGGCTCTGTATCTTAATGATTTCAGTCGCGGTAATGACCGTTTTGATACGCGTAAAAAAGTATTGGAACAGGTGAAAAAACTGACTAAACAAGATATCCAAACCTTCTATCAGCAGGCCGTGATGGAGCGTAAAGGGCTGGCAGTATTGTCCCAAATCATGGGGCAGGGCGATCTGAAAACGCAATACGCAGAATTAAAAGGTTGGGATGTGTATAAAGACGCTTCATCGCTACAAAAAACGTTACCGGTGAAGGTTCAGTGATAATGACGGTTACACAGCCTTTAAGGTTAGATCCACTCACGCTCCCTCTGTTTGGGGAGCGTTTAATTGAAGCATCGGCAGGAACGGGGAAAACCTATACTCTGGCGGTGCTTTATCTGCGTTTATTATTGGGATTAGGGCAAGAGGCCGCTTACCCTCGTAAACTCTCGGTGGAAGAAATATTGGTTGTAACTTTTACCGAAGCTGCAACAGAAGAGCTGCGTAACCGTATTCGGGATAATATTCATCGTTTACGTATTGCCTGTATTCGTAACGACAGCAGCGATCCGCTGCTGTCGCAATTGCTGTCCGAGTTAGCGGATAAAGAAGAAGCTGGTGACCTGTTACTGGCGGCTGAACGCCAAATGGATGAGGCGGCAATTTATACCATTCACGGTTTTTGTCAGCGTATGCTGAGCCATAATGCCTTTGAATCAGGCGTTTTGTTTGAGCAATCGCTAATTGAAGATGAACTTCCTTTAAGACGTCAGGCTGTAGCTGATTTCTGGCGTCGTCACTGTTATCCTTTACCATTGCCAGTTGCGCAGGCGATAAGCGCTGAGTGGAGTGGCCCTGAGCGTTTACTTGCTGATGTGATGCCCTATTTGCATGGGGAGGCTCCCCAACTACGCCAGCCACCCTCTCAGGATGATATTCTGTTGCGGCACCAGCAGATTATTGAGCGTATTGAGGCTTTGAAACAGCAGTGGCGAGAGGCGTTTTCCGGGCTGGAGTCGTTAATCAGTCAATCAGGGGTGGATAAACGCAGTTACAGTACCAAACACTTGCCTAACTGGTTGCAAAAAGTAAATTTGTGGGCAGAGCAGGAGACTCAGGATTATACGCTACCCAAAGAGCTGAATAATTTCCGCCAATCGGTGCTGTATGAAAAAACCAAAAAAGGGGAAGCGCCGGTTGCTCCCTTATTTACTGCCGTTGATTTGCTCTATTCTGAGCCATTAACCCTGCGTGATTTGATTTTGTCAAAAGCCATAAGCGAAGTTCGTCGTTCGGTTCAGCAAGAGAAACGCCGACGCGCTGAAATGGGGTTTGATGACCTGCTGAGTCGGTTAGACTCTGCTTTACAACGCCCTGGAGCAGAGGCCTTAGCCCACGCCATCAGGCAGCGTTATCCGGTAGCCATGATTGATGAGTTTCAGGATACCGACCCACAGCAGTATCGTATATTCCATAAGTTGTATGGTGGTCGTGAAGATACCGGATTACTACTGATAGGGGATCCTAAACAGGCGATTTATGCTTTTCGTGGCGCGGATATATTTACCTATATGCAGGCCAGAAATGAAGTAAGTAACCACTACACCATGGAGACTAACTGGCGTTCTTCTGCATCGATGGTGAGTTCGGTTAATCACCTGTTTCAACAGTTGCCTGCACCTTTTATTTTCCAACAAATTCCTTTTATGCCGGTTAATGCGGCAGAAAAAAATCAACACTTACGTTTTGAATTGGATGGCGATAGCCAGCCTGCCGTTTCTCTGTGGCTACAGCCGGGAGAAAGTTGCGGTCTTAATGAGTATCAACAGTTTATGGCTCGTTGCTGTGCGGTACAAATTAGAGACTGGTTAACGGCGGGGCAACAACAGCGAGCATGGTTAGTGAGTGCTACGCAACGTCAACCGGTAGTAGCTGCCGATATTGCAATTTTAGTTCGCACCGGTAAAGAAGCATCACTGGTGAGGGATGCTTTAAGCGCTTTAGGCATACCTTCTGTCTATTTATCCAATCGAGAGAGTGTGTTTACCACACCAGAAGCGAAAGACGTTCTGTGGCTATTACAGGCGGTTTTAGCTCCGGAAAAAGAGAGAACGCTGCGCAGTGCTTTAGCCAGCAGTTTGTTGGGGTTGGATGCTCGTCAGATTGATGATATCAATCAGAATGAACGAGAGTGGGACAGGTTGGTAGACGAGTTCAGTAGCTATCGTCAGGTTTGGCTAAAACGTGGCGTTTTACCCATGTTGCGAGAGGTGATGTCACGGCGACAGCTGGCGGAGAATCTGCTGGTGACGCTGGGTGGTGAACGTCGCTTAACTGACATTATGCATATTGGTGAACTGTTACAGGAAGCCTCATTAAAGCTGGAGAGTGAACACTCATTGGTTCGTTGGTTAGCGCAGCAGATTACTCAACCAAACGATCGTTCAGACAGTCAACAGCTGAGGCTGGAAAGCGATCGTAACCTGGTGCGGGTGGTCACTATTCATAAATCCAAGGGATTAGAGTATCCATTGGTCTGGCTGCCTTTTATTTGTGGTTTTCGCCAGCAGAATCAGGCGCTTTATCACGATCGTGAGACGTTTTCAGCTATGCTGGACTTGCAACAAAGTGAGGATTCGCTAACGCTGGCAGACGAGGAGCGTCTGGCTGAGGATCTGCGTTTACTTTATGTCGCCATCACTCGTTCTGTCTATCATTGTAGTATTGGTGTAACGCCGCTTTATTCTGGAAACCGGCGGCAGGGAAATTCGGATTTGCACCGTAGTGCTATGGGGTATTTGTTGCAGCGGGGGCAACCCGGTAACGCTGCTTTTCTGGCTGATGCGTTGCAGATATTGGAACAACATGATGGTATTCAGCTCTATCCGGCAGCAGAGATGGATGCAGCGCTATGGCAGGATAAGACATTACAACCAGATCTCCTGACTGCCCGGACTTTTAGCGGTCATCGGCAAAACAGCTGGCGTGTTACCAGCTATTCAGGTTTGCAGCAGCAGGGTGCTTCTCATCATTATGATTTACTGCCGCGTTTCGATACTGATGCCGCAGGAGAAAAGGGTGAGAGCTTACAGCCGTTGTTATCTCCACATACTTTTCCGAAAGGCGCAGCGCCAGGAACCTTTCTGCATGACCTGCTGGAAAATGTTGATTTTACCCAACCAATAAACAGCGATGAGCTAAATGAAAAAGTGTTGTTACAGGGGTTAGAAAGCCTCTGGACACCAGTTTTACAGCAGTGGTTAGAGACGATCCTTTCTTCGCCGTTAGATGAGCAGGGGATCTGCTTAAAAGATATTTCAGCAACCAATCGTCAGGCTGAACTCCAGTTTTATCTCCCCATTGGCCCCCTGTTACAGGCAGATCGTTTAGACGCATTGGTTAAACATTATGATCCACTGTCTGCCCGTTGCCCTGAGTTAGTTTTCCGACAGGTTCAGGGGATGTTAAAAGGATTTATCGACCTGGTGTTTTGCTGGCAGGGGCGCTATTACTTGTTGGACTATAAATCTAACTGGTTGGGGGAAAGTGCTGAATTCTACACCCCACAGGCAATGGCTGATGCCATGTGCGATCATCGTTACGATCTCCAGTATCAACTTTATTCGCTGGCACTTCATCGTTACTTACGTCACCGTATTACTGATTATGATTATCAACGCCATTTTGGTGGAGTGTTCTATCTTTTTCTGCGTGGAATTGAGAAGGATAAGCTCGGGCAAGGCGTTTTTCACTGTCGGCCAGAGTGGGCGTTGGTGGACGGGTTAGACCGTTTATTTAGCGGTCAGGAGGAGCTTGTCTGATGTTTAGCCTGTTGCAAAAAGCAGTGGATGCATCCCTTTTAAGACCTCTGGATATTCAGTTGGCCCGTTTATTAGCCGGAGATAATCCTTGTCTGGCGCTGCTTATTGCTTGTTTGAGCGCTGAAACCGGAGCGGGTCATGTATGTCTGTTTTTACGCCATTTTAACCAGGCGACGCTGTTTGATGGTCGACATACTGAGCTGGCGGCTGACATTTGGCATCAGGCCGGAAATCCACAGTTTGCCGATTTACTTCTGGCGTTGGAGTCTGCGCCTGCGGTTACTCATGGTGATTTGCCTGCACCGTTGGTTTTGCAACATGAGCGGCTTTACCTGCAACGAATGTGGCGGGATGAAGGGGTCATTTCCAATTTCTTTTTATGCCAGAGTGAGATATCCGATAGCCTGACACCACAAGCCATTAATGTTTTGCGCCTCACATTAGATGAATATTTTCCACCTACGACTGATGATATTAACTGGCAAAAGGTCGCCGCAGCCGTTGCGGTAACCCGTCAGGTATCGATTATTTCAGGCGGGCCGGGAACCGGGAAAACCACTACTGTTGCGAGATTACTGGCGGTACTGCTACAGCTCTCTGGCGAGAAGCGTTTGCGTATTGCTCTGGCGGCACCCACCGGAAAAGCCGCGGCGAGATTAACCGAGTCGTTGGGGCAAGCCATTCAAGGGCTATCGTTGTCGGATAATTGGCGCCAGCAAATGCCAACGGAGGCTTCTACTCTCCATCGTTTATTGGGGGTTCAGTCTAATAGTCGTCGTTTACGCTATCACAAAGATAATCCACTGCATCTCGATGTGCTGATCGTAGATGAGGCTTCAATGGTTGACTTGCCCATGATGGCTCGTTTAATCGAAGCTTTGCCAGAACATGCCCGTCTGATTTTGTTAGGGGACAGAGACCAATTGGCTTCTGTTGAAGCCGGTGCAGTATTGGGTGATATCTGCCGCTTTGCGGAGCAAGGCTACAGCCGACAGCGTGCTGATGAATTATCAAACCTGACGGGGTTCAATATTTCTGCAATGGATTTACCACAGCCGGTCGCCGTCAGGGATAATTTATGTCTTTTGAAGAAGAGTTATCGTTTCCACCAACACTCCGGCATTGGCCAACTGGCGTTAGCGGTTAATCAGGGTGAGGGAAGAGCCGCCATTAGCTGCTTTAGTCAGGACTATAGCGATTTAGGATGGTTTTCGGTTAAAACGCCAGAGGATTATCTGTATCTATTGGAAGTCTGTGTTGATGGTTATCGGGACTATCTCAGTCAGATTAGATCTGGCCGGCCTCGGGATATTCTGGCGCGATTTAACCAGTTTCGTTTGCTGTGTGCATTACGCAGCGGCCCATTTGGGGTTGAAGGGCTGAATATTCGTATTGAACAGGCTTTGCATAGCAAACGGATGATTAACAAATCGAGTGATAGTAGCGGAGTATGGTATCCGGGGCGTCCGGTCATGATTAACCGAAATGACAGCTCGTTAGGTTTGTATAACGGTGATATTGGTATTGCATTAATGACGACAGAAGGTGAGATGAGAGTATATTTTCAGCTTCCGGATGGTTCATTAAAAGCGATACAGCCCAGTCGTTTACCTGATTGTGAAACCGCCTATGTCATGACGGTGCATAAGTCTCAGGGCTCAGAGTTTGACCATACGGTGCTGGTATTGCCGGATACCTTTACGCCTTTACTCAGTCGGGAGCTGGTGTATACCGCAATTACCCGTGCACGTCAGAAATTAACGCTGTTTGCCAATGAGAATATTCTGTTATCAGCGGTAGCTACTCCGACAGAGCGTCATAGTGGGTTAGCTGAACGTTTGCAGGGCGATGATTGCCCGTAGCATAAGAGAACAGTCATGGCCGGTATTGACCGGCCATGAGATGAACATTATTGAATTGCGGTATTAATCTCGTCAATTTGTAAGCTTAAACTCTCCAGTCCGCCGCCGGATAAATACCATAAATCAGGCTTGAGGTAGACAATTTTGCCTTTACGGAACGCGTTAGTTTGCTTAATTTTCTCATTTTCCATCAGGCTACGATCCATTTTCCCTTCACCAATGGCTTCATTACGATCGACAATAAAGATGATGTCAGGATTTTTTTCCAGTAAATAATCCGGAGTTCCTGCCTGACGCTCTTCACCCAAACTGACATCGGCTTTTTTAACCCCTAACACCTGATGAATAATGCTGGCATAGCCATTAGTTGCAGAGGCGGAAAGTTTTCCGTTGTAATGCACCAGTACGATAGCACTTTGGCCCGAGGCTTCAGCTTTCTTTCTGGATTCGGCAATTTTCTTATCCAGCACGGCTAAGCCATTTTCTGCCTGTTCAGTTTTGCCAAAGATCTGTCCGAGAGTGAGTACATTTTTCTTAAACGAGTCCAGATAGAGTTTGTTATTGAGGCTTAAATTCAGAGTTGGTGCAATCTCACTTAATGATTCGTAAGATTTTCCCTGGCGGCCGGTAATAATAATTAGTTCAGGATTTAAGTGCTTAATCGCTTCCAGATCGGGCTGTTTCATACTGCCGGCGTTGGTCATGTTTTCGTTAGTATATTTCGACAGATAGGCAGGAATATTTTTGGTTGGCAGAGCGCGGATCGCCGTTACACCTAATGCATCTAAGGTATCCAGCGTACCAAAATCAAATGCAACAACGTTATTTGGATTTTTATGCACTTCGGTCATTCCCTGCGGGTGGTTGACCTTAATGGTATTGGCTTCTGGTTCAGCGGTTGGCTGCGGCGGGGTTTGGGTTGCGACAGGTGTTATCGCATCACCGGTTGCTGATTTCTGGTCACAACCCACCAGTGTAGTTAGCAGCGTAGCAGCCAGCAAAGATAAGATTCTTTTCATTATATAACCTTTCTATTCGTCAGGATAATCAGAGGGATAGCTTTATGACTATGCAGAGTGTACCTGATATGAATGCGTGGCATCAATGTAAATGAGTATTATTATCAAATGAATGTTTAATTAGTTATGTAAAGAGTGTAGTTGAAAGAGGAGATGATTGATGTTTTATCCCTGGAATTAGCCAATTGTCGGGAACGGCGGACATGGGAGTCGTCCTGGCTAAAGTTAACGATAAACAGGAAAAGCCTGTTTGAGACTGATGACAAACTTAATCATATTGATGACAAAATCTGCCCGTTCAGTTTAGTCCCCTTAAGATAGCCAATCGTTGGGAGGGACGGGTGTTGGGGTCGTAGCAGCTAAAGCTGGCCCGCAGGGTGAAACACTGAAAGGTGTTTCATAACGGCCCCTAACCCGGACAGACCCAACACGCACCATAGCTGAGGACAAATGGTCTTCCGGTCGGGCATGAAGGTGATATAACTAATATTGTTTTCCGACCGTACTCGATGATCATTTAAGCTCATTTTTTACGGCCGGAATATCCATTGAAGCTAATATATGATAGTTATCAGTCAGTTATATGGTCTTACCTGAAAGCATTAAGCTGCCCGGCAAAACCAACATAACTTAAACCGGCGTGACCAAAATTTTAGACCGCCGCTGGTAATTATATAAAGCCTGCTTTTTCATCGGCAGAACATCAATGTCCGCAGGCATAAATCCACGTTCCTGGAACCAGTGAATGCTGTGGGTGGTGAGGACAAACAGCTTCTCCAACCCCATCAGACGTGCCTGCCCACTGATTTTCTCCAGTAGTATTTCACCGCGTAATGAACTGCGATAGTTGGGATGAACGGCAACGCAGGCCATTTCACCAATTTTTTCCTCCGGGAAAGGGTAAAGCGCTGCGCAGGCGATGGTCATATTATCCCGTTCGATAATGGTAAATTTATCAATTTCCATCTCTAGCTGCTCTCTTGAACGGCGAACCAGAATGCCCTGTTGTTCCAGAGGGCGAATCAGCTCCAGAATACCGCCAATATCGCGAATAGTTGCCCGGCGTACCTGCTCAGCACTTTCCATAACGATTTGCGTACCAATACCATCGCGGGAGAATAGCTCTTGTAACAGTGCTCCGCTTTCCTGATAGCTAATCAGGTGACAACGGCGAACGCCACTGCGGCAGGCTTTGATTGCACCGCGCAGGAACCGTACGGTTCCTGAATTGTAATCACCCTGGGCTTCATGCTGATCCAGATAAGTTTGTGCATCGTTAGGAAACAGTTCCGGCAGGATATTTCCTTTTTCGTCCTCCACCCCTTGTGAAGAGCAAAAACCAATCATTTTCTCCGCTTTCAGTTTGATAGCCAGTTGAGTTGCCACCTCTTCTGAGGTGAGATTAAAACTCTCTCCGGTAACGGAAACCGCAACTGGCCCCAGCAGAACGATAGCTCCGCTGCTTAACTGACGCTGAATAGCTTCTTCATCTATTCGGCGGATACGTCCGCTATGGCAGTAGTCGATGCCATCATCTACCCCTAAGGGCTGAGAGATAACAAAGTTGCCACTGACAACGTTGATATGTGCACCCTGCAATGGTGTATTATTCAGGCTCATAGAAAGGCGAGCAGTGATATCCAATTGAAGACGACCGGCAGCTTGTTTTACCAGCTCCAGTGATTCTGCATCGGTTACTCTGGTGTGTTTATGATAAACCGAAGGCTTATTGTGTACTGCCAGATTGGCGTCGATCTGCGGGCGGGCACCATACACCACCACCAGTTGAATACCCAGACTATGAAGTAAACCAATATCACTGATGATATTGCCAAAATTATCATGCTCAATGGCCTCACCACCTAACATAATGACAAAGGTCTTTCCCCGGTGGGCATTAATATAAGGAACCGAATGGCGGAAGCCTTCAACCAGTTCTGTGCTGCGCTCCTTCATGATCAACCTCAATGCATAATAATTCGTAATTTTTGTATTTTTATTCTATTTGAGGTGTTCTGGCAAGCAGAAAATTTAGTCAAAAGTGATTTAGTGAGGGATTATTCAATAGACGAAGTGAATAAAATTGATTAGGCTTCGACGCATTTAAGCATTATGTGCTTATTTTCACGTATTTTCATATCAAAGTTATGCTCACAAGCAGATAACACGCATGTAAAACGTGACAGCACAGCTTCACTTCGGTAGAGTTTTACGCCAGCTTTATTTTATCGGTATCGTCGTTTGTTTTATTTCGGAGAATCATGTCTAGCTCTAAGCCCAATTATTTACGCCGCCGTTTGTTGCAGGGAGCCGCTGCGACGTGGTTATTGAGTGTAAGTGGCGTTGGCATTGCTGCCTCTGCGGCCAGCATTGTTGCTGTGCGCGTATGGCCCTCTTCGACCTATACGCGAGTTACGCTGGAGTCGACGATTCCGTTAAAGTATAAACAGTTTGCTTTATCCAATCCCAATCGCTTGGTGATTGATATTGAAAATGTCCATTTAAACAGTGTGTTAAAAGCTGTTTCTGCTCAGGTACAAAATAACGATCCTTATCTGAAGCTGGCGCGAGTAGGGCAACACGATCCCAATACCGTTCGGTTGGTGCTGGAATTAAAGCAAAATATTAATCCTAATCTGTTCACGCTGAAGCCGATTGCCGAGTTTAAAAACCGTTTAGTGGTTGATTTATATCCGGCTAACGGCGGCTCTTCTGAATCTGACGATCCACTACTGGCGTTACTGAAAGAGTATAATCTCGGCGAACTGGAAAAAGATCAACCTGCCGCATCACCACAGACAGGGAAAGCCGGACGAGATCGTCCTCTGGTTATCATGCTTGACCCGGGACACGGTGGTGAGGATCCTGGCGCTATCGGCAAACGAGGCACCAAAGAGAAGAATATCGTGCTGCAAATTGCACGCCGTTTACGTACTCTGATCCAGAAAGAGCCGGGGATGAAGGTATATATGACCCGCAATGAAGACGTGTTTATTCCGTTGAAGGTGCGGGTAGCCAAAGCCAGAGCGCAAAAGGCAGACTTGTTTATCTCTATTCACGCTGATGCTTTTACTAACCGTTCCGCTAATGGTTCTTCGGTGTTTGCTTTGTCTACCAAGGGAGCAACCAGCAGCGCGGCTAAATATCTGGCACAAACGCAAAACGAGGCGGATCAGATTGGTGGTGTGAGTAAAAGTGGTGACCGCTACCTTGACCATACTATTTTTGATCTGGTGCAAACCGCCACCATCAATAGCAGCCTTAAATTTGGTAAAGAAGTGCTGACGCGTATGGGGCGGGTAAACAAGCTGCATAAGAATAAAATCGAACAGGCTGGGTTTGCGGTGCTTAAAGCGCCGGATATCCCTTCTATCCTGATTGAAACTGCGTTTATCTCTAATCTGGAAGAAGAGCGTAAGTTGAAAACGGCAAAATTCCAACAGCAGATCGCTGAATCAGTTTTTGCCGGAATTAAGGCTTATTTCGCGACCATAAAGTATTAATCAACAATGAGCAGGCGCGCACCGGTTTTAGTATAAGACTGGTGTGCTTCCGCATTATCACCAACCTGATAGCTTACCCCTGGCGTTAGCACGAACTTACGCCCATCATCGAGCGTGGTTTCCAGCTCGCCCTCCAGGCAGAACAGAATGTGCCCTTTGCTGCACCAGTGGTCAGCAAGATATTCAGCAGAATACTCAACCATACGGACGCGAATTTTGTTTTGTTCTTCACCGAAAAAACGAGTTTGCCACCAGGCTGTGCCAGTTTCTCCCTGATGTTCAGTTTTTTCTACGTTGCTCCAGTCTGTCAGACTAAAAGCGAATGGCGGCATTTTCATCAATAAGTTACCCGTATAAATAACGAAAATTGAAACAGATTGAGTTTAAGCGTAGCACAGGATAATGAGGGATAAGGCTGATGAAAAAATTACTACAGGAGGTATGGATAAGAATGTTAACGATTCGGATTGGTTGCGGGGGCCAGATTTGAACTGACGACCTTCGGGTTATGAGCCCGACGAGCTACCGGGCTGCTCCACCCCGCGTCCGAAAAAGACTTGATACTGCAATAGAACACATCTCTGGTTTAATACGTAGGTATAGTATCGGATTGGTTGCGGGGGCCAGATTTGAACTGACGACCTTCGGGTTATGAGCCCGACGAGCTACCGGGCTGCTCCACCCCGCGTCCGAATAAGACTAAATACTACAACAGAAGATGTTTCTGCCTTAATACCTTGGCATAGTATTAAGTTGGTTGCGGGGGCCAGATTTGAACTGACGACCTTCGGGTTATGAGCCCGACGAGCTACCAGACTGCTCCACCCCGCGTCCGTAGGAGGCGCATAATACTCTCTGTGGTTCAGGTTGCAAGCTATTTTTCTTTAAAATAACAAAAAAGTAGGTTTGAATTTTACGATTGATTAACTTTTCATCATTTCGCGATTGCCACTTTTTTTATAAGCACTTTCCTTTATACTGGCGGCCTTGGTATTGTTCGACAGCAACAGAGCAGCAGTTAATCAAAGGTAGGCGGCGATATAATGAAAGGACGTTGGGTAAAATTTATACTGGGTGGTGTCGTTATTGCGTTACTTGCAGGATGCGAGTCACGGCCAACCGATCGTGGGCAACAATATAAAGATGGTAAGTTGAGCCATACATTTGGTTTAGTGAATAATCCAAATGCCAAGAATAAGCCGGTTAACGGTAAAGATTTTGCTCAACAGGTTTATGAAATTAGTCAGGTTTCTCCGTCGCTGTATAACAAACACCGTGATACCTATCAGGCAATTTTCCAGTGGATGGTCTCAGGCGCTGAAGGCCCTCAATTATCCCAGTTCAAGCTCGGCGCTTATCAAATGGAAGGGGTGGATAACTACGGAAACGTTCAGTTTACCGGTTATTACACGCCAGTTATTCATGCTCGCCACACCCGTCAGGGTGAGTTTAAATATCCGCTGTATTCGATGCCAAAGAAAAGTAAAAACATGCGTCGCTTACCCGATCGCGCGGGTATTTACGCCGGTGCGCTGGATGGTTTAAATCTGGAATTAGCCTATAGCAATTCATTAGTGGATAATTTCATGATGGAAGTGCAGGGTAGTGCATACGTTGACTTTGGTGATGGCACTCCACTGGTATTCTTTGCCTATGCGGGTAAAAACGGACGAGCTTATAACAGTATTGGTAAAGTCTTGATTGACCGTAACGAAGTGCCACGTGAAGAGATGTCTATGCAGGCAATCAAACGTTGGACTGAGCAACACAGTGAGACAGAGGTCAGAGAGTTGCTGGAGCAAAATCCTTCGTTTGTATTCTTTAAACCACGGCATTCTGCACCGGTGAAAGGGGCAAGTGCGGTTCCATTGATTGCCAAGGCATCGGTGGCTTCGGATAAGACACTGATTCCACCAGGTACCACTATTTTGGCCGAGGTTCCTTTACTGGATAATAATGGCAAATTTACGGGTAAATACGAAATGCGTCTGATGATTGCACTGGATGTTGGTGGGGCTATTAAAGGCCATCACTTTGATATTTATCAGGGAATTGGTGATGAGGCCGGACATGCAGCAGGTTTTTATAATCACTACGGCCGGGTATGGGTGCTGAGCGCGCCTTCTGATTCACCGCTTTTATCTGCATCTAACTAAGCGGCTACTACGAAAATTCAGCAACAGGTTATTTTTATCTTGTTGCTAAATCCATTAAACTTATCGGCGGGGAGTAGGAATATATCTTACTCCCCGCAGCATATATATCGTTATTAAATCTGTTTTTGGTTTGCGGATCAGGTTATCAGGCAATCCAACGCTATACCCAATATGAGGTCTCCATGTCTGCTGTCTATTCTGATGCCTATTTACAGCGCTTTAGCGGCGTTGCCCGTTTGTATGGGCAGTCTGCGCTGACGCTTTTTTCACAGGCTCGTGTTTGTGTTATTGGCATTGGTGGTGTGGGTTCCTGGGCAGCGGAAGCACTGGCTCGTAGCGGTATTGGTCATATCACCTTGATTGATATGGATGACGTCTGTGTTACTAATACTAACCGCCAGATTCATGCGCTGCGCCAAACGGTAGGGCAGCCAAAAAGTGAAGTGATGGCCCGTCGGATTGCTGAAATCAATCCGGAATGTGAAGTGACCTGTATTGATGACTTTATTACCGCTGATAACGTGGCTGAATATCTGACTAAGCAGTTTGACTATGTTATTGATGCGATTGACAGCGTTCGTCCTAAAGCCGCATTACTGGCTTATTGTCGCCGCAATAAAATTCCGGTAGTGACTACCGGAGGTGCCGGGGGACAGATCGACCCGACACAAATTCAGGTGGTTGATTTGGCAAAAACCATTCAGGATCCGCTAGCCGCTAAACTTCGTGAACGGCTGAAAAGCGATTTTGGCGTGGTTAAAAATGGCAAAGGCAAACTGGGTATCGACTGTGTATTTTCAACCGAACAGTTAGTGTATCCACAGGCTGACGGTAGCGTTTGTGGGGTAAAAAGTACCGCAGAGGGGCCGAAAAGGATGGATTGTGCTTCAGGGTTTGGTGCGATAACGATGGTCACCGCTTCATTTGGTTTTGTTGCCGTATCTCATGCGTTGAAAAAAATGTTAGCCAGAGCAGCAAGAAATCAGTAGCAAAAAGCTATTAATCATAGCCTGTAGCGCTCGAAAATATCCACCACTACAGGCCATATAATTAAAGCGTTATTTAAATTTTATCGACATCAACGATGATTTTCCCGCTTCCAGATAAGTAGCTTCCTCTTCTTTTGTGGTATTAAACGTCACAAAAAGCACAGTGCCTTTATAAGGGGTAATTAGCATCAGATTATGGATATCCGTGTCTGTAGCATGAGAGATAAAATCAAGAATGTAGGCCTTTTTATTATCGACCATCACTTCTTTTGCCTGAGGCTGGTAGTTCTTCATACTTTCCAACATAAAGTCTTTTAAACCATCCAGCTTGCTGTCATCTAAAGGCATTTGAGTATGGTTAACAGCGATATTTACTGTGCCTGATTCGTTAGTGTAGACAATTTTAGGTCGATTTTCTGAAGGGTATTTACGTTTCAGCATATTGTCTGACATCAATGTAAATCCCTTGGGAACATCAATGGTGATGTGTTCTTTAATGGGCTCAACGGAAGTCATTTCAATGCTGGCATTTGCAGCAAAACTTAATGAAATTGATAGTAATAATGTCTGAATAATTTTCATTGTTCATCCTTGATATAACGTAGGTGTGAATGAATAAAACATCACGTTATTAAATATAGAGAAGCGCTATTTTCTCTATAGTATTAACCAGCGAATCCAGCCCCTGAGAGCGGGAAGCACTGAGTTGTTGGTGAATTCCTAACCGATCAAATAGCTGCATCAGGTCGAGTTTTACGATGTGCTGTGGCGTTTGACCTTCAATTTGAGCGAGCAGGATTGCCAGAATACCTTTTACAATTCTTCCTTCGCTGTCACCGTAAAAGTGCAGCGTACCATCTTCATTGCGCTGATGCCCCAACCATACCCGGTTTTCACAGCCCTTTAATTCCAGCTGTTGTTGTTTTAGCGCTTCTGGTAATGGCGGTAGCTGCTTTGACAATTGGATCAGTTGACGATAGCGATCTTCCCACTGCTTTTTATCACTAAACAGACTGAGTAGTTGCTCTGTACCAATATCGGTACCAAAAGGGTGAGGAGCCAGCATGATTACTCCAGTAATGAAAGCGCGTGGGTTAATGCATCATACAACCGATCTACATCTGACAGCTGATTGTAAGGGGCAAATGAGGCTCTCAGTGTACCGCTTACGCCCATGGCATCCAACAATGGCTGAGCACAATGCTGCCCGGAACGAATCGCTACTCCTTGCTCTGAAAGCAGAGTTGCCACATCACTGTGGTGAAAGCCCTCGATATTAAATGCCAGCAGGCTGCTGCCAGGGGCACGATAACTGATAAAACCGGGAATAGATGACAGCTGGTCGTAGGCAGCTTGAGCCAAGGCACAAGAATAGCGTTCCGCCTCAGCAATATCCTGAGTATTAAGCCATGACAATGCGGCACCAACGCCAATGACACCGGCGATGTTAGGTGTACCCGCTTCAAAACATTCAGGAACTGGCTGAGCTTCAAATCCATGAAATGATGCCTGAGTTAGCATCTTCCCGCCCCCTTGCCAGGGAGACATTTCAGCCAGTAGTTCTGCTTTGCCATACAGGGCACCAATTCCGGTTGGGCCATAGAGTTTATGGGCGGAAAAGGCATAGAAATCGACATCGAGTTGTTGAACATCTGGTGGCGCGTGCACCACACCTTGTGCACCATCAACCATGACGATAGTCCCATTTTGGTGAGCAAGGCTGATAGCCAGCTTAAGGTCAGGGCAACCGCCAGTGACATTTGACATATGACCGATAGCTAAAATTTTAGTTTTGCTATTTAGCAACGCCGGTAGCTGGTTCAGGTCGGGCATAAACCATTTATTGAGCGGTAATTTAATGACTTTAGCGCCGGTTTGTTTGGCAACCATTAGCCAGGGAATAAGGTTTGAGTGATGTTCTGACTCGGTGACAACGATCTCATCACCTGGTTGCAGGCGTGGTCTGGCATAGCTTTGAGCCACTAAGTTGATGGCCTCTGTGGTGCCTTTGGTCCAGACAATTTGTCGTTCACTGGCGGCATTGAGTAGTTGAGCTACCCGCTGACGGGCGTTATCAAACTGTTCGGTAGCGTGCTGTGCTGCCGTATGGGCACTACGATGTACCGTGGCGCCATTATGGGCATAGTACTCTTTGGTTGCGTTAATCACTGACAGGGGTTTAAGTGCCGTTGCTGCCGTGTCCAGATAACAGCCTGCCTCACTTAGTGCAGGAAACTGTTGGCGAAATAAACCAGGATTAAACGATTTCATAAGAGGCCATTCGCTGTGGGTATTAAATGTTGATAACATTTGTCTGCAATAATTCTGATTGTACTAGCAGCGAGTTGAAAGAACACCATTAATTGCCGCTAATTTTATTTGCAGTCAGACGCTTTTCAGAAGATAGTTAAAGAGATTTAAGATGATAGTATGGCTTTTATCAGGCGTAATATATCCGCCGTACTTCACAAGTTGCAGGCGCGTTGGTTGCGTACCTGCCCCCAGAATTATTTAGGGTACAACCTGTTTAATCGTAAGGAATAGTTTATGAAACGTTTTATTCTTGCCTCTGCTGCACTGGCTCTCACGTTAGGTTTAGCTGGCTGTTCCAGCCATTATGAGATGACTATGCAAGATGGCACCAAAATTATCACGGTGGGAGAGCCACAGGTTGATGAGAGCACCGGTATGGTGACTTATGAGACTCGCTTTGATGGCGAAAAGCAGATAAAACAGAGCGAAATGAAAGAGTATGTTAAGCAGCCGTACTAATTACGCAGCGGCCTGACCAAAAACAGAATAAAAAAAAGCACCGCCTTGGCGGTGCTACTGTAATCACTATGGACAGACAGGGTAAATGTTCAGAAAATAAAATCATCATTAACCCAAAGAAATCAGTGAATTAATGATTGCACCTGACAAATGTCAGGAAAATTAGCAAACACAACATCACAACCACAAAGCCAAAATGCGCCCTTCATTCAAAAAACACATTTTTCGTTCCGGCTTAGGAAGTGCCATCACTATAGGTATTTGCTGGTATATGTACAACGGACAATTTATAATGTAACGCATTAGAAAAACTAATGCGTGAATGGCTGAAATAGCTAAGCAATTCGCCAATTATCACCAGAGCCGGGAAGTATTATCAATCTTATGAAGAGATTACCTCCATTAAACGCATTAAGGGTATTTGATTCCGCTGCTCGCCACCTTAGCTTTACTAAAGCTTCTGAAGAGCTTTTTGTGACACAGGCCGCAGTTAGTCATCAAATTAAGTCGTTGGAAGATTTTCTCGGCCTTAAGCTTTTTCGTCGTCGTAATCGTTCTCTGTTACTGACCGAAGAGGGGCAAAGTTATTATCTGGATATAAAAGAGATATTCGCCTCTCTCAATGAAGCCACGCGTAAACTACAGGCGCGTAGTGCGAAAGGGGCATTAACGGTTAGCGTCCCCACCAGTTTTGCTATTCAGTGGCTGGTACCCCGCCTGTCAGGATTTCATCAGCTTCACCCGGAAATTGATGTACGAATTCAGGCTATTGACCGTGATGAATGGAAAATATCGGATGATGTGGATGTGGCGATTTTTTATGGTCGCGGCAACTGGTCAGGGTTAAGGGTTGAGCCGTTGTATGCCGAGTATTTGATTCCGGTATGTTCCCCTACGTTGATGATGGGCGCTCATCCGCTGACTTCACCAGAGGCGCTGGAGCATCATACATTGTTGCATGATGCCTCCCGCCGAGACTGGCAGGCATATATTCGGCAATTAGGTTTACAGCATATAAATGTGCAGCAGGGGCCAATATTTAGCCATACGGCAATGGTGGTTCAGGCTGCCGTTCACGGTCAGGGTGTGGCAGTGGTAAATAACGTTCTGGCATTAGCGGAAATTGAATCGGGCCGTTTGGTTTGTCCGTTTAATCATGCCTTAGCCAGTAAAAATGCGTTTTATTTAGTATGCCATGAAAGTCAGGCGGAATTAGGTAAGATTGCCTCGTTTCGCGAGTGGATTCTGGCACTTGCCAGTAGCGAACAGCAGAGCGTTTATCTGCGCTATGAAGAATAGATCTCATCAAAAATCAAAACAGTGATTATATAAAGTCGGATTTACCGGTAGAATTCCAGCAGGTTTGGCTATAACGCTTACATTTAAAGGTATAAATGATAATGAATAGTCGTTGGATTCTGGTACTTGCCGCCATAAGCGGCTTTATTTTTGTATCTCTTGGGGCGTTTGGTGCTCACGGTTTGAGTAAAATTCTGGACGTTAAGCAAATGGCGTGGCTGCGTACTGGTCTTGATTATCAGGGAATGCATACTCTGGCCTTACTGGCGTTAGGGGTTGCGGTTCAGTTACGAGACAACATTTGGTTTCGGCGTAGCGCGGCTTTTCTTGCCGTAGGTATTGTGTTGTTTAGCGGAAGCCTGTATTGGCTGGCGCTGACTTCTATTGGCATGTGGCCTTATATCACGCCACTTGGCGGTTTTTGTTTTTTAATTGGTTGGGCTCTGCTGCTGGTTGGTGCATTACGCCTGAGTAAAAAGGTTGAATAGTGAATAAAGTAGCGTTGTATTGTCGCCCGGGATTCGAGAAAGAATGTGCGGCAGAGATTGCAGAAAAAGCGGCTAAGCTGGAAGTCTATGGCTTTCCCCGGGTCAAAGATAACAGTGGCTATGTGCTGTTTGAATGTTATCAGCATGAAGATGCGGATCGTCTGGTAAAAGAGCTTCCTTTTAATTCGCTCATTTTCGCCCGCCAGATGTTGGTTGTTGGCGATTTGCTAAAAGATTTGCCGGTAGAGGATCGTGTTTCTCCTATCGTCGGAATGATACAGGGTGTAGTGGAAAACGCCGGTGAAGTGCGGGTTGAAGTACCCGATACGAATGACGGTAAAGAGCTGTTGAAGTTTTGTCGTAAGCTGACGGTTCCATTACGGCAGGTAATGCGTGAGCGTGGCATTTTACTGGCGAAAGAAAATTTACGTCGTCCGGTGATTCATGTGTTCTTTATTGCCAGCGGTTGCTGCTATGTCGGCTACTCATACAGCAATAATAATTCACCATTCTTTATGGGCATCCCACGTCTGAAGTTTCCGGCAGAGGCACCCAGTCGTTCAACCCTTAAACTGGAGGAAGCATTTCATGTGTTTATTCCTGCTGATGAATGGGATGAACGTTTAGCCAGCGGTATGAGAGCGGTCGATCTTGGTGCCTGTCCTGGCGGTTGGACCTATCAGTTAGTTCAGCGCAGCATGATGATAGATGCGGTAGATAATGGCCCCATGGCGCAGAGCATCATGGATACCGGTCAGGTAACCCATCATCGTGAAGATGGATTCCGCTATGAACCGAGCAACTCGACAAACTATTGGGTAGTGTGTGACATGGTGGAAAAGCCCTGGCGGGTAGCTAACCTGATGGCCGACTGGCTAATCAAGGGATGGTGTCGCGAAGCCATTTTCAACCTAAAGTTGCCGATGAAAAAACGCTACGAAGAAGTGTGTCAGAATTTGAAAGCCATTGAAGATAAGCTAAAAGAGAATGGTATTAACGCACAAATTAATGCGAAGCAGCTTTATCACGATCGTGAAGAGGTTACTGTGCACGTTCGTCGTATTTGGGCGTCGATACCCGGTCGTCGTGATGAGCGGGATTAATTGCTGATAAAAGGTAATTAACTTAATTTGGCCCTGTGGTGAAGATACTGCGGGGCTTTTTGTTTAATTGAGGCTATCTTCATTCATCTTATTTTCATTTAGCCGAAGTTGCTGAAGATTTCCCTCTAACTGAATATCTTGTTTTAACGTGGCGATTTCCCGACACAGATAAGCCAGCGCTTTATGCTCAATTAACTTGTTGCGCCACTTATCCGGCACGCTATCTATCTGTTGGTAAATTCCATCCAGCGTTACATA
The DNA here is from genome assembly GCF_016649425.1 of Limnobaculum allomyrinae. Lineage (GTDB taxonomy): Bacteria > Pseudomonadota > Gammaproteobacteria > Enterobacterales > Enterobacteriaceae > Limnobaculum > Limnobaculum allomyrinae. Next base: position 223,092 of record NZ_JADRCR010000006.1, read on the forward strand.
TTGGTTAAGTAGTGTCGCCGCCGCTTTGGGACCAATTCCTGCAATGCCGGGGATCTTGCTGCTGCTGATACCGGCTAATCCCCAAAAATCCGTTAATTGGGCAGGTTTGACACCAAACTCCTGTTCAATAAAAGGAACATCCAGCCAGCGTTTTTGAAAATAGTCGCGGATGCGTAAGGTCGGGGCCAACAGTTGGCAGTAACCTTTATCCGTTGACACAATAGTTACTTGATAGCCTCTCTGGCTGATATGGTGCGCCAGCGTTGCGGCCAAATCGTCAGCTTCATCACCGCTGGATTGCCAACAGGTAACACCAGCCTGCTCAAAAGCCGCCTTTAGCTGTGGTAATTCATCTACCAGTGATTCCGGCATTGGTGAACGACCCGCTTTATAGTCGGGGTAGAGTGTATGTCGCCAACCACTATTACGTTGTTCATCATCAAAAACGGCAACCGCATGAGTAGGGTGGCTGTGCTGAATAAGCTGTTCCAGAGCACGTACACAAGTGGGAGCGCAAGGGGAACCTTGAACCGCATGAATACGGCGAATCAGGTTGAGAGCATCAACAATCAGCAGGTGTATAGGCATAGGTTTCGCTTATCCGTAAGCTGCCGGAGTGACCTCCGGCAGAGTTAATGGTTATTGCATGAAGTTGGTTAGGTACAGATCTCATAACAAGGGGTATAAACCGAACCCGGCAACTTCATACGATGCTGTGCAACAAAGCCTTGTAGCAGTTTGTCCATGTCTTTCATCATTTGTGGATCGCCATGAATCTTGTAGCGACCATATTGCTCAATCGCCTGAATACCCACATCTTTTACGTTCCCTGCGACTATGCCAGAAAAGGCTCTGCGTAGTGCTGCAGCTAATTGTTCCGGTGGCTGATTAGGGTAGAGGTTCAGGTTTGCCATATTTTCATGGCTCGGCTCAAATGGGTGCTGTAGATCAGGGGCAATCTTAATTGACCAGTTAAAGCTGTAGGCATCTCCGGTTGCCCGACGGCTTTCTTTTACCGCGGACATACCGTTTTTCATCACCCGAGCCACTTCTTCCGGATCGTCTATGATGATTTTATAGTGTTTACGCGCCTGCTCACCCAAGGTACTTAAAATGAACTGATCAAGCACTTCGAAATAATCGGCACTCTCTTTCGGGCCGGTAAGCACCAGAGGAAGTTTCTGATCCTTATTTTCCGGATTCATCAGAATACCCAACAGATAAAGCAGCTCTTCTGCGGTACCTACACCGCCAGGGAAAATCACAATACCGTGAGCAATGCGCACAAAGGCTTCCAGACGTTTTTCAATGTCCGGCATAATGAGCAGTTCATTGACTAATGGATTTGGTGGTTCAGCGGCAATAATCGATGGTTCGGTTAAACCAATAAACCGACTATCTTTGTAAGCCTGTTGAGCATGACCAACGGCTGCCCCTTTCATTGGTGCTTCCATAGCGCCAGGGCCGCATCCCGTACAGATATTGAGTTTACGTAGCCCTAACTGATTGCCTACTTTACGGGCATACAGATACTCGGTTTCATTGATTGAGTGTCCACCCCAGCAAACCACCATATTCGGCTCTTCACCAACGTGCAGGGCACGTGCGTTGCGCAGGATGAAAAATACCAGATTGGTTAAATGAACGGAATTATCAGGATCCATTCTCTGGTGTTGTAATGCCTGAGTGAGTTGACCGTGAACAAACAGAATGTCGCGTAAAACCGCAAACAGGTTAGCCTGGATTGAATGGATCAGGCGCCCATCGACGAAGGCTTCTTCCGGTGGATTAATCAGTTCCAGCTTAACGCCGCGCTCCCGACGCAGAACGTTAATATCAAATGATTTATAACGATCCAGTAACTCTTTACTGTTGTCTGTTTTGCTACCGGCATTCAGCACAGCCAGCGAACAATTGCGAAATAGATGATAGAGATTACTGCTGGCAGTTCTTTTTAATGTATCCACCTCAAGCTGTGACAGCAGGTCCATAGAACCTAATGGTGGGCTAATATGTGTAATCAAACCAACTCCCTAACGTTGAGGTTATTGAAAAGTTTGCTAAAAGAGTAACGGCAAGCTTTTCTGTTTGTTCAGATAATGGTACTTACCGTTTTTACCTAAGTCTCCTTACTTTACTGATGTTCTGGAAACCATTCACGGTAATCTTGTGCTTTTTACTGTCATTTACATAAATATTGCGAAGTATCACTTAATATTATGATTTATCGCACTATCTTTGCTGTTTTTGATACTTTATTCAAGCAACGCTGGCTATTGTCTGGCCAGACGCTTAGTTTGGGGTACGAATTGAGTATTTGTCCGATAAGGATTAATGTCCAGACCACCTCGTCGGGTATAGCGGGCATACACGCTGAGGCTTTCCGGATGACAATAGCGTTGAATATCATTGAAGATCCGCTCTACACATTGTTCATGAAATTCATTGTGGTGGCGGAAAGAGACAATATAGCGCAACAGTGCTTCGCGGTTAATTTGGGGGCCCCGATAACGAATCTCTACAGACCCCCAGTCAGGTTGATTGGTGATCAGACAGTTGGATTTTAGCAGGTGACTGACCAGAGTCTCTTCAACTACGGGTGCGTGTTTTTCTGTTGCCTGCTTCAGCAATGTGTCGTCAAAATCGTAATGGGTAATCTCTATTGGCTGATCGTCAATACATTCGCCGTCAAAGGTGCCAATAGTCTCTCCGGTCAACTGTTCCAGACGAATCAGTTTGACGCTGACATCGCCTTGAGCACACAGCGACAAATCTCGCGTGAGTACCTGCTGAACATCTTCCCAACTGCCAAACGGGGTTTGATTGAAGCTGTTGAGATAAAGTTTAAAGCTTTTTGATTCAACCAGATTAACACTGTTTGCATCAATATGAACTTCACCAACGGCCACCTGTGGTAGCCCCCGGCTGTTAAGCCAGGATAGTTCATACAGTGTCCAGATATCTGCACCGTGAAATGGCAGAGCTGTAGCGCTTAATCCCAGTGGGTCACGATTCAAACTACGTGGAACAGGCTGTAGCAGCGAGGCATCATAGTGGTCGATATAGGCGGTTTTTTTACCCAGCTTAAGCGCTGATAGCGCCTGATTATCTTGATAATGGGAAGTCATGCTATTACTCCACGGTTACCCCCGGAAGGGAATAACGCTATAATCATTGAAAATTTGCCATATAGTGTAACGCAATCTTTGAGATAAATATGACATATCCCGTAATCTCCGCCTTGACCCAGTTCACCACCTCTTTTATTGATTTGTGGCAGCAAAAGGCCGGTCATGAACCAGCCAGTGAAATGCTGTATGGCGTAGCTTCTCCCTGTATTGTCCGCACTCAGGATGAATCGGTGCTCTGGTTACCCCAGCCCTTTGGCTCTGAACCTTCTCTGGCTAATGTTGAGCGAGCGCTGAATATATCGCTGAGAGAAGAGGGCGCTCAGTTTTATACCTCACAGTATGCCGGGGATATGACCGCTCGTTTTGAGGGGCTGGAATTATCGCTGATTCAGGTTTGGAGCGATGAAGACTTCATTCGGTTGCAGGAGAATCTGATTGGGCATCTGGTGACGCAGCGCAGATTAAAGCTGGTTCCTACGTTATTTATTGCTACCACAGATTCTGAAATGGAAATGGTCTCTCTGTGTAATCTGTCCGGTGAGGTGGTGCTTGAACATTTTGGTACCACTAAACGAGAAACGCTGGCTGAATCATTAACGGTATTTCTGCAAAAACTTGAACCGCAAGTGAGTTTTTTGAACTAAATAGGATGAGAGTCTTACAATGGCTGCGCGCTACCTTGTGAGATATATCCTACAAGCCCTGTGAGACATATCGTCAATTTACAAAATAGCTTTTAAATAATATTTATAAATATCAATTAACTAAGTCAATTTTCGCTTGTTTGAATGCTGTCTTACAGGATGTAAGTCTCACAGGGTATATTGTGAGACAGAGGAAATTAAGCGATTCTATGTCCATCGAAAGGGAGCTCAGGAATAAGGACTGTATCAGGATGATACGGCTTTAGGATAAAGCAAGTGGATTCGCTTAGGAAGAGCTCAGGATATCATCAGGAAGATGAAGGATAGTTCAGGATAGAACTAACGGACAGTTTCAGGATGAAAATCAATTCTACCAGGAATGTAGAAAGTCAGGAAGACAATCAGGGATTGACGCTATCAGGATGGTAGCACAGGAAAGTTTAAGGAAAAAACTAGCGGACACCTCCAGGATGGAGAATGAGTACCTACCGGAGTGTAGGGGGTCAGGACGACTAGCAAGGAAGAGCATCAGGATGATGCAGGATGACGAGACAAGGAAGAAAGTAGGACGCTGCAAAGGATAGCAAGGTTAGGATAACCGACAGGACAATTTTTCAAGGATTGAGCAGGGAAGCAACGCGCATAGCCGGATAAGCTATATAACGCACCAGGCCCACTGTAGATTACAGTGGGCCTTTCTTGTTTTTGTCCTTCAATATTTGATTTTTTACCCACCATTCTCAAAGTGATATGATAAGCCTCTTTTTTCAGCCTTTCAGATCCGTCTGTCGTGTCAATTTCAAGAGAAAATAATGAGTTTAGATAATCAGGTTTGGCAATTGCTGGGGGAAATTGAGCAGTTGATGCAGGAGCAAGCATTATGGAGTTCTTGTGCACCTGAACTTAGCGTATTCGAAAGTAGTGAACCTTTCTGCATTGATACTATGTCGCCCGAGGCGTGGTTACAGTGGGTATTTATTCCTCGTATGCGGGCACTGGTAGAAGGGCATAATCCATTACCCGCTCGTATCGCCATTGCACCTTATTTTGAAGAAGCATTCAGTTCGCGCGCTGAAAATCATCAATCGTTGATTGATGCCCTTCACCGTATCGATCGACTACTCAATAAAGAAGTCCTCTAATGCTGGATATCTTGTATCAGGATGAACATCTGGTAGCGGTAAATAAACCTTCCGGATGGCTGGTTCATCGCAGTTGGCTTGATCGTCATGAAAAAGTGGTGGTAATGCAAACGGTGCGTGACCAGATTGGTCAGCATGTTTTTACTGTGCATCGCCTTGATAGACCTACGTCAGGTGTGCTGTTGATGGCACTTTCCAGCGACGTTGCTCGCCAAATGTCTCAGCAGTTTGAACATCATCAGATCGGTAAGGTTTATCATGCAGTGGTTAGAGGGCATGTTCATGAAGCCGATACCATTGACTACCCTCTGGTAGAACAGCTGGATAAGATTGCCGATAAGTTTGCTAAACAGGATAAAGAGGCTCAGCCTGCCGTCAGCCATTACCGGGGATTATCACAGGTTGAGGTGCCGATTGCCGTTGGGCCTTATGATACCGCTCGCTATAGTCTGGTTGAGCTGACCCCTCAAACGGGTCGTAAACATCAACTCCGTCGTCATATGAAACATATTTTCCATCCTATTATTGGCGATAGTGCCTATGGTGATTTGCGTCATAACCGTGCAGTAGCGGAACATTTTGGCTGTCAGGGTTTGATGTTACATGCCAGCCATTTAGCGCTTCAGCATCCAGTTACGCATCAACCATTACTTATTTCTGCTCCCTGGGATTCTCGCTGGCAGAACTTAATGACAGAATTTGGATGGACTTCGCAATGCCCTGAATATAATGGGGTTGAAATTAATTTGGCAATAACTCAGGATAGTTCTGTCAGATAACCCGTTAAAATTGAGAGAAAAAGCGATGGCAAAAATAGGAATTTTTGTTGGTACCGTATACGGTAATGCCCAGATGGTTGCTGAAGAAGCTCAAACCCTGTTACAAGAACAAGGGCATGATGTTGCCGTGTTTGATGAAGGGACTCTGGATGAGTGGCAGAACTATGAGCAGGAGCATGTTCTGGTCGTGACTTCAACTACCGGACAGGGCGATTTGCCTGGCTCTATTGAGCCGCTATTTTATGATATTAAAGATTCTTTAGGTCATCAACCGGGGTTACGTTATGGCGTAATTGCACTGGGAGATAGCAACTATGAGAACTTCTGCGGCGCGGGTAAAAAGTTTGATGCGTTGTTGCAGGAACAAGGCGCGACCCGGCTTGGGGATATATTGATTATTGATTCAAGCGAAGTTTCTGAACCGGAGGTGTTTGCTGCCGACTGGGTTAAACATTGGGGTAGTCTGGTTTAGACGTGGTTTCTTATTATAGCCATCGAGTTGTAAAGTAAAAATCCACCGGTTATTTAAGGTGGATTTTTACTTTCTGTATACCGCGTCAGGATTAAAGTTTATCTTGCCGGATGGCACTTACTTACCATTCTCTTTTTCCGTCAGCTTTTCCAGATCGGCCTCGATTTCAGCAATCTTATGGGTAACAACTTGTTCGAGATGGCGCAAATCGGAAAGAATCTTTTTCTTTATGTCGACCTCAATACGTTCTCCGTGACAAATCTTATCAAGTTCTTCAATGACGTGACGAAGGTTAGGGCTGATCTCATGAACTTCTTTATAGGACTTCTCAGCACCTGGATTAGCTAAAACAGTTTTGCGTTGACGTGGATATTTGAATTTGACGCTTTTAGCAAAAAACTCCCCTTTTTCCTTACGGAAATAGATTTTTAAAATATCGTTACTGGCTTCCTGACGCAGGCTATAGCGGTCGATCTGTTTAGGATTGGTAATACCGAGACTGGTGAGATTATCGTACATAAGAAAACCTTCCTGATTTATTTTTATGACGGTGTAATAATTATTATAGCAGGGGATATCAATCACTACCCTAATGTTTAAAAAGGAATAAACATGCGTATGAAGTTACGTAGGATCCAGGTTGATGGCTGTGATTTTTTCTGGCGAGTTTTATGGGATCCTGATGCGGCGAATGGCGACTATCTTTTTTTACGAGTTTGGGTTGCCGGGCGAAAAGCTTATCCCTGGTTAACGGTGCATTATCAGTTTCATAATCCATGGCTATTTTACGGTGATATCATCAATGCAGTTACGCCGGAGCAGCAAGACAGGGTGAGAGATTATTTTCAGCTGAAACCGCTAACGCCGGGGAAAGTGGCGGAGATTATCAGAAAAGCAACCTCTCTGTTAAATGAAGAGTACTCGGACAGGCGGCTGGATAAAAACTGGTATTTAAATATTAATCGTGAAGGCTCATTAAACTGGGGACTGGCGTAACATCATGAATATTTCACAGATAACATTACTGATTAAGCGTCTGAAACAGTGCGGTGTTAGCTTTGCTGAGGGCTTAAGTGATGATGAGCTTGTTAAGATTCAGCGAGAGTTTCAAGTCACTTTTCCTCCTGACCTGAAGCAATTGCTTCAAATGGCACTGCCTGTTTCAGATCGGTTTGTAAACTGGCGAGCAGGCTTGCATTCCCCTGCAGAAAAACAGCAGGTTGAACAGCGTATTAATTGGCCGCTGGAAGGGATGTTGTTTGATGTGGAGAATAATAGCTATTGGGAACAATCATGGGGAGAAAGGCCGGCGAGTGCAGAAGAGAGAAAAGTTATTGTTAGTCAATATTTCTACACATACCCTAAACTTATCCCAATCTACTCTCATCGCTATATTCCTGCGACACCTGATGAAACCGGTAATCCGGTATTTTCCGTCTATCAGATGGATATCATTTATTACGGTTACGATCTGGCGAGCTATTTTGCACATGAATTTAGTTTTTCACTGCCAGAGCATTTTGATGCGCCAGAAGAGCCAAAATATATTGAGTTTTGGGGTGATTTTTAGTTTGAGTTTGATGAAATGAAAACGCGGTATTACCCGCGTTTTGAATTTGATTTATATTAGTGGGAATAATTAATCAATCGTCCGTAACAGCTCGTTAATCCCCACTTTACCGCGAGTCTTGGCATCAACCTTTTTCACGATAACCGCACAGTACAGGCTGTATTTACCATCCTTAGACGGCAGGTTACCTGAAACCACAACTGAGCCAGCCGGAACGCGACCATAATGGATTTCACCAGTTTCGCGATCGTAAATACGAGTGCTTTGGCCGATATAAACACCCATAGAGATAACTGAACCCTCTTCAACGATTACGCCTTCCACTACTTCAGAACGGGCGCCGATAAAACAGTTATCTTCGATAATGGTTGGGTTAGCTTGCAGTGGTTCAAGTACACCACCGATACCCACACCGCCGGACAGGTGAACATTTTTGCCGATTTGAGCACAGGAGCCTACGGTTGCCCAAGTATCAACCATAGAGCCTTCATCCACATAAGCGCCAATGTTGACATAAGATGGCATCAGCACGGTGTTACGAGCGATAAAAGCCCCCTGACGAACGCTGGCTGGTGGAACTACGCGGAAACCTTCACGCTGGAAACGCGCTGCATCATAGTCAGCAAATTTCATTGGAACTTTATCGAAATAGCGGGTTTCTGCACCATCCATAACGATATTGTCACTAATACGGAACGAAAGCAGAACCGCTTTTTTCAGCCACTGATGTGTGACCCACTCACCGTTGATCTTTTCGGCAACGCGTAATTCACCGCTGTCTAATTTAGCAATAGTTTGCTTAACAGCTTCACGAAGAACGGTATCTGCATTCGCCGGAGTAATTTCAGCACGGCGCTCAAAGGCGGTTTCTATAACGGTTTTTAACTGCTGCATCTCTTTTCCTGATGTCGTGTATTTAAAGGAATATTATTGGGGGCCATATTTATCCGTTGGATTCAGGGTTTCTGTCAACCTTTGTTTCAAAAGTTCGCATATTTCAGAAGATAACGCTGTTCGTTCACTGTTTGTGAGAATGAACAAGTCTTCAACCCGTTCTCCAATAGTGGAGATTCGTGCACTGTGTAGCGATAACCCCAAATCAGCAAAAACTTCACCCACTCTGGCCAGTAGCCCCGGCTGGTCAAGGGCAACCAGTTCCATATAGGTTCTCCGTTCGCTATGGCCTCGTAAGAAGGTTACGTGAGTGGCAACATTAAAGTGGCGAAGTTTAGAAGATAGCATACGCGGGCGCGGGCGTTCATACACCGGCTGTGTTAACGCTTGCTCTAATCCTTCCCGAATAGTTTGATGGCGGTCTGGGGTCAGAGGCTTACCGTTAGGTTCCAGCACAATAAAGCTGTCCATTGCCATCTCATCGCGGTTAGTAAAAATTTGCGCATCGTGAACACTCAAATTTTTTCTGTCCAGTTCACCGACGGTCGCAGCAAACAGATAAGGCCGGTCATGACTATAAATAAAGATTTCTGTTCCACCCCGATTAGGAGTAGGACTAATAAGTACCAGTGGCTTATTGGATTTATGATTGACCAGATGGCGGGCATGCCAGGCTAACTGGCCCGGCGTATGGCGTAGAAAATAGTCGGCCCGGCATCGGCCCCATAAATTGTGCAGTGCGGCTTCGTCAATATTATCCCGTCGTAACAGAGCCAATGCCTGAGCGCGATGATGACGAACTCGCTCTCTTAAGTCCGGTCGATATTGCATACCACGGCGCAGTTGTTTCTCTGTGGCAAAATAGAGCTCACGTAACAAACTCTGTTTCCAGCTATTCCATAACGGTTCGTTGGTGGCACAGATATCAGCTACGGTAAGACAAATCAGATAGTGTAATCGGGTTTCCGTTTGTACTTCGGCAGCAAATTGCTGTATGACTTCCGGGTCTTGTATATCACGGCGCTGAGCGGTTACTGACATCAACAGATGCTGCCTGACCAGCCAACTGACTAAATCAACTTCGTTAGAGTTGAGGTCGTGCAATATAGCAAAATCTTTAGCGTCTTCTGCACCGAGAGTGGAGTGATCACCTCCACGGCCTTTTGCGATATCGTGAAATAACGCGGCCATGAACAATAATGACTGTTTTGGCAAACGGGGGAAAAGTTCTACACAGAGCGGGTGAGCCTGACGGGTTTCTTCATCGGCAAAACTTTCCAACTTTAGCAGCACTCGAATAGTATGTTCATCAACGGTATAGACGTGGAACAGGTCAAACTGCATTTGGCCGACAATCTTCCCCCACTGTGGCATATAGGCCGCCAGTACGCTGTGGCGATGCATTGGTACAATCGCCCGTTTGACGGCGCCAGGATGGCGCAAAATGGCCATAAACAACTGACGAGCGGCGGGGAGCTCACACAGCGGCTGTTTCAAATGGCGGCGAGCATAGCGCAGGTGGCGCAAAGTGGTTGAATAAATACCTTTAATGTCGGGATTGCTGACCAGACGGTAGAATAATCCCAGAATAGTTTCCGGCTGTTCAATAAACAAATTTGGATCGCGCAAATCAATTAACTGACCGCGTAGCTGAAAACGCTCATCCAGAATTTGTGGTTTATCGGTATGGTCAACGGCTAAAATTGCCTCATCAAACAGCTGTAATAGCATATGATTAAGCTCTGCAACCCGACGGGTAACGCGATAGTAATCCTTCATCATACGTTCAATTGGGCGGTTACCTTCGCCTTTATAGCCCAAGAGGGTAGCAACACTAAGTTGCCGATCGAACAGCAGTCTGTTGTCGTAGCGGGGCAGAATCAGATGCAGAGCAAAACGAATTCGCCATAAGAAAGCCTGACACTCTTCCAGCTCGGTGCATTCTGCGGGGGTTAAAAAACCAAAGCTCACCATCTCATCAAGAGAGGTCGCGCCAAAATGGCGGCGGGCTACCCATAACAAAGTATGAATATCTCTTAAGCCCCCCGGGCTGGCTTTAATATCAGGCTCAAGGTTATAGCTGGTACCGTGGTAACGCTGATGGCGTTCTTCCTGCTCCTGACACTTGGCGTGAAAGAAGGTATCTGATGGCCAGATTTCCTGCCCGAAAATATGTTTTTGCAGTGAGAGAAATAACGCTACATCACCACAAATTAATCGTGATTCAATCAGATTGGTGGCAACGGTCAGATCGGCAATACTCTCTTCCAGACACTGTTCCAGGGTTCGTACACTATGGCCTACCTCCAGCTTTAAATCCCACAGTAAGGTGATGATTTCTCCAACCCGCTGGGATTGCTCTTCGTCTAATGGTTGGTTGCTGAGAATTAAAATATCAATATCAGAAAGCGGATGTAGTTCGCTGCGGCCGTAGCCACCAACAGCAATTAACGCGAGTCCACTGCGATTAGCCAATCCTTTTGCCGTTGGCTTAATAAAACCGTGAAAGAGCCAGAGTCGTTGTAGCAGGTGGTCGATATAGTCTGAACGGGCTTTAAGTAGCTCATCAACAGCCACGTCTGCTGCAAAAGCTTCCTTCAGCCAGGACTGAAAACGTTCCAATTCTTGCTTCAAATTAGGTAATGTCAATTCACTGTTACTTAAACAGGAGGGATCGCAGGGCTTTTTCAGCAAAACGTGCTCAAACATAGTGACAATAACCTTCTGATAGCGGAGTTAATCACACAATAATCAATCGTTGCCGTAAAGGACAACACACTACTACTTAAGCTACCTGTAAACCTGAAAATTCGCCAGATGAAAGCATAGAAAACGCAACGAGAGAGTTATTAATAACATAACTAATCAAACATAGCCCTGCAGAGAACGATACAAGAGAAATTACACATTATTGATTCGCCCTTGTATGTTCAATGTATTAAAATCGCGACTGAATTTCATGTGTCACACAGCTATGTGAGTATCTTAAGTGACGTAATCTATTTATCTGTTATATAAAAGGATTTTTTATGCTGGGTTTTCGTCCTCTGGTAATTTCTTTATTTGTTGTTCTTTTTTCCCCTGTTGTTTTGGCTGATTCAGTAACGGTTAACGTACTGGACGCAACAATTAAAGATAAACGTATTTCCGGTGCAGAAGTTGTACTGCAAAAGAATGGCGAGCAGAGCATAGTGGGTAACACCGATGCTCAGGGAAATGTAACTCTGAATAGCCCTTTTTCCGTTGCCGCTGACAGCTTGCTGATTATCAAAAAAAGTGGATTTTCAGATTTAGTGGTTAAGTGTCCGTGCAACGGATTGACCTATGCCATGAGCCCGGTAATGAAAAATCTGGATGGGATGCGTATTGTTTTAAGTTGGGGGGAAAAACCTGAAGATTTGGACTCTCACTTAGTCTACTCAGGTAATCATATATTCTTTGAAAATAAGCAGGGTGATGATGCAGAGTTAGATGTTGATGATACTGATAGCTATGGTCCGGAAACCATTACCATTCAGAAAAAGCAGTTTGGTCAAAGTTATATTTACGCAGTACACGATTTTACTAACCGTACTGACACAAACAGCAGTGCATTGTCTGCCAGCAAAGCTAAAGTCTTTGTTTATGTCGGTCAGTCATTAGTGCGTACTTATGATGTACCTGTTAGTCATACTGGTAATCTGTGGACGGTCTTCCGTTTAAACCCTAATGGGGATTTTGAAGATATCAATACATTGACTTCCTTATCCTCAGGCGGATCTGACCGACCGTCTGTTGAGCCTGCCCTTACTCCACTTTTGAACGATAGTTCTACGGCTAACCCCATGAGTGCCCAGCCAATAAATAGTTCAGCGGCCCGTGCACTGAATACCAGCGGTGAAGCTGCTTATCACGCAAATAAACTGGATGATGCCGTGAGTTTTTATCAGCAAGCCATTGAGCAGGATGGAACCTACAGTCAGGCATACAGCAACTTAGGTCTGGCCTATCAAAAACAAAATCGCGTTGCCGAAGCTATTTGGGCTAACCGCAAGGCGATAGCGTTAGCGAATGGTAATAATGCTAATACGGTTAGAGCTTCATCCTATTTCAATATTGCCCGTATCTATGAGCAGTCAGGCGATAACGCAGAAGCTTTACGTCATTTCAAATTAGCTAAACAGCAAAAAGACAATCCGGCTTATGATAAAGCGATAAAACGTATGCAGGATAAACAGTAAGGTTTACATTCGCGTTAATCTCAAACACTGCAAGGTGTTTGAGATTGATGACAAACTTAATCAATCAGCAATGGTTAATATTCCGGCCGTAAAAACGATGTTACTCATATCACCTTGGTGTTTGGCCGGATTATACTCAAAGTTAATTTAAAACATACTCCAGGCCCAATAACAAAAATGGCTAACCAAAGTTAGCCATTTAACAAAAAAATATATTAAAACAGATGATTATGCTTCTGGCGTCAAAATGGCCTCAATCGTATCATCTTTCCGTAGGGTCAGAATCTCACAACCGGTGTCAGTAACGGCAATCATGTGCTCATATTGGGCAGACAGGCTGCGATCTTTGGTTTTTACCGTCCAGCCATCGTTCATGGTACGAATACGGAAATCACCGGCGTTAACCATCGGCTCAACGGTAAAGGTCATGCCTTTTTGCAATACTACACCACCGTCATCTGCATCATAATGCAGTACCTGAGGTTCTTCATGGAACCCTTCACCGATGCCATGACCACAATATTCTCTGACTACAGAGAAACCCTGCTTTTCAACATATTGCTGAATAGCTTTACCCAATGTGCGCAGGCGAATACCAGGCTTAATCATTTTTAAAGCCAGATATAAACTTTCCTGAGTAACACGACACAGGCGTTCACCCAGAATGGTTGGTTTACCAACAAAATACATTTTTGAGGTATCGCCATGGAAGCCATCTTTGATTACGGTAACGTCGATATTAACAATATCGCCATCTTTCAGCTTTTTGTCCTCGCTGGGAATACCGTGACATACCACTTCGTTTACGGAGATACAGACAGACTTAGGAAATCCATGATAACCAAGGCAGGCAGATACGGCGTGCTGGGTGTTGGTAATATAGTCATGACAAATACGATCCAGTTCGCCGGTAGTTACGCCAGGCTTAACGTACTGTTCGATCATTTCTAAGACTTCAGCAGCCAGACGACCAGCCACACGCATTTTTGCAATGTCTTCAGGGGTTTTGATAGAAATAGCCATAAAATTGTCCACTAATGATAGGAGTCAGCACATAACGAAGCTCAAGGGACGCAGGGTTAACTGACAACGATAATCAATTCACGATCTGAATATGGTATCAGTCCTGCAAAAGAGAACCAAATTTATCGTATTAATAACCCTTCAATAATAAGGGGTAATGTGTGTTGAAAAATAAAAAATGAAGATTGCTAACCAATACTTATTGACTAGGGTTCAATATCTGATAAATTAAGAAGGTTTGGGCGCTGTCTTTTATCTTTAGTGTGAGGTAAGAGGTTTTTAAAACCACTTAATAGTCAATTGGGCAAAGCAGGATGAGAGTACACATAGCTAAAAAGGTTGATATCAACCCCTAATCAGATACTGACAAGTATTAGATTAGGGGTTTTTTTTGATTCAAATTTCAACAGAGGAGCGAAAAATATAATGCGAGGCCAACATATTTTAGGGTTGGAACACATGTCGGTGGCGGATATCGAACGTGTGTTGAATACCGCGGATGAAATGAAAAAGGTAACTAAGCAAGACATCAAAAAATTATCTACTTTGCGCGGAAAAGCAATCGTTAACGTCTTCTTTGAAAATAGTACCAGAACACGCTCATCCTTTGAGTTGGCCGGCAAATATCTGGGTGCCGATGTCATTAATATTGCTGCCTCTACCTCCAGCGTTGCTAAAGGTGAAAGCCTGAGAGATACCCTGTTAACCGTTCAGGCAATGGGTGTTGATGCTATTGTCATGCGTCACAGTGCTGAAGGCGCCGCTCAATATGCAACGCGTTATGTTAAGGCCGTAGTGATTAACGCCGGTGATGGGGCTCATGAGCATCCAACTCAGGGTTTATTAGACCTGTTAACCATTCGCCAGCATCACGGCGCTATAGCGGGTAAGAAAGTCGCTATTGTGGGTGACATTCTGCATAGCCGGGTAGCTCGATCAAATATCTGGGGTTTGCTGAAAATGGGCGCGGAAGTTCATCTGGGCGGGCCAAAGACCTTAATTCCTAAAGAAATGTTGGATATGGGTGTCGCCATCCATCATCGTGTGGAAGATGCCATTGCGGATGCAGACGTAGTCAACGTATTACGTATTCAACTGGAGCGCCAGAAGAAGGGATTATTCCCAACGCCGCGTGAGTATGCCCGTATTTTCGGTATTAATGACGAACGTTTGAAACTGGCAAAAGAGAATGTATTAGTGATGCATCCAGGCCCAATGAACCGTGGTCTGGAAATATCACCGGATGTGGCTTATGGGCGTTTTTCAGCCATTGAAGAGCAGGTGAATAACGGTGTGGCAGTCAGAATGGCAGTTCTATCTTTAACTTTAGCTGATGGGGTACAAGCATAATGGCACAGTGGTTAATTAAAAATGGTCACCTGATCGATCCTGCTAATGGTTTAGATGATGTGCTGGATATTCGTATTGCCAACGGAAAAGTGGCAGCGGTTGGAAAATCACTGAGTGCAGAAGCGAACGATGAAGTTATTGATGCCAGCGGATTAGTTGTTAGCCCCGGCTTTATTGATATCCATTGCCACCTGCGTGAACCAGGGCAAGAAGCAAAAGAAGATCTGTTAACCGGTACGGCATCGGCCGCTGCTGGTGGTTTTACCACTATTCTGACCATGGCTAATACTCGTCCGGTTATCGATCAGGCGATTATTGTCGCCGGTATGAAACATAAAATTCAGACTGATGCGGTAGTGCGGGTAGAAATTACCGGCGCGGTGACTAAAGGTCTGGAAGGTAAAGAGCTGTCAGAAATTGGGGATATGGCGCAGGCCGGAGCCAGAGCGTTTTCTGATGACGGTTACTATGTTAATGATGGCCGCCTGATGCGCGCTGCACTGGAATATGCCAGCATGTT
Source organism: Limnobaculum allomyrinae (assembly GCF_016649425.1). Classification (GTDB taxonomy): domain Bacteria; phylum Pseudomonadota; class Gammaproteobacteria; order Enterobacterales; family Enterobacteriaceae; genus Limnobaculum; species Limnobaculum allomyrinae. The sequence goes on from NZ_JADRCR010000006.1 coordinate 238,837, forward strand.
TAATCTGCCGGTGATTTCTCACTCAGAAGATTGTTGTCTGGTCGCCGATGGCGTTATGCATGAGGGGTGTGTCTCTGCCAAACTGGGCCTGAAAGGTCGTCCTGCTGAAGCTGAGAATATTGCAGTATCCCGTGAAATTATGCTGGCGGAAATGACCGGCGGACATGTGCATATTGCCCATGTGAGTAGTAAAGGAGCGGTAGATTTAATTCGTGAAGCTAAGGCTAAAGGCATTAAGGTTACCGCTGAAGTTACGCCACACCATCTGTGCCTGGTAGACAAAACAATCGAGTCTTTTGATTCTGCGTTCAAAGTTAACCCGCCTCTGCGTACCAATGAACATATTGTTGCATTAATTGAAGGTTTGAAAGACGGCACGCTGGACGCCATTGCCACAGACCACGCGCCACACGCTTATGAAGAGAAAGACTGTGAGTTTAATGAAGCACCTTGCGGATTTGCCGGATTTGAAACCGCATTTAGCGTGCTGCATAGCTGTCTGGTACAAACCGGGCAATGGAACTTGCAGGCGCTGATTCACAAAATGACAGCGGGCCCGGCTGCAGCATTTGACTGGAAAGATCGTGGCCATCTGAGCGTTGGCGGCCTGGCGGATCTGGTGCTTATCGACCCGAAAAAAGAGTGGATTGTTGACCCGCACGCCATGCTAACCCGCGGTAAATCCTGCCCCTTCACCGGCATGGAGATGGTTGGCCAGGTAGTTCGCACTATGGTGGATGGAAAATGGGTATATCAGGATGGGAAAATCATCCGTAATTAAGCTAGACTTAAGATAAATCGTTCCGCATCAGGCTAAGTCAAAAGTGTGTGATGCGGTGATTTTTTCGCTTTCCCTATAGTTTTTTCGCTATTACTCATAGTAAGTAGTGGCATTTATTGCCACTTTTATGGTATAAAGCGCGCCGGAAATCCGCACTATTAACATCACTCTGTTGTGTTCTTAGGCAATGAGATCTCCACTAACATTAATCAACGTTATAACACACACGTATCGACACATACGGCGGGGTGCTCCGGAATATTATTGTTCAGGGGTCGGCGTTATGGGATACGTGGAGGCATAACCCCAAACTTTACTCATAGAGGTAATAATGGCAACTGTATCAATGCGCGATATGCTCAAGGCTGGTGTACACTTTGGTCACCAGACTCGTTACTGGAACCCGAAAATGAAACCTTTCATCTTCGGCGCACGTAACAAAGTTCATATCATCAACCTTGAAAAAACTGTACCAATGTTTAACGAAGCTCTGGCTGAGTTAGGCAAGATCGCGTCTCACAAAGGCAAAATCCTGTTTGTTGGTACTAAACGCGCTGCATCCGAGCCAGTAAAAGAAGCTGCAAAGAGCTGCAACCAATTCTACGTTAACCACCGTTGGTTAGGTGGCATGCTGACTAACTGGAAAACCGTTCGTCAGTCAATCAAACGTTTGAAAGAATTAGAAGTCCAGGCACAAGATGGTACTTTCGATAAGCTGACCAAGAAAGAAGCGCTGATGCGTACTCGTGAAATGGAAAAGCTTGAGAACAGCCTGGGTGGTATCAAAGACATGGGCGGCCTGCCTGATGCAATTTTCGTTATCGATGCCGATCACGAACACATTGCTATCAAAGAAGCAAACAACCTGGGTATCCCTGTATTTGCTGTTGTTGATACTAACTCTGATCCGGACGGTGTTAACTTCGTTATCCCTGGTAACGATGATGCTATCCGTGCAGTACAACTGTACCTTGGCGCTGTTGCTGCAACCGTACGTGAAGGTCGTTCAGACCAGGGCGTTCAGGCTGTAGAAGAAAGCTTCATCGAAGCAGAGTAATAAGGCGTGCTCCATTAGAGAGCCCTTATTAACCAGGTATTAGATATGTTGGTTAGGGGGCCTTTGCAGGCTCCCTTTTTGCTTATTTATGCAACAGAACATCCGACAAAGAATAACCGAGGATAAAGAGAATGGCTGAAATTACTGCAGCTCTAGTAAAAGAACTTCGCGATCGTACCGGTGCTGGTATGATGGAATGTAAGAAAGCGCTGGTTGAAGCAAATGGCGATATCGAGCTGGCTATCGACAACATGCGTAAATCAGGTCAGGCAAAAGCGGCTAAGAAAGCTGGCCGTGTAGCTGCTGAAGGCGTTATTCTGACTAAAATCGCTGCTGATGCCAAAGTTGGCGTCATTATGGAAGTTAACTGTGAAACTGACTTCGTAGCTAAAGATGCCGGTTTCCTGGCTTTTGCTAACGCAGCTGTTGATGCAGCACTGGCTGAAAACATCGGCGATGTTGAAGTATTAAAAGCAAAATTTGAAGAGCAGCGTACTGCGCTGGTAGCGAAAATTGGTGAGAACATCAATATTCGTCGCGTTGAGGTAGTTAAAGGCGACAGACTGGGCGCTTACATGCACGGTGCTCGTATCGGTGTTCTGGTTTCTGCAACCGGTACTACTGATGATGAGCTGGTTAAGCATGTTGCTATGCACATTGCTGCAAGCAAGCCTGAGTTCGTTTCTCCAGACGACGTACCTGCTGAAGTGGTTACTCGTGAGCACGAAATCCAGATCGACATCGCTATGCAATCTGGCAAACCTCGCGAAATCGCTGAGAAAATGGTTGAAGGCCGTATGCGTAAGTTCACCGGTGAGATCTCTCTGACTGGTCAGGCTTTCGTTATGGACCCAAGCAAAACCGTTGGCGATCTGCTGAAAGAGAAGAAAGCTGGCGTTGTACAATTTATCCGCTTCGAAGTGGGTGAAGGTATTGAGAAAGTAGAAGTAGACTTTGCGGCAGAAGTTGCTGCGATGACTAAGTAAACTTAGCTTGATGCATAAAGGCGGATCGATCACCATATCGGTCCGTTTTTTTAGAATAAACAGACCATTATAAACAGCCAACCAGGAAACAAGACTATGGCTACTAACGCGAAACCCGTATATCAAAGAATCCTACTTAAATTAAGTGGCGAGGCCTTACAGGGCTCCGAAGGTTTTGGCATTGATGCCAGTGTGTTAGACCGCATGGCACAAGAAATTAAAGAGCTGGTCGAGTTAGGCATTCAGGTTGGTGTAGTTATTGGTGGCGGCAATCTATTTCGCGGTGCAGGCCTGGCAAAAGCCGGTATGAACCGTGTAGTGGGCGACCACATGGGAATGTTAGCTACCGTAATGAACGGACTGGCTATGCGTGATGCGCTACATCGTGCCTATGTGAACGCTCGTCTGATGTCAGCTATCCCTCTTAACGGCGTCTGTGATGATTACAGTTGGGCAGAAGCAATTAGCCTGCTGCGTCATGGTCGCGTAGTCATTTTCTCTGCGGGTACCGGTAATCCATTCTTTACTACCGATTCTGCTGCCTGTTTACGCGGCATTGAAATTGAAGCGGATGTAGTACTGAAAGCGACCAAAGTTGATGGCGTGTTCTCTGACGATCCGGTGAAAAACCCGGAAGCAACGTTGTATGAAACCCTGAGCTATCAGGATGTATTAGAGCGTGAACTGAAAGTGATGGATCTGGCGGCATTTACACTGGCTCGTGACCATAACTTACCGATTCGCGTATTTAATATGAATAAGCCTGGTGCCTTACGCCGTGTAGTGATGGGCGAAGCTGAAGGGACGTTAATTACCAAACCGACTGAATAATTCAGCGCGGCGGTGAAATAAAAGCTTATAGTATGCTTCTCTTCAGGCTGAAGATGAGTGTTGAAGCAAAGTAGCAAATTTCTTATTCGCGGGCTATGCATAAGGCGTGGCCCACCATATTACTAGCATTAAAAGGTTAGCAACGTGATTAACGATATTAGACAAGATGCTCAGGTACGCATGGAAAAGTGCCTGGAAATGTTTAAAACACATATCAGCAAAGTTCGTACTGGCCGTGCTCATCCAAGCATTCTTGATGGTGTTCAGGTTGATTACTATGGTTCAGCAACCCCTTTGCGTCAGTTAGCCAACGTAGTGGTTGAAGATTCCCGTACTTTAGCTATTACAGTATTTGACCGTAGCTTAGGCCCGGCGGTTGAAAAAGCGATTATGTCGGCTGATTTAGGCTTAAATCCATCTTCTGCGGGTACGGTTATCCGTGTTCCACTTCCTCCGTTAACGGAAGAACGTCGTAAAGATTTGACTAAAGTTGTGCGTAACGAAGCAGAACAAGGTCGTGTTTCTATCCGTAACGTTCGTCGTGATGCTAACGACAAAATTAAAGCGCTGCTGAAAGATAAAGAGATCAGCGAAGATGATGAGCGTAAAACACAGGATGAGATTCAAAAACTGACTGATATTTATATCAAGAAAGTGGATGAAGCATTAACTGAAAAAGAAGCAGAGTTAATGGCGTTCTGATTCTGTTTTGAATTATGGCCCGGTAGCTGTTACCAGCACCGGGCTTTTTTTTTTACAAAACGAGAGATAACGCGGTTCAGCCGACTAAGTTAATTAGTGATCTCTTCACTATGAAAAGAGTAATATGTGCAGCATTCAATTTCGACAGGCGAGTTTCTGTCGAAATACCAGCGTATTTGTCAGTGATAATGAATTAGCCTAATGAAAAAAATAACTATTCTTGGATCGACGGGTTCCATAGGCCACAGTACTTTGTCGGTAGTCCGGGAAAATCCACATTTATTCAGTGTGTTTGCATTAGTTGCCGGTAGCAATGTTGAAAAGATGGCGCAACAGTGTCGGGAATTTACCCCCCGTTTTGCTTCGATGGCTGATGAAACCTCAGCTCAGCAGTTACGTATCATTCTTAAATCTGAAGGGGTGAGAACGGAAGTGCTCAGTGGTATTCAGGCCGCTTGCGAATTAGCCGAAGATGCTGAAGTTGATCAAGTGATGGCGGCCATTGTGGGCGCTGTTGGTCTATTACCTACGCTGGCTGCAATAAGAGCGGGTAAACAGGTGTTATTGGCTAATAAAGAGTCGCTGGTCACCTGTGGTCGTCTGTTTATGGATGCCGTTGCCCAGTCAGGGGCACAACTCTTGCCAATTGACAGTGAGCATAATGCTATTTTTCAGAGCATGCCTGAAGCAGTTCAACAAGATCTTGGTTGTGCTTCATTAGAAGAGCAGGGGATTACCCGTATTGTACTAACCGGGTCAGGCGGGCCTTTCAGAACGACAGCGGTGGAACAATTGAAGCACATGACGCCGGATCAGGCCTGTGCTCATCCTAATTGGTCAATGGGGCGCAAGATTTCTGTCGATTCAGCAACTATGATGAATAAGGGGCTGGAATATATAGAAGCACGTTGGTTATTTAATGCTTCACCGGCGCAGATGGAAGTGTTGATTCATCCTCAGTCGGTGATCCATTCAATGGTGCGCTATCATGATGGCAGCGTCATTGCGCAATTGGGAACGCCGGATATGCGTACGCCAATTGCTCACGCCATGGCTTATCCAAATCGGGTGGCGTCTGGCGTCAATCATCTGGATTTTTGCAGCATAGGTGCACTGACGTTTGAACAGCCCGATTTTGAGCGCTATCCTTGTCTGAAGTTGGCGATTGAAGCCAGCCATGCAGGTCAGGCTGCAACAACAACGTTAAATGCAGCCAATGAGTGTAGCGTTGGTGCATTTTTACAGGGTAAAATTGCGTTTACTGATATTGCCGCTATTAATAATCAAGTGATGGCGTCGCTGGTTCATGCGGAACCTCACAGTATTGATGAGGTTTTAGCTATAGATTCATGGGCCAGAGTGCAGGCAGACAAAATTATTGCATCATGGAATCATTAACAATGGTTGATTTGTTCCAATTGGGGCGAAATGGTATAGTTTGTCTCATCATGCGGTTTAAGCTATCCGAACCATGGATTTGGGCGGTAGAAAAGCGCGTTAACGAGCTGTTTTTTTTGGCCGTGAAGAGTTCACGGCTTTTTTGCGCAAGAAAAACAACAGTCTCTTACGGTTGTTCTATTTTTAGCTGAGGAATTCTAATAAGTTATGTCGCCCGCTAAGCAGCAAGTGAATAACCCTAAAGCCTCTGTACCCCGTCATGTTGCTATTATTATGGATGGTAACGGGCGTTGGGCTAAGCAGTTAGGTAAAATGAGAATCTTTGGTCACCAGGAAGGTGCGAAAGCTGTACGCAGAGCAGTGAGTTTTGCCGTTAATAACGGTATTGAAGCACTAACGCTTTATGCATTCAGTAGCGAGAACTGGAATCGCCCGCCTCAAGAAGTGACTGCCTTAATGGAGCTTTTTATTCGAGCTCTGGATAAAGAGGTAAAGAGCTTACATAAACATAATGTCCGTTTAAAAATTATCGGTGATACCGAACGTTTTAGTGAGCGCTTACAAGGGCGTATTCAGCGTGCTGAAGCGGTAACGGAAGCTAATACCGGACTGACATTAAATATTGCAGCAAATTATGGTGGGCGCTGGGATATTATTCAGGCGGTTCAGCAAATTGCGCAACAGGTAAAAAGCGGTGATATTGAACCCGATGATATCAGCGAACAACTGGTGAGCCAGCACATTAATTTGTGTGATTTGGCTCCGGTAGATTTAGTGATCAGGACCGGTGGAGAGCATCGGATAAGTAACTTCTTGTTGTGGCAGATAGCTTATGCCGAACTCTATTTTACGGAAGTACTGTGGCCTGATTTTGATGAACTTGTTTTTGAAGGTGCGCTCAATGCATTTGCACAACGCGAACGCCGTTTTGGTGGGACTGAACCCGCGAGTATTAAAGAACTGTAGGAGGTTCTCGTGTTAAAGTCACGCATCATTACCGCGTTGATTCTTATTCCTCTTGTTATTGCGGCGCTGTTTATGCTGCCGCCTTTGCCTTTCGCCATTATGACTATTGCGATTTGTATGTTGGCTGCATGGGAGTGGGGACAGTTAGCGGGCATGGGAACTTCAGTGCAACGTATTACGCTGGCGGCTCTCTGCGGTATTGGTCTGTTTGCGCTATATTGGCCAACCTATATATCGCCATTGCCACTGTTGTTGCATCCGGTTGTGGAAGGATTTCTGTTAGCCTCTCTGGGGTGGTGGGTTCTGGCCTTACTGATGGTTCTGTTTTATCCGGCCTCTGCACAGTTCTGGAAACATTCCCGCCTGTTACGCCTGATTTTTGGTGTTCTGACCATAGTGCCATTTTTTTGGGGCATGCTGACGTTACGTCAGTATGGTTTTGAAGAAAATAGCTATACTGGAGCCTGGTGGTTACTGTACGTTATGTTCCTGGTATGGGGCGCTGACTCCGGAGCCTATGCATTTGGGCGTTTGTTCGGCAAACATAAACTGGCGCCTAAAGTTTCTCCGGGTAAAACGCTGGAAGGGTTAGTGGGTGGTTTAGTTTCTTCTGCGCTGTTGGCATGGCTGTTTAGCCTGTATGCGCCGCTGCACATCTCTCTAAATACATTATTGATCAGTTCAGTGCTGGCGGTATTAGCTTCTGTACTGGGAGATTTAACCGAGAGTATGTTTAAGCGTGAAGCGGGTATTAAAGACAGCGGTCATTTGATTCCTGGTCACGGCGGTGTTCTTGACCGGATTGATAGCCTGACTGCGGCAATCCCGGTTTTTGCCTGTTTGATTTTCCTGGTTTTTAAAGGTTAGACGGAATAGCAATCGCCTATGAATATTGTTGGAACCGTAGCTGCTTTTATTGTCGCGCTGGGCATATTGGTGACAGTACATGAGTTTGGCCATTTTTGGGTCGCTCGCCGCTGTGGAGTAAAAGTTATTCGTTTCTCTATCGGCTTTGGTAAAGCGATATGGCGACGTACTGACAAGCGGGGCACCGAATACGTTGTCGCGATGATTCCGCTCGGTGGTTATGTAAAGATGCTGGACGAGCGGGCAGAAGAGGTTGAACCTCAATACCGCAATCAGGCATTTAATAATAAGAGCGTATGTCAACGAGCGGCGATTATTGCTGCCGGGCCAATAGCTAACTTTTTGTTTGCTGTTTTTGCCTATTGGCTGGTGTTTATTATTGGTGTACCGAGTTTACGCCCGGTCATTGGTGAAATTGAGCCGCAATCTATTGCCGCACAAGCAAATATTTCTGCGGGAATGGAACTAAAAGCCGTTAATGGTATCGAAACGCCTGACTGGGATTCTGTTCGTCTGGCGCTGGTTGGCCAAATTGGCGAAAGCCAAATGGAACTTACCGTGGCACCATTCGGTACTTCCCTGGATCAGACTAAGACTGTGAATCTTACCGGTTGGAAGTTTGACCCGGAGAAACAGGATCCAATAAGAAGCTTAGGCTTTGTGCCTAAACTTCCTCAAATAGAACCGGTACTTGATGTGGTTCAACCTGGCTCAGCCTCTGAAAAGGCAGGTTTACAGTCAGGTGACAGACTGGTTAAGATCAACGGTAAAGATTTCGGACAGTGGGCTGAGTTTGTCAAACTGGTCAGCCAAAGCCCAAATGTCCCTATAGAGTTAGTAATAGAAAGAAATGGCGCGAGCCACTCTTTAGTTCTGACGCCAGAAGCGAAAACATCCGAGGATGGAGCCACTAAAGGTTTCGCCGGGATATCGCCGAAGGTGATACCACTGCCGGATGAGTATAAAATCACTCGTCAGTACAGTGTGTTTACTGCTATTTATCAGGCAAGTGATAAAACATGGCAATTGACTAAATTAACAGTCAAAATGCTGGGTAAATTGATAACGGGTGACGTGCAGCTAAAAAATCTGAGTGGTCCGATATCGATAGCCCAGGGTGCCGGAGTATCGGCAGGATATGGTTTGGTTTATTATCTAATGTTTTTAGCGCTAATCAGCGTTAATTTAGGCATAATCAATCTGTTCCCTCTGCCGGTGTTAGACGGAGGGCATCTTGTGTTTTTAGCGATAGAAAAGATAACAGGTAAACCGGTATCTGAAAGAGTTCAGGACTACAGTTATCGTGTTGGGGCAATCTTATTGGTACTGTTGATGGGACTTGCACTTTTCAATGACTTCTCACGCTTTTACGGCTAGAGAATTTGGTTAGGGTTAACAGATTATAACGATGGCGATGAAAAAGTTGCTTCTAGCGTCGCTGCTGTTTGGCAGCGCCACCGCATACGGTGCCGACGGGTTTGTCGTAAAAGACATTCGTTTCGAAGGATTACAGCGCGTTGCCACAGGGGCTGCATTGTTAAATATGCCTGTCCGTGTTGGTGACACTATCGACGATAATGACATCGGGAACACTATCCGAGCCTTATTCGCTTCCGGGAACTTCGAGGATGTGCGAGTACTGCGTGATGGCAGTACCTTGATTGTTCAGGTGAAAGAGCGTCCAACTATTGCAAGTATCACTTTCTCCGGTAATAAATCGGTGAAGGATGACATGCTTAAGCAGAACATGGAATCTTCCGGTGTTCGGGTTGGTGAAGCACTGGACAGAACCACTCTGAGTTCGATGGAGAAAGGGCTGGAGGATTTTTACTATAGCGTAGGTAAATACAGCGCTTCGGTAAAAGCCGTAGTTACTCCATTACCGCGTAATCGCGTAGACTTAAAATTAGTCTTTACTGAAGGTGCATCAGCGACCATTCAGCAAATCAATATTGTTGGCAACAACGCTTTCTCTACAGAAGAGCTGGTTAGCCGCTTCCAATTGCGCGATGAGGTTCCCTGGTGGAACTTTATTGGCGATCGCAATTATCAAAAACAAAAATTATCGGGTGACCTCGAAGCGTTACGTAGTTTCTATTTGGATCGCGGCTATGCCCGTTTCAATATTGACTCCACTAACGTTAGTCTGACGCCGGATAAGAAGAGTATTTACATCACTATCAATGTGACTGAAGGTAAGCAATACAAACTTTCAGGTGTTGAAGTGAAAGGCAATCTGGCCGGCCGTGGTGCAGAAGTTGAAGAACTGGCGAAAGTTAATCCAGGCGATCTGTATAACGGCAGTAAAGTGACTCAGGTTGAAGATAGCATTAAGAAGATGTTGGGCCGTTACGGCTATGCCTATCCTCGGGTAGCAACCCAGCCTGAAATTGATGACAACGCTCAAACCGTTAAATTGCATATCAGCGTGGATGCGGGTAACCGTTTCTATGTGCGTCGTATTCGCTTTGAAGGTAACGATGTCAGTAAAGATTCGGTACTGCGTCGCGAAATGCGTCAGATGGAAGGTGCATGGTTAGGCAACGATCAGGTTGAGCAAGGCAAAGAGCGTTTAAATCGTTTAGGTTATTTTGAAACGGTTGATGTGGAAACCGAGCGTGTTCCTGGTATGCCAGATCAGGTTGATGTGGTGTACAAAGTGAAAGAGCGTAACACCGGTACCTTCAACTTTGGTGTGGGTTACGGTACGGAAAGTGGCGTGAGCTTCCAGGTTGGTTTACAGCAAGACAACTGGATGGGAACGGGTAAGAGTGTTGGTATCAACGGTACTAAAAACGATTATCGCACCTATGTTGAGCTATCAGTGACCGAACCTTACTTTACCGTAGATGGTGTGAGCTTAGGCGGACGGATTTTCTACGATAAGTTTAATGCGGATGATGCCGATCTGTCTGACTATAGTAAAAGCAGCTATGGTCTTGGCACTACGCTAGGCTTCCCAATTAATGAGAATAATTCATTACGTTTCGGTCTGGATTATGTACATAACGATCTGACGGATATGCAACCGCAGATTGGTATGTGGCGTTATCTGGAATCGGTTGGTGAAACACCAAGCCTGAACAGCGATGCTGATTACAAAGCTAATGATTTCTTCTTTACAGCCGGTTGGAGCTATAACAGCCTGAACCGTGGTTACTTCCCAACGTCCGGTAGTCGTGCTGGCGTGAATGGTAAAGTGACTATTCCGGGTTCAGACAACGAGTACTATAAAATTACCTTTGACAGTGCTACTTACTATCCGATTGATAGTAATGATAAATGGGTTCTGTTGGGTCGTTTACGTGCTGGTTACGGCGATGGTCTGGGTGGTAAAGAAATGCCATTTTATGACAACTTCTATGCCGGTGGTTCAAGTACCGTTCGTGGCTTCCGTTCTAATAACATCGGTCCTAAAGCGGTTTATATTCGCGGCTGTTCGACGCCAGATACCAGTGCAAACTGTTATTTAGAGCGTGACAGTGATGCGGTTGGTGGTAACGCAATGGGCGTTGCCAGCGCAGAGTTTATTTTCCCAACGCCGTTTGTTGACGATAAATATGCTAACTCTCTGCGTACCTCAGTGTTCTTTGATGCCGGTACCGTTTGGGATACCAATTGGAAAAATACTGATGCAACAAGAGCTGCAGGTATTCCGGACTACAGTGAAGCGGGCAATATCCGTACTTCTGCAGGTGTGGCGTTACAGTGGATGTCTCCACTGGGCCCACTAGTGTTCTCCTATGCTAACCCACTGGAGAAGTATGAGGGAGATAGGTCAGAACAGTTCCAGTTCAACATTGGTACCACCTGGTAATCGTTCTGAGTTAGGTAGTAACAAACAGCGAGTTCAACTCGATAGCAATTATAGTAAGGAGTTCAAATTGAAAAAGTGGTTATGTGCTGCAGGTTTAGGTTTAGCTATGGTTGCTTCAGCGGGCGTTCAGGCGGCCGATAAAGTTGCTGTTGTTGATGTGATGAGCATTTTACAAAAGATGCCAGAGCGTGAAGCAGTAGCTAAAAAGCTGGAAAGCGAGTTCAAATCTCGTGCTACAGCTCTGCAATCTGAAGAGAAAGCTGCTCAGGATAAAGTGAAAAAACTGCAAACTAGCGGTGGTTCAATGAAAGCAGCCGATCGTACTAAGCTGGAAAATGATATTAAGGCATTCCAGCAAAAAGCTGCAGCCTTTACTCAGGACAGCCGTCGTCGTGAAGCAGAAGAAATGAACAAGTTAGTTGCTAAAGTTCAGGACGCAGTGAAAACTGTTGCTGAAAAAGATGGTTATTCAGTTGTTGTTAAAGCAGATGCTGCATTCTATGTAAACTCTGATAGCGACATCACTGAAAAAGTTTTAGCGCAGGTAAAATAAGTTATGCACTCCATTCGTTTAGCTGATTTAGCAGAACATTTGGGGGCAGAAATACACGGTGATGGCGATATCGTCATCACCGGTGTTGCATCAATGACATCTGCCAAAAAAGGACAGATTACTTTTCTGTCTAATAGCCGTTATCAGGAACAGCTTTTGACCTGTGAGGCCAGTGCAGTGGTGCTGAGCGAAGAGAACCTTCCTTTCTGTTCACATTTGACTGCGTTAGTTGTGAAAAATCCTTACCTCAGCTACGCACGTATGGCTCAGTTACTGGATACCACACCTTCTCCTGCCCGGGATATCGCACCCACCGCAGTAATTGCTGAAAGTGCAACGCTGGGGCAGAATGTTTCCATTGGTGCAAATGCCGTTATTGAAAGCGGAGTGGTGCTGGGCGATAACGTCGTGATTGGTGCCGGATGTTTTATCGGTAAAAACGCACGTATTGGTTCAGGTACTCGCCTGTGGGCAAATGTTACTATTTATCATGAAGTGGTGATTGGTTCAGGTGGTTTAGTCCAATCGGGTACTGTTATTGGTGCCGATGGTTTTGGCTATGCCAATGAACGTGGAAACTGGATTAAGATCCCTCAGTTAGGAACGGTCAGAATTGGTGATAATGTTGAAATTGGTGCCTGCACGACTATCGACCGTGGTGCACTGGATGATACGATTATCGGCAATGGTGTGATCATTGATAACCAATGTCAGATTGCGCATAACGTGATAATTGGCGACAATACCGCAGTTGCGGGTGGCGTGATTATGGCGGGTAGTTTGACGATTGGCAAATACTGCCAGATTGGTGGTGCCAGCGTTATTAATGGTCATATGGAAATCTGTGATAAGGCCGTTGTTACCGGGATGGGAATGGTGATGCGACCTATCACTGAACCGGGAATATATTCTTCCGGGATTCCACTTCAGAGTAATAAAGAGTGGCGTAAAACAGCAGCTCTGGTGTTAAATATTAACGACATGAGCAAACGCCTGAAAGCCGTTGAACGGAAAGTTGATGGAAAATAGCTGATATAAGTTTAAGAAAACAGTCGTTATCCCATTAATTTCTATAATATTATTCGCGGCCTGTTTTATAGTCTCAGGACTAAAAGCAGGCCGCATTGTTGATATAATCAGTTTAGTTTTGAAGACAGGATGAGCATTTTGACTACTGACAATCGTACTCTGGATATTGAAGAGATACTGAGTTTACTACCTCATCGTTATCCATTCTTGCTCGTGGACCGGGTATTAGATTTTGATAAAGGTAAATTTTTAAGAGCGATTAAAAACGTCTCTGTAAATGAGCCTTTCTTCCAGGGGCATTTCCCCGGTAAGCCGATTTTTCCGGGCGTACTGATTCTGGAAGCGATGGCCCAGGCAACAGGCATTTTAGCGTTTAAAAGCCTTGGTCGTTTAGAGCCCGGGGAACTTTACTATTTTGCTGCTGTTGATAATGCTCGCTTTAAGCGTCCTGTTTTACCCGGGGATCAATTGGTTCTTGAGGTCGAATTTATTAAAGAGCGTCGTGGTGTAGCCCGTTTCCGTGGTGTCGCTAAAGTTGATGGCGAAATCGCTTGTGAAGCTGACATGATGTGCGCTCGTCGTCGGGAGTCTTAATACTGTGATTGATAACACCGCCTTTATTCACCCAACTTCAATCGTTGAAGAGGGTGCGGTCATCGGAGCTAATGTTCATATTGGCCCGTTTTGCTGGGTTGGTTCTCAGGTCGAAATTGGATCGGGTACCGTGCTCAAATCTCATGTTGTGGTTAACGGCGTCACAAAAATTGGTGCAGATAACCAGATTTATCAATTTGCTTCCGTTGGTGAAGTGAATCAGGATCTGAAATATGCCGGTGAACCTACCCGCGTAGAGATTGGCGATCGTAACCGTATCCGTGAAAGCGTGACCATCCATCGGGGTACTGTTCAAGGCGGTGGTTTAACCAAAATCGGTAGTGATAACCTGTTAATGATCAACGCTCACGTTGCTCATGATTGCCGTATTGGTAACCGCTGTATTCTGGCGAATAATGCGACTCTGGCAGGGCACGTTGAGATTGATGACTTTGCTATTATTGGCGGTATGACGGCCATTCACCAGTTTTGTGTTATTGGTGCTCACGTTATGGTTGGTGGTTGTTCTGGCGTTGCTCAGGATGTCCCTCCTTACGTTATTGCTCAGGGCAACCATGCCACGCCGTTTGGCGTCAATATTGAAGGTTTGAAGCGCCGTGGTTTTGAGAAAGATGCGCTGCACGCCATTCGCAATACTTATAAGTTGCTTTATCGTAGTGGTAAAACACTGGATGAAGTGAAACCAGAAATTGAAGAGCTGGCAAAACAACAGCCTGCCGTTCAGCTGTTTGTTGATTTCTTTAGCCGCTCTACACGCGGCATTATCCGTTAAACCATGCAATCGCGTCCTCTTACCATTGGATTAGTCGCCGGGGAAACCTCCGGCGATATTCTTGGTGCCGGTCTGATTCGTGCCTTAAAAGATCAATATCCTGATGCACGCTTTGTTGGCGTTGCTGGCCCATTAATGCAAGCTGAAGGCTGTGAAGCCTGGTTTGAAATGGAAGAGCTGGCGGTAATGGGGGTGGTGGAAGTTCTGGAGCGTTTGCCTCGTTTGTTGAAAATCCGCAAAGAGTTGACTCAGCGTTTTAGCGAACTGAAGCCCGATGTCTTTGTGGGCATTGATGCACCTGATTTTAATATTACTCTTGAAGGCCGCTTAAAACAGCGTGGTATCAAAACTATTCACTACGTCAGTCCGTCTGTATGGGCCTGGCGTCAGAATAGGGTGTTCAAAATCGGTCGTTCAACGAATCTGGTATTAGCGTTCCTGCCGTTTGAAAAAGCGTTCTACGATCGTTATCAGGTTCCCTGTCGGTTTATTGGCCATACCATGGCGGATGCGATGCCATTGGTTCCCGATCGCCATGCAGCCAGAGAGCAGCTAGGTATTGCAGATAACGTTCATTGCCTGGCCTTACTGCCGGGTAGCCGTAATGCAGAAGTAGAAATGCTCAGCGCTGATTTTCTCAGAACAGCTATATTGCTGAGAGAGACTTACCCTGAACTGGAAGTGTTGGTGCCGTTGGTGAATGCCAAACGCCGTGAGCAGTTTGAACGAATTAAATCAGAAGTGGCTCCCGATCTGAAGGTGAGATTACTGGATGGTCAGGCGCGTAGCGCTATGATTGCCAGTGATGCAGCTTTACTGGCTTCCGGTACTGCTGCGCTGGAGTGCATGTTGGCCAAGTGCCCAATGGTAGTTGGTTATCGTATGAAACCATTTACTTTTTGGTTGGCTAAACGGCTTATTAAAACACCTTATGTATCGCTGCCGAATCTGTTGGCGGGTAGGGAATTGGTAACAGAATTGCTGCAAGATGATTGTACGCCTGAGAAGCTGGCTGCATCACTGATGCCGTTGCTGAATAATGATAATGACCATACCCGAGCTCTGAAGCAGACTTTTACTGAGTTGCATCAGAGTATTCGTTGTGATGCGGACAGTCAGGCGGCACAGGCTGTTTTAGCGCTGGCGGGTTATCTTCCAACTCAGACAAACGGTAAGGAGCAATAATCCTGATGGCAAAAAGTATTATCGTCGAACCTTTTGTTTATCCAGCGGCAAACCGAATTGCCGGTGTTGATGAAGTTGGACGAGGGCCGTTAGTCGGTGCAGTGGTTACGGCTGCTGTCATTCTCGATCCGGCTAATCCAATTGTTGGTTTAGCGGATTCAAAAAAACTGAGTGAAAAGAAACGCCTGTCGTTATATGACGAAATTAAAGATAAAGTGTTGAGCTGGAGTCTGGGGCGTGCTGAACCAGAAGAGATTGACCAACTGAATATTTTGCATGCCACAATGCTGGCGATGCAACGTGCCGTCGCAGGGCTGCATATTCAGCCTGATCTGGTACTAATTGATGGTAATCGGTGTCCTAAACTCCCCATGTCTTCACAGGCGGTGGTTAAGGGAGATAGTCGGGTTGCTGAAATCAGTGCTGCATCCATACTGGCTAAAGTGACTCGCGATCGTGAAATGACAGAATTGGATTTACGTTTTCCACAGTATGGATTTGCTCAACATAAAGGGTATCCTACTGCCCTGCATTTGGAGAAGTTAGCGGAACATGGTGCGACAGAAGAGTATCGTCGTAGCTTTGCTCCGGTCAGACGTGCTTTAGGGCTGGAATAAGTCTGCTATGATTTTTCTGATGTATTCTGACAATGTTTGTAATCTGATAGCTGGTATTTGATATGGCTGAACCTCGTTTTATTCACCTTCGTATTCACAGTGACTTCTCCATGATTGATGGATTAGCCAAAGTGGGCCCGTTGGTGAAAAAGGTAGCGGCTCTGGGTATGCCAGCGATGGCGATTACCGATTTTACTAACCTGTGTGGACTGGTGAAGTTTTATGGCTCCGCACACGGAGCAGGTATTAAACCGATAATCGGCGCTGATTTCCGGGTACAAAGTGAAACTTTAGGTGATGAGCTAACAGAGCTCACTATTCTGGCTGCCAACAATGAAGGCTATCAGAATCTGACTATGCTGATCTCCAAAGCCTACCAGCGCGGCTATGTTCAGGGTGGCCCGGTTATCGATCGCGATTGGTTGATAGAATACAAACAGGGTTTGATTCTACTTTCTGGCGCTCGCTTTGGTGATGTGGGGCAGTCGCTGTTGCGTGGTAACCAGCATTTGGTTGATGAGTGTTTACAGTTTTATCGCACCCATTTCCCCGACTGCTACTATCTGGAGTTGGTGAGAACCGGAAGAGATGAAGAAGAGGTTTATCTCCATGCTGCCGTCGAGCTGGCTACCCGGGAAGGTATTCCGGTGGTTGCCACTAACGATGTTAAATTTATCGATATCTCTGATTTCGATGCTCATGAAATCCGGGTAGCCATTCATGATGGTTTTACACTGGACGATCCTAAACGACCGAAAAAATACAGTGCTCAGCAATATCTGCGCAGTGAAGAGGAGATGTGTGAACTCTTCTCCGACCTACCTGAAGCGTTGATAAATAGCGTTGAGATTGCTAAACGCTGTAACGTGACCATCCGTTTAGGTGAGTATTTTCTCCCGCAGTTTCCAACCGGAGATATGACCACCGAGGATTTTCTGGTTGCCCGTTCTAAAGAGGGGCTGGAAAAACGCCTGGAGTTTTTATATCCCGATCCTGCTGTCAGAGCGGAGCGACGCCCTGAATACGACGAGCGTCTGGATATTGAGCTACAGGTCATTAACCAGATGGGGTTCCCTGGTTACTTCCTGATAGTGATGGAGTTTATTCAGTGGTCCAAAGATAACGATGTGCCCGTCGGGCCCGGTCGAGGTTCCGGCGCGGGGTCTTTGGTGGCCTATGCGCTGGGTATTACCGATCTGGATCCGCTGGAGTTTGACCTGCTGTTCGAACGCTTCCTTAACCCTGAACGGGTTTCGATGCCTGACTTCGACGTTGACTTCTGTATGGAGAAACGCGACCGGGTTATTGACCACGTTTCTGATATGTACGGTCGGGATGCAGTATCACAAATTATTACCTTTGGTACCATGGCGGCAAAAGCGGTTATTCGCGATGTAGGTCGGGTACTGGGGCATCCTTACGGTTTTGTCGATCGCATATCAAAACTGATTCCGATGGACCCGGGCATGACGCTGGAAAAAGCGTTTGCTGCAGAACCACAGTTGCCAGAACTGTATGAAGCGGATGAAGAGGTTAAGGCGCTAATCGATATGGCGCGCCAACTGGAAGGGGTAACCCGTAACGCCGGTAAACATGCGGGTGGTGTGGTTATCTCTCCAACTAAAATCACTGATTTCGCACCGCTCTACTGTGATGCAGAAGGGCAATTCCCGGTTACTCAGTTTGATAAAAATGATGTGGAATATGCGGGTCTGGTGAAGTTTGACTTCCTGGGGTTGCGTACTCTGACCATTATTGACTGGGCGTTGGGCATGATCAATGCGCGTCGGGCGAAAGCTGGTCAGGAACCTATCGATATCAGCGCCATTCCATTGGCCGACCAAAAAAGTTTCGACATGTTGCAACGGTCAGAAACGACTGCGGTATTCCAGCTTGAATCCCGCGGCATGAAAGATCTGATTAAGCGTCTGAAACCCGACTGTTTCGAAGATATGATCGCTCTGGTGGCGCTGTTCCGCCCAGGGCCACTACAATCGGGCATGGTAGATAACTTTATCGACCGTAAGCATGGGCGCGAAGCAATTTCCTATCCTGATATTCAGTGGCAACATGAATCTCTGAAACCGGTACTTGAACCGACCTATGGCATTATCCTGTATCAGGAACAGGTTATGCAGATTGCTCAAGTGCTGGCTGGTTATACTCTGGGCGGTGCGGATATGTTGCGCCGCGCAATGGGTAAGAAAAAACCGGAGGAGATGGCCAAGCAGCGCTCAGTATTTAAAGAAGGTGCAGAGAGGATGGGCATCGACGGCGAACTGTCGATGAAAATCTTTGACCTGGTGGAGAAGTTTGCCGGTTATGGTTTTAACAAATCTCACTCCGCGGCTTATGCATTAGTTTCCTATCAAACACTGTGGCTGAAAGCACACTATCCGGCGGAGTTTATGGCGGCAGTAATGACTGCCGATATGGATAACACCGAGAAAGTGGTGGGTCTGGTAGATGAATGCCTGCGTATGGGGCTAAAAGTGCTGCCGCCCGATATCAACAGTGGCCTCTACCATTTCCACGTTAATGATGACGGTGAAATTGTTTACGGTATTGGTGCAATTAAAGGCGTTGGCGAAGGTCCAATAGAAGCTATAATTGAAGCACGGAACCAGGGTGGCTACTTTAAAGAGTTGTTTGACCTGTGCGCCCGCTCTGACACTAAGCGCTTAAACAAGCGAGTGTTGGAAAAGCTGATAATGGCGGGGGCATTCGACCGGTTGGGGCCACATCGTGCGGCATTAATGCACTCTTTGACCGAAGCGATGAAGGCAGCAGACCAGCACGCCAAAGCAGAAGCGTTGGGGCAGGCCGATATGTTTGGGGTGTTAGCAGAAGAACCCGAGCATGTTGAGAAAGCCTATGCTAATGTGGCACCATGGCCAGAGCAGGTAATATTGGATGGTGAGCGTGAAACGCTGGGCCTCTATCTTACCGGGCACCCAATCACGCAATATCTGAAAGAATTGGAACGCTATACTGGCGGTATTCGTCTGAAAGATATGCACCCAACAGAGCGTGGTAAAACCATTGTTGCCGTTGGTTTAGTCGTAGCTGCCAGAGTGATGACCACTAAGCGTGGTAACAGAATTGGTATTTGTACGTTGGATGATCGTTCCGGTCGCCTTGAAGTCATGCTATTCTCTGAGGCACTTGAAAAGTACCAGCATTTGCTGGAAAAAGATCGAATCCTGATAGCGACCGGACAGGTCAGCTTTGATGATTTTAGCGGCGGGCTTAAAATGATGGTCCGCGAATTAATGGACATCAGTGAAGCGCGAGAAAAATATGCTCGCGGACTTGCCATCTCGTTGATGGACAGGCAAATTGATGACCAGCTTTTAAACCGTCTTCGTGAATCGTTGGAACCCCATCGATCGGGGACGATTCCAGTACATCTGTATTACCAGCGGGAAGATGCCCGGGCACGGCTTAAATTTGGTACAGCATGGCGGGTAACGCCAACCGAACGTTTGCTGATAGACCTGAGAACGCTTGTAGGTAATGCTCAGGTAGAATTGGAATTTGACTAAAATAGGAATGCTATGAGTCTGAATTTTCTGGATTTTGAACAGCCGATTGCTGAATTAGAAGCGAAAATCGATTCGCTGAAGGCAATCAGTCTTCAAGACGAAAAATTGGATATTAACCTTGATGAAGAGGTTAAGCGTCTGCATGAGAAAAGCCTTGAACTGACTAATAAAATTTTCTCTGAGCTTGGAGCGTGGCAGATTGCACAACTTGCCCGTCATCCACGCAGACCTTACACTCTGGATTATATTCAGCATATTTTTACTGACTTTGATGAGTTAGCTGGCGATCGTGCTTATGCTGACGACAAAGCTATCGTTGGTGGCATGGCGCGTCTGGATGGACGTCCGGTGATGATTATTGGTCATCAAAAAGGCCGTGAAACCAAAGAAAAGATTCGCCGTAACTTTGGCATGCCGGCACCGGAGGGCTATCGTAAAGCGTTACGCCTGATGGAAATGGCTGAGCGTTTTAATCTGCCAATTATCACCTTTATTGATACGCCGGGAGCTTATCCGGGTGTTGGTGCAGAAGAGCGTGGCCAGTCAGAAGCGATTGCCCGTAACCTGCGTGAAATGTCTCGCCTGAAAGTGCCAGTCATTTGTACCGTTATCGGTGAAGGTGGCTCCGGTGGTGCATTGGCTATCGGCGTTGGTGATAAAGTGAATATGCTGCAATACAGCACCTATTCTGTTATTTCACCGGAAGGTTGTGCCTCTATTCTGTGGAAAAGCGCGGATAAAGCACCACTGGCAGCAGAAGCCATGGGGATTATCGCCCCTCGCCTGAAAGAGTTGGGTTTAATTGACGCAGTAGTACCTGAGCCTCTGGGTGGTGCGCATCGTAATCCGGAAGCAATGGCAGCTTCGCTGAAAGCTAAATTACTGTCAGATTTATCCGAACTGGATGAGTTGGATACGGAGTCTTTACAGGATCGCCGTTATCAGCGTCTGATGGGCTACGGTTACTGCTGATAGTTGATTCTTGAATAAATAAAAACCCGCGGACTTTATCATTCGCGGGTTTTTTTATTGTCTGAATATTGTCGCTTAAACTGTAGAAGCTAGCTTTTATGGCCGATAAACATAGCGATATCGGTGGAAAAGGTACCATCAGCACCAATGGCGAAATAGTTTTTTACTTCCTGTGAGGCTTCTTGCTGAAAAGCCCTGATGGCATCAATATAGTGCTGTGGCGTACGCATGCGTTGTGTCCAACTGTTGAATTCTAACTGTAAGCGGTCAGTCGATATTTCACTGAGAGTCAGACCTGATTCATTAATAAATCGGCTCCATTCAGCAATGCTGTAGTCCCGGACGTGAGAGCGATCTCTCAGAGCTTCTACCGTTTGCAAGTAGATATCCAAAACCGGATTACCCGGAGAGACAACGTCCATAAACACCACTTTACCACCGGGCTTTAACACCCGATAAACTTCATTTAGCGCCATACTCACATTTTGCCAATGGTGCGCGGAGTAGCGGCTGAGAATAATATCAAAACGATTCGACTCAAAAGGCAATGATTCAGCGATACCACAGGCAGTTTGAATATTGGATATTTGACGCTCTGATGCGCCTTTAAGTACCGCATTAAGCATATCTGTACTCAGGTCATAGGCAGTGACGCTGCGAACCAGAGGTGCGACAGTGAAGCTAACGTGTCCGGCTCCACAACCGATATCCAGAACTTCAGCCTGTGATTGAGAATGCAGTATATGGGATAACTTCTGCAAATCAGCACCCTGAGCATGTACGGTGCTGGTTAAGTAGGCATTTGCCTGTTCACCAAACTGTCGCTCTACCAAATCGTGATGAGTTTGTTTTTCTGACATTTTGCTGTATATCCTGATAAATGGCCTGATTGATAAGTATGTTTGAGCCACCGGTAGATGTATAGCGGACAGAGCAGAAATAATGAGTGGAAGAAAAGGGGCAGGGAAAACGACCTCCCTGCCGCAATCATATCATTTGGCTAGCAGTCTTCCAGCACTACATAGGCGGCATGAACCGGGCCGTGAACACCAAACACTTTGATTAACTCAATGTCGGCCGTAGAACTTGGGCCACCAATCAGATTAATGCAGGATGGCATCCGTTCGCCCGCCTGTGCCATATGATGCAGGCGTTGAGCCATTTGAGCCACGCGTGGCAAAATAGTGCTTTTACGCAGTACAAAGATGGAGGTTTCCGGCAACAGGCTAACGGAGCGGCCACGTTCTGGCGCAGAGAACAGTACTACGCCACCCGATTCAGTCAGACCCGCTTCAGCATAGGCAATACCCACTTTGGCTTTCTCTGCCATGTGGATATTCTCTTCTCCTTTGTCTGGATCCCACTCCCATGCGTCAAACTGCTCTTTTAATGCTGTAGTGATACCTAAATCGGCTAAACGTTGATCGCCGCTGATAATGACTGGTGAACCACCGTATTCGTCGCACAGGGACATAAGATCGCCAATTAACCCCTCCGGACGACTCAAAACACACTTTACTTTCTGAGTGCTGGCAAATTCCATAAACTCCTGACAAAGCTCATCCTGAGTTTTATCTGTCAGACGGGTTTGAGGATAGTTGTTTACCGGCGGCTTACTTTCAGATGGCGTTTTACGCGCTTCACGTCCTAACTGACGCGCAATCTCATCCAGAAATGCAGTACGGTTTTGTTGATTAATTAACATGATTACTTATTCCTCTCAGCCTGATGACGCTTAAACCAACTGCGGAACCCTTCGCCGTCTGGCGCCGGTAAGTCACGGGCATCCATCCAGTCGTTGAGTACGTCAATTTTAAGCGGCACTTTACCGTCTTTAATCATCCAGTTAGCCATTTTAGCACCCATAGTCATACCCACTTTCCACAGAGCAGGATGGGCGTTAGCGTAATTAAACAGGCGGGTGAAACGACGCTCGCCTTTTGGTGTCAGGCCTGTTTCTGCCATAACCCGGCGGTGTTTAACGATCAGTTGAGCCAGCGGGATTTTTACCGGGCATACCTGATTGCAGGCATTACATAATGAACAGGCATAAGGGAGGTCGTGGAAATCTTCATAGCCACCCAACAGAGGGGAAATAACAGCGCCAATCGGGCCGGGATAGATAGAACCATAACCGTGACCACCAATCTGGCGATAGGCCGGGCAGGTATTCAGACAGGCTCCACAGCGAATACAGCGCAACACATCTTTAAATTCGGAACCGAGGATTTTCGAACGACCATTATCAACGATAACTAAATGGAACTCTTGCGGACCATCAACATGTCCTGCTTCGCGAGGGCCGGTTAGCCAGGTGTTATAGCTGGTTAAGCGAGTACCGACTGCGCTGCGGCACAGCAGCGTGATCAGTACATCAACTTCTTCAAAGGTTGGGGCGATACGTTCCATTCCCATCACGGCAATATGCGTTTTAGGCAGGGTAGTAGCCATTCGCAGGTTGCCTTCATTGGTGACCAGACAGATACTACCGGTTTCCGCTACCGCAAAGTTACAGCCGCTGATACCAATATCAGCTTCCAGAAAATCTTTACGAATACGTTCACGAATAAACAGCGTCATGGCTTCAGGGGTTTCAGGCCCGTCATATCCCAGCTTTTCATGCAGAACTTTCTGAATCTGATAGCGATCTTTATGGATTGCAGGTACTACAATATGGGATGGCGGATCGTTATCTACCTGAAGAATATATTCCCCAAGGTCAGTTTCAACTACCTCAATACCTTCAGCCTGTAATACATGGTTCAGACCAATTTCTTCGGTAACCATGGATTTTGACTTCACCACTTTTTTTGCCTGCTTTTGGCGGGCGATATCGCGAATATAGTCGGTAGCTTCTTCTTTAGTTTTAGCGAAATAAACATGGCCGCCGTTTTCCGTCACTTTTTCTGACAGCTGATACAGATAGGCATCAAGGTTTTCAAGTACATGGTTACGGATTTGCTCTGCGCGATCGCGCCACTCTTCCCAGTGGCCCAATTCGTTAACCATAATCTGGCGGTTGGCTCCAATACGTTCCTGGGCCATCGCTACCGCTTTACGCATGATGGTGTCTTCCATCTCTGCTTTGATGCGCGGTTTAAAATCTATATTGCTGGTTTTCATCGACATGAGATATCCCCTTAGCGGCTCATTAACACTTCAGCGATATGCATCACTTTTACCGGACGCTTTTCACGTGTCAGTCGTCCACTGATATTGATCAGGCAACTGGTGTCTGCACCAATCAGATAGTCAGGTTCCACATCCATAATGTGCTGAACTTTTTCTTTCACCATTTCACCGGAAATTTCAGACATCTTGACGGAGAAAGTACCACCGAAACCACAGCAGGTTTCCTGGTTAACGATTGGCAATAGTTCCAGACCTTCAACATTATTTAGCAGGGCAATAGGCTCATCTTTCACCCCAAGCTTACGAAACAGGCTGCACGATGGATGGTAAACCGCTTTTCCCGGTAAGCGAGCACCCACATTTACGACACCAAGTTGGTGGACGATAAAGCTGGTTAAATCTTGCATACGATCGGCAACCGCTTGCGCTCTGGCAGCCCATTCAGGTTCATCAGCCAGATGGGTTGGGTAGCTTTTAATAGCATAAGTACAGGAGCCGGCAGGGGAGACTATCGGGTAGTCATTACCTTCAAAGGCAGAAATCAAAGATTTCATCGCCGGTTTGGCATCATTGACATAGCCACTGTTGAGTGCCGGTTGGCCACAGCATCCCTGACGTTCAGGAAAAAGCACCTCACAACCCAGCTGTTCCAGCAGCAGTACGCTATCACGAGCCATATTGGCCTTCAGTGCGTCACCGATGCAGGTAACATAAAAATTTACTTTCATACAATAGTCACTCCGAAAACATAGAGATGCATATGGCTGACGGCCGCTTTCCAGCGATTATCATAATGGGTATTCCGTTAGCGCATCATTTTGGGGCTGATATACCGGCCGCCAGTATGGTGGCCGGTAACAATCGGGAACAAATTCTATCACTGCCTAAATGTGTTGTATGTGATTTGTATTATGAATAAAACAAATAGTACATAGCACCAATTTTCAGGCCAAGAATAATAATATAAATCGCACAGTACTTAAGAGTACCGGACATGATGGCACTGCTTTGCCCATCCATTCGGGTTGCCGAAACGGCGATGGCAATACTCTGAGGAGAGATCATTTTGCCGCCGGTTGCTCCGGAGGTGTTAGCGGCTGCCAGCAGAATAGGGTCAATACCTAACTGCGTTGCGGCGCTGGTCTGTAGTTTGCCAAACAGCACGTTGGAGTTGGTATCACTGCCGGTAACAAAGGTACCCAATGCACCAATCATCGGGGCAATAAAGATATAGCCGATGCCGGTAACGTTAACCAGCGTATTGGCAATATCATTAATCATACCGCTGGTGTCCATAACCGTTGCCATCGCAACAATAGCGGTGATGGCAATGATGGAATTTTTCAGCTGTACCACAGTACTCCAGAGGACAGATAGCATGGTTGACATTCTGGCTCCCTGAATCATTCCGCCAATGAAAGTAGCGATAATAATCAGTACACCAGGAGTGCTTAACCATTCAACTTTCAGTTTCAGAATCTGGCTGTCACTAAGCGCATAAGGAATAACGCTGGAAAGTTGCCCTACGCTATTTTTAATAGACGGGAATAGCGGGGAGCACAGCAGAATAAACAGAAACGTTAGTAAATAGATAGCACTGGCACGCAGCAGAGCAGCGCGGGAATAGTGCTGCTTTTCAGCTTCTGGCTGTTCGGTTTGCTCTTTTTGCGATGCTTTATGACGTTTTGCCAGGAAAATCGTCACCAGCATACTGACCAGGCTACCCGCAAAAGCCGGTAGTTCAGCGCCAAGATAAGTGGCGACGAAATATTGAGGGATAAGGGTACTTACGCCACACATCAGCGTAATAAAAAACACACCCTTGATGGCCTTAATACCATTACCGGTAATAGCAACAATGACAAAAGGGAGTAAGATATTGAACAGCGACAATTGTATAATAATCATGCTGCTAAGCTCTCGTACCGGTAATCCTGTCTGTTCTGCCAGGATAGAAACCGGGATACCAACAGCACCAAAAGCAGTCGGTACGGTATTCACTATCAATGATGCAATTGCTGCTTTTAACGGATTGAAGCCTAAAGCAATAAGGATACCGATAGGAATGGCGACGGCTGTTCCATAACCTGCAGCGGCCTCTAAAAAGCCACCAAAGCACCAGGAAATTAGCAAGATCTGAATACGTTTGTCGTCACTGATATTCGCCAGAACGTTTTTTATCACATCCATACTGCCGGTTTTCAGCATCAGGTTATAGCTGTAAATAGCGCCAAGAATAACAATGATAATTGGCCACAGCCCTTTGGATGCACCATAAAGTGTCGACATGGAAAGGCTCTGTATTGGCGTTTTCCAGAAGAAGCCGGCAAGAACTAAAGTAATAATTAAAGAAATAATAACCGCATAATGTATAGGGGTTTTTATCTTCAAAATCATTACAATTAACGCGACCAGAGGAATAACTCCTAATATAAAGGAGAGAGATTCAGACATGGCTATACCTTATATTGTGTCTATCGTTTTGATTTAGCCGCGGATTCTAGTAGTTATGGTTTTAGTATTCAGTGAGCTGAATCGTGTTAATAAGAAAAATAACACAAATTGATTATTGTATGATGATTTTCAATATACTGATTTAATTGATTATAACTTTAATATTTGGAATGTTCTTATGCTTAAAGTTGAAAAAATACACCATATAGCAGTCATTTGCGCAGATTATGAGCGTAGCAAACAGTTTTATTGTCATACATTAGGTTTTGAGCTGTTATCTGAACACTATCGTACAGAGCGTCAATCGTGGAAAGCCGACCTGGCCATTAATGGTGACTATCAAATAGAACTATTTTCGTTTCCACACCCGCCAGCCAGACCAACTCAACCGGAAGCCTGTGGTTTGAGACATTTGGCTTTTAGCGTGCGGGATTTGGATCTTGCCGTAACTCAACTGGCCACGGCAGGAGTGAAGTACGAGGCAATTCGTATCGATCCTTATACCGGAAAACGCTTTACCTTTTTCAACGATCCGGATGGATTGCCATTAGAACTTTATGAAGAGAGCGAGTAAGTTGCTCGTTATACGATGGTATTTTGATTAACATACGGTATCTCTTTTTACAGGTAGCCCTAAATGTCTGATGAAGCTCTGTGCGATAAGGTTATACAACAGGTTGATGCAACGCTGAAACATGATGAGCAGATTCTGGTTGCATTTAGCGGCGGCATTGACTCGACGGTATTACTGCATGCGCTGAAGACAATAAAAGAGAAACTAAGACCAGAATTAATGTTACGGGCAGTATATGTTCATCATGGCCTGAGCAGATATGCGCAGGAATGGGCAGAACATTGCCGATTGCAGTGTGAGCAATGGAATATCCCATTACATGTTGCTTATGTTAGCGTAGATCCTTCTCTGGCGGGTATTGAAGCAGCGGCCAGAGAAGCGCGTTATCAGGCTCTGAATGATTTGTTATCGAATAATGAAGTTCTGGTGACTGCGCAACACCGGGACGATCAGTGTGAAACCTTTTTGCTGGCACTAAAACGGGGCAGCGGCCCTGCGGGATTATCTGCCATGCCGGAGAGAATGGTATTTGGTGATTGTCAGCAGGTGAGGCCATTGCTTAATGTTTCCCGCCAGCAAATTGAGGATTACGCCAGAATTCAAAAGCTCCGCTGGGTTGACGACGACAGTAATCAGGATACCCGCTTTGATCGTAACTTTCTGCGATTGAAGGTTTTGCCAACGCTGGAACAACGCTGGCCTCAGTTTTCCCGTATGGTATCCCGCAGTGCCAGCTTATGTGCAGAGCAAGAACAATTACTGGATGAGCTTCTCGCACCTGCTCTTTCCCACTTAGTGGATTCCGGTGGCGCTATTGATATTGATGGTTTGTCATCTGTTTCTGATATCCAGCGTCGGGCACTGTTACGCCGTTGGCTAAGCCAACATAGGATGATGATGCCGTCACAGGAACAACTGGAAAAGTTGTGGTGGGAAGTCGCTCTTAGCCAACAAGATGCAGAGCCGATGTTGAAATTGGGTGAATGCCAAATTCGTCGCTATCGACAGCGCTTATACCTGTTGCCAGCGATGCAGCCAGTTGATGACATCCAACTGGAGTGGGATGGGCAATCAAAACTATTACTTCCTGATTCATTGGGTGTTCTGATGCCGGATGAGGCGGGTGAAACCGTTCGTCGTCCAAAAGCGGATGAGCGGGTTACCGTGCGTTTTTCAGCACCAGGAAACCTGAACATCCAGATAACAGGCCGAACCCATTCTCGCAGTCTGAAAAAACTCTGGCAGGAGCTTGGCGTACCCGTCTGGCTACGGCAAAGAACACCACTGCTGTTTTATGGCGATAACCTGATTGCAGCATTAGGCGTGTTTATTACGGTTGAGGGGCAGCGGCAGGGAGACGATGTTGGCTGGAATATCCTGTATCGGAAAAAATCATATTAACGCTCCGATACTAAATTCATCTACACTATTTCATTGATAAGCAATGTGGTTTACAGAGGTCAAAATAATGAAAAAAGCGTTATTGTTACTATCCTGCGCATTACTGTTTAGTTTCTCTGTGCAGGCGGCCGGTGATGCTGCTGCGGGTAAAGCTAAATCGACAAGATGTGCCAGCTGCCACGGTGTTGATGGTAAAATTTCAATTCCAACCTATCCTAACCTCGCCGGGCAGAATGAGGTCTATCTGGATAATTCAATGCATGCCTATAAAAAAGGGGAGAGAACCGGAGGTATGGCGGTGGTAATGGTTGGGTATGTACGTAGTCTTTCCGATCAGGATATTGCCGACTTGGCCGCTTATTACGCCAGTTTAGGTGAGAAGTAATCAGAGTTCAGGTAGAAATTAAACGGGCAGTAAGAGTACTGCCCGTTTTAAATGAATCAGTCCGCCAGACTGATTTCTATTTTACCAATTGTTGGATGGCTAAAATAAACAATGCAATCGAGCCTTAGCTCTCTTTGTTCACCACCGACTTCAACAATCAGATACTCAACCTTTTTGCGCAATAATAAATCACAGGCTTTCGCCTCCAATTTCTCACCATCTTCTAGCTTAATCTCGAGGACTAAATGGTGCTGACAGGCGAGCTCTAAATTATCATAGTCATCACAGTTTATGGGTTGGTACTCTTTTTTAGTCATCACCATAATCACTCACCAATAAATTAGCGGCAGCATAGGCCGCTTGTTCCCTAACGGCAGACGATAGCGTTTCATCAGCTGCTATATCGTCTAATGTTTTTAATACGCATCCTAACGCATCGGAAACGTATCCAAGATCGCCGCTGGCTATTTGCGCATATTTACGACGAACAAGTTCGCTGTATTTCTGCATAATCCCTCCTCCTTTGCAGCTAATCTTTGTGTTACAGGCGTTATCTGGCAACGCTAAATCAATTTCAGAGCTTGCTCATCATTAATTTCAGTGCTGACTATAGCATAGTTGTGATTCTTTATATCAGCTACTTGCAGGTGGTTTAGTGAATAAATTTGTCAAGATTTACTGACAAAAGAGATGATGCTGCTATTTGGTTAACATGGTGATGTTGTGGGGAAAACCGAAAAAGTTAACGGCTATTTAAAATAGTATATGCCTCTTTTCGATTGGATTAACGATGTGTTCCCTCAGTGAATTGGTTACACTAGCCGCCATTCAATTTATTTATACTGGCATTTCTTCATGGCATTAAAAGCAACAATCTACAAAGCGACCGTTAATATTGCAGACATGGATCGTCAGGTTTATTCCGATACGGTGTTAACGCTGGCACAGCATCCGTCGGAAACCGAGCAAAGAATGATGTTACGGCTGCTGGCCTGGATATGTCATGCGAACGAACGCTTATCTTTTACTAAAGGTCTGTGTGCCGATGATGAGCCAGAAATCTGGCTGCATAACGATCATAATGGCATTGTTCTGTGGGTTGAGCTGGGTCTGCCGGAAGAGAAACGATTGAGAAAAGCGTGCCATCAGTCAGAACAGGTTGTTCTTTATGCTTACAGTGAACGGGCGGCAAAAGTATGGTGGCAGCAAAACCAAAGCAAGCTGGATTCCCACAGCAATTTATTGGTGCGATTTCTGGATGATGCACAATTAAAGCAGCTGACTTCAATGTGTACTCGCAATATGCAATTACAGGCCACGATTCAGGATGGCGCTATCTGGCTGTCAGACAATCAAAATAATGTTGAACTGACTTTTGATACCTGGAAAACACTGGGTGAATAATAAATGGGTTTGGTGATTTCGGCAGGTGTAACCATTCCTGATGATGAGATTGTGTTAACGGCAATTCGTGCGCAGGGGGCAGGGGGGCAGCATGTGAATAAAACATCCACTGCAATTCATCTGAAGTTTGATATTCATGCTTCCAGCCTGCCTGAGTTTTATAAACAACGTTTACTGGCCTTGAATAGTCATCTAGTAACCAGTGACGGTGTGGTGATTATTAAGGCGCAAGAGTATCGCAGTCAGGAACAAAATCGTGAAGCGGCATTAGCCCGGTTAACCACATTGATTCAGGAAGCAACCCGATTTCAAAAAGTGCGTCGGGCAACGGCGCCGAGCAAAAATGCCAAACGTAAACGGCTGGAGAGTAAAGTTCGGCGGGGTGAAACCAAAAACCTGCGTGGAAAAGTGGATTACTGAAGATAAAAAATCCCGCCGTAGCGGGATTTTCATAACCAATCGTCAATTAAGCCGACTGTATTTGTGACAGCAGGAACGATACGATTTCATCGCTTTTAATCATTTGCTTATCACCTGCACGACGATGCTTATATTCAACTTCGTTATTGTCCAGATTACGATCGCCGATAACCACGGTATGTGGAACACCAATCAGTTCCATATCGGCAAACATCACGCCAGGGCGCTCTTTACGGTCATCCAGTAGTACATCAACGCCTTTAGCGCGCAGTGTTTCATATAACTGCTCTGCGACTTCCTGAACGCGGAAAGATTTATGCATGTTCATTGGTACGATAACCACAGAGAACGGTGCAATCGCATCTGGCCAGATGATACCGCGCTCGTCATGATTCTGCTCAATAGAGGCAGCTACCACACGGGTTACACCGATGCCATAACAACCCATTGTCATCGTCAGGTTACGACCATCTTCACCCTGAACCGTGGCTTTCATTGCTTCAGAATATTTAGTGCCAAGTTGGAAGATATGACCAACTTCGATACCGCGTTTGATCAGTAAAGTACCTTTGCCGTCCGGACTTGGGTCACCAATCACGACGTTACGAATATCGGCAACCGTAGAAGGTAATGGCAGATCCCGCTCCCAGTTAATGCCAAAGTAGTGTTTATGGTCGATATTAGCACCGGCGCCAAAATCACTCATAACAGCAACAGAACGGTCAACAATCATTGGCACTGGCATCTTGATTGGGCCTAGAGAACCTGGGCCTGCACCAATAGCCGCACGAATCTCTTCTTCTGAAGCAAAAGTCAGCGGGCTGGCAACCAGCGGTTGGTTCTGAGCTTTCACTTCGTTCAGTTCATGATCGCCACGAACTAAAAGTGCGATTAGCTTATGACCGCTCTCTTCCGCGGCATGAACCAGCAGCGTTTTGACTGTTTTTTCAATCGGTAAATTAAACTGTTCAACCAGCTCATTAATGGTTTTAGCATCTGGCGTATCGACCAGACGCAGTTCTTCTGCTGGTGCTGCGCGTCCTGTTGATGGTGCAAGGGCTTCAGCCAGTTCCATGTTGGCAGCGTAGTCTGAATCAGTGGAGAAAACCACATCATCCTCACCGCTACCAGCCAGTACCTGAAACTCATGAGAAGAACTACCGCCAATAGAGCCGGTATCAGCCAGCACCGGGCGGAAATCCAGTCCCATACGAGTAAAGCTTTTGCTATAGGCGTCGTACATTTTGTCATAGGTCAGCTGCAAGGATTCTTGCGTGGTATGGAACGAGTACGCATCTTTCATGATAAATTCACGCGAACGCATCACACCAAAGCGTGGGCGAACTTCATCACGGAATTTAGTTTGAATCTGGAAGAAATTCAGCGGTAATTGCTTATAAGAGCTGATCTCATTACGCACCAGATCGGTGATCACTTCTTCGTGGGTTGGCCCCAATACAAATGGACGCTCACCTCTGTCGACAAAGCGTAACAGTTCCGGACCATATTGCTCCCAGCGCCCACTCTCTTGCCATAAGTCGGCGGGTTGAACTACCGGCATGGAGATCTCAATAGCACCGGCGTTGTTCATCTCTTCGCGAATGATGGTTTCAACTTTTCTCAGAACGCGCAGGCCGGTAGGCAACCAGGTATAAAGACCAGAAGCCAGTTTACGGATCATCCCGGCGCGGAGCATTAGCTGGTGGCTAATGACTTCAGCGTCAGCAGGTGTCTCTTTCAGAGTAGAGAGCAAATATTGACTAGTACGCATGTTGTAGTGCTTCCATTTAATCTTCAGATAATGGCAGTTTTTCAGCGCTGTTTATCAGTGAAGCGGAATCTGATAAAGCAAACGCAGAATAAGCCTGATAAATAAAAAAGTGACTTAGTGTATCAGTGACTATCCTCTCTCAAAAGAGAGGAACGGGAATTTCTAGCGTTTATCGATAGCAATAACGGTCGCTTGTCCATTTTCCACACGCCAGCGCACGTTAAACTCCATTAAGTGTACGGCAAACTCCCTGACCTGCTGTTCATTTTTGCGATAGGCAGGACGGGGATCCTGAGCTAATACCTGGGTAATAAAACGACGTAAATGAAGCAAAGTACGACTCTCATTTTGCAGAGCCTGCTCCGCCTCAGCAGAAAAATGAACGGGCATATTGGCATCAGGAGCCAATTGGGCAAATCCGGCCTGAGCATCAGGAATACTTTCGGCAAAAGGCAAATAGGGTTTGATATCAACGACGGGGGTTCCGTCAACCAAATCCAGGCTGCCAAGTTGCAGGATAATATCGGCACCTTCCTGACGTATACCTTTTAGTTCAATCAGTGACATGCCAATAGGGTTAGGACGAAACGTAGAACGGGTAGCAAAAACGCCCATTCTGGAATTGCCGCCTAAACGGGGAGGTCGCACCGTTGGTCGCCATCCGCCGTCCTGAGTTTGATGAAATACAAACAACAACCAGATATGGCTAAACTGCTCTAACCCACGTACTGCTTCTGCCTGATTGTAAGGGGGCAGCAACAGTAATTCACCCCCCCCATCCTGCACTAAACCAGGCTGGCGGGGAACGGCAAATTTTTCTTTATAAGGCGAACGAATAACGCCTATCGGTTCGATATGTAGTCCAGTCATTTAAAAATTGATATGCAGCGCAGTGCCTTCACAAACCGCAACCTGATAGCAACCCGGAACCGAAGACATCATTTCGCAACGATGTAATAACACCGCATTGGCTTCTTTATAGGCTGCTCTTTTTTGCATACTCAGCATGGCTGACGTAATGCTTGGCGGACTATCCTGAGCGGTAAACTGACAGGAATCACCAGAAACTAATCCCATCTCTTTAAAAGAGGCGCCGGAAAGTTCAGCTTCAGTTTTATAAAGTTTTACTAGTTCTAATTCTGGCGCCGAAGGTCCGGACTGGGCACAGCCACCCAGAAAAAGTGCAAACAGGCAGAGCGTGAGAATTCGCATTAGGTATCCTTGATAAGGGTAGAGGCCTGAAATAAGAGGGCCAATCGCTAAAATTAACTGAAAGTATAAATAAAAACTGGGTTAAGGATAAGATGAAAACTGACGAATAAAAAGGGCAGATAAGAATATCTGCCCTTAAATATATTATTGAGAAATGAGGATAACTAATTAAAGGATTACCAACCTTTAATTGCGCCGCCTTTAAACTCTTTATCTGCAGCGTTGAATACTTCGTCAGACTGGAATGCCTGAACAAATTTCTTCACATTTTCAGAGTCTTTATTATCTTCACGGGAAACGATGATGTTCACGTAAGGAGAATCTTTATCTTCAACGAAAATACCGTCTTTGGTTGGGGTTAAACCAATTTGGCTGGAGTAAGCGGTATTGATAATCGCCAGAGTTATCTGATTGTCATCCAGAGAACGTGGCAACTGTGGCGCTTCCAGTTCGATGATTTTCAGATGTTTTGGATTCTCAACCACATCCAGTACGGTAGGCATCAGGCCAACACCATCTTTCAGCTTAATCAGACCCTGTTTTTGTAATAACAGCAAAGAACGACCAAGGTTGGTTGGATCGTTAGGTACTGCGATTTGTGCGCCATCCTGAATTTCATCGATAGATTTGATCTTCTTGGAGTAAGCTGCAATCGGATAAACAAACGTGGTGCCCACTACCGCTAACTTATAGCCGCGCTCTTTCATTTGCTGATCTAAATATGGTTTATGCTGGAAAGCGTTCAGGTCAATATCACCTTTGCTTAACGCTTCGTTGGGCAGCACATAGTCATTAAATGACACCAGTTCTACTTCCAGACCATATTTGTCTTTTGCCACTTGTTTAGCGACTTCAGCAACTTTTAATTCAGCACCAACAATAACACCAACTTTGATGTGATTAGGGTTCTTCTCTTCCTGCCCGCATCCCGCCAGCGCGAGAGATCCAATAAGAGCACCAACTGCGGCAAAGGTTTTAAACTTAAATAGCATATTATTTCTCTCTATTATCAATACGCTGCAAGCAGCACAATTTACTTTTTGTCATTACCGTTATTTATGACTAGCGGCTTTGACAAGACGGTCACCACAGAACTGGATGATATAAACCAATATAACTAACAGAATAAGAACAGTATTCATCACTGTTGCGTCATACCTGACATATCCATATTGATAGCCTAGTTGACCTAAACCACCTGCGCCAACGGCTCCGCCCATGGCTGAATATCCCAGTAGGGTAATAAGCGTAATGGTGGCGCTGTTAATTAACCCGGGTAATGCTTCAGGGAGCAAAACTTTACGAATAATTTGTAATGGTGTTGCACCCATTGCCCGGGCAGCTTCAACCAAGCCACTTGGTATTTCCAGCAGGGTATTTTCTACCATACGGGCAATAAACGGAGCAGCCCCGATACTCAGTGGAACCAGTGCGGCTTTTAAACCGATAAAGGTGCCAGCAACAATGGTGGTAAATGGAATAATCCATACGATCAGAATAATAAACGGAATGGAACGAAACACGTTGATTACTGCTGATAGTCCACGATGAAGCGTAGGATTCTCAAGAATTTGCCCCGGTCTGGTGATATAGAGTAGCACACCGGCCGGAAGGCCAATGACAAAGCCAAAAAAACCAGATGTAAAAGTCATGACGATGGTTTCCCAGGTGGCTTTACCCATCATCCACATCATTGCCTCAGACATAACCTAATACCTCAACTTTTACATGGTGATCTTGAAGGAACTGGATTGCAGCTGCCGTCTCTTCCGGCGTACCGTGAATCTCAGTCAGCATGACACCAAATTTAACGCCACCGGCATAATCCATCTGGGCACTGATAATATTGTTATTAATGTTATAGCTACGGGCAACTTCAGAGAGCAAAGGCGCATCCACTGATTGTCCGGTAAACTCCAGACGTAATAATGGATGGGTATTCTCCTTCTGTTCCGGGCTCAGGCGTTCAGAGTAATCATCCGGAATATCCAGATGCAGTGTTGACTGAATAAACTGTTGTGCCAGAGGTGTTTTCGGATGAGAGAACATCGCGCTAACGCTGTCCTGTTCAATCAATTTGCCATCGCTGATAACCGCAACCTGATCGCAAATGCGTTTTACCACATCCATTTCATGGGTAATTAACAGAATTGTTAATCCCAGACGGCGGTTGATATCTTTTAACAGTTCAAGAATTGAACGCGTGGTGGCCGGATCCAGCGCACTGGTCGCTTCGTCACACAGCAGTATTTTAGGGTTACTGGCGAGAGCTCTGGCAATCGCTACACGTTGCTTCTGTCCACCGGACAGGTTGGCAGGGTAAGTATCATGTTTATCGCTTAGCCCAACCAGATCTAACAGCTCCGCTACGCGCTTATTTCTTTCCGCTGACGGCATATTGTCCAGCTCTAATGGCAGAGCGACGTTACCGGACACGGTACGGGAAGAAAGTAAATTAAAGTGCTGAAATATCATGCCAATCTGACGACGTGCTTTGGTTAAACCGGCAGAGTCCAGGGCAGTTAAATCCTGATTATCAACTAATACCCGACCTGAAGTTGGTCGCTCAAGTAAATTCACACAGCGAATCAGCGTACTTTTACCGGCACCTGAAGCACCAATAACGCCATAGATTTGTCCGGCAGGAACATGGAGACTCACGTCAGAAAGCGCCGTGATAGTCAGGTTCTTTTGCTGGAATATTTTGGTAATATTCTGAAGTTTAATCATATTTTTCTTATGTTGAGACCATTCCGGTAGCTATTCTCCATGAAAGAATAATGACCGTTAATAAAACAGAACTCAGCAAAAGCTGAGTGATTGAATGGATGCTAAGGCGTCTAGACGTCTAAGTCAACCAATTTTGGATCTATCGAAAGGTTCTTTCTGTGAGTACAATCATGAGATACTAATGACATATCAATAGCCATCAGGAGTAATTACGTGGCGAATTCTATACCAGCAGTTTTTCTTGACCGGGATGGAACAATTAATATTGACCATGGGTACGTTCATGAAATAGATCAGTTTCAGTTTATTGATGGGGTAATTGAAGCCTGCGCCGAGCTGAAAAAAATGGGTTTTGCTTTAGTTTTGGTGACCAATCAGTCCGGCATAGCCAGAGGAAAATTCACAGAAGATCAGTTTATGACTCTGACGGAATGGATGGATTGGTCGCTGGCGGATCGCGATGTGGATCTGGATGGTATCTATTATTGTCCACATCATCCGGAAGGAACGGTTAGCGAGTTTGCCCAAACTTGCGATTGCCGCAAGCCACAGCCCGGTATGTTGTTATCAGCACAGAAAGAGTTAAATATCGATATGGCTGCTTCTTATATGGTAGGGGATAAACCCGAAGATATGCAGGCGGCAATAAATGCTGGTGTTGGGCATAAAGTTTTAGTCAGAACCGGCAAACCGATTACACCAGAGGGTGAAGCTTTGGCAGATATGGTGTTAGATAGCCTTAAGGCATTACCAAATGCTATTAAGGCGGGCCAATTTAGTCGATAATTAGTACAAATTTAAATGTAATAGTAAAAAAGTTTATTTAACGCTTGCTATTCACATTAATGACTCTATAATGCGCCTCCACTGACACGGCAACAGCCGCTTCAGTTCAGACGTTATCGTGCATAAATCTGTGATTTAACACTTGACTCTGACGCGGGATGGCGTAGTATACGCAGCCCGTGTTGCGGGAAGTTTTTCGCCGCAACATCGCTCTTTAACAATTTATCAGACAATCTGTGTGGGCACTCACAAGACGGTATCTCACGTCATTACACTTCGGTGTAACGACACAAAAAAATACCAAGTCTTAAAGAGTGACCAGGCAGTAATTCATTGAGAATTATTGAAAGTAATCTTTGAGCATCAAGCTTTTAATTGAAGAGTTTGATCATGGCTCAGATTGAACGCTGGCGGCAGGCC
Source organism: Limnobaculum allomyrinae (assembly GCF_016649425.1). Taxonomy (GTDB): domain Bacteria; phylum Pseudomonadota; class Gammaproteobacteria; order Enterobacterales; family Enterobacteriaceae; genus Limnobaculum; species Limnobaculum allomyrinae. The sequence continues at coordinate 276,219 of NZ_JADRCR010000006.1, forward strand.
TAACACATGCAAGTCGGGCGGTAGCA
>NZ_JADRCR010000007.1 GCF_016649425.1 Limnobaculum allomyrinae
CCCTCCATAAATATTTTTGGCTTTGGTGCTGGAGGATGCTTAGGCGTTTGATGGTTTGGAACTATAGGACCTTGAGATAAACAAATCTCAATTTTCGGTTTTGGAGATGGTGCTGGTTTAGGGCATTTATGATCCTCTCCATATCCACGATGCTCCTCAGTCATAAAAATCTTCGGTTTTGGTACAGGCTTAGGAGTCCGATGAAACGGTTCTACAGGATCAGAATCCTGACTATGGATTTTAGACGGATTAGGTTGTGGTGGAGGTAAAGGACTTCTGTGCTTGCGCTCATAATCTGACATAAAAAATATCCTTATCTGTTGTGGTGACATAAGGATACCACTTCGCCGGAAGTGGTTAAACATCCGGCACTTACAAATATTCAAAAGCGCCCTGCAGCTCAAACTTAAACTGTGATGAGTAAAGGTAACAAGCTGACGGGGCGCTTCTGAATGCAGACCTTAACTGGTCGTGTGGAGTAGTAAACCGCTGTTGATAGGTTTCTATGTGCAGTATGGAAACCCTGACGCAGTACCTTTAAATCTTTACGGAGTAGTTAACGTATGAGTAATGACCGTATGACTGTTATTCCCGATTTCTTCGGGGAACTGGATGCAGGTGTATTCCAGAACAAACTGGCAGCCGCGCTGAATAACGTGGCGCTGGGTGTTCTCAATAATGGCGGTAAGGGCAAAGTGCAGGTTACGTTCGATCTTGAGCGCCTGAACAATTCTATTGAAGAAAAGCGTGTTGAGATTAAACACAAGCTGTCTTTCACCACCCCAACACCACGCGGTAAATCTTCTGAGGAAGATACCACCGAAACGCCAATGTACGTCAATAAGGGCGGTAAGTTGACAATCCTTCAGGAAGATCAGGGGCAACTATTTTCAATTACTGGTTCCCCTGACGGCAAGCTGTCAGCAGCCAAATAACCCATCAACTCATTATTAATTTTAAGGAAAGAATTCATGACTCAATTAGACGCATCAGCAATTAAAGAAGTCCGCGATCTGGCACTGGCTGAACACTTAACGCACGACTTATCAGAAACCACCTTCAGTGCGGTGGTACTACCTGAAGGTTATAGAATTCAGCGATTAGAGCACCTGAACGAAATGCGTGACCGTTTTCGTGGTTGCATGAACACAACCAGTATTGATGATTTTGTTCGCTATTCCATCCAAAACGCCATGTTTGAATCTAATCCTGCCGGTTGCTTCATTAATGCAGATGCTATGGAAGCTGTCAGTATTTTTAATATTGGCAGCATCATTGAACCCGGCCATGCAGATAACACCGCATCAATTGCATTAAAGAAAACCGCCCCTTTCCGTGCCCTGCTGGATATTAACGGCCGCAAAAACCGCCAGAAAGACTTAGCTGAGTGGCTGGAAGATTGGCGTGATTATCTTCTTGCCTTTGATGCTGAAGGTAACGAAATGATCATCAAGCAAGCCGTATCAGCTATTCGCCGTATCAGTATTGAAGCTATGTCTACATCTGATCACGAAGATCAGGACTTCAGCGCTAAACGATCGGTAATGGAAAGTGTAGAAGCCAAGAGCAAAGAGACTATGCCGGTTGCGTTTGAGTTTAAGTGTGTTCCTTATGAGGGCTTAACCGATCGGCGCTTCAGTCTGCGTCTTAGTATTCTGGCCAGTGATACCCCTCAGTTAGTTCTGCGTATTATTCAACTGGAAACAGCCGAAGAAGCGATCGCAACCGAGTTCCGCGACCTGCTGATCGAGAAGTTCACTGATAAACCGGTTAATACCTTTATCGGTTCGTTTAAAGCGTAATGCTGCCCAAAGCTACCGGTTCGCCGGTGGCTTTACGAAGTGTTACGGCGCTGTGCAGGCGCTACCTAATAATCGACGTGGAGTAATTTTAATGAAAAAGTTTTTTACCCTGCTGGATCGCAGAAATATTCCTTACACCCTCAGTGATAACGGCGTTGAGATTAAAGGTTGCCTTGACTTAGAAGGTGATGATATCTCCGCGCTGCCGGATAACCTGACTGTAGGTGGCTGGCTGCGCCTGTCCGGTACCCAGATTACCGCGCTGCCGGATAACCTGACTGTAGGTGGCTGGCTGGACCTGTCCGGTACCCAGATTACCGCGCTGCCGGATAACCTGACTGTAGGTGGTTCGCTGGACCTGTCCGGTACCCAGATTACCGCGCTGCCGGATAACCTGACTGTAGGTGGCTGGCTGCGCCTGTCCGGTACCCAGATTACCGCGCTGCCGGATAACCTGACTGTAGGTGGCTGGCTGTGCCTGTCCGGCACCCAGATTACCGCGCTGCCGGATAACCTGACTGTAGGTGGTTCGCTGGACCTGTCCGGTACCCAGATTACCGCGCTGCCGGATAACTTTTCTTGCGATAGCTTATATCTCGATGTTAAGCGTATCAATAATATTTCATACCGCGAAAATTGCAGATATTGCAGCCGTACTATTTTCGCCGCCTGGACAGGCAAAGAATTCAGAATTGCCGCTGGCTGCTTCTTCGGTACGTTGAATGAGTTTGAAAATGCTGTTGACCGCAAATATACCGGTAGCGCGGCAAAGGCTTACAAACAAGCTGGTCGTGATTGCGTGGCTGAATTAACGGTAAAACTGAACCCGTCAGTCTAATTAATATCGGCCCACTATGCAGGTGGGCTTAATCAACCCTGTGTGGAGTAATTAACATGTCTTGGTTAACGACAATTTCAGGTAAGCATTTTAACTATCAAAATCCCGACCCGGGTTCTATTTGCATTCGCGATATTGCCCGTGCTCTGTCCCATGAATGCCGGTTTGCAGGTCACGTTCCAGCATTTTATTCAGTTGCCCAGCACTCTGTATTCGTCAGTCACTTAGTACCACAAGAATTCGCCATGGAAGCACTGATGCATGATGCTGTTGAAGCATACTGCAAAGATATCCCTGCCCCATTGAAACGCCTGTTACCTGATTATCAGGCAATAGAGCACCGTATCGACCAGTTAATTCGTGGCTTATTCAAGTTGCCGGCAGAGCACAGTAAAGAAGTTAAGCATGCTGACCTTGTTGCACTGGCAACTGAGCGCCGTGATTTTGGGCTTGATGATGGTACCGCGTGGCCAATCTTGGAGGGGATTACCCCAGACAAAGAACTAATTCTTAGCTGGCCTGCATATGATGCATATAACGCATTTATTGACCGGTTCTATGAACTGAAAAATGCAGGCTACCAAGCCTCAGTAGAGGGCCAGAAACTATGAGCCAGATTAAGTTCTCTTTCGGCGCAAAGCTGTTTATAGCTGGCATCATTTTAGTCTGGGTACTGTGTATATCTGCATTGGGAGTGCTTATTCATGGCTAAATTACATAAAGCAATTGAAACGCTAGTCCGCTGCCGTGGCGAGTATTTCAGCTTTGTCAAAATCGGCATGATGGTCGAAGTCTACGGTGATTTGGGTACCATCGTCGGAGTTAATGACTCTGCAAATCTGGATGTAGTTTTCACCAACCAACTGAAGCATGGAAAGCATAAATATAACTGCCACCCAACCTGTGAAATTAAGTATTTCGATGCTGAAGACGAAGTGATTGCCGACTATAGCGACAAGGGAAAGATTGGAGGTGGCCAATGACAAATAAAACCGTAACGATTGAATTAACGCCTGAAGAACTGGGGGAGCTTCTTGAAATGGCTGACTGTTTTGATTGGAAAAATAAAGATTTTCAGTCGGTTTGTCAGAAGCTGGATAGTGCCAAATCTGAGTTTATCACTAAAGCACTGGGAGAGAGCAAATGAACGAAAAATTCAAAAAGGTTTTTACTGAACAAGGAACATTCAAGGCGTGGAACGCATGTGAAGCATGGTTAAAGGCGCATGGTTACAGCTATGGCCGCTTAGACCGTTATAACAATGTTGGCGTGCTTAAAGGTGATTGGATTATTTCGAAGTGGCACAACCTCAGCAGCGAAGAAATAGCAGGCTTAGATGGTGTGGTAAGCGGTGATTTCCGCGAGGGGCCAGTGACCGTTCGCCTGAAGGAAGCTCCTCAAATTGAAATTACAGCACTACCGGTAGAGCGTGGCGAGCACGGCTATTGGACACATCCGGTCTATGAAAAGTTTTGCGATGGGCGTGAATATGTACCCACAGAAGAATTCAATAAATGACTTAAATCTCTGGGCTTAACTTGGGTTTATGAGCGTATGGACACCGATGAAAGTTCCGAAGAAGGCTCAGAATATGCAGAACACGGCTCATGTTCTAAATGGATTCCGTCGCAACCAGGTGATGGCGATTGGTTTATAGGCTCTATCCACGAAACAGAAGATGGCCCTGTCTGCATTTGGCTGCGTAAGGTGGCTGTATGAGTAATGATATCAACGCAATTGTACTGCGGTTAAAGGCTGGCGCTGAAATAAACATGAGCCAATCATTGATTGTGCCGAACGTGGAAATAATAGCTGTATGTGCTGCTCTGGAAGCAGCACAGAAGCGGAATGCAGAGCAGCACATACAGCTTGCAGCTCAGTCTGTACCGGTAGTGCCGGATGAGATGACATTTCATGATGCGGTCTCGTTTACACTAATCAACGGCATGAGCGGCATTGGCCAGAATACGGCGGTAATGCGCACATGGAACGCATGCCGCGCTGCAATGCTATCCACATCACCAACCCAGCAACCAGAAACCCTACCCTGCAATATTCTTCTTGAGCCAGGTCTAAGATTGGGTAAAGGCATTCCAACCAGCACGTTAATCATGGCCCTCAGTCGTAGGGCTGAATATGAACGTGATAAGAAAAATGCTACCCCCCGAAGAAACGGAACGTATGAAGCAAGCGTTTGAATCGTTAATGACATGCGCTGGAGCGTTAAAAGTTAAACGGTCAGTGTATAACCCTGATGAATGGAGATTAGTGCCAATTGAGCCGACAGAAGACATGATTGTTGATGGTTTCGAGTCTGTACCTCATCCCCTTTTCGGTGATAGGGGGGAATGGGAGAAGTACAACGGTATGAGCGGATGCCAACAGGCAGCACATAGGGCAAAACTTTGCTGGCAAGCGATGATAGCAGCAGCACCAGCGCTGGAGGATAACCAGAATGGCTAAAATAACCGTAGTTCTTGAAGTACCTGACGATGAAGTAATCGAGGTTTCAGCAGGTGTTCAAACATTTACCGGACGTGTCTGTGCCGTTGCTTTCAAAGATGCTTTATCCGAGCCTGATGCAATGGAAATAGAAACCGCCGTAAAAGAGGAACTGATAAAGCAATCGAAGCCTGGCGGAATGTTAAGTAAGTGGTAAATAAGTAATAACGGCCCACGTGCAGGTGGGCCACTACTGTGTGGAGAAATAGCCATGATCCAAATGTTAACACTTGAAGAATGGGCGTTGGATAAATACCGAAGCAATCCCCCTTCCAAAAGCACCCTAATGAAATATGCCAGAGCTGGGCATTTCCAACCACCAGCGAGGAAAGAAGGAAGGCTATGGAGAGTGCGGGAAGATGCGGAGTTAGTAGGTCAATTGGCCACGCCTGAAATCAAGAGAAATGATAACCCTAAGTTACAGAGGATCTTAAACGATGGCAGCCAGACCCCGTAAAAATAACGTTGATATACCTAATCTATACCCTCTTTATAGTCGGTCGGCAAATAAGGTTTATTGGCGTTATCGCCACCCTATCACGGGTAAATATCACGCTCTTGGTACCGATGAACAGGAAGCAAGAGAAATCGCTATTGAGGCTAATACTCGGCTGGCAGAACAACGCTCCCGGCAGATATTAGCGCTCAATGATCGAATTGCAATGATAAAAGGAAAGGAAATTACGGTTAGTACCTGGCTTGATCGTTACTGGAAAATTCAGGAAGAGAGACTGAAGGAAGGCGATATTAAGCCGAATACATTTAAGCAGAAAAAGAAACCTGTTGATTTACTGCGCCACAACTTTGCAATGAAACCCCTGCCGGCAGTTGATGCAAGAGACATTGTATCAATACTGGACGCATCCAAAGAGGCCGGACAACATAGAATGGCTCAAGTTATCCGTTCTGTTTTAATTGATGTATTTGCGGAAGCACAGCAAGCTGGCGAAGTTCCCCCGGGCTATAATCCAGCTCTGGCCACCAAACAACCGCGAAGGAAAATAACCCGGCAGCGTCTGAATCTGGATGAATGGCAACAGATTTTTAATATTGCAGATAAGAACCATACGTATATGGGTAATGCAATGCTTCTTGCTATTGTGACCGGTCAGCGCCTGGGTGATATCTCTAAAATGAAATTTAGTGATATTTGGGATGACCATTTACATATTGTGCAGGAAAAGACTGGGGCAAAATTGGCGATCCCCCTTTCGATAAAATGTCACGCCATTAACTGGACGTTAAAGGATGTGATCACAAAATGCCGCGATCGAGTAGTAAGCCATTATCTTGTTCACTACACCAAACCAACATCCATGGCGAAACGTGGCGGACAGGTCAGCCCTAATACACTCACAACCAACTTCAGTAAGGCTCGGGATCTAACGGAAATTGATTGGGGTGATGGAACACCAGCAACATTTCATGAGCAACGGTCACTATCGGAACGTCTTTATAAAGAACAGGGAATTAATACCCAGCTATTGTTAGGTCATAAGTCGCAGAAACAAACAGACAGTTACCACGATGACCGAGGTAAGGATTGGATTACTATTGCAGTGTAGTTGACTAATTCAGATATTCGGGGCTATAGTGACCGCACTAGAAAATACAAGCGGACACTCCGCACCCGATAGTTTTGCGGCTTTTTTATGCCTGCGATATGGCATATCCACAGACAAAGATCGGGTGGAGAGGCGTTAATACAATACCCGCAAGGGGAATATGCCCGGAGCTACTTGTATGCTCTAGTTGACACCCGGTCACCAACTACTAATTGGTGACTGTAACTAAAAATACAAGGAATCATACTATGACAGCTCAACTCATCCCCGTTTTTAATGGCAATATCTCCAACGAAACCACGCTGCTTTGTAACGCCAGAGAATTACATACATTCTTAAAAATAGGTAAGCGCTTTGCATCATGGATTACTGAACGCATTGCAGAGTATGGATTTATTGAGAATCAGGATTACGTTTTGATTTCCCATAATCGGGTAAACGTACGTTAAATGATGCAAAAGAAATTCTTAAAAAGGAAACGAAGAATATAGAGCCTCATCCCAGCCAAATTTTAGGCGCAAACTGGCGGACCGTTTTAACAAGAATCCGAAGCGAAAACATACAAAACACCTAGTGATTTATGTCACATTTTTCATCGTGAAATTTAGGAGTTTTGATAAAACGTTTTGATAATGTTTTGATAATAGATAGCAAGCTAACAATAAAAAACGGGAGCGTTCAGGCTCCCGTCAATATTTGTGACACTTTCTGCAATTACATGCAGGCAATCACATCTTTACCAAACTCGCTACAGGAGCGCTCTTTAGCGTCATCCATCATACGGGCGAAGTCATAAGTGACAGTTTTATTCTTAATTGCCCCTTCCACGCCTTTGATGATTAGGTCAGCCGCTTCGGTCCAGCCCATATGACGCAGCATCATTTCAGCAGACAGGATAACTGAACCTGGGTTCACCTTATCCTGACCAGCATATTTTGGTGCCGTACCGTGAGTTGCTTCGAACAATGCGCAGTCATCGCCAATGTTTGCTCCAGGAGCAATACCGATACCACCCACCTGTGCAGCCAGAGCATCAGAAATATAATCACCATTAAGATTCATCGTCGCGATGACATCATACTCTTCCGGACGCAACAGAATTTGTTGCAGGAAAGCATCAGCAATAACGTCGTTGATAATAATATCTTTACCCGTCTTAGGATTTTTGACCTTCAACCATGGGCCACCATCAAGCAGTTCACCGCCGAACTCTTCTTTCGCTAACTGGTAGCCCCAGTCTTTGAAAGCGCCTTCGGTAAATTTCATGATATTACCTTTGTGCACCAGCGTAACCGAGTCACGATCGTTATCAATTGCATACTCAATTGCTGCACGAATCAGGCGTTTACTTCCTTCTTCCGAGCACGGTTTAATACCGATACCGCACTGTTGTGGGAACCGAATTTTAGTTACACCCATTTCATCACGCAGGAATTTAATCACTTTATCTGCTTCAGCGGTGCCCGCTTTCCACTCAACACCAGCATAAATATCTTCTGCGTTTTCACGGAAAATCACCATATCAGTCAGATCAGGGCGTTTAACCGGACTTGGAGTTCCTTCAAAATAACGCACTGGACGCAAACAAATATAGAGATCCAACTGCTGACGAAGTGCTACGTTCAAAGAACGAATACCGCCACCAACAGGTGTTGTCAGAGGGCCTTTGATAGCCACTTTATATTCACGAATTAAATCCAGCGTTTCATCAGGTAACCAGACGTCTTTACCATATACCTGAGTTGATTTCTCACCAGTATAGATTTCCATCCAGGAGATTTTTCGCTCGCCGCCGTAAGCTTTCTTTACTGCCGCATCAACAACATCAATCATGACAGGCGTTACATCAACACCAATACCGTCGCCTTCAATATAAGGAATGATAGGATCTTGCGGAACTGTGAGTTTGCCATTAGCGTTAACTGTAATTTTTTTACCTGTGGCAGGAACAACTACTTTGCTTTCCATCAAACTCTCCTCTGAGGACATGTTTGTTAATTTTTTGTAAGATGCGTACATGATACTACTTGAATACTTTCAGTCCGCCAATCAAAAACTTTTTCAAGTATAATGATTTAACGATTCAACACGCGAAATGTCATGTTAAAACTAGCAACTAAAAAAAATTCTGCCACTGGCAGAAGACAAAAAACCGTCAGTCGTGCGCCCAAAGCCCCACGACGCGTAATCTTGTTCAATAAACCCTATGATGTATTACCTCAGTTTACTGACGAAGCCGGCAGAAAAACGTTAAAAAATTATATTCCTGTAACCGGCGTTTATGCCGCAGGAAGACTGGATCGCGATAGTGAAGGCCTGCTGGTTTTGACAAACGACGGTAAATTACAGGCAGAATTAACACAACCGCAACATAAAACAGGGAAAGTCTATTTGGTTCAGGTGGAAGGAATTCCTGACACCGCGGCACTGGAAAAATTACGCCATGGTATCACGCTCAACGATGGACCGACGCTTCCGGCAGGTGCAGAACTTATTTCAGAGCCAGAGTGGTTATGGCCACGAGAACCACCAATTCGCGAACGTAAAACGATTCCAACCAGTTGGATTAAGATCACGCTGTATGAAGGCAGAAACCGTCAGGTTCGTAGAATGACGGCCCATGTTGGATTTCCTACCCTGCGATTAATTCGTTACAGTCTGCATAACTGGAGTCTTGATGATCTCGCCCCCGGCGAATGGAAAGAGGTGAAATATGTCTGACAACCAATATAAACCCCATGTCACTATGGCCTGCGTTGTCCAGGCTGAAAATCGGTTTCTAATGGTAGAAGAACGAATTCATGGTTTACCGACGTTAAATCAACCGGCGGGTCATCTTGAAGCCAATGAGACGCTGTTAGAAGGCGCCCAAAGAGAGTTGTGGGAAGAAACGGGTATTCATGCTGCACCACAATCTTTAATGCAGATTTACCAATGGACTGCCAGCGATGGCACGCCATTTATCCGCTTTACTTTTGCCATCGATTTAGCCGAAATACCAGAGACCATGCCTCATGATAGCGACATTGAACGCTGTCTGTGGTTAACGGCAGAGGAAATTATTCATGCCCCCAATTTGCGTTCTCCTTTAGTCAGAGAAAGTATGATTCGTTACCTACAACCTGAACGCTATCCCCTTTCGATACTGGAAAACTTTAAATAACCAAAAAGCGTTTTGTGTTAAGCGGTGCGCCAGCGCTATCAACGTGCTAAAATGCTGCGCTGCGAAGCAGTCCCAACAATATATTTTGTATCACAGTCATAACAGTACGCGAGAGCCCCATGTCAGATAATAGCCAGAAAAAAGTCATTGTCGGAATGTCCGGCGGTGTTGACTCCTCCGTTTCAGCCTGGTTGCTACAACAGCAAGGCTATCAGGTGGCCGGTTTATTTATGAAAAACTGGGAGGAAGATGACTCTGACGAGTATTGTTCCGCTGCCACCGATCTGGCGGATGCTCGGGCTGTCTGTGATAAGTTAGGAATTGAGCTATATACCATTAATTTCTCTGCGGAATACTGGGATAACGTATTCGAACACTTTTTGGCTGAATACAAAGCGGGACGTACGCCAAATCCGGATATTCTGTGCAATAAAGAGATCAAATTTAAAGCATTTCTGGAATTTGCAGCAGAAGACCTTGGTGCAGACTATATCGCGACGGGTCATTATGTACGCCGTCAGGATGTTGACGGTAAAAGCCGCCTATTGCGTGGTGTAGACGCCAATAAAGATCAAAGTTACTTTCTTTATACTCTTAGCCATGAGCAGGTTGCTCAAAGCCTGTTTCCCGTTGGCGAACTGGAAAAACCGGAAGTTCGCAACATTGCTGAACAGTTAGATTTAGCCACCGCGAAAAAGAAAGATTCCACGGGTATCTGCTTTATTGGTGAACGTAAGTTCAAAGATTTTCTGGCTCGTTATTTACCTGCGCAACCGGGTGAAATTGTCACCGTTGATGGCGATAATGTTGGTACTCATCAGGGTTTGATGTACCACACACTTGGGCAGCGCAAAGGATTAGGTATTGGCGGTTTAAAGGACGGTGGAGAGGAACCGTGGTATGTGGTTGATAAAGATCTTATAAACAATCGTCTGATTGTTGCACAAGGCCACGATCATCCCAGCCTGTTTTCCACGGGTTTGATTGCCCAGCAGCTACACTGGGTCGATCGTAATGAAATCACTGAAACTTTCCGCTGTACGGTTAAAACTCGCTATCGTCAGCAGGATATTCCTTGCACTGTGATACCACATGGGTCAGACCGTATTGAAGTTCGTTTTGATGAGCCCGTAGCAGCGGTTACCCCAGGACAATCAGCCGTTTTTTATCAGGGCGAAGTTTGCCTTGGAGGCGGCGTTATTGAAGAACGTTTACAGGATTAATTGTGGCAAAGAATTATTATGATATTACCGTAGCTCTGGCTGGTATAGCTCAGTCAGCTCGCCTGGTTCAGCAACTGGCTCATAACGGCCAGTGTGATAACGATGCCCTTTCTGTTTCGCTAAAAAGCATTCTGGTGACGGATTCCCCTTCTACCCTGGCTGTATTCGGGCATGAAAGCGATTTAAACGTTGGTCTGGATACCTTACCTTGCGTGTTAACCAATAATCGTCAGGAGCTAAGTGCAGAAATTACTCGCTATGTGCTTAGCCTGATGGTGCTGGAACGTAAACTTTCGGGTAATCCTCAAGCGCTAAATGAACTATCTAATCGCATCGGTCAACTTGATCGCCAACTGGCTCATTTTGATATTGAATCAGAAACCATTATCAGTTCCCTTGCCAGTATTTATGTTGACGTTGTTAGCCCTCTGGGCCCGCGTATCCAAGTAACAGGCTCCCCGGAAGCGTTACAAAAACCACTGGTTCAGGCTAAAGTCCGTGCCGCGCTATTAGCCGGTATTCGCGCCACGGTGCTTTGGCAGCAAGTCGGCGGAAGCCGCCTGCAATTTATGTTTTCACGCAATCGCCTGTTACAGCAGGCCAGAGAAATTGTTGCTCATCGTTAAACTTTCAGACTTCAGGAGTCTTACTGATGGAATTATCTTCACTGACCGCCGTATCCCCTATTGATGGACGTTACGGAGATAAAGTCAGTTCATTACGCTCAATCTTCAGCGAATTTGGCTTACTTAAATTCCGTGTTACGGTGGAAGTTCGTTGGTTACAAAAATTGGCAGGTTGTGCACAAATAAAAGAAGTTCCCGCTTTTAGCAAAGAAGCAAACGATTACCTTGATAAAATTGTCGCTAACTTCAGTGAATCAGATGCCCTGCGAATTAAAACCATTGAGCGAACTACCAATCACGACGTTAAGGCCGTAGAGTATTTCCTCAAAGAAAAAGTGGCAGCAATTCCTGAGTTACAGGCAATTTCAGAATTCATTCACTTCGCCTGTACCTCAGAAGATATCAATAACCTTTCTCACGCGTTAATGCTCTCTACCGCCCGTCAAACTGTTCTGTTACCTGCCTGGCGTGAAATCATTGACGCGATTAAAAGTCTGGCTGCTCAATATCGGAATATTCCGTTGCTTTCCCGTACCCATGGACAACCAGCGACACCAAGCACCATTGGCAAAGAGTTTGCTAATGTTGCTTATCGTATGGAACGTCAATATAAGCAACTGGGTCAGATTGAGATTTTAGGTAAAATTAACGGTGCAGTAGGCAACTATAACGCGCATATGGTGGCCTATCCTGAAGTGAACTGGCACCAGTTTAGCGAGAGTTTTGTTACATCGCTGGGCATCACATGGAACCCTTACACCACACAAATTGAACCTCATGATTACATTGCTGAGCTGTTTGATTGCATAGCCCGTTTCAATACCATACTGCTGGATTTTGACCGTGATATCTGGGGCTACATCGCTCTGAATCACTTTAAGCAAAAAACAATTGCTGGTGAGATTGGTTCTTCAACCATGCCACATAAAGTGAATCCAATTGATTTCGAAAATTCCGAAGGTAATTTAGGATTGGCAAATGCCGTGTTGGGGCATCTGGCAGCTAAACTGCCAGTATCGCGTTGGCAGCGTGACCTGACTGACTCTACCGTACTACGTAATCTGGGCGTTGGCATTGGTTATGCCATGATCGCTTATCAGTCCACAATGAAAGGCATCAGCAAGCTGGAAGTTAATGAAAGTAACCTTCAAAACGAGCTGGATCACAACTGGGAAGTTTTGGCTGAACCAATTCAAACTGTGATGCGTCGTTATGGTATCGAAAAACCTTATGAGAAGCTGAAAGAGTTAACCCGCGGTAAGCGCGTTACTGCTGAAGATATGCAAGTCTTTATTGATAAACTGGAATTACCGGAAGATGAAAAAGTACGTTTGAAAACCATGACTCCGGCGAACTACATCGGCTATGCAGTAAATATGGTTGATGAGTTGAAATAATTTAGACCTTAATACTTTCAATGTAGGGCGCTATCATAGCGCCCTATTTTTTCGATCAATTATTTAAGATCGTTCAGGCTGGCGCCAAAGTTGATATGTAACACCTCATCACCAAATACCAGAGCCGGAACACTTTTTACTCCAGCTTTCTCTGCATCAGCAATTTTTTCTTTTTCCTGACCTAAATGAACGATACGTACTTTTGTCGCAGGATCGATAAGGCTTAATACTGAGTTTTCAGCGCTGATGCAAACCGGGCAACCTGCGTGATAAAAAATTACTTCCTTTGTTTTATTAACCATTTTTTTACTCTCCAATTAATTTGGTATCGATTCGATACCAAATAACAATAAAGAATAAAGTAACAACTTGTCAATATTGTTTCGAATCGATACTATCTTTGTAGCGGAGGAGAATAATGACACTATTTGATATTTTGGAACGGCTGGCAAATCTGCAACAGAGCTGTTTTTATCGAGATCCACAACTACGCCATTTGCCTTCAGTGCAGATCAGTGCGTTATATTATCTTTCTCGTTGTAATCACTACTCTAATACGCCTGGTGCCGTTGCTGAGTACCTTGGATTTACCAAAGGTACAATTTCGCAATCATTACGCAAACTAGAAAACCAAGGGTGGATAATCCGTGAGGGTGATAGTCATGACAAACGTATTGTACGGTTGTTTATAACCGACAAAACCAGAGAGATCCTCTATGGAGTAATCTCTCAAAACGCTATTGACCAGGCATGTACCTCCCTTAGTCACCAGGGAGAACCGTTGCAGGCGCAGCTTCTTCAGCTACTACGTCAGTTGCAGAGGCAAGAGAATCAACGAATATTTGGTGAATGCCATCAATGCCGCTTTCATCAAACAAAACAAGCACAACCCTATTGCGGTTTAACTCAAGAGTTAATACCAGATAAAAATACTCGATTAATTTGCCGGGAATTTCAGTAAAAAAGTTACTATGCATGTTCTTATAGCCACGGCAATATTTCGTCGTGGCTAATCTTTATTATTACACTTTAAAACGTTGTTCTGTCAGTTTCACAATTTCCACCAACACTTCACTGGCTGCCCGAAGTGATTTAATCGGCAGATATTCATATATTGAATGAAAATTATGCGCCCCGGTAAATACATTAGGGCAAGGCAAGCCATTTTGCGACAACGCTGCACCATCATATCCACCACGCATAGGTGTCACTTTAGGTTCAATATTCAAATTACGATAGGCCTGTGTGGCAATCTCTATCGGATAGGCTGACTCGCCCTGCAAGCTGTTAAATACATTGGCATAACGATCGGAAAGTGTACATTTCACACTACCTTCCCCCCAAAGTGCCGCACAATTATCAGAAAGGTTTTGCAGGAATTGCATTCTCTGCTGGTATCCTTGCTCGGTAAAATCTCTGACATCCATATTCAGTATAGTTTTTGCACTGTTTCCCTGCAGCTGTTTAACCCAGTAATACCCCTCCCGACCTTCTGTGTATTCTGGCGCCTCGCCTCCGGGTAACATCGAAATAAACTTATGAGCCATTAGCAATGAGTTCTTCAATTTTCCTTTTGCTGACATGGGATGAGCTGACTGGCCAGTAAACACAATAACCGCATCCCCCGCATTCCAGTTCTCATACACCAGTTCACCAATACCACAACAATCCAGCGTGTAGGCAAAGTCCGCACCAAAGCTTTTAACATCAAATACTTTAGAACCTCTCAGCCCCTGCTCCTCGTCAGGAACCAGGCCGACTTTTACAGAACCATGTTTAATCTCCGGGTGCTGAACTAAATACTGGATCATATTCACAATAGAGGCGATAGCCGCTTTATCATCAGCACCTAACAGGCTGGTACCATCAGTGACAATAATTTCATCGCCAATATAATCACTCAACTCAGGAAATTCATTCTGGCGTAAATAGATATTCTGTTGCTTATTCAGGCAAAGATCTCCGCCAGAATAAGGTAATATTTGTGCATGTGTATCTGCAGTTTGCTCTGCGCTGGTATCCAGATGACCAAAAAAGGCAACTACAGGAAGAGGATAATCAACGTTGGCAGGAAGCGTAGCCGTTAGTATCGCGCGCTCACTAACCTGAACATCCTGTAAACCAAGCGCTCTTAGTTCTTCTGCAACCTGATTAGCCAGCACCCGTTGTCCTTCAGACGACGGCATAATACCAGCAGCCCCGTTTTCTCTATTCGTTGTTGTATTAATTTTGGTATAGGAAATAAAACGCTCAACAATATCCACTCTATTCACCTTTTATTTTTTAAGTTGTTTTACTTACGGTATCACAGGGTTGATATTTGTTGAATTCATTTCAATCCATTAAAAATCATTATTTATCAATGAACTGATATTAATCACCGAAGTAAATTCCATAACATTATAAGAATTACGTTATATATAAAATAATTTTATTTCTGATAACTAATATATATTCAGGCGTTTGCATAAGCGTGTGTTATATCCAGACAGTAACTAAAAAACACGATATTACTATACATTTCAATGTCGATTTCCGCTGTTAACTGTATAGTTTACGCTGATGATGTTAAACTTAGCTTCATCAGCCAGACTTTGGCATTCATTCCATCTTTACTGCATTAACTCTGTCTGAAACAGCCTCCGCTAATGTCACGCATAGGAAAGAAAATGGGTTCGATAACAGATTTATTCCAGGCACTCCTGCATCAGGACTTCAAAACATTAGCTAATCCGGAATTTCTTTGGGCCATTTATGGCATCTTATTTCTGATAATTTTTCTGGAAAATGGTTTATTACCTGCCGCATTTTTACCAGGAGACAGCCTGTTATTATTGGCTGGCGCATTAGTTGCCCAAGGCTCTTTACATTTTCTTCTTACGATAGCGGTGCTTTCTACTGCGGCTGCACTCGGTTGCTGGTTTAGCTACCTCCAGGGGCGATGGCTGGGAAAAACCAAGACGGTACAGGGATGGATGTCAAAAATACCTGCGCACTATCACCAACGAGCACACCAGTTATTCCATCGCCATGGCTTTTTTGCACTGCTTATTGGCCGCTTTCTGGCATTTGTGCGTACATTATTACCAACAATTGCAGGCCTCTCTGCTCTTGATGCAAAGCGCTTTCAAATTTTTAACTGGTTGAGTGCGGTGTTGTGGGTAAGTGTTGTTACTACTCTGGGATATCTTATCAGCCTGACACCACTGTATAAGCACCATGAAGCTGCCGTTATGAACGGATTAATGATTTTACCGGTCGCTTTACTGGTTATCGGGCTGATTGGTTCTCTCATTGTGGTATTAAAGAAAAAATCCGAGAAAAAGAGATAATCAATATTTCTATTGTCAGGTATCCGCGTTGATTATGTAATACCTGAGGCAGCCATTAGTTACAGGGCATATTCATTGCTACCTTACAACGAGCAAGAAAAACGCTAATGGCTTCATCATAGTTCAGTTCCTTAAACAAAATAGCTCGTTCAAATAACTGTTCGCCCTGCTCATCATTCCAGCACCATTGTATTTTCACAGTACTCTTTATTGGTTCGATTTCTAACGCTACTAAAGCGTTTTGGCGGCACTGTTGAGCCTGGAGGATAAAATCGGTAAGTTCCATTGGGTTTCCTCAATAACATTAATAATCATTTTATAACCGGCTTTATATTAATCGGTATAAGCTCAGATAGTTACCGCTCAAATGGTAACATCTTACTGCTTTTTCAATGCTATAGTTGCGACAAATTAATCATGCTACTTTCAGGAATTCTTCATTTCTATGAGTATTGAAACACTTAAATTTATGCAAGATGAGCGCCAACGACTTATCGGCAAAGCCGTATGTCGTCTCAATACCCTTGGGGAAGATCTCTCTCGTGAGAATATTATCAATACACTGGAGGATTTGATGACAGAAACTGATGATGCCTCACAGCAACGAGTTATTCAGGATGCCATTACTGCTTTTATTGCTACGAATGGAAAGTTTACCTTGGCTCGCTAAAATCAGCACAATTCAATACTAAAAGACTCAGATAGAACTAAATGATAAACATAAAAAAACCACCTTACAGGTGGTTTTAACTAATTCTGTATTCTGATTTTATCAATATCAAATGGTGCCCGGGGCGAGACTTGAACTCGCACGGCGTTACCGCCGAGGGATTTTAAATCCCTTGTGTCTACCGATTCCACCACCCGGGCGTACTTGATATTGGAGGCGCGTCCCGGAGTCGAACCGAGGTAGGCGGATTTGCAATCCGCAGCATGGCCACTCTGCCAACGCGCCGTAATATTCATATGAATATTAATTTGGAGCGGGAAACGAGACTCGAACTCGCGACCCCGACCTTGGCAAGGTCGTGCTCTACCAACTGAGCTATTCCCGCACCTAAAACATTATATCAGAACTTACTGATTTAGTTGCTTATCCTAATTAAGACCGCTGCCGTAATTGGATGCTGTGCATTCTACTTACCTGACGAGGTGAGTCAATAGAATTATTACAACATTTGGTTCGTTTGCTGCTTTTTCCGGCGTATCGGCTATGGTTCCAGCAAGTCTGCCTTAGAAGCTTTCAAATATTGGAACATGGACCAGAACGTTAAGATCGTGGCGATATATAGCAAAATAAAGCCAAAAATTTCAACTAAAGGGTTAGGCCGCCACAACAATATGACTAAAGCCAACATTTGTGCTGAAGTTTTTACTTTACCTACCCATGAAACCGCAACGCTGCTACGTTTACCAATTTCAGCCATCCACTCTCTTAAAGCGGAAATAATAATTTCACGCGCAATCATGGTCGCTGCCGGCAATGATATCCACCAAACATGATAATACTCAGAAACTAACACCAATGCCGTCGCAACCATCACCTTATCAGCGACCGGATCGAGAAAAGCACCAAAGCGTGTAGTTTGCTTCCAACGGCGAGCCAGAAAACCATCAAACCAGTCAGTCACCGCAGCAACCACGAAAATGATGGCACAAACCATTGGAGCCCATTGATATTGCGCTGGCAGGTAGAACGCCACAACAAAGAATGGAATCAAAATGATGCGAAAAAGCGTAAGCAGAGTCGGTATATTAAATTGCATAGTGCTATGGTGCTCTATTGCTGTTCAGTATAAAAGAGAAGGCGTATGCCTATGTTGCTACATACTCTTCAGGGTTTCAATGCATTGTGTATCTTTTCTGCTAAAGATTGCGAAATCCCAGGTATTTTTGCGATCTCTTCGACGGTAGCACTCAATAATGGTTGCAAGCCGCCCATATATTTTAGCAATGCCTGACGACGTTTTGGACCCACGCCTTCAATATGCTCCAATGCGCTGGTATTTCTGACTTTTGCCCGCCGTTGTCGATGTCCGGATATAGCATGATCGTGCGAATCGTCACGAATATGTTGAATCACATGTAACGCTGGTGAATCTGGCGGTAAAGAGAATCCTTCACCTTCCGCAGCAAGAAACAGCGTTTCCAGCCCTGCTTTACGATCACTACCTTTAGCAATCCCGACCAATAGAGGTTTGGTTTTATCCCAATCAACATCTAACTGGTTAAAAACATCAATAGCTTGTCCTAATTGCCCTTTACCACCATCAATAAAAATTACATCTGGAATTTTCTCGTCGGTTAGCGCTTTTCCATATCGCCGTTTTAGCACTTGCGACATAGCTGCATAATCATCACCAGGCGTTATACCAGTAATATTGTAGCGCCGATATTCAGAACGAAGTGGACCATTGCTATCAAATACCACACAGGAAGCAACCGTTTCCTCCCCCATAGTATGGCTGATATCAAAACACTCCATTCGATTAATTTTGGTTAACTTCAATACTTCAGCTAACGAAACGAGGCGTTGATGGATTGTTGATTGCTGAGATAGCTTAGTTTTAAGAGCTATTTGCGCATTGGTTCTTGCCAGTTTTAAATAACGAGCACGATCCCCTCTGGGATTACTTTGTATCTGAATTTTTCGTCCGGCAACTTCCGATAATGTCTCTTCCAGAGCATTTTTATCCGGTAAGGAGAAATCCAGCAAAATCTCTCCGGGTAGCGACCTTGATTGACTTCCTTGCAAATAAAACTGACCAACGAAAGTCTGAACAACTTCCTCCAACTCAGTTCCTTTCGGAATTTTCGGATAATAACTTCGACTGCCAAGTACCTTACCCTGACGCAAGAACAACACATGCATGCACGCAAGTCCGGCTTCATAGGAGACACCAATTACATCCAGATCATCACTATCGCCAGAAACAAATTGCTTTTCAGTAACCCGTCTAATAGCCTGAATTTGATCGCGAATGCGCGCCGCATCTTCAAAATTGAGTGACTGGCTTGCTTGCTCCATATTAGTTATCAACTGATTCAGTACTTGCTGGTCTTTACCTTCCAGAAACAATCGAACGTAATTTACCTGTTTCTGATACTCATCATCACTGACCAGCCCTGCAACACAAGGTCCCAAACAACGGCCAATCTGATATTGCAGGCAAGGTCGTGAGCGGTTGCGATAGACGCTATCCTCACATTGGCGTACAGGGAAAAGTTTCTGCAGCAATGCCAGCGTTTCACGTACTGCCCCTGAATTAGGGAACGGTCCAAAATACTCCCCTTTGGCTTGTTTTGCACCTCGATGCATTTTTAGGCGGGGGTGTTTATCTGAACTCAGAAAAATGAGTGGATAAGATTTATCATCGCGTAGCAAAACGTTATAACGCGGTTGATACAACTTAATATAGTTATGTTCAAGTAATAACGCTTCTGTTTCAGTATGGGTAACCGTAACATCGATATTAGCAATACTTTTGACCAACGCTTCGGTCTTTCGACTGCTTACATTCTGGCGAAAATAACTGGATAAGCGTTTTTTGAGGTCTTTTGCCTTTCCTACATAAATAACAACGCCAGAAGTATCGTACATACGATAAACTCCTGGCTCATTTGTTACATATTTTAAAAATGCTTTACTATCAAAACTGTCAGTCACTATTTAACAATTTCTCTGATGTCACAATGCCATGACGAATAGCAAGATGTGTTAGTTCCACATCACCACTAATGTTCAATTTGCTAAACATCCTGTAACGATAGCTGTTGACCGTTTTAGGACTGAGATTAAGTGTTTCTGCAATCTCATTAACTTTTAATCCTTTTGTGATCATTAGCATAATCTGCAGCTCACGTTCAGACAAACTGGATAATGGTGTATCCGCCTCTGGCTCTAACTGACTTAATGCCATCTGCCGGGCAATATCAGCACCAATGTAACGCTGCCCGGATGCAATTGCTCGAATAGCATTAATCACTTCCTGAGGTGCAGCACCTTTACTCAAATAGCCAGAAGCCCCCGCCTGCATAACTTTTGCAGGTAGCGGGTTTTCAGTATGGATAGTCAACATAATGACTTTAATGTCGGGTGAGTAGCGCAAAATTTTACGCGTAGCCTCCAGACCACCAATGCCCGGCATATTCATATCCATTAAGACGATATCTACGCTATTGGAACGACACCACTTTACAGCATCCTCGCCGGTCTGTGCTTCGCCAACAACTTTTATCCCTTTGACATCTTCCAGAATGCGTCGGATCCCTGCGCGCACCAATTCGTGGTCATCAACAAGAAGAACGCTTATCAACAGAAAGTCTCCAAACAAGAAAGGTAAAGAGATGCTCTTTAATCATTACGTAATAGTTCATAAAAAACACTCAACCGACTGATAGTACAGGATGAAACACTATTTCAAAATCAAAATATATTCAACCTGCCAACAAATCCATCCTTCAAAGGTAACTTAGGTTTACATATCCTCACGGCAAACTCAACGAAAAGATTTACTACCATACCGACATTTTTATGATTATATCAATAATATAGCTATTCGTCTGTAATGATACGCTAATCAACTAAAGACTGTTACAAAGCCTATATAACAGAATAGAAAGTCGACCTTAATCAGCGGTATTTTGATTATATTTCATCCGTGAATGTCTCAAAGAGTTACAAAAAGTTAGTCGATATCATCCTTTGCATGAAAAGATAAACAGCTCATAAACTCAGATTTTCAAATCAAAACCGTTGTGTGATTAAACTATCCAAATAAAATGACGTTGATAAATCATCATTTTTTGTGTCTACTTATCGCGATGACTATGTAGTCAATTTGTTAATCACAATGAAATCATATTTAATATGAATCCCTTATCGTCCTAATAAACAACCCTATTTTCAGGAGGTCATGATGATCGTATTACTTCAGGTAGATTTTAGTATGCCCGCAGAAATGTTAGGTGAAAATTTATCCAAAAGTGCCGTTTCTCTGGCTGAAAGTATAAATAATGAGCCTGGTTTTATTTCAAAAATCTGGACTGAAAACCTGCAAACAGAAGAAGCTGGTGGTATCTATTTATTTACCGACCGCGAGTCAGCCGAACGCTATTGGGAAATGCATCAAAAACGCATTGCTTCTTTCGGTGTTAAAACTGCAAATTGCAAAATTTTTGATATCAATCTCCCATTAACTAAAATCACCCACGGTAAAGTTGAATAGCTATCATATGTGACATGAGTCCCTTCTTATGGGCTTATGTCACATATGTCCTGCTCAGGCCGCTACAACAATCCGTGACTGGTTATCTTTCATCATTGTCATTACTGTATTTCCTCTGGTTATAAGATCATCGCGATTAACATAACTTAGCTGTGATCCTGTCCAGGTTTTATCAAAAATCAATATTGCCACACCGAATGCAGCCGTTGTAACTTCTTGCCGCTTATCTGCTGGAATGAACCATTTAGGCATATCAAATGAAATTCGTCCGCGTATAAAGGCAATATGATCGGCTTTATCTCCCGGCCACCATTCCTCTGCCGTTGCCACCTTAACTAAATAGACATAACGTCCTCCTAACTCTCTTTGATTAATGGTATGACGCATAATGTGAGACATACCTGTAATGTAATGTCCTCTATGTTGTTTGGCTCTGGAATATGGCGGATTAGCAAATGCTGCGCCATTCAACATCGATAATTCCTCAGCCCAATTTTTGGTTAATGCATTATCTGCCGCCGTGTAATAACTTGCGCATTTACTGTTTTCACCATCACTAAACAAATCCAAAACCAGTGGCCCATATAAATTATCGATCCCCCAAAACAACGCGTCTGGCGTACACCACTGATCGCCAATATCTTTCAACTGATGGTTAGGTTTTGAACGTAATGTCTTAACTTGCTTCAAATACTCTGCTCTTGAAAAATCAACCATATATGCACTCTTAATTTAATAATTTTCAAATGGTAATAACGCCCTCCATCAAGCATTCATTACTAAAACACTCAATAACAGGTAGATGGAAAATGTTTTTACGCGACACCATTTAAATAAAAGCCAGGATAATAGGCTACCTATAAATATAAAGTCTACAGTTATAATTTCAAATGAAAAATAAAATATTTTATTAAAATATGTATCAAACCAACTTTTTTAACCATTGAAAATATAAAAAAACAATTAACTTTAAAAATAATAACAAAAATAATGAGATTTGAAAAAATAATTTTAAAAAAAATAAAATAATTAAAATACCAATCCCATATTATTTTTAATGATATTAAAACATAATGATTAATAACTAAGTAGCACCATGATTTTAAAATTAACTAAAAGTTAACAATGGACAAGTTAAAATTTATTAATCAACTTTTTTAATATATAAAAATCATTCATCACAATAGGATACTGGTATATGTCCGCACTCTCTCAAGGCACATTAAATTAACAAAATTAGTGTGATTCTTTCGTCGAAATGAGACTTTAATCTTATTAAATATATTCGAAAAGCTAACTACGCTTAAAAATTACAACACAAATGAGAGCCACTAATTGTGTAACAAAATGTTTTTTTACATTAGAAAAAGCTATTTTCATTATTAGAGTTACTGCTTATTTTATGCCATTCATACATCAATTGAATCAAATAACCTTAGTAGCTACTTAAGAATAGCTCAGCAAAAGGAATAAAAGATCGATAATAACCAATTATTTTATTTTTTATGTCGAACAAAGAAGTCATGTGAAAATAAAAAACCATAAAAAGAAGAGAGTAAATTTGAATACTTCAAGACTCATATCTCTTAAAAAACGTATGACTCCCCTTCTCATTCGCAAAAAAACTAGTGATTTTACCAGCTTGTTTTATAGACCAAATCTCAGTGATAATTACCCCAGCGTTTTATCAGTTACAAATTTACTGTTTTTGGTTTGCCGTGAAACCGACTCCACACACTTTTTGGGTTTCACGGCTATTTTTTTGTCCTGAATTCGCGTCACTTGACCACCGACATGTCCCACATAGCCTCTTCATTTAAAGAGTTATAAATAAATTCAGCCGTTTTCAGGCAATAAAAAACCACTCTGCAGTAAGCAGAATGGTTTTTAAACGTGAATCTCAGTTTCTCAGGCGAGGTGCCTGGAGTTGATCTCTAATTGATGCAGCCAGTTCATCAAGAGAGGGTTGTTCAGGATGTGTTTCCGCATCTTCTCCCGAGAGTTGTATTTCTGCAAGATAAGTATGGATTGGTTGCCCCTCTTCATCTTCCATAACAACGTGATACCAGGGGGCATTTCTCAAGTTATCATCTGCAGCAACTTCATCAGAAGCGGGCTGCTCCAGGGAATACTCAGCATCAATATCAATTATTACGCCAAGGTTACCCAGTAACTTATGTCTGACTTGCTGACCAATAGAAAATTTACTGGTAATCATTGTAGCCTCCTCGTATTCAGATCCTACCTTTTCCTTAAATATGGGGGGAACCCGTCATATTTCAAGTTAAATTGTGCTATCGATACAGATTCAGGGCTAAACTCACCTAACTTTACATTTAAATGCACTTAACGGGCTTCGGTAAACCTGCGATTTTGGTAGCTTGTTTTGCGGGACCTTTCACAAAAAGACGATAAAGGTAGCGGCTGTTTCCCTTTTCCTCTCCATATTTTTGTGTCATTGCTTTTACTAGCATTCGTATAGCGGGTGAAGTATTAAATTCTTGATAAAAGTCTCTTACAAAATGGATGACTTCCCAATGCTCCGCTGTTAACTCAATATTCTCTTGCCGGGCAAGAATCACTGCCATTGACTCACTCCAGTCATTACTGTTAAGCAGATACCCCTGAGCATCAGTCTCTACCATGCGCCCTTCAAACTCGAACATACAACCTCAGCATTGTTATTGATGAAGATTTTGATTTTTGATCATTGTAACGTAAAAACTCTATACTCAGCACCTATGCTCTGGCCGATGACAGAGTTATTATTGGCTAACGTGTGGTTTATTAAATTTCAATCAAGGATATTCAATGGCTATTGAATGGATATTGGCGTACTTATTGCTGGGTGCTGTAGTCGGTTTTATGGCTGGTTTGTTAGGCATTGGTGGTGGTGGCATCATGGTACCCATCTTAACAACTATTTTTGCCGCTCAGGGGATCCCACAGGAGCATCTGGTTCATCTGGCTTTAGGCACCTCGATGGCTTCGATTGTGATAACCGCATTTTCAAGCTTAAGAGCACATAATCGTCATCAGGCTGTTCTATGGCCTGTAGTCTGGAAAATTACCCCAGCAATACTGGTTGGCACTTTATCAGCAACCTGGTTAGCCGCATTGTTACCTACAAAAGCATTAGGAATATTCTTTTCCTGTTTTATGGCTTACGTGGCTTTACAAATGATTTTGAACATTAAGCCTAAACCCAGTCGTCAATTACCTGGTACTGCCGGAATCTCTATTGCCGGGCTCTCTATTGGCGGTATCTCTGCACTGGTTGCTATCGGTGGAGGCTCACTCACCGTCTCCTTCCTGACCTGGTGTAACGTTCGTATACAACATGCCATTGGAACATCTGCTGCTGTTGGTATGCCAATCGCCCTGGCTGGTAGTATTGGTTATATGATTAATGGCTGGAATACACCCAACACGCCTGATTACAGTGTCGGTTACGTCTATTTTCCTGCTGTTATTCTTATCTCTTTATTAAGCTATTTTACTGCACCAATCGGAGCCCGACTGGCTCACAAAATGCCGGTCGCAACACTTAAAAAGGTTTTTGCCTGTTTATTGATGGTGTTAAGCCTGAAGATGCTACAAACGATATTTTTCGGTTAATCACCGTTATCTGATTATCTGATCAAATGTGAAGGGTTAGCCTAAGCTAACCCTTTAATTTTAAATTCTTTGGCATCCATAATACTTACTATATCAGGATAATAAACAGTTTCTGGAACTGATACTCCCCTTCTACGCCATTAATATTATTAAGTTTTGGATTCACTCTGCGCCAAAAACTCTAACGCTGACGTAGCAATTCTACCTTTTTCAGAATCTGCAGAATCTTTATGTATGACTCGTAACAACCGCTCCGTTATTGATTCTTTACTTACCGGAACCTTTTTTTCACATAGCTTAACGACCGTTTCACCGATGATTTTCTGTATAGCATCCATTTTTTGAGACATAAGCCACCTGTGCATAGTTGGTTGAATTTTCATTAAGCTATAAATATCTTAAATATTCAAGGGATTATTCTTTTATCTTTTCGCTTAAAATCGCACTTGTTAATAACACTTCTCTCACTTAATAATGTCGATAATTTATGCTCAATGAAAAAATATAATTATCTTTCATACTATTTGGTTATGGTTTTATAGCAAAAATGAATAAACCGAAATTATTCATAATTACAACAAGTTAGAAGTAAAGAAAGGTAAATCATAATATTATCGTTATAGCTCATTGATATTTATTAAAAATCTACTTACTACCCTTTTTTGACAAATCGATGTGTTGTTAAATAATTATAACGTTATTGTAATTATCCTTAACTTAATTATCTATCGAGGCACCACCATGAAAGTGTTTAAATCTCTGATAATTACCCTTGTAGCAAGCTGTTTTTCTCTTAGCGCATTTGCTGCAACGGAGATCACTCAAGAGCAGGCAAAAGCCAATAATTACGAAAAAATTGGTGTTGTAGATGTAACTAAAAAAGTAACTCAATCACCAAGCGATATCAGCGAAGCGCTATCAAAACTGGCTGATGAAAAAGGTGGTAAATATTTCGTTATCATCGCCGAAGGTGGAAATAATGAAATTCATGCATCTGCAGATGTGTATAAATAATCATTTCTAATCTATCCAAGAGAAATACCATCCAATGGTATTTCTCTTGATGACATAATATTCCCATATGCCATCAGAAAAAACGTCACTTAGTCTTGATGAGTTAGCAAATAGCATCAAACAGGGCAGCATCGAATGATATTTTTCGGGGTGATAGTAAAAAAGTGACTTACAAGACTATATCTCAGAGGTTCTTTTATCAGCCGGTAAACGCCTTCCCTTTGTATGGTTCTCCATTAGGATAAACTTGGGTGGTCTGATATCAACGAAAACACGTTATAATTATTTTATATCTAATTATTTCTCAGGCAGTTATCTATTTTTTTATATTTCGATAAACTCTCAACATTGCCATCAGGCAAAAAACGGCTAATGTCACCATTTACAATATATTTATATTCATCATTAGAAACATAGACATATTCTATTTTTTCAGTAACGTTATCGTTTGTCTTCAAATAATACTCACTCTTAACTCTAAACTCATACTTATGTTTTTGCGGGTTTCTATCAACGCTAACAAAAAAATCATTATCTTTCTTAAAATATGAAATCACTCTCATAGTACCAATTTTGTTAGCATCAATGACAGCATCACCAAACTTGCCATCATTAAAATATGCTTGTTGAGAATCGACCGTTTCACATTTCCATTCACCACCAACAAGCATGTCTTCTGTAACTTGGCTATCTCCACCACATCCGAATAAAAACAATACAGGTATAACAAAAATCATCGTAACCGTAATTCCTCTCATTTAACCTCACATCAATATAATCACTTGAATAAAATTTAAAAATTATCAGTTTCATTCAATAATATCGCAATCTTGCGAACAGCATAAACGATGCTTGTACTACACTTAAAATTTAACTAGCAACAAGAGAGATCGCATGAAGTACTGGCGTGTAATAACTGGTGTGGCCTTATCCCTGGTGCTGACGGCTTGTAAATCTCCGACACCGCCGGATGGGGTAAGCCCGATTACTAATTTTGATGCTACTCGCTATTTAGGCAAATGGTATGAAGTAGCCCGTTTAGAAAATCGTTTTGAACGAGGACTTGAGCAGGTTACTGCCACCTATGGAGAGCGTAATGATGGTGGATTGTCTGTCCTGAACCGTGGGTACGACCAATCAAAAGGACAGTGGAAAGAGAGCGAGGGAAAAGCCTACTTTACCGAAGCATCAACTACAGCATCACTAAAAGTCTCTTTCTTTGGCCCATTTTACGGTGGCTATAATGTGATTGCTCTGGATGACAACTATCAGTATGCACTGGTTAGCGGCCCTAACCGGGACTATTTATGGATACTGTCGCGTACACCAACTATTCCAGACAGTATTAAACAGCATTACCTCAATATCGCTCGTGAGCTGAAGTTCCCTGTAGACCAATTACTTTGGATCGCCCATTAAAAAAGCATGACGGCTTTGATGAAGTAATCTCATACAACAAAAGAGTCGTTAGTTCTGACGCCCAAAAAGCAAAACGGGCTAGCCGTTAAGCTAACCCGTTGATAATTCTGGCGGAGGAGGTGAGATTCGAACTCACGGTAGGTTGCCCTACGACGGTTTTCAAGACCGTTGCCTTCAGCCGCTCGGCCACTCCTCCGCAACGGCGTGAAATATAGAACAGCTTGAGGTACCTTGTAAAGAGGATAATTCAGCTATTTTGATCGTTCGGCTGAAAAAACATCAAAAACAATGTTTTTTGTCGATTTTAACGCCAGTTCTCACGGGTCTATCAAAAGACTAACTGACATTTCTCTCTATAACACCTTCTCCAGACCCAATTTTTTAATTTCAATTTTCGGGCATTTATTCATCACAACTTTTAATCCGGCTTTCAGAGCTATCGCTTCGGCTTCAGGATTAATCACATCCAACTGCAACCACAAAACCTTAGCACTAATGGCTATCGCCTCTTCAGCAACCGCATAAGCTGCATCTGAATTACGAAAAACATCAACCATATCTACCGGACGATCGATCTCTTTTAAACTGGCAAAAACTTTCTGCCCTTGTAAGGTCTGCCCTGCCAATTTAGGGCTAACAGGAATAACGTCATAACCCTGAGACAACAGGTAGGCCATGACAACATAGCTGGCACGTGCAGGCTTATCACTGGCCCCTACCAGGGCGATAGTCCTCACTTGCTGTAACACACTCTTTATTTCGCTTTCTTGCATCATCATTCACTCCTACCATTATTCTTTCTGTTTTGTCTCAGTTTAGTCGCCAGACCGATGTTCCGGTTAAGGCGAAGATCAATAAGATGTATACTTTTATATATTATCGCTTTTTTCCGAAACAGAGTTTCAGTAGTCTATACAGAATAACTAGCTAAATAGAGGTTTGGTTCCATATGCAACTAACAACACGAACAATTCCAATACAAAAGAACATTGCACTGGTTGCTCACGATCACTGTAAACAGTATTTATTGAAATGGGCTGAAGACAACAAATCCGTTTTAGCCAAGCATAAACTATTTGCCACAGGCACTACCGGAAATTTAATTCAGAGAACAACAAATGTTCCTGTTTCCAGTATGCTTAGCGGCCCAATGGGCGGGGATCAGCAAATTGGCGCTATGATCTCTGAAGGTAAAATTGATGTATTAATCTTCTTCTGGGATCCGCTAAATGCCGTCCCCCATGATCCTGATGTTAAGGCTTTATTGCGACTGGCTACCGTCTGGAATATCCCTGTAGCCACGAACCGGGCAACTGCCGATATGTTGATATGCTCAGGCCTGTTTGAAAAAGAAATCGTTATTGATATTCCTGATTATCAAAAATACCTTCAAGAGCGTCTGAAATAACACCAGTCCTGACCTTAATCCCGATTGTGATAACGGGATTAGGGTTTTCGTTTTATTACCGCACCATGATCCGCTAATTGTTTAACAAACATCGATGGTGATTCAGGATCCTGCAATAGCCACACCTGATATTTAGCCCGCGTTAATGCCACATACAACAAGCGCCGCTCTTCAGCATAAGGAAAACGCTCCGTTTGCGGTAATAACACCTGCTCGATGACAGAACTGGTTTCTATAGATGGAAAACCATCACGTCCTGAGTGTAATCCAGTAATAATCACGTATTCAGCCTGTTGTCCTTTACTGGCATGCATTGTCATAAATTCAATATTCAATTTTGGCCATCGTGTTGAGGCTTTAGCCAAAACAGTAGGCTTAGAATAGTGATAGCGACCCAAAACAAGAATTCTTTCATTCTGCTTTACGTAGCTACTTAACTTATCGAACAACGCTTCTAACTGACTATCGGGCAATATAGTAATGGGATGTTTTTCTCCCTGAATCAGACTGGAGACATCTCTTTTTATCTGTTGCGGATTTTGCTGAATATAACGGCTGGTAATGTCACTCATGCTTTGACCAAAACGATAAGTTAAATTCAAGTGGCATTGCTCACCTACCCCAAAGATATGATGAAAATTTGCAGTCAGTTGCTGTTCTGCTCCACTGAAACGATATATGGACTGCCAGTCATCACCAACAGCAAACAGGCTACTTTCCTTTTGTTGTGCACGTAGCGCATTAATCAACGCAGCTCTCTGAGGTGAAATATCCTGAAACTCATCAACCAAAATGTGGCACCAGGGGCTAATAAACTTTCCCTTTTCAATCCAGTTAACCGCTTGATGGAGTAAACCAGGAAAATCCACTGCGCCCTCTTCTTTTAATGCTTTTTTCCAGGCCTTTAACAGAGGCGATAATAAGCGTATTTTTTTCTGAAAATCTGCTTTCAACTCTTCTGGCGCTGACTCAATCATTTCAGCCTGACTTCCGCCATGATTGCGAATTAAACCAAGCCAGTAATCTAACCTCACAGCTAAACGCTCACATAACACGCGGTCTTTCCAAAATGTTTCTTCAGCCAGTTGCCATCCTAACTCTTGAGATAACCAGTTTTTCCAACCGGATGCCTGACTTTTTTTCTCAGCGCACTCAGACTGCCATTGTTCAATCAAGAATTGTTGCCGGGTTTTAGTATCCGTCTCCAGCTTGCTAATAATTGGAACTTTTTTGCTGCACTGGCTAATTATTGATAACGCCAAAGCATGAAATGTTTTAGCCTGAACATCTGTTTTGCCCAAACGTTGCTGAATTCGGCTGTTCATTTCATCGGCAGCATTACGCCCAAATGCCAGTAACAACACTTCCTCAGCTGTGGCTTCTTTGCGATAGAGTAACCAACCAGCTCTGGCAACCAAAACAGACGTTTTACCACTACCTGCCCCAGCCAATACCAACACATTTTTTTCACCACTAATAACAGCTCTGCATTGGGCTTCGTTAAGCGGTTGAGTTTCTATATGCTCAAAAAACTGACGATGCTGCTTTAACATGGTTTGAACCCAATATCGATTGCTCGTCTCAAGCAATTGATTACCCATCGTTAACCATTTTGAACAAAATGAATAACAAGGTTGGCAGTTAGCGAACTCAGCTAAACGTTCAACAGGTAACGGAATTGAACTAATCGTTATAGTAATTTCATCCTGAATCTCCGATAGATCATCCTGAGTAAGCCATCGTTCCTGCTGTAAACGAACGTTAATTTTTTCCGATTGTTGTTTCAACATAGCGGCAGCAATCAGGCTCATCTCTTCTCCCCACTGCTGCCAGGCACTCATTAAATGATGATAAAACCGTTGAGTCTCTTGCCATTCTGTACCGTGAAGACGCACTACTTTTTGCCCGGGTAATTCAAATTCTAACTCTCCCCAGACAATGCCCATTTTACAGCGAACAGCAACCAATTGATTGAAAGGTATGGTATAGGCGTGCTTTGGACCACTGACTTCAACACCAGCATTCAGCATCTTCACCCGATTATAGGGATGCTGAGCTAAATGTTGCCCAACTGAAGTTGATTTCAATTCCATAGTGTTTACAACGCCTGTTTTGTGCAATAAAAATTCTAATCACAGTTTACCCTTTATTACGCTGCGCTCTCCAGCCAGAAACTGCGAAATATGCTGAATTTATCAACTGGAAATATAAACAGTAACTGTTTTCCATTGAGTAAAATCGAATAAACCGTAACAATACACTTGTTTTATCTATTCTCTTATCATTGTGCGGAGTTACCTGATGCGTAGTATATTAAATATACTCAATTTTATTCTCGGTGGTGTGTTCACAACATTAGGCTGGTTATTGGCAACAATCGTAACCATTGTGCTGATATTTACCCTACCATTAACGCGTTCCTGCTGGGAAATAACCAAATTATCACTGTTCCCATTTGGTAATGAAGCCATACATGTTGACGATCTCAATCCTGATGAGAAAAACACATTAATGAATGCAGGTGGAACCGCCCTGAATATTTTTTGGTTTATCTTTTTTGGTTGGTGGTTATGTTTGGCTCATATCTGTGCCGGTATCGCTCAGTGTATTACCATCATTGGTATTCCTGTGGGAATTGCTAACTTCAAAATAGCGGTAATCGCTCTTTGGCCAGTAGGCCGTCGTGTTGTCTCTGTTGAAGTAGCACAAGAAGCTCGCATATCAAAAGCCAGACGCCAGCTTCAACAGCGCTAAGTTTTAATCTTTTATGAGTAGCAGGATACGGATGTGATTTCATTGATATTAGGGCTTCGCCGTTACTTCTATAATAGTAATTTGCTCTATAGCATCCGTATCTTTATCGCGCTAACCGGAGTGGTGTTTGTTCCCTGGTGGATTAATCAAAGCTTACTTACGCTTCCATTAACTCTTGGTGTTGTTGCTGCTGCATTAACTGACCTGGACGATCGCCTGACAGGACGTCTACGTAATTTGTTGATTACGCTTATCTGTTTCTTTTTAGCCTCAGTTTCTATTGAACTATTGTTTCCCTATCCCTGGCTATTTGTTATTGGTTTACTTTTCTCAACGGCAGGTTTTATTCTGTTGGGATCCCTGGGACAACGCTACGCCACTATCGCTTTTGGTGCTTTACTTATCGCCATCTATACCATGCTGGGGGAATCGTTATATGCATCATGGTACATACAACCAGTCTTATTGCTGGCCGGGGCAATTTGGTATAACTTCATTACTCTGTTAGGGCACTTGATCCTACCTATTCGCCCATTACAGGATAATCTTGCGCGCTGTTTTGACAGTCTGGCTAACTATCTTGATAGCAAATCAATGTTGTTTGACCCGGACGAAGAACATCAATTTACTGACCAACTGATTCACGCCACCATGGCAAATGGCGTATTGGTTAGCACGTTAAACCAAACCAAAGTTTCACTGCTTACCCGCCTGAAAGGTGACAGAGGCCAACGTAGTACCCGCAGAATGCTACATTACTATTTTGTTGCTCAAGATATTCACGAACAAGCCAGCTCTTCTCACGCCCAGTATCAACAATTAAGTGATGCGCTACGCTATACCGATATTCTTTTTCGCTTCCAGCGGCTATTGACTTTACAATCAAAAGCGTGCCGAAGCATTGCCTACTCTATCCGATATCAGCAAAAGTATGTTTATGATACCTATCAGACTCAAGCGATTATGCATCTGGAAAAAAGTTTATCTAATCTGGAGTCCAGTCATAGCTTGCCGGTCGCTATGACACAATCATTACAACATCTGCTGAATAATTTAAAAGCTATTGATTCTCAGTTAAATAACATCGAGTCAGAACAAACCACGAATACTCAATCAGTACAAGACAGTATGCTGGCCGATGACAAACTCACCGGATTAAAAGATATCTGGTCAAGAATTTCTCAAAATCTGACGCCACAATCAGCCCTGTTTCGTCATGCCGTTAGAATGTCTGTGGTTTTGTGTATTGGGTACACCATCATTCAACTGGCCGATTTGCAAAATGGATACTGGATTATGTTAACCAGTCTATTTGTTTGTCAGCCCAACTATAATGCAACCCGGACGCGTCTGACGTTAAGAGTTGTCGGTACCATTGCCGGTATTTTATTGGGACTGCCAATCCTATACTTTGTTCCTTCTCAGGAAGGACAGCTCATTTTGATTGTTATCAGTGGAGTTCTATTTTTTACTTTCCGAAATGTTCGCTATGCTTATGCAACCATGTTTATCACACTATTAGTACTTTGCTGTTTTAACCTGTTGGGAGAGGGCTTTCAGGTCGCGCTTCCCCGGATTATTGATACGCTAATAGGTTGTGGTATTGCCTGGGCTGCCGTTAGCTTTATTTGGCCCGACTGGAAATTCAGACATTTGCCCGTAGTACTAAAAAAAGCTACTGATGCAAACTGCCGCTATCTTGATGCCACACTGGAACAATATCATCAGGGTAAAGATAATAGTGTCGATTATCGAATAGTACGACGTAATGCTCACAATTGTGATGCTGAACTTGCTTCGGTTATTTCAAGTATGGCCGCTGAGCCAAATAAAGACTCTCATCAATTAGATAATGGTTTCCGCTTACTCTGCTTAAACCACTCTCTACTGGGTTATATTTCAGCATTAGGCGCCCATCGGGAACAGTTAACTAACAGTCCTGAAACGCTGTCTCTGCTCGATGATGCCGTCTGCTATATTGATGATGCGTTACAAGTAGATGCGGCACAGAATGAAAGAATTATTTCAGCGCTTAATACGATTAATCAAAAAATTAAAGTACTCAGCAATCATTCTGAAAATAAAAACCAATTAGTTACACAGCAACTAGCGCTAATAATTGGGTTACTACCTGAGTTTATCTCTTTGTCAGATACAATCTATTCTGAGATAAGGGAATCTCCGGTATCTACCAAGTAAGAGCGCTATTTATTGAATTAATTGATTTTACCAGAATCTACACAACTACTTTTTTGTCTTATCGTAAAGTTTGAGCTGTTCGGTCAAATCATTACGTATTTCTGTGGGTAAAGTAACTACATGACACCCTTCTATTGCACCGGCTAATGAAAAAAGTAGATCAGATTTAATACCCTTTTTCATTTCTCGAATCTTAATGAAAGATTGTAAAGCTCCCAGATGAAATAGTTCTTCGCAGGATTTGATTCCCGCTTGTCTTAACATTCGTTCGATTGTCAGATTAAGATTGGGTAAATCCTTTATTCTTACATACTCCTGAGTATCTTTTTCCCTCATTTCAGATGATGCAGCAGAAAGTGCATAAGTAGCAAATCGCCGTAAAACTTGTTTGTTCTGCCATAAAGATTCATTCACATGATAATACTTCAACAATACCGGGATCCCCCTCTTGCTATAAACAAACTGATTCATACCATAAGTGACAAAAATTGATTCCAGTTGGTTATTGGCTCTTAAATAAAACTTATCTTCAGATACTAATCCAAACATTACCTTGCCTTTACATATCCCATAGCCCCCAAACATTGAACGAGATGTGAGTTCTCCCAAATCACTAAAATGCTCAATGACGTTCCTGACTAATTGTTTGGTATCTTCTCTGTCCATGTGACCTCTTATGTTGTTTTTGATAAATGACTTATGTTTAGCCCGATACGTAACGGCATAAAGTAACGTAACGAAACTATTTTCAACATAATCAATTTTCAAAAAATATCTAGAAGTAATAGTGAGTTAATACATAATTAATGCAAAATTTGCGAAGCACCATGAAAATACTTGATTTCCCCCAACGCCTACAGTACTGTATAAAAACACAGTATGATTATAGGTGATTAAAATATGCGCTCAATACAACAAACACATCATAACGCTTCATATGCATTAACTAATGCCATAGGCAACAGCCAGAAGCATGTTTATACCGCCAGTCAGGTGAGTGAAATCGTTTACGACCCACAAAATCCATTCACACTTCATTTGTTACTACCTTTTCTTCAGCAATTAGGCCATCAGCCTCGCTGGCAGCTTTGGCTTTCACCTGAGCGTCGTTTAAATCGTTACTGGATTAATAGCCTGGGATTACCAGAAAATAAAACTATTGGCTTAAATGCAGTTTCAACTGAAAACACTATTGAGATGATGGAGAAAGCATTGCGTAGCAGTAACTTCAGCTCCGTAATTGCCTGGTTACCTGCAATTAGCCCTGAAATTAAAGAGAGATTAAACCAGGCAGCAAAAGAAGGTGATTGTTATGGATTTATCTTACAATCTCTTCCTGTGTTACAGCGTTCCCTGCAACATAACGATATGTTTGGCATATCTCATTGGCACTAATCGATACTGTCTCTTATACAATCGATTAATATGTCTATATGATTACCAAATGCATGGTGATACATAAAATGATACATAAAAATAGTTATATTGTGTAATTTAGCCCAATGCGTTGTGAAAGATAAGATAACACCTAAGCATTAAGACTTATTTTAAGTAAGTCTTTATATCCACCAATTACTCTGTTCTCATTTTGTAAGTGCGTACATTAATAAACTAAAAATGAAGGTTACATATTAAATGTGGGGGGATATTTGCAGGCATTTTCCCGCTGATGATTATCGCTTGATGTTATTACTTCCTGTGATAAAGGCTCTTTTTATCTCTAATCAGAAACAACTCTTCCCTCCGTATCAAACAATTGGATTGTTAGCTCTCACGATATCTTTACTTAAGCTAACATAACCTTACAAAGCACTTGTGGTGTAATTTTATGTTACATAATTACCATCTATTAATAGCACAGAATGCTTAACACCTGCCGTTCTTCTCTCATAATCATTAATTTATCGCTATTAATTATTCGACTTGATTATTATACTGCCGCTCAGATTAGCTTTTAATTAAGAGTTACAAACGTAACACAGGCGTTAATAATTAAACTAATCAGGATATTTTTATCTGCTTTTAGTACTCAACACTTGTAACTTTTCTTACACGTTGTAAACTTTACCTTGATTAGGTTGCTTTATGGTTCCGGATTCTCGATGTCAGTCATGGATTGATGAGGGTACTTTAACTTCGAACTTTAAAACTAGAACCGTATAGCATTAACTTATATCACTACTATTTTAGATGATAACGAGGCGCAAAATGAAAAAGACAGCAATTGCACTAGCAATGGCACTGACCGGTTTCGCTACTGCAGCGCAAGCCGCACCATTAGACAACACTTGGTACACTGGTGCTAAAGTGGGCTGGTCTTCTTACCATGACACTGGTTTCTACAAAAACACCGGTCTTGATTCACTGAACAACCAAAATACTCACCCTAACCAATTAGGTGCTGGTGCTTATTTCGGTTATCAAGCTAACCAATATTTAGGTTTTGAATTAGGTTATGACTGGTTAGGTCGTATGACTTACCGTGGTGATAACAGTGCCGCTTATAAAGCTCAAGGCATCCAATTAGCAGCTAAACTGAGCTATCCAGTAATGAACGATCTGGATATCTACACCCGTTTAGGTGCTATGGGCTGGCGTGGAGACACTAAAGTTCATCCAGCAACTGGTGGTGAATACAAAGCTCACGATACCGGTATTTCTCCACTGGCAGCAGTTGGTGTTGAATACGCTATCACTCCAAGCATCGCTACTCGTTTAGATTACCAGTGGGTTAACAACATCGGTAACGGCGATTCTGACAGTGTTGGTACTCGTCCAGACAACGGCATGCTGAGCTTAGGCGTAGCTTACCGTTTTGGCCAAGCTAAACCAGCTCCAGCTGTAGTGGCTGTACCAGTTGTTGAAACCAAGCGTTTCACTCTGAAATCTGACGTTCTGTTCGCTTTCAACAAAGCAAACCTGAAGCCAGAAGGTAAGCAAGCTCTGGATCAATTATACGGCGAATTAAGCTCAATCAACCCAACTAACGGTTCTTTAGTTGTTCTGGGTTACACCGACCGTATCGGTTCTGAGAAATACAACCAAAAACTGTCTGAGCAACGTGCTCAGAGCGTTGTTAGCTACTTAGTATCTAAAGGCATCCCTTCTGATAAGATTTCTGCTCGTGGTTTAGGCAAATCTAACCCAGTTACCGGTTCTACCTGTGATGGTATGAAACGTGGTGCAGCTCTGATCGACTGCCTGGCTCCAGACCGTCGTGTAGAGATCGAAGTTAAAGGCGCTAAAGACGTTGTAACTGAAGTTAAAGAAGCTGTTAGAAAGTAATAGCCTTCTGATATAGCTTTATACAAAAAACCCCGCTTTGCGGGGTTTTTTATTTTTCTAATAAGTCACGTCAGAATTTCTCTGTTTCACATCCGGTGTCACTTATCCTGAGTTAAGATAGCTTTCAGGTCCTGCTTTAATAACGACATTTGACTAGCATATTGCTCTTTTCTTTCTGCATCTTCGATAAGCTGAACAATCGTTTCAGATAATGTTGCCCCACGACGCTGAGACAAGGCAGAAAGACGCTGCCATACCAAAAACTCCAGATCGATAGATTTTTTACGTGTATGCTGCTGTTCTGCATTAAAATGACGCTTACGTCTGGCCCTGATAGTTTGTTTTAATCGGTTTAATAAATCAGGATTAATATGTGCGCCAATCCATTCCTGAACCCGATGTGGCTCATTTTCTAACTGTAGCAACTCATCCACTTTTTCCTGAGCTGCACTATATTCTATATAGCGCGTTATCTCTTCACCTTCCCGGTGCTTTTTAACCAAATACTTCCACTTCCACCCACTTTCAAGATTATCTAATTGCTGATATTTCATAAAACACCTATTGAGTGACCGTGTAACATTTGTAGCATAGCAGCTTTTGAGCCCTTCTCAAGACTTTGTCCTTACTGTTTTATTGTCATTGTCTATAATATTGACCAGACAATTGGTTAACTGAATCACAGGAGTATGAACTCTGTGTGTTTCTTGTATAATCTCGTTTTCCTTTTTGAATTAAACAGCGAATACTTTGACTATCAATCGACTTGAATGGCAACAGTTATTGCCAAATACCGCTGCCTGTACAGGCCTGTTCGAACGAGAATATCGTCGCGAACCACTAAACATTGCAATCACGCAGCCTCGTTTGCAGAAGTCTTTGCATACCTTCTGTCATCAACATGCAACTGCTTCACCGTTCATGTTGATAAAAGCTGTTGATAGCCGAGCTTATCTTTCACTAATCCATGACACGGTAAAAAATATTCAGCCAACAGGTTCTGAAATTTTTGGTAGCCGATACGAAATTAATAATGCAGTTATCAGCCGTGTTGATGCTCAAAGTAAAAGCGATAATTTTGCAGCTACCGACGACTGTCTGTATGAAGAATGGCTGGAAACAGAACAACTGTTTGGTTGTCTGCGTAAGCATAATGATAGCTATACGCTGGAACCCGGGCTGATTCATAAAGCGAACGGGGGGATTCTGATTCTTTCTGTTCGTACTTTATTAACTCAGCCACATTTGTGGTTCCGTTTAAAACAAGCGGTAGTCAGCCAGCGTTTTCAGTGGTTTTCTGTTGATGATACCCGTCCTTTACCACTTTCAATTCCTTCGATGCCATTAGAGCTAAAAGTTATTTTAGTTGGTGACCGTTACGGACTGGGTGAACTTCAGGAGTTAGAACCGGAACTGATTGAGCAGGTTATTTATACCGAATTTGAAACCGATCTCGTCGTTAATCAGGACGAAGATATTGTGACCTGGTGTGAATATCTTAATTCAGTTGCCAGTCATTACCAGTTACCTTCAATCGATGCCAGCGCCTATCCTTCACTCATTAATATTGCAGTTAGAAAAAGCGGCGATCAGGAAAAGCTTCCTCTCTGCCCTCAATTACTAAGTCATATATTAAGCGATGCCGTGCCTTTTGCTGCACCAGCTATTACTGCTCAGTCTCTGGAACAGTCAGAACAGGAAAAGCTGTGGCGCGAGAGCTATCTATCTGAAATGGTATTGGATGATATAGATCTTGGTCAGGTACGCATTGAAACCGAAGGTTTTGTCATTGGGCAAATTAATGGATTATCTGTTTTAGAATATCCGGGACATCCTCGCGCGATGGGAGAACCGTCTCGTATTAGCTGTGTGGTTCATCTGGGTGATGGAGAAATCACAGACGTAGAGAGAAAATCCGAGTTAGGTGGAAATCTGCATGCCAAGGGCATTATGATTATGCAGGCATTCATTGCTGCAGAACTGGCCTCAGACCAACAGTTCCCCTTCTCCGGTTCTATCGTGTTTGAACAATCTTATGGCGAAGTCGATGGTGACAGTGCCTCTTTGGCAGGTCTGTGTGCACTAATGAGTGCATTATCACAACAGCCTATAAATCAACAAATTGCTGTAACCGGTTCAGTCGATCAATTTGGTAATGTCCAAACCATCGGCGGAATTAACGAAAAGATCGAGGGATTCTTTGATGTTTGTAATAGCCGTGAACTGACCGGCTCTCAGGGCGTCATTTTACCGCTAACAAATATACGTCACCTCTGTTTAAAGAATGACGTTGTCGAAGCGGTAAAGGCCGGTCGTTTCCATTTATGGGCTATTGATCATGCGCAAGATGCCTTGCCATTACTGACGGGACTACCTTACGTTGATGAAAATAAACCAAGCATTATTGGTTCCATTCAGGAACGCATTACTCAAGTAGCAGGAAACGATCGTAATCGCCTTCCATGGCCGTTTCGTTGGCTTAATTGGTTCAATCGCGGCTGATCGGACTTGTTCAGCTTACAACTGTAAGCTAATCTAGTGCGATATTACTGATGGGTATACTGCCCTTTTACATATTCAAAAAATAAGGTTAGTTCAATTATGTTTGAAAAACGCGAATCCTATACAAAAGAAGACCTGCTTGCTTCAGGTCGTGGTGAACTGTTTGGTGCAGGCGGACCTCCATTACCAGCACCAAATATGCTAATGATGGATCGCATTGTAAAAATGACCGAAACCGGCGGGCAGTATGACAAAGGTTATGTAGAAGCAGAATTAGATATCAATCCCGAACTGTGGTTCTTTGGCTGCCACTTTATTGGCGATCCCGTTATGCCTGGCTGTTTAGGTCTGGATGCAATGTGGCAATTAGTGGGCTTCTATTTAGGCTGGTTAGGTGGTGAAGGTAAAGGCCGCGCATTAGGCGTTGGTGAAGTTAAATTAACCGGCCAGGTATTACCAACCGCTAAAAAAGTTACTTATCGTCTACATCTGAAGCGTATCGTTAATCGCCGTTTAATTATGGGATTAGCCGATGGTGAAGTATTGGTCGATGGCCGTGTCATTTACACTGCAACCGATCTGAAAGTGGGTCTGTTCAAAGATACAAGTGCATTCTAAGCAGCTCATTTGTTGATTTAGAATGATACTTTCCATCGTAATAAAGGCGTATTTCATCACAATGAAATACGCCTTTATTGTTTTATCTATTTAATGATTGTTATTTAAACATTACTCAATCGAAATGAATCAACTCGATTATGATAAAAAATTGAATAGTTGATCATCTCGCAATGGTGACAGCAAATAGAACTTTCCCAGACTTCTCCCTTATAAGGCGCTTTTGACAGCAATATTTGCTTGCAGTATGGACAGTGATAGACCAATGAATGTTCATTTTCCTCAATAGTGCCCACACTCAATGATTTGTTGCCTCGCATTATTTATCCTTGTTTATATTCTGTTTTTCCTCAGGCAACACTTAAGACGGCACAACCTCAAAAAACTTAAATCAAAATACTCAATTTATCGTTAAAAAAGCCATAAATTGATGGCACGCGATCTCATCAGGGTTAACTAAACTATTAGTTACAGAACAAATCCTCTCAGGTATCTGTAGACTTGCCCCCACACTAATCGCCATAATGGTCCTATTATTCAGCTGTCACGGAGTCATGATGAATCAGGAAAAGCTCTATATTGAGAAAGAACTGA
Organism: Limnobaculum allomyrinae; assembly: GCF_016649425.1. Classification (GTDB taxonomy): domain Bacteria; phylum Pseudomonadota; class Gammaproteobacteria; order Enterobacterales; family Enterobacteriaceae; genus Limnobaculum; species Limnobaculum allomyrinae. The sequence goes on from NZ_JADRCR010000007.1 coordinate 41,088, forward strand.
GCTGGTTATCGTTCAATGAACGAGTGTTACAGGAAGCTGCTGATAAAAGTAACCCTCTGATTGAGCGGATCCGTTTTTTAGGTATCTATTCCAGCAACCTCGATGAGTTTTATAAGGTTCGTTTTGCCGATGTAAAACGGCGAATTCTGATTAAAGAAGAACAAGGATCTGCGTCCAGCTCCAGACAGGTTCTAAAAAAAATTCAGGCTAAAGTCTTAAAGACCGATCTGGAGTTTGACAACCTGTACAATGAACTCTTGCTGGAAATGGCTCGTAATCAGGTGTTTTTGATTAATGAACGTCAACTATCAGAGAATCAGCAAACCTGGTTACGCCATTACTTCAAGAATCATCTGAGACAACACATTACTCCAATCCTGCTTAATAATGACATTAGCCTGCTTGAGTTTTTGAAAGACGACTATACCTACCTGGCCGTTGAAATCGTGGTTAATGCAGAAAAAAAAGAATATGCCCTGTTAGAGATCCCATCTAACAAGGTCTCTCGTTTTATTACTTTGCCACCTGAACCGCCTCGCCGTCGCAAACCAATGATCTTGCTGGATAACATTATTCGTTTTTGCCTTGATGATATTTTTAAAGGCTTCTTCGACTATCAGTCTCTCGATGCCTACTCGATGAAAATGACTCGGGATGCGGAGTATGACCTGGTAAACGAAATGGAATCCAGTTGGCTTGAACTGATGTCCTCCAGCCTGAAACAGCGTCTCACGGCAGAACCTGTACGCTTTGTTTATCAACGTGATATGCCAAATGACATGGTAGAAATATTGCGCAAAAAGCTGGGAATTTCATCCTATGACTCGGTGATTCCCGGTGGCCGATATCATAACTTTAAAGACTTTATTAGTTTCCCGAACGTCGGTAAGGCCAATCTGGTTAATAAACCGTTGCCTCGCTTAAGACATATTTGGTTCAATAATTTTCGCAATGGTTTTGATGCCATCAAAGAGCGTGATGTATTACTCTACTATCCTTACCACACTTTTGAGCATGTTCTTGAGCTGGTTCGTCAGGCATCGTTCGATCCCAATGTATTGGCCATCAAAATTAATATTTATCGGGTTGCCAAAGACTCACGCATCATCGAATCAATGATTAATGCCGCCCACAATGGTAAAAAAGTTACGGTGGTTGTAGAGCTGCAGGCTCGTTTTGATGAAGAGGCCAATATTCACTGGGCTAAACGCTTAACTGAAGCGGGAGTTCACGTTATTTTTTCAGCTCCAGGCCTGAAAATTCATGCAAAACTTTTCCTTATTTCCCGTATAGAAGATGGCCAGATTGTTCGTTATGCCCATATTGGTACCGGTAATTTTAATGAAAAAACTGCTCGTCTCTATACTGACTTCTCTCTGCTTACGGCAGATTCCCGTATTACTAATGAAGTACGTCGGGTCTTTAACTTTATTGAAAACCCTTATCGTCCCGTTAGTTTTGAACATTTACTGGTTTCGCCACAAAACTCTCGTCTCATGCTTAATAAGCTTATTGACAGAGAAATCTCTTTTGCTCAGGCAGGATTGGATGCCGGTATCACCTTAAAAATTAATAATCTGGTAGACAAAGAACTGATTGACCGGCTTTATGCGGCTTCTGGTGCTGGCGTAAAAATTCGCCTTATTGTACGCGGGATGTGTTCACTGGTGCCTAACTTGCCCGGCATTAGCGAAAATATCCAGGTCACCAGTATTGTTGATCGATTCCTCGAACATGCTCGTGTCTATATATTTGAGAATCAGGGTGACAATCAGGTATTTATCTCTTCTGCTGACTGGATGACTCGTAACATTGACTACCGTATTGAAGTGGGTGTTGCCATCCTCGATCCAGTACTGAAACAGCGGGTTCTGGACATTATTGATATTCAACTATCCGATACGGTAAAAGCCCGCATTATCGATAAAGAGTTAAGTAATCAATATGTGCCACGGGGAAACCGCAGAAAAGTTCGTTCACAAATTGCCATATATGACTATCTGAAAGCATTGGAACAGCCGACCACCATAGAGTCGACGGATATAGCAGAGAAATAATAATGCACTTAAACGATTCAATAACAACAAAACCACAAGAAATCGCAGCTATTGATTTAGGATCCAACAGCTTTCATATGGTTATCGCCCGTGTTGTTAACGGAGCATTGCAGATTTTAGGCCGCTTAAAGCAACGGGTTCATTTGGCCGATGGGCTGGATAAAGACAATTACCTCAGTGAAGAGTCGATACTGCGTGGACTTAACTGCCTGAGCCTGTTTGCTGAACGCCTTCAGGGATTTTCTCCGGACAGTGTGCGCATCGTCGGTACCCATACTTTACGACTGGCAGTAAACGGTCAGGATTTTCTGCAACGTGCCAGTGAAATTTTGCCCTATCCTATTGAGATTATCTCCGGGCAAGAAGAAGCCCGCCTGATTTATATGGGAGTAGCCCATACTCAGCCAGAAAAAGGGCGTAAATTAGTCATTGATATCGGCGGAGGCTCCACCGAATTGGTTATTGGTGAAGATTTTTCCCCTATTATCGCTGAAAGTCGACGTATGGGATGTGTCAGCTTCGCCAGACAGTTTTTCCCCAATAATGAGATAACTAAACAAAATTTCCAACGCGCGCAACTGGCAGCAGAACAAAAGCTGGAAAATCTGGCCTGGCAATACCGAATTCAGGGCTGGCAATATGCTTTAGGCGCATCAGGAACGATTAAGGCAGTACATAATGTCCTGATTGAGGAGATGGGGGAAAGAGACGGCATAATTACACCTGAGCGTCTGGAGCAAGTGGTTAATGCCACGCTAAAATTCAAATCCTTTGCTGCTATCGATTTAGATGGATTATCTCCTGATAGACAAAGCGTTTTTGTTCCCGGACTGGCTATTTTATGCGGTGTATTTAATGCGCTGGCAATTAAAGAGTTAAGATTATCTGATGGCGCGTTACGAGAAGGTGTTTTGTATGAAATGGAGAGTCGTTTCCGCCATCAGGATATTCGCAGTAGAACAGCAATTAGTTTAGCTGAGCATTATAATATCGATCGGGAACAAGCCAATCGAGTATTAACGACGACCCAAACATTCTATGCCCAGTGGCTTGCTCAAAATTCTTCTCTGGTCAACCCCCAGTTAGAAGCGCTGCTTGGCTGGGCAGCAATGTTACATGAAGTCGGCTTAAGTATTAACCATAGCAATATGCAGCGCCATTCCGCCTACATTCTTCAAAACACCAACCTGCCGGGGTTCAATCAGGAACATCAGCTTCTGTTAGCCTCTTTGGTTCGTTTTCATCGTAAAGGGATAAAGTTGGATGAACTTCCCAGTTTTAATTTAGTGAAAAAACGTCAGTTTATTCCACTAATCCAAATTCTTCGCCTGGCTATCCTATTAAACAATCAGCGTCAGGCAACAACAGAACCTGAATATTGCCGACTCTATAGTGATGATTACCATATAACGCTGATTTTCCCGGCACAGTATTTAAGTAAAAATAGCCTGGTACTGGCCGATCTGGAACGGGAGCAGGAGTATTGGGAAGATGTAGCCGGTTGGAAATTATTACTGAAAAGCGATGACGAATAGCCTGAATACTAAACGTTAAGCAGAAAAAACGCCGGTATATAACCGGCGTTTTAATTTAATAAGGTTAACTAAATCAGAACTTGTAACCAACGCCAAACATAAATGCCCATGGGTCAAGACGGGTACTGACGCTATGACGAGTACGATTACCTGCTGCATCCGTTGATGTGAAGTTAACATCAGTATCGATGTTCATCCACCAAACAGATGTATTCACTACCCAGTTTTTATCAACGTTGTAGTCAACACCAGCTTGTAACGCTACACCCCAGGAATCATCAACGCTTAAGTTACTTAAGCCAGCACCTTTACCGGTGTTGTTGAAGTCTTCGCTAAAGAATGTGGTGTAGTTAATACCAGCACCCAAATAAGGACGCCATGTGCTCTCTTTAGTACCAAAATAGTACTGAGCCATCAATGATGGTGGTAAGTGCTTAACGGTTGCAATCGTGCCTGTCGCTTTTAAACCAACATCATGATTGAACGGTGTAGCACCTAATAATTCAATACCGATGTTATCAGTAATCATGTAACCGAAAGTTAATCCGAGCTGTGTATCATTATTTACGTTGAATGAGCCCAGACCCAACACGTTATCAGAACCTTCATTCGGTCTTACTGTAATTGAACCAGCACGGAATAAAAAATCACCGGCCTGATGAGCAAAAGCAAATGAAGGCGCTAATGTTGCAGCAATTAAACAAACCAGAGGGAGTTTTTTCATTATCCATGTTCCTTTTAGGGTTAATGTGTGTGAAATATACCCCCTTAGTAGTAAAATTGATCCAATGCAGATCACAGTTCCTGACAAAAATTGACAAAAGAGTGAACTTAACAAGTTAATTGTTTTCTATCGGGTTTCTATATTTGACCGAGATCAATATTTAATAATATACAACGCATTTAACAACGCTTATATCATCATCAAAATCAAAAAAAAGATAACTCTATCTTTCCTGAGATCACAATTTGGCTACACCATCACATCGGGGATAAACGATGTAAGCGACCAACAAATTGGTAACTTAATTTTCTGTGGTCAGAAATCGATCTAGATAAGAGGTTCAAGAGGATGGATTAACAGGTTACAATCGCCATAACAGCGCATATTATCTTAGACAGGAGACTCCATGCCCATCACGGCCAATTCCCTCTTCCGTGACAGCGTAAATTTTATACGTAACCAATTATCCAGTTTTATCATGCTGGCATTACTGGCGTCATTTATCTCTTATATCTTGCTTCAAACTATGATGCCGGATACCACAGCCCTTCATCAGTTGATTACCGGTTCTGTTGAGTCGTCCGCTATGACGCATGGAGAAGTTGAACAGGCAATTAAGGGAATGCCGTATGAACAGCAATTAGCTATTGTTGAAGCCGCTGTTCCATTGTTTGGTGCTATGGCGTTAAGTTTTTTACTTAGCCAGACAATTCTTATCGCAGGTGTTATTACCTTGGTTATTCAGGTCTCTCAAGGGCTACCATCCAGCGCTTTAAGAGCAATTGGTGCATCCGTAACGTCATTGCCGATGTTAGTCGTTTTACTTGTTATCTCATCAATGCTGATTACTTTTGGTTTATCTCTATATCTGTTGCCCGGCCTGTTTTTTACATTTGTATTGGTATTGTCACCGATTATTATGCTGGAGTCTCGTAAGGGTCTGATTTATGCCATTAGTACCAGTTGGGGAATAGCTTTTGCTAATTTGAGAATTGTCCTGCCTATTTTGCTGTTTACACTGTCGACTAAATTCATTCTGTTCGTGATATCTATCAATTTATCCGCAGTATCACCCATGGTTGTCACATTATTGATCAGCGCTATCAGCAATCTGGTCACTGCATTTCTATTTGTCTACCTGTTTCGTCTGTATATGCAGGTTAAACCGTCATAACAACCTGTAGAAAGCCGGTGTTTTCACCGGCTTTCTACAATACTCAAACATTGTCTTTATGATGATTCTTCTGAAGTATGTGCACTTTCTTTACTCTGAATTAATTTAAGCGCCAGATAGAGATCGGGAACCAACATGCTCTCCTCCTCCTTCATTGCCGGGCGGTTATCTTTAAACCAACGCGTAAGCTCTGTTCTGCGCCCAGCCAGTACCAGTTTTATCTGGCGTAACTTAAGGTCACGTTTCAGTTCATCAATAGAGGCCAGCACACTGATATCCGCATAGGTAAAACTGGCCACTGCATCAATCACTACCCAACGGGGCTGAAATGGCGTACTGTCGACCAGATTTAATATCCGACGCTTAAAATAAGCGACGTTAAAGTAGGTAAGCGGAGAGTTAAACCGATACATCATTACCCCGGGAACCGCTTTAACTGTTGTGGTATTACCCAGTGAGTGAATCATTCCATCTTCATTAACACCAAGTAGTTGCTCTGTTGGCCTAAATACCGTACGTAAAAACTGTAATAATCCCAACAGAACCGCTAATCCTATTCCCTGAATAACGCCGATCAATAACACACAAACAAATGTAAAAATAGCCAGACTAAACGCCTGTCGATTTCGCCGCCTGAGGTTCCAGATACCACGTAAATCCATTAACGACCAGGCCGCATAAACCAGCACCACACCAAGAGCAGAAACCGGGATAAACTGTAATGGCTTAGTCAGTAATAAAACAACCAGAGCAATCACTAATGCCGCAATAATAGAGACCAGTTGGCTCTTTCCACCGTTCGCGTCATTAACCGCCGTACGAGAGTCTGCCCCACTGATTGCAAACCCCTGAGACACAGCCGACATAATATTCGCTATTCCTAACGCTCTGAATTCTGCATCAGCATCAATATCGTAGCCATTTTTAGCGGCAAAGCTGCGTGCAGTAAGCATCAGGCTAACGAAGCTAATTAACGCCAGGTTCAGCGCTGGAATAACCAATTCCCGCATTAATCCTGGTTGAAAATGGTTCCAGTTAACCATCGGTAAGCCAGAGTCAAACCCTGCTCCACCAATAGTTTCGACTCCATACTGTTGAATATCCATTCCCCATACCAATGCCGTTGTCACCACAATGGCAATCAAAGGTGCAGGCCACTGGCTGCGAAATTTTTTAATCCCAATTAGCAGTAACAACGTTAATGCCGAAATACCTAACGTCGGCAGATGGCTATCCATAATCTGGAATGGTATGGCAATAATTTTTTCAATCAGCTGATTAGCATTAATATGAATACCAAGGATTTTAGCAATCTGCCCCACCATAATAGTGACAGCAACACCATTTAATAACCCGGTCAGGATTGGTTGAGAAAGCAGATCGGCTAACGCTCCCAATCTGAACTTACTTGCCAGAATACACCATCCCCCCATAATCAGGGTCATGATGATGGTCAATTGCCATTGCATTTCACTGTTGCCCGCAGCTAATGGCGTAACTACCGCTGCAATAACCGCACAGGTTGTAGCGTCAGGCCCAACGATTAACTGACGGGAAGAGCCAAAAAAGGCATACGCAATCATTGGCAAAATACAAGAGTAGAGACCAACAATAGCACCTACATTTGCCAGTTCTGCATAGGCAATTGCTACCGGTAATGCCACTGCAGCTACCGATAATCCGGCGCGGATATCCGCGGTTAGCCAGCTTTTATCGTAAGCCAATAAATTCTGTAATCCGGGCATCCATTTTAAAAATACTCTTGAAAACATATTTATCCTCTACCGCCGGTCACCTTAGTCAGACGCACTGTGAAAACTGTCGCAATAATCATACAACATAATGCCTTAGCTGGCGGGGAATAACAGTGTAGTTTGTTCCCTATTCTTCCCGTTTAATACAACTCTTATCTCAATTGGCTGTTTTTGCCACTTTTACCCTGAGATTAAAAAGACTAGGATAGCTTGTCCAAAGCTTATTAATAATAACGGGAGTATAAATGGCTAAGATTAGTTTTGTCGGTTTAGGCGTGATGGGCTACCCGATGGCGCGTCACTTAATAAAAGCCGGGCATGATGTAACAGTTTATAACCGTACTACAGCAAAAGCAGAACAATGGGTAAAAGAGTTCGGTGGTAAACTTGCACTAACACCTCGCGAAGCAGCTATTGACGCCGATATGGTCATGACTTGTGTTGGAAATGATGATGATGTCCGCTCTGTCTATTATGGTGAGAACGGCATTTTTGCTGGTGCCTCAAAAGGCGTGATTCTCATTGACCATACCACTGCATCTGCTGATTTGGCTCGTGAGCTCTATCAGGCGGCAAAAGAGATTGGATTGGATTTTCTGGATGCTCCCGTCTCTGGTGGGCAAGCAGGTGCAGAAAATGCGGTGCTGACCGTTATGTGCGGCGGTGATGAATCTATTTTCAGACTAGCTGAAGACATCCTGAAAATTTATGGCAAAGCGGTCACTTTAGTCGGTGAAAGCGGTTGTGGTCAGTTATGCAAAATGGCTAACCAACTTTGTATTGCTGGTGTGCTGGCTGGTGTATCTGAAGCCGTACGTTTCGCACAAAAGGCCGGATTAGACGTCAAAACCGTGCGTGATGTAGTAAAAATGGGCTCAGGTAGCTCATGGCAATTAGAAAACCGCGCAGAGACCATGGGTGAAAACAAATTTGATTTTGGTTTTGCCATCGATTGGATTCGTAAAGACCTTGGTTTTTGCTTTGATGAAGCTGAACGCAATGGGGCTAAACTTCCTTTTGCTAAACAAATTGATGAAGCCTATGCTGAATTACAACAACGCGGTCTGGGCCGTTGTGATACTTCTGCCCTGATCCGCTTTTTAGACGATAAGTAGTTATTTGTTACTTTGGCGGTAGTGTAAACCTGCCGCCAAATCCGGTATAGTCAGCAGCTTGCTGACCAATGGAAAGAGCTATGAAGCAGTTTCTTGATTTTCTGCCCTTAATTGTATTTTTCACATTTTATAAACTCTACGACATTTTTATTGCCTCTGGCGCACTGATTGTCGCAACGGCGTTGGCTGTCATCTACAGCCTGATAAAATACCGTAAAGTAGAAAAAATGATGATCGTGACCTTTGTCATGGTGGTCATTTTTGGCACCTTAACCATTATTTTCCATTCACCTGACTTTATTAAATGGAAAGTAACGGCTATCTATGCCCTGTTTGCATTAGGGTTAGTTTTCAGTCAATTCGTACTGAAAAAACTGCTCATCAAAAGCATGCTTGGTAAAGAGATTACATTACCTGAGCAGGTATGGTCACGGTTAAATATCGCCTGGTCCCTATTCTTCCTCGCTTGTGGTCTTCTTAATATCTATGTCGCGTTTTGGTTATCCATGGATGTCTGGATGAACTTTAAAGTATTCGGACTAACCGGGCTAACGCTTGTGTTTACCCTACTTAGCGGTATCTATATCTATCGCCATATTCCTGACGAACAGAAAAATCCGCCGGCCAGCGACAAACAAGACTAGGTTTTTTCATCAGCGAATCATGATATAACCATAATTAATTACTTATTTTTATCGCTCCTATTACGTGTGGCATCAGGAGCAATAAAAATGATGTGAGCATTTGAATGAAGGCTTAACGGATAAGCCGCTATTTTTTCACTTATAACGAACACAATCAGAAACACATTATGAGCAAACAAGATCGTACTCCCCGCGGAGAGCTAGTCCTCCGGACTCTGGCTATGCCAGCGGATACCAACGCCAATGGTGATATCTTTGGTGGTTGGATCATGTCACAAATGGATATTGGAGGTGCTATTCTGGCTAAAGAGCTTGCCCGTGGACGTGTAGTAACGGTTGCCGTCGATGCCATTACATTCCTAAAGCCTGTCACTGTTGGTGATGTGGTTTGTTGTTATGCACACTGTATTCGTACGGGACGTAGTTCTATTACGGTAAATATGGAAGTCTGGGTTAAAAAGGTTTCTTCTGAACCAATAGGACAACGCTATTGCGTTACGGAAGCTATCTTTACCTATGTCGCCGTTAACGATCTGGGTACCTCTCGTTCTCTGCCAGACAATAAAAGAAACCTCTCCTTCGATTAATTTTATTCTGTCTGAAATTAGCCATTCCAAAATAAAACAGGTCGCTATTGCGACCTGTTTTATTTACTAATCATACGATTACTGCTAACGAATTTGTGCTCCGCCATCAATTTTGAAGATAATCGTCAGCTTTTTATCTTTAACCACAACAGGGGTATACCGCCATTTCTTCAGCGCAACTTTCACATCCCGTTCAAACATTCTGGGCGGTGTTGCTGACAAAATTCGTACGTTCTCGATACGTCCATCTTCATCGATATCAAACATAATCTCAACCTGTCCCTCAATTCGACGATCGAATGCCTGTTTAGGGTAAGCCGGCTCAACTTGTCTTAATATCTTCGAACCGGTTGCAGGTGCTGCGCCACTCACTGAAGCGGCCGGACCACTGGCAACCGTACTGGTATTTGCGGTAGTAATGGGTGCTGTTGCCGGTTTATCTACCGGTGCCTGTTCAGTTCGTTCTTTTACCGGCTCTCTTTTCGGTTTTGGCTCTTTTTTAGGCTGTTTTTTCGGTTCTTCAACCGGTTTTGGCTTCGGTTTTGGCTTCGGTTTTTCAACTTCAACAGGCTTAGGCTTCTCCACCGGCGGTGGTTCGGGAATAGGTTCTGGAACAGGTTCAGGTTTAGCTTCCTCGGGCTCAGGTTCAGGAATTGCCGTTGGTTGTTGTGCCGGTGTATTTTGCTCAGCCACTTCTGCTGGGGTAGCAAACATGGCTGGATTAACCATCACAACATTCATGGGTGCCGAATCATCTGGTGCGGGAATTTCAACCTGATCTTTTATCGAGGCGAATACTAACCCACCAATAAGCGATGCATGTAGACAGACTGAAAAGGTAAGCGGCCAGGAAAAACGACGCGCCAGAAAGAATTTTTTCAAAAGGAACCACTTCACTGTTCTGGAATGGGAGAATTCTAAATGAAAATGGTAATGAGATTCAATATCAATTTAACATATTGGCGTTTCAGTATCTCAATTAATCATAAAAGTGCCTGTATATTTTCATTTATCACGCCAGTCATAATATCTATAGTTTACAATAATAAATCATGTAGTATCGTTTTTCTTATCGCCCACTCAATGTGACAATAACATCAAGGAATAATACCGTGTTATATCTGATTTATGCTGAAGATGTACCTGGCGCTTTAGAACAACGTCTTGCCGCCCGCCCTGCTCATCTGGCTCGTTTACAGTCGCTAAAAGATGAAGATCGTTTAGTCGTTGCCGGTCCAAACCCTGTTGCTGACAGTGAAGACCCGGGAACAACAGGCTTCTCCGGTTCAGTCATTATCGCTGAGTTTGCCACTCTGGCGGAGGCTAAAGCGTGGGCAGATAAAGACCCCTATGTTGATGCGGGTGTCTATCAAAAAGTGGTAGTAAAGCCATTTAAGCGCGTATTTTAAGGCTGTTGGGGGTTCTCTAAATATAGTACCAGAGAACCCCTACCAACAGATTAATCCGGCGGTGTATTACCATCCGTGGATATTTGCATAAAGCAACGAGCGTTGCTGACGCCCCAATTGCTGCTCTGTTCTGATGTGGTTTATACGGCTGTTTCTGCGAGATTGCCCTTCCAACCAGCGATGGCGTCGGCGTTGTGCCTGTCGCAACATGCGCCAGCGTCCAACTTCAGTTCTGGATCTGTGCATAATGACCAAGATATCTTCAAACAACGAAAAGGTGTGTTAATTGTAACGCAGGCAATTTTTTCTTTTGAATGAATAAATCAAAAAATAAGTAACAAAATCTATAATAGACTTTAAAGAAGTGTTTTACCTTTCCGTGACTCTGCGTAAACTCAAGGCTTTATATTTAAATCAAACAGGATAATAGATTTCCGATGACCACTTTCTATACTGTATTGAGTTGGTTACTGGTATTAGGTTACTGGTTACTGATAGCGGGTGTGACGCTTCGAGTACTGATGAAGCGACGCTCTGTCCCGTCTGCCATGGCCTGGTTGCTGGTTATCTATATCCTTCCGCTGGTTGGTATCGTGGCTTACCTTCTGTTTGGGGAACTTCACCTTGGAAAACGACGAGCTGAACGTGCCAAAGAAATGTGGCCCTCTACGGCAACCTGGTTAGGAGAATTAAAGAACTGCCAGAATATTTTCGCCACTCAAATAAGTCCGGTATCCGAACCCCTATTCCAGCTTTGCGCCCATCGCCATGGCGTTCCGGCCGTTAGAGGTAATCAGCTTGAGCTATTAACCACCAGTGAAGGCACCATGAAGTCGCTGATTCGTGACATTGAGTTAGCTGAACATAGCGTAGAGATGGTGTTTTACATTTGGCAAAGCGGTGGTCAGGTTGACAATGTTGCCGAAGCATTAATGGCCGCCGCTCGTCGTGGAGTACATTGTAGAGTGATGCTAGACTCTGCCGGTAGTATGCATTTTTTCCGCACCCCATACCCTGAGCTAATGAGAAATGCAGGTATTGAACTGGTTGAAGCGCTAAAAGTTAATGTATTGCGGGTATTTCTGCGTCGTATGGATTTACGTCAACATCGTAAAATCGTCATTATTGATAATAATATTGCCTATACTGGCAGTATGAATATGGTTGACCCTCGCTTCTTTAAACAAGGGTCTGGCGTTGGTCAATGGATTGATCTCATGGCGAGAATACAGGGCCCTGCTGCAACGATGCTGGGACTTATCTATGCCTGTGATTGGGAAATAGAAACAGGCAAACGCCAGCTTCCGCAGCCGCCTGATACCACTATGTTGCCTTTTGAAGAAGAAGACGGCCATACGGTACAGGTTATCGCTTCCGGCCCCGGTTTTCCGGAAGAGATGATTCATCAAGCTCTGCTTACCGCCGTATATTCCGCCAGAAAACGTTTGATTATGACAACGCCTTACCTGGTTCCCAGTGATGATTTACTACATGCCATCTGCACTGCTGCGCAAAGAGGTGTTGACGTAAACATTATTGTACCCAAGAAGAATGACTCTTTGATGGTTGGCTGGGCCAGTCGTTCATTCTTCTCTGAACTTCTTGAGGCTGGTGTAAAAATACACCAATTTGACGGTGGATTACTGCATACCAAAAGCGTTTTAGTTGATGACCAGCTAAGTCTGGTAGGAACCGTAAATTTAGATATTCGTAGCCTGTGGTTGAATTTTGAAGTAACCGTCACTGTCGATGACCGGGCATTTGCCGATGATTTGGCTTGTGTACAGGAAGACTATATTGCTCGTTCGACACTACTCAATCCGGAAGAATGGGCAACCCGACCTATGTGGAATCGAATAATCGAACGTTTATTTTATTTCTTCAGTCCATTACTATAACCGGAATATTTAAATATTCTCTTTGATGAGTACCCCAATGGACATAGCAGATTTTGATTTAGACAATCGGTTAGATGAAGACGAAACGCTGGACCAGGCCTACGATATTTTTTTAGAACTGGCCTCGGACAATCTTGACCCGGCAGATGTCATTCTGTTCAACCTGCAGTTTGAAGATCGCGGAGCCGCTGAATTACACGACCCTTCTGATGAGTGGCTTGAGCATGTAGACTTTGATTTGAATCCAGATTTCTTTGCCGAAGTGATTATCGGTCTGACGAATGAAGAAGACGAAGTCGATGATATTTTTGCCCGGATCCTTATTAGCCGGGAAAAAAACCATAAATTCTGTCATATTCTCTGGAAAGAGTAGTCTGCTTAATTACGATTTTTAGGCTGTTGATAATAAAACCCCCGCCTGATTTGCGGGGGTTTTATTATGTATCTAACTGAATGCCCTATTTAAGCCAGTAATCCCGGGAAAGAGACTTTAATCCCCGTAATAATGAACTCAATTCCTAAAGACATCAGCAATAAACCCATAATACGCGTTACCACGTTGATTCCTGTTTGTCCTAACAGACGGACTAACAACGGGGCGGCACGAAACAGTAACCAACAGCAAAATGAAAAGAAAGCAATTGCAACGAAAAAACCCAGGTAATCCATCCAGGTGTTATATCGGGTACTCCAGACAATCGTTGAACTAATGGCACCCGGCCCGGCCATTAGCGGCAAAGCTAAAGGCACTACGCCAACATTGTCACGAATTGCAGTCTCCGTTTTTTCTTGCTTGTTCTGTTTGTCTTCTCCTAACTTACCGCTAATCATCGACATTGCGATAGTTACAATAAGAATACCACCCGCAATGCGAAACGAGTCGATTGAAATCCCAAACAGATGCAATATCGCATCACCTAAAAACAGCGAACACCACAATATAATGGCAACCGATAAGTTAGCCGTTAGATTGGTTTTATCTCTGGCAGCTGGCGACTGATAATTCGTCATACTGATAAAAACCGGAAGAATACCCACCGGATTAACTAATGCAAACATACCAACAAGGAACTTAATGTATCCTGATAAATCCAACATGGCATGGCCCATTGTGGACTCCCTATGTAATAGACCGTAGCTCAAAATCAAACGCTGCTTAATGTAATAGAGTTATCTTTTAGGGTCTAGCGGTAAAAACCGGATACAACACCCAGTTATAGAAAAAATACAGCGGTATAACCCTAATATAGCAAATTAATATTATATAAATGTAATGCTCGGCCTCTTGATGGATAAAAATGTAGCATTTTAGCTTGCTGAAAGGTGTCAGCATGCCATTTATGTGATATAAGTCACAATATCAATCACTCTGAATAGGTAAGCTGTGTTGTAAGTATCAGACATACAAATACCTGCAGTACTTTTATTATTTACCGCTAAAATTATATTTAGTTATAACAATAAATTAGCTTAGATTTTTTCAGTAAGTAAATCGTATTGAGATAACAACGCTCCTACTATACTTAATACTTGCATCGCGACTTACTCACTAAAAAAATTTATCAATCTTAGGAGAGTCACAATGACCGTAAGTAACGCCACTGAACTTAACGCACTTGTTGCACGAGTGAAAAAAGCTCAACGTGAGTATGCTAATTATACTCAGGAACAAGTCGATAAGATATTCCGAGCGGCCGCTTTAGCTGCTGCAAATGCCCGTATTCCTCTGGCAAAAATGGCAGTTGAAGAGTCTGGCATGGGTATCGTGGAAGACAAAGTAATTAAAAACCACTTCGCTTCCGAATACATCTACAACAAATACAAAGATGAGAAAACCTGCGGTATTCTGGAAGAAGATGAGACTTTTGGTACGATCACTATTGCTGAACCAACCGGTATTATCTGCGGTATCGTTCCTACGACCAACCCGACATCCACCGCTATCTTTAAAGCACTCATCAGCCTGAAAACTCGTAACGGTATTATCTTCTCTCCACATCCTCGCGCTAAAAACGCAACTAATGAAGCAGCCAATATCGTTCTGCAAGCCGCGATTGAAGCTGGCGCACCAAAAGATATTATTGGTTGGATAGATGTTCCGAGCGTTGAATTATCAAATCAGTTAATGCACCACCCGGATATCAACCTGATTCTGGCCACTGGTGGCCCAGGTATGGTTAAAGCTGCTTACAGTTCAGGAAAACCAGCCATTGGTGTAGGCGCAGGCAACTCCCCTGTTGTTATCGATGAGACTGCTGATATTAAACGTGCTGTTGCATCTATTCTAATGTCAAAAACTTTTGATAACGGCGTAATTTGCGCCTCTGAACAATCCGTTATCGTCGTTGATAAGATTTATGACACAGTACGTGAACGCTTTGCCTCTCATGGCGGATATATGCTGAAAGGTCAGGAACTAAAAGCCGTACAGGGCATTATCTTGAAAAATGGGGCTATCAACGCCGCTATCGTTGGACAGCCTGCGGTAAAAATTGCAGAGATGGCTGGTGTAACCGTTCCAGCTACAACCAAAGTTTTGATTGGTGAAGTAACTCAAGTTGATGAGTCAGAGCCTTTCGCTCACGAAAAACTTTCTCCAATGCTGGCGATGTATCGGGCGAAAAATTTTGAAGATGCCGTAGAAAAAGCCGAGAAACTGGTCGCTATGGGTGGTATTGGTCATACATCTGGCCTTTATACCGATCAGGATAATCAAGGCGAACGCATTGCTTACTTCGGCGATAAGATGAAAACAGCCCGTATTCTGATTAATACCCCTACCTCTCAGGGCGGTATCGGCGACCTGTATAACTTTAAACTGGCGCCATCACTGACTTTAGGTTGCGGCTCATGGGGTGGCAACTCAATTTCTGAAAACGTAGGACCAAAACATCTTATCAATAAGAAGACTGTGGCTAAGCGAGCAGAAAATATGTTATGGCATAAACTTCCTAAATCAATCTACTTCCGTCGTGGTTCACTGCCAATTGCTTTGGAAGAAGTTGCTACTGATGGTGCCAAACGTGCCTTTATCGTTACTGACCGTTTCCTGTTCAATAACGGCTATGCAGATCAAATCACCAATGTATTAAAACAGTATGGCGTTGAAACTGAAGTTTTCTTCGAAGTCGAGGCGGATCCTACTCTAAGCATCGTGCGTAAAGGGGCTGAACAAATGCACTCCTTTAAACCTGATGTCATTATCGCATTAGGCGGTGGTTCTCCAATGGATGCAGCTAAAATCATGTGGGTCATGTATGAGCATCCGGAAACACACTTTGAAGAACTGGCATTAAGATTTATGGATATTCGTAAGCGTATTTATAAATTCCCGAAAATGGGTGTGAAAGCCAAGATGATCGCGATTACTACCACTTCGGGTACAGGTTCAGAAGTAACGCCGTTCGCAGTGGTAACCGACGATGCTACCGGAATGAAGTATCCATTAGCCGATTATGCATTAACACCAGATATGGCCATAGTGGATGCTAATCTGGTAATGAACATGCCTAAATCACTTTGTGCTTTTGGTGGTTTGGATGCGGTAACCCACGCATTAGAAGCATATGTATCCGTTCTGGCTAACGAATACACTGATGGCCAGGCTCTACAAGCACTGAAACTGCTTAAAGAGTATCTGCCAGTTAGCTATAAAGAAGGTGCTAAAAATCCAGTTGCACGTGAGCGTGTTCATAATGCCGCAACTATTGCTGGTATCGCCTTTGCTAACGCCTTCCTGGGTGTATGTCACTCAATGGCGCACAAATTAGGTTCAGAATTCCATCTGCCACACGGTTTGGCTAATGCGTTGTTAATCTGTAACGTTATTCGCTATAACGCTAATGATAACCCAACTAAACAAACCGCATTTAGCCAGTATGATCGTCCGCAATCTCGCCGTCAGTATGCAGAAATTGCTGATCACTTAGGTTTATCCGCTCCCGGCGATCGTACAGCTGCCAAAATTGAGAAGCTGCTTAATTGGTTAGATGAAATTAAGAAAGAACTGGATATTCCGGCGTCAATTCGCGAGGCTGGCGTTCCGGAGGCAGAGTTCCTGGCCAAAATTGATAAACTGTCTGAAGATGCTTTTGACGATCAGTGTACCGGCGCTAACCCACGCTATCCATTAATCTCCGAGCTGAAAACAATTTTGCTGGATACTTATTATGGACGTAGCTACGTTGAAGAACAGCAGCAACCTGTTGTTGAAACTAAAGCTAAAGCACCGGCTAAAAAAGCTAAGAAGTAATTTTTAGTTATCTCTTTCTAAGCCGCCTGAACGGGCGGCTTTTTTATTTCTAACAGAAAACCACATCCTGTGGGTGTGGTCATCAATAGGTTTTGGCTCTGCCTTATTGTCTTTGGATTTGAATCTTACAGAATAGGTAACGACTTCTTTTTAGATCTTTTAGTACGCTCCTATGGGGCGTCAAAGCAATGCCGCCTTCTATGAAGGCGGATTTTTACATCTAATGTTCCCCGTATTCCAATCATAAAATCGCCTGTAGCTCATTTAAAAGCTACTGATAGGGTATTCCCTCCTATCTCTACACACAGGCCGCTTGCCGCTCTTATCAGCAGATTAATCCCCCTGATACCAGAACATTTAATCAGACGTACCATTCAAACTTTATGCTATAACGACCTGTATACCTCAGGCACATAGCTGAAACCGGCCAATTAACTCAAACACCATGATTACTATTGAAAAAGTGCTCATCTATTATTAAATCAAATGTAAATACGTACTGTATTTTTTAGTTATTACATTCATTTCGGCCAAAAGAACGCGTTCTACCTGTGAGATAGATTTATCCGATATTATATTGATAGACAAAGAACACATTTTTATCAGGGGATCGTTCTGTTACTTTCATGGGAACTAATCTGTTGATCGTTCAAACTTGCTTATAATTAGTGAGGATTGGTCATCATACTCATATGAATTTATTATAATTATCTTTGATTTTTAACAGATAACTTCTCAAGTTATGTTTGCTATTAAAGTGCTACATGAAACGCTTGTAGAGTGTGTAAAGACTATTTTTCAGCTAATTATTTCCGAAATTATAACGATTTACTGGAGCTTCATTTGTTTTCAGGTCATAAACATCACCGCTCGTTATAAATATATTTGATATAAAAAGCACCGTTTATAGCCGCACTATAAGTCACACTATGCGGGGATATAGAGCATAACGATAATAATGTATATAGTTACGCAGGATAAAATAGGCATGGAAAAGTATTGTTGATTAATGTCATCCCGCTTTTTACAACGCGTTATTGATAGAGTTTGTCCGGTAAATAGTAAGTAAAACTAACATCCAAAAGCAATAATAAGCGTCATATAACAATTTACCTCTATTTAGTAAGATAAATAAACCTATGTTCTGGCTTTTAATGGGATATGCCACGAATTTTTTATAACCACACAAAATGTGTTTTCCATCCTATTAACCAGCAGTTATTGACAATATTTGACTATCACTTATAAATAAATTAACTTTATTTATGTAATACCCTATTGCAGAATTTAATTTAGCGCTTTATTATTAACCAAAATTTCAATCCATAATTAATTTGAGAACGATACAATGAGCGAAGCATTAAAAGTCCTTAACAACATCCGTACTTTGCGTGCTCAAGCCCGAGAGTGCTCTCTTGAGACTTTAGAAGAAATGTTAGAGAAAATGGAAGTAGTGGTCAAAGAGCGCCGCGAAGAAGATCAGGCAAACCAAGCTGAAATTCAAGAACGTACTCGTAAATTACAACAATATCGTGAAATGTTAATTGCTGACGGTATTGACCCAAATGAATTACTTCAGTCTCTTTCTGCTACTAAAGTCACGGGTAAATCTAAGCGTGCTGCACGTCCAGCTAAATATCAATTTACTGATGAAAACGGCGAATTAAAAACCTGGACAGGCCAGGGTCGTACACCAGCCGTTATCAAGAAAGCTATTGAAGAACAAGGTAAATCTCTGGATGATTTCCTGATGTAATTTAAGCTTTCCCGCTGAATAAAGCCTCCCATATCGGAGGCTTTATTTTTTTGTGCTATTTAACAAATTATTATTCGAATAAGGGTTGTTTCAGCACTCTCTATATACCGCTATTTTTTTCTTCAGTTTATGTCATGATTATTAACTAATAGTTACAATCGAAATAATACAATCTAAATATACCTTTTCTGGTGATTTACCCTCTGCATAATTTGAAATGATAAAACAAATAAAAAAGAGGAACTAAGTCCTCTTTTTAAAAGTATGATACAGACTAAGTAAATTACTGTTATTAGTAAAATTCCCGATACCATTCAACAAATTTCTGTACACCGTCGATTACAGACGTATGGGGCTTAAAACCGATAACTTTATACAACGCGGAAGTATCCGCGCTGGTTTCCATTACATCACCTGGTTGCATTGGTAGCAGATTCTTTTGTGCTGTTTTCCCCAACGCTTTCTCAATGGCTTCAATATACTCCATTAAACGAACCGGTTCGCTATTACCTATATTATAAACAACATAGGGGGCAGAACTGGTTGCAGGAGTACCCGTTTCGACAGTCCATGACGAATTAGTTGTTGGAATAACACTTTGTAAACGAATTATTGATTCAACAATATCATCAATATAGGTAAAGTCTCTACGCATATCCCCATGGTTATATACGTCAATACTACGCCCTTCGATGATGGCTTTAGTAAATTTAAATAACGCCATATCTGGCCGCCCCCATGGACCATATACGGTAAAGAAACGTAATCCTGTCGTAGGCAAATTAAACAAATGAGAATAGGTATGGGACATTAATTCATTTGCTTTCTTGGTGGCGGCATACAGCGAGATAGGATGATCTACACTATCATCTGTTGAAAATGGGAGTTTACGGTTTAACCCATAAACAGAACTCGAAGAAGCATAAAGCAAGTGTTCTATATTATGGTGGCGACACCCTTCCAGAATATTTAAGTGTCCCGTTAGATTTGCATCAGCATAAGCATGAGGGTTATCTAATGAATAACGCACCCCGGCCTGAGCCGCTAAATGTATAACGCGTTGAAAGCTTTGCTCAGCAAAAAGCCGGGCAATATTATCCCGATCGGCCAGCTCCATTTTAAAAAATTTAAACTGGGGGTGATTTTCAATTAGTCCAAGGCGAGCCAACTTTAAATTGACATCATAATAATCATTAAGATTATCAATACCTACGACATCATGACCTAATGCTAATAGTCTCTGGCTAACATGAAAACCAATAAACCCAGCGGCTCCAGTAACAAGAAATTTCATTATCAACCTCAAATAACAGGGTTTACTGAAGCGCCACGACCAATACCATAATAGGTAAATCCTCGTTGAACCATACGCTCAGGTTCATAGAGATTACGCCCATCAAATATTGCCGCATGTTTTAATGTTGCTTTAATAAGATCAAAATCAGGAGCACGGAAATTTTGCCACTCAGTACAGATAATCAAGGCATCAGCGCCCTGTAGAGCCGCCTCTTTAGTACCCATCAATGCCAAATCAGATCGTGTACCATAAATACGCTGTGTTTCTTCCATCGCTTCAGGATCGAATGCCTGAACTTTCGCGCCAGCCTCCCAAAGCGTTTCCATTAATACTCTACTGGATGATTCACGCATATCATCAGTATTCGGTTTGAAAGATAGCCCCCAAAGCGCAAAAGTACGCCCTTTCAAATCACCATTAAAATGACGCTGAATAAAGCTGAACAACTTATGTTTTTGCTTGGCATTAACGGCTTCAACCGCTTGCAATAATACGGGTTGATAACCGATATGTTCCGCGGTACGAATTAATGCCTGTACATCTTTAGGAAAACAGGAACCACCATAACCACAACCAGGATAAATAAAGTGGTAGCCAATACGTGAGTCAGAACCAATACCCTGACGTACTTTTTCTATATCAGCACCCAGTAACTCAGCCAGATTGGACATTTCATTCATAAAGCTGATTTTTGTAGCCAACATACAGTTAGCAGCATATTTGGTTAATTCAGCACTACGGATATCCATAATCACCATTCTGTCATGGTTACGATTAAATGGACCATATAACTCACGCATCAAATCCAACACCTGATTATTATCAGTTCCGATAATAATACGCTCCGGTTTCATACAGTCAGATACTGCAGCCCCTTCTTTAAGAAACTCCGGATTTGAAACCACATCAAACGGTAAATTAGCCTGACGGCGAGCAAGTGTTTCCATAACCACCGATTTAACTTTATCGGCGGTACCCACTGGCACCGTTGATTTATCAATAATCACTTTATAGCTAGTCATATGCTCAGCAATAGTACGAGCCACTGCCGTAACATACTTCAAATCAGCAGAACCATCTTCATCCGGCGGTGTGCCAACAGCGATAAACTGAATTTCGCCATGAGCCACACCCGCTTCAGCATCGGTGGTAAAAGTTAATCGTCCTGCTTCATAATTCTCTTTCACCAATGGTGCTAATCCGGGTTCAAAGATAGGAATAACACCTTTCTTAAGATTGGTTACTTTCGCTTCGTCAACATCGATACACATAACATCATGACCGACTTCTGCCAGTACGGCAGCCTGTACTAATCCTACATAACCAATACCAAAAACTGTGACTTTCATCTTTTATTGTCCAAATATAATTATTAGCTTTTACCTGTACCCTGAAGTTGTCTTAGCCATGAGCCAAACTCAGCACCCAGCCCTGCATGACGTAAACCATATTCAACAAATGCCTGCATATATCCCATTTTGTTACCGCAATCATGGCTGCGGCCTCGAATATGATAAGCATCAACAGGTTCTGACTCCATCAGCATTGCAATAGCATCCGTTAACTGGATCTCATCACCAGCTCCTGGTGGAATGCGGGATAGTAATGGCCAAATATCAGCGCTTAATACATAACGCCCAACAATAGACAGGTTGGAAGGTGCCTCAGCAACACTTGGTTTTTCTACTACTTTAGCGATAGGTGCACTCTCACCTGCAGATAATCCATAACCATTACAGTCAACTATACCATAATCACTGACTTCATTAATTGGTACGGGTTCAACCATAATCTGGCTATGCCCCGTTGTCTCGTAACGATTTAGCATCTCACTGAGATTATCTTTCTTAAGGTTTGATTCATACTCATCAATAATGACGTCTGGCAATACTACTGCGAAAGGCTCATCACCGACTAAAGGGTGCGCGCACATAATGGCATGCCCTAATCCTTTAGCCAGCCCCTGACGAACGTGCATTATCGTCACGTTGCTGGGACATATAGATTGAACCTCATTCAGTAGTTGGCGTTTAACCCTGCGCTCTAAAATAGCTTCAAGCTCGAAGCTGGTATCAAAATGGTTTTCTATGGAATTTTTAGATGAGTGGGTAACCAGCACAATATGATGAATACCTGCAGCAATACATTCATTAACCACGTATTGGATTAAAGGTTTATCTACCAGTGGTAACATCTCTTTAGGAATTGCTTTGGTTGCAGGCAACATGCGGGTGCCCAGTCCGGCAACAGGAATAATTGCTTTTCTGACTTTAGGCTGTATTACTGACATAAATAATGTTCTCACTATTCAAAGAATATCGTTTTATTAATACGATATTCAGTTAGTTAATATAAAATTCATCATTGTTCATTAAATAGAATAGATTAAACTTTAAACATGCCATAAATCTGACATGTTTTCGGCATACTATTCTGAACAAATTATGACGAGAGTATATCAGCTAAGAGACCATTCTCCGATATCATTCACAGGCCAATCAGATAACAAAATGCTAATTCACAGGCCTAAAGCGTTGCACTTAGTTGCAAACGCCCACCCTTTCCTTTGACATGACAAACCCAGCGATCCGCAACCAGACTGGTCTGGCTGGGATAGAGAGTCTGTAAGGTTCCCATTGGAACACTATCATCCAATTCATATTTACGGCCGTTAGCTTCAATATTGACATGCAACCCAGCGGACACGATTAATAGTTTTTGTTTTGGTGCATGATAGTAGCCAGCAAGAAAAGGAAATTGTCCTTCCAGATAAGACTGATGTAACAACTGATTAATACGATTTAAGATAGTCGACATTTGCGGTAATGCTTCATTTTGCTCAGCTAAATGTTCCTGTAATAGATTATTAAACAGAGCTCTAAGCATTAATGCTGCCAATACACCTTTATTTTCTGCTCGCGAAATATCAAGACAATAAAAAGCAAAATCATGTTCGGATAACGCGGCAATATCAAACACAATTCCTGGTTTCTCCGCTAATGTCAGTTGGCGATAATTAATTTTGCAGCCAGCAATAGTTTGCTGTGCCGGAGGCTGGAGTTGTTTAAGCAACTGCACTGCTTCCTGCGGTTTTTCGCTAAGGTCGGTCCAGTCGGCAAGCATGGTTAATTCTTCGCTAGCTGGAGAGGAGAATAAGTAGGGGTAAAAACTGGATAATAACGCATCACGCAAGTGATTCAAGTCAGTAATAGGTTTAAGTAAAACGTCTTGAACCCCGAGACGTAGCATCTTATCAACGTCAGTAATTTTTTCTGTTGCTGAAATAACAATAACCGGGATCTGGCAGCCCTGATGGCGTAAACGATCGACCAGCGTTATGCCGTCCATATTTGGCATATTCAAATCGCAAATCATCAATTCAGGCTGAAACTGTGCAACATAGGCTAACGCCTGTTCGCCATCTTCAGCTTCGCCAATTATTGCACCTAATGAGGTTAGATATCCCGCCAGCATTGAGCGAAATACCGCATCATCTTCAACAAGGAGTATATGTTTATTGGCTAAAGGGGGTGTCATTGTAAACTTCCATGCTTTCTGTTTATTATATTTTGGTTCAAATTTGGCACTTGTGCCTGTAAAAGTATGATTTATTCTTGTCAAATTATCTTGCCGCAACGCTAACTACCTAAAATGCGTTATCAGTATATCGGAGATTATATTGTTCAAACTATGTCCATGCGGTAGCTTAAAGGAGTTTTCCGTATGCTGCCACCCATTGATTTCTGGTCAAACCATTGCTTCAACAGCGCTTGAGTTAATGAAGTCACGTTATAGTGCTTATGTCAGCCATGATGTCGAATATTTGGTTGCAACATGGCATCCTGATTTTCGCTCACCTGATTTAGCTGAATCTATCGCTCACAGTTTTGAACATACCCAGTGGCTTGAATTAAATATTGTTACAACCTCAGATCATGGTAATGAAAGCTATGTTGAGTTTGTTGCAAAATACCTTGATAGTCAGACACAGCAAGAACATGCACTCCACGAACGTTCTCATTTTATCAAACTGCATGGAAGCTGGTATTATACTTCAGGCATTAAACCTCAGGTTGGTCGTAATGAGCTATGCCCCTGTGGTTCAATGAAAAAATACAAAAAATGTTGTGGTAAATAACAGAATAAAATTACCCGTTATGTTTAATAACGACTCATTCCATAACAATAAGCAATAGCAAACACATCAAAAGGTTAAGTGCGCCATGCAAAAAAAAATACTCCGTACGATTTGTCCTGATGCTAAAGGCCTGATCGCAAAAATAACTAACATCTGTTACAAGCACCAACTGAATATTGTCCAAAATAATGAGTTTGTAGACCACCGTACCGGACGTTTTTTTATGCGTACCGAACTGGAAGGGTTCTTCAATGATGAAACTTTGCTGGCCGATCTGGATGATGCATTACCGGAAGGTTCTGTCCGTGAATTGAATGAAGCCGGAAGACAAAAGATAGTCATTCTGGTCACTAAAGAAGCACATTGTCTGGGCGATCTGTTAATGAAAAGCGTGTACGGTGGACTCGATGTAGAGATTGCAGCCGTTATTGGTAATCACGATACCTTACGTACACTGGTTGAGCGTTTTGATATCCCCTTCCATTTACTCAGCCATGAAGGGTTAACCCGCGAAGACCATGATAAACAAGTGGTTGAGTTAATTGACAGCATTAATCCGGATTATGTCGTTCTGGCTAAATATATGCGAATTCTGACGCCTGATTTTGTTCGTCATTATCCAAACCGGATTATTAATATCCATCACTCATTCCTGCCTGCCTTTATTGGTGCTCGTCCTTATCATCAGGCTTATGAACGTGGAGTTAAAATCATCGGCGCTACTGCTCACTTCGTTAATGACAATTTAGATGAAGGCCCAATCATCATGCAGGATGTTATTCACGTTGATCACACCTACAGTGCTGAAGATATGATGCGTGCCGGACGAGACGTTGAAAAAAATGTACTAAGCCACGGGTTATATCGGGTTCTGGGACAACGAGTTTTCGTTTACGGAAATAGAACGGTAATTCTTTAAGTGCTTTTTAATGAACAAGCGGTGTTAATACATCGTTTGTTCATTAAGTTCGAATAATCAGCATCCCATGCTGGAAAAAACAACAAACAATCATTATTTCCACATCAATACTTTACACCGCTGATGCTTCTGCTATGATGCGCGTCCTTGTCATTCATGACAGAGCAAATATATATCCTATGGTGGGATTCCCGAGCGGCCAAAGGGAGCAGACTGTAAATCTGCCGTCACAGACTTCGAAGGTTCGAATCCTTCTCCCACCACCATTATCTCCCCTTCTTTTTAACAATAATTTTCACCACCACCTTGAAGCTCTGGTCTAAATAGGCTATACAAGCCCCTTATTTTGATTTATCAGGGTGTCTCATGCGTAAGAATATATGTGTTTATTGTGGTGCCAGCACCGGAAATAATCCTGCCTATGCCGAAGCGGCTGAACAGTTGGGGATAGCGATCGCTGAGCAAGGTCGTCGGCTGATATATGGCGGCGGCAATAAAGGATTAATGGGCATTCTGGCGAATGCAGTATTAGATGCAGGTGGTCAGGTTACCGGTGTTATTCCTGAACGCTTAGTTGAGGCTGAAACGGCCCATCATGGTATTACCGACCTGGAAGTTGTTCCTGACATGCATATTCGTAAGGCGCGCATGAGTGAGTTGGCTGATGGCTTTATTGCATTACCTGGCGGTATCGGCACGCTCGAAGAACTGTTCGAAGTATGGACCTGGAGCCAGATTGGATACCATACCAACCCGGTTGGTCTGCTAAACATTCAAAATTTCTATTCTCCAATGAGCCAATTCCTACAACATGTAGCTGATGAGGGTTTTGTTCGCCAAAGTTACCTGAACACCTTATTAATCAGCGATTCGGCTCATGACTTGCTCAACCAGTTTGACCAATACCAGCCACATAATCTTAATCGCTGGGCTAAATAATATACCAATCGTATCCGACCATTCTGTTTGAATGGTCGGATAACAATTATTCTCAATTTCTGTTACTATTTATCCCTATTTTTTGGCAGATAAAAGATACTTAATCATGAAGTTTATATCATTTAATATCAATGGACTAAGAGCCCGACCTCATCAGCTTGCAGCAATTATTGACCAACATCAGCCTGATGTTATTGGACTGCAGGAAACAAAAGTTCATGATGATATGTTTCCCCTTGAAGAAGTCAGCCAGTATGGCTATCACGTCTTTTATCATGGTCAAAAAGGACATTATGGCGTAGCACTGCTAACTAAAGCACAGCCCGTTGCTGTCAGGAAGGGTTTTCCCACTGATGATGACGATGCCCAACGTCGTATTATCATGGCGGATATAGAAACACCTGCGGGTTTATTAACGGTAATCAATGGCTATTTCCCTCAGGGAGAAAGCCGGGATCACGCAATTAAATTTCCGGCCAAGCAAAAATTCTATGCAGACTTGCAATCCTATCTGGAACAACATCTTAACCCGGCTAATCCTGTTGTAATTATGGGTGATATGAATATCAGTACTACCGATCTGGATATTGGTATCGGGGAGGAAAACCGTAAACGTTGGCTGCGTACAGGAAAATGTTCTTTCTTACCTGAAGAACGTGAATGGATGGGGAAACTACTCAATTGGGGATTAGTTGATACTTTCCGTCAGGCTAATCAGGAAACCAACGATCGCTATTCATGGTTTGATTACCGCTCCAGTGGTTTTGATGATAATCGCGGTTTACGTATTGATTTGATACTAGCCAGTCAGTCTTTGGCTCCTCATTGCGTCTCTACCGGTATTGATTATGATATCCGAGCCATGGAGAAGCCGTCTGATCATGCGCCTATTTGGGCTAATTTTAAGCTCTGATAATGATTTCAACCAGACCGGTGGTTTTAATCGGTCTGGCTCTCTCACAAATACATCAATATGAAAATAGTTAATGTCGTCGCCGCTATTATGCAGCAACAAGAACGTATTTTGATTGCTCAACGAGATAGTCAAAGCGACCTTGCTGGCTACTGGGAGTTCCCTGGTGGGAAAATAGAAAACGGCGAAACACCAGCACAAGCATTAATCCGTGAGTTGGAAGAAGAGTTCAATATTCATCATATTCAGGTTACTGATTATATTGCTACCAGTACCATTCAACAGCCTGAACGCATTATTCAATTACAGGCATGGAAAGTGGTGGCCTGGCAAGGAGATATACAGTTACGTTGCCACACCAATTTTTGCTGGGTCACACCGGATGAAGCATTAGGCTATCAATTGGCTCCTGCTGATATTCCCCTGCTTTTAGCTTATCAACGTATATAACACCGGAAGTACTGGTTACTCTTCACTCTTCTTCTTGCTGGATTTAGCCCGTTTTTTCTTTGGTTTTGATTCTTCAAGTTCCGTTGCCTGCTGTATATTTTTAAATACCTGAGGCATACGGTTACGCTTTGCCTGAGCAATTAAATCTTGCAGGGTTACTACCATTGGTTGCATAAAATCCTGATAGCGACACTGTTTTTCACTAATTTGAGTTAACGTAGATTCCCAATGGGCAGTCATATCAGGATGAGCTGCAATTTCAGGTAAACAATGGATCAACGCTCTACCCGCTTCCGTTGAGGTAATCGTCCGGCCTTTCTTCTGTAAAAAACGACGCTTAAACAACAACTCAATAATACCTGCTCGGGTCGCTTCTGTACCTAATCCGTCCGTCGCCCGTAATATTTTCTTTAACTCTTTATCCTGAACAAAGCGGGCAATACCGGTCATCGCTGACAACAGAGACGCATCCGTAAATGGGCGTGGAGGTTGAGTCTGCTTCGCTACCACTTCCCCTTGTTCGCACAACAATTCATCGCCTTTATTTACTACTGGCAATGGTGTTCCCTCATTCTCTTCATCACGCTCTTTACTGCCCAGCAGCATACGCCAACCAGCTTCGGCCAGAAAACGGGCTTTAGCAATAAATTTACCACCGGCAATATCCAGTTCAATAACACATTTCCGATAAACCGCATCCGGACAAAACTGCATCAGATACTGGAGCGAAACCAGCTGATATATTTTCTGTTCATCTGCAGATAAAGAGACCGACGAACTACGTGCCGTAGGGATAATAGCGTGGTGAGCATCAACTTTTTTATCATCCCAACAACGATTACGTTTCTCACTATCAACAACGGGTAATGGGAATATATCTGGCTGATGAGTTTCAATAGCGGCTATCACCGCATGACGATCGGCAAAGTGCTCTTCCGGTAAATAGCGACTATCAGAACGAGGATAGGTAATTAACTTATGGGTTTCATAGAGCCGTTGGCAGAGATCCAATACTTGCTGTGCGCTAAAACCAAAACGTTTCGCAGCCTCAATCTGCAATGCTGAAAGAGAGAAAGGCAACGGAGCCACATCATTCTCTCGCTTATCGTTATATTCTGTGACAAATGCTGGCTGACCGGTGATACGCTTAACCACATGCTCCGCTAAATTGCGGTTAAGTAATCGCCCCTCTTCATCCAGAAAAGACTCACAGGAGTCACTGGGCTGCCAGATAGCGGTAAAACGCTCTTCTGCTGGCGTAACAATATGTGCTTTTACTTCAAAAAAATCCTTCGGTACAAAATTCTCAATCTCTTCATCCCGACGAACCACCAGGCCTAGCACCGGTGTTTGTACTCTGCCAACAGATAATACCCCGTTATATCCGGCATTACGGCCCAGCAACGTATAAGCTCGGGTCATATTAATACCGTACAACCAATCAGCCCGGGCACGCGCTAATGCTGAAACACAAAGTGGGATAAATTCCCGATTATCTCTTAACTTATCAATAGCACGAGTTACAGCCTGTGGATTAAGATCATTAATCAGGCAGCGACGCACCTGCTGACGTTTATCTGCATCAAGTTCGAGGTAATCCAATACCTCATCAACCAACAGTTGCCCTTCCCTATCCGGGTCTCCTGCGTGTACCACTTCATTAGCTTCAGCAAGCAGTCGTTTAATCACATTCAGCTGTTTGGTTACTGAGTCTCTCGGTTTTAGCTGCCACTTTTCAGGAATAATGGGTAAGTCAGAAAGTGACCAGCGTGCATAACGTGCGTCATATTGATCGGGCTGTGCTTGTTCCAGCAAATGCCCCACACACCAAGTCACCACCTGATCGTTGCCACAGACAATAAAGCCATCCTGACGCTTGTGTGGTTTTGGCAGTACATCTGCAATAGCCCGTGCCAGACTCGGTTTTTCGGCAATGAATAAACGCATCAGTGATTATCATTCAATAGAAAATCACGGACAGCGTTATAATCTCCCCGAAAAATAATACGATCGGATTTTTTACTTAATTGATAACTATACATAGGGTCATAATACTCAATTAGCAGCGGTACCAGCCAGTTTTCATGTTTATCACTGCCCTGTCCCATCTGTTGATGATGTAATGCACTATCAAGCTCATTCAGCAGTGTTTGATAACGCTCCATTCCCAGCCGTTTACGAATCGCAAACAGACCGTGATGAAGATAGTGACCAAAGCGTACCCACCCATCATCTTCACCATACTGCTGTTGAAATCCAGCGCTCATGGTATCGATATATTCTTCCTTTAAACGCAGCAGGCGTAATTCAAAGGGATCTTCAATCACGACTAAATTTGCGGTTTGCATTGAATCATAGATCTCCAGCGGCACATGGTTGGAACCAATAGTTTTCCCCTCATCTTCAACCACCCAGCGACAAATACCCTGATGTTGTTGTTTTAGTAACGAGACGGCAACACGATTCTCAAAATTTATCTGGGTACTTTGGTTTTCCAACGTTCTTCCAAATGAAGAACCTCGATGTCTGGCTGCACCTTCTAAATCAATGCCAAAAGGTAACTCTTTCACTAACCGTGTTTTACCACTGCCGGTATTTCCACCAATTACCTTCAGCGGCATGGTAGCAACCTGTTGGTTCACGTTTATCAGAAAATTACGCATTGCTTTATACCCGCCTTTCACCAGCGGATAATTAATGCCTGTTTCTTTTAACCACTGCTGCGTAATATGAGAACGTAAGCCTCCACGCATACAATATAACAATCCCTCGGGATGCTGCTGGCAAAAAGCTCGCCATTGGTCAATTCGCTGTTCCCGAATATCCCCGCTGACTAATTGTTCACCCAATTCAATCGCGGCTTTTTGCCCATATTGTTTATAACAAATACCAACTGCGTGACGCTCTTCATCCATCATCAGTGGCAAATTGGTGGCACAAGCAAATGCGCCCTGAATAAACTCGACCGGAGCGCGCACATCAATTAATGGAATGTCATTAAGAAATATTTGCTGATAATCAGCGCGACTATTGGTTGACATTAACCAACCTCAATCAATGCACGACCTTGCTGAGGAGCAAACAACTCGCCAATGGCCGTTAATGTAATATGGTATTGTTCAGCAATTTTCTGCACTTCAGCTTCAGCCTCTGAGGTAACAGCAATTAACAAGCCGCCAGAAGTTTGTGGATCGCACAGCAAGTTACGCTGTAAATCAGTCAATGATCCAATAAGATGCCCGTAACTATCAAAGTTACGTTGTGTTCCTCCTGGTACACAGCCTTCGGCAATATACTGCTCTACATCCGGTAATTTTGGCACTGCATCAAACCAGATATTGGCCTGTAGCCCCGAGCCCTGACATATCTCACTTAAATGACCTAATAGCCCAAAACCGGTGACATCGGTCATCGCCGTTACACCTTCAACTTTAGCAAACTCTGCACCAGGCTTATTCAACTGACACATAGTTTCCGTTGCTATTCCCTGATGTTGTGGCAGCAATTTGCTTTTCTTCTCTGCGGTAGTCAGTACACCAATACCTAATGGCTTCGTGAGAAACAGCTTACATCCAGCCTTTGCCGCACTGTTTTTCTTAATTTGTTCAGTACTTACTATACCGGTCACTGCCAGGCCAAAAATCGGTTCAGGGGCATCAATTGAGTGCCCACCAGCCAGCGCTATACCTGCCTGCTGGCAGACATAGCGACCACCGTCGATCACTTTCTGGGCAATTTCAGGAGCCAGTTTATTGATTGGCCAACCAAGAATCGCAATAGCCATTATCGGCTTGCCGCCCATGGCATAAATATCACTAATGGCATTCGTTGCCGCAATTCGGCCAAAATCAAAAGGATCGTCAACAATGGGCATAAAGAAATCTGTGGTACTGATAATACCAATACCGTTGCCAATATCATAAACCGCTGCATCATCACGGGTTTCATTACCCACTAACAGATGAGGATCGATAAACTTCTCTTGCTCAGAATGCAGGATCGTTTCCAGTACTTTTGGGGAAATTTTGCAGCCACAACCAGCTCCATGACTGTACTGAGTTAAACGAACATTTTGCTCTGTCATATATCAATTCCTCTTTTTGGCCTGAATGGCAAACGGAGATCAAGCGTATATAGTACCGCGACTCGTCACTATTGATAAGTCATACCATGCCGATCGTGGATATATTGCTCAGATTACAGGATACAGAAAGGAATAAATGCGATGATAATTATGGTGAAGTTTTTGGGTACGCTATTCCATGCATACCCAAAAAACAATCAATCTCAGAAGTAAGAAACAAAAGCTGACGTATCTGGTGCTTTAACTTTAGCTGGTTGCATCAAGGGAGTACCCAAGTAGAGGAAACCAACGATCATATCCTGTTCACGACAACCAAAAGCCTCTCTGACAATAGGGTGTTCAGTCCAAAAACCACTGCGCCATATACCACCAAATCCCTGAGCAACCGCAGCCATCTGCATAGCCTGAACGGCACAGCTTGCCGAGGCTATTTGTTCCCAACGTGGTACTTTATGATGTTCAGTGCAATGGGCCACTACGGTAATGATCATTGGAGCTCTGAAGGGCCCTTTTTGTGATTTTTCCTGTACTGACTCATCCTGACCTGCATCTACCGCCGCAGCCAGTAACACATCGGCAAATCGACTGCGCGCTTCACCTTCAATAATGATGAAACGCCATGGTTCCAGAGTTCCGTGATCTGGAGCTCTCATGCCTGCCCGAATAATGTTGTGCAACGCTTCTCCCTGAGGTGCGGGTTCTGACAAACGAGACGCGGAACGGCGGTTAAGTAATAGTTCTAACGAATCCATAAAACTCTCCAGACAAACGGGGAATTGCCTATTGTAAGGTTAATTATTTGTTACGAACACAAAAATAACGTAACCAATTGGTTATTTAACACTGACTTTTCTATCATCAGGCTTTAGGATATCCAACAATGTTTTTACCGCTTAATGAATGGAGTATACATGCGGGCACTATGGCAAATTTTTGCAACCATATTCAAATTCTCCTGGCGGATTATTAATTTTATTCGCCAGGCTGTTTGTAATCTGATTTTCTTCTTCGTTCTGCTTATTGGTTTTGCGCTCTATATACAAATGCAAGACTCCACTATTCAACCTGAAAAAGGGGCGTTGCTGGTTAACCTGAGCGGCACCGTGGTGGATAGTTTAAGCTCTGACAGTAAATTACGTCAGATAGGTCAAGAGTTGATAGGCAGTAATAAAGACGTTCAGGAAAACTCACTGTTCGATATTGTGAAACAGATCCGCCAGGCCAAAGACGATGACAAAATTAGTGGAATGGTACTATCTCTGAGAAATTTCATTGGTGCGGATCAACCTTCCCTGCGTTATATCGGCAAAGCCTTAAAGGAGTTTCGCGATAGCGGAAAGCCAATTTATGCCATTGGGGATAGTTACTCTCAGGGTCAGTATTATCTGGCCAGTTTTGCCAATAAGATCTATTTATCCCCGCAAGGCTCGGTTCTGTTAACCGGAATTTCCACCAATAACCTCTATTACAAATCGCTACTGGATAAGTTGAAAGTCACCACCAATATTTTTCGCGTGGGCACCTATAAATCCGCCGTTGAACCATTCATTCGCGATAATATGTCCCCTGAAGCTCGCCAGTCTGATAGCCGTTGGGTAAATACGTTGTGGTCTAACTATATGACCGATGTGGCTGCGAATCGTAATATCTCAATTGCAGAACTCTATCCGGAACCTGCTCAGTTAATTCAGCAATTAAAGGCCAGCGATGGTGATACTGCGACATTCGCCCTTAAGAATAAACTGGTAGATGAAATCGCTTCCCGTTCAGCGGTAGAAAAAATACTGAAAGAGACTTTTGGTTGGGATCAGCAAAATAAAAATTATAACTTTGTCAGTATCTATAACTATCAGGTAACAGAGCCTGACTTTGAAAGAGCTAAATTGCCGGAAATTGCGGTCATTTTTGCTAATGGTGCTATTGTTGATGGCCCTGAAATGCCAGGAATGGTTGGCGGTGATACTACCGCTAAGCAACTGCGAGCCGCTCGGCTTAACGACAAAATCAAAGCGATTATACTGCGGGTAAATAGTCCCGGAGGTAGTGTTACCGCTTCGGAAATGATTCGTTCAGAAGTTCAGGCGCTGAAAGATGCGGGTAAACCTGTCGTTGTTTCAATGGGTGGAATGGCCGCTTCAGGTGGTTACTGGATCTCTACACCTGCGGATTACATCATCTCCAGCCCAAGTACCTTAACCGGCTCTATTGGCATTTTTGGCGTTATCAATACATTTGAAAATTCGCTGGATGCCATTGGTGTTCATACCGATGGTGTTTCTACTTCTCCCTTGGCTGATGCGACAATAACTAAGGCATTACCACCACAATTCTCTGAAATGATGCAGTTAACCATTGAGAATGGTTATAAGACTTTTATCAATCTGGTGGCTAAATCCCGGCATAAAACACCTGCTGAAGTTGACAGCATAGCTCAGGGTAGAGTCTGGATTGGTTCAGATGCAAAAACAAATGGACTGGTGGATCAGCTAGGTGATTTTGACGATGCCATTAAAAAAACGGCAGAACTCGCTAAACTGAAAGACTATGAAATCAAATGGACAGTGACAGAACCAACCGTCAGAGAAATTCTGTTAGGTCAGGTTTCTGCATCAGTTAATGCCCTACTGCCAGAAACAATAAAAATTGAACTTCCTGCACCATTGCGCCAGGTTGCAGAGGATATCAATAAACAACCGGGCTTCTTTGGTAACATGAACGATCCCGGTTATCGTTACATTTACTGTTTAAGCTGTAGCTATACGCAGTAATTATTCTGGTTAACGAATCTTCTTTCAGGCCTGGTTTATCACCAGGCCTTTTTCTATCTGTTGAATACATATTATTCTTTGAGTTAATTTTCTATAATCCCCACACTTTCCGATTTATGGTCTGAATTATCATGCAAAATAAGCAAAAAAAATCGATTTATGTGGCTTATACCGGTGGAACAATTGGTATGTTGCGCTCAGAACACGGATATATTCCTGCTTCCGGACATTTACAGAAACAGTTGGCACAAATGCCAGAGTTTCATCGTGATGAAATGCCAACCTTTGTTATTCATGAATATCAGCCTTTAATTGACTCCTCAGATATGACGCCACAAGACTGGCAGCATATTGCTGATGATATTCAGAAAAACTATCACCAATATGATGGCTTTGTTATTTTGCACGGCACGGACACCATGGCATTTACCGCTTCGGCACTCTCTTTTATGCTGGAGAATTTATCCAAGCCGGTCATTGTTACCGGTTCTCAAATACCTTTAGCTGAACTAAGATCTGACGGGCAGACTAATCTGCTCAATGCGTTGTATGTAGCAGCCAACTACCCTATTAATGAAGTTTGCTTATTCTTTAATAACAAACTATTTCGTGGCAACCGCACCACTAAAGTTCATGCCGATGGCTTTGACGCCTTTGCTTCACCAAATTATCCCGTACTGCTGGAGGCGGGTATTCATATTAAGCGCCTGACGGTACCGGATACCTCCCCTTGCACAGGTGAGTTAAAAGTACAGGCTATTGCTCCTCAGCCAATTGGGGTTATTACTATCTATCCTGGGATTTCAGCCGAGATTATTCGCAACTTCCTGCGTCAACCGGTTAAAGCGCTTATTCTGCGCTCATACGGCGTTGGAAATGCTCCACAAGACCCTGATTTATTGAAAGAACTGCGTGATTCCACTGAACGGGGCATTATTGTGATTAATCTAACCCAATGTCTTTCAGGAAGAGTGAACATGGAGGGGTATGCCACAGGGAATGCATTAGCCCACGCCGGTGTTCTTAGTGGCTTCGATATGACGGTCGAAGCAACATTGACAAAACTGCATTTTTTGTTGAGTCTGAACCTTCCTGCTCATCAAATCAGAAGCTTAATGCAACAAAGTCTGCGCGGTGAGTTAGCGGAAAACGAGTAATCATTAAGGGAGTTATCATGAAGAAGGCTTTGCTTTTGGTCGATCTGCAAAACGATTTCTGTCTGAATGGCACCCTTGCTGTTCATGACGGAGATGCGGTTATCGATATTGCCAATCAGGCTATGCGTATTTTCCATCAACATGGCTGGCCGGTTATTGCAACACTGGACTGGCATCCGGCAAATCATAAAAGTTTTGCTATTAATTCAGGTACTCAGCCGGGAGAAGTTGGTACATTAAACGGACTAACACAGGTCTGGTGGCCAACACATTGTGTGCAAAATACCACTGGTGCATCGCTACACCCACAGTTGGAACAGCAATATATCAACAAACGAATTTATAAAGGGCAAGATCCCGAAATTGATAGCTACAGCGCTTTTTTTGATAATGGCAAGCGCTCGGCAACAGCGCTTCATCAATGGCTGAATAGCGAAAACATTCAGCATTTGACGGTATTAGGTTTGGCAACAGACTATTGCGTAAAATTCACCGTTCTGGACGCTTTAGAGCTAGGTTATCAAACGGAAGTGATTGCTGAAGGGTGTCGTGGAGTAAATTTAGCCGCCGGTGACAGCGAGAAGGCCTTGCACGAAATGTCAGCTAAAGGCGCCAGAGTTATTCAACTCCATGATATATAAATCACAGAGTGAGAAGCTTTGGAACATTACCCACGCTTCTCACCCTTCTTATCATTTTGCTCACTGTTTAGTTCGAATATTAAGCTGAATCGATTTTGTTAATATTCGGATACAATTTAACCGAGACTCTTCTCTCCACTCTGTTCATCAACAAAAACCATTGAGGCTGAATTGATGCAATATCGCTTTCCTGTAGGTGGTGACCCATCAGGAAATACATGCCCTAAATGTGCATCACAATGATTACAACGAATCTCAATACGATGCATATTATGTGAATAATCATCAAGATAGCGAACAGCATCAGGACTAATTGCTTCAAAAAAACTCGGCCACCCGCAGCCAGAATCAAATTTGGTATCGGAGTAAAACAGCGGGGAATCACAGCATATACAGTGGTATATTCCTACCTGTTTATTATGTAAAAGATGCCCGGTAAATGGAGCTTCAGTTCCTCTTTCCTGAGTAACATAGCGCTGAATATCTGATAATTCATTGATTTTATTATTCAATGGGTTACTCATTTCCACCCTCTAAAAAATCAGTTATGACAAAAAATAGCTTCCAGACCTCTAATTATAACAATAGATTAACAAAACGGCAGGTGATTTATCGTTAAAACGGTCATTTTCGGAGGCAAAACAGCAATAATTACCCAATTCATATCGAATGGGGTTATAATTGAAAAATCGGCACCCGATAGACCGCCTGAAAAGCACAAAAAACCAGCAAAACTGCGTCCGTTTCTCATTTGTACTCTGACTTTTTTTTGTGATTACTGACAATGATTGACACGATTCCGCTTGACGTTTTGCAAGGTTTTTGTAATTTTACTGGCAGGTTTTAAATTCACTTCATTCACTAACAAACAAGCTGGTGGAACAATATGACTATCAAAGTAGGTATTAACGGTTTTGGCCGTATCGGTCGCTTCGTATTCCGTGCTGCACAAGAGCGCACTGACATTGAAATCGTTGCAATCAACGACTTGCTCGACGCTGAATACATGGCTTACATGCTGAAGTATGATTCTACACACGGTCGTTTCAAAGGCACCGTTGAAGTGAAAGACGGTCAGTTAATCGTTAATGGTAAAAAAATTCGTGTAACGGCGGAAAGAGATCCGGCAAACCTGAAATGGAACGAAGTTGGCGTTGATGTTGTTGCAGAAGCAACTGGCCTGTTTCTGGATGATGCTACCGCTCGTAAGCACATCACTGCTGGCGCTAAGAAAGTTGTGTTAACTGGCCCATCTAAAGACGATACTCCAATGTTCGTTATGGGTGTGAACGATTCTACCTATGCTGGTCAGGATATCGTTTCTAACGCTTCTTGTACTACTAACTGCCTGGCTCCAGTTGCTAAAGTTCTGCATGACAAATTCGGCATTGTTGAAGCACTGATGACGACTGTTCACGCAACTACCGCTACTCAGAAAACTGTTGATGGCCCGTCTCACAAAGACTGGCGCGGCGGCCGCGGTGCAGCTCAGAACATCATCCCTTCTTCTACCGGCGCAGCTAAAGCTGTAGGTAAAGTTATCCCTTCACTGAACGGTAAGTTAACCGGTATGTCTTTCCGTGTTCCAACTCCGGATGTGTCTGTAGTTGACTTAACTGCACGTTTAGACAAAGCCGCTTCTTACAAAGATATTTGTGAAGCAATGAAATCTGCTTCTGAAGGTGCTCTGAAAGGTATTCTGGGTTACACCGAAGATGATGTTGTTTCTACTGATTTCCTGGGCGAAAAATGCACTTCTGTGTTTGATGCCAAAGCAGGTATCTCTCTGAACGACCACTTCGTGAAAGTTGTTGCCTGGTACGATAACGAAATCGGTTATTCAAACAAAGTATTAGACCTGATTGCTCACGTTTCTAAATAAGAGTCATCAGTCGTTCTGATTCAAGAGGGCAGCGTAATCGCTGCCCTTTTTATTGGCGCCATATCAAGTCACAAATTAGCTATGATTAGAAGGGCAACGTTATGTCAGACTTTCTCTTTTCATTACCCATAGAACAGCAATTAACTCCCTATTTAACTCTACGTAAAAAAGATGAGTTAGCCATTATTGTGGTTAACCACCCGAAAGCCAGAGGTGCTATCGCACTGCAAGGTGCCCATCTATTATCATGGCAGCCTAATGGTGAAGAACCCGTCATCTGGTTAAGCAAAGCCAGTCATTTTAAACAAGGTACAGCAATTCGTGGTGGCGTTCCTATTTGCTGGCCCTGGTTTGGAAAAGTCGCCTCCCCTGCCCATGGTTTTGCCAGAAATGAACTATGGCAATTAACAGCACATGATGCGAATGAAGAATCAGTTTGGCTCACTTTCTCTTTGGAAGACAATGAGCAAACTCGCCAAATATGGCCTCACTCTTTTTGTCTGATCGCTCGCATTAAGTTGGGCACGACTTGTGAAATTGAGCTGGAGTCCCATGGTGATTACTCAATTACTTCCGCCCTTCATACTTACTTGAATATTGCCGATATTTCTCAAATCAGCATCTCCGGTTTAGGTTCTCATTATCTTGATACCATCACCGGTAGTGAACATGACACCAGCGATAAAACACTCACTTTTACCGGCCCGGTCGATCGTGTTTATAGTCAACCGGAAGCCTTTAGCCTGATTCAGGATCCAGTCTTTGCTCGCAGTATCGAAGTTCATCATCGTAATGCCCATGATGTTGTAACCTGGAATCCTGCAGCTGAAGGTGCCAGCGGTATGAAAGATATGGAAAACGATGGTTATAAAACGATGGTTTGCGTTGAAACTGCCAATGCTCATCAGCCGGTTGAGGTGCACAGCGATAAACCACAATATTTATCGATGACTATTCGCTGCCACAAAAATGAACCTGTGTAACAAATATTTTTGGCAAAATAAAACCGGTCAATAAATTGACCGGTTTTATAAAAAAGAATAACGCTTAACCAATCAGTATTAGAAAGTGTAAGTCACACCACCGGCAACAATAGCTGAATACGATCTATCAACCATCGGGCTATCTTTCACTTCACTGGCAAGACGGGTATAACGGCCTGTCGCGTAGGTGCTCCAGCTATTATTGATCTTATAGGTTGCAGTCAATTCAGCATAAGGTGACCAGCTGCTGTCGGCCTCATACTTATCCAGACCACTACGAGCAGATTCTTTACCTGATATACCATAGTAGTAATCATTAAAGTTGCTGCTATACCAAACGGCACCAACTCCCGGAGTAATTTTCAAATCATTCAGCACGAAAGGATGTAAGTAAGCAATATCACCACGCAAGCCATTACTTTCATCCAGCATATCTGCAGAGAATGAAGTTCTGATAATACCCCAATCTGCCGTATGCTTATAGCTGACTCCACCCATCATTGTTGAGTCACGATTATCCAGCTTTTTCATCTGACGATCGTCACTTTTACTGGCACGGAAACGCAATGGTGAGTAATAGAGATCCAGTGATAGCTGATTCTGACTATCTTTCCAGACATAAGCACCAGCACCGATACCACGAATATAGAAGTGTTCCCCTTCATAAACAATCGTTGGTAACGGCGATACTTTGTTATCAATGCCTTTATAAGGATACATCTCAACTGCGGCTCCAGCCCCAATAGACCAGGTATCTGCATTGGCAACAGGAACAGCCATTACGGCACCTAAAATGCATGAACTCCAAACTATACGACTTAATTTCATCACTACCCCTGATTTACACATTACTCGCTATTAATTAGCGAGTAATATTCTCACTACATTGATTTATCTTTTAATTCTTTAGTGCTTTTGCTATTTGTACTGCTTCTTGTTGCCAGGCATTAGCCAAAACATGAACCAGCTCGTCATAACCATCTTTTTGTAGAGGCATTTCAATATCAAAAGGACGACGAATAATTTGATTACCGTGTTGCAATATCCAATAACCACTAACCACAGCATAACCGTCATAACGACCATGAAATCCATTTACCGTTACGCGCAATATATCCACATCACTGCTTCCGCCAATAGGTTGTGCAGACACAACCCAGCCACTTAGCTGTGCATTCAAATTATCGGTTAATGCTTGTTTTAATTGCTGCTCCAGGCTACTACCCCAAAGATTGTTATTCGCTATGGTGTATTTTACATTGCTGGTTTGATAAGCAATTCCGGTTCCACTAAGAAAATCAGCCACGGTAACATTTTCAATCCACAACTGTTTGCCAGAGTTGACTGCAATAGCAGCCGAACTGCTTTTAGCCGCACTTGCTGATGGCAGTTGATAATAGGATACCTGCGGCTGGCTGCTACAGGCGCTCAATAACAGCGCAAGGGTTGCAATAGTCCATTTCATCATTGGTTATTGGCCTTTTTTGGCGTAGGGTCATTCGCACTTGGTGCTTCAAATACCAGTGCATTACTCTTCTGATTCAGTTTCTGCAATATTGGCTGCAACTCACGCATAACCTGATCCAGACGTTGCATATCGGCAACCATGGTGCTGTATGCCGTTGAACCTGGTTGTAACCCTTTCAGACTACGATTCAACTCGGTGAGTGTCTTCTGCATATCTTTCGGCAGATTATTAGCCTCTTTGCTGGACAATATGGCATTCAGATTGTTCATCATACTGCGCGTTTCTTTTAAGGTATTAGTCATCTCTGCCAACATTGGTTCAACTGGCATGTTATTAACTTTATCCAATACCGTCATTAAACGTTTCTGAATTTCAGCTAATCCACCCGGCATGGTTGGTATCAGCGGATGTCCGTACACTTCTTTTGGCCCTTTCCACGGTTTTGCGTCTTTGTGGAAATCGAGATCAACAAACAGCGCACCTGTTAACAGGTTACCTGATTTCAACGATGCCCTCAGACCATTAGCATCTACTGATGCCAACAGATGTGCCTTCATATCAAAATCTTTACCAAATCGATTTTGAATTCGATCGGGTTCAATACGAATTAACACCGGCACATAGTAATTATTATTTGTCATCTTCAATTCAGGCATATAGAACGGTACTTCTGAAACAGTACCCACCCTGATTCCCCGAAACTCAACCGGAGCCCCCGGTTGCAGACCACGAATAGAGTCCTCAAAATAGAGTAAGAAATCTTCATGTCGAGTATACAGAGACTCTTGAATGCTCTTTTGATCTGAATAAAGCTCAAACTCTTCGTTGTCTTTAACTGGATCGCCCTGAGCCCAACCGTTAGGTAAGTCGAAACTAATACCTCCCGCGACTAAGGTATCCAGCGAGGCCATTTCAACTCTCACCCCTTGTGATGACATATCAAACGCAATGCCGCTGTCTTGCCAGAAACGAACGTTGCTGGTCACTAATCCACGATAAGCATCCATAATGAACAGGCTGTAACGCATTACCCGTTCTTTGGGATCAAATTCACTGCTCTCTACCGTACCGACGCGGAAACCACGAAACAGTACCGGATCGCCGGCATTCAAGCGGCTTGGCTGTTTACTCTCCAGTGAAACGCGCAATCCTTTAGTATCTGCCGAAGCCAAAGGCGCATTCTCCTCCAGAGTAAATTTATCCTGTTCCTGCTTATCGTGCCCTGGAAGTAACTCAATATAAGCACCGGAAAGTAGAGTGTTTAAACCCGATACCCCTTCCCGACCAATCTGAGGCTTTACCACCCAAAAGACCGTGCCTTTATTGAGTAGTTTAACCATGCCATCATTTAAACGTGCAGTAACAACCACCTGTTTCAGGTCATCACTCAGGGTAACGCTCTCCACCATACCAATGCCGACATTACGGCTCTTAATGGCTGTTTTACCCGCCTCAATACCTTCAGCATTGGTGGTTATCAGCGTAACAACAGGTCCTTGGGTACTAAAATGGTAAAAAAGGATCCAGGCACCAATGAGCACCGTCACAATAGGAATAATCCACACGGGTGACCAGCGTTTTATTTTTTCAACTTTTGCTACGTCCTGATGACTGTCCTGCACGATCAGGCTCCTTATTGGTTAATCATTTTTTTACGATCCCACAAAAGACGGGGATCAAACATCATAGCCGCAATCATGGTTAAAATAACCACCATAGCAAACAGCACTGCGCCAACATCAGGATAGATGCTCATAAGCCGCCCCATTCGAACCAGCGCAGACAGAACCCCTATCACAAATACATCTATCATTGACCATCGACCAACAAACTCAACCACTTCATACAAATAATGCATTTTCTCGCGATCCAACTTATTCCCAAGCTTTCCTGCTCCGGATGCGTCATAACATAACCAACCGATAGCCATTATTTTTAAAGTAGGAACCATGATACTGGCAATAAATATCACCAGTGAGACAGGATAAGAACCGTCTTCCCAAAGGATAATAACCCCAGAAATAATATTGGATGCCATTGGGTTCCCTAATACTTCGGTTACCATGATGGGGAGAATATTGGCCGGGATATAAAGCATAATGGATGTCACTAATAGTGCCAGAGTCCACTGTAAACTATTACGACGTCTGGCATAACCGATGGTATGGCAACGCGGACATTGGTGTTCATCCATAGGCAAAATCGCCATACAGCAAGGACAGGATCTCAGACCTTGTTCCATACCGGACATACCAACCTGAGGTGTTTGATGTAATGTCGGTGCAGGTTGGATAGTGTTCCATAGCCAGTAACGATCCAGGCATTGAAAAGCTCGAACCTGAAGCAAACAAAATAGACAGTAAGGCACAAAGCTCGGGCCAATGCCGATATCCCCGTAAGCCATTAATTTTACAAAACTTACCAGTACACCAACCAGAAAGATTTCTACCATGCACCAAACTTTGGCGAGATAGATAACACGCCCCATAATGACTTTCAGTCGATAAGGTAGCCTGACTTTCAGGCACAACAAAATGATGGCAACCATACAAAATGCCGGGATCAACTGAACAAAGATAATGAATAATGTTGCCAGACTGGCGTAATCATCACTCATCATGGCTTCAGGTATCTCCATCAGTTTAATCTGATTGTAGATACCTGAAACTTGCATATTAATGAATGGGAACAGGTTGGCAAACACCAACATGATAAGTGCACTAATAGCACAACTCACGGGCTGTAAAACAGGTTCTACCCACATAGCACTTAACGTAGTGTGGCAGCGAGGACAAACCGCTTTATCTCCCTGCTTAATCTCAGGAAGTTTAACCATCCAGTCACACTGTGGGCATAACACCAGATTATCGTCAGATTTTTCTACTGTTACTGCATCGCCATGGGTCTGTTTGATATTTACCCGTAGCAGTGATGCATGGGAACAACCCGCATCAGTACACATTGCTACCACCTTTTATCATTCAGAGAGAACACCCATTAGCATACTCAGTATAATCCATTACGTTGAAACGCATCTTCAAACAAAGTTGATAAATGCCGTATTAACTATCACTTTGAATAATATATTTATCATATTATTCATTTTATCGGTTAATAAAGTTTATCAAAAAATCCATTTGATGTTATCAACCGACTGTTTTTACAGCATTTAACACAGGTTTTATCTTTTTGAGTTATCCGTTTTTCTGGGATTCCAACTCTTCCCAACGCAGGAAAGCCTGCTCAAACTCTTGCTCTTTAGTTGCTAAATCCATCAGTACTTTTTGAGTGACTTCATGGGGTTGATTAAAGAACGAAGCATCACTAACTTTAGCCTGAAACTCAGCAACCTCACCCTCCAGCTGTTCTATTTTAGCCGGTAGTCCCTCGAGTTCACGCTGTTGGTTGTAGCTTAGTTTATTGTTAGTCCGTTTCTTTTCTTCCGCTTTTTGTGCTACTGGTTTAGATTCCGGAGCAGAAACAGGTGTCCGCAACTCTTTGGCATTGGCCTGTTGATGATGAGCATCGAAATAACCACCAACATATTGTTTAATGACTCCCTGCCCTTCAAAAATCCAGCAGTCAGTTACCGAGTTATCAACAAATTGCCTATCGTGGCTTACCAACAATACGGTACCGCTATATTCATTTAATAGCTCTTCCAACAACTCCAGAGTTTCAATATCCAGATCGTTAGTTGGTTCATCGAGGATCAATAAGTTGCTCGGTTTCAAAAACAGACGAGCCAACAATAGACGATTGCGTTCTCCACCTGATAATGCCCGTACCGGCGTCATTGCACGTTTAGGATGAAACAGGAAGTCTTGCAGATACCCCAATACATGACGGGAACGGCCATTAACCATCACTTCCTGTTTACCATCCGCCAGATTATCAATAACCGTTTTATCTGGATCCAATTCGGCCCGATGCTGATCAAAATAGGCGACTTCCAGCTTTGTTCCGCAACGTACCTTACCGCTGTCTGGCTGTAACTGTTGTAGCATTATCTTCAACAAGGTGGTTTTACCACAGCCATTTGGGCCAATCAGGGCGATCTTATC
Organism: Limnobaculum allomyrinae; assembly: GCF_016649425.1. Classification (GTDB taxonomy): domain Bacteria; phylum Pseudomonadota; class Gammaproteobacteria; order Enterobacterales; family Enterobacteriaceae; genus Limnobaculum; species Limnobaculum allomyrinae. The sequence goes on from NZ_JADRCR010000007.1 coordinate 85,696, forward strand.
TCCACGCTGAACCTGAACTGAAAAATCTTTTACCAGCGTTTTTCCTGCCACGCTGTAGCTAACATTCTCCAGTTCAAAAATAATTTTCCCTGAACGCAGCGACTCTTCCACCTGCATTTTCGCTGTACCCATGGTATTACGGCGAGCAGCATGTTCATTGCGCATCGCTTTCAATGCACGCACGCGCCCTTCATTACGAGTACGCCGCGCTTTGATCCCTTGACGGATCCAGACCTCTTCCTGAGCCAGACGGCGATCAAACTCTGCATTTTGCAGCTCTTCAACTCGCAATGCCTCCTCTTTTCCTTCCAGATAAAGGTCGTAATTACCGGGCCAGGACACCAGTTTGCCGCGATCTAAATCAACAATACGGGTTGCCATACTGCGAATAAATGAACGGTCATGAGAGATAAAAACAATGCTGCCATCAAACTCTTTCAAAAACTCTTCCAGCCAGGAAATAGTTTCAATATCCAGATGGTTAGTTGGCTCATCAAGCAACAACACATCTGGAGAAGAGACCAACGCACGAGCAAGTGCTGCTTTACGCAACCAACCACCAGATAACGATGACAATGGTGCATCAGCTACCAGCTCCAGCTTCGCCAGCACCGCGCGGATATGGCTATCAATTAGCCAACTTCCCTGATGTTCCAGCATCTCTTGTAGACTGGCTAATCTCTTCAGGTTTTGCTCACTGGGATCGCTACCCACCAGTTGAGACAGATGATGATACTCTTTTAACTGTTCGGCTTGCTTCTCAACACCTTCGGCCACGAAATCAAAGACGCTTCCTTCCACGTTACGAGGTGGATCCTGTTGCAAACGCGCAACAACAATATCCTGCTCAAATACCAGTTGCCCATCGTCCAACGGCACTTCGCGGTTCAGAATTTTTAATAGTGTCGATTTACCCGCACCGTTACGCCCAACCAGACAAACGCGTTCACCTGGTTCAATATGCAGTTCTGTATTATCCAATAATGGTGCATCGCTGAATGACAGCCATGCACCTGACATATTAATCAAAGACATTTGTTACTTTCCCTCACCGGCATGAGATACCAGCCAGCAATTATGAATTTGTCGGTTACGGGCAAAATCGACAGACAGCGTTTTTTCGGAGATCTCTTGCGCACTGAGTTTCAGTTTAGCTAAGCCATCCATATCCATCTTAAAGCCACGTTTGTTATTGGAGAACATGATGGTGCCACCAGGACGTAACATTCTTTTTAAATCAGCCATTAGAGCCAAATGGTCACGCTGCACATCAAAACTATTTTCCATACGTTTAGAGTTGGAGAACGTGGGTGGATCGATAAAGATCACATCAAACTGTTCATTGGTTTCATGCATCCAGCCCAGACAATCCGCCTGAATCAAGCGATGTTGTCGGCCAACCAAATCATTAGCCCGTAAATTACGTTCCGCCCATTCCAGATAGGTACGCGACATATCAACCGTGGTGGTGGTTCGCGCACCGCCAATGCCGGCATGTACACTGGCCGAACCGGTATAGGCAAACAGATTAAGGAAATCTTTACCGCGGCTCATCTGGCCTAACATACGACGCGCAATGCGATGATCAAGGAACAGACCGGTATCCAGATAATCTGTCAGGTTAACCCACAGCTTAGCGCCAAACTCATTAACCAGGAAAAAATCTCCCTTCTGTGCCAGTTTCTCATACTGACTCTTGCCTTTTTGTCTCTCACGAACTTTTAAAATCAAAGCGCTGGCCGGTAACTCAAGAACCGCCAATGTGGCATTGATAGCATCAAACAGGCGTTGACGGGCTTTTTGCGGATCGACCGTTTTGGGTGGTGCGTACTCTTGTAAAACATATTTGCTACCATAACGATCGAGCGCCAGGTTATATTCTGGTAAATCTGCATCGTAAAGACGATAGCATTCGATACCTTCCTGTTTCGCCCACTTTTCCAGCTTTTTCACATTTTTTCGCAGTCGATTAGCAAAATCTGCCGCAATCTGTACGGACTGTTCTGTGTTTTTCTCACCGTCACTCCCTGTGGAGCGATCGCTTTGAGATGAACTTCTTTCACTATTTTCAGCCAGAGAGTAATTTTTCTGTACGCAGTCTAATGGACCATTTTTAGCTTTGAATTGACGCCCTGCCCGCAGTTGTAAGCAGCTTAGCAGTTCAGGCGAGGCACTGAATAAAGAGAGGTTCCAGCCGCCAAAATCGCGTTTCATTATCTGGCCTAGCGCACTGTGCAAAGCAATCAGTGCGGGCTCGCTATCCAGACGTTCACCATAGGGAGGGTTACTGAGTACTGTCCCTTTTTGGCCTTCGGGTAATGGATTGGTCAAACGCGTTAATTCTTGAGTTTCAAACTGAATCAAACTGGCAACACCAGCCCGGCGAGCGTTGTTTTTAGCTATCTCAATAACCCGACGATCGTGATCATAACCATAGAAACGCGATTCAGTTTTATTAATACCACGACTGGCTCTGACCTGTGCTTCAGCCAACAATTCGCGCCATAATTCAGCATTATGCCCAAGCCATTGATTAAAACCCCAGTAATCGCGACGTAAACCTGGTGCAATATCCGCGGCCACCATAGCAGCTTCGATCAATAAGGTGCCGGAACCGCACATTGGATCAACCATTGGTGTCTCTGGCTGCCAGCCCGAGCGCATCACAATCGCCGCTGCCAGGTTTTCTTTTAACGGGGCCTGACCTGCCATATCGCGATATCCACGTTGATGTAAACCATCACCGCTTAAGTCAATGGCCACATTGGCACGATCTTTTTGTAAATAGACGTTGATACGAATATCTGGCTGAACTTTCGCTACGTCCGGGCGCTGTTGAATTTTGCGAGTGAAGCTGTCAACGATGGCATCTTTCACTTTCAGAGCGCCATACTGACTATTGCGAATCTCTTCGTTGGTACCGGTGAAGTTAACGGCAAAGGTCTTATCAACCCCAAACAGAGAAGGCCAGTTAATGGCATTGATACCAAGATACAAATCCATATCGCTGTATACACGGAATTCGCTTAACGGTAACAGAATGCGCGAAGCTAATCGGCTCCATAGCAAACTGGTATACATCAGGCGTTCGTCACCTTCAAAATGCACACCGCCCTGCACCACTTTACAGGAACTTGCCCCCAGCGCTTCCAGCTCAGTTTTTAATAATTCTTCCAGCCCACGCGCCGTACTGGCAAACAGAGAGATCATAAGGTTACACCGCATAATAAAAATAGTGGTGCATTATAGCCAATCCATGCGCTTTGTCATAAAGTTACCCTCTATTAATTAGTGAAATCTCGAATCACCGCTGTCCAGTATCGATACTCCTCAGGTTACATAATTATTTATGCTGCCATATCATATCGTTAGCTTCTGGCGTCTGTGAGCTTCACCAGCTATCAATGGAGTTGTTACGTGGTTACTCTTTCTCGTTTATATGTTCATCCGGTTAAATCAATGAGAGGTCTGGAGCTTTCTCATGCTCAGGTTGGCGAAAGTGGTCTGGCATTTGACCGTATTTTTATGGTGACCGATCCGAATGGAACATTTATTACCGCCCGACAATATCCACAGTTAGTACGCTTTATTCCTGCCTTGCTGATTAACGGTGTATCTATTACTGCACCTGACGGACAAAGCAAAATGGTCGGCTTTAGTGATTTTTCTCAAACCCTTTCTCCAACCGAAGTTTGGGGAAACCATTTTACGGCTCATATTGCTCCTGACAGTATCAATCAATGGTTAAGCCGCTATTTAAATAAGGAAGTTCAGCTTCGCTGGGTGGGCCCGGAACTTACCCGTAGGGTAAAGAACCGTCCTGAAGTCCCCCTTTCTTTTGCCGATGGTTTCCCATACTTGCTAATCAATGAAACTTCATTTCAGGTGCTACAGTCCCGTTGCCCGGGCAGTATTGTGATTGAGCAATTCCGGCCTAATCTGATTATTCGCGATGCAACACCATTTGCAGAAGACAGCTGGCAAACTATTCGTATTGGTGAAGTTATTTTTGATTTAGTTAAACCCTGTAGCCGCTGCGTTTTAACCACCGTAAATACTGAAAATGGCCGTAAACACCCTCAGGGTGAACCTTTACGCACTCTGCAACAGTTCAGAACTGCAGAAAATGGCGACGTGGATTTTGGTCAGAATATGATTGCCCGAAATCATGGTGTTATTCGTTTAGGAGATTCGATTGAAGTATTGGCAACCCATCCTGCCAGAGTCTATAAATCCAAAGACCCAGTGGAAGTCCTTGAGCCTGAGCAAGTGGAACCAAAAGAGGTGGTGATCAGCTATGGTGAGCACACTTTTATTGGTAATAATCAACAGGTATTACTGGAGCAACTAGAACAAAACGGTATTCAAATTCCCTACTCTTGTCGGGCTGGTATATGTGGGTGCTGTAGAATCAAACTGGAAGCGGGCGAGGTAAGTGCCATGCGAAAAGGGGCAATAAAAAGAGATGGTTCGGTTCTTGCCTGTAGTTGTATACCAAAAGGCAACATCAAACTAGCTTAATGATTTAAGCTAGTTTGGTTATACCGCTTGCGCGAGTAAGTAATTTGGGGAAGCGTCCTGACTAACAATGCTCACAGCGCACATTCTGTCGTGCATCACTTTAATCGCATCGCCCAGTTGCAGAGCTTTACCAGAGAGCGCCAGATAAGGCTGAGCCACCAAACAGAGGCTGGCGTTCTCTCCTGCATCAACCACCAACAATAGCGCGGTCTCGCCGCTATCAATCAGGGTAACGGCAACTATCTCGTTATTTTGAGGCTGTAATTCCACCTTCTGCTGAACGAAATACCAACTCTTCGGCATTAATGGCTTTAAAAAACGATAAGCTGTCAGCGCATTCAAATTTAATTCTGCACGCTGATCGTTAGTTAAAGGTAAGCAACGGCAGCGTTCTTCTAATTCAAAAAATAGCGCGGCATCATCAACACAAAATGCGGATTCGGTAAACGCATCAGGCGTCAACATTTTGGCCGGGAACCGAGAGCGGAAAATCATATCATTAGATAAATCTAACATTAACCGATCGTGTTCATCGTCAAAATACCAGCGCCAGTTATCATCTGGCTTAATCCTCATTACACTTTCCTTAAACTATGAAGCTTATTTAATTCAATCTTTATCCCAGATAACGTCCAATATTATCTAATTAACTGGATAAAGATTCTGATAATTATGACTAACAATATAAACGCAATCACAAACGCTTAAAATATAGAACAACCGGGAGAAAAAATAAACCCCCGGTGATCAATTAATAAGAAATAAGATTAAATATGTGTGAGAATTTCTTTCACTAACCCCGGACCTTTATAAATAAAACCGGAATATATTTGGATTAATGAAGATCCCGCTTCCAGTTTCTCTCTGGCAGAGGTTAAAGAGTCAATTCCACCAACGCCAATAATAGGTAATTTCCCTTTAAGCTCTGTGGATAAACGACGAATGATCTCAGTACTACGAAGCTGTAAAGGCCGGCCACTTAATCCACCAGATTGCTCGCTATTAATTAGTCCATCGACTAATTTCCGATCTAATGTGGTATTTGTTGCAATGACACCATCTATATTGTGTCGAATTAAACTATCGGCTACTTGGATCAATTCTTCTTCAGAAAGATCCGGTGCGATCTTAACGGCTACAGGAACATATTTGGCATGACGCTTTTCTAATTCAACTTGTTTATTTTTAATTGCGGTTAATAGATCATCCAACGCCTCGCCATATTGTAATGTTCTTAATCCTGGCGTATTTGGAGAAGATATATTTACCGCAATATAACCAGCATATGGATATACTTTATCCATACAAATCAAATAGTCATCTTTACCCTGCTCTACCGGTGTGACTTTATTTTTACCAATATTTACACCAATAATTCCGTCAAAGCGTGTCTTCTTGATATTCTCTACCAAATTATCAACGCCGAGATTATTAAACCCCATTCGGTTGATCAATCCTTCTGCCGACACGATCCGATATAACCTTGGCTTTTCATTACCTGGCTGTGGCTTTGGTGTAACGGTTCCGACTTCAATGGAGCCAAAACCCATGGCACCTAATGCATCAATACATTCACCGTCTTTATCCAGGCCGGCGGCTAATCCCAATGGGTTTTTAAAATTAAGTCCCATACAGCTAACGGGCTTATTGGGAACGGATTGCTGAATAAGACACTGTAATGGCGTACCGTTAATACGGTGAAGTAAACGGAAGGTAAATTCATGTGCCTGCTCTGGATCGAGCTGAAACAATGCTTTTCTGATGAAAGGGTAAAACATACTCCTCCTTAAAAACCTGCCCAAAATGACAACTCACTCAGCCCGATGGGATTGGTTTTTAATCCGGGCTATCGACCGGAGACATATTATTCAGTATTGACCTGCTAAAAGAAATGATCAATTACAGGAAATCGAGTATTTGTGCGTCAACGGTGCATAAAAAAGCCGGCATCATAGCCGGCTTTTTCGATCAGCATGGATTATTCACCATTTAGCGTTTTACTAATCTTCTCAAATAAATCGCCCGAAAGGTTGTCCAATTGCTTTAATTGCTCCAACGCGTTACGCATTAATATCTGCCGCTCCCGATCGTAACGGCCAAGACGAATTAATGGCTCAATCAGACGTGAAGCTACCTGTGGATTTTTCTGATTCAGCTCAGTCAGAACCTCAGTTAAAAATGCATAACCACTACCATCTTTTGCATGGAATGCGGATGGATTAGTGGAAGCAAAAGCACCAATTAATGAACGGATACGGTTCGGATTATTCATGCTGAAAGAACGATGACTTAATAATGCTTTAATATTATTAAGCACTGTGCTATCCGGACTGCTGGCCTGCAATATAAACCATTTATCCATCACCAGACCATCCTGATACCAACGCTCATCAAATGACTGCATCAATTTATTACGACATGGTAATTGTGCTGCAACCGCGGCTGATAATGCAGCTAAAGCGTCGGTCATATTATTAGCCTGATGATACTGTTGGCTAATCAGATTATTGGCAAACTCAGTTTCAGTAAATGCTAAATATCCCAGACAAGTATTACTTAATGCTCGCTTAGCAATATCACTGTGTTCAATACGATATTCATCCGTTCTGTTAGCTAAATAAACCGCTAACCACTCATCTTGCATCTCTTGAGCAAAACAGTTAACCAATTCACCTCTGACCTGATGAATAGCATCAGGATCGATAATATCAAAAAGCTCTGACATCTCATTTTCTGACGGCAGACTTAATATCAGAGCGGCCAGTGCCGGATCTAATCGATCGCTTAATAAAATAGCGCGGAAAGCATCAATCACATGTAAAGGTAATTCAAACGCCTCACCTTTTTGCAGTCGAGTGACATTCTCTTTTATATATTTTGCCAGCAACATTTGCGCAGCATCCCAACGGGAAAAATCGTTGGTGGAATGCTGCATTAAAAATGCCAGTTGCTTATCGGTATAAGGATAATCCAACTTAACCGGCGCAGAAAACTCTCTTAATAAAGAGATGATCGGTTGTTGTGGTACGCGCTCAAACACCAGGGTTTGTTCAGCCTGAGTAATATTCAGCACTGAATTTACCGGTTTTCCTGCGGAATATAGCGGGATAACATCGCCGTTGTCGTTATACAGTTCAATACTTAATGGAATATGTAACGGTAGTTTTTCCGTCTGATCCTGAGTCGGTGGCGTAAATTGGCTAACGGTTAAAGTATATTGCTGTTTTGCACTATCGTAGCTATCGCGTACCGTTAACTGTGGTGTTCCCGACTGGCTATACCACCGACGGAACAGCGTTAAGTCAATACCGGAGGCATCTTCCATCGCCTGAACAAAATCATCACAGGTGGCTGCACTGCCATCATGACGTTGGAAATAGAGCTTCATTCCCGCCTGAAATTTCTCTTCTCCCAGTAAGGTATGCATCATACGGATCACTTCCGATCCTTTTTCATATACCGTCAGGGTATAGAAATTATTCATCTCAATAACTTTATCAGGACGAATTGGATGTGCCATTGGGCTGGCATCTTCAGCAAACTGCGCTCCGCGCATAACGCGTACTGAGTCAATACGATTTACTGCCCGAGAACCTAAATCAGAGCTGAACTCTTGATCGCGGAAAACCGTTAGCCCCTCTTTCAGACTAAGCTGGAACCAATCCCGGCAGGTAACCCGATTTCCCGTCCAGTTATGAAAATATTCATGACCAATCACTGATTCAATATTCAGATAGTCTTTATCGGTGGCTGTTTCAGCCTTAGCTAACACATATTTGGAGTTAAATACGTTTAGCCCTTTATTTTCCATCGCCCCCATATTGAAAAAATCAACGGCAACGATCATATAGATATCTAAGTCATACTCCAGACCAAAACGTTGTTCATCCCACTTCATCGCATTTTTCAGCGAAGTCATCGCCCAGTCGGCACGATCGAGATTGCCACGATCGACAAACAGCTCCAACGCTACACTTCTGCCTGAACAGGTAATAAAAGTATCTCTTAATACATCAAAGTCACCGGCTACCAGCGCAAACAGGTAACAAGGTTTCGGGAAAGGATCCTGCCATTGCACCCAATGACGGCCATCTTCCAAATCTCCCTGAGCAATGCGATTACCATTCGACAATAAATAAGGATAAGCCTGTTTATCCGCCACAATACGCGTGGTGAAACGAGCCAAAACATCCGGACGATCGAGATAATAGGTAATATGGCGAAAACCTTCAGCTTCACACTGGGTACATAAAGCCTCACCGGAAAGATATAGCCCTTCCAGAGCACTGTTAGCAGCAGGATGAATTTCATTAACAATCTTCAGCGTGAAGTTGTCTGGCAGTTGTTCTAATACCAGTTTACCTTCCTGCTGTTGATAGTGAGCCCAGGGAGTATCATTCACACTGATGGAAATTAGTGTCAGGTTTTCACCGTCTAATATTAGTGGTGCCTGTTTCTCACCCTGACGTTGGACTTGGCTGATAGCCGTTACCTGAGTGGTTTCTGGTGCTAAATCAAAGGATAAATCAATATCGGTGATAGTGAAGTCAGGTTTGCGGTAATCCTGACGGTACTTAGCTTGTGGTTTCTGAGTCATAAAAAACCTATATATGAAAGACGATGTTGTTCAATTAATTTATCAATTGAGTCTATGCTTCTTAACAATCAGATGCAAAAGCCCAACCGATTAAATACGAAAAATAATCATTTTCTTCACGAAGTTATTCAGTATTGTGCCTGATAAAATAGAAAGTCAGAGTCGAAACCGCACATTTTCTGGGTTTATTAACCTGATATTAAAGGTATACTCTCCGGATATTTCAGTGCGTCACCTAATGAGAAAACAGTAACCGCAACATGAAACAACAGGCAACCCCCATCCTTACGTCATTATTAGATACCGATGCTTATAAGCTGCATATGCAACAGGCCGTTTTCCATCGCTATCGTAATACTACTGTGGTCGCGGAGTTTCGCTGTCGCAGCGAAGACCTTCTGGGTGAATATGCAGATGAAATTCGTCAACAGATATCATTAATGCGTGATTTGGCATTAACTGAAGATGAGTACCAATATCTGGCCTCTCTGCCCTTTTTCCAGCAGGACTATCTCGACTGGTTAAAAACCTTCCGCTTTAATCCAGCTCAGGTGCATGTAAGCAATGAGAAAGGTCGGTTAAAAGTCCGCATTACCGGACTTTGGTATGAAACAATTCTGTGGGAAGTTCCTCTGTTGGCGGTGATTAGCGAAACCATACACCGTCACAGAACGCCAGATATCGGTTCCGAACAGGCAATCGTCCATCTAAAAGAGAAACTGGCTCGCTTCCGTCAGGATTATGCTGATGTCGACCTGTCGCAATTCAGAATCTCTGATTTTGGTACCCGCCGCCGTTATAGCAAAGCGGTTCAGCAAGATATTGTTCACCTGTTGCAACAAGAGTTTTCTCCTTATATGGCAGGAACCAGCAATTACGATCTGGCTCGCCGCCTGAATCTTTCTCCGATAGGCACTCAGGCTCATGAGTGGTTTCAGGCTTTTCAACAGATAAGTCCCGTACTGGCCAACAGTCAACGCGCTGCGTTGCAAGGCTGGCTGGATGAATATCCTGATCTGTTGGGCATTGCATTAACAGATTGTATTACCATGGACGCCTTCTTACGCGATTTCGGTATTCAGTTTGCCAGCCAGTATGAAGGACTAAGACATGACTCTGGCGATCCGTTTGAATGGGGTGAAAAGGCCATTGCTCACTATCAGAATCTGGGAATCGATCCATTAACTAAAATGTTAGTGTTCTCTGATAATCTCGACTTAGATAAGGCACTGGCGTTATACAAACGTTTCCATACTCGGGTAAAACTGGTCTTTGGTATTGGAACACGCCTCACCTGTGATATTCCAAACGTCAGTCCGATGAATATCGTGATAAAACTGATTCAATGTAATGGCAAACCCGTGGCGAAACTGTCGGACAGTCCCGGGAAAACCATCTGTCAGGATAAAGCATTCGTCAAAGCACTACATAAAGCCTTCAACTTACCGCTGGTGAAACGTGGCAATTAAATCGCCATATTAATGTAGTAAATGAAAAGAAAAGCCGCCCTTCTATTGTAAAAAGGCGGCTTTTTTTAGTACCTTTATCAATTACCCCGGCATTCAATAGGCCATCGTGCGAAAAGTCCTTCTATTTTTACGCGAATGACTGATATTGATTGACGGAGATTGCTGTTTTCTGGATGTCAGTTAACATGCAGCAAGTAATTAAGAGTCAGGTTGCAGTGAAAAAATGCACCCTGAAATAAAATTCAGATAATTTAACATCATAAGAGAGAAATTTATGAGCGTAGTGCCTGTAGTCGACGTACTGCAAGGCCGTGCCGCGGTTGACAGCGAAGTCACCGTACGCGGTTGGGTACGTACCCGGCGTGATTCTAAAGCCGGTATATCCTTTCTGACCGTTTATGACGGTTCGTGCTTTAATCCATTACAGGCTGTCATTAATAATTCTCTGCCTAATTATCAGGACGAAGTGTTACGTCTGACTACTGGTTGTTCCGTGATTGTTACTGGTAAAGTCACTGCATCACCGGGTGAAGGTCAATCTTTTGAACTGCAGGCCACTGAAGTTCAGGTAACCGGTTGGATTGACGATCCGGACACTTATCCAATGGCGGCTAAACGCCACACTATTGAGTATCTGCGTGAAGTTGCTCACCTGCGCCCGCGTACCAATATTATTGGTGCAGTGGCTCGTGTGAGACATACTCTTGCTCAGGCTATTCATCGTTTCTTTGATGAGCAGGGCTATTTTTGGGTATCCACTCCGATTATCACCGCTGCCGATACAGAAGGTGCTGGTGAGATGTTCCGTGTTTCCACACTGGATCTGGAAAACTTGCCTCGTAACGATAAAGGATTGGTTGATTTCAGTCAGGACTTCTTTGGTAGCGAATCATTTCTGACGGTATCAGGCCAGTTGAACGGCGAGACTTACGCCTGTGCACTGTCCAAAATCTATACTTTTGGCCCAACGTTCCGTGCGGAAAACTCCAACACCAGCCGTCACCTGGCTGAATTCTGGATGGTTGAACCAGAAGTTGCTTTTGCTAACCTGAATGATATTGCTGCACTGGCAGAAAGTATGCTGAAGTATGTTTTCAAAGCAGTTTTAGAAGAACGCGCTGATGATATGGCCTTCTTTGCAGAACGCGTAGACAGTGAAGCGATTTCTCGCCTGGAAAAATTTGTAACATCTGACTTTGCTCAGGTTGACTATACCGATGCGATTGAAATTCTGATTAACAGCGGTCAGAGCTTCGAAAATCCGGTAAGTTGGGGTATTGACCTCTCTTCTGAACACGAACGTTATTTAGCTGAGAAGCACTTTAAAGCGCCAGTGGTAGTTAAAAACTATCCAAAAGATATTAAAGCCTTCTATATGCGTATGAATGAAGACGGTAAAACCGTTGCAGCAATGGACGTTCTGGCGCCAGGCATCGGCGAAATCATCGGTGGTTCTCAACGTGAAGAGCGTTTAGAGCAGTTTGATCGTCGTCTGGCTGAATTGGGCATGAATAAAGAAGATTACAGTTGGTATCGTGACCTGCGTCGCTACGGTACCGTGCCACATGCCGGCTTTGGTTTAGGCTTCGAACGTTTGATCGCTTATGTGACCGGAGTACAGAACGTACGTGATGTCATTCCGTTCCCAAGAACCCCAAGAAACGTCTCTTTCTAAACCCACAGAAATTGATTAAATTTCACTCAAAAAACAAAAGGCCAGCAATTTTGGCCTTTTGTTTTTTAAAAATTAGATGCTTATCACAAAGTTCAATTGGATTCACATTTGGAAATACCTATTTTCCGCTTGTAACTTCTTTAGGATATTAGTAGCATTTAAAGGCTAGATTAACTGCCTTGCGAATGAAAAACTGCGGGTGGCTTAAAAAATGGCATCAACGTTTACCAACTATAAAGTTGGAAGCAGTGGCAGATGTCAGACAACTCCAATGAGGGAAGTTAATAAAATGATGAAACGTAAAATTTTAGCAGTGATCGTACCAGCTCTGTTAGTTGCTGGTGCAGCAAACGCAGCGGAAGTGTATAACAAAGATGGTAACAAGTTAGACATTACCGGCAAGATTCAGGGTTCTCACTATTTCTCTGACGACAAAGGCAACGACGGCGACAAAACTTACGCTCGTTTCGGTCTGCGCGGTGAAACCCAAGTTAGCGATCAAGTAGTTGGTTATGGTTACTACCAAACCGAGCTGAACGCTAGCAACCAAGAAGGCAACAACCAAGGCAACGGTAAGTCTGGTGGCAACACACAAAAAACCCGTTTAGCTTATGCTGGTATTAAAGCAGGTGATGCAGGTTCTTTCGACTACGGTCGTAACTACGGCGTTCTGTATGACATCGGCGGCTGGACTGACGTTCTGCCAGAGTTCGGTGGCGACAGCTATCAGCAAACTGACGTATTCATGACTCAACGTGCTGCTAACCTGGCTACTTACCGTAACAAGAACTTCTTCGGCATGGTTGATGGTCTGAACTTCGCTGTTCAGTATCAAGGCCGTAACGATTCTGGCGACCGTAACGGTTCTGACCGTAACGGCGACGGCTGGGGTCTGTCTTCTACCTATAATTTAGGTAATGGTCTGTCTTTAGGTGCTGCTTATGCATCATCTGACCGTACCGATGTGCAAACTGCTGATGGTCATGGCGACCGCGCTAATGCTGCTACCGGTGGTATCAAATACGATGCGAACAACATCTATTTAGCCGCTATGTACAGCCAGACTTACAACATGACTCGTTTTGGGCCTAACGGCGCTTACGCTGCTAACAAAGCACAAAACATTGAAGTTGTAGCTCAGTACCAGTTCGATTTCGGTTTACAACCATCATTAGCTTACGTTCAGTCTAAAGGTAAAGACCTGAACTACGCTGGTTACGGCGACAGCCAGGACTTAGTGAAATATGTTGATGTTGGTGCAACTTACTACTTCAACAAAAACATCTCTACTAAAGTTGACTACAAAATCAACTTAATTGATGACAATAAATTCACTGACGCAGCTAAGATCTCTACTGATGATATCGTAGCTGTAGGTATCGTTTACCAGTTCTAATTCATCTTATTTGATGATATGCAAAAGGCACTCTTCGGAGTGCCTTTTTAATGTAACAGATAAACTATTTGGCTAAGCAGATGGTTTGATTATTAGAATTATCAATATATCCATCGGCTTTATAGTTTTAATTACTTTTTCATTCTAAACCATTGTCAAACTCAATAAATTAGCGTTACTCTGGCGATACTTCTGCTTTTCTCAATTAATCTGATTCATGGAAGCCATCAACTATGTTTGAACATATTAAAGCTGCGCCCGCTGACCCGATATTAGGATTGGGAGAGCTGTATAACGCTGAAACCCGCCCAAGCAAAATTAACCTTGGTATTGGGGTATATAAAGATGAAACGGGCCAGACTCCGGTTCTTGAATGCGTAAAAAAAGCAGAGCAATATCTGCTGGAAAATGAAAAAACCAAAAATTACCTTGGTATTGCGGGTATTCCGGCATTTGCCACCTGCACTCAGGAGTTATTATTTGGTGCCGGTAGCTCAATTATTAGCGAAAAGCGTGCCCGTACGGCACAAGCCCCTGGCGGTACTGGTGCATTACGTATTGCAGCGGATTTTATCGCTTCCAACACGGATGTGAAGCGCGTTTGGATCAGCAACCCAACCTGGCCAAACCATAAAAATATTTTTCAGGCAGCAGGATTAGAAACGCCTGAATATACCTACTATAACGCCGAAGAGCATGCATTAGACTTTGAAGGTATGTTAGCCAGTTTAGCGCAAGCTCAGGCGGGTGATGTGGTGTTATTCCACGGTTGCTGCCATAACCCTACCGGAATAGATCCTACCGCTGAACAATGGCAGAAACTGGCTGAACTTTCCGCTGAACGCGGTTGGTTACCTCTGTTTGACTTCGCCTATCAGGGTTTTGCTAATGGTCTTGAAGAAGATGCTCAGGGATTACGCCTGTTTGCCGCAACTCATTCAGAATTGATTGTTGCCAGCTCTTTCTCTAAGAACTTTGGCTTGTATAACGAGCGTGTAGGCGCCTTTACTCTGGTTGCAGCAGATAGCGAAACCGCAGAACGTTCATTCAGTCAGGTGAAGTCAGTTATTCGCGCTAACTACTCCAACCCTCCTGCACATGGTGCTTCTATTGTTGCCACCATCCTGAGTAACCCTACTCTGCGTGCTACCTGGGAGCAGGAATTAACGGATATGCGCCAGCGTATTCACCGTATGCGCCAGCTGTTTGTTAATACGCTACAGGAAAAAGGCGCTCAGCAGGACTTTAGCTTCATTATTCAACAGAATGGCATGTTCTCCTTCAGTGGCCTGACTCAAGAGCAGGTGCTGCGTTTGAGGAGCGATTATGCCATCTATGCGGTTAACTCTGGCCGAATTAACGTGGCTGGAATGACGCTGGATAATATGGCTCCGCTGTGTGAGGCGATTGTCGCGGTGCTGTAAGTTTGAAGAGTGGTTTTATTCTGTTGATGGGCCAGTTAATAAAATGACTGGCCCATTATTTTATCTACCCTTCCAGAAATCAGCCGCCGCTGGCATCAAGCGCGACAAATAAGGCTGCCATTTTCTCTTGCAGAATAAACTGTAACGACTCTTTTATTGGAGCGTCATCCAGTTTTACTACTGCCGTTATCAGTGCAAGGCATTGCTCTGCCAGTTCCAGCGGATCGCCTGAAGTTAACTCAATTGAATTAAGCATGGCTGGTTACCTCATTTAACGCATAACCGGCTGAAACTGAGGATCGTTTACCCGATGCGGATCGAAAATTGGATCTGATGACGGGTATAAATTTAGGGTGAGTTTGGGTATGCTGTTTAGTAGCCATGATGTTACCTCGATAACGTTGTGGTTAGAAACCCCGTTAGTGTTACCGCACTGCGGGGTTTTGCTTTTTGGCGGCGGATAAACCCACCTGCCCTGCAACAGTATATTTATACAGCGATTGGGTCAATTGATGGGCAGGGGTTTTCGTGGGGGAATTTGGAATGTTGGGGATGTATCGCAAAAATGAGGTGGTATTAAGTTTTGTTAGTTAAGGCATATCTCGGCAGCGGCAAAGCTTCCCCTACCTACAGCTTAAAATTAGTGGTAACTGGCTGGAAGCATTGGGATTTAGCACGAGGAAACCGATGACCGTGGCCACTGAGCATCGGTGGATGGTGATTTAGGTACAGTACTCAACAAAATCAAATTAGGAGCCATCTGGTAATTCCATTATTGATATAGCCTAAATTTAACCATTATTTGTTATTTATGTAATTTGATTATTAAGTAAAGGAAACATCTGAAGCAGATTCATCAAAACAAACATTTCTTTCCCTTCAGGAGCCCAAACACGGATACCTTCGTCACCAAGATCAAGATAGTTAAAAGTCATCTTCGATTCTTTACCTTGTTTAACCAATGATGGAACTTTTATTTTCTTATTAATATCATCAAGATGGATACGATGAACTAAGCCACTGTGCATACTAACGATTTCTAATCCACTAATAAAAGTCCATAATTCTTTACCGTTCCAAAATACAATTACAGGGATGGTCTCTATACCCGCATACTCTAACAAATGCTGCTTGATAGAATCATGCACCCTGTGAACACTAACTTATCAGAAGAACTTAACTTATTTCTCTGGAGCCTCCAAAGTAGTTTCTCTTCATAAAAGCTTTTCTTATTCATCAAATAATCTCTGCTTCATTTTAAGTCCACTCCAAATAGCCATCTTCAAGTATCCAGACTGCTCCCCCAGGGCAAGACTCATCAAAAAACCAAAGACCATTTTCTATTTCTTCTTCTGTTTTTGGGAATGAAAGCTTGAAGCATTTAACTTGTTCACTGACAGTTCCTTTAAGAAAGGAGCCATGTTTAGCTAGTTTTATTCTTCCTGCTTTTAATAACTTTTCTAAAAACCAGAAGAAGATTGCTTTTCTCTTCAGAAAAGGAAAATCCTCATATTCAGTATGGATAGATGAAAGAAGAAACAGAGCTATGTAAGCACATAACCCATTTAAAGCTTGGGTTTCTGCATATTTCAGAATAGTTTTATATTCGTTATCAGTTACCATTTGATTTTATTACTATTTATTGGCACTTTATGACCCACTATTACACTGTGGTATATGCTCCACATGATCACCTATTACAGCCACACACCTAGTCTGCACCTCAAAGGCGACTGGTTGGAAGAAGCGGGGTTTGGGACAGATACGCCGCTGACTGTGGCCGTTGAGCAAGGGCAACTGGTGATCCGCACTGTGGCTGTATGACAGGTAAAAATCCCCGCCAACTTGAACTGCACCTTACTCAGTTGGGTGTCCAACTTTTGGGGTGCATTTCAAATGTTGAGGAGCTATCTAAAGTTATTCACTATAATGTTAAATTACTTACATCAACACTACTGATAACCCATTTATTATCAGACATATACTGAATAAAATCTGGAGGTAATAACACTCCATAATTACTCACATAGTATGCAAGATCACTTGGCCAAGCCCATACCCCATCAGTTTGTATAGTTAGTGTTCCTATAAATTTTTGCTCATCAGATAACACATCGGTAACCACAGTTGGAGCAATCATCAAAAAATGTCCATTATTAAGATAGCCAGCCACCTTGAGGGAATCGGCTAATATACCTCGATTAACCAATGCAATTAAAGACTCACCGTTATCATCACCATGAGATAGTTCTTTAAAAAAGCCCACCTTCTTCAGTTTTTTCATTTTCCACCTGAATGAGGAGTAAAAGTATTCCAAGTACCTGTATTTGATGTAGCGGTATTTCCAATAGTCATCGCTCCATTAGGATGAATCCAAACAGTGTTACTAGGAGCTACAACAGTTACACCTAACTTATTCGATAAATTCTGAGCCGCCCCTGTAGAACAAGCTCCCGTATTACATGAAATTAAGCGAATTGACTCGCCAGTATAACCATTCTTCTTAATGAATGTAGCAAGGGATCTCTGATCCAAGTTAATCCATTTCCCATCACGAAGTACCAAAAAACCCTTAGTTGTACCATGAACAACCACATCGAAATAACCCTCTTGCGGCTTTATCCAAGTGGTTGCTTTAGATAAAGGATCTCCTTTCCCGATGAGGCTAGTACCTGCAGGAACAGCTTCAGACACACCTTTCACAGACTTGCTTTCAACAATCTTCTGAGCTAGAACTCCACCAATTGTCTGACCGCCAGCTAATATCAATACTGTTGAACCTGATTGTATCAACTGCCAACCTTTCTGGTTCGAACAAGCCTCCCAGCCCATTCCCATGCAATCTATCGCATAGTTATAGGTTTCGATACCCAGCCCTTCCTTATAAGTATTTGCAGCATCGGCGCCAATCTGGGCAGCAAGTGCATCATATCCAGTTGCGCCACCTACCTCATCAAGGGTCTTATTAACACAAGATTTATCACCGGCTTTCAGGCAATCACTAAATTCATCAATATTCTTATTTGAAGTAGCGACTATCTCCTTAATAACACCGGCACGACAATCTCCATCACTTCCACAGGCAGCCAATTTATTCGCGAACTCTTGCGGCTCTTTATTCTTCAGCGAGTTATTCTCAACCTCAACCCGCGCCGCATTCCCCCCACTGGCAATCGACAACCCATCCCCGCCTGCCGCACCACCAGCCGCCGAGCCCAGCATTACCACCAGATTACTGATAAGCATCTTCTCATCGCCCACCAGCTCTGAGGCTTTCTTGCCGTAGAACGCCATCGCTAAAGTATCAGAACTCGCCGCAGCAACCAATCCACCTGCAGCTGCCGCGCCAGGGTTTGCACCCTGAGCGGAAGCTAATGCACCGGAAACAATAGCGTGTAATGCAACCCGTGCCGCTTCACGCGCACCTTCATTACCCTCACCGTTGGTCGCATCTTTAACCAATGCCGCCATATAAGGCGCTGAACCCGCAGCAAGCCCTCCGGTAACATTACCGCCCAATATCCCTGCCAGTAACCCGGTTGCTGCCGAACTGTGAGTCCAGAACTCACTGCCGACACCATACTCTTTATCGACATTCTGATACGCCTCAGACTTAATGATCCTGTCATTGATTTGCGCCTCAGATAAACCATTCAGCTCACCGTTAGCCGCCATCTCAGACCGAACCTGCTTTTTAGCCTCGTTCAGCTTGCTTTGTTTATAGGCATCCATCGCCTGAGTACCCAGAGCCACCGCCTCTTTCTGGATATCCAGCTTGTCCTTAATCTTATCCTTATCGAAGTTATTATCTAACGCATGGTGAGCGTTATCCGTATCTCGGCTCAGGTCAGCAATATCCTGCTGCTGATTATCCTTATCACGAATAACAATATCCCCGACGGCAATCGCACTGTGAGTGGTGCTGCTGTCCTTATCCGACACTTTACCTATCGGAGTGGTTGGCATTGCCGGCGCATAGCCCTGATAGCTGTCACTGTCGCCATCGTAGCGGGTTCCTGCCGATACGCTGATACCGTATTGCTTACCTTCTGATTCGGCTTTGTTTTCAATATCCGTCCAGCCCAGTGTTCCGGTACTGAGGCGGTTTTTATCCGCATCCGCTTCAGAGGCAATCACCGCCCCGTCTAACTGTGTATGATTCCCCACATTGATATCAAAACCACCGGAACCAGCGAAAATACCGCTCTGATCGCGTACCGCATCATAATCATTGGTGATTTTCTCACCGCTGAAGTTAGCACTTCCCTGACCACCCGGAGCTCCCCAACAAAGTGGCGGAACGCAGATACTGGCACTAAAACCACCCGAATTTTGCTTGCTGTCATAATCGGCAGTGTCCTGCAAACTACTTATCGTCAGGTCACGTCCCACATTGGCTATCACCCGGTCACCAGAGACTTCCGCCCCCTGAAGGGTGGTATCCCGACCGCTGGTGATACTTAACGTCTCATCCGCATGAACCTGACTATTGTGGTTAACCAGCGAACTGCCATTCTCTTTGCCCTTGTACTGGCTGGCACCCAGTTCAATGGTAAATCCATTCTGTGAACCGCCAACCCCGGCGCCAATACCAATACTCTGCTGATTACCTGAGTTGCTGCTTTCCAGCTTATCTTTGTCCTGCGCCGCCGTCAGAATGATGTCCTGACCCGCATTAAGAATGACGTTCTTACCATGAATATCCACGCCCTTACCGCGAATATCTTCCGTGGCGTTAATACTCACCGTCTCTCCGGCTTGTAGCATGCTTCCCTGTTGCTGCTGACTTTCATATTTCTCTTGCTGTTTTGAACTGCCCGCTGAAGCACTCACCGTCACCTTCACCGCCGACGGATTCATATCCGACTGAATGGTCTGGGAGCCGATATTCAGCGCCGCCTGAGCACCATAAATTGCCGTCAGCCTTGGGTCTCTGCCATCTTCCGCTGAGCGGGCCGCCTTCTCTACGGCCTGAGCGGCCGCAACGGCATAGCCTGAGGTGGAAGCAGTGACACCATACTGCGTGGAGCTGGAGCTGTACTCATGCAGCGAGTTGTCCTCACTGACATCCATCAGCACATTTTTGCCACTCAGATTAATCGACTTACCGGCGCTGACATCAGCACCGTTTAACACCACATCCTGACCGGCCTGCAGCGTGATGTTCCCACTACCGGAGGTTAGCTGGCTGCGAACCGTGCTCTGCTGAGTGCTTTGATCAAGCTTTGAGTAACTGTCTTTACGCCAGCCTGCGGTACCGCTGTAACCATCACCACCCAGCTCCCCAATGGTGGTACTGCTGCCGCTTTCATATTCCCGTACCGTATTACTGCCTGAGCTGACCCGGATATCCCCCTGCTTAGCCACCAGTATCAAATCATTGACGGAGGTCAGCGCACTGCCGGCAATATCAATGCTGCCCTCTTTGCTGTTGATATAGATATCCTGACCTGTCAGAACCGATGGATTCTGGGCGGTAACCTGTTTATCACCTTTGCTTTGTGACTTGTCATAGCCAACTGGTAATACGCCGGAACCATGATTTGGCCCACCGCCAACACCACGAATGACAGAACCTGCGGTTGGCATGGCATCCGTCACACTCCAACTGCTGCTTTTCGACTGACTGGTGCTGTTCTGGCTGTCGGTTGACGGTACGATAACCACATCACGACTGGCATCAATAATGATGGATTCTCCAGCCCCCAATTGGCTACCGCTAATCAGCACATCACCATTCGTCAGTTTACCGTCCGCGATGCGGCTACCATTTCCTGTGGCATTAAGCTGAATATTTCCTGCCGCACTCAAATTACTGCCGCTCTGGTATTCTCCATAGCTCGTGGTTTCACTGTAGCTGGAAGAACGCCCGTAACTTACCGGCAGCTGCGTCGGACTGAATAAATCAGCCACTGTCGCACCGGTTTCATTTAACAGATTTTTGGTTTTTTGTACGCCGCCATCATTTGAGTTAATGATATCCCGGTAGTTACGTACGCTATTAATCAGCGGGTCTGAAACAGAAATACCCACGCCGCTACTTTTCGAGGACTGGGTGACTTTCTCATTCACCACATCACGCCCTGGCTTAATCACGATATCCTGAGCGGTAATATCGATATGCCCGGTGGCACGCGTGGTATCACCGATAGCACGTCCGGCAACCATATCGCTGCCGCTGATAGTCGCGGTATTACCGGCGGAAATAATGACATTACCGCCGGAAGTCCCTATCAGGCTACGTGCGTCACTTTGATTCACTTCTGCGCCATCATAAGTTGACTTGCTCGACTGGGAACCAATACTCACCCCCAGGCTGCCGTTACTCATTACCCCGCTCTTTTTCACTTCCTTCAGGCGATAGGTGGATTGTTCCTCGGTTGCGGCAACAACATTCACGTTATTACCGGCCGCCAGCACCACATTACCTTCACCAACAACAGAGGAGCCTTCAACCTTCAGGTCATGACCCGCAGACAGCGTGACTTTATCACCGCTTAACAATGAACCTTTTTCATGAGTGGCATAGTCCTGCTCAATGGTATGGGTGGTCTTTTTGGAGAGCGTCTTTTTCTTAACCGTGGTCTTTTCAGCAAAGTGGTAATCACTTTCGGTGGCGCTGGTAACGTTGATGTCATTACCGGCATACACGCCGAGATTGCCATCAGCCTGAACGTTCGCCGCTTTCAGGTTAGCATCATGACCCGCGGCAATTTGCACGTTTCCACCGCTGATAATGTCAGTTCCCTGCTGGCGCACAGACTCATCGACATTTTTAGCGCGTTTACCGTAGCTCTCCTGATAAACCCGACTCTCTGCCGTAGTCAGATTCACGTCACGGCCGGCACCCAGTAAAACCGAGTCTTCCGCGATAATTTCTGCGGCCTGAGCATTAATGTCCCTGTCCGCAGCCATACTCAGACCACCACCGCTCACCAGTGAGCTACTTAATGCCCCCTGCACTTCGGTTTTATTCTTACCCACCTGAGTCGACTGGCTCTGCTGAGCAGCCAGAATATTAATATCCTGCCCGGCACTCAGCGTAAGTGGCCCTTTTTCGGTGGTGACTTCAGACGCAGTAAGCTCAATATTTTTACCGGCATACAGGCTCAATGAACCTTCAGACTGAATGGAGGCGATATTACCCACATCGGTTTGTGAGAAAGCTAAGGTTTGATTTCTTCCATTTTGACCTGAAACCGACCACTGCTGTGTCTCGGTGCGATTAATGATGCTACCATCCAGGCTCTCCAGCGCCACTTGCTGACCACCAATGGTGGAACCGATATTGTTAATATCGTCCATCGCAAACATTGACACATAACCACCTGCTTTTATTTGCCCGGCATTAATATTGTCAATGGTGCTCCAGCTGTCGATAAACAGGGAGTTATCCGCCAGAATACTGCCGTTGCTGTTAATTAAGCGACCGGCTTCCAGCTCAACATGTCCGCCCTTAATCACACTGCCAGAAACCGCAGTAACATCGTTTTTAGCCAGATACAGTTTTGGTGCCAGAACGGTTTGACCCTGAATGGTCATTGGCTCCCACCAGACCATACTCTTATCTAACCGGGCAATTTGTTCCGCCGTCAGACTCACACCAAACGTTAACCCCAGAGAACCATAGGCTTGTGCTGCGTTATCAATCAGATACTGCATTTGTGACAGGTCAGAGCCAATACCATTGATATAACGGCTACCGGTCTGCTTCAGCATGGCATCGCTGATATAGCGGGTATCAAACGCGGCGTCTCCGAGGAAACGATAGTCATAATCCGGATTCAGATTCAAACGGTCAAGAAAATAGGCGGAGCCAATAAACCTGTTTTTATCGGTAAAGCGGCTGTCGGTTTCATGCGGGGCAGAACCCGGCCGCATGCCTAACATGCCGTACAAATCATTAAACAGACTGGTGTCCAGATGCCCCATTCCCCCCATCTCTCCTACCCCGCCTAAACCATTCAGTTTAGGGTTAATGGTGATCAGGTAAGGGCTGTCCGGATTCTGGCTGGTGATAAACAGACCATTCTGGCCATTGGGTAATGAAATATCACCAAAGCCACTGAGGGTTGGTGCTGCCAGCGAATGGCTGATATTACCCGCATTGGCTACCGTAGTGGTATTACTAATGTCATTATCGAAGGTGGCGTAGAGATCGCCGCCGGCTTGGATGGTGGAATTATACAGACCAGAGTCTTCTGTATATTCGAAACGACGTCCACCGTTAGCAATATAAGTGATATATCGATTATCCAGCGTCTGCTCATAATAACTGTCATATCCCATCTTTAAAAAATAGAAATAATAATTACCATTTGGATATTGTCGAAGCTGCACTTTGCTTTCAGGTAATAACGCCCAGTCATTAGGAACACTCGATAACGGATACTCATAGGTCTGGTATTGCGTTACTGAGCCATCAAACCAAGACTGATTATTTAAACTTCCACCTGATAAAAATGCATCACGCGAAGCTAAAATATGACTGGCTCGATTATCTAATTTTCCAGCTGATATAAATAGATCACGGCCTGATGATATTTTTGCTGCTTTACCATCACTATTAACCTTAACTGATGAGATGGTAACAGCCAATTCTTTTTCAGTATGCCCCTGTAGTGGAACAGCATAATAATAATCCTTATCATTAAACCCGCCATTCCCGTTTGAACTAGCGTTGTCGTTATAATGATAAACAACTAATTCGTCTAAATTGAGCTCTATTAATGGAATATCCGCCTGTATATCCGTTAACCATGAATATTCTTTCGTTAAATCCTGCTCAGTTTCAACAACAGACAATCCATATTGCTCATTCAGCAAATGCCCGGTATTAATCGTAATATCACCGTCATAAGTTTCAATCGTCCCCGAGCTGTTCAGCACCAGACTGTTGGCATTCCCCGCCGCGTCCTTTTGCATCCACAGGCTATTGCCTGCCAGAATGTCTCCTTTCAGGTTGCTAATGGTGTCAGCAAACAGTCGCATATCCCCTGCGGCATACAGCAGAGAACTGTTAGTAATATTGTTAACCGCGCTCAACAGTAAATCACCACCCGCACCGGTAAAACCGCTGTGTACAATAGAGTTCTGGCTGGTTATCTCAATATTGCCGCCGGACTGAAGGTTGCTGTTGTCCCCCAGTACAATGTCCGCACCGCTTAACTTAAGAACCCCGGTACCGGCAGCAATTTTTCCCTGACTGGTCAACAAGCCACCGCTGCTCAGACTGACGCTTTGCCCCTGTAAGGTACCGTTTTGCATCAGTGCGCCTGCGGTGCTGAGGGAAAGCGAATTGCCTGCCGCCATGGTGCTGCTGTGGGTGAAATCCTGATTGAGACGAACCGAGATATCCGTTAATGCCAGTATCTGCCCGGCGTGGTTTAACACATCGCTGATTAATGTCAGATTACCGCCGCTGAACAACCTGCCGCTGCTCTGGTTATCGGTGAGTCGGGTGTTAATATCCAGTTGATTCAGCGCCAGCACCGTGCCGCTGTTAGTGAGGGTCTGCCCGTTAATCGTAACGGTTTGCCCCTGCAATGTGCCCTGTTGATGAATGGTGGTGCCGTTAAGTGTCAGCCCGGTATCAGACTGCATGATGCCCAGTTGACTGATATCCGTGCCGGTTAACGTCAGTCCGCTGCCGGAAACTACCGTGCCCTGTAGCAAAGCAGTCTGACTGGCATTCAGGGTCATACCCTGCCGCGCCTGAATATGGGCCGTCTCCAGCGCCGTTAATAACGGTGAATCCAGCGAGAAGGTACCTCCGGCAGAAATCAGCCCGGCTAAAGTACTGGCTGAAGCCATCACCGCCATATGGCCATCACTTAACAGCTGACTTCCCGCGAGGGTATTCAGGGTGGTGGTATTCACCCGGATATCCTGTTGCGCTTTAACCGAACCCGCCAAATCAATGCGTGCTGACTCAAGGGTTATGCTGCCATCGCTGAGTAACAAACCTGACAGCTCGACTTTCAACCACTGACGTGCGGTCAGGTTCAATGCCTGCTGTGAGCCCAGACTGCCGGACAGGGTGACGTTATCCGCCGTCAGCGTTGTCTGAGCACCGGACAGCATGATGCCACCATTATTCACCGTGCCGGCAACAATATTCTGTGAACCCTGAGCCTGAATTTTTCCCTGATTGTTCAGTGACGTAACATTAATAGTACTGTTACCGTTAGTAGCAAACAGCCCCTGATTGAACCATTCTCCCGCAGAAAGTGACAGATCATTGCCTGCACTTATTTCCCCGGCACTCTCAACGCGTTCTGTTGCTGTTACATTCAGATTCTGCCGGGCTTGAATTGTTCCCTGATTATTAAGGGATGTGACATTGATGGTGCTGTTACCGTTGGTGGCAAACAGCCCCTGATTGAGCCATCCTCTCGTCGTGAGTGACAGGGTATTGCCGGAGCTTATTTCCCCCACGCTATCAACCCACTCAGTAGCGATAATATTTAAATTCTGCTGAGCCTGAATTTTACCCTGATTGTTCAGTGAGGTAACATTAATGGTGCTGTTGCCGTTGGTGGCAAACAGCGCCTGATTGACCCACTCACCGGTGGATAATGACAGGGCATTGCCGGAACTTATCTCGCCCAGACTGTCAACACGTTCAGTCATCGCCACATTCAGATTCTGCTGAGCCTGAAGTTTTGACTGAGCGCCGGTTTGCAAACGGCTCCCGCTTAACGCGATATTCTGTCCGGCATTGACGTTGCCATCCAGCGCCAGATGCCTGCCTTCAAGGCTGACGTCGGTCAGGCCCGTTACACGGGAAGCAGCATCCTGCTGTAGGGTCTGATGGCCTTTGGCTTTCACCTGACCGGCAGAAATCTGACTGCTGTTCCATAACTGATGCTGAGCATCCAACTGGACAGTTCCCTGACTGCCAACCCTACCCTGCGCATCCACCCCTGCCGCTACACTGGCATTGCTCAATTGCAGGCTCTGCTGGCTACTCAGGTTAACGTTATTACCGGCAGCAACAGTACCGTTGCCAACCGTTATCTGCCCCTGACTGTTGAGCGTAACGTTACCCGCCGATGACAGTGCCCCCTGACTGATTTCAGTCTGACCACGGCTGGTTAAGCGGATATCACCCCCCGCCTTATGATTTCCCTGTAGCGCCAGCTCATCGGCCTGCACCGTCAGGTTGCCCTGAGACAGGGTATGGTTCAGCGTCAGCTTACCGTTAGCATCCAGCTGGATATCGCCCTGCCGGGCATTCAGATTACCCAGATTAACCCCGACGCCCTTTTCGCTGGACACCATATGGATACGGTTAGCGTACATGCCGCCTAATGCACCAGTATCAATCGCCACCCTAGGTGCTGTACCGTCCCCGGCAATCGGGGTAATGCTGCCGTCGCTGCCCACCCGGTTACTGCCGCTGATAACGCTTAAATCTTTCGCATAGACCGCCGCATTCACTTCGGTGGCGCGGGAAATAATCGCCAGTGAACTGCTGTTGCTGGCATCCAGCCCCTGTCCCTCAATGGTAATGGTGCCTTTGCTGACTTCCAGTGCCTGCACATTGCCCTGCGCATCCAGCACCGGTTTACCGGTGGTTAACGTCACGTTGGGCGTGTTGATAAACCCGCAGCCGCTACAGGTGATGCCGTACGGGTTCGCCACCATCACATTGGCCTGTTTGCCCGCCACTTCGGTATAGCCCTGAAGCTGTGAGCGATTGGCTCCCACCACTTCATTGATAATGGCATTCGCTTCCTGCCCGTTTTTCAGATTGGGGTTATTCTGGATCAGTCCGCCCAGTTGAGTCTGATTCAGCGCCTCCGTGGCATTGTTTAAAATCAGCCCTTCCTTGCCAACGTTAAAGTTCTGATACTGGTTATGGGATACCCCCGAGCCGTTTGGCGTGGCGATATTCACCACCGGCACACCATTAGCCGCATTATCCGTTGAAGTATTGCCGCCGGCGACATCTATCCCTGCCGCCAGTGCCGGTGCCATTGGCTGAATACACAACAGCATGCTAATCAGATAGCTCAATACACGGCGACGAGTTGAAACTGGTAACACTTCCATGTTGTTTTTCATTGTTGTTATCCCGTGTGTTTAATTAAAACATAAGTCCAATGCGGTAATAGACGGCGTACCGGTCTGGCTCCAGCCAGTCCGGATATTTCAGTGGCTTTGACACTGTAAAACTGCTGGAAACATGACGATGAGCCGTAGACAACCCAACCGCCGCGCCCCACAGGGTACCGGAGGCGTATTTATCCAGACTGTCGTGATGCAGATAACCGCCATCCACAGCGGTCACCAGACTCACCTGCCCCATCACCGGCATGGTGAACAGGTAAGTATTCAGCTCGTTACGCAAGTAACCACCGCTATCACCCGCCAGATATTGCTCTTTAAAGCCACGGACGGAACTTTCCCCGCCAATGGTCAGGCGTTCACTGCCGTACAACCGGTCAGGGGTCCACTGTCCATATACACTGCTTAACCAGGTAACTCGCTCGGTTAGCGGAAAGTAGTAACTACCGGACAGGCTCCATTTAGAAAATTCCTCTTTGGGAGCGCCTGACGGCTTTCCGTCATCATCTTCAGCCCCCAGCCATGGCACGCCCTGACTGTAAGCCGGATTGAGCGTGGCAAAGCCACCCCACAATTTTTGACCGTGGTTAATGCCAATGGTGACACTGGAGAGCTTGCGGCTGCTGCTTTGCAGCAATACATCGTTAAGGTAGTTACGGCTGATGCGATGGGTTATGCCTAAGGAGAGACCGGTTTTAATATCCCCGTCACGGTACAGCGTCCAGCTGCTGTTCAGTCGATGGGTCTGGGAATCACCCCGCGAACGCCAGTAATAGCCGCGGTTATCGATACTGTTCAGGTAGTCACTCCAGGAGTAACTGTAATCAAACAGGGCGTAGCCGTAAGGTACGCTGAGGCTGGCCTGTAAGCTCTGGGCATCATGGCTGTTGGATAAATCACTGCTTTTGGCACCATTAACGAACCACTTATCGGCGATCCCCAGCAGGTTATTGCCGGTAACTGAACTGTTCATCTGCCCGGTACCGGTACTTTTCTGTCCGCTGTTATCAAAACCCAGCGTGAAACTCAGCGGAAATTCCGGGGTGGCGGATAGATTAACCACCGAAAGCCCCTGCTCGCTTCCCGGTAAGATTTCAATCTGTACCGGAACGGTACGCACCCGGTTAATTTGTTCCATTCCCTGCTCAATATCCCGCAGGTTAAAGATGTTTCCTTCCAGACCGGGAAACGCCATACCAAGAGCGGTGGTGGATTCACCTTCCAGCAGTACGGTTTCCAGTTTGCCTTCCAGTACCCAGATATTCAGGGTGCCGGAAGAGAGATCCTGCTCGGTTAAAAAAGCCCGGCTGGTAATATAGCCACGGCTGATATACCACTCGGAAACCACCTCAACCAGTTTAGATATCTGAGAAATACCCATGCATTGATTAAGATAGGGCTGAACCAATTGATTTTTATCTTTTTCAGACAGTCGGGTTGCCTGCTCTATATTGATGTGATTAATGGAAAAGCACGGACCCGATATTTCTGGAGAGGTAGATTGAGGGGAGGTTCGCAATTCGACATTGCGCTCTAAATCTTCCCTTTGCTGTTGGTTTTGCAACAGGATATCGCGCTGCTGCTGTTCGATATCACCTCGGTCAGCCGGATTTAATGGGGCTGCATGAGCATATGACAAACAGACAATAACGTTAAATACCGTAAACAATAAAATTATAAACTTAATGATAGTTAAAACTGTAGATAAATATAAATTTACAGAATTATCCCACACACTTTTTAATATAAAAGTCATATTCCATCCATGGTGAAAATATAAATTAATTTTTATTATCAGTGGGTTATAATTATTTTAAGCAATTATTAAGAATTAACCCTAAGTAATTATAAGGCTAATGAGATTTATTTAATACCTGTCAAAAATGCCAGTATTTAACACGCTTAATTATGTATATATATTCTGGCAGGTAAGCCAATACTCTCTTGATAAACTCTCTGGAAAAAGATTAGTAACCAGAGAATTTATCAATAATTTACTAGGTTCTGTCAGCCACAAACGGATTAGTCATTCTCTCTTCACCAAATGTGGACATTGGCCCATGACCTGGAATAAATTGAACGTCATTGCCCAGCGGCCATAATTTATTGCGAATAGAGGAGATCAGTGCCTGATAATCACCCCGTGGGAAATCAGTTCTGCCAATGCCGCCAGCAAATAACACATCACCCACTGAAGCTAATCGGGTAGATTCGGAGAAGAAAATAACGTGACCTGGAGTATGGCCTGGTGTGTGGCGAACTTGTAGTTCTACATTGCCAAACTTGACGGTATCTCCTTCATCTAACCAACGATCCGGAACAAACGGAGTACAGTGTTCTAAACCGAAACGAGCACTTTGTTCCAATAAGGTTTCCAGTAAAAAAACATCGTCTTTATGAGGGCCAACAATTGGCACCGTATAACGCCGCGCCATCTTGCTGGCAGCACCTACGTGATCTAAATGACCATGAGTCAATAATACTTTAACCAGCTTTAAGCCTAACTCTTCAATGGTCTTACTTAATATCGCCGGCTCACCGCCAGGATCAACAATCACCGCCAGTTTAGTTTCTTCACACCACAATAATGTGCAATTTTGCTGGAAAGGTGTGACTGGAATAATTTTGTATTTCAAAGAAGCTCTCCCTCATAGCTAATATGATTGTTATTTTAAGCAATAAATCATATTACCATTTCTTTCTGATTTGTTTAGCTCTCTATATAAAATAAGGCGTCTGATTAGACGCCTTATTCAATTCATGCTGGGAACAACCTTAATTACCAGTCTCTAACGGGTCCGGTATCAACATGTACAAAATTACTGGATGGGTAATAACCTACCCCTCCGGATTTCATCTGTAATGCTGCATCTCTTAAGCTTCTCAGCGATACGCCATCAATACGGATATCAGCCGCCTGACCTAATGTATGATAGCTGTGTTTTGCTACTCCACGTTTCTGACTACGCATACTATTATTGGAATCAACGCTACGATAGCCACAAATAAGTTCAATTTCCTTATTACCAAACTGCTTTTGTAAATAATAAAGCTTATCGTAAAGCTGTGGATCAATAGTGGTAATTTGATCGTTACGTCGATCGCGGAAAATATGATTTAAGCGAGAGAGCTCTGTTTTGTCATAACTCTTACCATTAAAGTAAGTAGACTTAATTGTTTCATTGGTATTGATATTTTTAACCAACAAAGTACGGGTACGTAATGCACTCTTACTTTTCTTTGTCGTTGAGGTACTGGAAGCAGCAAATGCCGCATCAGGAATAAGTGCCAGACCTAATGCTGCGCCGCTAATGGCCAGCCATTTACGACGGTGATGATCAATTTTATCCATAATTCTATTTATACTCAGTAAAACAGGTTACAAAATAATTTCGTTACTCAATAGCCACTGACATGAATTGATTTATGCCATATTGCTTCACTACCGCGTAGTAAGCAAAAGTGCGAAGAAAAACAAACGAATACTATATTAAGTCTCTATGTAGCATAACTTTTAATGCTTCTCAGTCCAGACTTTGACTGTTTCTACGGGTGCTTAAATGTAAGCACCCGTGAACAGATAATGTTATGACAACAAAAATGAAAGGATTACTGCATTAGCGCAATAATTTTTCTACCTGAGGTAACTCTTTAATCCCTTCTTGTGCTGCACTGTCATATCCATAAATATCAGTACGGAATTCAGGCGTTCCACTATTTGACACCCAAGAGGTCATATAATAGAGCTGCACAGGGATCTCTTCACGAATATTGGCATAGGTTGTGCTGCCACGTTTCAGAGTGTTTTGAATTTTATTGTCATCCCAACCCACTTCATTTAACAAAATATTTGCCAGTTCAGATGCTTTATTAACCCTAATACAGCCTGAGCTTAACGCCCTCATATTTTTGTCAAACAAACGGTGGTTAGGTGTATCGTGCAAATAAATTGCATCATCATTCGGCATATTAAACTTAAAGCGGCCTAACGCATTACTACGGCCAGGGGCTTGTTGCAGGCGGTAATTCCCACCGGCTGACCAGTCAATGGTACTTGGATCCACAACGGTAGCGCCTTTGCCCCAACCGGAATAGACGGTATAACCACCGCGCTTCAGATATTCAGCATCACGTTTAGCTTTAGGTACTAAATCTTCACGAATTAATTTAACCGGAACGTTCCATGGCGGATTAACCACCACATTGTTTAACGCACTGCTCATTAATGGTGTTTTGCGTTTTACAGAACCAACAATAACCCGGGATTCCAGAATCAATTCGCTATTTACATAATAGGCCAGTGAATAATCGGGAATATTGACGAAAATACCGTGATCCATTGAGTGTGGTAATAAACGTAAACGCTGAATATTCAGTGCTAAAATAGCTGCGCGCGTTTGCGGAGCCATATTTAACGCTTCACGAGTCGTATTACCGATGACACCGTCAGTTTCCATGCCATACATTTGTTGGAAACGTTTTACGCCATCCACCAACTCGCCGCTGTATACCAACGATACATTTTTCTTAGGCGCCGAAGTTTGGCCTTCTGTTGTAGCATGAGACGCGGCATCACCTTTGATAAGACCGCTACGCGCCAGAATATCTCTCAGTACAGGCACATCTTTATTACTGTTACCCGGACGCAAACTTTGTTTAGCAAGCGACATTTGTGGCCATGGTTGAACATCTTCAACTAACGGCTTCAATAAATCATGCATTTTGCTATAGGAGGTATTCTGTGGGGCTAAACTTTGGATAAACTTGTCAGAATTGCCATCTTTAACGGCCAGTTGCCATTGGCT
The DNA here is from genome assembly GCF_016649425.1 of Limnobaculum allomyrinae. Lineage (GTDB taxonomy): Bacteria > Pseudomonadota > Gammaproteobacteria > Enterobacterales > Enterobacteriaceae > Limnobaculum > Limnobaculum allomyrinae. Next base: position 117,655 of record NZ_JADRCR010000007.1, read on the forward strand.
AATCATTTCAGCTGAAGGTGCGGCCATTTTGTAAGAGCCTTTGTTATATAACCAACGATTACCATTAGTTTTAACACCTTCAACAAAATGCATATAGCCCAAGAGAGCATCAGATAATATAGCATCTCTGGCAATACCAGTAATTTCTGGTTGAGTCAGTAATTTTGCCCACTGACCAAATTGAGGCTGTATACCTGCCAGCGCCATTTCAGCTAACTGTTGTTCAAACAACTTCTGAACTTTCTCGTCTTCCCACAGGGATTTCATTTCTGAAGTGGTATAGACAGAACTTAACTCAGGCATGAACTTTAATGTTACCCCAGCAGGTAATGCCGCGAGTAATGCATCACGCGTTTGGGCAACCAGTGCCGGGTCTTGAACCGGCAATTCAACAGCGGTAGTTTCTGCTGTTGCTACTTGCTCACCTTCTGTTGTCACGGGTGCTTCGGCAGAAATAGCCGCTGGAGCCTGATTATTCAGGTCTTCATCCGCCGCACATCCGCCTAATGGGAATGCCATCAACGCCGTTAATGTACATTTTACCGCTAAATTTTTAATAATTTTTCGTTTTACCAACAACATCCTTTGTCCCCTGCTTTTACCAACATATTATTGACCATCGCCACTATGCCCCATTTGAACGTTAAAATGGCTTGATAAACATGCGCTCTAATTAAAACATTTCTACCAAACATCCTGTATAAATTGGCATTCGAAAAATTGGCCGCCTTTCGGCGACCTTAAATACAGATTATCTTAACAAGGTAACAATAAACAATAATCTAATATTGATTTATTGTAACAACTCTTCAGAAACATCTGGCTCATCACTTTTTTTCGCCTCACTTTCAACTTTAGCAGGCTCTTTATCTGCTGCAAACCCTTTAAGACCAACCACATGAACATGTTCATGATTTTGGAATACCTTACGAACCAACTTATAGGTTGTTCCCTTCTCCGGACTAATGTTTTCCGGGGCGGCGATCACCAGTTGCATCTCCAAACGATCGCAGAGCTCAAACAGTGTCGCAATAGAGTTGGCATCAAGACGAGCCGCCTCATCCAGGAACAGCAGGCGGCATGGAGAAATATCTTTACCACGTAACCGTCTGGATTCTTCCTCCCAGCTCTGAACTACCATCACCAGGATTGACATACCGGTACCGATAGCTTCACCGGTTGATAAAGCGCCACTTTCTGCACGCAACCAACCGTCAGAACCACGATATACTTCAACTTCCAATTCAAGATAGTTGCGGTAATCCAGCAGCTCTTCACCTATGGTTTGCGCTGTGCGCTGCCCCATATCAATATGCGGATTCAAACGCTGGTAAAGTTTGGCCAAAGCTTCAGAGAAGGTTAAACGGTTACTGCTAAACAGATCCTGATGCTGCTCTTGCTGTTCTGACAACACTTCAAGCAGTGTCGCGTGAGCCTCACGCACATTAACATTCAGACGCACACTCTTAACCTGTCCAAAGGCTACGGCCTGCAAGCCCTGGTTCAACATGCGAATACGGTTCTGCTCGCGCTGAATTGTTTTGCGGATAATGTTAGCCACACTCTTAGAGCTAATGGCCAACTTCTGCTCACGGGCTGTCAGCTCTTCCGTCAAACGAGCCAGTTCAATCTCCATTTGTTCAATGGCTTCAACCGGATCGTCGGTACGAATAATATCCTGACGAATACGCTCACGCAGATGCTGATAAACCGCAATATAGAACTGAACTTTTCTCTCAGGACGTTTAGGATCTTCCGAGGCTCTGAGTACATCACGCAAGTGTTCGTTATCAGCAACCGCCAGACGCAACGCACCTAATGCTTTATCCGACATTGAGCGCAGTTCTTCTGCGTCCATATAGGCTAATTCACGACGATGCAGGCGACGCTCAACATCATTATCTTTAACCAGACGCATCACCAGGCACCAACCGGCTTTTGCGGTTACCACCTGTTCACGAATCTGATGATATTCACGTTCTGCTTTGCGTAAGCGCTTCTGTAAATTGTCCATCTCGGCTTCACAGAAGGTAATTTGCTTTTCTAATTGATTGCAACGCTGGCGATTTTGGTGCAGCCCGGCATACAACTCATCACGACGTTGTTTAGCTCTGGCCTCTGCATTTGGATCGGCCTGAACGCCAATATCTTGCAGTTCCTGCCCTAACTCTTTCAACATATCGCGCTTAGCATCGTAAGAGCTTTTGAGAGAGGCTAGTACCTGATTAAACTGCGCCGCCTGAGCCTGATAGGATTTTAACTGCTCTCTGGCACGGCTACGTTCGGCTTCTGCCTGCTCCAGACGTTGACGCAACTTATCGTTTAAATCGGAGTTTTCAGTTAGCATCCCAGCCGAATCGCTATAGCTGAAATGAACCCGACGTTGCACCACTTCTGTTAATGCAAAAGCCTGCTGTTTCGCCTGACGTTGAGCCGATTGCGCCTGAGCATAACTGGCCTGTAAATTTTCATGCTGCGTTGGATCGCTTTGCAACACGGACACTAATGGTTCAAGTTTATTTAACGTGTTGCCATGCTGTTGAACATAGCGAGCGGCTTCCTGAGCCTCTTCCAGATCTTCCCGAATCACTTCAACACGCTCTATCAGGGAGTCATCTCCCATCAAGTGCAACAGTGGCATGATACGGTTTAGCTGGCTGATGCTTTCTTTGGTTTGATCAAGCTGCTGCTTATGCTGGCGCTCCTGGCCTTCATGACCATTCAGCTCACGCTCAATTTCATTACGACGGGAGGTTAACTGGCGAATCTCCGCTTCCGGATCACTTTCAAACACTACGGAAAGATGAGTACCAACAAAACGGCTGAAACTTTGATGCAAGCGCTGTGTTTTTTGAACATCAAAAGAGATAGTCGCATAACGTTCTGCCAGTTCTTCTCGCTCTGCACTCAGTACTTCCAGACGGTTTTCACGAGCAGCACGACCAAATAACGGCACTTCCGGGAAACGTGAATAGCGCCACTGGCGATCGGAAACTTTAACCACGATTGCGCCAGTCAGCTCTTCCGCCTCAAAAACACTGTCATCAAATGACTGAGGATCCCCCTCAATCAAATACAGGTCTTCCGGGCAATCTTCCAGAGAGTCTAAGTGTTCACGTAACAGTGAAAGATCCGGTACCACGATACCGTGACGAGCAGGCCCGTATAAGGCAGAGAAATAAGGTGCATCATCCAGTACCACGTCATCATAAATTTCAGATAACAGGACGCCGCCAAAGCGTTCAGCTAAAGCCAGCAGACGATTGTCTTCTGCACCACTTGGTTGGCTCAGGCGTTCAATTTGCTGCTCAACTAAGCTCTTTTGCTGTGATATCTGGTCACGTTCAACGGTGGTTTCACGTTCACGTTCCAGTAGATATTGCATCTGCTCAGTAATCTGAGCACTGCTCTCCAGACTTTCACCACACTGCTCACTAAGCTGAGTGAGAGCATCCTGAGCAGCGATCCAAACCGGAGCTCTGTCAGATAGCTGTTTAATACGGCTATTGGCTTGTTCCAGTTCCTGACGCAGCGTCATTCTCTGTTCACCAAAGCTGGCCGCGCCCTGAGACAGCTCTTCCAGACGCATTTCCAGTTCGCTACGAACTTCCTCTAACTCTTCCAGTTGGTAGTTATGCCCGGCTTTTTTACAAAACTCTTGCAGTAAGCGTTCTGCATCTTGTTGCTCGCGTAAACGCTGCTCCAGCTCCGAAAGCTGAATGCGTAACGCATTGACTCGTTCCGCCTGATGCTGTTGTGATGACCAGTCACGCAATAATTCTTTTGCTGTTTTCCAGGCATCTGCCCGGCTAACTTCACCGGCCATTTTGCACACCAGTTGATAGGCTTCTTCAAACTGGCTGTGTGCCGCATCGGCCACGCTAAGTTTTTGCTCCAGCGCTAACAATGCTTCGGTAGCTTCTTGTTCACGAGCAGTAAAGGTCTCTAACCATTCATCGGCATTGTCTGCGGTTAGTTCAGGTAGCTGACACACTTCCCGTGCGCGTTCTAACGCAGTCAACGCCTGTTGATACTGAATAGCTCGGGTTTGCTGAACATCCAATGCTTGCTGATAGTCAGCCAACTGGCTTTTTAGTTCATCAACTTCAAGCTCAGATCCTTCAGTACGGGCCTGATACTCCGCCAGTTGCTCATTAGATTCAGCAACAACTTCATTTTGCTCTTCTAAACGGTAAGTCAGCTCATCTAAATCGCTTTGATAGCGCTCAATCTTTTCCTGCTGACGCATTGCCGTTTGCACTAAATTGAGATGGTCACTGGCTGCCTGATAATCCATTTCCAGATCGGATTGCGCTCCGGACTGCTCAGCCAGCTCCCGCGCCATTTCAACATGGCGATACTGTTCAGTAACCAACTGAGCACGACTGGTAAGTAACTCGCGCCGCAATACCAGTGCACCATCAAGATGCACCCGACGTTCGTTGGCATGACGCATATAATCCGCTGCCACATACGAGGTCGCTTCGGAAATCAGATGCTTAAACAGGTCGCGGTCAGATTGAGTGACTCGAATAGCCTCTAACGTCATGCGGTTTTCCCGCAGCGCCGATTCCATATCCTGGAAGGCTTTGCGCACCCCGCTGTTTTCTGGCAACAGGTAATCCCGTAATGAACGGGTAATGGCGCTGGAGATACCGCCGTACAGTGAGGCTTCAATCAGACGATAGAACTTACTACGATCGGAAGAAGAGCGTAAACGTTTAGGAATAACACCTAAATCAAACATCAAGGCATGGTAATCAGCAATGGAGTTAAATTGCTTGAACTGAACCCCTTCAATAGCTTCAACCCGCTCTTTTAATTCAGGCAGTGGTAATACTCTGGCCTGACGTTCACCGACGGTTTCTGTTAAAATTTGGGTTGGTTGTATCGCTGCCGGTAAGCCAGAAATAGTGAATGGTTTGATATCAACTTTCTTATCACGACCGGCAACCTGCTGTAAGCGAACCCCACAGATAACGCGCTGATGACGGGAGTTAACCACATCCAGTGTGGCATAACATACACCGGCTTTTAACTTACCGTACAGGCCTTTATCTCTGGAACCGCTGGTCGCTCCCGCTTCCGTAGTGTTACGGAAATGAAGCAGCGTCAGATCGGGGATCAAAGCAGTAACGAAAGCCGCCATGGTGGTGGATTTCCCTGCCCCATTACCACCAGAAAGTGTGGTAACTAACTCATCCAGATCAAAAGTACGGGCAAAAAAGCCATTCCAGTTGACCAGCGTTAGCGAGCGAAATTTACCGCGTTCAATCATTCCTGTTCATCCTCCGCGCTATCCGCTACGTTTTCATTATTCTGGTCGTCATCAGACAGTGACAAACTGTTTTCCAGCGGCATTGCTTCACCATCACGAATCATACGTAATTGTGCTTCTCTTGGGTCATCACTGCTGCGAACATCTGCACCGAAACGGAATACTGCCTCGGTAATTCGAAACTTAGAGTTGTCGGTACCCATAAACGTCACCATGCCTAAACGACGCAAACGGTTAAGAGAAGTTCGCACTTTTTCCTGCAATTTTTGACGATCAAGGTCAGAACCGGTTGAGCGCTGGTTGACATATTTTAATAATTTGCTTTCATCAGCCAGCGAAATCAGTTCTTCATACAGTTCCTGACTGCTAAAAATACCTTCCTGAGCTAATCGCTCCGGGCTGAGGTAGAGATAACAAAGGATCTTACCAACCATCATATCCAGCTCGGACAAAACTGAACGAGATATCAGCGTGGTTGAGCGAGGACGCAAATAGAAGAACCCTTCTGGTGCCCGAATTAACTCAACATTATAGCGTTGGTAAAACAGCTCCAGCTCATCCTGATAATCCATCAGGAAAGCATGATTATCCAGTTCATCAATGCCGATATGGCGGCCAGAACGCAGTTGACTATCAAGCGCCGGGAAAAGTGAGTTGGCAATTGCCTGAGCCAGCTTTGCTGGCATGATTTGTTCAATATTTGTCGATGACATGGGCCTGCACCTTGGCTCCGTAATCGTTAATCGACTGCCATTCGGCAGGCAATCCGGAGAAATCAGCATCTGCCACACCAAGTCTGACGGCCTGATCGACTAACAGTCGGGCTACGTCAAAATGGCGGGAGCGTGGGAATTGAGTCAAATAGCTACGCATGACTGCACCGAGATCTAACGGCCGGGCATCCCGTCGATAAACCTCAAGCGCAACTTCAATATGCGCTGCGATTTGCTCTCGCATTTCGGTAAATTCTTCAAATTCTAAATCCGGTGGAAGCTCCCCGGTAACCTCTTCACTACGCAGAGCCAGCTCTTCATCACGCATATCAAACAGACGTTCTGCATTAGCGTAAGTTAACGCCCATGGCTGGTCAAAGTAGGTTTGTAGTGATTGACGTAAACGTTGGGAGAAGATTCGGTTCTTATCCATATCTATCGCAGTACGGATAAATTTATGAATATGGCGATCGTAGCCAATCCACAGGTCAATAGCCTGCTGCCCCCAACTGATAATACGATCCAGTTTGGACTGTAAATCCAATACCAATTTATCGACAAACAGCAGTTCAGAATTATTCATTGTGGCATCCTGAATGCGCAATAAATTGGCCTGAAGTTTGTCACCTGCAGCTTCCAGTGTGTCTTGCAGTTCCCGCAGAGTGCCGGAAGTTTCCATCAATAAGGCTTCACAGCTCGAAATAGCAGCGCGCCAGTCTTTACCTAACAGGGCAGCGATATCATCTTTTACGTTTTGTTGCTGCTCGTCCATTATGCGCTGGGTGAGATCGATACTGTCAAAAATTTCAGCAACCGAGTATTTCAGTGGAGCAAATACGTTTCGGTGCCAATGGAAATCATCACCGCCCTCTTCGGCCGCTTCGGCCGCCAGGTTGAGTTCCTGGGCAACAATCGATAGCTGCATAGAGAGACGCAGTGAAGAGAATTCACGCTGTCGAATATAATAATCCGTAATACCTATGCCTAAAGGCGTTAAACGATAGATAGCATTGCCATCTGCCAGTTCACTGGTAAAACGGTTCAAAAGTCGTTGCTTAACCATATCATTGATAGCATTGTTGGCGCGTACGGCAACGGTTTCGTGCGTTTGCTCGAACCCTTTGCTAACGTGTCTGAATGCATCAACCAGCTCGCCTTCGCTCATTTCACCATCCAGCCGATCGCTGTTCAGCGTGGCAATGGCTAATAAAAATGCCAGACGTTCTGTTGGTAACGACAATGAAAAATCATTTTTACGAGCCCAGGCGACCAGTTCCGGTACAGTCTGGGAAAAATCACTCATAGTTCATCCTTTACGTTCGACTCGTTTGGCTTTTGTGCTATCACATGAATATAACGTCCCAAACTGACAAACGGCTCTTGTCGGCAATAGCGCAATTCCAGTGCCAGCAAGGCAGCAAAATCCTGCTGCTGTTGTTGTTTATTCTGTGCGTAATCATGAAAAACCCGAACTCCACTCTTGCTGATGGTAACCATCTGCATTTCATCTAACCAATTATAGACCTGCTGAGGTTCTAATGGTCGGTCAGGTGACAGTGTGCGCTTTTTCTTTTTTTGCATCCCGGCTTCAATATAGCCAAAATTACCTAACGTAATATTACGAAATAACAGTGCGTTATAATTGTAAAACATCAATGATAACATGCCCGCTGGTTGCAGACATTGGGTTAGGGCTTCCAGCGTACCTCGCTGGTCCTGAACCCATTCTAAAACTGCGTGAAACAATACCAGATCTACCGGCTGTTCTAAATGATCTGATACATCCTTTGCTGCACAGTGAATAAATTGTATCTGTTGGCTCACACCTTTTTCTGCTGCGGCTGATTCTGCCCGTTTCAACATTTCGGCTGAAATATCACAGAAAATCACTTGATGCCCTCGCGCAGCCATCTCACAGGCCATTACACCTTCACCACCACCAGCATCAAGAATGCGCAAGGGACGCTGAGGCATAAGTGACAGCAAATGTTCGAGATCCTGCCACAATACGGTCTGACGAATTTCGCCTTTTGTTGTGCCATAAATATTGCGAGAAAATTTTTCTGCAATATCATCAAAATTACGATCTTTGGTGGCTCTCAAATTGACTCCGCCAGACTTTATTACCATAACTCACAAATGAGTCTCTTATTATATCAGTCTGCTATTTTGACACAGGCTGATATAGAATAAATCTTATTCGTCCTGTCTGGATATTCAGATGATGTTTTTTTATACAAAAAACAGCTATTTTTCGGAAAAAACATGCTATTTATTTTAAAAAAAATTATCGGCAACTTGCTTCTTCCTTTGCCCTTCTTGCTGCTGTTAATGGCTATTGCATTACTGTTGCTTTGGTTTAGCCGTTGGCAAAAAAGTGCTAAAACACTACTTACTGTCAGTTGGCTTGGTTTATTACTATTAAGCCTTCAACCGGTTGCGGATCGATTACTGATGCCGATAGAGAATCAGTATGCTACTTATCAAAAAAATGAGCCCATTGACTATATTGTGGTGCTGGGCGGTGGCTATACTTACAATCCGGAATGGGCACCGAGCTCTAATCTTTTTCCTAATAGTTTGCCAAGAGTTACTGAAGGTGTTCGTCTTTATCGCCAACATCCTGGTGCTAAAATGATTTTTTGTGGGGCGGCCGCTATTTCTAACCCTTTACCTAATGCGAAAGTCGCAGCGATGGTGGCGGAAAGCCTGGGCGTTCCTGAACAAGATATTATCATCCTGCCACAGGCTCAAGATACGATAGAAGAAGCTCAGGCAGTCGCTCAGATAGCGCAGCAAAAAACACTGTTATTAGTGACCTCTGCTAACCACCTTCCCAGAGCTATGCGTATCTTTCAGAAAGAGGGATTAAACCCTATTCCAGCCCCGGCCAACCAACTTGCAACATTGGGACCACTTAATCCCTGGGAAAAAGCCTTCCCTTCTGCTTTCTATTTATCACACAGCGAACGGGCATGGTACGAAACGCTGGGTAATTTATGGCTAACCATCAAAGAGTAGTTATTATTCATCTTTAATCTAAATAAGCCGTTCAGAATCATTCTGAGCGGCTTATTGTCTATCAAATCTAATCTTACTTGTGGCCAAGTACTTCCCGAACCCGGGCTAAATCTTCCGGTGTATCAACCCCCACAGAAGGTACTTCAATTGCCGCTTCAACGTGAATTTTCTCGCCGTACCATAAGACGCGCAGTTGCTCCAGCATCTCTATTTGCTCTAGCGGGCTTGGTTCCCAGCTAATATAGCGACGAATAAATCCAGCCCGGTAAGCATAAATGCCTATATGACGAAGATAGAAATCACCAATTTCCTTCTGAGAAACGGAAAAGCGTTCGCGATCCCATGGAATGGTTGCCCTTGAAAAATAGAGCGCATAACCTTCGCTATTGATAACCACTTTAACTGCATTCGGATTAAACGCTTCTTCAACAGAAGTAATGGGCACCGCCAGCGTTGCCATACCCGCATCAGCACCAATTAAGTTATGCGCAACCTGGCGAATAATCACCGGAGGCACTAATGGCTCATCACCCTGAACGTTAACGATGACTTCATCATCACCGAACTGATAACGTTCAATGACTTCAGCTAAACGCTCAGTTCCCGAATTGTGGTGTGGGCTGGTAAGGCAAACTTCACCGCCGGCAGCTTCTACAGCCTTTTGTACATCGATATTATCGGTTGCCACTATCACTCTGGAAGCGCCTGACTCCAGCGCTCTTTCCATAACATGAACCACCATTGGCTTACCGGCAATATCAGCCAGTGGTTTACCCGGTAAACGAGTGGAGGCGTAACGAGCAGGAATAATTGCAATAAAACTCATGCTGTTTTCTCATCTAACGTCAGTTTGCGTGCTTCAGTTTCAAGCAATACGGGAATACCGTCACGGACAGCGAAAGCTAAACCATCAATCTTACAAACCAGTTCCTGACGTTCTTTATTAAATGCGAGTTTCCCATTACAAACCGGGCAAGCAATGATTTCCAGCAAACGATGATCCATGCACGACCTCTATTATCGGACGAGTAACATAACTTTGTGATGGGCAAGAATATCATATTTCACCCGAAGGTTTAATGAATGATAAACGCCTCAGAAATACTTGATTAAACGAGACTGGTTTTAGGTATTAAATAAAGCCAGAAAGGGGGTTATTTCTTCTCAACTTTGCTCATAATCAATGCTAATAACTTCTCTGCACCTTCAACAGGAAGTTGAGCATCAACGGGTAAATACCACCAATTTTTTTGAGCAAAGGCCCGGCACTTTACCGCGTCTTTTTCTGTCATCAGTAAGCTTTGTTCTGCCGTAACCAGATTTGCCAATAAAGACTCAGAGTATGACTGATGGTCAGCGAAGGCATGCGTCTGCTCAGGCTGTACCTCGAGCATATTTAAGGTTTGAAAGAAACGAGGAGGATGGCCGATTCCCGCCATTGCCACGACATGTGGAAGCTCCCGAGCCTGACAGCGTTCACCACTCAGCAAATTGATCGCTTCTGCCGGTTTAAGCACCATCGGTATTTCATTTTCCCGGGCACTACCCCCATTGATAATCACCGCATCAACAGAGCGTAAACGCCCTGCTCTTTCACGCATCGGGCCAGCCGGTAACCACCAGCCATTACCAAAGCGTCGGGCGCCATCAACCACGACCAGCTCAATATCTCGCTGTAATGCGTAGTGCTGTAAGCCGTCATCTGTAATGATGACATCCAGTTCAAATTGATTCAGTAAAGCTTTAACGGCATCGGAACGTACAGGGGCAACGGCTACCGGTACACCGGTACGTTGATAAATAAGTACCGGTTCGTCTCCCGCAACGTCTGTCGTCGTGTTTCGATCTAACACCAAAGGATAACGATCTGATTTTCCACCATATCCCCGGGAGACCACGCCTGCGCGAATTCCACGACGCTGTAAATTCTCCACCAGCCAAATTGCTACTGGTGTTTTACCATTACCGCCAGCCGTCAGATTACCAACAACCACAACCGGTACCGGCGCTCGCCATGATGTTAACCAGCCACGGCGATATCCAAGCTGCCTTAAACCGCTAATCAGACCATATAGCCAGGACAGTGGCAGCAGCAGTAAATATAATTTGGATTCGCCGGACCAGATGCGCTCAATCATTGGCTAAACTGCATCCGATGCAACTGGGCATAAGTACCGCCATTCTTAATCAGCATTTCATGGTTGCCTCGTTCGACAATACGCCCATCTTCAATAACCAGAATTTCATCTGCTTTTTCGATAGTGGACAGGCGATGGGCAATCACCAGTGAAGTCCTGTTTTTTTGTAACTCATCTAAAGCAGCTTGAATAGCACGTTCTGATTCGGTATCCAGCGCAGAGGTGGCTTCATCAAGGATCAAAATTGGGCTATCTCTTAACAGTGCCCGGGCGATCGCAATACGCTGGCGTTGACCGCCAGATAGCAATACACCATTCTCACCAATTATCGTATCCAGGCCATTATCCATCTTATTAATAAAGTCCATGGCATATGCCATCGTTGCAGCCTTCTCTATGTCTTCACGAGAATATTCAGTGGTACGGGCATAAGCGATGTTATTAGCAATGGTGTCATTAAACAGGTGAACGCTTTGAGAAACTACCGCCACCTGAGAACGCAATGATGCCAGGGTATATTCACGGATTTCATGTCCATCAATCAGAATCTCACCTTCCTGAATGTCATAAAAACGCGTTAATAAATTCGCAATAGTTGATTTACCCGAGCCAGAACGCCCCACTAATGCCACTGTTTTTCCAGCCGGGATCGTCAGGTTGATATTTCGTAGTGCAGGTTCATCTTTGGTTGGGTAAGTAAATGTCACATTACGTAATTCAACATTGCCCTGTACCCGATCGACTTTTAAGGTGCCTGTATCCTGTTCTGTTTCCATATCCAGAATGGCAAATAATGTCTGACAGGCCGCCATACCACGTTGGAATTGAGCATTAACGTTAGTTAACGATTTAAGTGGCTTCATTAATGCCACCATCGAAGAGAACACTACCGTTATAGTACCCGCAGTCAGAGTATCCATAATACTTGGGAAGCTGGCTGCAAATAGCACCATCGCCAGCGCCGTTGATGCGATTAGCTGGACAATAGGATCAGATATCGCAGATGCGGCAACCATCTTCATACCCTGCTGGCGCATTCTGTTACTGACTTTATTAAAACGATTAGTTTCTACATCCTGACCGCCAAACAGCAATACTTCTTTATGCCCTTTTAGCATCTGTTCAGCACTGGCCGTAACTTGTCCCATGGTGTTTTGCATATTTTTACTGATGCTGCGAAAACGCTTGGAAACAAAGCGGATAACAAAAGAGACAACCGGCGCCAGAATCACCAAAATCAAAGATAACTGCCAGCTGTTATAGAACATGATACCAAACAGAGCCAGTATATAAGCCCCTTCACGAACCACGGTAATCAGTGCACCGGAAGAAGAAGATGCAACTTGCTCAGAATCGTAAGTAATACGGGACAATAATGTTCCCGTTGATTGCTGATCAAAGAATGAAACCGGCATATTCATCATATGACCAAATAGCCGACGACGAACAGTCATCACCACTTTGCCCGAAACCCATGATAAACAATAGGTTGATACATAGCTGGTAATGCCGCGCATGACCATCAGCCCAAGCACAACCAATGGCATCCAGACTAATACGCGGCTTCCCGTCTTACCAAAACCATCATCCAATAGAGGTTTTAATAATGAGAGCATCATGGCATCAGTACCGGCATTCAAAATCAGTGCCACGGCAGCGACAATTAATCCGAGCTTAAATGGCTTAATCAATGGCCATAAACGGCCAAATGTTTGCCACGTTGTTAGGTCTTTATCATTCAACATTAGTTACCAACATTATGCGAAATAGCGCGTTATTCTACTCATTATGAAGCAAAGAACCAAATCACTGGTGATACCAACGAGGCATAAAATGCTCCCTGAAGGTTAATATTCTATATTTATCCTTATAAAACAATACACTAGCCTGACCGGATTTTGCAGTGGAAATCCACTCTATCCTGGATTTTTTATAACGTTGTTCCACACTTTCAGCCGGAAGACGCCAGGGATTATAGCGTGATACCGAGGTTAATGTAGCTTGTGGATTAACGGCTTGTATAAAGGAGATTGTGGATGAACTTTTACTACCATGGTGGGGAGTTTGTAAAATATTACTGCTCAGTTTATCACCATAGTGTTTCACCAAACTCAGTTCTTGACCACTTTCCAAATCACCAGTCAACAATACGCTGTATTTACCATCACTGATACGTAATACACAAGAGTTGCCATTATAAGCACGCGTAGTTAAAGCAGGAGGCCAGAGAACATTAAAGGTTAAATGACCCCATTGCCAGCTATCTCCTTGTTGACAACGTTCTCCTGATGAAATTACCGAAGTACGTAACCAGGCTTCGGGATAGACTTTCTGTAATACTTCCAGACCACCAATATGGTCCAAATCCTGATGACTGATAATAATGCCCAGCAGCGATAAATGGTGCCAATTCAGAAATGGTAAAATCTCCTTTTCTGCCATAGAACCATGACTCCAGCGATTACCCGTATCATAAATAATAGCCTGCTCACCCTGTCGAATAAGCATGGCTAATCCATGACCAACATCCAACATATCAATCCGCCACGTTTCATCAGGCTTCTGCCAAAAAGGAACCAGAATTGCAATGAACGTTATCCATGGAGTAAATAACCCACAGCGCCATAATGAGAGACGCCAGCAAATGATCAACAACCAACCTAATCCACTAAATAGCAGCATGGAACCTGCGGTTGTCACCCATCCTTGTTGCAACGCCTCCAGTATATACAGCACGCCTGATAATGAATAATCAGCAATCCGCCAAAATAATATTGCCAGTGATGGTAACCAACAAAAGAGTAATCCTAATAAGATTGCTGGTACTGTCACAAATGAGACCACGGGTACAGCAACCAGATTCGCAGGGAAAGATGTCCAACTAATGCCATGGAACATAAAGAGTTGTACAGGTATAAGCAAAATCATCATAGCTAACTGTAGATGTAACCAACGAGCCAACATTCGATAACGAAGCGTTATCCAATCAGGTAATGGAACCCATTGAAACCAAAATATTAATCCGGCAACAGCCAGACAGGACACCCATAGACTGTCCGAGAGAATCATCAAAGGATCAAATATCAATAACAGCGTAATAATGCGCAGCCAGACCTGCCATGGTGTCCAGTTAATACCCTTCACTCTTAGTAACATCCAGAATGACAGTGCCAGAAAAGCTCTTAAAGCGGGAGGATTAGCCCCCGATAGCCAGACGTACAGTATTGCAGTTATCCATCCGGATAATACCGGAAACCACAAACCTATATAACGATTGCGGAAGAAGTACTGTATACCTCTGGTCAGAACCCAGCCCAACAAGGCCGCCAGCGAAATGTGTAAACCTGATATCGCCATCAAATGAGCAGTTCCTGTTTGTAAAAACAGTGACCTTCGTTCTGGTTGCATCCCTCCCCGTTCGCCAAATGCAAGAGCCAGAATAATGTCCCGGGTTGCTAAAGGTGTTATAACCTGTTGCACCCGACTAATTAATTTCTGCCGGATATCTGTCGATTCATCAATAACTTTGGCTGATTTGACTATTCCAATCAATGGTTGATGTGTAGCCATGGCTCTGCGTTGCTGGTCATAACCGCCTTGATTTAAACGACTGTGAACCGCTCTGAATAATAAATTTAACTGCCATTGCTGACCTGCTGCCATTTGTTGCGAAATTATCTGATCGGTCATCGAAAAGTGCAGAGGTAAAGTGAAATGTTCAATCCATGATAATGAATGCCCATCTATCTGCGTCACTCTTAACAACAGCGTCTGAGATTGTTGTGTGTTGATATGGGCACTGACTATTTCCCCTTGAACCCGGGCTGTTCGTCCGACATAGCCATCAACCTGACGATAAATATTTTCTGCATACAGCGTACTCCATAGAAAACTGAGCAATACAATAGATAAGAGTCTTAGTTGATTTATCCGGCATCCAGCGCACAAAACAGTCATCACCGCGACTCCCCACCAGGTCGATGGAGAAGGAAGTTGAGGAAGAAATAGCAAAGGTAAAATCCCGCTAATCACCGCACATGAAATAAGATCGATTGAAAGTGCTGAACGCAAAATAGAGATCCTTGAATAACATCCGATACTGGTTTGTTATTCAGCTTTATAAATGGATATCTATTACAGAACGAAGGGGAAAAAAGCAGAATATAGAACTGGATGGCAATATTTTATATTGCCTGTCAGTGACAACATGGATATTGCGAGGCAGACCGAATTTTTCGGTAATTTATAAAATTTAAACCAATAAAAAATCCGGAACAGATTAACCGATCCGGATTTTACAATTAAATCAAACTGGCAATGATTTACGGATTATTAGCCGTAAATATTCGCACGATCGCGTAACTCTTTACCTGGTTTGAAGTGAGGAACATATTTGCTTTCCAGTTCCACTTTCTCACCCGTTTTAGGGTTACGTCCAACACGCGGGGCACGGTAGTGAAGAGAAAAACTGCCAAACCCACGGATCTCGATGCGTTCACCACCGGCTAAAGTTACCGCCATATGTTCAAGCATCTCTTTCACTGCATCTTCAACGGATTTAGTTGGTAAATGAGTGTGTCTACTAGCGAGTCTTTCTATAAGTTCAGACTTGGTCATCGTTCCTCCAAGCTTATCAGCTCAACTACCGAAGGGGCAGCATCGCTGCCCCTCGCCATTATTCGCCTTTAGCTGCTTTAAATGCTTCAGCCATAGCGTTAGAGAATCCACCTTCTTCTTGCTTAGCACTGTTAGTGTTATTAACAGTAGCAACGGCTTCTTTCTCATCAGCTTCATCTTTAGCACGTACAGACAGGCTGATTACACGGTTTTTGCGATCAACACCGGTGTATTTAGCTTCAACTTCATCACCAACGCTCAGAACCGTAGTTGCATCTTCAACACGATCACGGCTTGCATCAGAAGCACGCAGGTAACCTTCAACGCCACCTGCTAATTCAACTGTAGCACCTTTTGCGTCAACTGCTGTAACTTTCCCTTTAACAATAGCACCTTTCTTGTTGTTAGCCAGGTAGTTGTTAAATGGATCTTCAGCTAATTGCTTAACGCCTAAGGAGATACGCTCACGTTCTGCGTCAACTTGCAGAACCACAGCGGCGATTTCGTCACCTTTCTTATAGTCACGAACCGCTTCTTCTCCGGCAACGTTCCAGGAGATGTCAGACAGGTGAACCAGACCATCAATACCGCCGTCTAAGCCGATGAAGATACCGAAGTCAGTGATTGACTTGATCTTACCTTCAACACGCTCGCCCTTGTTATGGGTTTCTGCGAATTGCTGCCATGGGTTAATTTTGCACTGCTTCAGACCCAGGGAGATACGACGACGTTCTTCGTCGATATCCAGAACCATAACTTCAACCACATCACCCACGTTAACAACTTTAGATGGATGAATGTTTTTGTTGGTCCAATCCATTTCTGAAACGTGTACCAGACCTTCAACGCCTTCTTCGATTTCAACGAAGCAGCCGTAATCAGTCAGGTTGGTTACGCGGCCAGTCAGCTTAGTACCTTCCGGATAACGCTTAGCAATAGCTACCCATGGATCTTCGCCTAACTGCTTCAGACCCAGTGAAACACGGGTACGATCGCGGTCGAACTTAAGAACTTTAACCAGGATTTCATCGCCAACATTAACGATTTCGCTAGGATGCTTAACGCGTTTCCATGCCATATCAGTAATGTGTAACAGGCCGTCAACGCCGCCCAGATCAACGAATGCACCGTAGTCAGTAAGGTTCTTAACGATACCTTTAACTTCCATGCCTTCTTGCAGGTTTTCCAGCAGTTGATCGCGCTCTGCACTGTTTTCTGATTCGATTACAGCACGGCGAGAAACAACAACGTTGTTACGTTTTTGGTCAAGTTTGATAACCTTGAACTCAAGCTCTTTGCCCTCTAAATGCAGCGTGTCACGAACAGGACGAACGTCTACCAGTGAACCTGGTAAGAACGCACGAATGCCGTTAAGCTCAACGGTAAATCCACCTTTGACCTTGCCATTGATAATACCAATAACAGTTGCAGCTTCTTCAGAAGCTTTTTCCAGCGTGATCCAAGCTTCATGACGCTTAGCTTTCTCACGAGACAGCAGAGTTTCACCGAAACCATCTTCGATAGCATCCAGCGCTACGTCTACTTCGTCACCAACCTGGATTTCCAGTTCGCCCTGAGCGTTTTTAAACTGTTCTACTGGGATTGCAGATTCTGATTTCAGACCCGCGTCAACCAGAACAACGTCTTTATCAATAGCAACAACAACGCCACGTACAATCGAACCCGGACGGGTTTCAATTTCATTCAGGGATTCTTCAAAGAGTTGAGCAAAAGATTCAGTCATGTTATTAATCTTCAGGATTCTTAAATTTAACGTCCATCTGACATCCGGCCCGATGGGGTTGTTATACATACCCTGCTTACATCCATGCAACAGAGTTATTCACAAAAAGCCCACTGCCTAAAAAATAAGCAGTAGACATGAATTATTTTAGCACACTTTGCACATAAGCTAACGCTCGTTCGATCACGTCATCAACACTCATATGGGTTGAATCCATCATCAACGCATCAGCTGCCGGGACAAGGGGTGCAACCGCCCGATTACGATCCCGGGAATCCCGTTCCTGTATCTCAGACAAAAGACGTTCAAATTTAACACACTGCCCCTTTTCCTGCAACTGTAGCATGCGTCGTCTGGCTCTCTCTTCCGCACTCGCATCGAGAAAAATTTTCACCGGTGCATCAGGAAAAACAATAGTTCCCATATCGCGACCATCGGCGATCAGTCCGGGAGCCTCTCGAAATGCCCGTTGACGACGTAGCAGTGCTTCTCTGACACGAGGAAATGCCGCCACTTGAGACGCCGCATTTCCAACAGTTTCATTGCGAATTTCATTGGTTACTGTTTCACCCTCAAGAATCACCTGTAATTGGTTTTGTTGAGAAATAAAACGGACATCCAAATGAATAGCCAGAGGAACCAGCGCTTCTTCTGAGGCCAAATCCACTTCATGATGCAGTGCTGCTAATGCTAAAACGCGATAGATAGCCCCCGAATCCAGTAAATGCCAACCCAGTTTTTCAGCCAAAGCCTGACAAAGTGTTCCTTTTCCCACTCCGCTTGGACCGTCAACGGTTATTACCGGCACAACTGCTGTCATATCGAGCTCCTCTAAACCAGAAAATCATGATGTGCTTCAATGAAGCATATCCCGTGATTATACTCATCATCACGGATAACTGACAGGCTATGTATTAGATCTGGTCGTACGCAAAAAGAACAAAAGCTTAGATTTCAATAAGAAAAGGACATAAATAAAGGAAGAGCAAACGCATTTATTGGCTGAAATAAGAGAGGGAAAGGGTCTTCCGGTCGGGCACAAAGCCAATAAAAATATATTAGATTTTACGACCGGAATATTTATTGATGCTAATTTATCTGGTTTATCAATAGCCTGAAGGATACAAACAATCAAAGTCTGTATCACCTGAAACAATGAAATTATGCCAACTGGCTCAAACGAGCGAACTGTTTAAAATAGTCCGGAAAAGTTTTAGCCGTACATTTTGGATCCAGAATAGTAACGGGCGTATCGGACAACGCAACCAGTGAAAAACACATCGCCATACGGTGATCGTTATACGTTTCAATTTCCGCGTGCTTCAGATGTGCAGGTGGAACGACTCGAATATAATCTTCCCCCTCTTCCACTTCTGCACCTACTTTCCTCAGCTCAGTTGCCATTGCGCTAAGACGGTCAGTCTCTTTAACTCGCCAGTTATAGATATTACGAATGCGAGTTTCCCCTTTGGCGAACAGCGCCGTGGTAGCAATGGTCATTGCCGCATCGGGGATATGATTCATATCCATATCAATACCGTTTAGCTCACCATGCTGACATTCAATAAAATCGTCGCCCCAGATGATTTTGGCTCCCATCGCTTCCAGCACATCAGCAAAGCGAATATCACCCTGAACGCTATTTTTACCAATACCTGTAACCCGCACACTACCGCCTTTAATTGCTGCAGCAGCAAGAAAGTAAGATGCCGAAGAAGCATCACCTTCAACTAAATATTGTTCTACACCGCGATACTGCTGTTGTCCTTTGACATAGAAAACCTGATAGTTGTCATGGCTCACTTCAACACCAAAATCGCGCATCATATGCAGCGTTATCTCAATATATGGTTTTGAAACTAAATCACCTTTAATCGTAATATGAGTATCTTGTGTTGCCAGTGGTGCCGCCATCAGTAACGCGGTTAAAAATTGGCTGGAGACGGAACCATCTACAGAAATATTACCGCCCTGGAATCCACCGCGCAGGCGAAGCGGCGGATAATTTTTTTGTTCCAGATAATCAATCTGTGCGCCCCCCTGGCGTAATGAATCGACCAGATGACCAATAGGCCGCTCTTTCATTCGAGGCTCACCGGTTAAAATAATGTCGCCTTGTCCTAAACTTAATGCAGCTGCCAGCGGGCGCATAGCCGTTCCGGCATTACCCAGAAATATTTCCAGTGCGCTATGGGCTTTTAATGGGCCACCTACACCTTCGATATCACAAATAGTATGGCAATCAGATAACTGATAATGAACACCCAGCGCCTTTAATGCATTAAGCATATGGCGCACGTCATCACTGTCTAATAAGTTAGTTAGTCGGGTTTTACCCTGTGCCATTGCAGCTAAAAGTAACGCCCGGTTAGAAACACTTTTTGAACCAGGCAAATTAATAGTCCCATCAAATTTCGCAATAGGTTGTAGGGTTAACGATTCCAGCATGGGTAAATGTTCTCTTGTTATCTGTTTTGAATTTTCAAATCGGTAAAAATTAATTTGCAGTTAT
Source organism: Limnobaculum allomyrinae (assembly GCF_016649425.1). Classification (GTDB taxonomy): domain Bacteria; phylum Pseudomonadota; class Gammaproteobacteria; order Enterobacterales; family Enterobacteriaceae; genus Limnobaculum; species Limnobaculum allomyrinae. The sequence goes on from NZ_JADRCR010000007.1 coordinate 137,678, forward strand.
CTTCAGGCTTTCAGTGAAAGCTCTGCTGCACGAATGGCGTGTATCTCTGCGGTGTCATATAAAGGAACAGAGGCATCTTTAGCACCAACCAACAGACCAATCTCAGTACAACCCAAAATAATTCCCTGAGCGCCCTTATCTGCCAGCTGTTGCATGATTCGGCTAAACTGTTGACGGGATTCTTCGTTAATTTTCCCCATGCAAAGCTCTTGATAAATAACGCGATGTACAATTTCGCGATCCGCTTCATCCGGTACGATAACTTCAATGCCATGCTGGCCACTGAGCCGTCCCTTATAAAAATCCTGTTCCATGGTGAAACGCGTGCCTAACAGGCCAACTTTCTTAATACTATCTTCCAGAATCACTTCTGCTGTTGCATCGGCAATATGACAAACCGGAATTCCAACCGCATTCTCTACCGTTTCATACACTTTGTGCATAGTGTTGGTACAGATAACCAGAAAATCAGCCCCTGCACCTTCGAGTTTACGCGCAGCCTCAGCCAGATGTTCACCTGCGGCAACCCAATCGCCCTGATGTTGTAACTGTTCTATTTCCTGAAAATCAACGCTCAATAGCACAATCTTAGCCGAATGTAAGCCGCCGAGATGATGGCGGATGGTTTCATTAATATGGCGATAATAAGGTATGGTTGACTCCCAACTCATACCACCGATAAGTCCTATCGTTTTCATTGGGTTAGCTCTCAATCATTATAAGTTTTCGTCTGATGTTTATATGGCTACACAATAACCCACTGACAGAGGTTCTGAATTGCCTGTCAGTGGGTTATTGCTGTTGAATTTACACTGTTATAAACAAACGACAATTAGCCATGACGTCGTTCAAAATCAGCCATAAACTGAGTTAATGCCTGAACGCCAGCCAGTGGCATCGCGTTATAGATAGATGCACGCATTCCACCCAGGACTCTATGCCCTTTCAGGGCATGTAAACCTGCAACCTGAGCCTCCTCCAGGAATACTTTATCCAACGCACCATCCGCCAGTTGGAATGGAACGTTCATCCAGGAACGGTTAGGGATCGCGACACCATTACGATAGAAATCACTGTTATCAATAAAGTTGTACAGATGTGATGCTTTCTCTTCGTTACGACGAGCCATCTCCGTCAATCCACCCTGAGCCTTTAACCATTTAAATACCAGTCCGGACAGATACCAGGCAAAGGTTGGTGGCGTATTGAACATCGAGTCATACTCATCCAACACGGTAAAATCGAGAATAGATGGCGTCTCTTTGCGAGCCTTACCCAACAAGTCTTCACGTATGATGATCACTGTAATACCTGCCGGTCCAATATTCTTTTGGGCCCCGGCATAAATGACACCATAACGACTGACATCAATTGGACGAGATAAAATAGTTGATGAGAGATCCGCGATAACAACCCTATCACCAAAATCTGGCTGTTCATCAATAGCAATACCATCAATTGTCTCATTTGGACAGAAATGAACATAGGCAGATTTGTCGTTCAATATCCAATCTTTCATTGGCTTGATAGCTGATAATCCATCAATTTGCGTTTTTGCATCAAACACGTTTGGCGTACAATATTTAGCCGCTTCCTGAATGGCACTGTGAGCCCAATAGCCACCATCAATGTAATCAGCCTGAGTCGCGTCGCCCAATAAATTTAATGGGATAGCAGCAAATTGAGCGCGGGCACCGCCATGACTAAACAGCACTTTATAATTATCAGGAATCTTCATCAGATCGCGCAAATCGCGCTCTGCCGTTTCGGCTACCTGAATAAACTCTTTACTGCGGTGGCTAATTTCCATGACCGATGTGCCGAGCCCCTGCCAATCACAAAGTTCTTGCTGTGCCTGACGTAACACTTCAACCGGTAACATTGCCGGCCCTGCACTAAAATTAAATACCTGTGCCATTTACTTCACCGCCCTGATAGAGATTATGGATTAGTTTTTAGAAATAGGATTATCGGTTTTATCATTCACTTAGTTTTGCTGCAATGCTTTATGCATCAGTTCTGATTAATTTTTCATACTGAGCGGCATCAACTTTGCTACCAGTCGTAGAAAAGTATGTTGTAGATAGCAAAGAAAGCGAATGAATTAACTAAAAGCAGCAACTGGATGGCGATATTCATCGTCATTAGATGAGAAACAACAAATGTTCCGGTCACCTGAAGAAAGTAAAAAAATAGCGGACACCATTTGTCATACTGGCATCCGCTATGACTAAAGACTAATCATTAAAATTTATTCATTAATACTCATTGAACATCTTCTGAATTTCGGTCGGATCTTGAGTTTTAGTCAATGCCAACTGCAGCAACACTCGTGCTTTTTGCGGATTCAGGGTGCCTGATGCAACGAAACCGTATTTAACGTCATCAATTTCTGCATCCTGAGTTGTAGACCCCGTCGGCACGCGTGAAGAACGAACCACTACAGTCCCTTGCTCTCTGGCATTAACCAGTGCATCGAATACCGTTTTATATAAGTTACCGTTACCCACACCTGCGGTAACAATACCTTTGGTACCATCAGCCAGTAAGGCTTTAACCGGGGCCGCCGAAGCATTTGCATAACTATAGATAATGTCGACTTTTGGTAGCTCGGTTAGTTTACTTACATCAAACGGTGCCTCTGGTGCATGAGCACGTGTTGGCATCCGCTGATAGTCAACCTTGCCATTATGGATGTATCCCAGTGGCCCATAATTGACCGCCTGGAAAGTCTGAACGCCGGTAGTACTGGTTTTCGTTACATCCCGACCACCAACAACCACATCATTCATCGCCACCAATACGCCACGACCTGCAGAATTCTTATCGGAAGCAACGACCACGGCGTTATAAAGATTGAATGGGCCATCTGCGCTCATAGCCGTAGCCGGGCGCATTGCTCCAACCATGACCACTGGCTTATTACATTTTACCGTCAGATTAAGGAAGTAAGAGGTTTCTTCCATCGTATCGGTACCGTGAGTAATCACGAAGCCATCACTACTGTCACAACGTTCATTGATAGTTTTGGCTAACTTAAGCCAGACTTCATCATTCATATCCTGTGAACCGATATTAACAATCTGTTCTCCTTTAATATCAGCAATTTCTTTTAACTGTGGAACAGCATCTACTAAACGTTCAACACCAAACTGCCCGGCAACATAATTGGATTGTGTTTCTGAAACGCCTCCGCCAGCAATGGTTCCGCCTGTTGCCAGCACGGTAATAGTAGGTAATTTTGCTAACGCAGGTACGGCGATACAACAAAGCAAAGCACCAAGAGCAGTCTTCTTAAACACTGACATACTTAATCTCCTATCTTCGTTATTCTTAAAGTAAAAATCAGGATGAGTTATTGATACGTTTTAAATAGTCAATCATGAAACAACAAAAATACTAACATGTTGGAAGTTAATCACTTACGCGAAAAATTATAACCCTACGTAATTAAGTTCTGACACCTAAAAATTCATTAATATTCTGAAACTCACTGTATTATCTGAGTATTCTATTTTTTTTCTGTGACATTACGCCCGAGAACTAACATTTATTGAATCATTGAGCTAATTAATTATTGCACTACGCACTATGGAGCTATGACCAAAAACCCCGTATGATGCCGGATCGTTAAACTGACGAAACAGAAATGGATAATCCCATTAAAATCAAGAGCCTAAACATTAATGCAAACAATCACTTCTGCGACAACGCAAACATTTATTCCCGGTAAAGATGCAGCACTGGAAGACTCCATCTCTCGTTTTCAACAAAAGCTGACACAATTAGGGTTCAATATAGAAGAGGCTTCCTGGCTTAGCCCGGTTCCAAATGTTTGGTCGGTACATATACGTGATAAGGATTGTCCACTCTGTTTTACCAACGGAAAAGGTGCAACCCGAAAAGCTGCTCTGGCTTCTGCTCTGGGTGAATATTTTGAGCGGTTATCCACTAACTATTTTTTTGCAGATTTCTATTTAGGTAAAACTATTTCGGAAGGTGATTTTGTTCACTATCCCAATGAGAAATGGTTTCCTGTTTCGCCGGACAACAGCTTACCTGAAGGGATCTTAGACCCTCATCTGCACGCCTTCTACGATCCTGATCAGAGCCTGACCGCTACCGAACTGGTTGATTTACAGTCTGGCAATGTCGATCGCGGCATCTGCGCCCTACCGTTTGTTCGTCAATCCGATCTGGAAACGGTATACATTCCAATGAATATTATCGGCAACCTTTATGTCTCTAACGGGATGTCTGCCGGTAATAACCGCAGTGAAGCGCGGGTTCAGGCGTTGTCAGAAATTTTTGAGCGTTTCGTAAAAAATCGCATTATCGCTGAAGCTATTAGCCTGCCAGAAATTCCACAGGCAATGATCAATCTTTATCCTCCGGTAAAAGAAGCAATAACCACGCTTGAAGCTGAAGGCTTCCCAATATTTGCTTATGATGCTTCACTGGGTGGTCAGTACCCTGTTATCTGTGTTGTGCTATTTAATCCCGCCAATGGAACCTGCTTTGCTTCATTTGGCGCTCACCCAGATTTTGGCGTCGCTTTAGAGCGTACCGTTACCGAGCTGCTACAGGGTCGCAGCCTGAAAGATCTGGATGTGTTCAATGCGCCAACATTTGATAACGAAGAAGTGGGCGAATACGCCAATCTGGAAACCCATTTTATTGATTCCAGCGGTTTAATTTCATGGGATCTGTTCAAACAGCAGGCTGACTATGAATTTGTTGGCTGGGACTTCAGTGGAACTTCTGAAGAAGAGTTTGCCACGATGATGGCTATCTTTAATAAAGAAGAAGTGGAAGTCTATATTGCTGATTATACCCATTTAGGTGTCGATGCCTGCCGTATTCTGGCTCCGGGTATGTCTGATATCTATCCTGCTGAAGACCTGGTATTAGCCAATAACAATATGGGCCAACATTTAAGAGATACTATCTTAAGTCTGCCTTCCAGCCAGTGGCAGCCAGAGGAGTATCTGGCTTTAATTGAACAGATAGATCAGGAAGGTCTGGACGACTTTGTACGCGTGCGTGAATTACTGGGCATGGCAACCGGCTCAAATAATGTTTGGAGTAGCCTGCGTATAGGTGAACTTAAATCCATGCTGGCGCTCGCCGGTGGTGATATGGATCAGGCACTAAGTTGGGTTGAATGGACTCAAGAGTTCAACGCTTCACTATTTAGTGACGAACGTCGCAACTACTATCGCTGCCTGCAGACCTTGCTATTAATGCAAGTAGACGCTGAAGAACGCGATCCGGAGCAGTACAACCCGGCATTTAACCGTATGTATGGTGAAGATACTGTAGCAACCGTGTGGGATAATATTCGTGGAATACAACGCTTTCACGGTATTTTTGATGTAGATCAAGATCTAACTCAACTGGCTACACACAGCTCTTTACTGGATGCATACAATAAATTACAGGCGGCTAAGCGGCTGTCTTAAATAAATGACCAAATAACAAGACTCTTTATAAAATATAGAGAGTCTTGTTAGCATCTCTTTTAAAAGTGAAATAATAAGAATCAATGTTAAATAAAAGTAAAAATATATAATTAATAAATTTTAATTGAATACATAATTTATAATTTATTAACAGAACCTGATATCGTTTCAGCTATTGATTAAAATTATTTTGCAAACATTAAAAAAGTTTTTATACATATTAATCAATGAGATATGTTAAAAAAATACTTTTTCACGCCCTTTTTTACAATTATTCATTTTACTCATCATGATCAGTATCAATTTTTGCAGTATACTGCTTTGTTAGTATCACCAAGCAATTTAGTCTTCAGTCTTTATTTAGGCGCAGAGATATTATTAAGTGAAAACAGATAATCCTATCGCAGCATTATCACCCGCCGCCATGGCTCAGGTTGCCGAGAATGCGGGAATATATAAAGCTACAAAACATCCAGCTATTACATTCTGCTCAGCAATATTAGCTGGTGCATTTATTTCCATCGCATTTGTCTTCTATATTACCGCTACCACCGGAACAGCTAATGTTCCTTTTGGCGTGGCTAAATTTTTAGGTGGCGTCTGCTTCTCTTTAGGTTTGATGTTGGTTGTTGCCTGTGGCACCGACCTCTTCACCTCAACGGTAATGACCTGTATTGCTAAAGCAACCAATCACATTACCTGGGGTCAAATGATTCGTAACTGGATCAATGTTTATTTAGGCAATTTGGTTGGCGCTCTATTCTTTGTTGCTATTATATTTTTAGCAGGCCAAATCACTGCCGCTAACGGGCTTTGGGGGCTAAATGTACTTCAAACGGCTGACCACAAACTACATCACACCTTTGTAGAAGCGGTTGCTCTTGGTACACTAGCTAACCTGATGGTCTGTTTAGCAGTATGGATGAGCTACGCCGGGCGCAGTTTGACCGATAAAATGCTGGTCATGATCCTTCCCGTAGCGATGTTTGTTGCCAGCGGTTTTGAGCACAGCATTGCAAACATGTTTATGATTCCAATGGGAATCGTTATTAAGAATTTTGCATCTCCTGAGTTCTGGCACATGATTAACGCCACTCCGGAGCAATTTCCAAGCCTGACTGTTAGTAACTTTGTTATAGACAACTTAATCCCCGTGACAATCGGTAACATCATCGGTGGGTTAATGGTAGGTTTGCCTTTTTGGGCAATGTATTTACGTGGTGGGAAGCACTAGTTCGACGCTTCCTTCAATAAAAGGTTAATTCAATTTCCTTAGAATACGAAAGGTAGGTAAAAAATGACCGAGCTTAACCAAAAGTTTGTCAAAGCGTGGGAAGGGTTTAAAGAAGGCGACTGGAAACATAATGTTGACGTTCGTGACTTTATCCAAAAAAACTACACCCCATATGAAGGTGATGAATCTTTCCTGGCTGGCGCAACTGATGCGACTGACAAGCTATGGGATAAAGTGATGGAAGGCATCAAAATCGAGAACCGCACTCATGCGCCGGTCGATTTTGACACTGACCTAGCTTCAACCATTACCTCTCATGATGCTGGCTATATCAATAAAGAATTAGAAACCATCGTTGGTTTACAAACCGACGCGCCATTAAAGCGTGCCATTATTCCATTTGGCGGCATTAAAATGGTTGAAGGTTCTTGTCAGGTGTATGGTCGTGAACTCGATCCATCACTGAAAAAAATCTTCACTGAATATCGTAAAACTCACAACCAGGGCGTTTTTGATGTTTATACCAAAGACATCCTGAACTGCCGTAAATCCGGTGTATTAACCGGCTTGCCAGATGCTTATGGCCGTGGCCGTATCATCGGTGACTACCGTCGTGTAGCAGTCTATGGTATCGACTTCCTGATGGCTGACAAATACGCTCAATTCCAGTCTCTGCAAGAGAAAATGGAAAACGGTGAAGACTTAGAAATGACTATTCAGCTGCGCGAAGAGATTGCTGAGCAACATCGTGCACTGGGTCAAATGAAAGAAATGGCAGCAAAATACGGCTGTGATATTTCTGCTCCGGCAACTAATGCTCGTGAAGCCGTTCAGTGGACTTACTTCGCCTACCTGGCAGCAGTAAAATCACAAAACGGTGCGGCAATGTCCTTCGGTCGTGTATCAACGTTCCTTGACGTTTACATCGAACGTGACATGAAAAAAGGCTTAATCACTGAAAGCGAAGCTCAAGAGCTGATCGACCATTTAGTGATGAAGCTGCGTATGGTTCGTTTCCTGCGTACTCCTGAATATGATGAGCTGTTCTCTGGTGACCCAATTTGGGCAACAGAATCTCTGGCTGGTATGGGTGTTGATGGTCGTACTCTGGTATCTAAAACCAGTTTCCGTTTCCTGAACACGCTGTACACCATGGGCCCTTCTCCGGAACCAAACATGACCATCCTGTGGTCTGAGAAGTTACCAATCGCATTTAAAAAGTATGCGGCTAAAGTGTCTATCGATACCTCATCTGTACAATATGAGAACGATGACCTGATGCGTCCTGACTTTAACAACGATGACTATGCTATCGCTTGCTGCGTAAGCCCAATGATCGTTGGTAAACAAATGCAGTTCTTCGGTGCTCGTGCAAACCTGGCTAAAACCATGCTGTATGCTATTAACGGCGGTATGGATGAAAAAATGAAGATCCAGGTTGGCCCAAAAGAAGCAGCCATGACCGATGCAGTACTGGATTATGACAAAGTAATGGACCGTTTAGATCATTTCATGGACTGGTTAGCAAAACAGTACGTGACTGCACTGAACGTGATTCACTATATGCATGACAAATACAGCTACGAAGCAGCCCTGATGGCTCTGCACGATCGTGACGTGGTTCGCACCATGGCATGTGGTATTGCTGGTCTGTCAGTTGCCGCTGACTCCCTGTCTGCTATCAAGTACGCAAAAGTTAAACCAATCCGTGACGAAGACGGTCTGGCAGTTGACTTTGAGATTGAAGGTGAATATCCACAGTTCGGTAACAACGACTCTCGTGTTGATGATATCGCTTGTGATCTGGTAGAACGTTTCATGAAGAAAATTCAGAAACTGCGTACCTATCGCCACGCAATCCCTACTCAGTCTGTTCTGACCATCACTTCAAACGTGGTATATGGTAAGAAAACAGGTAACACCCCAGATGGCCGTCGCGCTGGCGCACCATTCGGACCAGGTGCTAACCCAATGCACGGTCGTGACCAGAAAGGTGCGGTTGCCTCTCTGACTTCTGTTGCTAAACTGCCATTTGCTTACGCAAAAGATGGTATTTCTTATACCTTCTCTATCGTTCCAAATGCACTGGGTAAAGATGACGATGTTCGTAAAGCTAACCTTGCAGGCCTGATGGATGGTTACTTCCACCACGAAGCCAGCATTGAAGGTGGTCAACACCTGAACGTTAACGTTATGAACCGCGAAATGCTGTTAGACGCTATGGAAAATCCTGAGAAATATCCTCAGTTAACCATCCGCGTATCTGGTTATGCAGTGCGTTTTAACGCACTGACTAAAGAACAGCAACAAGACGTTATTACCCGGACATTCACTCAAACTATCTAATTTAATTAGTTTGAAAATGCTCTGAAAATGAAGCCCTGCAATATTTTGCAGGGCTTTTTTCATTAATAATAAAAACACCAGCTTTAAAAGAAATCTTAACCAGAATGTCATAGAATAGAGGTTCAACCAAAGCAACTCGTTAATTTGATAAACTGAAAAACACAATTAACAGATAGTCTGGTCAAAAAAATTTATTCGATGACAAAGACTGACTGTCTCAGAAGCAAACACGTTGGGCCCTTTTGGTGGGTCAATTTTGGAGTACACCGTAATGTCAGCAGTAAATGGTCGCATTCACTCATTTGAATCCTGCGGTACCGTCGACGGTCCGGGAATTCGTTTTATCGTCTTTTTTCAGGGTTGTCTGATGCGTTGTCTTTACTGCCACAACCGCGATACCTGGGATACTCACGGCGGTAAAGAAGTGTCGGTTGACGATCTGATGAAAGAGATTGTTACCTATCGCCACTTTATGAACGCTTCCGGCGGTGGTGTTACCGCATCGGGTGGTGAAGCTATCTTACAGGCTGAATTTGTCCGCGATTGGTTCCGCGCCTGTAAAAAAGAAGGGATTCACACCTGTCTGGATACAAACGGCTTTGTTCGTCGTTATGATGCAGTGATTGATGAACTGTTGGATGTAACCGATCTGGTGATGCTGGATTTAAAGCAGTTGGATGATAGCGTGCATCAAAATCTGGTGGGGGTATCCAACCATCGTACTCTGGAATTTGCTCGTCATTTAGCTAAACGTAACCAGAAAACCTGGATTCGCTATGTGGTAGTTCCCGGCTGGTCTGATGATGAAAAATCTGCCCGTATGCTGGGTGAATTTACCCAGAATATGACTAATATCGAGAAAATAGAGCTGCTCCCTTACCATGAATTAGGTAAACACAAGTGGGTTGCTATGGGTGAAGAATATGGTCTTGATGGTGTGAAACCACCCACTAAAGAGATCATGGATCGCGTAAAATCCATCCTCGAAGAGTACGGTCACAAGGTGATCTATTAATATTCAGGCCACGCTTATGCTAAAAGCCCGTAATTTATTACGGGCTTTTTAAAAATTAATGCCCCTAAGCTTTACTGCATCGCCAATGGATTACGATGGTGCTGCGCCCGGTTAAACAACATTATCAAAAATATTGCTGCCGCCACCGCTATCACCACAAACAATAATCGGTCGGAATAGTGCTGCATTAATGTAGCCGTTAACGCCGGTCCCGCCAGACTTCCTACCGTATAGCTTAACAAAAGCGTCTGATTCATGGTTATCAGCTCACTGGTGTCCACTTTTTCACAAGCCCATGCCATCGCTACCGGGTAGAGCGTAAAGCCGGAAAAACCTAATATAAACAGCGCGGGAGCCAAGGGATAACCACTAATAATCACCATTGAGCTAACAATGATAGCAAACACCTGAATACGCAGAACAAACACCCTGCCATAACGTTCAACCAGCTTACCTGCGGGTAGTTGCCCAACAATACCGGCACCTACCATCAAGGTAATCCAGGAACCCACATCGGCATCTCTGTAACCAGCATGAGAAAGATAGATCGGCAGCAGACCATATAGTGAACCAATCACCACCCCAGAAATAATACAGCCAACAATACCCAGCCGGGCATCACGACGGCGACACATCAGCCATACGGATAGTTTTTTATCAGCGTGCTCTGGTTTAGGGAAGCGGGCAAACAGCAATGGTAAAACAGCCAGCAACAGCAAGCCAATCACCCAGGGCAGTATGTCACTCAGATTGGTAGGAACTACGCCTAATAACAACTGCCCTATCAACGTTCCCGCATAGTAAATAACCATATAGGCAGCAAGCAAAAGCCCACGAGTCTTGATGGTTCCACTGCGTAATAATGCACTTTCCACTACTACCCAAATAACGGCACAGGCGACCCCCGCTAACAGGCGCCACAGGCTCCAGCTAACAAAACCAACGGATACGCCCAACAATAGCGTTGCTGCAATAAAAAGTGCACAGGAATAGTAATAGGTTCGGTTAAACCCTAATGTACTTATACAGAACCCCGCTACCAGTGTTCCCAACAAATTTCCGCCGAAATAGGACGAACCGACAATGCCAACTTGCCAGGTAGTTAAAGATTCATGAATTAACCAGAGAGGAACCAGCGTATTCAGTACCGCCATTGATGTTGTAAATAACAACAGCCCGGCCAGCAGTAACAGCACGGGACGACTAAACGCAGACATTCTTATGCCAAACAAGGGAAGGAGAAATTGTTGCGCATCATCCCACTGTTGTTTTAAAAGTCAATTAGCAAAAAAATGATTGTTACACATTCATTGTTGCTGACTGAAACTACTTTGTATTAATTACTTTTAATACAAAGTATTAGTTTTTTTCAGTGCCGTATCGATCATTAGTTTTTATTGTTATAAAAACACATTAAATATAAGAGAAGGGAAATAACTACAATGCAGGCCGATAACAAGCCAAATTAGTTTAAAGGCGCTAATGAAATATGACCGTGATAGCAGGCCAGTTTACACTTTCCACAACCATTACAACGAACCTCATCAACGATTACCTGATTAAAAGAATCAAAAGCGATCGCTTGCTGTGGGCAACTCATCACACACAAACGGCAATAATTATCCATCCGCCCCAGGCAACTGGTACCGACAACGGGTTTCAGACCGGTATCCGGCGTAACTTGAGACTCCAGTGCCCCGGTCTGACACACATCCGCGCACTTATGGCAAAAGTCACAGTCGGCATATTCAATTTGCAGTTCAGCCTTGCCACTATTCATGGCAATAATGCCATAAGGACAGGCTGATACACACTCTCCACAACCATTACATAAGCGTAAAAATAATGACTCCACAATCGCTTGTGGAGGACGACCTGCATGACGAGCAATATCCTGATGTTCAATACGCGCCTGAGTTTGCTGCCCGGCTTTAAAAAAACCACGGAGTAAACCCCGACGACTCACCGTATGGTGAGTCATCCAGGCTTTGTAGTATTTCTCATCTCGACTATCAATAGCCATCAGAAAAATAGATCTTTAGTGATTACAGAAACATTCAGTCGCTGTTGCCAGTGGGCCAAAGTAATGGAGGTCAGCCGGGCAATCCCCTGATAGAAAGGGTGTTCCGCCCTCTCCTCCAGTAACGTCAAAAAGCGACTACTCCATGGCAACACATGTTCGCCTAAGAGAATACCTGGTTGTCCGGGTTGATTTTCTGCCAACCATGCAGCCAGCATTAACAGTAAACCAATATGATCTTCCGGTTCACGCAGTTGCTGTTGAACTGCAATCCCCAGCGAAGCTTGCCATTGACGCAGATCCAGCGTCGAATTACCGAAAACCACACTCTCACGATCCAGATAAACCGAACCCCATGGTGGTGCAGGTAATGCCTCAGGCCCAATAAACAAACGCTGATAGGCTTCATTCAGGGTTTGTCGATGCTCGGTATTTAATCCGGTATTAATTAACGCCGCTGCCGCTCTTATCTCAGACATGGCACCGCAGGGCCATTCTTCTTGCCAGTTATCATTACTGAGTAACTCAAGCAGAGAAATCACTTCTGGTCGATCCGGTGCATAATACAACAGTGCTCCCAGCATCCGACCCGTTAACGAAACATCATCAAGATCGGCAAGGCCAGGCGTAGCAGGAGAAATCATAGATAACCTTTCTGTCAGTTGGAAACTCAATAAACAGCGCCCTTTCGAGCGCCATTTATTGTATTACAGATTAACCACCAAAGGTTACACCAACGGTCATATGCAGATTATAAAATACCGCACGACCAATGATTTCACCGCAAACTACCAAAATGAAACCCGCTAACATAGCCGGAGTTCCTGGCTTATTGCCTTTTAACATTGGATAAATCCACAGTCCCAGGCCAATAGCGACCAGAACTAAACGCAGAGCCATCAATTTACCAAACTGAGGTACCAACGCCATGGCAGACGTCACCGTGCTATGCATTCCAGCCAGTTCGGTACCTTGCATTAACGCTGAACCAATGCTGACCAGCAAAGCAATCACGCTTACCGCAGCCAGTAACTTCCCACTGCAGTTGCAGTCACGGTTCTTTAACAGGCAACCCAACAGAGGGCCTCCTATGAATACCGTCAGGAAGAAATTCAGCGTGGTATAACCGTTATGCCAGGTTGGTACTGTATCGATCTGATATACACGGCACATAGCATAAACAAACGCTATGCCAGCAACCATACCAATAATCAACCAAACTTTACCCAACGCCTGAGGCATTTTGCCCATTATTGCAATTAGCCAGTAGAAGCCACCAATGGCAAAGAACGCAGAGCCTAAAGCAATTTCATTACTCAGGCCGGACTCACCTACGCGATTTAACGAATTAAAGGCGCGAGCAATAGTTCCCAGGTGCATCACTGAAGCAATAAACGCAATACCCATCAGAACCCAGATAAAGAACATGCCTTTATGAATCGATTTTCTCTGCTCGTCTGTTGTTTGATTGCACAGAAGTGCCAGGCCTAAAACAATAAACCCACCGACAGCGCACTGGCCCAGTACGGTGAATAACATCAACGGCCATTCATGCCATCCCAGTTCCATATCAAACCTCCTTCGGATTGGATAAATGACCAGTAGTGTCACCAACAGGACGACTACAGGCGTTAGGTTTCAGCACAATATTCGGCCGGGTATATTTTTCAGCCGGTAATGGTGCAATCTCAGCCAGACGACCGTGCTTCTCGCGCAGTTCATCAATTGGCCCAAAGTCCAGCGCACGTAGAGGACAAGATTCTACGCAGATTGGCTTTTTACCCTCTTTTATCACTCGCTCATGGCAACCATCGCACTTAGTCATATGACCTTTAGCGGCGTTATATTGTGGAGCACCATATGGGCAGGCCATATGGCAATAACGACAGCCGATACAAACCTCTTCATTAACCAGCACAAAGCCGTTTTCATCTTTATGCATCGCACCACTTGGACAGACTTTGACGCAAGCAGGATCGCTACAGTGGTTACATGCAATGGAGAGATAGTAAGCAAATACGTTTTGATTCCAGATATCGCCATCTTTTTGCCAGTCGCCGCCGGCATATTCATAAATGCGACGGAAACTCACATCCGGAGTTAAATCTTTATAGTCTTTACACGCCAGTTCGCAGGTTTTACAGCCCGTGCAACGACTTGAATCAATAAAAAAACCATATTGTGTTGTCATTGGCGGCTCCTTAAACTTTCGCAACTTCAACTAAGTTTGTATGCTGAGGATTACCTTTCGCCAGCGGTGATGGTCTAAGCGTAGTCAGCACGTTAATGCTACCCGCATGGTCGACACCTTTGCTGTCTGGCGTATACCAGGCACCCTCACCTAATGCCACTACACCCGGCATCATACGTGGAGTCACTTTGACATTAATCTGGGTTTCACCCCGATCATTGAACATGCGGATCATGTCACCGTTTTTAATGCCGCGTTTCTGAGCATCAATTGGGTTCATCCATACTTCCTGACGTGCAGCTGCTTTCAACACATCGATATTGCCGTAAGTCGAGTGACAACGTGCTTTATAGTGGAAGCCGATCAACTGCAATGGATAGTTTTCACGCATAGGATCGTCTGCCCCTTCAAAAGTCGAGACATGAATAGGCAGTGGTGAAATCACATCGCCTTTTGGCAGTTCCCAGGTTTTAGCCATTTCAGCCAAACGCTCTGAATAAATCTCGATTTTGCCTGAAGGCGTTCCTAATGGATTGGCCTGAGGATCGTCACGGAATGATTTATAGGCAATAAAGTGCCCGGCTGGATCTTTGCGCTTGATGATTCCCATTTTGCGGAACTCTTCAAACGAAGGCAGCAGCGGATCTTTCTCACAAGATTGTTGATACAGATGGCGCAACCACTCTTCCTGAGTACGGCCTTCGGTGAACTGGGATTCAACCCCCATACGCTTGGCAATTTCAGAGGTCATCTCATAAATAGAACGACACTCGAACTGAGGCTCAATAGCTTTATCGGCAAAAATGACATAGCCCATGTTTCCTGATGAGGCATCCAGACAGAAGTCCATCTGTTCTGAAGTAGTCAGGTCTGGCAGCAAAATATCAGCACAGCGAGCGCTGGCTGTCATGTGGTTTTCAATCACTACCACCATTTCACACTTGGTATCATCACCAAGAATCTCCAGCGTCTTATTGATATCAGAGTGCTGGTTTAGCATGCTGTTACCAGCATAGTTCCAGATAAATTTAATCGGCTGCTTCAGCTTATCGGTACCACGTACACCATCACGGGTTGCCGTCATTTCCGGGCCACGCATAATTGCATCGGTCCACAGGAAGAAAGAGATACTGTCTTTAACCGGGTTTTCCAGCGTTGGAAAACGCACAAATGGAATGGCGTAGGAACCTTCACGAGCGCCAGTGTTACCACCAGTAATCCCCACATTACCGGTCAGACAGGCTAATACAGCTATCGAACGGGCAACTTGTTCTCCATTCGCATGGCGCTGAGGCCCCCATCCCTGACAAATATAGGCAGGTTTAGCGGTACCAATTTCACGAGCTAACTTGATAATACGATCGGCAGGAATAGCAGTAATTTTAGACGCCCATTCTGGCGTTTTAGCAATACCGTCATCTCCTTCACCCAAGATATATGCTTTATAGTGACCATTGCTTGGTGCGCTTGCCGGTAATGTCTTCTCGTCATAACCTACACAATATTTATCCAGGAACGGCTGATCCACTAAATTTTCGGTGATCATCACATAAGCCAGTGCAGAAACTAACGCTGCATCAGTACCTGGCGTAATTGGGATCCACTCATCTTCACGCCCTGCTGCTGTATCACAATAGCGAGGATCGATGACAATCATTCTGGCATTAGACTTTTCCCGGGCTTGCTCCAGCAGATAAGTAATGCCGCCACCGCTCATGCGGGTTTCTGCCGGGTTATTACCAAACATCACTACCAGTTTGGTATTTTCAATATCAGAAATACTGTTGCCGGAGCCACCGCCATAGGTATAACTCAGGCCAGTGGTAATTTGCGCTGTACTATACGTGTTATAGTGGTTCAGATAGCCACCGCAACAGTTCATCAGGCGAGCAATCAGTGACGTTCCTGGCGGCCATGAACGAGTTACCGTTCCACCCAATGTCCCGGTCGCATATTGAAGATAAACAGCTTCGTTACCATAATCCTTAATAATACGCTTCAGATTATTAGCAATTTCATCATAAGCCTCTTCCCAGGTAATGCGTTTAAATTTACCTTCGCCACGCTTACCAACGCGTTTCATCGGATATTTTAAACGGTCTGGATTATAAACCCGACGGCGCATTGAGCGGCCTCGCAGGCAGGCCCTGACCTGATGGTCTTGATAGACATCATCACCAGTGTTGTCTGTCTCAACATACTTAATTTCGCCATTTACTACATGCATACGCAATGGACAACGGCTACCGCAGTTTACGGTACAAGCACTCCAGACGGTTTTAGCCTCTGGCGCAGTACTGTTACTAACAGTTTCTTCTGCATTCGCGGTACCAAATGGTAATGCAACACTACCAGCCGCTACTGCCAGGCCACCCAATGCGCTGGTTTGCACGAATTTACGTCGGCTTACCGGCATCAATACTGGATTTTTCTGATCGTCAAGGCTCATAAAATCACCTGTTATTTTATCGTTAGATTATGGGTTTCTGTTAAATTGCTTCTCTGTGGGAAAAGTAAATATAAAAGGTAGTCAGCAATAGCTAATATCAGGAATAAAAAAGTCAGACTGAATAAGTAATGGCTTATTCAATGAAGGTATCTGCATCCATTTCACACACTCGATCCTACCTAATCTATCAACTAACATACTACGTTAACATCGCCAGAAATTATTGCGTTCAATCAATTATGACTGCATTAAAATAGCCAGAGTCTACATTAGAATAAATAATAATCGGGTTATAATATTGTGATTACATGAACAATTAATGCAATTAACACTATGATTTATATAAAAAATAAAAGGATAATGAAAATAATTCTTATTTATTGAAGGGGTGTACCATATCCTTTAATAAGAAAATGAAGGTGTTAATAAACTTTATATTAGATGGAATTCAGACCGTTTCTTATTTCAACTCATCATTAATCAGATAATAATTCTGATAGCAGGAATAAATTAGTATTTGATAAGTAACTATCCAGGGATTTCATTTATCTGTTTTAGCTAAATATAATATATCACTTGTTTCAGCCAGAGATATGAACAGATTTTTCCGTAAACAATATGTGTACTATATGAATAAAATTGCATTTATTGTGCATATAGTTTCAAGCGTATAAAAAAGCCCCGGGGTAAACCCGAGGCCATTCGATTAACGAATACCTATCAGCCGATATATTCCAGGCCGCCCATATACGGACGCAATACTTCAGGAACTTCAATTCGACCATCAGCCTGCTGATAGTTTTCCAGTATAGCAACCAGAGTACGACCCACTGCCAGACCAGAACCATTTAATGTATGAACCAGCGTGGTTTTCTTATCATTTTTACCACGATAGCGAGCCTGCATGCGGCGAGCCTGAAAATCCCACATGTTAGAACATGAAGAGATCTCACGGTATGTGTTTTGAGCCGGAACCCAAACTTCCAGATCGTAAGTTTTACTTGAACCAAAACCCATATCACCAGTACAGAGTAAAACTTTACGGTAAGGTAGCCCCAAAAGCTGCAGCACTTTCTCGGCGTGACCGGTCAACTCTTCTAACGCGTTCATAGAGTCTTCAGGACGAACGATTTGTACCAGCTCAACTTTATCAAACTGGTGCATACGAATCAGACCACGAGTATCACGACCATATGAACCTGCCTCTGAGCGGAAACATGGTGTATGAGCGGTCATCTTTAATGGCAACTGATCTTCATCCAGAATTTCATCACGTACCAGGTTAGTAACCGGAACTTCTGCAGTAGGGATCAGACCATAGTTACTGGTTTCTGCTTCTTCTGTCAGTGGTTTAGTGTGAAACAGGTCTTCACCAAACTTTGGCAATTGCCCGGTACCAAACAGCGTAGCCTGGTTAACCAGATAAGGAACGTAAGTTTCCATATAGCCGTGCTGGGTAGTGTGCAAATCCAACATAAAGTGTGCCAGAGCACGATGCATACGCGCAATTTGCCCTTTCATCACGACAAAACGTGCACCGGTCAGCTTCACTGCGGCAGCAAAATCCAATCCGCCACTACTTTCGCCTAAATCAACATGATCGCGAATAGGGAAATCAAATTTGCGTGGTTCACCCCAACGGCTGACTTCCAGATTATCATGTTCATCTTTACCAAATGGTACTGACTCATCAGGAATATTAGGAATAACGGATACCGAATTGTGAATCTCAGACTGTAATTGCTCAAGCTCGGATTTAGCAGCATCCAGCTTTTCGCCCAGTTGGTTAACTTCACGACGTAACGCTTCAATATCTTCACCGCGAGCTTTAGCTTCACCGATGGACTTCGATCGTGCATTACGCTCAGCTTGTAATGATTCTGTTTCAACCTGCAAAACCTTACGGCGCTCTTCCTGCTTACGTAAAGTATCTACATCCAGTTTAAAACCTCTGCGAGCCAGTTTTTCAGCAGTTGCGTCTAGCTCATTACGTAATAAATTCGGGTCCAGCATGCTAATCCTATGCCTATATATTTTTAATATTAATCGATGGCCGTACCGGCTGACTGACAGCCCGGCAGACAGTTTTCCGCAATTACCTTACCGCAACCAACAGGTTAACGGTAGCGTTTTATGGTGCTATTTTGATCCTGCTCAGCCAACCAGCTCAGCTTTTCTGCAATCTTGGTTTCTAAGCCACGCGGCTCAGGAAAATAATAACGTTGGCCAGCCATTTCCGGTGGAAAATAATTCTCTCCTGCCGCATAAGCGTTTGGTTCATCATGAGCATAACGATACTCTGCACCAAGCCCCATCTCTTTCATCAATTTAGTCGGGGCATTACGCAAATGTTCTGGTACATCAAAATCTTTCTGATGTTGGGCATCCTGCATTGCAGCCTTAAACGCTTTGTATACCGCATTACTTTTTGGTGCACAGGCCAGATAAACAATCGCCTGCGCGATAGCTCTTTCGCCTTCTGCCGGGCCTACGCGAGTAAAACAATCCCAGGCGGCAATTGCCACCTGCATACCACGAGGGTCCGCGTTACCAACATCTTCTGAAGCAATCGCCAGCAAACGACGGGCAACATACAACGGGTCGCCACCGGCAGTGATTATTCTGGCATACCAGTAAAGTGCCGCGTCAGGTGATGAACCCCGTACCGATTTATGTAGTGCGGAAATCAGATCGTAATAACGATCGCCTTTATTATCAAAACGGGCGCTACGTTCACCGGAAGTCTCTTTTAACAGTTCAGGTGTTAAAACACGTTGACCATCAGCAGAAATCTCGGCCATATCCGCCATCATTTCAAGGCTGTTTAGTGCCCGACGAGCATCACCACCCACTAATTCGGACAACATGCGTCGAGTTTCATCGGGTAAAACAATATTCTGTTTACCATATCCCCGCTCATCATCATTCATTGCCTGCAGCAGAACTTGCTCAATATCACCGCTTTCCAAAGATTTCAGCAAATAAACTCTCGCTCGGGATAACAGAGCCGAGTTTAATTCAAATGAAGGGTTTTCAGTAGTTGCGCCAATAAAAGTAATGGTGCCATCCTCTACATGAGGCAGAAAAGCATCCTGCTGGCTCTTATTAAAACGATGAACTTCATCTACAAACAGAATGGTTCTTCGACCGGCATCACGATTATTACGCGCCCGTTCAATGGATTCGCGAATCTCTTTAATACCAGAAGTTACTGCGGATATTCGTTCGATATCCGCATTACCATAATGACCAATGATTTCAGCCAGCGTGGTTTTTCCGGTGCCCGGCGGCCCCCAAAGGATCATTGAGTGCAAATGTCCAGCTTCTATTGCCCGTGGTAATGGCTTACCTGGAGAGAGCAAATGACGCTGGCCGATGTATTCAGCCAGCGTCCGGGGCCGCATGCGAGCGGCCAGAGGCTGAAACTCATTTTGAGAGAAATCGAGTGACAGAGTACTCACTAAGACCTCACTGGCGCTGATCGTCGATGGTCACGCCTTTTGGTGGTGTAAAGGTGAATTTAGCAGCATCAACTGAACCGCTTTGCTGGCCTTTTAAGGTATAGGTGCTGCGTTGTCCATCTTGTTCTACCGCAACAAAACCTTTAATGACACCATCACCAGTCACATTAATAGAAAATGCTTTAAGGTTGCCTTTAGCTGCCTTTGGTTTTAACTCAAACTCATCGCCTTTTTGCACTACATCATACTTACTCCAGTCAGTAGCGCTATTGCGAGTGATCAGCATAAATGGCGTATCACCGGTAACGCTGTCTAACCAGGTTGCCGTTGCCTGCTCAACAAATGGATTAAAAAACCAAAGGGTTTTACCATCAGAGACTAAAATACTTTCATCCGGTGAAGTCATATGCCAACGAAACAGGTTAGGACGCTTAACCCACAGTTCACCCTCTCCCTGTTGAATTGCAGCACCGCCGGCATCTTTCACTGACTGAGAGAAACTGGCATGAAAACTATTCACCTTATTTAAACGACTCTGCAAGTCTGAACGGTCATCAGCCAATACGGCTGATGACACCAGGCCAGACATCAGGCAACAGGCGATAAATAATTTCTTCATTGTTGCAATTACTCCCATCTATTATCAATAAAGCGTCAATTAAACGCGTTGAATATCACCGCCAACTCTACCTGACAATCACCCGTCGCGTATAGTCTTGAATCAGTAAGTATATGATCTTTTACTTATCTTTTCAGTTAGCATAAGGGCCGCATTTTGCGGCCCTTAAACAACAGTTGTTGCCTTAAATTAATCAAACTGACCGCGGGCTAAAACCTCCCGGTTACCATTATGCCCCGGAGGACTCACAATACCCTGAGCCTCCATTTGGTCAATAATGCGCGCAGCACGGTTATAACCAATGCGGAACTGGCGCTGAATTCCGGATATTGATGGCTTTTTCTTTTCCACCACAAAAGCCACGGCCTGATCGAACAGTGCATCAAGCTCTTCATCCGCTTCCAGTCCAAAACCACCTTCACCTTCTTCTGAGGTTGCTGTGATGCTATCAATATACTGAGGACGGCCACGCGCTTTCCAGTCCTGAACTACCGCATGAACTTCCTGATCGCGCACGAAAGCACCATGAACACGCACCGGCATCGAGGAGTTAGGTGGTAAATAAAGCATATCACCCATCCCCAACAAGGATTCTGCGCCACCCTGATCGAGAATGGTTCGCGAATCAATCTTGCTTGATACGGTAAATGCCATACGGGTTGGAATGTTAGCCTTAATCAGACCCGTTATCACATCTACTGATGGACGCTGGGTTGCCAACACCAGATGAATACCTGCAGCACGAGCTTTTTGTGCCAGACGAGCAATCAACTCTTCAACTTTCTTGCCTACCGCCATCATCAGATCGGCAAATTCATCAACCAATACGACGATATAAGGCAGTTTTTCCAGCATTGGTGGTGATACATCCATGCTTTCGCTTGGCTTCCAGAATGGATCCGGTATTGGACGACCCAGACGTTCAGCCTCTTCAACCCTTTCGTTGTATCCCGCCAGGTTTCTTACCCCAAGGGCAGACATCAACTTATAGCGACGTTCCATCTCGCCAACACACCAGCGAAGCGCATTGGCGGCGTCTTTCATATCAGTAACCACTTCGGTTAGCAGGTGAGGAATTCCCTCATAAACTGATAACTCCAGCATTTTGGGGTCGATCATAATAAAGCGAACATCTTCTGGCTTAGCTTTATACAGCATGCTCAGAATCATGGCGTTCACACCTACCGATTTACCTGAACCTGTCGTACCAGCTACCAGTAAATGAGGCATTTTAGCCAAATCGGCAACCACTGGTTGCCCCGAAATATCTTTACCTAACACCACAGTAAGTGGAGAAGGCGTGTCGGTAAACTCTGGAGTATCCAGCACTTCACGCATATAAACCGTTTGGCGACGTTCATTTGGCAATTCCAGACCAACATAGGGCTTGCCCGGAATAACCTCTACCACACGCACCGCCGTTACCGACAGCGAACGAGCTAAATCTCGCGCCAAACTGGAAATTCGGGACGCTTTCACGCCCGGCGCTAAATCTAATTCAAAACGAGTAATCACCGGCCCCGGCAAAATATCAACCACATGTGCTTTAACTCGGAAATCGGCAAGGCGACGCTCCAGTAAACGAGCGGTCTCTTCTAGCGCTTCCACATCTACCGGATCCTGATTCAATGGAGGTGAAGCCAGTAAATCAAGAGAAGGTAGTGGCGTAGTTGGTTTTTCTAACGGCCGTTCATTACGCATCAGGAACGGATGAATTAAGCCGTCCATTGAAGGCTGAGCGGGTTGTGGCTCTTCTTTAGGCGCTACAGGTTGGAAAGGTGATGGCGTTTGTGATGTTACATTCACACCATGCGATGACTGCGTATAACCTGACGCTGTAACCGGTGCCTGTGGCACTGGAGCTACCGGACGTTCAACAGGTTGTTGATAACCATAAGATGAAGTAACCGACTGCGTAACGTCATTGATATTACCAAAAGGAACATCATCAGTGCGTTCTACGTCACCTACCTGGGAAGGTAAGGTAAACAGTGGTTCAACTGGACGTTCATCAGGAACCTCATCGTCAACATCATCCCGGGCAGAAATACCGTACAGTGGGTTATCGACCATATCCTCATCGTTATCATCATCCTGATAACGATCACCATAGCGTTGACGCTGTTCTTCTTCAAACGCCCTTCTCAATGCTTCTTGCTCTATCGCCTCATCATCGTCTTCACTAACAGCGAAGTCATTCACCATTGGCTTATTACGGTTAAGACGATCGCGTTCACGCTGCTCCGCCTCCCGTTGTGACGGCAGTTTAATCCCATAGGAAGCAAGTTCGCGGCGAGTGGGGATTCGAACAGGATTTGGACGCGGAAGCTCTGGGCCAACCCCCTGTTTAACCTGCGGCTGACTACCGGCTACAGGAGTAAACGTCATGGTTGGCACAGATGAAGTAGCTGTTCCTGCGGCAGCGGCCGTGACAGCAGCCGTTGCTGCACCAAATGTCAGGTTGCTTGATAATGCATCCGTATTTGGTGATGTATTATCCTGTGCCGTTGCATCAAAATCTCCCGATATCAACGGCTCTGTTGGTTCATCTGGTGATGTATCAGCAACAACCGGTGGATTAATCGGAGAATAAGGATTAGTGAACTCGCTACGCTGAGTTTCTGACGGGTTAACGGTTACCGTCTGTGGTTCAGAATTGCTGAAAGTATAGGTTGTCGGACCAAAAGAAATCGCCGGTTGTTCTGACGAAGAAATCGTTGGTTCAGCGGGAACCTCGGGCTCATGTTGAACAGGTGCGTGACTTTCGTTATTCATCCTGTCAGTCACAAGATCTACCGAACCAAATGTTGCTGGTTCAGGTGATTCTTGTAGTTCAGGCAAATCGTCCAGCGCTGCATTAAAAGTAAACTCCTGCTGCAGTTCATTGACCTCTGCGTCATCATCAGCCTGAGTCAACTCATCGTCAGATCTTACGCCTGGCGCAGTAAACAAAACATCATCCGCTGCGGTCGCAGCAAAAGAAGAAGCGCCAACGGTAGAGGTGATGACGTTGTCATTAACGTTATCCTGATCGTAATCGGTAACATCACGCTCTTTGCGAGTTTTATTTGAGGCAAAGGTCAGGATACCCATAACAAAGGCACCTATCTTTTCAGCAATCGTTAACCATGACCAGCCGGTAAACAGTGTTAGCCCTACAGCCCATACGCTGAGCAAAATCAGTGTCGCACCTACGCTGTTAAAATGAGGTAACAACGCACTATTGATCAAACTACCAATCACACCGCCGGAGGCAAAATAGTACCAGTCATCAATACTGATAGCCGACAGGCCACAGGATGAAAAAATCAGAGCTAGCAGCCCGATAAAGCGTAGTGAAAAGGAGAATAGATCAACGGCTTTCTGCTCACGCTCGTGGCGATACAGCATCCAGCACTGAAAAACGATCATTGGCGGTACGGCATAGGCCAGCACCCCAAAAATAAATAACAGGGTATCTGCCAGCCAGGCTCCGGTTTCACCACCTATATTATGAATAGGTTCGTGCCAGGCTGTTTGTGACCAGCTAGGGTCGGCAGGATTAAAACTAATTAACGCCACCATAAGGTAAATGGAGAAAATAACCACCAATAATAAACCAGCTTCAAAAAGCCGCTGGCGGCTACTTAACTTCTTCAACTTAGGCTCTTTATCTTCTATATATTCCTGGCTCAAGAAAGGCTCTCCAGGTTACCGTAGTACCGAGTAATAAAACGGCAGCGCCAGGAGTACCCAGCGCTGAAACTGTATGAATACACAGGAGTGTAACGGAAGTTAGCAGATTTTGCACCTGCAACGATGAATTATCGTGTTTTGATAACTAAGTGGTTACTTTGTTTGACTTCTTCCATTACTACATAAGTACGCGTATCGTTTACACCCGGTAAGCGCAACAGCGTCTCACCTAACAGTTTTCTGTATGCAGACATATCTGATACACGAGTTTTCAGAAGATAGTCAAAGTCACCGGATACCAGATGACACTCCTGAATTTCTTCCAATTTTTGCACAGCCGTATTGAACTGTTCAAACACATCTGCTGCGCCACGGTTTAAGGTGATTTCCACAAACACTAACAGCGATGCGTCCAGATAGTGTGGATTTAATAACGCCGTATAACCTTGAATAAATTTTTGTCTTTCCAGACGACGTACGCGCTCCAAACATGGAGTTGGAGATAAGCCAACGCGTTTTGACAGTTCAACGTTGGAAATGCGACCATCCAGTTGTAATTCATTCAAAATATTACGGTCAATGCGATCAAGATCTTTGCTAGGGCGTTTTTTATTGTCTACCATTTTTTTTCTCTCAATATCTTCCTTGTTTCTGATACACCATTATCTATCCAAAAGATATCTGGCGCCTCCGTTCAGGCCAATCTTGTAGTTACCAGGTAAATCTGCCATCAGGCAGTTTCTCGTTACCGTTTTTCGCACAATAACGAAGCATTACATCAACTGGATTAACTAAAACTAACAACCTAAAACATACCACTATTGTGATCCGCGAAGTTCCGCAATTCTACGCTAAACTATCATTTGAACATATCGTATTATGCGGTCAATCTATATAAATAAAGTGTATGTATCTATCATCTTGCCAAATTATCTATACACTGTTGCTTTATTAATATAATTACCAGCGTAATCACAGAATAATGTTTTCGCAAATAGCTACCTTATTGTCAAAGCAAATGATTAAAAAAAAGCACAATTCTCTATAAAAATCCGTTTCGGCTTCATTTTTAATCTAAAAATCATTTTTTGATAGATAAAAGCTATCACATCGATTGGTAACAATGTAGCTAATAACTTTTTTTAATGCGCTATTTTCCTTACAATCGCATGTATCTTCCGACCTCACTTTTATAGAGGAATTATGGCCATGGCCAAACATTGTAAATTACTTATTTTAGGTTCTGGTCCTGCTGGTTACACCGCAGCCGTCTACGGTGCCCGTGCAAACCTTAGTCCGGTACTCATCACCGGTATTGAACAGGGTGGACAATTAACCACAACAACCGATGTTGAAAACTGGCCTGGTGATGCTGAAGGCTTGACTGGCCCGGCATTGATGGAGCGCATGCGTGAACATGCACTCAAATTTAATACTGAAGTCATTATCGACCATATTAATCGTGTTGATTTGCAAACCCGACCTTTTCGTCTGTTTGGAGACAGTGAAGAGTATACCTGTGATGCATTAATCGTTGCTACCGGTGCTTCTGCTCAATATTTAGGCTTACCTTCAGAAGAGGCGTTTAAAGGACGTGGCGTTTCTGCCTGTGCAACTTGTGATGGCTTCTTCTATCGCAACCAGAAAGTTGCCGTTGTCGGTGGTGGTAATACCGCCGTTGAAGAGGCATTATATCTCTCTAATATCGCTGCTGAAGTCCATCTGATTCACCGCAGAGACAGTTTCAGGGCAGAAAAGATCCTGATTGACCGGTTGATGGAAAAAGTTCGTCACGGCAACATTATCCTGCATACTGACCGAACTCTGGATGAAGTTTTGGGTGACGATATGGGCGTTACCGGCGTTCGTCTGAAAGATGTCAAAACTCACGTCACCGAAGAGTTAACGCTGACCGGCGTGTTCATTGCTATCGGTCATCGTCCAAATACGGCAGTCTTTGCGGGTCAGTTAGAACTAAAAGATGGTTATCTGAAAGTACAATCAGGCAGCCACGGAAATGCAACACAAACCAGCATTCCTGGCGTATTTGCGGCAGGTGATGTTGCAGATGATATCTACCGTCAGGCCATTACTTCTGCTGGCAGCGGCTGTATGGCTGCACTGGATGCAGAACGCTATCTTGAGACGCTAAATAACAATTAATAGCTATTGTGTGAACTGAAAGTGTGACACAACATAACAAGGCGGCTAATGGCCGCCTTCTTGTTTCATGGATACTAATGGTATCCTAAGCCCAACTTTAGTTATCAGAACCAGTCTATTTTATGTCTAATATGAATAAGGTACGGCAACGTGAGTTAACACGTTGGTTAAAGTCTCAGGGTATTCTGGCTCAGCGCTGGTTACGGATATCTACCCTGTTAGGACTACTCAGCGGATTGTTAATCATTGCGCAGGCCTGGTTACTGGCAACTCTGCTGCACTCGCTGATTATTGAAAATATCCCCCGCAACGAGTTACTTAATTATTTTCTGTTGATTGTGGTCACCATCGTGCTGCGTGCAGTGCTGGCCTGGTTTCGTGAGCGGGTTGGTTTTATGTATGGCGCAGCGATACGTCAACACATTCGTCGTCAGGTGCTAAATCGCCTTGAACAACTTGGCCCAGCCTGGATTCAGGGGAAGCCAGCAGGTAGCTGGGCCACCATGATTCTTGAACAGATTGAAGATATGCAGGATTTTTACTCCCGCTATCAGCCTCAAATGATGTTAGCGGTGATTATCCCGCTGTTAATTCTGGCCACTGTATTCCCTATTAACTGGACTGCCGGTCTGATCTTACTGACCACTGCCCCACTTATTCCAATATTTATGGCGTTGGTCGGCATGGGTGCGGCGGATGCGAATCGACGTAACTTCATTGCACTGGCACGTTTGAGTGGTAACTTTCTTGACCGATTAAAGGGTCTGGAAACCTTGAGATTGTTCCACCGTGCAAAAGCGGAAACGGAACAAATTGCTCAGGCCTCAGAAGACTTCCGTTCACGTACCATGGATGTGTTAAAGCTGGCCTTCCTCTCTTCCGCTGTTTTAGAGTTTTTTGCTTCAGTATCTATTGCTGTGGCTGCGGTTTATTTTGGCTTCTCATATCTGGGGGAACTGAATTTTGGCTCATACGGTTTGCCGGTTACGCTATTCGCCGGATTTCTGGTATTGATTCTGGCGCCAGAGTTTTTCCAGCCGCTGCGGGATTTAGGAACCTATTACCATGCCAAAGCACAGGCTATTGGTGCCGCTGAATCTCTGCAAACCTTCTTACAATCAGAATCAACACAGTCTAACGGTGAAGGTACTCAAGATTTAGTCCAATGTGATCAGGTCACCATCAAAGCAACAAACCTGCATATCCTCTCTCCACAGGGAAAAAGCCTGGCTGGCCCACTCAATTTTATCTTAACTCCCAACCAGCGTATCGCGATTGTCGGGCATAGTGGCGCAGGTAAAAGCTCTTTGCTTAATTTGTTATTAGGATTTTTACCCTATCAGGGTTCGATCACTATTAATGATATTGAGTTGAGCTCTCTTCGCCCTGCTTCATGGCGAAGAGAGCTCAGTTGGGTGGGACAAAACCCTCACCTGCCGGAGCAAACGCTGCGTGGAAATATTTTATTGTCTAATCCACAAGCTACCGATGAGGCTCTAAAGCTGGCAATACAGCGAGCCTATATTGATGAATTTGTGACACAGCTTCCTGATGGACTGGATACCGTAGTCGGCGATCATGCGGCCAGACTATCTGTAGGTCAGGCCCAACGAGTCGCCGTTGCCCGGGCACTATTATCCCCCTGTCACTTATTGCTGTTGGATGAACCCACCGCCAGTCTTGACGCCAACAGTGAACGTCTGGTGATGAAAGCCTTAAATGAAGCCTCGCTCCACCAAACCACTTTGCTGGTTACCCATCGTCTCGAAGATCTTGAAGGTTACGATCAGATTTGGGTGATGGATAAAGGCCAAATCATTGAACGGGGAGATTTTATGACTCTCAGCCAGTCAGGTGGCGCGTTTGCCGCTTTAATGTCTAACCGAAATGCAGAGGTCTGAAAATGAAAACATTATTACCATTTTTAGCCCTGTATCGTCGTCATTGGTTCCGTCTCTCTTTAGGGATTGTACTGGCTATTGTCACTATTTTAGCCAGTATCGGTCTGTTAACGCTTTCAGGATGGTTTCTGGCAGCATCGGCACTGGCAGGTATTGCCGGTATCCTGTTTAACTATATGTTACCGGCTGCTGGAGTACGTGGCTCTGCGATTTTCCGTACAGCCGGACGTTATGCTGAGCGCGTAGTTACTCACGATGCCACTTTCCGTGTTCTGGCTCACCTGCGAACCTTCACTTTTAAGAAGCTGATGCCTCTTTCGCCTGCCGGTATTGCCCGTTTCCGTCAGGCAGAATTGCTTAACCGACTGGTGGCTGATGTAGAGACACTGGATCACCTCTACCTACGGCTTATCTCACCTCTGGTCAGCGCCATTGTCGTTATTATGGTGGTGACATTTGGTTTAAGCTGGCTGGATGTCTCTCTGGCATTTACGCTTGGTCTGATCATGCTGGTGTTGCTGTTCACTATTCCGGCTATCTTTTATCGGGCCGGTAAACCTGTGGGAGCAGATTTAACCGCATTACGCAGTGACTACCGGGGACAACTCACTTCATGGCTACAGGGGCAATCTGAGCTGGTTATTTTTGGTGCTTTGACTGCATTTCGCCAAAAACTTGATGTGATTGAGCTTCGCTGGTTAGAACGTCAAAAGCAACAGGCTTCATTAGCCGGTTCATCACAATCTCTGATGATTGTGGCATCCGGATTAACTTTCGTTCTGATTCTCTGGATGGCAGCAGACGGAGTTGGTGACAATTCCCAGCCCGGAGCGCTTATCGCTCTGTTTGTATTTATTTCTCTGGCTGCCTTTGAAGCACTGGCTCCCGTTGCCGGAGCTTTCCAGCATTTAGGTCAGGTGATGGCCTCTGCTGAACGCGTTAACCAGTTAATTGAACAAAAACCGGAAGTCACCTTCCCACATCATCAGACAGCTTTCGCGGAGCAAGCCTCGCTGTCACTGGACAATGTAAGCTTCACCTATGAAAAGCAGCCTTTCCCGGCAATAAAGAATGTTTCATTGAATCTGCAATCCGGTGAGCATATCGCCCTATTGGGTCGTACTGGCTGTGGCAAGTCCACCCTGCTACAACTATTAACTCGCGCCTGGGATCCACAGCAAGGTACTATCCTACTTAACGATCGTCCTTTGACCGACTATGATGAAGCCACTCTGCGGGAAATGATGGTGGTGGTTACCCAACGTGTTCATATCTTTAGCGCTACGTTACGTAACAACTTATTATTGGCCGCCCCTGATGCCAGTGATGAACAACTCACTTCTGCTCTGATTAAAGTAGGTCTTGATGCTTTACTGGAACAGGATGGACTCAATACATGGATAGGTGAAGGTGGTCGACAAATCTCCGGCGGCGAACAACGTCGTATCGGTTTAGCCAGGGCGCTGCTGCATAAGGCCCCGTTAATACTGCTGGATGAGCCTACAGAAGGGTTGGATGCCAACACAGAACATCAAATTCTGATGCTGTTAAAAGAACACTGCCAGCATAAGAGCGTTATCCTGATAACCCACCGCCTGTCAGGATTAGAACGAATGAATCAAATCTATGTAATGGATGCGGGTCGAATTATTGAACAGGGAACCCATCACAGTCTGCTGGAACAACAAGGTCAGTATTACCGTTTCCACCAACGTTAATCTCCCCGTTCGCATTCCCCGGTAAGTCGCCGGGGAATCATTTTGCCTCAACCGTAATCATAGTGACATAAGGATAATGTTGGTAATACACCGGCGATTCAGGGGTATACATATTAGAAATGCTACCGTCCAGATAGAGTAAATCTCTTATCTTTAGCCGATCACGCGCATAGTAGGTAAAATCGTAAAAACTCATCGCCTGCTTACTGAGTAAAAACACGACCTTCCCTTTATCCGTAATTCCAACACCATGCCGAATTTTTCGGGATTCAGACGTATTGCTAAACTTATTATTAACCACACCTTTGTTAATTAGTAGCGGGCCAGACTGCACGGCAAAATCAGCTACTGGTGTTAAGCGAAATTTTTCCAGCGTATCAATACGTACAACGCCATTACGCACAGAAAACACACCGCCCGGACGAATGAAGAAATTACCTTTCCCTTTTTGCCGATTCAGCTTACTTAGTACTTTACCTTGCTCAATATAAAGTCCTTCTGGTTGGTAACTTTTGCTGTATATCCCACCGTTAATTACCATGTGGATTTGCCGAGTCTTCCCTTGCATATCCAATAAATTATTAATTGTTTTATACGGCGTTCCATCGTCTTTGAGCCAATACATGCGGATGGTTTCAGTTGCCAGATCTGGCGTATAGGTCAACATTACTGAATCCGAATCTGCCCGAGCAGCATGGGTCGCGACCAATAACATCACCATCATCAACACCCGAGCTAATTTATATTGTAATCCCATCAAATAACCTCTGTTCCAGTATTCCGTTACCCACATGCTATGACGTTATGTCGCGGCACCAACTGCGATAATCTATTGCTGGCTGGCATTATACAATGGTAAATAGTGGTAAAGCGGGTCATTCTTCCCATTCAGGAATCTATTTGTCCTATCTCTCACCCATTTCTGGTAAACTAGCGTCCGTTGTTATTTGTCCGATAATTATCCTGAGAGATAATTTTGATAGGTTATACGTTATTATGCCGCTGATTCAGCTATCGCCAGATTCCATCGATTTTCCACCGGTAAAGTATGCGCTGGAAGATCCTAATGGTTTGCTGGCGCTGGGTGGCGATCTCTCCCCGGAGAGACTACTGAATGCTTATCAGAATGGTATTTTTCCCTGGTTCAGTCCTGACGACCCAATATTATGGTGGTCACCCGATCCTCGAGCCATTCTGGTACCAGAACAGTTGCATGTCAGTCGTAGCATGATGAAATTTATTAGCAAGACATCCCTGCGTGTAACGTTGAATACCGCGTTTCATCAGGTGATTGAAGCCTGTGCCAGTGAGCGAGATGAAGGAACCTGGATTGATCCAACTATCCAGTATTCTTACATTCAGCTTTACCTACAAGGAGTGGCACATTCTGTTGAAGTATGGGATCAACAGAAACTGGTGGGGGGCTTGTACGGTGTTGAACAAGGTTCGCTATTTTGTGGCGAGTCGATGTTCAGTCGTCAAACTAACGCTTCCAAACTGGCTTTATACGTATTTTGTCAGCATTTTATTCGCCATGGTGGTAGATTAATCGACTGTCAGATTTTAAATCCCCATACTGAGTCATTGGGCGCTACCGAGATCCCTCGCTCAGATTATTTACAATTTTTATACAAATTACAGCAACAGCCGCTCTCTCCGGCCTGTTGGGCTCCTCAAGATTTGCGTTGAAACCATCATATGATGAGCCAACAGAGTGAAAATAAAGCAGCTTAACCTGCTTTTCTTTACACTCTGTCCTTTACACTTTGCTCGTTTTTCGGCATTATCTTGCCGGTTAAAAACTAAGGTAGTTACACCTAGAGGATTCGATGGCCAAAGAAGACAATATTGAAATGCAAGGCACGATCTTAGATACGTTGCCTAACACAATGTTCCGCGTTGAACTGGAAAATGGTCACGTGGTTACAGCCCATATCTCCGGTAAGATGCGTAAAAACTATATCCGCATTCTGACGGGTGACAAAGTCACTGTCGAACTGACCCCGTACGACCTGAGCAAAGGCCGCATCATCTTCCGTAGCCGTTAATAAACGGTACTCCGCATTCATATTGCGGAACCCGTTGGAGTTAATCTCCTGCGCCCTTACCTGTTGGCAAGGGCGTTTTATTTACAGTTAATGGATTACTGGACGGCCTTCTCAATTTTCGGTTTTTTCATTTTCTCAAACCGATAAGCCAGGTCATTTGCCTGAGTATCCAGCGTTACACTGACTGAACCACCGTTCACTAAAGAGCCAAACAACAGTTCATTAGTTAATGGTTTCTTCAAATGTTCCTGAATAGCTCTGGCCATCGGACGGGCTCCCATCGCTTTGTCGTAGCCTTTTTCAGCTAACCAGTGACGAGCATCCTGACTGACTTCCAGAGAAATTCCCTTGGCATCCAACTGTGCCTGCAACTCAACAATAAACTTGTCTACCACCAGTTGAATCACTTCCGCTGACAAATGGTTAAACCAAATGATACCGTCTAAACGGTTACGGAATTCCGGTGTAAACAGACGTTTAATTTCACCCATTGCGTCAGTACGATTATCCTGATGTTTAAAACCAATGGACTCTCGCTGAGTTTCCTGAACCCCGGCGTTGGTAGTCATTACCAGAATCACATTGCGGAAATCAGCTTTACGGCCATTGTTATCCGTCAACGTACCGTTATCCATTACTTGCAGCAACAGGTTGAATACATCCGGATGGGCCTTCTCAATTTCATCCAACAGCAGAACCGAATGAGGATGTTTAATTACCGCATCAGTAAGTAAGCCGCCTTGATCGAAACCTACATAGCCAGGAGGCGCACCAATCAAACGGCTGACGGTGTGGCGCTCCATATACTCGGACATATCAAAACGCAGCAGCTCAACGCCCAGCGCCTTTGCCAGCTGTACAGTAACTTCGGTTTTACCCACACCGGTTGGGCCGGCAAACAAGAATGAACCTACCGGTTTGCGCTCATCCCCTAACCCTGCACGGCTCATTTTGATAGCTTCAGTCAGAGCGTTAATCGCTTTATCCTGACCGAAAATCATCATGCCCATACGTTCAGCTAAGGTTTTCAACACAGTACGATCGTTAGCCGAAACGGTTTTCTCCGGAATGCGGGCAATACGAGCAACGATGGTTTCGATATCGCTGACGTTGACCGTCTTCTTACGTTTGCTGGCTGGCATTAAGCGGCAATAGGCTCCAGCCTCATCGATCACATCGATGGCTTTATCCGGCAGATGACGGTCGTTAATATATTTCACCGACAATTCAACCGCTGCGCGAATCGCTTTAGCGGTATAACGCACGTCATGGTGTTTTTCATACTTCGGCTTCAGCCCGGTAAGAATTTGCACCGTTTCTTCTGCGGTAGGCTCAGTAATATCGATTTTTTGGAAACGACGTGCCAAAGCACGATCCTTTTCAAAGATATTGCTGAATTCCTGATAGGTGGTTGAACCCATCACCCGAATACGTCCATTGGAAAGCATTGGTTTAATCAGGTTTGCTACATCAACCTGACCGCCTGACGCCGCACCGGCACCAATAATGGTGTGGATCTCATCAATAAACAGAATGCTGTTTTTATCTGCTTCAAGCTGCTTTAAAAGCGCTTTGAAACGTTTTTCAAAATCACCACGGTACTTGGTACCAGCCAGTAATGAGCCAATATCCAGAGAGTACACGGTGCAATCCGCCACCGCTTCAGGAACATCTCCCTGAACAATTCGCCATGCCAAGCCTTCGGCAATAGCGGTTTTACCCACGCCAGATTCACCAACTAATAATGGGTTGTTTTTACGACGGCGGCATAAAACCTGAATAGTACGTTCCAGTTCCATCTCCCGACCAATTAACGGATCGATACTGCCGTTTTGAGCTAATTGATTCAGATTGGACGTAAAGTTATCCATGCGATCTTCTGCACTGGTTTGTTCATCTTCACTGGGAATAGAGCCTTGAGGGCCAATATCATCCTGTGATCCATCTTTACGGGTACCGTGAGAAATAAAGTTCACAATATCCAGACGGCTGACATCATGTTTACGCAGTAAATAGGCCGCGTGGGATTCTTGCTCGCTAAAAATAGCCACCAGCACATTAGCGCCGCTGACTTCGGTTCTGCCAGATGACTGGACATGAAATACTGCACGTTGCAGCACCCGCTGGAAGCTCAGGGTTGGCTGAGTTTCAGACTCGGGACTGCCATCCGGTAAGTGAGGCGTGTTCTGTCCAATAAATGACTCGAGTTCGTGATGTAACGCGACAATATCTACCTGACAGGCTTCAAGTGCCTCTCTCGCTGCCGGATTGCTCAATAATGCCAGCAACAGATGTTCGACGGTCAGGTATTCATGACGCTGTTCCCTGGCTGTAGCAAACGCCATGTTGAGACTGAGTTCCAGTTCTTGATTAAGCATGGGCACCTCCACATAAATGACCTTTTCAGGCTTTTTCTAACGTACACAACAATGGATGCTCATTCTCTCGCGCGTAGCGATTAATTTGCGTTACCTTCGTTTCTGCAATCTCTGCAGTAAAGACTCCACACGTTGCCTTACCTTGATAATGAACGATTAACATCAATTGTGTTGCCCGTTCAATGTCATAGGAGAAGAATTTCTGTAACACCTCCACCACAAATTCCATCGGCGTATAGTCATCATTATTCAGTATAACCTGATACATCGGAGGTGGTTGTTTCAGCTTCTCATCTAATTCTGAGTCAGCCAGCTCTTCCAAGCTTAGCCAATCGCGTAAATTATTCATTTCCAACATGCCGTTTTACTCTGGTACTTACCCTGATGGGATATCTGTCAGATAGTTTGCCTGAGTTGATAAAAGAATGGTGATTATACGTGAAACCACCCCTGACTTCGCCGGTTGCGTCGGAATTTACCGACCCAATTACCGCTATCTGAGACAGCTCTGACTTGCAGAGCAAGAATATATCTATGGATATACCGTCAGGCAGCGCACAGATTTTTCTGTTACTGCTTTTACTGAATAATGACTTTTTATCACATGATAATCAAAATGTTTTGACCTCTTAAAGCAATAATAAGTTCGTTATCTGGGGATAAGTGGCAGCCAAAATAAAAAAGGAAATTCACACAAAATAACATTTGGATACAAAATCACGGTCTGAACGCTGAAATATTAACCATTCATGCCACGTTCAGACCGCTAAAGTGATAGATAAAACTTAATTACCAGCCCGGCCTCGAGCCAGCCATAAAATACGAGAAAACATACGCTTTAGTAGCGGAGGAATACTTTCTGTTCCCATCTGCCCTGCCCGTTCAGCTACCTCAATAGCCAGATCGGGTTTAGAACTGTGTTGAATCGCTTTACTAATAATTTTACGCATTGGCATATGAACATTAGAAGGAATCCCTGCCGCTTCGTAATAAACGTTGCTAAACCCTTCTTTGAACATAAAATTCTCCATATCCAGCGCCGGTAATTGAGTCAAACGCTCCCGATCGCTATCTCCACCACCATTAATAAATGAACGAACCGTATCGGCGTATTTTTTGCCAGCATCATCACCGTCCACCAGCACGTGCCACTCGATTCCCATCTTACTGGCATATTTTAATAAGGGTCGTAAACCACTTTGCGCAAATTCAATGACCTTAATACCTTCCGTTTCAAAGTGATATCCACACTGACGCGCCAGTTCGGTCAATAACCATACTTCAGTTTCCCCTTCCACCAACAGCCAGCTACGGGCAAACAGTGAAGAGGCTCGGTTTAAACGAATATGAAACGAAATACGTCTGCGTTCCTGAATATTCAACTCACCCGCCTCAATTCTAAAAGCGGCGACTCTATTAGACTGACGCACTAAACGATAGACACTCTCCAGAGGTACCAGAGAAAGTAAATCCCCTGAGTTGGTGGTAGTGATCTTTTGCAGCGGTAGATTATTCAGCAACCCCCAAGCCGCAGATAACATAATCGGGTGTAGCCGACTTTCCGGATCTTCAATCAGCAGTAAAGGTACCGCTTTGGCATCCAGGTTTTCCGTGCCTCTGGCCTGAATCAAGGTTGAAAACACTCCCAGCAAAATCATACGCATATTGCGACTTTCGGGTTCAGAAATAAGCTGATTCAGGTAGTTTAATGATTGCCACAATTGCGTGTTATGACGGTACTTCTCATCCTTATAACGGATATTTTCACTGCTTTCTTTGGCATTCAAGGCGATAAAGTAGTGTTTAAGCAAAGCGTGAATCGCCTGTAATCCCTGTTTCAAATCCTTATTGCTTAACTTTTGAGGATTACACTCGAGTTCTTCCGCCAGTCTGGCTAATTGTTGACTTAATGCTTCGTTTTCCTGTTCCTGCAACTGTGCTGTTTCCTGACGGAAACGTCGGCCAAAACGGGCATCCCGTAATCGTAATACCGGATGCAGGCGAACAATCTCACGGGCTAATACATCAATATGATCCAGTTCCATGGCATGACCAGCTGCATCCAGAAAAGAACGAGCTGTTATTACATTGCCCTCTTTCTGAACCTCACCCTCCAGACGATAGAGAATTCGAGACAGTCCATCATTGCCTTTTATCCATAATGGGGAAAGCTTGCGAAACTTAGGCATCTCCGGAGAATCAACTTCTCGGGCACAGAAGGTAAAGACCATATGTAAATGGTCCTGACGGGATGATTCATTTCCCATCGGATAATGAAAATCCTGCAATTTAAAAGAGTAAAGATCGCTACCGGGAGAAAAGAGCAGCGTTAATGCATCCAGCAGGCTTGATTTACCCCAGGCATTTTCACCAATTAACACTACGTTTTCATTTAACGTCAGCGACAGGCGATTAATTCCTCTGAATCCTACTATTTCAACGCGCTCTAAATACATATCATCTCACTTAGCCTGCGGCAGAAAGTGTTTTGTCTTACCTATAATTTACTGAGTAACAAGATAATTATATGTTAGCCAACGCTAAAAACTATAAACCCAATGAAAATAACTGGCTGAATAGCAATGAATCATTCTTTAATTCTTTCTATACGTGGCACTTTACTCCCCCCACACTTTTAGTTAGCGTATAAATTCATTAACTAAAACTAAACAAAATCAGATGGCTTACTACCAATAAACTATGTATTCAGGTCTAATCATTATTCTGCTGCCGCTGGTTATCGGTTATCTGATCCCAGTCAAAAGTTTGCCTTTATTACGGCGTATTAACCGTCTGTTAAGCGCGATGGTGTACGTTATTTTATTTTTTATGGGTATCAGCCTGGCGTTTCTCGATAACCTGAGCGCTAATTTACAGATGATCTTTCTGTATGCCGGCGTATTTTTTGTCTGTATTTTTATTGCCAACGTACTGGCGTTAAAACTGCTGGATAAACAATGGCCATGGAAAAATAATCATCGCCAGGAAAAGCTCCCCTCTCGTCTGCATATGGCGCTGGAGTCATTACAGCTTTGTGGCGTGGTAGTTCTCGGATTTTTGTTAGGATTAAGCCAGTGGTGTTGGTTCACCTACGCTTCTCGAGCCAGCGAATTTGCATTGATATTTCTGCTATTACTGGTGGGTATCCAGCTTAGAAATAGCGGTATGACACTAAAAGAGATCACACTAAATAAGCGTGGAATGGTGATTGCTCTGGTAGTCACCGTCAGCGCATTGGCTGGCGGAGCACTGGCGGCGTTGTTGCTTGGATTGCCAATAAAACATGGTCTGGCCATCTCTTCGGCTTACGGCTGGTATTCCCTGTCGGGTATTTTACTTACCGACTCTCTCGGCCCGGTACTCGGGAGTGCTGCTTTCTTTAATGACCTCGCCAGAGAGCTGGTGGCTATTATGTTGATTCCCACGCTGGTACGCTCCAGCCCTTCTGCTGCCCTCGGCGTTTGCGGCGCAACCTCCATGGATTTCACCCTCCCGGTGCTGCAACGCAGCGGCGGCGTTGAAATGATCCCCCCGGCAATCGTACATGGATTTATTCTTAGTTTGCTGGCCCCGGTGTTGATGGCGTTTTTTGCTGCTCCCTAAACTTGCCCTTAATCTCTTAATTCTTAGCCTTTGACCTTTAAGAGCACTGGAATTCAGCTGACGACTGAGAGAGGGTAGCACGCCCAACATGGATGTTTGGCGAGGCACTGCTTCGCCTGACAAAATTGCAGGAGCAATTTTGAACAGCACAACGTGCTGGCCCCGTAGGGGTGAGCCTCATGGATGAGGCGAATAAACCGAAGCAGTGCCGGTGCGTAAGCCCGAACGAAGGAGGAAGGTAGTCGCATAGCGACCTGGATTCGGGTGCGAAAGCGCGGGATTGTTAAGGGGGTTCGCCAACCCCCTTAACTCGGCCACGTATTCCACGGTTAATTCATACTCTGCACTATTAGTGGTCGAAACTTTCTCATTACTCAACCCATCCTTTTTTTGATTTAAATCAACAACAGTTAAAGTTGCATTTAAAATACCTTTTTAACCTTCACCCATCGTCTTATGATAAACATGAATTCAAAATACAACTTATAAAGGTGTCATGATTATGTACTGCGTACAATGTGAACAAACGATCCGCACCCCTGCCGGCAACGGCTGCTCTTATGCACAAGGTATGTGTGGAAAAACAGCTGAAGTATCTGACCTGCAAGACCTGCTGGTGGCCGTGTTGGAAGGCTTGTCAGCATGGGCAGTCAAAGCTCGGGATTTAGGTATTATCGATCATCATGTTGATGCGTTCGCGCCAAAAGCCTTCTTCTCGACCTTAACTAACGTCAACTTTGAATCTGACCGCATTATTGGCTATGCCCGCGATGCCATTATCCTGCGTGAATCTTTGGTTAGCCGTTGTCGTGTAATTGATAGCAACCTGCAACTGGATCATCCAATGGCAAATCTGCAACTGGCCGCCACGCTGCCAGCTATTTTGCAACAGGCTACCGAATTTGCGCTGAACAAAGATAAAGCTGAAATTGGTGACGATATTCACGGCTTACGTATGCTGTGTCTGTATGGTCTGAAAGGTGCTGCTGCCTACATGGAACATGCGCTGGTTCTCGGTCAGCATGACGACGCCATTTATGCCGAATATCACCAGCTAATGGCGTGGTTAGGTACCAATCCAACGGATATGGCCACCTTACTGGATAACGCCATGAATATTGGCAAAATGAATTTCAAGATCATGGCGATTCTTGACCATGGCGAAACCAGCATTTATGGCGATCCTACCCCTACATCGGTTAACGTCAAACCGGTTGCCGGTAAAGCGATCCTGATATCGGGTCACGACCTGAAAGACCTACAAATGCTGTTACAACAAACAGAAGGCACCGGTATCAATATCTATACCCATGGAGAAATGCTTCCGGCCCATGGTTATCCTGAACTGCGCAAATATAAGCATCTGGTAGGTAACTACGGCAGCGGCTGGCAAAATCAACAAACCGAGTTTGCCAAATTCCCGGGGCCTATTGTGATGACGTCAAACTGTATTATCGATCCTAATCCGGGTAATTATATTGACCGTATCTGGACTCGCAGCATTGTCGGCTGGCCGGGAGCAAAACATCTTGAAGGTGATGACTTCAGTGCCATCATCGCTCAGGCTCACTCTCTGGCAGGTTTTCCTTATAGCGAAATCGAGCACTTAATCACCGTTGGTTTTGGTCGCCAGACTTTGCTCAATGCCGCAGATACCGTGATTGATTTAGTATCACAGAAAAAGCTACATCACGTATTTCTGGTTGGTGGCTGTGACGGTAGTCGCGGTGAACGTAGCTATTACACCGATTTTGCCCGTAGCGTTCCGCAAGACTGTCTGATCATGACGCTGGCCTGTGGTAAATATCGCTTTAACAAACTGGACTTTGGTACGCTGGAAGGGTTGCCTCGTTTACTGGATGTTGGTCAGTGTAATGATGCTTACTCCGCTATCATGTTGGCGGTTAAGCTGTCCGAAAAACTGGGTTGTACCGTTAATGATTTACCGTTGACTCTGGTACTTTCATGGTTTGAACAGAAAGCTATTGTCATCTTATTAACCTTACTGGCACTGGGTGTTAAAGACATCTATACCGGCCCAACAGCACCAGGTTTCCTGACGGATAACTTGTTAAATGTACTGAAAGAGAATTTTGGTATGCGTTCTATTACCACCGTAGAACAAGATATCAATGAAATTTTGGCTGCCTGATTAGGCATCATCCTGTGGAGGTGATCCTTCTCACCTCCACCTTATAGACTGAGTTTACCGTATGACAATGCCGACACCCCTTTGTCCTAATGCGATGCAAATACACAGTATCCGGCAGGAAACTGCCGATGTCTGGACACTGGAACTCATCGCTCAGGATTTCTATCCCTATCTTCCAGGTCAGTATGCCCTGGTTAGTATTCGCAATAGCGAAAGTACCCTCAGAGCCTATACGCTATCTTCATCCCCCGGATTAAGCCGCTTCGTTACTTTAACTGTGCGTGCATTACCCGATGGAGAAGGATCTTCCTGGTTAACTCAAGAAGTCAAACCCGGTAATACCCTATGGCTTTCCGATGCTCAGGGAGAATTTACCTACGCTAACGTAGCGGACAAACACTATCTGATGCTGGCGGGTGGCTGTGGCGTGACACCGATTA
The DNA here is from genome assembly GCF_016649425.1 of Limnobaculum allomyrinae. Taxonomy (GTDB): domain Bacteria; phylum Pseudomonadota; class Gammaproteobacteria; order Enterobacterales; family Enterobacteriaceae; genus Limnobaculum; species Limnobaculum allomyrinae. Next base: position 178,553 of record NZ_JADRCR010000007.1, read on the forward strand.
TGTCAATGACTCGCTGGCTGTTAGCCAATCAACCTGAAAGCAATTTGATTGTTTTTTATAATGTGCGAACTCCGGCAGATGTGATATTTGCGCAAGAATGGCAGCAATTAGTTCAACGTTACCCGACTCAACTGACCTTGTATTTGATGGCCGAACATCAGGCAAATGAGGGTTATCTGTCTGGTCGGATTTCCCGGGAACTGATTGCTGAAAAGGTCGGTGATATTGCCACCCGTACAGTCATGACCTGTGGCCCGGCTGTCTATATGGATCAAGTAGAAGCTATCAGCTACGCATTAGGCATCAGTAATGAGCGCTTCCATAAAGAACAGTTTCATACCGCTGCCGAGTGTATTACCGGTAATGAACCCATGCTAAATATTTCGGTAATTCGCACTAACCAGCAGTTTACTGCACCGGTAGGTACCACCCTGCTATACGCGCTGGAACAGAATAAAGTACCGGTTATTGCCGCCTGTCGTTCCGGGGTATGTGGTTCATGTAAGACGCTAATTGTTAAAGGTCATTACACCACCACCAGCCAAATGAGCCTGACGGAAGATGAAATCACCCAAGGTTACGTGCTGGCCTGTAGCTGCCAGTTAACCGGAGATGTTGAAGTAGCCTGATATTTTGCACTACCAATAATATTCCCCTATAGCCGGTCAGATCACAGAGTATTAATACGTTAGATTCTGGCTGGCGATCCATTTTCAAGCACCTTTGTGTAACACAACACCCATCGCTTATTTTTTGCTATTCCCCTGAAAACCTAACTATTTCTTCTTTCTTATGCTACCCTTCACAACAGATAACAATTTATTAACCTAATAAAAACATATCAGGGTCACACTATGATGCCACAACGTATATTAATCCTCGGAGCCAGTGGGTATATTGGGCAAAACCTTATCCCCTATCTGACGGCGCAGGGACATCACGTTACTGCTGCGGCCCGGCGCATTGAGTGGCTAAAAGAACAACAAATCCCTAATGTTCATTGCCAGTATGTCGATCTATTTAAACCAGAAACTATCACTCCTGCACTGGATAACATTGATGTGGTCTACTATCTGGTTCACAGCATGGGCGAAAAAGCTGATTTTTTGTATAGCGAAAAAATGGCAGCGCAAAACCTGCAACAGGCATTAAAACAATCCGCTGTAAAACAGATTGTCTTTTTAGGCGCCATACAGCCGAAAGAAAGTGTCTCTTCTCAACACTTACTGGCGCGTCAAATCACCGGCGATACGTTACGTGACAGTGGCATTCCGGTAACCGAGCTACGGGCTGGAATTATCATTGGTGCTGGTTCTGCCGCCTTTGAAGTGATGCGAGATATGGTATATAGCCTGCCAATCCTTACGCCTCCCCGCTGGGTTCGCTCCAAATCATCCCCCGTAGCGCTGGAAAACTTGTTGGTCTATCTATCTGAGATTATCAATTATCCTTCATCAGAAAACCGGATATTTGACGTTGCCGGGCCGGAGTACATCAGCTACCAAAATATGTTTGAGCGTTTTATTAAAATTACCGCCAAGAAGCGCTGGATTATTCCTATTCCGCTGCCAACGCAGCTGATTTCCGTATATTGGTTGAATATGATTACCACCGTTCCAACCACCACGGCCAAAGCCTTGATTGAAGGTTTAAAACATAACCTACCGGCAGACGCAGAGCCTTTACAACAGCTGATTCCACAAAAGCTGATCAATTATGATGAAGCGGTTATCAGCACCATGCATAAAGAACAGTCAGCAGTAAACTCTGCCGACTGGGGATACGACCCAGAGGCCAGAGCTCGTTGGCGCCCCGGTTATGCCTTTTATCCTAAGCATGCAGGCTACACCATAAAAACCAAAGCCAGCGCCGAAAGCCTGTGGCAGGTTATTCAACAAATTGGCGGCCAGGAGGGTTACTTCTATGCTAATTATTTGTGGAATATCCGCGGTTGGATGGACGATATGATAGGTGGGGAAAAACGCTATGGCAGACCCGATAAAGAACAACTGGCAATAGGCGACCATATTGACTCATGGCGAGTGATTTCTATCAAGCCACTGCGTCAGTTAGCCATGCTATTTGGTATGAAAGCGCCCGGATTAGGTCGACTCACTTTAAGTATTAATGATAACAAACAGTTCAGGGAACTGGATGTTCGTGCCTGGTGGCACCCTGCCGGTTTTGGTGGGCTACTGTACTGGTTTGTAATGATGCCGGCCCATTTGTTTATTTTTAAAGGCATGGCAAAGCGAATTGCTTACCTGGCTGAGCAACTGGATAAGCAGTCTGACGCTGAAAACGATCGCTCTTAATCCGGTTGACCGCTGTTTTCAAAAGCGGCCTGCCATCAGGAACGATATTTTTCCAGTAAAGCATCAAGAATCGCTAAGGTTTCCGCATCCGGAATGCCTGAGTAGTTAGCCTGCCGAAAATGCATCTGAAATGCCTTAACCACCCTGCGGGTTTCATCATCCAGAACACCATTTGAAGGTACCTGATAACCATAACGATTCAGGTTATTTTGCAGCGCCGCAATATCCGGGGCTTCCTCTAATTGACGAATCGCTAAATAGTGGCTCACTCGCTCGTCATCCGGCCATGCACCAATGCCTGCCTGCGCCAACTTTTGCCATGGGAACAGCGGGCCAGGATCAACCTTACGCTGGGGAGAAATATCACTGTGGCCCAATACATTCTCCGGCTTGATTTGATTACGTTTGATAATGTCATCAGATAAAGCAATCAGTAATGCAATTTGTTCATCGGTATAGGGCTCCCAACGCCGTTCGGCTCCCACTTTATGATAACCCGGATTAACCAGTTCAATACCTACCGAAGTATCATTCAGATTCATGCGACCACGCCAAAAGCTGGCGCCAGCATGCCAGGCTCTACGATTTTCGGGCACCAGTTGCAACACGACCGGCTTCCCTGAAACCTCATCCGGCAAAGGATTGATCAGATAATGCACACTGACATTCTCCCCGGTTAATACCGTTAATGAATTCGCTTCATCCTCTGCCGTATAGTGAAAAATCAGGAAATTAACTCGTGGCTCATTCCCCATGGCAATATGGCTGTCATCCACCCAATAGCTTCCGCGATCGTGAACAGCACTACAGCCCGAAATCAGCCCTGCTATCACCGATATGATGAGAAAACAGACAACACGCCCGTACCTGAACATAACCTGACCTTTACATTAACCATTAGCATTTTGCAGATAGTATAAAATAATAATTTATCTTTTAATAAGTTAACTTTACCTGTCTTTAACACATTGTATTCCTGAGATTATCCAACCAATCCGGGCAAATATGAGATCCCATTCTTTTTTTGTTGCGAGAAATATCAAAAAAGACTCTATTTTAGCTACCAAAGCAGGCTAAAACCTGATTTACTTAGGACAATTTTGTAATCGCCACCGTTTGAGAAAGGACTCTAATGACGCTCTTCTTGCAAAACTGTTTAGCTTTTCCGGTTATCATTTTCAGCGGCCTGTTATTAATCGTCCTGTTCTATTGGATATGTGCTTCTTTTGGCCTGCTGGATATCGATATTCTCAATATTGATGGTATCGACGCCGACATTGATGCTGGTGATATTTCCGGCATTGCCGGCTGGATGACTAAACTCGGTCTGGCAGGTATTCCCCTCACTATTATTATCACCTTCATTACCTTAATTGGCTGGCTACTCAGCTATTTCACTGTCCATTTGATGCTACGTTTTATTGAAACAGACATTCTCCGTTATCTGCTGGGAACTGTTGCTCTGTTTCTGATCGGTTTTATTGCTCTACTGATTACCTCATTTCTGTTAAGACCTTTACAACCCAAATTAACCAAAATGAAACAGGGTCAGGGAGTAAAGAATTTAATCGGTAAAGTAGCTGAAGTGCGTTCTTCCGTAGTCACTGAACAACGCGGAGAGGCCCTGATGGAAGATGGCGGTGCTGGCCTGATATTACAAATTCGTGCACCACAAGATGCCGAAATAGTCAGAGGAGATCGTGTGGTACTTATCAGTTACGATACGGCAACTAACAGCTATAACGTCGTCAGTGAGCTTGAATTTAACCGGCTTTAAAACAGAACATATCTTAATAATCTATCGCAGGAACCTTTGATGAATTCACTGAGTTCCAATACCTTTCCTGCGCCAGATTATTGTATCTAATTAGTCGTATGAAAACCCCCTGCTCAACTCAGGGATGAACAAAAGTAACGTAAGGCCACGTGAGACGGTAATTAACCAGTCAACAGCCTGAATAACATGGAGAAACACCTATGGCTATGGCAGAACTAATGCCGTTCTTAACCATTGTTGCAGTGATCATTGTTGCAATTCTGGGTCTGTTTGGGCTGTTTAAAGCGTTTTATATTAAGGTGCCACAGGGAACAGCCCTGATCGTCAATGATATGTCATCACAGCCGAAGGTTCACTTCACTGGTGCATTAGTCTATCCGGTCATTTACAAGAAAGAGTTTATGCGTATTTCTTTACTGACACTGGAAGTTGACCGCCGTGGTAAAGATGGTTTGATCTGTAAAGATAACCTGCGTGCTGACATTACCGTTGCCTTCTACCTGCGAGTAAATGAGACTACCGAAGACGTACTGAAAGTCGCTAAAGCTATCGGCGTAGATCGGGCATCCGATCATCAGGCAGTCAGTACCCTGTTCAGCGCCAAATTCTCTGAAGCGCTAAAAACGGTAGGTAAGCAATTTGAGTTGGCTAAACTGTTTGAAGACCGTCAAAACTTCCGCGATCGTATCGTAGACGTTATCGGTAAAGACTTAAACGGCTATGCGTTAGAAGATGTCGCCATTGACTATCTGGAACAAACGCCGAAAAGCTCCCTCGATCCAAATAATATCTTCGACTCCGAGGGTATTCGCAAAATTACTGAAATCACGGCTATTCACAATATCGAAACTAACCAGAAAGAGCGCGATCAGGAACTGGCAATTAAGAAGAAAAACGTGGAAACCCGTGAAGCCAGTCTGGCTCTTGAACGCCAACAGGCTGATGCGGAAGCCCGCCAACAGCGTGAAATCGAAAGTATTCGTGCCCGAGAAGCAGCCGAAACTCTGCGCGTAAAAGAAGAAGAGCGTTTGAAAGCTGAGCAGGCCCGAATTCAGACTCAGCAAGAAATCGAGATTCGTGAAGAAAACCGTCTGCGTGAAGTTGAAGTTGCGCAGCAGAACCGTACTCGTGCCGTAACCATTGAAATCGAAAAAGTAACTCGCGCGAAAGATCTGGAAATAGTCTCCCGTGAGCGGGAAGTTGAGTTACAGCGTATTGAAAAAGAGAAAGCGCTGGAAGAAGAGCGTAAAAATATTGCCAACGTTATTCGTGAACGTGTCGCGGTAGAAAAGACCGTAGCTCAGGAAGAAGAACGTATTAAAGAAGTTCGTATGGTTTCTGATGCTGACCGTCAGAAACAAGTCACCATTATTCAGGCACAGGCAGAAGCCGAGCAAGAACTGGTGCGTCAGGTTAAACAAGCTGAAGCAGATGAAAACAGCGCCAAGCACAAAGCGTTAGAAATTAGCACCATGGCTCAGGCAGAGCTGGAAGCCGCAGCTAAGCAGGCTGAAGCCAAGAAACGCATGGCAGAAGGTATTGAGGCAGAACAGGCCGCACTGGGATTAGCAGAAGCACGAGTTCGTCAGGCTCAGGCCGAAGCGGAAGAGAAAGAAGGCTTAGTACAGGCAAATGTCACCGCTGAAAAACTGCTGGCTGAAGCCCGTGGTAATCAGGAAAAAGGTCTGGCACAGGCTCGTATTCAGGAAGCTCAGGCTGCCGCCTCTGAGAAGCAAGGTCTGGCAGAAGCCAAAGTGCTGGAAGAGAAACTAACAGCTCAGGCTCGTGGTGATGAACAACAGGCTCTGGCGAAAGAAAAACTGGGTCTGGCGGATGCTAAAGTTCTGGAAGAGAAGCTGGCAGCACAAGCCCGTGGTGAAGGCCAGTTAGGTTCAGCTCAGGCAGAAGTAGTTCGTCAGCGCCTGAAAGCAGAAGCAGATGGTTTAACCGATAAATTTACCGCTATGGGTAACCTTAATACTACCGCTCGTGAGCACGAAGAGTTCCGTATGCAGCTTGAAAAACACTTCGAGCAGGCCATGGCCTCTATTGCGGCAAACAAAGAGATCGCCAGAGAACAAGCCGATGTTCTGGCCGCGGCATTAAGTAAAACCAATATTGATATCGTGGGTGGTGACGGTAGCTTCTTTAATACCTTCTCCAAAGCGCTCAGCGTTGGTAAAGCCATTAATGGCGTAGTCGATAAGAGCCCATTGGTACAAGACGTAGTTCAAAAGCTGATGAGCAGCAAAGAAGGTCAAAAGCTGGATCTGGAAAGCCTGCTGCAAAATCCGGAAGTTCGCGATTTAATTCAGCAGTTCACCACCGCTAAAAAACTACCAACTGTTACAACTGGCTCTCGTTCTATTGAAGAGTAATTGATCGAGCTGGCTACCGTTGTATTTACGGTAGCCAGTTATTTTTTGCGTTAACTAAGATAAGCCGTTTATTAAAACGATTTATCTTAGTTAATTTCTCCGAACACTATGATGGCGCTTCACTCTACAGGACGTTTGCCATGATACGGAACAATGACTAACGCGACGAAAGCAAACATTGATCAAGGGAACGTTAAACGCCATGTCAGATAACCAAGTGAATAATCGAGATCGAGAATTACTGGATAACGCCGTTGCAGAAGGCGGTGCCTACGATATTTTACGTAAACGTTTATCTGAACAGGGTCAGCAACTGCATGAAAAAGCCTGGACCCTCAACGAGCGGCGCCTGGCTGAATTTGGCAAAAGCCAGATGGATATCATCGGTCGAATTCGTATTCGTACTGAAAATAACTGTGTTGCTCGCGATATCGTCCGCGTTGGTGAATGGCTGCTGTTTGGCTATAACGTATTTATTGGCCTGAAGAAAGAAACCCGAATTGAGGATGTTTTTTCGCTATATCGTTTAACTGAACAAAACGGGGAGTATGATGTTGAACCCGTTGCACTGAGCGGAACTTTCCTGAACATCACCAGCTTTGTTCAGGATTTCAATGAGCTTTATACCTATTATAAAAATACTCAACTATTACAACTGGTAGAACGCGACGGTAAACTCCTCGCCAGCTTCCAGATTGGTGAACGCATCACTGATATTCGTGTGTTCCGCTGGTCCATTTCCAGCGATAAAAAAGAAATTAAGTACATTGATAATCGAGGCGAACGAGATATCGCTCTGCCACCAGCCTACGATTTCGAATGGCATAAAACCACCCGCGAAAATACCGTCAATGGCCGCTATCCACATATGAATATTCTGGATACGGTATTTGTTGAAACGATTGGTGGTGACCTGACCATCAAATGTGAAAACAACACCGAAGATGGTCTGGGTATCTACCGGGAAGCCGTTCTGGATAAAACCCAATCGCTGGACGATGCGCAAATTGAATATGCACAAACGGGCAGTCTAATCCTGCTGAAGATCCTACCCTATAGGGAAGAAAGCTGGCGCTATCTGGTATATAACACCCTGACACAAACTGCCCAACGAATTGATGCTATTGGTTTAGCCTGTATTCAGTTGCCCGAAGATCACGGCATTATTTTCCCCGGCGGTTACTATCTGCAAAATGGTGAATACAAAACCTTCGACCAGCCAATGACCGGTATGCGTTTTCGCCGTATTCGTCGTTCACCTAATGGTGAAGACGTGCTGTATATTTTTTACGAACCAAATTTTGGTCGCATCGCCCTGTTCAATTACAACATGATTGAACGTAAGCTACAGAACCCATTGTTTGGTCATGGTTATGCCATGTTGGAAGATGGCCGCATGGTGCTGTTTGAAGGCCAGTCAGATGAACCCACCCGCATTCATCCAATGCAAGTTTGGCAAACCCCCTTCTATTCTGATGAGTATGCCGCCCTTCAGCCTGCAAAAAACAGTTTCTTTGGTCGCATCGGTAATGCGGAATTGGTGCGTGGTATTTCTGACTTGTACCACATCGCCAGAGAGATCGAACAACAACAAATCTCTTCCCAGCTGTATGAAAAACTCTCTCTGGATGCTAAACGATTAATTGATATCTATTACTGGCTAAATGATGAACATAGCCTGCATGCCTCCATTTTGCTAAAAGAGATTGCCAATACCGGTGAGCTGGTACTGGACGAATATGAAAAAGTAGAAAGTATTCGCCGCCAGTCCTCCCGGGCAATGAATGAAGCGACCAGCCGTCAGAAACAGCTGTTATCCTCCATGCTGCCAGACAGCTGGATTAATGCACAACAATTTGTTGACGCGTTGAATGAACTCAACGTGCAACGTGGTCATCTGATCACCCTGCGCGATTACCGCTATATTGATTTAGCCAGCCTGGATGAGATGGAACAGCAACTGACTGCCAGTCAGGAGCGTATCTCTCTTGCTACCGCCGAATTTCTCGCCAGTGAAAAGGCGCTTCAGCCTTTTACCCTACAGCTGCAGGAACTGGAGAAACAGACTCAGGAAGCACGCAACAGCGCCCAACTTAATGAGCCGCTGGCAGGTATGGATAAAATGTCGGCGGATCTGGATATGTTATCTAATCTGATGGCATCACTGAAATTTGAAGACACCACTCAGCAAACCGGCATTATTGAATCTATTTCAGAGATTTATGCCCGCCTGAATCAGGCCCGGGCTCGCCTGCAACAGCGTCGTAAAGAGCAAGGCTCCGTTGAATCTGTCGCACAGTTTGGTGCTCAATTTAAGTTATTCAGCCAGGGGATTACCAATGCCTTAACGCTGGCATCAGATCCGGAGCGCTGTGATGAACAGCTTTCACGCCTGCTGGTTCAGTTAGAAGAGCTTGAGAGTCAGTTCAGCGGCCAGGAAGAGTTTCTTGGTGATATTCTTAGCAAACGTGAAGAGCTGCTGGAAACCTTCGAAACCCATAAGCAATCTCTATTAGACGAACGCCAACGTAAATCGCAAAATCTTCAGGTAGCCGCTGAACGTTTATTAGATAGCCTCCGTCGCCGAACGGCTAAATTCCTGACGCTGGACGAACTAAACGCCTTCTTTGCCGCCGACCCACTATCGCTGAAAACCCGTGAAATCATTGAGCGCCTGCGGGAGTTGAAAGACAGCGTAAAAGCTGACGATATTGACGCCAAATTTAAAGCCGCGCGCGATCAGGCAATACGCAGCCTGCGTGATAAGTCAGAGATTTTCGAAGACGGTGGCAGCGTTATTAAACTGGGGCCACGCCATCGCTTTAGCGTTAATACTCAAGAGTTAGATCTCACCATCCTACCTCGGGGTGAACAACTTTATCTGCATTTGACCGGTACTGATTATCAGGAACCTATTGATAGCTCAGAGTTAGAGGCACTAAAAGATTACTGGAATATCGCTATTGAATCAGAGTCACCGGAAGTCTATCGGGCTGAGTACCTCGCCTATTCACTGATCTATGCCGCCAGTAAAGAGCAAGATGGACTGACTTTCGACCTGCTCAAAGCCCAGCAAAATCAACCAGAAATATTAGAGAAAACCGTACGTGATTTCGCTGCCCCCCGCTATAAAGAGGGGTATGAAAAAGGGATTCACGACCATGATGCGGTTGCAATTCTACGCAAGCTACTACCGGTTGGGGAAAGCGCCGACCTGCTGCGTTTCAATCCACTGGCTCGTAGTCTCGCCGTTTTGCTATGGCAATATAAGTACTCAGAAGAGTTACCATCCCTGTGGCCTGAACGCGCCCGTACCAGCCTGAATATTAAACAACTATTCCGCAGCGATGCCGGTCTGCTAGACCTACAGGCAGAAATAGAAGCGGAACTCAGTCTGTTTCTGGAACAGTACCCTATTCCTTGCCAACCGTATCAGCAGTCACAGGCGGCTGAATACCTTAGCCTGGTCTTGGGGAGAACACCATTAGAGTTCAGCTTTAGCAAATATGCTCGTACCCTGTCGGAAGGATTACAGGCTCAGTTGGAAAAAGCTCACATGTGGAGTGATTTTAGTCACTCACAACAAAACCTGGGTAATCGCTTATCTCAACGTTGGATGCTGATAGAAAACTGGCTAAAGGGATTATGTTCTCTGCCTGAGTATCAGGGACTAACCGAATATATTCCGGAAGCCGTGGTACTGATGTTACTGGATAAATCAGTCATTACCCGCTTCAGTGAAGTTGATTTACATTTCAGCGTCAGTGACCTGATGGGGGAACACCCTCGCATTCAACAGCAGACGCTAACCTTAAGTCTGGATGACTATTTCAGCCGTATGCGCTACCAGCGTAAGGTATTTATTCCTGCCTACCAGCGTTATCAATCAGTCAGACAACAAGTATTAAATCAGCAACGCAATCAACTGCGTTTACATGAGTTTAAAGCACGCCCTCTGAGCTCTTTCGTACGTAACAAACTGATTAATGATGTTTATCTGCCTATCATTGGTGACAACCTGGCGAAACAGATTGGGGCCATTGGTGAAGGTAAACGAACTGACCTGATGGGGCTACTGTTAATGATCTCCCCACCGGGTTACGGCAAAACGACTCTGATGGAATATATTGCTAACCGCCTGGGTCTGATTTTTATGAAAATCAACGGGCCAGCATTAGGTCATGATGTTCTTTCTCTGGATCCGGAGCAGGCGCCTAACGCTACCGCTCGCCAGGAGTTAGAAAAACTCAATCTGGCATTAGAGATGGGCAACAACGTGATGTTATATGTTGATGATATTCAGCATACTCATGCGGAATTTTTACAGAAGTTCATCTCATTATGTGACGGTACCCGGCGTATTGAAGGGGTCTGGAAAGGTAAGACTAAAACCTATGATATGCGCGGTAAAAAATTCTGTGTTGTGATGGCTGGTAACCCTTACACCGAATCCGGTGACGTCTTCAAAATCCCGGATATGTTGGCAAACCGCGCGGATATTTATAATCTGGGTGAAGTATTAGGCGGTATGGAAGAGGCATTCGCTCTCAGCTATATCGAAAACAGCCTGACCTCTAATCCTGTGCTGGCTCCTATGGCACTGCGGGATATGAATGACCTCTATCTATTAGTCGATAAAGCACTGGGTAAACCTTTCTCCAGTAATGCTCTTAGCCACCAATATAGCGAAGCTGAAATTAGTGAGATTGTCGCTATTCTTGAACGTATTATGGCTATGCGTGACGTGGTATTAAAAGTGAATCAACAGTACATTGCCAGTGCGGCACAGTCTGATAAATACCGTACCGAGCCAGCCTTCAAGCTACAGGGTAGCTATCGTAATATGAACAAACTTAGTGAGAAAATTTCAGCCGTTATGAACCCGGCAGAAGTCCGTCGAATCATTGACGACCACTATTTAGGCGAGGCGCAGTTACTCACCAATGGCGCTGAAGAAAACCTGCTAAAACTGGCTGAAATCCGCGATATGATGTCCCCTGAAGAAGAAAAACGCTGGGCTCAAATTAAGCATGACTTTATGAGGAATAAATCATTAGGTGGTGACAATACAGATATCGGAGGACGGGTTGTTGCACAGTTAGCCGATCTGGTTGAAAGCGTTCAGGCCTTAAGGAATTAGAACAGCAGTGAAACTGTGGATACAACAGCGCATTAAAATCCTGAGTCTGATAACCGTCATTCTCGTTGGTTTACAATTGGTGAATACGCTGACCGGTGGGTTTCTGAACCATTTTGGTATTCTGCCCCGTTCAGCCCAGGGATTATTGGGTATTTTATTTTCGCCTTTTTTACATCAGGACTGGCAACACTTATTAAGTAATTTACCCATATTGCTTATCTTAAGTGCACTGTTATTAACGCACTCGGTGCGTTACTACATTAGTGCCAGCGCTTTTATTATTTTATTCGGTGGACTGCTGGTATGGGTTTTTGCCCGTAGTGCTATTCATATTGGTGCCAGCGGCTGGATCTTTGGCTTATGGATGTTATTGCTGGCAAACGCATTCACTCGAAGAAAAATACTCGATTTTATTTATGCTGTATTAATTCTTCTTTATTACGGAGGATTAGCTTCAGGCTTGTTGCCAGGTGCCCCGGATATTTCCACCGAAGGCCATATTGCTGGCGCTGTGGCTGGTCTCTGTTTTGCACTGATAACCAGAAAACTTATTCCAACCAATAAGACAAACACCCCTTAGCTTTATAAAAAAGCTAATAAAATTACATTTCAGGATGATTATCTGCCTAAATCACTGTGAACGCGGCATTATCACAAGACACCCTTATATCTTTCCCATCAAAAAAACTAATCTTCCGGTTTTAGCTAACAAATTTGACATTAACGTCTTTATTTTACTTTCTGATTACCGCAAACTATCAGCGCTTTATACTAGCGTCTCGTTCGAAATTAGAATAATTAAAATATACCGCGGTTTCGTTCGAATACATAAGTTTTGGTAAGCAGAATCTATTTACTTATCTCATTGATTTATGGATGAAAGCAGGTTATGGATAATAAAGAACTCGAGCACTATCTTGAAAATACTCTGGCAGATTTAACCTTAAGTCAGAGCGAACGCGTAAAACTGAGAGAATTAAGTCAGGTTCTGGATACTGAGCAATCTGGATTTATGCGTAATCGCGCTTTTGATTTAGTTCGGGCTCAATTAAATGCCGCACCGGAAAATCTTCAGCCAGTATTAAAGTGGCTGGAAATGGTGATCAAAACCATTGATATTGCTAACCAACGCCAAAAAGTCACCTCTTCTGCCTGTTTTTCACCGGGAGATAGCTGCCGAAAAAAAATCTGTGAAATACTGGCACAAACCACATCAAAAGTAGATATCTGCGTATTTACTATCGCCGACGATATCATTACAGAATCAATCCTTGCCGCTCATCAACGTCAGGTTCAAGTAAGAATTATTACTGATAACGAAAAATCTGAGGATGATGGCAGTGATATTGAGTATCTACAGCGTAAAGGTATTTCGATTGTGATGGATAATAGCCCCTATCACATGCATCACAAATTTGCCATGTTTGACGATCGCTACTTACTCAATGGCAGTTTTAACTGGACCAGAAGTGCATCCCAATATAATTATGAGAATATTCTTGTAACTGATTCCCCTACGCTACTCGCCTTTTATCAACAGGAGTTTACCCGGCTGTGGCAGCGATTCAGTTAATGATGAAATCAGGGAAAACGTGGGGAATGGAAGCGGTAAACTGGTGGTTGGCTTTTCAGTTTACCCCCCGTAAAAAGGCAGATATACTTCAAAACAAAGGGAGTATCACACTGCGCAATGATTGCATACCGTTTCTATTCATTATGCCTGCTATGCAATCCCGTGACTTTCTCCATACAACAGAAATAATATGAATAATAAAATCAAACGCTTTATTTTTTGTAGTGGCATTGTTTTTACCCTGGCAGCCTGTTCGAATCCGCCATCACGCCAAAACTTTGATTACTCACTTTCGCAAGGACAACTCGAATTAGCGCAGAAAATTGCATTAGAAGAAGGAGTCGCTTCTGACGCAGATATAGCTACTGAGTTGCTATGGTCTCTTGAAGCAGGTTCATTGTTGCGGATGAACAGTGAATTGGATCGTTCAACCAAAGTTTTTGATACCAGCGAAACGTTGATTAAAGAAAATGAAACACAAAATCTGGCAGCGTCCGGATTTAGTCAAGCCGCTTCGATGGTGGTTAACGATAACATTATGAGCTATACCCCCCGGGTATATGACCGCGTAATGGTTAACACATACAAGGCATTGAATTTTTGGCAGCAGGGTAATTTTAATGATGCCCGAGTAGAATGGAATCGGGTTGACGATCGTCAACGTCGTGCAGCTGAGTACTTCTCCAAAGAGATTAATGCGCAAAAAGATAGTGTGAAGAGTAACAACCTGAGCGATACCTATTCTGGCGCAATGGAAAGACTGGGAGATTCAGGAATTGATGTCGCTAAATGGGCACCTTACGATGGCTATATCAATCCGGCCTCGCTTTACCTGCACGGCCTGTACTTTTTGATTAATAACGAAAGTGCTGCCGATCTGAATAAAGCCAAGGAGAGTCTGAAACGTGCCTATGCTCTGACCCGCAGCAAACAGATCCGCGCCGATCTTAATCTTGCTAACGGTGGTCGCAAAGTTGCTCCTGGCGTTTGGATTGTGTTTGAAAATGGTACCGCAGCTTATAAAGTAGAACGCCGCATTGACCTACCACTGTTTTTAGTGACCAGTCGTGCTGTCTATACCGGTATTGCATTGCCAACGCTTGAATCCGGTAGCCCGGCGTATCCTTATCTTTCAGTCAACGGAGGGAGACAAACGGAATCATTCGCCAACATGGATAAAATTATTCAGGGTGAATTTAAAACGGAATTTACAGGTATTCTGATCAAAGAGTTGACGCGTGCCGTACTAAAAACTGCGGCTCAGGCGTCGATGAGAAACTCTGATAATAAAACCGTCAGAATACTTGGAGCTCTTACCGGTATCGCCCAAGCGGTCACTACACAGGCAGATATTCGTAGTTGGCATACCCTACCCTACGAGTTTCAGGTAACCTATGTGAAATGGCCAAAAGATGGGCAGCTTCAGATTAATCCATCAGGTGGTGCTGCTATTCAGGTTGATTTACCAGCAACGCCTCAGCCGGTAGTGGTTTATGTAAGGGCATTGAATGCGAATACGGTTCCACAGGTCAATCTGTTAACCAGTAAAAACGCAATCTAGCTCTGTTTAACAGGCAGAATTATCATTCTAATCATTAAACTGTATTGAGAACTTTCATGATGAAAATTTTAAACAAAAAAACGCTTCTTGCTGCGGCTGTTGCTTTCTCACTGGTTGGTTGTGCTGAACAAGGCGCATACTATGTTGACAGCAAAAATGACAGCGTAGCAGTTATGGGGCTGGATTATAAAGACTTTGAAATGGCAGCTACCAATATGGTTGATGACATGCTGAGTTCCGATCTGCTGGTTCATCCTCAGGGTGGTCGCTATGTATTAACCGTAACGGGTATTGTGAACGATACCAATCAGCGCATTGATACCGACCAGTTGACTAAAAAAATTCGTACCAGCCTGTTAAATTCAGGACGTTTCGTAGTGACTACTGCCATTAACGCGAATGGGCCGGAAGATGAAATGACTCGCAAAGTTCGTGAACTGCGTAAATCAAAAATGGTTAACCAAAAAACAGTGAAGAAAGACGGACGTGTTATCGCACCTGACTTCTCATTAACCGGTAAGATCATTCAGCAGAATCAACGTGTAAACTCCAGCACTCAACAAGTTGAGTACTATTTCCAGCTAACCCTGACCAATCTGGATGATGGTTTAGCCTATTGGGAAAAAGAGTATCCAATCATCAAGCGTGGCGACAACCGTACAGCTAGCTGGTAATGATTGTCTGGCGTAATGTTGCGAATTAATTCGCAGCATTACAAAACCAACTTAATCCATTAGGGATGTCCGAATGAAAAAATGGATCCTGGTACTTGTCGCTTTCTTCGCGTTTTCATCTGCTGCTTATGCAAAAATTGAAACCGTTGAAGCACAAGGATACGGTGAAACCTACGAAAAAGCAGTTGATGCCGCACTGGCCGATGCCGTTCGTCAGGTTAATGGAATGACCGTTTCAACACAGTCAGAACGTGCTGGTAACTATGTTCGCATCAATGATAAAAGCGATGCTAGTGGTGATGTTAAAGGTACCAGCGTTCAGGACGACCAAAATAAAGATGATTCCTTTCTGAGTAATAAGAAAGGTAATAGTACTTATACCGAAAATATCAACATCAACGCTGCTGCGAACAGTAATCGTGATGTTACGGTCAATGCCGGCCAGAGTGCACAAATCAATACTCAAAGTGCGGGTATCGTTAAAGGGTATAAAGTAAAAACCCGTGATTGTGATACTAAGGGCTGTACGGTTGTCTTAACTGTTGAGGTTGATAAAGTTGAACGTAAAACTTCACAGGCATCTTCTCAGCGTGACCGTTTAGCCATTATTACTACAGGCAACCGTAGTCGTTCAGCCTTTGCCAATACGCTTCGTCAGGAAATCACCGATCGCATTGTACAGTCACAACGTTTTACCGTACTGGATCGTAGTGCTACTAACGAAAAAGCCTTTGCTCAGGAAGAAAAGATGTTGGAAGGCCGTTCTGATAATGCCGCCAGCGTCGGGCAAACAGCCCTGCTTGCTGACTATATTCTGGTCATCAATGTCACTGAAGCGGGAGTGAAAACAACCACTAAAGTCACCAGCGTTGATTTAACCGGTGAGTTTGACGTTAGTAGTTCGCACAGAACCAAAGTAACCGTACGCTATTCCCTACTGGAAGCGGCAACCCATGGTATCCAGTGGTCTGACTCCAGCGTATTTGAACAGGGTGGCAGATATATTGAAACTGCCCGTAAGCAGATCAGTGATGTAATTGCCGATAAAATTGTCAATAAACTGACACCAGCCAAAGTGGTTGCTGTGACTAACGGTCAGGTAGTCATTAACCGTGGTGAAGCTATGGTTTATGACGGTGACCGTTTTGATATTTATTCTCAAGGCGAGCAATTGGTCGATCCAGATACCGGAGAAGTTCTGGGAGCTGCTGAAGAGAAAGTGGCAACTATCCTGATTACCAACATTAAAGACAAAATTTCTTACGGTATTGTTGAAAGCGGTAAGATCGATGTCATCGAGAAAGGTGCTGTTGCTCGTTTAGCTGCGCCGTTACCGAGTGAAAATAAAGCCCCAGCGGCTAAAAAGACGACGTCAACAAAACCTAAGGCAAAAGCCAAACCGGCCGCCAATGAACAGCGCCTGGGTGATTCAGGCGGCGTGTTTTTGAAATAGTCGTCATCAGCTACAAAACTTTATCAATAGCCAACCTCAGGGTTGGCTATTTTTTTAGTCTCGGTTTTTCTCACCACTCTGACATTTTCCATATCAAAAACGATGCAATCAACGGGCGATCAGCATTATTATTGATGGAATATTGTATCCCTTCTTGCTGAACACAATTTTCGCTAAATAGAGGATAAAATCAGTAGTGGGATTTAATCTGTTTAAATAACTGAAAACCTCAATCCATTTTGATTTGTTATTTAATGCGTTTTCCAATTAAACGCCCAATATTAGCTAACATATCCCTGACAACGACAATCAATGGTGCTGAATATGTTTAACTTTGATTATTACAACCCGACTCGCATTATGTTTGGTACCGAACGTATCAAAGACCTTGGTGCCCAATTACCTGAAGATGCCAAAGTGCTAATCACCTATGGTGGTGGAAGTGCAAAAAGGTATGGCACCATCGATGAAGTGATCCAATCATTAGGAAAACGAAAGTACATTGAGTTTGGTGGTATTGAACCCAATCCTCACTACGATACTTTGATGAAAGCAGTCGAAATCGTTAAAGCAGAAAAAATTGATTATTTGATTGCGGTTGGTGGTGGTTCTGTCATCGATGGTACTAAATTCATTGCTGCCGCAGTTTATTTTGAGGGCGATGCCTGGGAAACATGGATTAGTAACGCACCATTAAAACAAGTCTTGCCTATTGGCTGCGTATTAACTCTTCCGGCGACTGGCTCAGAGATGAATGGTACAGCAGTAATTAGTAATACCGCGCTCAATGCGAAGTTAAGTCATAAACATCCCCTACTCTTCCCACGCTTTGCCATTCTTGATCCAAGAAAATCTTATACACTTCCAACCAAACAAATGGCAAATGGTGTGGTAGATGCTTTTGTTCACGTTGCCGAACAGTATCTGACCTATCCGGTATATGGCAAAGTACAGGACCGCTATGCTGAAGGATTAATGTTAACCTTAATTGAAGAAGGTCTAAAAGCCTTAAAAGAACCTGAAAACTACGATGTCAGAGCCGCCATTATGTGGAGCGCCACTCAGGCGTTGAATGGCCTCATCGGTGTTGGTGTACCGCAAGATTGGGCCTCACATCGTATTGGATACTATTTTACTATCTACCATGGTCTTGACCATGCCCAAACATTAGCCATTCTTCTTCCTGCGGTATTAGATGTGCAGAGAGAAAATAAACGGCTAAAACTACTGCAATATGCAGAAAGAGTATGGCAACTCACTGAAGGATCTGACGAAGAACGGATAAATAGTGCGATTATTCTTACTCGCCAATTCTTTGAAAGTATGGGGCTACCGACTTATCTTAGAGCATACGGAATCCCTGAATCAGCTATTGAAGAAGCAATTAACTATTTAAAAAGATTTAATTTATTACCTCTCGGAGAGCATAAAGATATCTCAGTAATAGAAGTCCGAAAGATTTTAAGTTTAAGTTACTAGTACTAATCGGCAGAGAATAATAATACTATAAACGCTTGTTCATTCTCTGCCGACATACTATTATATATGCGTCAACGGGACGATACCGTCGATACTCTGGTATAATATTATTCACCAAGCAGTTTATCACCTAACGTAACATTTACTTATGCTAGTTTGGCTCGCTTGGGCTACCATTCAATTTAGTCTGCAATAAAAGTAAAATATAATGTGCGATATTGATTATTTAATGATGTTCCGCAAATGCTCTAATCACGATAGCTTAGAGCGCCTTTATGATAAATTAAATTATTCTTTAGTGGATAATAATGTATTAGCTAATATGTATCGTGCTGCCGATCATCGTCGTGCAGAATTAGTAGCAGGTAAACTATTTGACTTAGGTAAAGTACCTAAAACCATCTGGTCTCAGGTCAAATAATTTATTTTATAAATTAAGAATTGCTATTCATTATTTATCTTAATTTGGCTTGCTATCTGCATAGGTCAGCCAAAGTTTAAGTGTGCTTATTTGCACTTATAAATTATATGTATTTAGTAAGTTCGATAATGGTTTAGCGTTAGCTATCTCCGCAAGATAGCTAATGAGCTACCCGCAAACGTTCACCATCAAACCATCCTCCCATATATTCCTGTCTGCATAACTAACATATTAAATACAATATATGTAAATTCTATGTAACAAATTTTATTTAGAGTTACACACTTACATTAATAAGTGATCATATGGATATAAGACCTAATATAAAGAAATATAACATTATCTGAATGAAACCCTCCAACACTTAATTTTAATCATGAAATAACTATTGGCGTAATTTAGTAAAAAAGCCGCTATTATATATTGAGCTCATCTGTATTTTATTCTGTCCCAACTACTAATATTGGGGAAATACATTTATTCCATCCAAAGATAAACAGCACTTCAATAGATAACATTTCGAGAAACAATACACTATATTCCAGTCATTCCATTATTGCCTGCAGTTACATTACTCTTCATCGTTATTGATAAGAAACGCCCTGATTGAGTTACTTTCTATTAACTCAATATTGATACCCCATTTATCCAATTTTTTTGCATATCCCTCCAAAGCAAAGCTCTTCTATACTTATTGTTTAAGTCATCATCAGGACATCTTTTCATCAGAACGCATGATCAACCACAGAATGAGAGGTATAAATGAAGTATTGTTTATCAATGATATACAGCTTATTAATCACATTTGGGTTAGCTGGATGTGTGGTAACAGAAACTAGGGTAAGCCATCACTATGGTTCTAACGATCCGGCGATGACAGCTCAAAAATTTTATAGCCAGTACTTCATGAGCGGCAGTGCCGGACTTCCCACAGAAACTCAACTTGCCTCCTTTAAACCTTATATAAGTACGGCACTCTATCAATCACTGGAAGCAGCAAAGAAGCGTCAGCTTGAAGAGATAAAACGGTACCCTGACGAAAAACCATCACTGGTTGATGGCGATCTATTTTCCAGCCTGTTTGAAGGCCCTACTTCTGTTGATATACCCTCTATTCCAGTATTACCCAGCGCTAACAGTGTAACCTTGCAGGCGAATTTTACTCGTACAGAGCAAGGCAAAGACATTCTCCACTGGAGTGACGAAATCAAAATGATAAAGCAGAACGATAATTGGGTGATTGATGATTTGGTATATAAAGGTAACTGGGAATTTGCGGCTAAAAATACACTGAAAAAAACATTATCTAATCAATGAACAGCGAAAACATCTCCACCATTTTGTTTAACATCACGCCAATTTGTTCAGTTGATGAACACTCAAATTGAAGTTGATAATTTAGCGTTGACAGCCTGAATAGAGATGGATATGATTCGCCCCGTTCAGACGATTCCTCTGTAGTTCAGTCGGTAGAACGGCGGACTGTTAATCCGTATGTCACTGGTTCGAGTCCAGTCAGAGGAGCCAAATAACTATTTTAGGTAGTATGGATGCGTCCACACAAGACCTAGGATAGAAAAATATAGTTAGTTATCAATAGCCTCTCTTCCACTCACGTGCATGGAGGCTTTTTGACATCCAAAGAATTTGGGGGCTTAATTGGGGGCCTGTCGGTTTGATAAAAAACGGAGCCCCCACATGCCGCTTACAGATATTGCCATCCGCAGCGCCAAGCCCACTCATAAGCCTTACAAGCTCAGTGATAGTCTCGGCCTGTATCTCCTCATCAAACCCAATGGCTCAAAACTCTGGTACTTGAAGTATCGGATTGATGCGAAGGAACGTAAGCTTGCCTTTGGTGGGTATCCCACTATCACACTCAGCCATGCCCGCTCTCAACGCGAGTTAGCTCGTTTAACCCTGAGTCAGGGGCTCGATCCCAGTCTTCAAAAACAGCGGGAAAAACAGTCCAGGAAAAACGACCATACTTTTGAATCGGTCGCTCGCAAATGGGTTAAGAATCAGCATAAATGGTCAACGAATCGTTCGGCACGAACACTCAGAACGCTAGAGATGTATCTTTTTCAAAAGGCAGCCGGTGTTTGGATGACCGCCGGTTAAGGCGTTGCCTTGCAGGTCAGGGCAACTAGGGTCGTGATCGCCCGAAGGCGCTTCTTTCAGATCACTGGTGCAGATAAACCGCACGGAAGCTTTCGGGGTGTTGTCTGCGACAACGGTAGGACAAGAGGAAGTCTATAGGTATGAGCAAAAAAGAGGAGCGAAAACACTAAACGCGATGAAGAGAATTTTTATTGTGATGGGTAATTTGTACTAGCTCATAGCCGAACCGCGAGGTTGCCCATGAAGCAAAGACGTTAGTTGGTCGGATTCTAAATTTAGGATTTTGGCGACCTGACTATCACCTAGTTTTCTGTCCTTAATGATTTGGCGAAGGTGTCTTACAAACTCAGATTTGACCATGAGATCCTCGGCCAGCGCCCTCTCAATTTTTGACATAACGATCTCCTAAACTCGGTTTTCTTTTCTGATAGCGTGAAGGCCAGATTTCGGCAGGTTCACATTCCAGGGCCCTAGCTATCAGCATTTCACCCTTAGGCCAAGGCCTGATTAAGGCATTAGCTAGCGTTGAAGATGCTAGGCCTGCCTCTCTTGAAACCGCCGCCAGTGTTGTCCCCCGCTTTTTTAGGCCAGCAAGAATATCAGCCGGATGCCAGTCATTTTGAACCATTTGTTTTACTCCTCCATATAACGCATTCAACCAATTATCCTATTTTGGGATAATTGCGTAAATGGTTGATATTCGATTTTGGGATATCAATCAAGGTTAAAAAAATGACGTCAATTTATTCAGATGAATATCAATTGGTTATAAAAGCTCTTCGGGAGGTTAGAATTGAAAAAAACATAACTCAAGCAAGCTTAGCCCAGGCTTTAAAGCGACCCCAATCATTTATCGCTAAAGTGGAAAACGGAGAACGGAGGTTAGACGTGATCGAGTTCTTACATATTGCCTACTTACTATCCATAGAACCAGAAGCTATCTTGAAAGACATATTGACTAAAATTCAGTCAAAAACTCAGATTTGTCATATATCACGCAAACAATCCCATTTTGGGATTATTTGACAACTGATTGATATTTAATCCTAAAAACTGATGGGATTAAGTATATGGCTTCAATTTATTCTAATGAATATCAAATAGTTATTAAAGCACTCCGTGAAGCACGTATAGCCAAGGGGATCACGCAGGAAAGCTTAGCCCAAGCATTAGATCGTCCTCAGTCGTTTATCGCCAAGGTTGAAAATGGCGAGAGAAGATTAGATGTGGTGGAGTTCGTCCATATTTCTAGTTTGTTATCTCTTAATCCCGCAGATATTATCGAAAAAATCATCCCAAAATATACATATTTCGATAAGAAAACAAATTCCAAGAGGAAATAAATTTGGCCTTTGGGAAATATAAATCAGCATAAAAATATGCTTAACAGCTTGGCATAGACTATCCAATTGGGCCAGTTTGAGTTGACCACTATAATGATCATCCAATCACTATCCGCTATGTTTAATCTAATACTCAGCAAGGACACCGCCCTACCTAAAAATTCAGCCGTAAAAGTAAGTTCAGGATCAGATTTAATCAGGTCGCTAACCACACCATCAAACTCGTCGGGCTTATTCCATTTAGTGAAATCTACACAATATTCTATGACCATCGGCGTCTTGCATAACGGATGATCGATAGCCAATGTCGCCAGCCCGTGCCGGGCCAGGAAGTTTTTAACCGCCTGATATTCAGATGGCCAAGCCAACAGCGCGGTAGGTCAACTTCATTTTTGGTAGCATCCACTGCCCTATAAGGGATTACGCTAGCATCAGTGAGTAGTCATAAAGTAATTCAACATAGAGGACAAAACAGGACATATCAACAGGGATGGCATCAGCGGTCAGGCTTTCAGTCAAAAATGGCAATAGGAAGTTATGGAATACAGATCGTAGATTGTTATAAATATAAGCATTAGTCGCTAAAATATTATCTTCATCAATCTTTCGGAGGGAGTCCGTTGAATACCGCAGAACAGCAGATTGTAAAACTAGGGGCTCCAGTAGGAAAAGCAGATGCTTATTTACCACTGGAGCTTATGGAGCCTAAAACGTTTGAGCTATTTTGTTGTGAACTCATCAAAAGACGGCTGAAAATCGAAGACGGTAAGATAATTGATGCCATGACGATTGGTATTTCCGGCCAATCACAATTTGGTGCGGATATTGTGTCACATCGCCAGCATGGTAATCAGGACGTTTATTCGCTGTACGAAGTGAAACGTTGTAAAAAATTTACAGAAAGTCACTATATTTCCACTGTTAAGCGCTTTAATGAACATCGGGAAAAATGGCAGGTGAATATCAACGAATTTTACATTTTCCTTTGTGAGAAAGCTTCAGCGAAATTAATTGCGGAATACAAAAAACAAGAGGCTCTTTTTAAAGAACTGAATGTAGTGCATCGTTTACTTGATACGGAAATGATCCACGACTGGCTGAAAAATCTGTATTGTCCGGATCTATTGTATCGCTTTTGTCATGAGAGTTGGGTCTCTCTCTTTTACGGTGAGCGGGCACTGCTGAATATTAAAAATTATGGCTTGTGGGACTATAATGAATCTTCTGCCTGGCGAAATTACACGCATCCATATGAACACATTAATGGTGATACCTATACACTTCAGAACGATCATGTGTTTATTCAGGCGTTTTTACCTAACCTGAAAGGGAGCCGCCTTTCCTGTTTTATTGATTTTCGTAATGGCCGCTATAGCCATGCTTTGCTGACAATGAGTCAGAATGACCTGCTAAATTCAGCCTTCGAAGGGGCTTATAGCCCACCAGAGGCGGGGGTCAGACCATGGGTTTTAAAAGAACTTTATGGCGAAAATTATTATTGTGATATCGGTAACTGCCGCCTTGCACTAACCCTAAATGAAACCCGCTCCCTCTGTGATGCTTTTGATAAATTCTGGAGGTGCTATAAACAGCGCATGGAAGAGATTGACCGGATTTGTCGCACAGTTGATTTCTCGAACAGTACACCACTCGGCGATAATATTCATCTCATTACCATTCCTTACTGGCTATGGGGCCGCATCAACGTTTTTTGTCAACATCATGACTATCTGGATACCGAAGGGGAATGGTCGATATTTAACCCCATGCGTGAACGTCTTATGGTCTTCACCCGTCATAAAAACGAGGTAATGAACGGAGGACATCACGTCACGCTATTGGCCAACCGCGATCCTAATTTTGATCGCCTGACTAATCATCGCGTGGCGCTAATCTGGCAACCTCCCAGTCGCTACAATCTCGATAGTCTGGAAGAGGATGTTGTTGGGCCACGTAATTACTGGGATGCGCTGACGACATATCGCTGGCTAGTGGAGAAATTAATCCCTGCCGCGGATAGCTGGTATTGCGCTAATTTCTTTCCAGAACGCAGTGGATGGCAACGGCTGTCATTTCTCGTCCCCCGCCATATCCCCTATACATCCGATGATATTTATTCGCACTATCAACCCGAAAGTAATATCTCTGTTGAACAGGTAGACAGCAAACAGAGTCTGCTGGTGTTACTGACTGAACTACAGAATTTCTTCAATATTTACACTCGACGGGTGTACTTTCGGGCAAGTGAATTTGAGCAACTCTGCGATGCCTTTCTCTTTTTGTTGAACAAAACTACCGTCAATTACTGGGGTTATATCCGCGGTAGCGTCAATGCTTCGCAGGAAGAGCGAGAGTCTGTGGTAGCTGCATTACAAAAGTATCGGAGAGAAAGTACGTTTTATGATAAGAATTCATCACTATGTGACTATCTGCTTCGAGGCATGATGGCGCTATTTCGCGATGGTGACTGCCATATTAACGAAGTGGAAGCGATAAAGGTTGCGACGCTGTTACGCCCCTTTGTGGATAAGGTGTCGGAGGGACGTTTTTTGCGGCGCTGTCAGAAGCGGTTATGAGCGAGAAATTCTAACAAACGTATAATTAAAAGCGTTTTATAAAATCTGTTTGCAAAACACAAATGAAGCAAAATTGTTCTATTTCTCTCAGCAGAAAGGTTAAGATTACATTTTATTCATCGAGTCATAGTGAATATAATTCCCAAAAGATGTTTTAAGGATTTAAACATGAGGATTACCGCTACCCAACTCGAACAATGGGCCGATTCAAGAGACGCTCAGGGAATGTTACCCATTTTAATCCGGCGATTAATTAGCTCGACCTCCACAATAACGGCGTTGAGTATGCCGGGAGGAGATTCAGTTTCATCTCCAGGATGGGATGGTATCGTTCAGGTCGAGAAAGGAAACGCTTGGGTTCCTGATGGCTCATCTTTTTGGGAAATGGGATGCTCTTCCGATATTATTGATAAAGCACGTAGAGATTTCCATAAGAGAAAACATTGCATTTTGCCTTCAGAAGCAGCCAAAAGTTGTTTCATATTTATTTCTCCTCGCCGTTGGCCGAAAAAAGATAACTGGCTTAAAGAAGCTAAAGCTGAAAATTTTTGGAGCAACGTCTATGCACTTGATGCCGACGATCTGGAAGCATGGCTAGAAAATACTCCGACTGTATCTCTATGGTTTGGTGAACTAATCGGTCACATCGGAGCTGGAGTTGAATCTGTCTCCCATTTCTGGGAACGATGGCGTAATCAATCACGGATTCCACTGACCAAAGAGGCTTTACTGGCAGGTAGAGAAAACGAGGTAAAGAGTCTGGATCGCTGCCTATTAGATGAAAAAGAACACATTGTTATCAAGGCAGACAGCCAGGAAGAAGCCATTGCTTTTGCTTGTGCCAGATTAATAGAACAAGGTTATGAGAACGTTTCTGCATGCATTACCTCCAATGATGGATGGCGTTTTATAGATAGAAACCCATCAATTAAGTTTTGTTTGGCGATAACCAGTCGTATTGCCAGAGAAAACAGCGCCCATCCGGAACAAACAACCATTACGCCATTATCGCTGGGCGATCATGCTAGTGCTCACCATAAGTCTACAGATACTATTACGTTAGAACGCCTTACCAGAAGTAATTTTGAAGAACGCCTCTGTACGCTTGGAGAAGAAGAGTCCGACGCCCGAAGGTTATCACGAACAACAGGACGTTCTTGGTCCGTATATCGACGTCTCAGGGCTAAAAATCCGGCTATATCATCACCTTCATGGCTTACAACACCATTAGTAAATGCATTAATAACCTTAACTTTAATCGGATGTTGGAATGCCAAAAAGGAAGGTGATAAATATTGCATTGAAATGCTCACACAAAGAAAATATGAAGAGTTAGAACGAGAATTATGTGATATTTCGCTTTTAGACGACTCTCCCGTATTGCAAATTGGATATATCTGGAAAGCTAAATCATCGATTGAATTATTGTATCAGTTAGCCCCCCGGTTTACTGAAAGTAACTTGGCTCGTTTTTTTCTAGTTGTAAAAACGATATTGCTTAAACCAGATCCCGCACTGGAACTCAAAAGCGAAGAACGTTGGATGGCCGCCATCCATGGGAGAGTCCGCTCGGAATCAGATTTTATCCTGAAATCAATTACTGACTCACTAGTGAAGCTCAGGGTTTATGCCGAAAACAGTGAAGATATTAACTCACGTTACATCATAACGGCTATTGATGAACTCGTTCATGACCTGTTGATAGATGCCGATGGTGAAAGATGGCTGTCATTAGCAGATGTGTTATGTCCATTAGCTGAAGCATCACCAGACATCTTTTTAAAATCAATAGAGATTAGCCTATCTTCAAAAGAGGCCAACGTGACTCGCTTGTTAACCGAAACGAGTGAAAGCACAGGATTTGGCATGCGTTGCTGGCATGCGGACTTATTAAATGCGTTAGAAATCCTGGCCTGGAACCCTAGGCGATTACTCAGGGTCGCGACTATTCTTACAACACTATCTGCATTAGAAATTAAGGGGAATTGGGCAAATACGCCAGAAAACACCCTAGACTCTTTACTTCGGCCTTATTGGCCACAGACCATTGGCTACTGATGAACAAAAGCTTCTCGTACTAGATATGATTATTAAAAATCAGGATACCATTGCATGGCGCTTTCTCTACGCTCAAATTAGTTCTTTTAATCATCTTTATATGGAAAATGCCAGACCTAAATGGCGAGATGACGATGCAGGTAGTGCACAGATGAGAGGTACTTTTTTCGCCGCATACTACTCCGATCTTGGGGAACGAATACTCACATTAGCGGAAGGCAATACGGAAAGGTTAGCTGGCTTAATTAAGCATATAGACCACTTTGAAGGTTCCTATCAGACACGGCTAATTCACCTAGTTAAACAAGCGATCTCTTTTCCCGATGAGGAAAAAGAAATTATAAGAGAAGCCTTGTGCCATTATCTACATTGGCATAATTCTTATAATACATCTGGAGATAAAAAAAGCAGAGCCACAGCTGAACTATTAGCACCTTTATTTAATCTATTATCGCCTAAAGATATCATTCTTGATAAACGCCGACTATTTACCCATCATTATCCTGATTTGCCAGAAGGAGATGATAAAGATTATATTAAGCGTAGTGAAAGAATAAAGAATCTGCGGATTGAGGCAATAGAAGAAATTTATTCGATTCAAGGATGGAGCGGTATATCATCATTATTAATATCCGTGCAATCTTCGTCAGCAATTGGTGACACATTGGCTTTTAGTTCTATCTCTTACATAGATTCGTTTTCATGGATTATAGAAAAATTTTCAGAGGACGACTTCCCCTTCCACTACCAATTAATTAGTTCATTTTATAATTGGTTGCCAACAGAAAAACAGCAAGCTTTAATCAACTCTTCAATATTGAATAATGAGATAAACAATGATGTAAAAATAGCAGCGTTCTTCTCTGCGCTCCCGCTGAATATGACAACTTGGAAAATACTTCTAAAATATACAGAAAGCGCTCGAACTCTATATTGGAAAAAGATAAGCCATCAAAATTTCTGGATCGATAACGACGACGAAGCTGACTATTTTATCGATAAAATGATATCTGTTGGGAGATATATATCAGCATTCAATTTAGTTAAGCATCATCTGGAAAAAGTATCTTGGCAAAACATACTAAAGCTATTAAATGGGTTCAGAAACACTACTGAAAAAGATGTTCCATTGCCAAACGGTTGGTATTTATCTAAAGCGATTGAATACTTAGAGTTATCAGGGAAAGTTTCTCGTTTAGACTTAGCATTGCAGGAGTTCTTCTTTTTCTCTGCATTCAGAAACAGTGAGAAAGAAGCAAAAAATCTTTATGCCGAATTACTTTCTAACCCACCTCTTTTTATACAACTGGTATCTCTTGCCTATAAGCCAACGTCCGATCCAAATTATAAACTGGATGAATCCCTACATTCTGCTGCACAACAAGCTCATAGAATACTAGATCATAGCAATGGATTACCTGGTCAAGAAGAAGATAACGACATTAATGAGTCTCTATTTCACCATTGGATCCATGAAGTCAGAAAACTGGCAATGGAGAACGATAGATGCGATATCACCGACTATCTAATAGGTAAATGGCTCGCCACTTCACAATATCAAAATGATGATTTGTGGCCATGTTCATTCGTCAGGCATCTACTAGAAGAAACAGAAAACGATAGTATTCGAGAGGGTTTCTACTTTGGTATTATTAGTAACCGTGGTGTAACTATGCGAGGCTATCATGAGGGCGGCGACAAGGAAAGAAAGTTGGTCGATAAATATCGTGAGATTGCTAATAAATTATATTTCTCCTACCCTAAAGTAGCCAGTATTTTTGACGAACTGATGTCTTATTATAATTTTGATGCTATAAATGAAGATCAAAACGCAAAATTAAGAACCGAAGGTTATTAAGCTTAATGATTATTTAAGGATTATACAATGGGAAAAAACAGTAAGCTAAAACGAGATTTAAAAAAGAAAAAAGACAACAAGAGGTCTAATATAAAATCTTTTAGCCGAAAAAAATCAATAGCTCTTCCCTCCCCATTCAACTTTAAAAAAATCTACCGATGATAGTATTTCACAAGTAAGGATTAAGCTGATCTCTATTTTTTCAGAATATAATCCTTTAGACCTACTCCTTACTATAAGCATCTCTGAATTATGGCTACCTAATATTTCTGCTCAAGTTAAGCACATGTTAGCCCTTAATATTTTACTATCAATGAAAACCAATGAATTCAATAATAAAGAAATAAAAACATACGAACAAGGGAGCGAATTTCTTAACTCTCTCTATAAGCTATTACCTAACA
The DNA here is from genome assembly GCF_016649425.1 of Limnobaculum allomyrinae. Lineage (GTDB taxonomy): Bacteria > Pseudomonadota > Gammaproteobacteria > Enterobacterales > Enterobacteriaceae > Limnobaculum > Limnobaculum allomyrinae. The sequence continues at coordinate 207,684 of NZ_JADRCR010000007.1, forward strand.
TACCCCAACTAGAAGATTATATCCCTGAACAGGACTGGGGAGAAGTAAAAGTATTATGGGATAAGAGTATTTACAAAATTTTCTATGGTGGTGCAATAGAGCGAATTTATGATTATATCAAAGCATTTGAACTTTGCTATAGTGAATATCCTAATATCCTTAAGCAGATGGAAAATATTCTTATTTTGCAAAACAGTTTTTTATCAGAAATGAATGCAAATGACTTTATTTTCAATCAAGAGTTCTCACCTGGTTATATCGAAATCCCTTCCGAAAAATTCTGGTCGATTTGTCGTCAAAAGTTGATTAATACTAATGAACTATTTCAAAAACTAATGCCTGATATTGATAGTAGCTTTATTAAAAACATTGGCGATATAAAAAGTATTAATAGCACTAATGAACTCGCTAATACCATTATGGAGGGAGTAGCTCTTCCTGCTATTGGTATAAGAATTGAGAATAATATTTATCCATTATCATTTCGGGGAATGGTAAACGTTATTATAGAATATTGTTCATCAATACATACAACTGTCGAATTTTCTGATGCTTTATCAAAATTTATATCACAACGTTTTGATAATATCATTGAAGAACCATTTTTACTTCGCCAGGAGCAAAAAACGCTTCCATATAAATTCTCAGGACTATTACAAGAAAATAATAAGATTTTCTTATTCATACTGTTTGATATTAAAACACCTGAAAAATTAAAGCATTTAGCAAAGGAAGTTTATCAATGTTTAGCTAATGGCCGATGGGATTTAAAAACCATTTATTCTCCACATAGAATAAGTATTCAAAATACATTAGGAAAAAAACCAACAATAGATGATATTGAATTTATTTTTGTAAGCTCTAATGTTTCAACTAGCATGTATTTTTTTGAACCACCAGAGTTGAAATGTAAACATCATATATTTTCATTAACTGAATTTATCGCTTTATTTGATTCAATAAATAATATCGATGAATTATCATCATTTTTATCTTATCTAGAGAAGTACAATAAAAAAATTAGCCCATTCTCTTCTGTGATAGATAAATTTGCATCATTTAGAGGGAGTCACTCTGTTTTAGAAGATGGTGCTATTGGTTTTAATATGATTTCCCTTGACCCTCATTGGGGTTCTAACTGGAGGTATGATGAACTGAAAAAATACTGGTCACAGGCACCTTTAAACTTTCCTGATATTGATGTGAAATGGGATATCAGAGATAATTATCAAGGTAACGTTTCATTAATATCAAAAAGACATTTTTATATATCATGGACGACTCAAATAAATAATTGCACAATACATTTCTGTGCTAATTGCGAGCCATTAATAAATGAAGACCATCTCAATGGTCAACTGCTCACATTATTTTTAGAATGTATATGTGACGCCCTATCACAACGAAAAGATATTTTAGAGAATATATCATTCTTAGGCATCGAGAAAATCTCGGTTTATTGTTCAGTTGATAACGAATATTTAGTCAGCAGTGAATTAGATATCATTGAAAACACTTCTCATGAATTATTTTCACATACATCTCTGATTAGTAGCAATACATCCTCAGCAATCATAGATCTGAGTGTTAATTTGCCTTTAATCCAAAATAGACTCAATAAACCAAAAGATGCAAGCTTCCAGGCGGATATTTGCATTGTATTTTTAAAATTACTCTCAAATATACTTCACATTAAATTTCCAGAATCCGTTGAAAACCAGATTAATAATACAAGAAACAATGCTCCAAGAATGGCAATTTCCAGTGAAGAACGCCCATTCGATACGCTAGAAATAAAACCCAAAACTCCCGAACCCAAACATTTTAAATTAGCTAGAAAAACATTAGCTGGCAGAATAAAAGACACTGGTATTAAGGAAGGAATTTACGAGTTGCAGGCAGCTAAAGATATTATTAATTCTTTAGCTGATTTTTTCAGAGAAAAAATCCATGCGCAAATATCCTCATTACATAGAGATAGCCTGCTGTGTTTTGTACTTGAAAATTATGATGCTTATGTAGCTGAAGATCAGCGAAAGAAGAATAATATTATTTTAAGTCTTCAACATGAAGTCAACTATGACAGAGCAGAAAAACTGGCTAAACAAAGCACAGAATTCAACCGCATATCTTCTAATTATAGATACTTACTGGAATGCACTTTAAGCCTTAATTCTAAAAACGAAAAGATACCGACTAACAATGAAATATTACAACTCATTGCTGACATTGATTGGCTAATGGTCCTTTATAATTTTAGTGATATACTGCATAACGATATAGATGTTGGTGGTGTAATAATTGATAATCTTTATATTCCCCAAGTATTCTTCTCTGAAGACCGAGAATTAAAAGAAAATAAATTTAGTGAAGAGCAAGCCAATTATAAACTTGGCTATAATTTAAATGAAAATGATGAAGTCGAACCCAATATTATAAATGATAAGTTGGATTCCCTTGATAGGGTATTCTTACAAGATCTTGACTTTAAGTATTCAAATTTACTGGCTGTTTTTTCTATTTTATTTCAATGGTCTAGAATAAATCATTCTCAAATTAGCCTTTCATATCAAACAACAAAAGCAGAATTGATAAAAGTAATTTTAAATAATTGTATAAACTTAGCAGAAGAAGAGGCAAACAGAATCGTTGATTTTCTGATTTTAGATCCAAATAAAATACGAAAACTATTAGGCTCTGAAATTAATTCGTTTGATGTTCCCATATCAGATCACAATAAAAGAGCACACAGATATAACATCAGGCCATTAATTGAACTCAACAATGGTAATATTATTTGGGGAGCTGCTGCTGCCTATCGAGCTGGCACAATATGGATATCTCATATAGCAAATGGGTATCTTCCAGCTGAATTTGAATGGAGTCATATTTCTCATGAAGTACGTCAAATAAAAGAGCAAATTGAAAAGCAATTAGAGATGATGACGTTTAATATAGTAAAAAGATTTGCGACGCGACTTGAACAGGGTATTGATTTTAAAAAACGCTTTCCAAATGAAAATTTTCCTACCGTCGGGGATTTTGATACCTTAGCATACTTCCCCGAAAAAAATACTTGGCTAAATATAGAGTGTAAATATAACCAGCCATACTATTGCATTAAGGATATGCGCCGCTTAAGAGAGAAAATTTTTGGCCGAGGAGATAAAAGAGGGCAAATTGGAGAAATAGAAAATAGAATGAAGTTTTTAATGCTTAATCAAGATAAGCTGCGCTCACTATTAAACTGGAATCAACCATCAACTGACTGCCAAGAAAAAGTTATTAACCTATATATTAGCAGACAGATTTATTGGTGGTTAAGAAACCCTCCATATGAGACAGACATTAACTTCATACAAGTAGATGCTTTAGAAAGCTGGTTGCAACAAAACTTAAAATAAATATGAAAATCAATGGAGTATGCAGTTCAAAACTTACCAGCATATAACGGTAAAACAGATGTGGAGTGTTAGTTTATTGTACTTGACGTATATACGGGAAAAAAAGGTGGTCACTCTGGTGGTCTTGACAACCCTAATTTTTAAGTTTAGCCTAACAATCAGCCAGTTATTGGCAAATGCGATCCCAGTCAGAGGAGCCACATTTAGAAAGGCCCGCTATTTATTAGCGGGCCTTTTGCTTTCCAGCTTTTATTTACTTCTGTAACTCTGGCATTTGCCATTCATCCAGTGGGATTGGTCGTCCAAAATAGTAGCCCTGTCCTCTCGGACAGCCTAACTGATATAGCCTGTCCGCTACCTCTCTGGTTTCAATTCCTTCAGCAATAAGAGGAACCCCTAATCCTTTCGCCAAACGAATCACAGATGAAATAATCGCCTCATTTCGAGCGTTCTCCAAAATACCACTAACAAAATCCCGATCTATTTTTAGACAATCAAACTGTAAGCGATGTAAATAAGAGAGGCTGGAAAAACCGGAGCCAAAATCATCGATCGCGACAAAAACGCCTAATGCGCGAATTCTCCCTAATTGCTCACTAATAACCGTGCCCTTTTCAAGCAAAATGGATTCGGTTAGCTCTACGGTCAGGTTACATGCTGATAGCTGAAACTCATTTAGCGTGGCTACAATGACATCATAAAAATCGGCCTGATACAGTTGGCGAGCAGAAACATTAATATGAATATTAAAATCAGACGGCCAGCCTGAAGCTATTTTTAATGCCAGTTGTCGACAAGATTCTCTCAACACCCAGCGACCAATAGATAAAATTAAGCCCGACTCCTCTGCCAGAGGAATAAATTTATAGGGGGGAACCATACCATAGGCTTTGCTCTGCCAACGAATCAGAGCCTCTGCGCCAATAACCTTATGACTGTGTAAATCAATTATCGGTTGGAAATAAACTCTCAGCTCCTGATTCAACTCAGCCTGATTAAGTTCCGTTAGCATTTGAGTATTTTCAATGGCCCGGCCCATCATTTCCGGACGATAAATTTCAAAGGCACCTGCACCTTTTTTTCTGGCGGTAGCCAGTGCGACAGAAGCATTTCTTAGAATCACCGCTAACGTTTTGTCATCAAATTCTTCTTTAACTAAACCAATGTTGCCGGCAAACAGTGGATGTTCACTTTCACAACCCAGAGAGTTAATATAAATATGCACATAACGAGCGATTTCATCCTCAGCGCACTCAGCACCACAACCTTCAGGGTAACAAACGGCAAACTCAATATCGTTAACTCTTGCCAATAACGTACAGGAAGGCACAATTTCTTGTAGTTGTTTAACAAACTCACACAACAGCGCCTCGCCTTTCTGATAACCAAGGCTATTATTCACCGCATTGATATTATCCAGACTCAGCAATATCAGCCCCTTCCATGCAGTGGCATGTTCCTGAGCACTTAATACCTGGATCTGCTTTTGTAGCCCTTCTTTACTCAACAAACCAGTGACAGAATCATAATAAACCTGATGCTCCAATCGGGAGAAGGCCGTCGATAACGCTGATGACATCTCATTAAAGGCATCATTTAATTGCTTAATCTCTTTCAATTCAAAAGAAGATTGATGAGCAGGAGACCATTTTTGTCCGGCTAACAGACGAGCCTGAGTTGCTACATATTGAATTGGGGTAGTCACTCTGGAGAGAATAACCCAGGCCATCGTGACGCCCAGTAAAAAAATGGCAAAAATCAAACTGAAGGTCGTTTTTCTTTCATCATTAAGTTGGCCAACAAAATCACTTTGAGGTATAGCGACAACAATACGCCAGTTATGTAACCCTAACTCTTTACCAAAAGAGACAACTCTCCCATAGTAAGTTTCACTATCAATATGTAAGGTCATCTTGCTATGTTCAGGATGAGATAAGTAAGGCGCAATAGCGCGAATAATCACACTCTCACTATTTTCCGGCGTTAACAAATGAGCGCGTTCTTGTTCTGGCAGACTCCCCTCAGGTTTGATGATCGGTTTTTCTATTGTCGAATGAGAAATAATTTCATTGTTATCATTAACGATGAAAATGACGCCATTACCCAAATTAGGAATCTGCTGCAAATAACGATTAAACCGGTTCAACTTAATATCGCTTGATACCACACCAACATAGCGGTTATGCATATCATAAACTGGGCTACTGTATGAAATACTGATGCCTCTTATTGCATCCAAATCCCAATAGGCTCTGGTCCAGGATGGTTTTTGGCTGGCATTCACATCACGAAACCAGGGGCGAGTACGGGGATCGTATTTCTCTATGGTTTTGATGATTGAATTTTGAATCCCCATTCCCGAGTAGAAATTCAGCGTTCCTTGAGTTCGCTTATCTTTCAAAATTAACGTATAGGTATCGGTAACCGTTTCACGACTAACCCCAATATAATCGCCATTTACTGCACCAAACGCTACCAGACTAAGCTGAGGGGAATATGGAAATACCCGTTTCATGGTTGCTATCAGTGGTGATTCAAACTCATCCAGATTAACCATCTCGCCAGACAGGAGCTCTTGCATTGTCATTTCAATCGATGCATTGGCCTGTATTGGAATTTTCAAAAAGTTAAACAAATTGGTATGAACATACTCAATATGGGCAGAAATCAGCTTATCACTAAGGCTATCGAAGATGCGGTTTTCACTGCGATATTGCAAAAAGACCGCTAAACCAAACATGATGGTTAATATAAAGACAAAAAGCGATGTCACAATCAGTTTTAAAGAGATTGAGTTTAATAATCGCACTGATTTCACCACTTATTGTTTGTTTGATTCAACATACTCAGGGACTATCAAAAAAACATTCGAATTATCGACACAATAACCAACATTATCAGCAGATAGCCATATCTTTAGCTAAGGATAGCTTAACTCTATATTATTTTTGACTAAAACCATCTCAAATACAAAATTTACCTAAAAAATGTATTCAAAATCGATACCGTTCAGGTTATCTATTTTCAAACAAGCAATATTGATGCTGTTATCGTTACTAATATGAACAATAGTTGAACTAACTGACTAAAACAAAAGCGATCGTCTGACATTTTGAGTGAAGTATAAGCAAACACGCTATTTTCCCATGTTGAGCGGTTGACAGAGTTGGCAATGGCGGATATCATGCGCCCTGTTCACACGATTCCTCTGTAGTTCAGTCGGTAGAACGGCGGACTGTTAATCCGTATGTCACTGGTTCAAGTCCAGTCAGAGGAGCCATATTTAGAAAAGCCCGCTTTTTAGCGGGCTTTTTGCTTTCTGATTATTATCACTGCGATACAACTATTTAATTCACATCCCTGCCATCATTAATCAATTCGCTCTGCTGACTACTTTTGCCCTCTCCCTGTTAATTTGGTTTATAAAATTAACGATCCATCTTTACTCATAGGTTACATTCAAAATAGCGACACTATTTGCCTGTCCCGGCATGACTTTTGTCAGGGTTTGGTAATAGCGAGTCTTGAATGTAACCCGTTCCGTAGTTAACGCCGAATTTACCAGCTCAATTGGCTGATTAAGCCTTAATGGTTGTGAGTTATAGAGTATTTGAACGCCAAGACCACTGGCGATTCCAGGTGAACCTTCATTAGTTAATGCCAATACACTATCATCACCCACATCGGTACTCGGCACACCTTCCAACGTTGCCGCAATTTTAGCGCTTTCATTTCCGGTACAGTTAAAATCAACATTAAAGGTATTTTCAGTGCTTGTTGGGCCAATTTGATTCAGTGTTCCCGCATAAACGTCTCCAAGTGAGACCGGAACATTAGGCGTTGTGGTATTACAGGTTAAGGACTGCACGACTATATTTGTTGTGCCTGGAATAGAAAGTTGTGATGTGAATGTGCTGCTGTAATAGTAAACAAACAGTCCTGAGTTAGGGAGCGTGACCGCTACTGGCTGAATAGTATCGACGACAATCAACTCTACTCGATACATCATTGTTGAAGGGTATGAGGTACCAACAACAAAATTAGGAGAAAATGGCACATCAACTTGAGGGTAATATCCTGTAGCTGAATATGAAAGGTTCGTGGTATTAGAATAATGTATCCTCATGCCAATTGAGGGATTACTGGTAGCATAAACACCATCGTAACCTGAGATTGATGTCATTGGATATTCATAACCAACCCGTGTCTTATTCCCTCCCTGAATGCATCTAACTGACGTCGAACCAGCGTTATACCATTCACTATCCCAAATAGTCGTTCCCGGTTGAATATTTCTCTTTACTGAAATAGTTGCCGGTAAGCTGATTGTGCCATCAACCTTACCGCCTGAGCCATCAAATAAACAGTCAGCATTCGCTACCGTACTACACAAAAGTCCGAAGGCTAGTAACAACATGATATAAATTATCTTTTGCCAATAAATATTACGATTCATATTAATCTTCCTGCTTAACACCTTGTTATGTATGACTATCCCATTAACACCATTTTCATTATCTATATAAATATCAGTCATATATAAAAGTAACCAACATCGCACCAGAAATGCTGCCTGATGTTGCATTTCCAGTGGTGCTATAAACACGAGCCAGAAAATCAAAATCGGCTGAATGTGTTAGCGATGAAACGCCTTTAATCCAACGCCCATCTACTGGCGACAGAGAGTTATCACTCCAGACAGAGTTTGCTGGTATCACTTTTATACCGATATTCTGTGCGCTTCCCGTACTGCCATATCCCGAATTATCATCCGGATAAGGTAGACCGGAGAATTGAGCGGTTACGGAGGTTGTGCTTTCGGGACAATCCTTAACGGTAATTCTAAAATTCTTAATTGCCGGGGAATACGATCCCGCTTGCTGGAGATCGAGGGCTGACATTTTGCCAAAATCTACACTCTGGACTGCGGTATCAACCACACAGGGTGAAGCTAACACTCGCCCCTGAATATTTACCGTTACGTTTTCTGCCCATCCATCCTGACCAACGAGTGTCAAAATAAATAATAACTTTAGCCAATTAAATTTGGTCTTCATCATGTCTGCTCCCCTTGTTAAACGTCATACGCGGCTTTATTGAAAGCGATATATTGATAATCACAATTGCGCTTCATATCGCTATTCACACACCGCATTCAGCATATAAATTCCCGTTTCAGGGGTATCTTGCGTATTGTTATAACCAACAGAGCATTGTTCAGATGATGAATTACCCCATTTAGCTTTCAGTTGCCCTTTAGCTTCCATTCCGGTCATAAAGACCTGACCATTTTCACCAACTATCCCTGCCTGGCTCTTTTTATCGCCCATCACTGCGACGACTGCACCAAAGGGAACGGGCAGATTATTCTTCTGTAATAATGTAATTAGCATCCGTTGCCCTACGTTAGTATTATATTCGGCACGTACCACCGCTCCCCGAGTGGGTGTTAGTGTTTGACTGGCTATCGTCATATCAACATCATCGGCAAAAGAGGTGGTATCGAGTGTGATTACATTTTTGCGATACGGTGTCATATAAGGAACGACGGCATATCCACGCCAGTCAGTACGAACGCCGGTATTGTTAGTCACACCGACGTCATCAGCACCAGGCGCTTTTACCAACGCGACCGTCTCTCCCAATGATTGAGATAACGTGATGCCATCACTATGCACTAATACGCCGCCTTCCAGCCCATAGTTCAACCGTTGCATATTGGAGTCGTTACTATAGCCAGCATTAACCCTGCCATATCTTCCCCGATAGTCTACGCCAGCATTACCACTGTTCCCTTCCCCCTGATTGGTATACCCCTGGCTGACGTTATAACTAAGGTTATTATTTTCTAGCGCGGTACCACCTAAACCTACGGTATTTGTGGTTTTGCCATGCCGACTGCTGCTCAGGCTATAATTGGCGTAACTATTGGACAGCCAATGATCCAGCGGCACACTGATATTAAGAGAGAATATCTGATCGGTATTATTGGTTTTATCGCCGTTACTATCCGCACTGTTTTTGCTATAGGTATAATTCATTCCATAGCTAATACTGTTCCAGTTGTTGCTATAGCCTATGCTGGCAGACTGAGTGTTACGCCGATCGTTCCAGTAATCTTCATTTATCAAACTGACCGAAAGACTACCTGTCACTTTGCCCAGATGTTGGCTTAGCATCAGCTCAGAACGACTTTTCTTATGATCGTAAAAACTGTTTCCAACTTCGTAATTGCCGGTATAGCTGTTTAACGTCTCTTGTAGAGTATAAAAACCTGATGTGGAGTAACGATATCCTGCCAGCGCAAAGTTGGTTCCGGTTTCAACAAAATTTTTGTTATAGCGCACCCGCCAGGATTGTCCCTGCTGACTGGATTGATCTTTAAGTGAAGCGTTGGAGTTAGTCACATCAATTGACAAAGCACCTATGGTGCCCATATTTTTACCCAGACCGAATAGCAAAGACTGGTATTGATTACTGGCAATCTGCGTCCCACCATAAATAGTGGTATTCCACGGCAAACCATAAATAGCGGTTAACTGACCGAATGCTTTCTTATCCACATCTGAATTTGAAGGACGATATTCCCCACCAGTAATACTGTATTTAAAACGCCCTTCTCTTTGTAATACCGGAACTGCCGCATAAGGAACGGTAAAATTCTGTTCGGTGCCGTCCGCTTCTTTTACCGTAACGGTAAGATCGCCACTGCTGGCCGTTGAAAACAGATCGGTAATTTCAAATGCGCCTGGAGGGACATAGCTTTGATATATCTGATAGCCATTTTGATGAATAGTGATTTGCGCATTGGTATTGGCAATACCTCTGACCACCGGGGAATAACCACGCATACTGTCGGGCAACATATCATCATCAGAAGCGACCTGAACACCGCGAAAAGGCACACTGTCAAACATATCGCTGGATGAATAGCTATCACCAATAACCAACTGGCTTTTCAGCGGAATAATGTCGCGCTGTACGTAAGTATTGATGGAATCCCATTTATCATTTCCATCACTATCCCGATTCCAGGTTGAATAATTACGCAAACGCCAGGCTCCTGCATTGAGCCCCGAGCGTAAATTTAAATAATAATTGCTGCTGTCTTGAGTACTACTGTCTCTAATCCGGCTGTTAGAACCACTAAAGCTATAGTTCAGTAAAAGTGCACTAATTCCCTGATCTAATTTGTCAGGTGATACATAACCACGGGCCTGAGAGTTCAGTGCAGCCTGAGGAATGCTTAAATTTAAGCGCTGTTGACTGAAATTAAAATCAGTTGATGCCAAAGGGATTATTTGGGCCAAATTGACACATTGAGTGTCATCTTTAGTGGATGGAATAAGTCCAGATTTGACTCCCAATCCTTCAAGCATTCCGGTACTCAGGCAAGGTAACAGAGTTTGTTTTCCGTCCTGACCTTTCTGTAACTGAAAATCAATCTCTAATGATTCCACCACCTCATTATTAAGATAAAGATCGACCCGATACTGGCCAGGTACCTGTGGACCATCCTGTTCAAAAACACTGAGATCGGTGCCCGCCAGATCTTGCTTATCCAAAGATAATAAAGCAGGATTAAAATACTCTTCAGCACAAACCTGATTAATACCTCCCAGCAATAAAGCAAGATGAAAAGCAAGTAATGTCAGCTTGAAACCACGAGAACCAATAACTTCAGAGTGTCCATTAATTATCCTTTTCATTACACATTACTCCATTGTTCAGACATTACTTTTGCCCCACCAAACTTTAATTTCTGGCAACATGTGGATATCAATTTATTCGTTTAGAGGTTTGTACTATAGGTTTTACTGACACCACCATAGTCATTGATGATTTGCCAACTCAGCTTTCCACTTGAATTTTTTGCTAATGATTTAAAACTTTTACTGGAATGGGGAGCAACCATCGTAGAATCAGGAATGGTGGTTCCATTAATCTTTATAGTGAAAAAAGTAATGTAATAAGGAGAATTATTAGTGACGCTAAAACCATTATTGTCGTGCTGCCATTTTAATTCCTGAGCAGCCTCTTCCAGCGTTCCACTTAATTCTTTGGGGCGATAAATTAATTTAATTCGCGTTTTCACTGCAATTTGTAATGAATTTTCTTTTTTATCGGCAGAAGGAATTGATTTAATATTTAGCCAAAATAAAGATTCCTTATTTTGTGGTAAATTACCACCCGCGCGAACAATACGTAATACATTCTCTTGCCCACCACCATTTAAACGAAATAATGGAGGGGTAACAACGAAGGGGGCTTTTTCTGTCACACCATCCTGATTATCAACCCAGGATTGTATTAAATAAGCAGAGTTGTCAGGATTACTGATATTAATTGTGGACTCTTTTTTTGCGCCATCATAAATAAGACGAGTCCCACCAATAACCACACCGGCATAAGTCACACCACTCAGTGATATCAACAAGGTCGCTATTAATAATTTAATACTTTTTTTCATTTATTATTCCTGAATAACAATGATGTAAAAAGGTGGGTCAGGAGCATTACTCTCCTGACCTTACTTTCATTCATTCATTCACTAAGTTGTGAAGTGCTTTACCTAATTATTAAGGGTAAATAATGGTGAAATTTGCTACTGCATTAGCTGCACCAGCCGTAACTGTTGTGCTGGTTGATACATAATAAGCAGTAAAATCCAGTGTATTATCCCCGGCTACAAGAGGGGTGTAAGTTGTAGACTCAGAACCTAATACAATTTTTTGACCTGCTTTATCTTTAATTTGAACACCTACACCAGCAGCACCACCGGTAATATCCAGAACATCGGTTTTTCCAGATACGGTTGTTCCTTCAAAACGAACAGCAACGCCTGATGTCAGAACGTCTGTAGGGCAGTTTTCTAACTTCAAACTAAATGGCATTGGTGAAGATGTATCACCCGCTGCGGTAAACACAGTTTTAGAAACTCGACCCAAATTAACATCCAAATTCTGGCTGCTACTCTCAACAGTACAAGCTGACTCCAAAATCGTACCTTTGAAATTGACTTTACCATCTTCAGCAAAAACAATCGGACTTAAAGCTGTACAAACTAAAGCGGTGGAAATAAAAAAATACTTTTTCATAATCTTTTCCTTTACATATTAAATGGTAAACCATTTTATGTATTTTTATTTATGACATGAGTCTATGTCATTCCTTGTTTATTCGTTTAAAATAATTAATTCCCATCAGCTGGCATAAAACCAACCGCCTAGAATCAATTTCTATACGAATATTAATATTTGATGCCATTAAAATAAAAAGCCTAATGTGTTTTAAAAACACACCAACCAATCAATTCAAGACGATTCAAATATACTATATGAAAATTGGAACTCAATACCCCTGACATTTACCATCGGAATTTAAACAGATTATTAACAATAATCACATCTGATTGTTTTAAGTGAAATTAATTTAATTTAAGATTTGAAATCTTAAAAACAATAAAAAATCACTTACGTGAGCAAGGATAAAATGAAAAAAAACCAAAATAATATCGCATTAAAAATAAAAAATATTTATATGAAAAAATGAAAATAAAAAATTGATTAATAGTTATTAATTAATTGAACAACAATAAGTTAAAATAAAACAGAAGTGGACAACATTAACCAGCACAAGGAAAAGATAAGTTAGAACTTAAAAAAAATAGATAGTAGCGTAAAAAATACAAATTCCCTAATAAGCGTTGTAAATTCTTTATTTTTTATTTTAAAAGAACAAAAAAACAACAATCAACAGAACTGGAATTAATTAATAAATCCAATACCAAAAGCGTGTAATCACCATTACCTAATTAGATATAACCAGAGAAAATAGTCTTAAAAAACAAAGAGTATAGTAGAAAGTTTCATACTGTATTTTATCTATAGTTAAGCAATCCTAAAGATAACAGCACCGGTTATATCAAAGATTATCAATTCTTCCTGGCTTTTTTAGAACACAGATAGATACCCGGTACAATAAACATCGCACTAATAACATGGAACCACTCCAGTTGAACATTCTGGAACAGAATGGCTAATATCCCGCCAGAAAGTGGAATGATATGGGTATAGACCTCTCCTCGAGTTGCACCGATCTCCTGTATTCCCTTATTCCAGAACACATAGGCCAACCACGACGGAAAAATAACCAGATACATCAACCCCATAATAAAACTCATATTGACGTAATGTTGGGCATCAAACTCAACGTTATTGAATGCCATATAAAACATCATCACCGGAATGAGTATGATTGCACCAAGGGAAGAGCTTACCGCAACGAAAACATTGCCAGAGATAGATTTATCTTTTAATCGCAGAAATGAACAATAAAACGCCCAGCTCAGTGCCGATCCCATGGCCCATAAATCACCAACGTTCATAACGTGGAAAGCTTCAATATTCGTCACCTTCCCTTCTAAAATGAGATAGACAACGCCAATCAGGCTCAACAACACCCCTATTACATTATTTCGTGTAATATTATCCTTGAAAATCAATTTATTAATAAGTAATACCATACATGGCGTTGCGGACATATAAATCGCCGCATTCAATGAAGAAGTGTATTGCAAGCCTATATAGAGGGTTAAAGGGAACAACACTTGTCCAAAGATGGCCAGAAACAGGATAACAAAAATAGCGTTTTTAATTTTTGTCTTGTTTGTTTTTACTTGATGCCAATAAAGACTCATCAGTAATATCCCGGTGATGGCCCACCGGGCTTCAGAAAGAATGATCGGATCGGCATTTTTTACCAGAAAATGACCTACGACATAGTTGCCTCCCCAAAAAATAGCCGCCAGCGTCAATATCAGGTAAGCCATAAAAACCACCACTTTGTTTTAAATAATAAAATTAAATTAGCCTGTTTCACTGACATGCTTAATGATATCAATCAAAAAATGTTCGGCACCGATTTCATTAGCTGAGCAAACAATATTTAATGCAATGATTTTATTAATATTATTTAAACTTATGATATGAAAAAGCCCTGACTAGTGTTAGCCAGGGCTTTAGGGTAAAACAAATTGTGAGTTAAACATTAATACTTCAACAGATCATTACTACTAAAAACTAGATGTACACGTTTTGCATAAGAGAAAAATTAAGTATTTATAGCTAAAAATCCCTCCGATTTATTGACCGAAACACTATAATTTTCTGCACATTTAAACTATTAAGTTAGTTTGTTTTCTTGGTTTCAACTAACTTGGTACACCACCTACGCAACAGGTTCTCAATTCATCATCAGTCTGAAACTGTCACGCGCCCTTTAGTTCCCGGCACGCGATGATACTTTAAACTCCGTGACCCGACTTCTGCCGCGATGACAATTATTGATACCCAAATCGCGGCTTCTTCTCATTAACATGCGTTAACTACGAGGCCCTTATCGCGTTTTTTAGACAAAACGCCAGCGCTACAAAATCACCTGAAAGGTTGATTGCACCTGCGTTACAGACCAATCTAACCCTTTATTAAAGCTTGTCAATACTGTTTTTTTATACATATAAAAATATCTTTTTTTGGTAATAAAAACAGCCAGCTAGCAACTCTTGATTACTGCGTTTTTTATTTATTCATTTTTGAGCGAATAAACGTTATTTCTACTCTGCATTTTCTGACGAAAAATTTCATAACGGCTATACTTATTCGAACTCGCTTTATGACATATCAATCTCATTTTTACATATATTTTATAGAGTTAGCGAAATGCCTTTATCGCCCATAATGACTGGATTATGTTCGGTATTTACACAAATTTAAGAAATTGTGACAACTATCACCTTATGTCCAGGGTATTTATTTTACGCTATGAAATAAATACCCTAACCTGAAATTCAGACTCATTGTTCTTAAACCGTCCTGACTAAAACAGACGCTATCCTGGAGCACTTTCCATGTTTAAAAATCTCTTTGCAAATTTGCAAAAAGTCGGTAAAGCACTGATGTTACCAGTATCAGTGTTACCTATTGCCGGTATTTTACTCGGTGTAGGTGCCGCTGACTTTAGCTGGTTACCAACTATAGTTTCTAAAGTAATGCAGCAAGCCGGTGGTTCTATCTTTGAACAGATGCCTCTACTGTTTGCTGTCGGTGTAGCACTTGGCTTTACCAATAACGACGGTGTTGCCGGCCTGGCATCCATCGTCGGATATGGCATTATGGCCGCAACGTTAAACGTAATGGCCGAAGTATTGGGCGTTACCAAAATCGATACCGGCGTATTAGGTGGTATTTTGGTTGGTGGTCTGGCAGGTTATCTGTTTAACCGCTTCTACCGCATCCAGTTACCTGATTATTTAGGCTTCTTTGCCGGTAAACGCTTTGTTCCTATCATTACTGGCTTTATCTGTATTGCTCTGGGTATTGTGCTTTCCTTTATTTGGCCTCCAATCGGAAATGCTATCAGCGCATTCTCTCAGTGGGCTGCTTACCAAAACCCTGCTTTGGCCTTTGGTATTTACGGTGTGGTTGAACGCTCATTGATTCCATTTGGTTTACACCATATCTGGAACGTTCCTTTCTTCTATGAAGCGGGACAGGCTTGCGTTATTGATAGTAAGATTGTAACGACAATTGCCAGCGAAGCTGCTTGTAAAGCAGAAAATGGTCGCTGGATCACTGGTGAAATCCAACGCTACCTTTTAGGTGACAAAACTGCGGGTAATATGGCCGGTGGTTATCTGTTCAAAATGTGGGGCTTACCTGCTGCTGCAATTGCCATGTGGCATACGGCTAAACCAGAAAACCGCGCTAAAGTGGGCGGTATCATGGTGTCAGCTGCACTGACCTCATTCCTGACAGGTATTACTGAACCGATTGAGTTCGCTTTCCTGTTCGTTGCGCCAGTTCTGTATGTTATCCATGCAGTGTTAGCAGGTTTAGCTTATGTAATCACAATCCTGTTGGGTGTGAAGCACGGTATGACCTTCTCACACGGTGCTATCGACTTTACGTTGTTCTATCACCTGTCGACTAAAGGCTGGATGTTCTTCATCCTTGGTCCACTATACGCCCTGTTCTACTATGTTGTTTTCCGCTTCGCTATCATCAAGTTGAATCTGAAAACACCGGGTCGTGAAGAAGATTCTGCAGCCGAAACAACCACTGGAAGCAGTACCGATATGGCACGTGAGTTGGTTGCCGCATTTGGTGGTAAAGGTAATATTACTAACCTGGACGCATGTATTACTCGTCTGCGCGTTGGTGTTGCTGATGTCGCACAAGTCGACCAGGATAAATTGAAGAGTTTAGGAGCGGCCGGTGTGGTAGTTGCTGGTTCTGGTATCCAGGCTATATTCGGAACCAAATCTGATAACCTTAAAAGTGATATGGATGAATATATCCGTAATAACTAATTGCATTTTGCTGCGTTAACTGTGAAAAGCCATCTTTTATAAAGATGGCTTTTTTATTATTAAAAAAAACAGAGAGCAATGCTCTCTGTTAAATATAATTTAAGACTTATTTTATTTATTAATAGCTAGTGTATGCGTCGCGATATTCTTTCGCCAGTTGGTTAATTTCATCCTTACCTAAAACCATTCCACCGAGAAATGCGAAAGAACCAATAACTCCTCCCATAATTGCTCCCCCTAATGAGCTGATCAGACCAAGCCCCAAAATGCCACTAATCTCACCACCTACTTTAGCGCCGCCGACAAAGCCAATCATGCTACCCTGACCAAAACCACACAGAGCGCCTTCCACGACATCACTAAAATTTGCCGCCCATCCACCATTTACTGCATCCATTTCACTATGGCTTAACTCACGCATTTATATTCCCTTAAAGTACATTCAATTATGTATTTGATCATTACATGGGTATTATATTAATTAATATAATACCCATGTAGACAATATCAGCTTTATATTATTTATTTTAGCCTCATTTATTATATTTATTCTCAAGGTAAGTTATTAGCTGCTTTTACTTATAAAAAATTAAAATTAAAGTAATATAAAACATAGAAATAAACTTATATTTCTATTCATTGAATTAATAAGAAAGCAAATGTCATTAGTAATGAGTACATTTAATTAAGCATGACTTATTAGAAATAGTGTATAAATCACTATCACATAAACAAACTTCACTCTTACCTACTGATTTTAATAAAAAATAAACCCTCAGTATGCGAGGGTTTATTAGAGGAGTAATGACATCCAGTCTTAAAAACTGGCTGACACTAACTTTTACTTTTATTTAACGTCTGATTTTGCTTTCATTTTCTGTGAAATATCACGACGTTCTTTAGACAATTCAGCATTTTTAATAATGTACTCATCCACGCGTTCTTCATAATCGCTTTTCATATTGGCGATGATGGCCTGGATATCTTCAATACTCATGCCCGGCTTGATGTACTCACCCAAGTTTTCCAGTAACAATACACGTTTCTGGTTATCGCGGATTTTCTTCTCATTATCCACTATTTCACGCTTCAATTTGTTTTTGCGACGAGACAAGCGTACGTACTCCAGCACATTTTGAAATGAAGGTTTAGCGTTTTCCATCATAGTACCCTTACTTAATAAATAAACAGTTTTAAATCATATAAGCTACCTACGATAGTACGTAAGTCGGGCGCGTTCTGCTACTGAAAAGATAATTTTCTGCGTTATTACCGCATCAATAAAAAATCCGGACGATGCCGGATTTTTTATCTTATTGAAGAAGAAATTATTCCATCCATTCGGTATGGAATACACCCTCTTTATCGGTACGTTTATAAGTATGAGCACCAAAGTAGTCCCGCTGTGCCTGAATCAGGTTCGCAGGTAATACCGCTGCACGGTAGCTATCATAGTATGCAATAGCTGCGGACAGGGTTGGCGTTGGGATACCATGCTGTACCGCATAGGCTACAACATCACGTAACGATTGTTGATATTCGTCGGCTGTTTTCTTGAAGTAACTGGCCAGCAGCAGGTTAGCAATCTTGCCATTCTCAGCATAGGCATCAGTAATTTTCTGCAGGAATTGGGCACGAATAATACAACCTGCGCGGAAAATCTTAGCGATTTCGCCGTAATTCAGATCCCAGTTATATTCTTCAGAGGCTGATTTCAGCTGAGCGAAACCCTGCGCATAAGAGACGATCTTACCCAGATAGAGCGCACGACGAACTTTCTCAACAAACTCCGCTTTATCACCGTTAAATGCCTGAGCTTTTGGACCGGTTAACACTTTAGAAGCGGCTACACGCTCATCTTTTAACGCAGAAAGGAAACGGGCAAATACTGATTCAGTAATCAGCGACAATGGAACGCCAAGATCCAACGAGCTTTGGCTGGTCCATTTACCAGTACCTTTTTGTGCTGCTTCGTCCAGGATAACGTCGACCAGATAGTTACCTTCGTCATCTTTCTTACGGAAGATATCAGCCGTAATTTCTATCAGATAGCTATCCAGTTCGCCTTTATTCCACTCGGTAAAGGTTTCTGCCAGTTCAGCATTAGACAAACCAACCGCTTGCTTCAACAGAGAATAAGCTTCTGCAATCAGTTGCATATCGCCGTATTCAATACCGTTATGCACCATTTTAACGTAGTGCCCGGCACCATCAGAACCAATATAGGTAATACAAGGTTCACCGTTAGCTCTGGCCGCAATTTTCTCCAGAATTGGAGCCACAAGCTCATAGGCTTCTTTTTGTCCACCAGGCATGATTGAAGGCCCTTTTAAAGCGCCCTCTTCACCACCAGATACGCCAGTACCTATAAAGTTGAAACCTTCTGCGGACAACTCTTTATTACGACGAATAGTATCTTTGTAGTAAGTGTTACCACCATCAATCAGAATATCGCCCTTGGCCAGATAAGGCTTCAGTGAATCAATGGTTTTATCCGTTGCTTCACCGGCTTTCACCATTAATAAGATACGACGAGGTGTTTCTAACGAATTAACAAACTCTTCTACGCTATAGCAAGGAACCAGTTTTTTACCCGGATTCTCAGCAATAACCTCATCGGTTTTATCGCCAGAACGGTTAAAAATAGAAACAGAATAACCGCGACTTTCAATATTCAACGCTAAATTGCGGCCCATCACCGCCATTCCAACGACACCAATTTGTTGTTTAGACATAAAAACTCCTGGCTGACCGGACAAATCCACCCGCTAAAATAACGACAAGTGAACAACTTATTCATAACAATTATGATACCCCACCAAAGTTACAATTGGTACGACAGAAATTGCTATCACAGAAATTGCTGGCGTTAATCTTCTTACTGTTAATCATTGACCGATATCCTCCTTCACCGCGATTCATGCCGATCTATTCTTAATAAAAAACACTACGTATTCTTCTGAAATCAGAAAAGTTACCCTGGCTGAATAGACTTTTTGACTTCTGGCATGATTTACAATGACATAATTTATTGTCGTTATCGCGTTTACACCATACAATTATTCAAGCAGCATGTGCTGTGTAACCTGAAGGTAACCACCTGACTTATGGAATGGATCGCTGATCCAACAATTTGGGCCGGCCTTGCAACGTTGGTTGTGCTCGAAATCGTTCTGGGTATTGATAACCTCGTCTTCATAGCCATTCTGGCTGACAAGCTCCCTAAACATCAACGAGACCGCGCACGCGTTGTCGGTTTGATTTTGGCGTTAGTTATGCGCCTGGGATTACTTGCCAGTATCTCCTGGCTCGCTACGCTAACTGCACCGCTATTCCACCTGCTTGAACACCCTTTTAGTGGACGTGACCTGATCATGTTGATCGGTGGTCTGTTCCTGTTGTTTAAAGCAACCATGGAGTTGAATGAACAGTTAGAGGGGAAAGACCACGACGATCAAACCCAGCAAAAAGGTGCCAAATTCTGGGCGGTTGTTGCACAAATCGTGGTATTGGATGCCGTATTCTCATTAGACTCAGTCATTACCGCCGTTGGTATGGTTGACCATCTGGCCGTCATGATGATTGCTGTCTGTATCGCAATGGGTCTGATGTTACTGGCCAGTAAGCCACTAACACGCTTTGTAAACGCGCATCCTACCATTGTAATTCTGTGTCTCAGCTTCCTGTTAATGATTGGCTTCAGCCTGGTAGCAGACGGATTTGGCTTCCATATTCCGAAAGGTTATCTGTATGCCGCGATTGGTTTCTCTATCCTGATTGAAGTGTTTAATCAGTTATCAATCGCCAACCGCCGTAAATATCTGTCATCCAGCCGCCCACTACGTCAACGTACTGCGGAAGCCGTTTTACGTATGTTAAGTGGAAAACATGAAGATGCTGAGCTGGATAACTATAGTGCGAATTTGATTGCCGATACCAAAGAAGATGATGGTCTGTTTAACCAACAAGAACGCCGCATGATCGAGCGAGTATTAGGTATGGCTCAGCGTACTGTTGGCAGTATCATGACTTCTCGTCATGATATTGAAAATCTGGATTTGAGTGAACCGGAAGAGACCATTCGCCAGTTGCTACACAAAAACCAACATACGCGCATGGTAGTAACGGAAGATGGTTCCGTAGATGAACCATTAGGTGTTGTTCATGTAAATGATTTGCTAAAGCACCATTTGGAACATCCTGATTTGAATATCCGCTCGCTGGTTAAACAGCCGCTAATATTCCCGGAAACGGTATCCCTATTAATGGCGCTGGAGCAATTCCGTAAGGCTAAAACACACTTCGCTTTTGTGGTTGATGAGTTTGGTTCAGTGGAAGGTATTGTAACGCTGACCGACGTGATGGAAACCATCGCTGGTAATTTGCCAGTTGATGGTGAAAATATCGATGCCCGTCATGATATTCAACATGAAGCTGACGGTAGCTGGATTGCAAATGGCTATATGCCGCTGGACGACCTGGTAGTTTATGTTCCAATCGAGATTGAAGAAAAACGTGAATATCACACGTTAGCCGGTTTGTTGATGGAATATACGCAACACATTCCCGCCGTGGGAGAGCAGGTAAAAATCGGTGAATGGTTATATGAACCGCTGGAAGTTAACAGTCACCGTATTCTGAAAGTTAGGATTACTTCACTGGCAGAACCAGAACCGGAAGATGAGTAAAGTTTAACGGCAATATATGAAGAAGGCGCATAATGCGCCTTCTTTTTTCATCACTATCTTAATTTTTCCAATAGCTTCTGGATGTCTTTGCTCTCTTGCTTATCTTTATTCTTATCCATCCATTTATCGATAGCTTTACCCACTTCCCCTTTCAGTTGATCTCTCAGAATTTGTTCTACGTTCAACTGATAGTTAAGCTTACTCCATGGCCCATAAATACGTAAAGGAATCACACTTTTTTGTAGTAGTGAAACAATATCAGACTTGCCCTGCCAGCCTTGCGTTACATTGATATTTAATCTCATGTCGCAAGATTTAGCAGGCAGATTCAATACACCGGTTCCGGCTACCGTCAGAAGCTCAGATGCGCCATTCATACGGGTTACTTTAAGCTGTCCTTGATTGAAAACCGTATCAACGACCAGATTTTTCACTTCAGTATAGCGTTCATAATGTTCCATTCCCCTCACATCACTGTTGCTACGGGAAGCAGCTTGCTGAATCAGCTGTTGGATATTTAACCCATGCAGGCGCGCCTGATTAATATTGATATGCGCATACCCCTGCCAACCTTTTTCCAAATCATTGATATTGCTATTCACGTTATTGAAAGTACCCTGCGCCGTCACCGTTCCGGTTAACGTTTGCGGATAATTTAACGTTTTCAGCAAATCCCCTAACGCGACATTTTGTACCGTTGGCTTGAGCGTAATTTTTGGCACTGAAGAAGTTGCATCTACAGTTCCCGTTGCTTTAAGGGAACCACCCGCAATAACCGCTTGTAAAGAGTCAATCACCGCGTTCCCTTGCTGATTGCTTCCCTTCATCACCACCGAGCTGGCAGGAATACCGCGATAAACCAGATTATTAATCTCAAGATCCAACTGAGCCTTAAAAGTCTGTAAAAAGGTTAAATCAGGCTGAACACTCAACCCATTGGCGGAAGAAGTTACCGGGGCTGGTGTTTCTTTGGCGCTGGTGATTGCCCCCTCTTCGCTACTACCGCTAATCACCTTCGGTGGGAAAAGTTGATCCAGATTCAGCGTATCCGCCTTCACCGCCAGGGTATAAACCGGTGTGTCATCCAATGATGCAGATATATCCGCAGTAACGTGATTGCCGTTAAAGGTTAATGCCAGCGGAGATATTTTCATACTCGGTGGTGAATTCAGATAAGCCAGATTAAAGCTACCACTACCCTGAATACCTTCCACAGGAATATCAGCGCCCTGTAACTGATAATCAAGGCTACTGACCGCAAGCTCTAACCCTTGTGGAAAGTGATTCAGATTTAATCCACCATCCAGTGAAAAACTTAATTCTCGCTGATCCCGATTAATACGCGCTTTCGCAGTAACATCAGCTTTACGGGCGTCCGTACGAGTCAGCGTCAGATTAATATCCCGTACATTGATAATATCGTTTTCACTACGCTGCCAAACCAGCAGGCTGTCGGCTATTTTTACTTTACTCAGCTCAAGAGACCAGGCTGATGCCGTTGATTCCGCGGGAGATTTCGGAGCATGTGTCCCCGCCGGAGCAATCGGGGCATTCTGTGATTTTTGGCTTTGAGTTTCCGGAACCAACTGAATAACGCCGCCTTTCAAGACGACGTTCTTAACGATTAACTGGTGAGATAACAGCGGAAATAGCTCAACATCCAGGCGTACATTCTCAGCACCAATTATTGGTTTGGAGGCACCCGGCGCAGTCAGACTCATTTGCCCGGCCAGAATACTTAGCTGAGGCCAAACGTGCCAACGCAGATCCCCTTCGATTTTTAACTGATAGCCGGTTTTATTTTCGACGTTTTTCACCATGTAATCACGAAAGTCATTCGGATTAATCAATAGAATCAGCGCTGTCATTCCGGCAACTACCACTACCAGAATGATCGCCAATGTGGTTAAGAATCGTCTCATGGAATACTGTCCCCAACGGTTAGCACATTTAATCCATCAAATTAATAAGTTAGTCTTTATCAATGCGGCTGGCTACGGCGCCCTGCTGCCCTTTATATTTTGCATCTTCACGACGATGATAAGGTCTGGCAGCTGGCCCACTCAAAGGTTCAAAACTCAATGCGCCAATTACCATGCCCGGGCGTAGCGCTAATGGTAATTTACCTGAATTATAAAACTCCAACACAATCTTACCCTGCCAGCCGGGATCAATACGATGCGCAGTAACATGAACCATTAGGCCTAAACGAGCCAGCGAAGAGCGTCCATCTAACCAGCCGACAATATCGTCAGGAATCGATACTGACTCCAACGTCACCGCTAAAGCTAACTCGCCAGGATGCAGGAAAAAAGGCTCATCCTCTGTCAGATTGATCTCATCACTCATTACCTTCTCAAGGGCTGCTGAGACTTCTTCTTTTGGCCCACTCAGATCGATATAAGCTGCAGTATGACCAAGAAATACGCGAAACTGATTACCTAAACGAACATCAACGGTTGCACCATTAATTCGCTCAACAGGCGGACGGGGCGTTATTTTAAGCTTGCCGCTATCAAGGTAGGCTTCAATATCCCGATCGCATAATCTCATGGCGGTAACTCTCCTGTGCTTTAGTTGCTTCGCTTCAGTACTTGCTATGATTTCAAATAATTAAAATCAATAATCTCGATATATTATCATCAGTTTGCCAGAGTATCCCTTTAATAATAGCGGGACTCCGTTAACAGGTGCTTTATTATCCAGCGAAAACGGCAATATGTCGTCTCTGGAGTCATAAATGAAGAGGAGATAAAAATAGAAAATATTTCGACAGAAATATCCCGGCAGTAAAGCAAACACCGGGATATCTCAAACAAGCGGCAAATTACAGCATGGTTCTGATATTAATTTCAGATGGAATGGTATGTCCCTGCCAGTAGAGTTCCGCAGCAATCTTAGCCGCGACCTGGCGATACAGCTCACTAAACTCACTGCCCGGATTTGAAATCACTGTTGGTTGACCGCGATCCAGATCTTCACGAATCGTGATATGCAGCGGTAATTGGCCTAACAGTTGACTACCGTGTTTTGCAATCAGTTTTTCTGCGCCACCGGTACCAAAAATAGCTTCCTGATGGCCGCAATTGCTGCAAATATGAATGCTCATATTTTCAACAATACCCAACACCGGAACGTGAACCTTCTCAAACATCACCAGCCCTTTCATTGCATCGACTAATGCAACATCTTGCGGAGTAGTAACGATAACCGCTCCCGTCACTGGAATGTTTTGCGACAGCGTCAGTTGAATATCACCAGTTCCCGGTGGCATATCAATCACCAGATAGTCTAAATCAGGCCATAAGGTATCTTGTAGTAGCTGTAACAGCGCTTTGCTAGCCATTGGGCCACGCCATACCATGGCGTTACCGTCTTCCACCAGATAACCAATGGAGTTAGTTGCCAAACCATGCGCCATAATAGGAGCCATATGCTCGCCATCCGGTGAGGTTGGACGCTCATTGGCCGTACCCAACATGGTTGGAATAGAAGGACCATAAATGTCAGCATCAAGAATGCCCACTTTGACACCTTCGGCTGCCAGCGCCAGCGCCAGGTTCACCGCAGTACTGGATTTACCTACACCGCCTTTACCGGAACTCACAGCAATAATGTTTTTTACACCTTTTACTCCGGCCTGATCGTTAGCACGCTTCAGAGTGACCACATTATTATGTAAACGCCATTCAATAGAAGCTGCGCCAGTGGCTTTAATCAGCTCGGCACTCTTTTCTGCTTTTAATGCCTCAAACCCGGTTTTCCAGGCAAATGGCATATGCAATTCGATATGTAATACGTTATCTAACATTGCACAGTGATGAAGAGCTTTAAGCTGGCTCAAATTTTTCTTTAGTGTTGGATGGGTAAACGTGGCGAGCAGCTCTGTAACCTGATGGTTTAATGCTTCTGGCGTCACTGACCCCTGGGATTGTTGGCTCATCCCTACTCCTCTTTATTATCAGCTAGTTTTACGACAAACATGGCTATACATGAATGGTGACTCATACTGCCTATTAGCATAACAGATGACGAATAAAAACACGTAACCTTGTTCTGCGGCCATCTCTCTTCAATAACCGGTTTCATCGATAAAAAGAAGCGATGCCTGCGCTCAATCAAAAATTATCGTCATCAGAAAGAAATAGCACCTAGCCGAGTGTGATTCAATCAGTTAACATCAATGGTTCCCATTCATTCCACTTAATAAAAGATAAGACACTAACTATGGCTCAAGTCGCGAAAAAAATACTGGTGACCTGTGCGCTACCATACGCAAACGGTTCAATTCATCTCGGTCATATTCTCGAGCATATTCAGGCAGACATTTGGGTCCGTTATCAGCGAATGCGTGGACACCAGGTTAACTTCATCTGTGCTGATGATGCCCACGGCACACCAATCATGCTGAAAGCTCAGCAGCTTGGTGTTACCCCTGAGAGCATGATTGATGAGATGAGCCGTGAACACCAGAAGGATTTCGCAGGCTTCTCCATTAGTTACGATAACTATCACTCCACACACAGTGAAGAGAACCGTGAGTTATCCGAACTTATCTATGGTCGGTTAAAATCTAACGGATTTATTAAAAACCGCACTATTTCTCAGCTGTACGATCCTGAGAAATCGATGTTTCTGCCAGATCGCTTTGTAAAAGGCACTTGCCCAAGATGTAAAGCGCCAGACCAATACGGTGACAACTGTGAGGTTTGTGGCGCCACTTACAGCCCTACAGAGCTGATCAACCCACGCTCTGTAGTTTCAGGTGCAACACCAGAAATGCGTGAAACCGAACACTTCTTCTTTGATCTGCCGGCATTTCAGGAAATGCTACAGGCCTGGACTCGTTCAGGTGCATTACAGGAGCAAGTGGCAAACAAAATGCAGGAGTGGTTTGATACCGGTCTGCAACAATGGGATATCACCCGTGATGCCCCTTACTTCGGTTTCGAAATTCCGGATGCGCCGGGCAAATACTTCTATGTCTGGCTGGATGCACCAATTGGCTATATGGGTTCATTTAAAAACCTGTGTAACAAGCGTGATGATTTAAGCTTTGATGAATACTGGCGTGAAGGTTCCGATACCGAGCTTTATCACTTTATCGGTAAAGATATTGTCTACTTCCACAGCCTATTCTGGCCTGCAATGTTGGAAGGCAGCCAGTTCCGTAAACCAAGCAACCTGTTTGTACATGGTTATGTCACGGTTAACGGCGCTAAGATGTCTAAATCTCGCGGTACTTTTATTCAGGCAAGTACCTATCTGAAGCATCTGGACCCGGATTGTCTGCGTTATTACTACGCAGCGAAGCTCTCTTCCCGTATTGATGATATCGATCTCAATCTGGAAGACTTTGTACAGCGAGTTAATGCCGATATCGTGAATAAAGTGGTTAACCTGGCATCCCGTAATGCCGGATTTATCAGCAAGCGGTTTGATGGCCAATTGTCCACTAAACTGGCTGATTCAGAGCTTTATAAAACCTTTATCCAATCAGCAAAAACTATTGCTGAATACTATGACCAACGTGAATTCAACAAAGCAATTCGCGAAATTATGGCTCTGGCCGATATCGCTAACCGCTACGTTGATGAACAAGCACCTTGGGTAGTAGCGAAAGAAGAAGGCCGGGATGAAGATCTACAGCTGATTTGTTCGATGGGCATCAATATGTTCCGCGTATTGATGACCTATCTGAAGCCGGTTTTACCATCGCTGACTGAACGTGCAGAAGCATTTCTGAATAAAGAGCTGCATTGGGATGAGATTGAACAACCATTATTGGGTCATAAAGTTAACGGATTTAAAGCGCTGTTTAACCGTATTGATAGCGATAAAGTTGATGCCATGATTGAATCATCCAAAGCCGACCTACAGGCCATGCAGTCCGGTGCACCAAAAGCAGAAGCCACTGGCCCGTTAGCTGATGAGCCGATTGCTGAAACTATTACGTTTGATGATTTTGCTAAAGTTGATCTACGCGTCGCACTGATCAAGCAAGCCGAAGAAGTAGAAGGTTCAGACAAGCTACTACGCCTGACGCTGGATCTGGGCGGTGAAATTCGTCAGGTGTTCTCTGGTATCAAGAGTGCCTATCCCGATCCAAAAGCCCTTGAAGGCCGTCTGACCGTGATGGTGGCTAATCTGGCACCAAGAAAGATGCGTTTTGGTATATCAGAAGGCATGGTGATGGCGGCGGGCCCTGGCGGAAAGGATATCTTCCTGTTAACGCCTGATAGCGGCGCCCAACCGGGAATGTCGGTTAAGTAACGTTTATACGGTATTAAAATAAGGGCTATAAAATCTTTATAGCCCTTTATGTATCATTTCTTGTTTTAGCGAATATCCCGACCGTAAATTGAATTGTCCTTATTATCTTCCTGCCCGGTCTGAAGAACCTATACTTTGAATATTCTCAGTTAAGCAATAACATCAGAATGAATAATCTGCTGCGACAAAATAACGACGCCCCTCTTCGTTATAACTGTAAATATCCCGATCCAGCTCTTTGTCCAACAGGTTTAATACGCCGGCGCGTAATTTCAGGTTTTTAGTTGCCTGATATGCTCCCCCGGTGTTCCAGACTACATAACCACCCGGTGTGGATACCGCTGGCGTAAGAGAACGCTGCTTGCCAGTATAGTTAGCTGAAGTGTAGAAAGACCAGTCATCAGTTGGTTTCCAGTCCAGCGTACCGTTGGCCGTATGGAATGGACGCTCCTGCAATGGCTTATTGCCGCCGTTGCTTAAATCACGAGCATCGTTATAGGTGTAATTTAACCGTACTTTCCAGGCGTCATTAATCGGAACAGCGACTTCGGTTTCAACCCCACGAACCCGTGCTTTATTCACGTTATAGTAAGCAAACATAGGTTTTCCCGTTGCCGGATCAAAACCAATGAAGTTAGGATAGTTAACAGCATCCCCTTTATTAGCAGTACGCGTAATGTTAATCATATCTTCAACATTATTTTCGAATATTGTAATGCTACCGCTTACTCCATCCAGAATGCCTTCATCTCCAGCGTAATAGACACCAAGTTCATAGTTTTCACTGGTTTCCGGTTTCAGATCGGGTGTTCCTGAAATAATACAGGATCCCCGACAAGAGTTAGATTGCCAGTCGGGGCTTAGCTGTAACAGTGACGGCGCTTTAAAGGCTTTCGCCCAACCACCCTTTAAGGTCACTGTATTGGTTGCGTTATAGACCAGATAGGCTCTCGGGCTCCAGTGGTCTCCATAATCTTCATGGTCATCAACTCGGGTACCTGCCGTTAGAGCCAGATTATCAAAAATACGCCACTCATCTTCCAGGAACAGGGCATGCTGCTTGCTGGAGGTCGAGCCACTTCCCTGCAGGTTTACCGGATCCTTTAACTCATCATGACGCAGTTCACCACCAAAGGTCATGGTTTGATTAATAGCGTCAATTGGCAGAATAAATTTACCATCCAGTGAGTTGTTTTCCGATGTCAGCTTCTGAGTGGTGTAGTTATCAATCTTTTCGCCATAAAAACGTAATTCTGAACTGGCGAATCCCCAACGGCCATTATGTGACAGGCCATAATTTTGACGCTCAAGACGCGTCCTATCCAGCGAGTCCGATTCTCTGTCCTGACGGTCAAAACCGTAATTCATCAGAAACTCATGATCATTATTAGGCGTGACTGAGAATTCAACATTACCATCACGGCTGTTGTATCCTTCAATAGCCCCTGTCGTTCCAGTGGCGCTGGTTGCCGACTTATTCGGCTTATCCTTATCCCGGTGGGCAAAGTTACCATAGGTTTTTACCGATAGCAGATCGTCAATTAAAGGCCCACTGGCATAAAGACTGGTGTTAAAACTGTCCCGTTTATCTCGGTTTTCCTGAATGGTGCTGTCGACACTGACCGAGCCGGCCCAGCTCTTTTTCACCTTCTTGGTAATGATATTAACCACGCCACCCAAAGCATCAGAACCATACAGAGAAGACATCGGCCCACGTACCACTTCAATGCGTTCAATCGCATTAACCGGAACCCAGCTCAAGTCATAATCGTTATGGCGAAACACGGCATTGCGAGAACTAACGCGTTTACCGTCTACCAGAATCAACGTATATCCGCTATCCAAACCACGAATACTGACACCTTTACGATTATCTCCTTCATTAGTTAACTGAATTCCCGGTACTTCCTGCAAAATATCTTTCAGATTTTGCACCGGTTTCTTTTGTAAATCCTCACCGGTAATAACGCTGATACTCGCTGGAGCATCTTTGATGTTCTGCTCTACAGCTGAAGCGGTTACCACCATAGTGTCATCAACCGCGGACAAAGCCGAAGTACTGGTCAATATAATTGGTACAAATATCCCTGCCCGAATAATTGGATTAAGTACAAACCTGGTCATCTAAATCCTCTACCATTGGTAATGATAATAATTTTTTATAATAATTATTATTAACAGTTAGAATTAAATGCTCACTATTCCAAAAAATTCCAAGCATAATCATATCCATTAGGTTTATATGGATATTAATATCCGTCTATTTCTAAAATACGATGTGATTAGCAAGGAATGAATACATTAAAACAAATGATAATCATTATCAATAAATTGATACAAAAAAACACATTTAAATTAACATTGTTAATACTAAGGAATTAAAGTGACAGGCAAGACATCGGAGGGTCATACGATAAAAAAGCCGTGATAATTATCACGGCTTTTAATGTTAACAGGTTGCTTTTATCAGAATGAAGCGGTTATTGAAGCGTAGTAAGTTCTTCCCGGAACATAATAGTTATTACCGGATGAAGCACTTCCTGATGGCTCAGAAGAGACAGGATCTTTATCGAACAGGTTATCGATACCGGCATTAAAGCGGAAATTCTTAGTTATCTTATATTGTCCAGATAAACCATAAAGCGTGTAAGAATTTCTGATACGTGCCGTTGCGGTACTGCCGCGAGATTCCTGATCGGCTTTATTGTTTAAGCCTAACATTTTTCCGTAATAATGAGCGCTGAATGAGAAATCAAGATCCTGTGTTACGCTCCAGTCCAGCGATGAATAACTGGTGAATTTAGGCGTAGTGACCAGCATCACCCCCTGATCGTCCTCTGCTTTTATCATACGGGTATAGTTATTACGTAAGGTTAATTTCTGCAGAAACTGGCCTTTTGGCTCACTGATCAGAGGAATATTCAGATTACCTTCAATGCCCTGAGTTCTGGCGGAATCCAGATTAACTCGTTCTAGCCAGTAACGACCCGATTTATCTCCGGTGATATAGCCAATTGGCGCAGTAGCTAATTTATTTTTGAAACGACTATCAAAGAAAGTGATGCCTGCATCCCATCCTTCATAATTAAATAACGCACCAACTTCCCAGTTTTCGGAAGTTTCAGGCTTCAGATTGCCATTACTGACGATATAACAACCACCACCGGTATAGTCTGCATAACCATTACATCCGGCGCCTTTTGACTCTTCAACAAAGCCCGGACTGGCCTGACGTATCGTTGGCGCTTTGAAGCCTTCTGAATATCCACCTTTCAATGTCAGATAATCATTAGCCTGATAAACCAGATAGGCTCTCGGTGTGGTTTGATCGCCATATTCGGTATCATCATAGCGAACCCCCAGCGTCAACGTCAGATCGTCTAATAAACCAATCTGATCTTCAACGAATACCCCTTTGCTGGTTGCCTCACCGGTATGTGTGCCATAAGAAGCGGCAGCATACTTATTGGTGCCCATCGATCTTGGGTTGTTAAGTTCTTCTTTCATCCACTGACCACCAATAGTGACATTGTGTGGTAACCAAAGCTCGAAAGGTAGATTGATATCCCCTTCAATAATCTTATCTTTGCCTCGGATTTTGGTATCTTCAGTCCCTACCAGTGAACCACCAGAAATCACCGGTACATCGCTGGCTGAGTTTTTATATTTATTCTCATAAGCGGTTAATCTGACGCTACCAAAATCAAATAGTCCACGGTAAGCTGCCGAATAATTTTCACGTTCCAGCTTGGAAATACCACGTAAACCAACTTCATCACCATCCAGAGTCTCGCCAGGAATACCCTCTTCCGTTCCCTGTAATGTACCAATACTTACCTGATGGTTATCCGTGATATCCCAACTTAAGTCTGCACCATAGCTATAACGTTTCTTACCTTCCTGACCGCTCCCCCAACGCAAAGCTCCGGTATCGGTTTTATCCGCATCACGTTTATTCCATGAGCCATTCATACGTAATGTGAAACCATTACCTAATGGGCCGCCAACACTACCGGTATAGGTAGTCGTTTCACCACTTTTAGAATCTTCTGGCTGACGAGTACCGATAGTTAAAGCGCCGTTCCACTCTTTATTGTTCTTTTTAGTGATAATGTTAACTACCCCACCCATGGCATCAGAACCATATAGCGTAGACATTGGGCCTCGAACAATTTCAATGCGTTCAATAGACTCAACCGGGATCCAGTTAATATCATCAAAATAGTTTTGCTGGGTTGTCTTAAGACCATTACTGGAACCAATACGCTTTCCATCTACCAATAACAACGTATAGGAAGCAGGCATACCACGTAATTGAATGCCGGAACTCACATCAGTACCAATAGCTTTACTTACCCCTGCAACACGTTCAAGAATATCAGCAAGATCGGTTGATGCCGTCCCCATCTCTTTTTCTAACTGTTCAGCTGTCACCACGGAAATACTGGCAGGTGCATCCTTAAAGCGTTGCTCCACACCGGATGCTGTCACTACCATAACATTACCACTATCATTCTCTTCAGCTATAGCTTGCGTAGCTGCCAGCCCTAATAGCGGAAGACAAAAACCAGCATATTTTATTGGATTAAATTTAAATGTGTTTGTGTTCATCCCTTCATCCATAAATGTAAATACAAAATAAAAAAGAACGCTAATGATAATTAATATCATTAGCGTTACGAAGGGATTAAAGCTTTTTTTGCGACCGTTATCTAACTTTTAACAAAAATATAAACAACTAACGCATTCAATATATTGGATGTTCGACTAAGCCATCGATTAATACCTGTGGGCGTCCCTGAGAACAGCGTTCAATACGACCTCGAACGCCATAAACTTGCGCCAGACTTTCTGGTGTGATCACTTCATCAGGTTTACCGTCAGCAATAAGATTGCCATTTTGCAGCATCAGAACATGATCTGCATGATGCAATGCAATATTGATATCATGAACCACGACAACCGTGATGATATTGCGTTTAACCGTCTCTTTACGTACTAAATCCATAACATGGAATTGATAGTTAAGATCCAGTGCACTTAATGGCTCATCAAGCAGTAAGAGTGAAGGTTGACGAATCAGAGATTGTGCTAAACCAACTAACTGTTTCTGCCCGCCTGAAAGCTGATCAAGATAACTTAATGCCAGATGAGAAATGCCGAGCTGCTGCAGTAATGCCATCACTTCAGCTTCACCTTTTTCAGTATGGCTACCACCTGAAGCTCGCTGAGCAACTACGATAGATTCAAGTACATGCAGATGTACACCGGCGGGTAATGACTGAGGCAGATAAACCACGCTTTTAGCCCGTTGAGCAAAAGGCTGTTTCATTAAATCCTGCCCATCCAGCAATAACTCACCTGTAGCATGATTCAAGCCGGCAAAAGAGCGTAATAATGTTGATTTTCCACTGCCATTAGGCCCTAACAGAACCGTGATTTCTCCTCTCGATAGCATCGGAATCGAGAGATCGGTAATAATATTTTTTCTCGGATAGCCCGCATTAAAGTGATTCGCTTGTAAACCAGTCATCATACCTGCCCTCTGTGGCGCAAAATGATGCT
This sequence comes from Limnobaculum allomyrinae, assembly GCF_016649425.1. Lineage (GTDB taxonomy): Bacteria > Pseudomonadota > Gammaproteobacteria > Enterobacterales > Enterobacteriaceae > Limnobaculum > Limnobaculum allomyrinae. Next base: position 240,983 of record NZ_JADRCR010000007.1, read on the forward strand.
CAGGAAGAACGGAACACCAACCAATGAAGTCACAATACCAACCGGAATAATCACACCAGGAATCAGGTTTTTAGAGGCTACTGATGCCATCGACAATACCAATGCGCCAATTAAGGCACTGGCTGGCAAATAAAAGCGATGATCTTCACCAAAAATTAGACGAGCAATATGTGGGGCAACCAAACCAATAAATCCAATTGGCCCAACAAATGCCACTGCCAGAGCAGATAACATACTGATACGTAATAACGTTGTCAGACGTAAGCGACGAACATCAATACCAAAGCTGATTGCCCGGTCTTCACCCAGTCTTAACGCCGTCAACTTCCAGGCATTCATCATTGACCATGGAAACAGAACCAGGAACACGGCTAACAGAATACCTAATTTGATCCAGGTTGCTCGCGCCAGACTCCCCATAGTCCAAAAGACCAGCCCCTGAAGGGTATCTTCAGAAGCGATAAACTGCATCATGGAGACCAGAGCGTTGAAAGTGAATACTAATGCAATACCAAATAGCACCACGCCTGAAGTGGCAACCCTTGTCCAGCGAGTCACCGCATCCAGCATAAATGCTGCCAGCAAGGCAAAAATAAACGCATTGGCAGAAATAAACCATTGAGGATCAATACCGGGAATACCAATCCCTAATACGATAGCCAACGCGGCACCAAAAGCAGCCGCAGAAGAAACCCCTAAAGTGAAAGGGCTGGCTAATGGGTTATTCAGGATAGTTTGCATTTCTGCACCCGCCAACCCCAAAGCCATTCCTACTACGATTGCCATCAGGGCATAAGGCAGGCGAATATCCCAAACGATAACCTGAGTTCCGGCATCGACAGTTTCAGGGTGCCATAACGTTTGCCACAATTCTGCAATCGTGAGGCCCGAAGGCCCCATGATAAAATCAAGCACAAGAGATCCAATAATCGCCAGTAACACAATGGCTAAAATCATCAGGCGCTTACGCAAAATGCGATGATAACGACCCATTACACCCACTTCAGCCGGGGTATTAGCTTTTACTACCGAATTGCTACTTATGCTCATTCAATGACAACCATTGCTGCTTTATCGATTATTTATTATTTTCACCTACAGCACCTACCCAGTAGGTACCTGTTGGCTCAATGGCCAGGAAGTCTTTATACAGCGTCTTCATGGTCTCATTAGTATTGATATCTTTAAATTTCTCAGGATAGAACCACTTACCAAACTCCTGAATAGCCAGGACATTATAGGGGGAGTTATAGAAACTGTGCCAGATAGCATAAGTTCTCCCCTCTTTTACCGCTGGTAATGTGTCAATACCCTTACGTTTCAGGGCACTATCCAGACTGGTACGTGCCACATCATAAGAAACATCCGCACCCAATTTAACACCAGGCCCTTTAGCATCCGCACCACGAGCACCACTGGCAATATAAACATCAGGATTAGTCGCGATGATTTTTTCCAGATTAACTGTGCCTAACGCACCCGGTAATAAGTTTTTAGCGATATTTGCACCACCGGCTAAATCGATAAAGTCACCCATATTACCGTTACCTGCGGTACCACAACAGTCTTCTGCGGTTGCAGCTTTCAGCTCAATAAAGACTTTTGGCTTTTGGTCTTCAGGAATATCTTTAGTGACATTGGTAATTTTCGCCACGTTATCCTGATAGAACTTAATATAACGTTCTGCCTGCTCTTCCCGCTGCAAAGCTTTGCCCAGGATACGCATACTTGGCACTGTATTTTTCAGCGGTGCAGTCCGGAAATCAATAAATACAACCGGTACACCTGCTTTTTCTAACTGAGTAACCAGCTCACTACTGCGGCCCGGACCATGACCAGATAAACCAAAGATAGCCACATCAGGTTTAAGCGTCAGAACCTTTTCCGGACTGATGCTTTCAGCAGTGGTATTACCAATTAACGGAATTTTATCGATCTCAGGGAATTTAGCTTTATAAGCGGCATAAGTATGAGGGTCAAGCTTACGAAAATCACCTTGCCAGCCAGCAATACGATCCAGAGGCTTATCGCCTTCTAATAACGCAACAGCATAAATTAAGCGTCCTTCACCCAATAAAATACGATCGACTTTCTTGGGGAGCTCAACCTTGCGATCGGCTATATCAGTAATAGTTTCAGCCCATGCACCTGCACTCAATAATAGCGAACTTCCTAATAATAAGGATACGCTAAAGCGTTTTGCCAGCGAACCATTAAGTTGCTTCATAGATGATGCCTCTTCCCTACAGATTCAAAGATGCAAACAATAATGCAAAAGAGAATGATTATCAATAATAAAAGCCAAAGGGATAGTAAAAGGGAGATATAAGTCATACATCGTTAAAGCGTGGGAATAATCGAAGGGAGATTTATCAAAAGTCACTAAAGCAAAATAAAAAAACCGGAAAGCGCGTATTATCAATTAGATGACAATACAGGCTTTCCGGCCTTATCTGAAACGGTATTAATATTCAGTAAAAACTAAATTTTTTCTGGTTGGTGAATACATTGAAATGTATTGCTGAGCCAAACTCTTGGAAGATGCCAACTTACCGGCTTTACTCAGAACCGGAGTCAGTTTTTCCATCACCATCTTCGCAGTGCCAGCGATATCACTGTCACCGTATTTAGCAACGGTCGCGTACCAGGCATAAGCTTGTTGATCGTCTTTTGCAACGCCCTGACCTAAGTAATAAGAGCCCGCCAAATTAAATTGTGCTTCAGTAACACCCTGATTGGCTGCTTTTGTATACCAGTAGACAGCCTGTTCCGGATCTTGAGGGACACCTTCACCGTGGGTATAGGCCGCACCTAAGTTATTCTGAGAGTTGGCAATACCCTGTTTGGCCGCCAGACTATCCCAATAAATGGATTGTTCAAGGTTGAACTCTACGCCCTTGCCATTCAAATAGGCGGAAGCAACTTGCCCCTGAGCGCGAGCATTACCCTGTTCGGCTGCTTTTTTATACCAATTAAAAGCTTCCGTATAATCAGGCATCATATCTACGCCGTTTGCATACATATCTGCCAATTGAAGCTGAGAATCAACATTACCACTGATTGCTGAAGATTTAATCCACCCCAGCCCTTGTGCTTTTTCACCTGATGCTAAAAGAATGTCACCCATCCTACGCTGAGCTATCTGATCGCCTGCATTCCCCTGTTTTTGAATTTGAGAAAGGTACTGCTGCAGACCACCTAACATATTCTGTTGTGAAGGATCAATTGGCTGACCAAATGCGGAAGACGCCTCATCGTTCTGTTTTTTGTCGACGCAACCAGACACCATTAGTGTTAAAACGCTTAGAATCAATGCACAGTGATAACGTTTAATTAACATAGATATTATTTCCTGTCTGCTTGCTCTAACAATAATGAGTAGATTTGGCCATCAATATGCTGACAGGTTCTGGCAAGTTTCGCCTGATAAACGCTATCCATGACATTCACAGTATCGGGTCCCAATGTTGAACGCATAGCAAGATACTTAGTTGCCGTTTCCATGTTCGAATCCATCATCATTTTGCTCTGATTATAGCTGTTAAAATCGAGCTTCTTTAATGTTTCCAAACGAACAAGACATCCCTGAAAACGCTGGTTATACGACTGTTCGTTACTATTAGCCTGTTGGGTGTTCTTTTTTTCGAACTTCGCACAACCGTTGATGCTAATAAGGACCAGCCCTACTGCGGCCAACATCAATGTTCTTTTCATCAATCTGTTACCTTAAAAAATTGATTGCAGTTTTATAAATTATAGATGTATCGCATGATACAAACCAAGGTCGATCGCATATAACGCAAGCAATAAAATGAGTATCGCTAAACAACTTCAGATCGTTCTGGTTACAATTAAAGATACAAAACGAAAAGCAGCACAACCTCGCCAAAGCGAAACCTATCCAATCTTAGCACAGTTTAATATAACACCGTGAAAAGAGATATGAATATAGTATTCATCAAATAAGTTGATCACACTTTTGGAATTTTATACCCAAAAGTAATAATACATCTTGATGACTATTTCTACTAAAAAGCGGCGTATTATACGCCGCTCTTAAATACTATAGTTACTAATTACTCTTCCCGGATTTCTGTTTTGGGAAAATCCATCTCTTTATAGCGGACAAATTTTGTTCTTTTAATTATTTTATATCCAAACCAAATTGCCAAAAACAGCGGAATACCTATATAAGTAGCCGCAACACCTGCCCAATCAATATTATCTTCCAGGAAGGCTTGGTAATTCTGCCCTAAAGTAATAATCAAACACAATACAAATGCGAAAATTGGCCCTAATGGGAAAAAACCTGAACGATATGGCAACGCGTCCAATGAATGTCCCTGCGCAATATAGCCGCGACGGAAGCGGTAATGACTGATGGCAATACCTAACCAGGCAATAAAACCTGTCATTCCTGAAGTATTCAGCAACCATAAATAAACTTGCTGATTACCAAACATTGAGGTCAGGAAGCAAAGTCCCGCCACAACCGTGGTGGCAATCAGGGCATTACGAGGTACACCACCGGAGGACAGCTTAGCAAAAATCTTCGGTGCTTTACCTTCCGCTGCCAGAGCATACAACATACGAGTAGATGCATACATACCAGAGTTACCAGCAGAAAGTACAGAAGTCAGAATAACCGCATTCATTACCGCTGCTGCTGATAACAGCCCTGCATGCTGGAACACCAACGTAAACGGACTCACACTAATATCAGTTTCATCATTACGTAACAGGCTTGGGTCAGTATAAGGAATTAATACGCTGACAATCAGAATCGCGAAAATATAAAACAGTAAAATACGCCAGAATACCTGACGCACCGCACGTGGAATATTACGCGCCGGATCGGCAGATTCACCGGCAGCGATACCAATTAATTCGGTTCCCTGAAAAGAGAAACCAACGATCATTGCCACACCAATCATCGCAGAGAAGCCACCGGCAAACGGTGCATCACCAATAGTCCAGTTATGCCAGCCTGAAGTTGGCCCACCTTTCATGATGCCGAAAATCATCAGCAGGCCAAGACCAATAAAGATAACAACGGTAACCACTTTAATCAGGGCAAACCAGAATTCGGCTTCACCAAATCCTTTTACCGAGATGTAATTCAATAAGAACATCAAGCTCAGGAATAGCGCACTCCAGATCCAACTTGGCAACCCAAACGGCGTCTCCGGGAACCAATACTGCATCACTAATTGCGCAGCCACCAGATCAACGGCAACGGTTACCGCCCAGTTATACCAATAGTTCCATCCCAGCGCAAAGCCAAAACCCGGCTCAACATATTTAGCGCCATAAGTAGAAAATGAACCAGAAACCGGCATATAAGAGGCAAGCTCACCCAGGCTGGTCATTAAGAAATAAACCATCAGGCCAATTAGCGCATAGGAAAGCAGCGCACCGCCCGGACCTGCCTGAGCAATAGTCGCACCGGATGCTACAAACAAACCGGTACCGATCGAACCACCGACGGCAATCATTGTTAAATGACGCGCTTTCAGTACCCGACGTAATCCCGGCACGCTTTTTTCCTTTGAATCTTTTGTATCGACCAGAGCCATTCTTAACCTATCTATTTGCTTGTCTGTTACTAAAAAGAGCGCGATTGTAGCAAAGGATAGATCGCGGGATAACATCAAACCTCTCAATATAAGATTCGTTCATAATTCTGAAGATCTTATTAGCAAAACCCAATAATGTGTTTTCGTCTACTTTTCAATCAGCCCGTTGAATCTCGGCCAATATCTGAGGAGTAACCCGACAATAAGATAAGAAACGCAATAAGCTGGAAGAAATATGTTTTTGACGGTGATAAATCAGATATAGCCTGCGTTCAAGAGGAGCAAAAGGGATCTTCAATTCAACTAAAGTTCCACTCTCTAATTGCTCAGCGACCACTCTGCGTGACAGACAACTGATACCAATACCATGGCGAACCGCATGTTTAATTGCTTCGGAATTACCCAGTTCTAAAATGGGCCTGGCTCCCGGCAGGTGTGACATCAGACTATGTTCCAATACATCTCGCGTACCTGAACCAGCCTCACGCAATATCCATGGCGCATTAATCAGATCATCAATCGTCACCGGCTTTTGAGTTAATGCGTGCCCTGCTGCGGCAAATACTACCAATTCATCGCTCATCCACGGTCGGGATATCAATTCGGGACTATGACATTGCCCTTCTATTAACCCTAAATCAGCACGAAAATCAGAGACCAGTTGAACAACCTCCCGGCTATTGGCAACAATCAGCTCCAACGGCGTGGATTGAAAATCCTGACGATAATGGGCAATCATTTCCGGCAACATATAGTTACCAATTGTGGTACTGGCTGCAATTCGTAGCGCGCCATCCTGCTGTTGAAAAAGCTGCTCAACTTCCATTGCCCTTTCCAACAAAGAGAGTGCTTTAGGATAAAGCAATCGACCATTTTCATTCACCACCAGTCGCTTACCCACCCGATCAAACAGTGCAGCATTAAGCTGTTTCTCCAGATCTGCTAAACCTGCACTCACCGCTGACTGTGACAGTGCTAAAACTGAGGATGCCTGTGTGGTTGAGCCACTTTTTACCACTTCAACAAATATCTCAAGCTGACGCAATGTGATATGCATCGCTGCTCCTTACCACTTATTTCGATTAGTTATAAATATATAATCAATTTCTCTTTTATAGCCAATTACTTTATTTTTGTAAGCCTATTCACTGTCAATAGGTCGTTATATATGCAACAGAGTCATTCAACTACGGTAAAACCATCCCTGTTTAAATCAGCAACGCCATTGTTGCCTGGTTTATTACTGACTGGTGCCATCACTTTACTCTCTATATATGCGGCAAACCAACCTTCAATAGCCCGGCTGGGGCTCAGTGCTTTAACACTGGCCATTGTGATTGGCATGGTATTAGGCAATCTGGTTTACCCTGCCATCTCTTCTGTTTGCGATGCTGGTGTGCATTTAGCCAAACAGAAATTATTACGACTGGGTATCATTTTGTATGGCTTTCGCCTGACCTTCCAGCAAATCGCTGATGTTGGCACGAGCGGTATTATTATTGATGCCCTTACTCTGATCTCTACCTTCTTTCTGGCCTGTTGGGCGGGAAAACATCTTTTTGGTCTGGATCGAGAAACCACTCTGTTAATCGGTGCTGGTAGCAGTATTTGTGGTGCAGCAGCCATTATGGCGGCAGACCCGGTAGTTAAGTCAGAATCCAGTAAAGTCGCCGTTGCCGTTGCAACAGTCGTTATCTTCGGCACTATCGCCATGTTTCTTTATCCATGGTTGTATCAGTTGGAAATGAAATATCACCTGTTAGGATTTTCTGATAATGACTTTGGTATTTATATTGGCTCCACGGTACATGAAGTGGCGCAGGTTGTAGCTGCTGGCCGCGCTATTTCTGATGATGCAGGTAACAGCGCAGTCATTGTCAAAATGATCCGCGTTATGATGCTGGCGCCCTTCTTATTATTACTCTCCGGCTATCTTAACCGTAGTAAGAAGAGCAGTTCATCACAGGGAGCGCAAAAAAGCGCTATCGTTATCCCTTGGTTCGCCGTACTGTTTATCGTGGTTGCCGGATTTAATTCTCTGGATCTGCTTCCACATATGGCAGTAAAAACCCTCATCGATCTGGATACTATTCTGCTCTCTATGGCAATGGCGGCGCTGGGGCTGACTACTCACATCAGTGCGATTCGTCAGGCTGGAATTAAACCACTATTACTCGCTACATTGCTGTTTATCTGGTTAATTGCCGGAGGAGCACTGATCAATCTTGCCGTTCATCAATTTGGTCTTTAATTGATTGTCTGTTTACTATTAGCGTTAATTATTTGTTAATAGATGTTGCTACCCAAAGTGTGAGATAATATTGGCTGGCAATACAGGAGAATAGATATGAAGTTTGTTGGCGCACACGTTAGTGCATCTGGTGGATTAGATCAGGCCGTTATCCGGGCTCATGAGCTTGAAGCAACAGCTTTCGCACTGTTTACCAAAAACCAGCGTCAGTGGCGAGCCGCTCCACTAACTGAAGAAGTGATATCAGATTTTCGCAGCGCCTGCGAACAATATCACTACAGCTCCGCTCAAATTTTACCTCATGACAGCTACCTGATTAATCTTGGTCATCCGGTGGAAGAGGCGCTGCAAAAGTCCCGGGATGCTTTCATTGACGAAATGGATCGCTGCCAACAATTAGGGCTAACGCTACTGAACTTTCACCCGGGTAGCCATCTGATGCAAATCGATGAAGATGAATGCCTTAAACGCATCGCTGAATCTATTAATATCGCCTTAGACAGAACCCAGAACGTTGTTGCAGTGATAGAGAATACAGCTGGTCAGGGCAGCAACTTAGGCTTTAAGTTTGAGCATCTGGCCGCCATTATTGATGGTGTTGAAGATAAAAGTCGTGTTGGTGTCTGTATTGATACTTGCCATGCCTTCGCCGCAGGTTACGACCTGCGTACAGAAGAAGATTGTGAGAAAACCTTTACTCGTTTCAGCGATATTGTTGGATTCAATTATCTGCGCGGTATGCACTTAAATGATGCTAAAAGCGAGTTTGGTAGTCGGGTTGACCGCCATAATAGTTTGGGTGAAGGTAATATTGGCAAAACCGTTTTCAGCTATATCATGCGCGATGAACGTTTTGACAATATTCCACTAATTCTGGAAACCATCAATCCGGATATCTGGAAAGATGAAATAGCCTGGTTGAAAAGCCAGCAGAAAGTGGCTGAAGCTGTTTGAGTAGCGCTAGCGCTGGCCCGCAGAGAGAAACACTATAAGGTGTTGTATCACTCCTTCAGCGGGCCAGACCCGACCCACTCTGTGGCTGAGTACGAATGGTCTTCCGGTCGGGCACAAAATCAATATAAGCCCCGCTGATTTACGACCGCCATATACATAGATGCCAACTAACGATATTCGTTAACACTCTGTATAGCCTATTTAATCGCTATCATTAGTTAAATGGTTTCAACTCAACTTGCGACATCATGGATGCCAGTTGCATGCGATCTTTAATGCCGACATTACTTTGACTCACCGCCAGCACCGCAACCGCGGTTGCCAATCGTAAAGTATGTTCACTGGACTCTCTCATTAGCAGACCATAAATCAGACCACCCACCATTGAGTCACCAGCACCTACCGTACTGACGACTTCACAAACCGGTGGTTTTGCCAGCCAGGCGCCGGAAGCGTTGACCCACAGCGCCCCTTCCACCCCCAGAGAGATCACCACATGAGCAATACCATCTTCACGCAGCGCGTGAGCAGCTTCTACCACATCTTCTAATGTCGGAAGTGGACGCCCCATCCAGATTTCCAGCTCACGGCGATTAGGTTTGACCAACCATGGCGAGGCCTTTAATCCGGCGGCAAAAGCTTCCCGGCTACTGTCAAAAATAATACAAGGACAGACGCTGCGCAGTTGGCGCATCCAGTCGCTAAATGATTCAGGATCGACACCCGCAGGCAAACTACCGCTCACCGCCACCATATCGAACTGCCCCAGCCATGATAATGAATCAGCCATAAACCGCTGCCAGTCACTCTGGCAAACTTCAAAACCAGAGAAATTGAAATCTGTCACTTCATTGCTGGCTTCAGTCAGTTTAACGTTGATACGTGTGCGACCCGGCACAACCTGAAAGCGGTTAGCAATACCTAATTCACTGAACAGTTGCTGAAAACCATCCTGATTCTCTTTGCCAAGAAATCCACCAACGGTGACATCAATACCCAGATCTTTCAGTACTTTTGCTACGTTAATGCCTTTGCCGGCCGCATGTAACCCCGCCGTTCTCACCCGATTGACATCCCCCAAAACGATATCCGGGCAATAGCCAACTAAGTCATAAGCTGGATTCAAGGTTATGGTCGCTACACGTCTGTTCATCTATTTCTTCTTTTTTTGCTTCTGTTCCGCTTTCCAACACCGTCAGAAAAGCAAAAAACGCAGATGCGTTTCCCTGTTTCCGGTTGGTGGATCGTTTCAGGTGATTCTAGCGCTATTTTTGCTCAATTGCTCTATTATTCCCCGAATATTTGAGACTCATGATGCAAAATACTTCATTCAGCAACTAGGGGGAGGTCAGGATTTCCAACTGATGTAAATAGCGTAATGCTTCATCCCGGTGGGAAAAACACATATCTTCACGCGGCTTTAGCTGGGCACAGACTTTTGGCCGATCGGGGTGATGAAAAATTTTACAGCGAAAAGACTCATCAAGATGAATGCAGGGAACATCCGCCGGTTTGCCATCTGGCATGCCGGGAATAGGACTGGATATTGATAATCCGATACAGCATGCTCCGCAACCCGTGCGACATTCCATTTTAACGATCCGCGATCAACGATTCTGGTGCCTGACCATAGCAGTACGCTGTGACGATAACCAGCTATTTACCATCGTGTCTCCAAAAATAGTTCTCTTGCCTATAATCTCCTCTTACTACCACCCCTGATTATGAAGAAATAGTTGTTTACAAAAGCATACAAGTACGTATCATTCGACTAGTACGGAAATATAACCCACTCAGGAAAGCATACACATGTCCCAAACAACCCCAATTAAACGCCCTTCTGTACTTGGTGGAGCGATGATTATTGCCGGAACCGCTGTCGGTGCCGGTATGTTCTCTATACCTATCGTCACCTCTGGCGTTTGGTTCAGCGGTTCAACCCTGATGCTGGTTTATACTTGGTTTTGTATGTTTATGTCCGGGCTAATGTTGCTGGAAGCCAATCTTAACTATCCGGTCGGTTCCAGTTTCCACACCATGGTTAAAAGCCTGTTAGGCAATATCTGGAACAGCATTAATGGTCTGTCGGTTGCATTTGTCCTTTATATTCTGACCTATGCTTACATCTCTGCTGGTGGTTCAATCATCAGCCATACTCTGACTTCCGTGTTAGACATTAACCAGACCATGGCTGGTTTGTTGTTTGCTATTCTGGTTGCCTTCATCGTTTGGTTATCGACCAAAGCCGTTGACCGTATCAATACAATTTTGATCGGCGGCATGGTGATTACCTTTGTCTTCTCTGTCAGTGATATGTTTGCCCAGGTTCAACCAGAAATTTTGTTCAACCGCAGTGAAAGTAACGCTGAATACCTGCCTTATGCATTAGCTGCATTCCCTTATTTACTGGCCTCATTTGGCTATCATGGCAATATTCCAGGGTTGGCTAAATACTACCATCAGGATGCTAAATCGGTAGTACACAGCCTGCTGATTGGTACTCTTATCGCGCTGGTTATCTATCTGTTATGGCAGTATGTTATTCAGGGGAATATCCCTCGCGCAGGCTTTAAGCAGGTGATCGCCGAAGGCGGAAACATTGGTAATTTGTTAGCCCAACTGGATAATGGCGTTGTTACCCCATTAGTTAAACAATTACTGAATGCCTTCTCTTATATGGCACTCGCCAGTTCATTCCTGGGTGTTTCCCTTGGGTTGCTGGATTACATTGCTGACTTCTTCAAATTTGAAGATACCTCTGCTGGTCGTACTAAGTCTGCTCTGGTGACATTTGTACCACCAACAGTAGCCGCACTGTTATTCCCTGATGGTTTCTTGTATGCCATCGGTTTCGCAGGTTTGGCGGCAACTATTTGGGCAGTTATCGTACCGGCGATGTTGGCTCGCGCCAGCCGTAAGAAATTCCCTCAGGCGACTTATCATGCTCCTGGCGGTAACTTTATGGTTTATTTCGTTATTCTGTTTGGTCTGATAAACATTGTGGCTCACGTAGCCTCAACGTTAAACCTGCTTCCGGTTTACAAATAATCGCCTGTCGGCATCAGAAACCACACATCGGTTTCTGATGCCTTTTCTTTCCCCGTTTTTTTTCTCTGTTACGATGAATTCTGCTTGCCTGTTTTACCCGTCACGAGTAATTTGTCGCCAGTCATTTAATCAGTGAGAACAGGTCATTTTTATGCCAAAAGCTAATGAAATAAAACGCGGTATGGCGGTTAACTACAACGGTAAAATGTTGCTGGTACGCGATATTGAAGTACAGAGTCCAAGCGCACGCGGTGCCAGTACCCTGTATAAAATGCGCTTTTCCGATATTGTTACCGGATTGAAAGTTGAAGAGCGTTTTAAAGGCGATGATATTATTGAGGAAATCAATCTGAGCCGCCGTCAGGTTACCTTTTCTTATATTGATGGTGACGAATATGTCTTTATGGATAATGAAGACTATACGCCTTATATCTTCAAGCAAGAGCAAATTGAAGAAGAGCTTCTGTTTATTCCTGAGGGTGGAATGCCTGGTATTCAAGTATTAACCGTTGAAGGCCGGGTTATCGCTCTGGAATTACCTCAAACCGTTGATATGGAAATTATTGAAACGGCTCCAGGTATCAAAGGCGCATCAGCCAGTGCCCGTAACAAACCAGCAACGATGAGTACCGGTTTAGTGATTCAGGTACCAGAATATCTGGATTCGGGAGAAAAAATCCGCATTCATATTCCAGAACGTCGTTATATGGGTCGGGCAGACTAACAAACAATAACGCCATCACTTTACCGTGATGGCGTTATTCAATTCAAATCCATAAGATATATCTTGAGTAACTAACTAATATTATTAGTTATACTCGATTTCCGTCACCGCCAATCCTTTCGACTTATCAAACCAGCGAAAACTCATTTTATTGTTGCCATTAGCTGGTATCAGCATCGTGATTTGTCCAACATTGCTAATTGGCAAATGACTTTTCACTACCTGATTATCGCGATTGCAACTTTGCACAATCTCAGTTCGATTGTTAGAAAGTTGACATCCTTCTTCTACTACTGCACCAGTAAAAATGATTCGGCCACCATCACTTGCAGATGCCATTGATAACGACGCTGTCCATGCAATCAATAACCAACCTGCTTTTGCGAAAAACCAGCGTTGATATTTCATACACAATATCTCCAGTCTCATGTTTATTTATCATGAACCTTTAGCCGTTATCTCCTCACCGTATTTTATTCATATCCATTCGATACCAAAGAGCCCTGCTTGTTTCAGCGATCGACGATGCATTAGGTTTTACAACGTCCACACGAATAACAAGCAATTGAACATTTACGCCACTTCAAATGTTCTCCTATAAGATATAGTTCCATTTGCCAATCAATGCCTACAATGTGTTAATAATCGCTCGATTATTTCACACGCATTACTTATCATTCTCATATATTCACTTTAAGGTATTTTTTCTGTGACAAAGGTTAATCTCATTACCGGTTTTCTTGGCAGTGGTAAAACCACCACGATCCAACACCTACTCCAGCAAAAGCCGGAAAATGAAAACTGGGCCATTCTGGTTAATGAATTTGGCGAAATTGGTATTGATGGAGCACTACTTGCCAATCGGGGCGCTACGCTAAAAGAGATACCCGGTGGATGTATGTGTTGTGTTAATGGATTACCAATGCAAGTGGGTCTGAACATGATATTAAAGCAGACTAAACCCGATAGACTGCTGATCGAACCTACCGGATTAGGGCATCCTAAACAAATTCTGAACCTGTTGACTTCTGAGGTTTATCAGCCATTTTTGACACTGCAAGCGACCTTTTGTCTGCTTGATGCCCGACAATTATCAGAGCCTCGCTATACGGAAAACGATAACTTTCGCGATCAGTTAGCCGCCGCCGATATTATTCTGGCAAATAAGTCTGATACTTATAGTCAACAAGATAGCGATCTATTATCCCAGTGGCATAATCAGGATCCGTTAAACAGACCGTTATATCTGGTTGAACAAGGAAAAATCGACAGTGCATTGTTAAACACAGAGCGCACTAATCAGCAATCTTTACCGGACAGTCCGCATCATCATACTCATTCAAAGCCTAACGGTTTGGCCGCTTTGAGCTTACCGGGTAATCAGGGATGGCGACGTGCACTGAACCAGGGCCAGGGATATACCAGCTGTGGTTGGATTTTTGACAGTGAAACCTGTTTTTCAACCACAGAATTACTGGACTGGGTACGTCTGTCTCCCGTTGAACGTGTTAAAGGTGTTATGCGTATTCCGGAAGGAACGCTAATTTTCAACCGTCAGGGATTCGATTTTAAGATAGAAACCCAACCTGTTGCGCCATTGGATAGTCGGGTAGAGCTGATCCATACCGATGAAGCGCCCTGGAATGAACTGCAAAGTGCATTACTAAAAGCGCGAATTAACATGCTGTAACAGACCATTTTTAGCACCCGATAGATTCTATGCTATTTATTTAACAACATTTTTATTAGTTAACTTTTGAAGGTATTTTGATGGGTTTGCGTAATCTCCCTGCAATTTTGCTGTTAAATGCATTTGGAATAGCTTTATTCCTCTCCTGGTATTTACCAGAAAACCACGGTTTCTGGTTTCCAATCGACTCTTCTATTTTCCATTATTTCAATCAGCATTTAGCGACCAGCAGCAGTTTCTTAAAACTGGTTGCGATCACGAATAATCGAGCCTTCGACAGTGTATCACTTTTGGCGATGGGGCTACTTTTCCTTTATTTCTTTGTTAAACAAGATGCTGCCGGTAAACGCTGGATGATCATCATGGGGATCGTGATGTTATTAACCGCCGTATTACTTAACCAGTCTGGTCGTTTATTACCGGTAGAACGCCCAAGCCCAACCTTAACTTTCACTGATATCAATCGGGTCACTGAATTATCGGGAATCCCAACCAAGGATGCTTCACGGGATAGCTTCCCCGGAGACCACGGTTTGATGCTAATGATCTTTGCCGCATTCATGTTGCGTTACTTTACCCGTTGGGCATTTTGTGTCGCTGTTGGCTATGTGATCATCTTCTCTTTACCCAGAATTATGGTTGGAGCTCATTGGTTTACCGATATTTATGTCGGCGCATTGAGTATGGCTTGTGTCGGTTTAAGCTGGTGGTTATTGACTCCCGCCTGTGACGCAACGATCAATTTCATCAATAGATCGATCCCCGGCAGAGGCAAACGCCAAAATTAACACTATAATTAGGCCGGTGGCGGTTTTGGCCACTGGTCTAAAGGATCGTTAAAGCTCGAAAAATGTGCTCTGCTACGCTTTCCTGATAGAAAAAACTCGCAATCAACCAGCGAATCAAGTAGTCTTCCCAACGTTTGTGCGTGCTCATTGCGTACTATTGGCAATGTCAGGAGCCTGTTTGTTGCTCTTTCTGCCAGTCAAAATTAGTACCTGGCGCCTTGTGCGGCAGATCATTGTTAATAACTCTTTTATAACGACGGTGTCGTTAAGGACTACACGGGAATTCCACACAAATGGTCAAATCTCAACCGATTCTGAGATACGTTCTACGATTGGCGCCTGCCGTAGCCGCAATCGTAATGTTATCTGGCTGTGGCACACTCTCCTCAACGGCTGAAGCATCTAATTCAAAGCATGCTCAGGCACAAAATGAGAGACAAGGACTGTCACTACAATCTACTCAGGATGAATTCGAATCCATGGTTAAGAACGTTGACATTAAGTCAAAGATTCTTAATCAATACGCAGGCTGGAAAGGTGTCCGCTACCGCATGGGCGGTACTAATAAAAGCGGCGTTGACTGTTCCAGTTTTGTTCAGATCACGTTTCGTGAGCAGTTTGGTTTAGCGCTTCCACGTTCAACCTCAATGCAACAAAACGTAGGTCAGCAAATTAAGCGTGAAAAACTGCGCCCTGGCGATATCGTACTATTCCGTTCCGGCTCTACTGGCCGTCACGTTGGAATTTATATTGGTAACGATAACTTTGTACACGCGTCCACCAGCAGTGGTGTGATGATTTCCAGCCTGAACGATCGATACTGGAATACGCGTTACCATCAGGCTCGTCGTATCCTGAGCAAAGGTTAATTCGCTATCAAAAACCTGAGCTGAATATTTATTCAGCTCAGGTTTTTGTCTATCTCTTGTTCTACCGGTTTTGATTCCCTATTCTGCCAGCATCCCTTTTATCGCACACCTCAATAACATGCTATATACTAAAAGATAATTTGTATCATCTACTGTGAAACCGTCTGGCTAACAAGCTAAAAACGTCAGCGGCATAACTCATGGTCTTAATGTTGAGCAGAAATCTTTATGAATATGTTGCAGTCAAATCAATGGAAGAACCTTACTACCTCATCTCTTCTGTTAGTTTTAAGCATTGCATCACTATTCGCTTCCTTCGATAATTACGCTGAAGATAAACAAGCCGTCATCAAACAGGGAACCACTCTTTCGCTTATTGGTGCACCTAAGTATCCTGATAATTTCCAACACTTCGACTATACCAATCCTCAGGCTCCTAAAGGGGGTCAGCTTACCGTCGCAGCTATCGGTACTTATGATAACTTCAACCGCTATGCGTTGCGTGGTAATCCTCTGGATGGTAGTGAACGCCTCAGTGATACGCTGTTTGCCTCTTCAGAAGATGAGATAAATAGCCTTTATCCACTCATTGCCACATCAGCCCGTTACGTTGATAACTACCAGTGGATGGAGGTTCAGATTAATCCACAGGCTCGCTTTCAGGATGGAACGCCAATTACCGCGGAAGATGTGGCATATACCTTTGAAAAATTTATGACTGAAGGCGTACCTCAATTTCGTAGCGTGTATAAAGGGGTCAAAGTTACAGCGCTATCGCCATTGGTTGTGCGTTTTGACTTACCAAAACCAGACCGGGAGCAGATGTTTGGCTTAGTGGGTGGATTACCGGTATTTTCAAAAAAATTCTGGCAACAGCACAATTTGGGTGAGCCGTTAAATGCACCGCCTCTGAGCGGTGGTCCTTATATGATTGATGGCTATAAACTGGGCCAATATATTGTATACAAACGCGTGAATGATTATTGGGCTGCCAATCTGCCGGTTAATAAAGGTCGCTATAATTTCGACACCATACGTTACGACTACTATCTGGATGATAATGTTGCGTTAGAAGCCTTTAAAGCCGGGGCCTACGATTTTCGCGTTGAATCATCCCCCAAAAAATGGGCGACTCAATATCAGGGAAAGAACTTTGACCTCGGCTATATCGTCAAAAAGGACTGGGAAAATCAGGCAGCACAGGATACCCGCTGGATCGCCTTTAATATCCAACGGCCGATTTTCGCTAACCCAAAAGTCCGTGAAGCCATTACACTGGCTTTTGATTTCCAGTGGATGAATAAAGCACTGTTTTATAGCGCCTATCAACAACCTCGCAGTTACTTTCAAAATACTATTTATGCTGCCACCGGCCTACCGGATGATGATGAGCTGAAATGGTTAGCACCACTAAAAGATAAAATTCCTGCCGAAGTGTTTACCAAATCTTATCAGCCACCGGTTACTGATGGTTCCGGCTATAATCGGGAAAACCTGCTTAAAGCAACTCAACTATTAAAAGAAGCGGGATGGGAAATTAAAGATAACGTGCTGGTTAATAGCCAGACCGGCCAACCATTCACATTTGAGCTATTATTGCTGAGCGGTAGCGATGCCATGTATGTTCTACCCTTCCAGCAAAATCTGGCCAAATTAGGCATTAAGATGGAAGCACGATACGTCGACAGTTCACAGTTCGTCAGCCGTTTACGTTCTCGTGATTTTGATATGATCCCACAACGTTACTCAGCCATGGAATATCCATCTCCGGTTACCTTGATGATCCTCTGGAACTCCGCATATATTGATTCTACTTATAATCGGCCAGGAATTAGCGATCCTGCGGTGGATGAGTTAACTCAGCTGATTGCTACCTATCAGGGGCAGGAAAAACCATTATTGTCACTGGGTAAAGCATTAGACAGAGTACTGACCTGGCATCATCTGATGATACCAATGTGGTATTCCAATCATGATCGATTCGCCTACTGGAATAAATATTCTATGCCTGAAATCAGGCCGAAAAGCTCGCTGGGTATCGATACCTGGTGGTATGACGTGAATAAAGCCGCCCATTTACCCGAACAGCGTCGCTAAGGAGCCTGAATGACTCGATATATACTCCGTAGGCTACTGCTACTGATCCCAACCCTGTGGGCCATTATTACTCTCAACTTTTTTATTGTACAAATTGCCCCTGGCGGCCCGGTGGATCAGGCTATTGCCACCATTGAACTGGGACACCAAAGTGGTTTTGGCGGCGGTTCCGGCCCTAATCTCACCGGTGGTGCAAAAATGGGACAGGTACCGGTTGGCGATCGTCAGTATCAGGGTTCCAGAGGGCTAGACCCGGAAGTCATTGAGGCAATTAAAAAGCGTTTTGGTTTTGATAAACCGCTACACCAGCGTTATTTCGACATGTTGTGGAACTATATCCGTTTTGACTTTGGCGACAGTCTGTTTCGCGGTGCGTCGGTAATGGAATTAATCAAACAGTCGATGCCGGTCTCCATTACTCTCGGGTTATGGAGCATGTTAATTACCTACCTTATCTCGATTCCTCTGGGTATTAAAAAGGCGGTACGCAACGGCTCGGCTTTTGACATCTGGAGCAGCAGCCTGATTATTATCGGTTATGCCATTCCCTCATTTCTGTTTGCCATTTTGTTAATTATTGTCTTTGCCGGAGGCGGTTATCTGGACTGGTTCCCACTGCGTGGTCTGGTTTCTAATAATTTTGATAGTCTGCCCTGGTATAGCAAAATTACCGACTATCTGTGGCATATCATATTACCCGTCCTGACTACGGTGATTGGCGGGTTTGCCACGCTTACAATGTTAACTAAAAATTCGTTTTTGGATGAGATCCATAAGCAATATGTCATCACTGCCAGAGCTAAGGGTTTGGAAGAAAAGCGTATTTTGTATGGCCATGTATTTAGAAATGCCATGTTATTGGTTATTGCCAGTTTTCCTGCCACTTTCATCGGCATGTTCTTTACCGGTTCGTTATTGATTGAAGTTATTTTCTCTCTTAACGGGCTGGGGTTACTGGGCTATGACGCGACATTGCAACGAGATTATCCGGTAATGTTCGGCACTTTATATATCTTCACACTGATTGGATTAGTGCTGAGTATCATTAGTGACATTACCTATACGTTGGTAGATCCAAGAATTGACTTTGAGGCACGCGGATGAGCAGATTAAGCCCCATCAATCAGGCCCGCTGGCTTAAATTTAAACGCAATCGCCGTGGTTATTGGTCACTCTGGATCTTTGCCATCCTGTTTGTTATCAGCATGGCAGCTGAATTGATTGCCAATGATAAGCCGCTGTTGGTTAGCTACAAAGGTGAGTTGTACACGCCATTTCTGGTCAACTATAGCGAAACCACTTTTGGTGGCGATTTTAACACCAAGGCTGATTACCGCGATCCCTACCTGATTAACCTGATTAATAACAATGGTTGGGCAATCTGGCCACCTATTCGTTTTAGTTACGATACCATTAACTTTAAGAGCCCTTACCCTTTCCCGGCGCCTCCGTCGACATCTAACCTTTTAGGAACCGACGATCGTGGGCAGGATGTACTGGCCAATATCCTTTATGGTTTTCGCATCTCAATTTTGTTTGGTTTATCACTCACGTTGATCTCCAGCCTGATAGGTATTGCTGTTGGGGCCACTCAAGGTTACTACGGCGGAAAAATTGATTTAGTCGGTCAGCGACTGATTGAAGTTTGGTCTGGTATGCCCACGTTGTTTCTGATTATTTTGATGTCCAGCGTAATTCAGCCTAACTTCTGGTGGCTATTAGCTATTACCGTGCTGTTTGGCTGGATGGGATTAGTCGGTATTGTGCGAGCTGAGTTTTTACGTACCCGTAATTTTGACTATGTCAGAGCAGCCAGAGCCATGGGAGTGAAAGATCGAATAATTATGGGCCGTCATATTCTACCTAATGCTATGGTAGCAACCCTGACCTATTTACCGTTTACGCTATGTGCATCAATTAGCCTGTTAACCTCCCTCGACTTTTTGGGTTTTGGCCTGCCGATGGGCTCGCCTTCACTAGGTGGATTACTGCTACAGGGTAAAAACAACCTTCAAGCACCGTGGCTGGGGATCAGCGGTTTTATCGTTCTGGCGCTGTTGCTCTCTTTGCTGATCTTTATCGGTGAAGCTATTCGTGATGCATTCGACCCTGCTAAGGCCTATTAATATGACCACTACACCAATACTGGATATTAAAAACCTGAGTATTGCTTTCCGACAAAACGGACAGGAAAATCGGGTTGTCGATCAGATTTCTTTACAGGTGGCTGCAGGCGAAACCATGGCGCTGGTTGGTGAATCCGGCTCAGGAAAAAGTGTAACGGCCCTGTCAGTTTTACGCCTGTTACCGACTCCTCCGGTAGTTTATCCAACGGGGGATATTCTGTTTAATGGTGAATCATTATTGCATGCTGATGATAAGACTTTACGTCATCATCGAGGCAACAGCATTTCGATGATTTTTCAGGAACCGATGGTTTCTCTCAATCCATTGCACACTATCGAAAAACAGTTATCTGAAGTGCTGCTGATTCATCGTGGTATGGCGAAACAGGCAGCCAGAGACGAAATTATTGAAGTGCTTGAACGCGTCAGACTAAGAGATGCCAAAAAACGCCTCAATGCCTATCCTCATCAACTATCCGGTGGAGAGCGTCAGCGGGTCATGATCGCTATGGCGATTTTGACTAAACCGAAGTTATTAATTGCCGATGAGCCAACGACGGCTCTGGACGTCACGGTTCAGGCACAGATTTTGTTGCTGTTGAAAGAGCTGAAACAAGAGATGAACATGAGTTTACTGTTTATCACTCATGATCTGAATATTGTGCGTAAGCTGGCAGATAACGTAGCCGTTATGTGTCAGGGAAAACTGGTTGAGCAAAACTCTCGTACCATGCTATTTAGCCAGCCTCAGCATCCCTATACTCAAAAATTACTGGATTCTGAACCGAAAGGACGCCCTCTCCCGGCACAAGAAAATAGCCGTAACTTATTAGAGATAAAAAACCTGACTATCGGTTTCCCTCGTACTGCCGGCCTGTTCAGACCCAAAATTGACAACACGGTAGTTAACGGTATCAGCTTTAATATCCGCAAAGGTGAAAGCCTGGGGCTGGTTGGTGAGTCCGGTTCAGGAAAAAGTACTACCGGTTTGGCACTGCTTCGCTTGCTGAAATCTCAGGGTGAGATCTGGTTTGACGGCCAACCGCTACATACCTTAAATATGCGTCAAATGCTGCCTTACCGCAGTCGAATACAGATCGTATTTCAGGATCCGTTTTCAGCACTCAATCCACGTCTGAGTATCAGCCAAATTATTGCTGAAGGTTTGGAGGTTCATCATCACTTCACACCTCAAGAGCGGGAAGAAAAAGTGATCGCCACCATGCAGGAAGTGGGGCTGGATCCGGCAACCCGCCATCGCTATCCAACCGAATTTTCCGGCGGACAGCGGCAGCGAATTTCTATTGCCAGAGCCCTAATTTTGCAACCAGAACTACTCATTCTTGATGAACCAACTTCATCACTGGACCGTTCAGTTCAGGCGCAAATCCTGGAGTTACTCAAAAAACTGCAACAACAATATCAGTTAACCTACCTGTTTATCAGTCATGACTTACAGGTGATTCGCTCGCTTTGTCATCAAATTATTGTGATGCGTCAGGGGGAAATTGTTGAGCAGGGAGAGTGTGAAACCGTATTTGATTCACCACAACACCCCTACACACAAAATCTGCTGGAAGATTCTCGCTAACAGCAGATACATAGCCTTCAGTTAACCAAAGACCAACAGAGACAAACAGTAAGGTAGTAATTAAAACGAAGGATTGACTGGAATAAAGTCAGCGATGGCAATACCTATATTTTTCAAACGACATAGTGCAATTGGCTCATCCTGAGAATTTATAAACAGGCAAGGTTCCCCTTCATTTTCAATAATGCTATTTTCAATACCAATTCCGTTCAGGTACTGACTAATCTTATGCATCACTTCCCACGCCTGATGATCCGGATAGCTCAGGAGCTTTAAACCAATCAGGTTATCATCACTGTCTGATTCACCAGATAGTTCAGATAATAATGCGGGCTCCACCTTGCTTCCTATCTCTCCGGCATTCCAATGGTAAAACAGAGGTAAACGCTGAAGAACAGATAGCTTCATAGTACTCACTCAACGTGACTGTAAACAATATACAATTTTTTCACAAATTACTCACATGGTAAAGAGCATTAACCTTTATTCTGTGTTTTTTGTACAAATATTCTCTTCTTACTTGATAAATCTCAATATCGTTTACACTTTATATTAAAAAATCAATAGCCCCCACTCTTTAAGAAAATTTATCCACTAATACCTGAATTTATCTATGTTTTATTAAGTATTAGGTTGGTGTTGATTTTTCCTAAAATAATTTTCAACCAGAATAAATACAGAATGAATAATACGAAGGTGTCGCGAAAGGTCTTTCATTGGTTATGCCGTCGTAATGACGGCATTCAGGTGGGGTAATATTTAAACTTTAGTTAAATTAATGTGTACTTTTAGCCAGAGAACGCCAATAAAAAAATACAGCGCCAATGACACAACATGCCATTGAGATAACCATCGGCCAGGCCGATTGAGAGGTGACTAACGCCAGTATTCCACCAACTGCCGCACCTACCCCAAACCTCAGCGTTCCCGCCAGCGAAGCCGCCGTGCCTGCCATATGAGGGAAATCTTCCAAAATGATTGCCATTGCATTAGAAGAGATCATTGAAATACATCCCATATAACCAGCCACACCAACCACCATGGCCCAGAACCCCAGCCCTGTAAGCTGAGCAAACACCAACCACATACCCATAATAAATTGTACTGACAGACCCAGCCGCATCATTTTTGCAGCCCCCAATCGTCTGACATTGCGGCTATTAATGGTGGTCATAATAAACAGGCAAACAATATTCAGGGCAAAGTAATAGCCAAAGTTTTGTGGCGATACTCCGTTTAAATCAATATAAACAAAAGGTCCGGCGCTTAAAAAAGAGAACATACCGGCAAATGAAAATGCACTGGATAACATATAACTGATAACCCGACGATGACGAAATAACGAGGCAAAATTACGCAGCGTCGTTATAAAGTTGAATTTCTGCCGGTTCTGTTTATGCAACGTTTCCGGAATGCAGAATTTCACCATCACTACAGCAACTAATGCTACAGCACTGAGCACCCAGAAAATGGCATGCCAGCTCATCCACACCAGTAAAAAACCGCCAATAATGGGCGCCATTAACGGAGCAATCGTCATCACCAATGTCACAAAAGACATCATGCGTGAAAACTCATCCTTACTGAACATGTCACGCATCAATGCACTGATCACTACACTGGCTGATGCCGCCGCCAAACCATGCAGACAGCGCAGCAAAATCAATTGCTCGACGCTCTGTGATAAAGCACAACCCGCCGCTGCCACAGAGAATACCAACACCCCACCGATAATGACCGGCTTACGCCCAAGACTATCAGCCATTGGTCCGTAAAACAGTTGGCCAATAGCAAAACCAATGATATAGGCGCTTAAGGTGAGCTGAACCATGCCATCACCAACGCCGAAATCTGCAGCGATACCCGGCATTGCCGGTAAATACATATCAATGGACAACGGCATCAGCATAGATAGCAGGCCGAGAATAAATATTAGCCAGCGTTTAGAGACGCCCGGTGGCATGGCTGTTGCTGATTGAGGGTCTGACTGTGATACAGGATTAGACACGCAGAATAATCTCCCGCTGTTAACGTATTAGCTGATGTTGAGATCTTCTGGTCAGAAAGCGCCAACCAGAACCATAACTTAAATCCGTTTTATCGGGCAGAACCGACACTGTCGATCTCTTCCTGAGTCAGCGCCCGGTACTCTCCTGGCTCTAAATCTGAATCCAAAAAGATATTACCGATACGTTCACGATGCAGTGCTACAACGTGATTACCCACAGCAGCAAACATTCTTTTGACCTGATGATAACGCCCTTCTGAAATGGTCAAGCGCACGGTGATCTCATCAACAGGCTCTAACAACGCTGGCTTGGTCAGGTTCTTTTCACCATGAAGCTGAACTCCGGCGGTGAACAGCTCAGCGGTATTGTCCGCCAATGGATGTTCCAGCGTAACCAGATAAGTTTTTTCGCAGTGATGGCGTGGAGAAGTAATTCGGTGTGACCACTGACCATCATCCGTCAATAATACCAATCCAGTGGTATCCATATCTAACCGCCCTGCGGCATGCAATTTATCCGCTACCGGTTCATCAATAAAATAGAGAATGGTCGGATTTACCGGATCGTCGGTAGAACATACATATCCCTCCGGCTTATTCAGCATGAAATAGCGGGGGCCGGTAAGCTGTACCAGAGGATTTCCGTCATAAGCGACTTCATCGTCTGGCAGTATTTTATAAGATCCGCTTTTAACAACCTCATTATTGATCGTTACCAGACCTGCTCTTAGCTCCCGCCCAACTAAATTGCGGCTGATCCCTAACTGCTGTGACAAAAACTTATCCAAACGCATGCAATAAATACCTGATGTTGAAATGGCGGAGCAGTATACCAAACCTGAGTATAAACACTCGCCCTCAATAGCTGCTAAAGGCATAATATGCTCAGTTTATGGTTAATATTTTAAGAGAGAAAAAATGTCTTCTGTTCATGGCCACCAGGTTTTAGAGATGATGATTGCATCCGAACACCCCTATTCCACAGCCAGTCTTATCGAAGCTATCAACCAACGTTTTGGTACCGATGCCCGTTTTCATACCTGCTCAAAGCAAGATTTAACCGCCGCTGAACTGGTTGATTTTTTAGCATCCAAAGGTAAATTTATTCCAGCCGATGATGGCTTTACCACCCACGTTGATAAAATCTGCAACCACTAATGGCATTTACACTGCGTCCATACCAACAGGAAGCGGTTGACGCTACCCTGAGCTATTTCCGTCGCCATCAAGAACCGGCAGTTATTGTGCTGCCGACTGGTGCCGGCAAAAGTCTGGTGATTGCCGAGCTGGCAAGACTCGCCAGAGGAAAAGTACTGGTATTAGCACATGTCAAAGAGCTGGTTGCCCAAAACCATGCCAAATACTGTGCTTATGGTCTGGACGCAGACATTTTCTCTGCCGGATTAAATAAAAAACAGAGTTCCGCCAAAGTCGTATTTGGCAGTATTCAGTCCGTTGCCAGAAATTTAGACGCGTTTAGTGACACCTTCTCTTTACTGATAATAGATGAATGTCATCGTATTAGTGACGACAGCGACAGCCAGTATCAACAGATTATTGGTCATTTACGTCAGCAAAATCCCAAACTATGCCTGTTAGGATTAACCGCTACCCCCTATCGACTGGGTCAGGGCTGGATCTACCAATACCACTATCACGGCATGATTCGCGGTGATGAAAACTGTCTGTTCCGCGACTGTATCTATGAGCTACCGCTACGCTACATGATCAAGCATCACTTTCTGGTTCCACCAGAACGGCTGGATATGCCCATTGTCCAATATGACTTCAGCCGTCTGGAAGCCGGTAGCAATGGTCTGTTCCGCGAGGTAGATCTCAATCGTGAGTTAAAACAGCAACAACGAATCACACCACATATCGTCAGCCAGATTATGGAGTACGCCCAAACCCGTAAGGGGGTGATGATATTTGCTGCTACCGTTGAGCATGCTAAAGAGATATATGGCCTCCTTCCTGCCGGACGTGCTGCCTTTATTAGTGCAGATACACCGGGAGATGAACGTGACCGTCTGATAGATGAATTCAAACAACAAAAATTGCATTTTTTGGTCAATGTCGCAGTACTGACTACCGGATTTGACGCGCCACATGTAGACCTGATTGCTATCTTGCGCCCTACAGAGTCAATCAGTCTGTATCAACAAATCATTGGTCGTGGGCTACGTCTCGCGCCGGGGAAAGAAGATTGCCTGATTCTGGACTATGCCGGTAACCCCTATGACCTGTTTACACCAGAAGTAGGCAGCAGTCGCCCACAAAGCGACAGTCAGCCAGTGCAGGTATTTTGCCCTGGCTGTGGTTTTGCCAATACTTTCTGGGGAAAGTGCACTCCATCCGGTGAGATTATCGAGCACTTTGGTCGCCGTTGTCAGGGCATTCTTGAAGATGATGAAGGTCATCGGCAGCAGTGTGACTATCGATTCCGTTTTAAAACCTGCCCTCATTGCGGTGCGGAAAACGATATCGCCGCAAGGCGCTGTCACCAATGTCAGGCGATACTGGTGGATCCTGACGATATGTTGAAAGATGCCTTGCGTCTGAAAAATGCCAGAGTACTTCGCTGTAGTGGAATGCAACTTAAGCGAGGGCAGGATGATAAAGGCGAATGGCTCAGCATCACCTATTATGATGAAGACGGTGCCGATGTAACGGAACGTTTTCGGCTAAAAACACCCGCCCAACGAACTGCCTTTCAGCAATTGTTTATTCGCCCTCATCAACGGGCTCCGGGAGTCCCTTTCCTCTGGAATAACGCCGGCGATGTAATTCGTCAGCAGGAAAGTCTACGTCACCCTGATTTTGTTATTGCTTATTTGCGTGGCGAGTTTTGGCGAGTGCGCGAAAAGATGTTTGACTACCAGGGGCGCTATCGTCGAGCCAATGAACTGTAAAAATAACGGTTTTGTTTGCTGTCACCAGTGAATTCCGTTAGAATCCCGTCCGCTTTATAAGCAGATCACTCACCTCGTTGCTGGGTCGCCTGTAACGGGAGTTAATTTCTTTAAGAGAAAATAAAATGTTTACTATTAATGCTGAAGTACGTACCGAGCAGGGAAAGAGTGCGAGCCGCCGCCTGCGTCATGCTAACAAGTTCCCTGCTATCGTTTACGGTGGAACTGAGAAGCCAGTTGCTATCTCTTTAGATCAAGATGTTCTGATGAACATGCAAACCAAACCAGGCTTCTATGAAGAAGTTCTGACTCTGGTTATCGACGGCAAACCAGCTAAAGTTAAAATCCAGGCTGCTCAACGTCACCCGTTCAAACCAAAATTCGCTCATATCGACTTCGTTCGCGCTTAATTGCCGACTGTTATGAGTGCTACTGATAATCAGTAGTGAACGTAAAAAACGCCGCATAGCGGCGTTTTTTTATGGCTCTGAACCAGTATTAATTATCCCCGCCGCTTAGACGACGCTGAAGCTGGTCACGCAGGTTCGGCGGAAGACCTTTAATGGTTAAAGTGTCCGTTGCCGGATCCCAGAATACTCTTTCACCCAACAGTAACGCATCGAATCCCAAAGTAATCCCCCCACCGCTGCCGGAGAATTTCGTTAGTTGACGTAAGGTTCCACGGTCTGCTGGAAAATGCTCCTCCAGCTCATAGCCATTTTCATTCGTAAACTGACGAAAATCTTTCTCACCAACGGTTGGCAGCTCTTTTGCCAAATCATCAATGGCAATTTCTTCACCGGCTTGTAACTGCCCATTACAATAGGTATAAACCTGCTGGCGATACGACTGACGCTCATTTTTATTCAGCTGACCTTCAGCACAATAATCATCAACCGCCTGAAGTAACCCACGGTTTTGCGCCTTGGCATCCAGGCCTTCGCTGGCTGCCAGGAAATCCATGAAAAAGTCTGATACTTTTCGACCAACACGCCCTCTAAGGAAGGTCAAATAACGCACCGACTCAGGGTTAGTTTCCCACTCGGTTAAATCAATACGCGCAACAATATCAGCTCTATCGATATCCAAATAATGTGTGGTTGAAATATCTAACTGCTCATTAACCAGCATACTGCTACAACTGGTCAGTACTGCTACCAGTAAATACTCAACGGCCAGATAGCGATACTGACAAAAAACCACAATACCGCCCTCAGCGAACGGATATTTAGCTAATTCGTTACATAACATTTCAGTGCTGTTGCGAGTAAAATCGAGAAAACTCTCTTCACCCTTACGACAACTTTTCAGTGCATCGGCAAACTGACTCTCACCATTGAATAGCCCAAAAGCTTTACTCTTTCCGCTATATACCCGGTGTAACTCCGCCACCATCTCTTCGGTGGCTTGATTATTAGTCAATGGAGAATCACGCAACACAACATCAAGCGTCTGTTCATCACGCTTAATTAACTGATGTAAAACGATCTGGTCAAGATCCAGACTCATAACGACTCCTCTGTACGGCTGAATATACACTGTACGACAATGCCCAGTGATAATGAGAATATAATAGCAGGAGCCATCTTTCGGTGTAATCACAAAATCAGCCAACCGCGGAATGCTTCGCATCCTTACACGTTATAGACTATATAATTTGTAGGGTTGTTGTTTCACCATTTGAGGCGGTATTATTCGCGCTTCCCCGCAAAATCGCGGAAGAGAAGCAAGATTTTCTGTATAAACTACAGAAAATAATCAATCGATACGGTAAGATAGACGCCATTAAATCACCTGATAAATACACTAAGCGCAAATTTATGCCACAAGCTTCCCGTTACAGTGATGAACTGGTAGAAAAATTATTAAGCGAATTGGTTCATGTTCTGGAAAAGAATCAGACACCTACCGACCTGTCCCTGATGGTTTTAGGTAACATGGTAACCAACCTGATTAATACCAGCGTTGCCCCTGCGGCCCGGCCAGCTATCGTCCGATCTTTTATTGAGGCTTTACAGGCTTCAATCAGAGATGATAAAGCCCATTAATTTGTTTATCCAAAAGTGAATATGGTGACAAACCGTCAGCAATATAAAGAGAAAGTCTCCCAGATGATTAGCTGGGGGCACTGGTTCGCTCTCTTTAATATTATTCTCAGCCTGGTACTGAGCAGCCGCTATTTGTTCATTACCGACTGGCCTGGCACCTTGCTGGGGCGTGTTTATGCGTTAGTAAGCTGGCTGGGGCATTTTGGTTTTATCACCTTTGCCGTCTACCTTCTGATTCTGTTTCCACTGACATTTATTATTATGTCACAACGGCTGATGAGGGTACTGTCGGCCATTCTGGCAACTGCCGGGCTCACGCTATTAATTATCGATACCGAAGTATTCTTCCGTTTTCGTTTACACCTTAATCCTACCGTTTGGGGTTTACTGATCAATCCGGATGAAACTGAACTGGTTCGTGACTGGCAGTTATTGTTTATCTGCATTCCTGTCATCTTTTTGATTGAACTACTGTTTGGTACCTGGAGCTGGCAGAAATTACGTAGCCTGAACCGGCAGAAATTTGGAAAACCGCTGGCAGCCCTGTTTATTACCTCTTTTATCTTTACCCATATGGCTTATATATGGGCAGATGCTAACTTCTATCGGCCGATTACCATGCAACGGGCAAATTTACCGTTGTCTTATCCAATGACAGCACGTCGCTTTCTGGAAAAACATGGATTATTGGATGCTCAGGCTTATCAGGATAAGTTAGCACAGCAAGGCAATCCGGAAGCCGTTGAAGTTGAATACCCATTAGCTAAATTGAGTTATAACGAAAGCGTAACTAACTACAATCTGTTAGTGATCGTTGTTGATGGCATCCGCAATCAAAATCTGACGAATGATATGCCAAAACTGTCAGCATTAGCTGATAACAATGTCCAATTCACTCGCCATTACAGTTCCGGCAATATGCAGGACACAGGATTATTTGGCCTGTTCTATGGTATATCACCTACCTATATTGACAGTATTCTGGCAGGTAAAAAGTCTTCAGCGCTGATTACAGCATTAAGCCAGCAAAACTATCAGTTTGGCCTGTTTTCCGCCTCCGGATTCAGAAGTCCGCTTTATCGTCAGGCACTGTTGTCCGATTTCACCTTGCCGCCAACGGTTGCTCAAAGCAATAGTACAACCACGGAACAGTGGCAAGAATGGGTGAATATGCCAAACGGAAGTAGTCCGTGGTTCTCCTACATTCAATATAGTAATAATAACATTTTGAATGCTAACGCTAATAAAGCGCCTGCGGACTTTATCAACAAGTATCGTAACTCCGTCAATGATATAGACCAACAAATTGATAGCGTGATGCAAACACTCTCTGACAAAGGCTTGTTGGAGAAAACCGTTGTTGTCATCACTGCTGCGCACGGCGTTGAGTTTAATGATACGAAGCAAAACGTTCAGGGTTTTGGCCAAAACTATAGCCGCTATCAGCTACAGGTTCCTCTGGTTATTCACTGGCCAGGAACTCCGGCACAAAAAATTGATAAAATGACCGGTCATACCGACATTATGGCTACCCTGATGCAACGGCTATTGCATGTTAAAAATGCCAGCAGTACCTACACTCAGGGTGAAGACCTGTTTACTGCCCAGCGTCGTTACCCTTGGGTAACCGCCGGTGATCCAAAACAGCTGGTCGTCATTACTTCTGATGAGACTATCCTTATCAATGCTAATGGCCGCTATAAAGCCTATGACGCTAACTTTAAGCAGATCGACAAAGAAAAACCAAGCCTGTCATTGTTGCTGCAAGTCCTGACAGACGTTAAGCGTTTTATGGCTAACTGATTAAAACTAAAGCAAACGTAAGGTTCGGGTCTTGCATTAGACGCAGGAAACGGTAGTATTAATCACCAGTTTCGGCACGTAGCGCAGCCTGGTAGCGCACCGTCATGGGGTGTCGGGGGTCGGAGGTTCAAATCCTCTCGTGCCGACCAAATTCCTCCATAAAAACCAGTCGGTTACGGCTGGTTTTTATCTCCCTCTATTTACCGTTATGGCGAAACGATGGCGTAACAATGGTGAAACTATTCGCTAGTTTGTCAGCGCTCAACCATTTGACTAATTCAGATATTCGAGGCTATAGTGACCACGCACTGACTAATTCAGTGTCGGGATTTGCAACCCGGATATCATCAACGCGCATAGCCGCGCCTGCGGTTTTTTTATGCGCTATGTACGTCCACATCGAAACAATGGTGAGGCGTATAGGGGCGGAGTAATCCGCGCCGGGTTCGTTGATGACCGGTATTGCAAACCCTGTACGTCTCACCACCCAATGATTTGCAACTGACGGTGGTGATCATCCTAAAATTAGGGGCATCATCAATGAATACTCAATTATCAGTTTCAAGCCTTCCTGCTATTACCCACAATAATCAGCCTGTAATTACTACAGATTTATTAGCACAACTTTATGGCTGCAAACCCAAAAATATTTCTGATAACCATATTAATAATTGTGGTCGGTTTGTATGCGGTAAACATTATTTTAAGCTGGAAAAAGAAGATCTAATTAGCTTTAAGAACAAACCCGATTCTGTCGGGTTAGTTGGTAAAAATGCCCGTCACCTCATTCTATGGACCGAACGCGGCGCAGCCAGACATGCTAAGATGCTGGAAACCGATCAAGCGTGGGACGTATTTGAAAAGCTGGAAGATAGCTATTTCCAGAAGAGACAAGAACCAACCCTATCAACCCGCTTTCTCGTTTCTATTGAGAATGGGCGCCAAACAGTTATGGCTGTTCCTGAAGATGCCTGCGTTATGTCAGTAAAAGGAATGGCGGTAAAGGTGGCCACTGGTGAAATGTATATAACAAGTGAGGAATTGTATTCATTTATCACTGCAGCTGTAGATCAGCTTTACCGGCGCAATGAATACCTAATGAATAAATCAGTATAGATAGGATTTGAAAAGAGCCGCGGATCATTCGCGGCTCATATATTGCTACTTACCTAATTCAACAAATTTTTTCTCTAAATCTTCAATTCGCTTAAGCAGTTTTGCTTCATTGCTAATCCGATTTTTCATAGATTCAATCATCGGAGCAATAAGAGTACTATAATCCACTGCAAGAGAACCATCGGGTAATATAGTTACTGCAACAGGAAATTTTTCCATTATTTCCTGAGCAATTACACCAGCAGATTTGCGATCATTAAAATTTAATGTAAACGTTTTTCCAGACCACGATGACACAATATCATCAGAATTCTCTATCACTTCTATATCAGATTTTTTGGTTTCATCAGATGTTTGAACTACTGACGTACAATATACAGATCCTGGTATAGAAAAATCACCTACTCCCGAAAACTGAAAATTTGAATCATTAACATGCAACATAACAAGGCCAACATTATTACTTGGCATATAAAGATCTAACCCTGCTATCCATGCCCTTCCAGGTTGTACTGCTTTCCATACGCTATAAGCGGCGTTCATAGCATCACCACATTGGATCTGTAACGCAGTCCCACGCGCAGCCCATCCATTAAACCCCCCACCAGATGGAGAGACTACAATAGCAGGAGTACTCGGCCCCATAGCTTCTGAAGCGGTACTACTCCAAACCATACCTTCGCCATTTGCGCCAAAGAAATCCCAGCCCCACTGCGCGGTACCGTTATTTTTATAAACTCTACCATTCTTTAGGAAAACAGAA
>NZ_JADRCR010000008.1 GCF_016649425.1 Limnobaculum allomyrinae
ATCAGTTTCTGGCAAACGGAATTGCAACTGGGCATCATTAGTGACGGAGACAAAGCGGACTTGATCGCGTGGATGCAATACATCAAAGCTGTGAAAGCCGTTGATGTATCTATGACCCCTGATGTTATCTGGCCAACGCTACCCCGAGATTAAAATGTCACATGAACATTTAGAATAATTAACTGAATTAGATAGTAGCATTACATGAGTCGCAGATGATCCGTGGCTCTTTTCAATTCCTATTTATGAGCAGGTAAAGAAGCACTATGCTTACCCTCATTCTCTTCACTGAATCGTCATCCTTCCATCATTGCTGATATCTAAAATATTTATAGTTTCTTCAGCATCAAAATATGTTTTCAATTGAATTAATAGCTGTCGAGCAGCCTGTTCAGTCATATAAGTTTGTTGTGGCTCTTGGGCTGTTTCGACTACTTTTTCGCTCTCTCTATCGTATTCTGTTAGCGCAAATTGCAACTTCATAATAACGAGGCCAGGTGAGGGGGATGTGTTTATTGCTATTTTTGTGTCTATCAGCTTGGGTATGAAATTAAAACCCTGATCTTTCTTTTCGTTTGACATAGCAGGCACCAATTCAATATCTA
Source organism: Limnobaculum allomyrinae (assembly GCF_016649425.1). Classification (GTDB taxonomy): domain Bacteria; phylum Pseudomonadota; class Gammaproteobacteria; order Enterobacterales; family Enterobacteriaceae; genus Limnobaculum; species Limnobaculum allomyrinae. Next base: position 606 of record NZ_JADRCR010000008.1, read on the forward strand.
TTGATTTCTGTATATAAACACAGTGTTTGGTGGTGGGCAATAGTAAGCAGATAACTTTATGTAATTAGACTTAATCGGTTTGCTTTAATATTAGTGTTATAAGAAAGGTGAATAGTAACACATAGGTTTAATTAACTGTAATATATGTATTTATTAGTTAATGTTTCACATGTCACAGTTGATACATTTTTTTGTGATCAGTAAAGCCATGCCATATATCTCTTAAGTTCGGACGGGGGATTATACGCTTGGCCTGGGTTGATACCAATGGTTTATTCTTTTTTTCCAGCGATAAAAAGGGCAATAAACGGTATACTGATTACACATGTTGCTGAATAGTTGGATGTTCACTGGCAGCAGGCCCGCTTTTAGCCAGAAAATTTTAGGAGTCAGTGTGTCAGATAATCAATCACAACAAAGGAACGTGTTTTTCGATCTGGATGGGACATTGCACCAGCAGGATCTGTTTGGCAGTTTTTTGCGTTATATGATTCGTCGGCTGCCCGCTAATCTGATTATTCTGATACCTCTACTCCCCGTAATTATTTTAGGATTATTGATTAATGGACGTAACAGCCGCTGGCCAATGAGTTTGATGCTGTGGGCAGTCACAGCAGGTCAGAACGAATCCCGATTGAAATGGCTGGAACAACAATTTATTCAAAACTTTCGCCAGAGTGTTGTCCCTTTTCCGGTCGTTCAGGGGCGTTTGGCCGAATATTTGAATGATGAGAATACTCAAGTTTGGTTATTAACGGGCTCTCCTCAACGTTTAGTAGAAGAAGCTTATGTGGATTCATTCTTTCTGGGGAAAGTGAATCTGGTCGGTAGCCAAATCGCCAGACGCTATGGTGGTTGGGTTATTGATATGCGCTGTTTAGGCAAACAAAAGGTTGTTGAACTGGAACAGCGCCTGGGTAAACCACTGTCATTATACAGTGGTTACAGCGACAGTATTCAGGATGATCCGGTGCTTGCCTGCTGCCAACATCGCTGGCGAGTTGATATGCAGGGTAATCTTAAAGAGCTGGAATAGTCATCGCTAATCGATGGCAGTGATTAATATAAAAGGCAGAGTAATTAATGATGATGACGCATTACAGTGATGAAGACTGGATGCGCTATGCGCTGGAGCTAGCTGAACGGGCCGACAGGGAAGGGGAGATTCCCGTTGGTGCAGTATTAGTACAGGATAATCAGGTAATAGCTGAAGGCTGGAACCGACCTATCAGTACTCATAATCCAACTGCTCATGCGGAGATTATGGTGCTACAACAGGGTGGGTTAGCCCTGCAAAATTATCGACTGCTAAATACTACGTTATATGTCACGTTAGAACCCTGTGTGATGTGTGCCGGAGCAATGGTTCATAGTCGCATTCAGCGTTTAGTCTATGGTGCCAGTGATTTAAAAACCGGTGCGGCAGGCTCTCTGATGGATATCCTGGGACACCCGGGAATGAATCACCATGTTGAAGTGACTGCCGGTATACTGGCGGAAGAGTGTTCAGCAAGGTTGAGTGACTTTTTTAAACGTCGAAGAGAGCAGATTAAGTTACAAAAAATGTTGCGGCAGGGGTTAGGCTAACTGCCGCATTAAGTATTAGTTTTGTGCCTGAGGTATTGGTTGCCTAAGCTGAAACTGATTGGGTTTAATTGCAGGGTAAGATTGACCCAGTTCAACGTCTTGTGCTGCAATTTGTCGGGCTTTAGCTAACTGGCGATCTTTTTCCTGAAGATAGCCTTCCAGACTAAGTTGATAACGGCGAATATTCTCAACAAACTGATAAGCCTGATAGCCACGGGCATAGCCATAACGGGTTTTACTGTAATATTGTTTTTGCGTCAGCATGGTCAGACGCTTTTTAACATCCACCCAACTGTCCGGGTTTCCCCCTTGCTGTGCAGTCAAACTTCTGGCATCCAGCATATGAGCGTATCCCATATTATAAGCAATTAAGGCAAACCAGATTTTTTCCTCTTCGGGGACACTATCCGGAATTTTTGCCATCAGTTGTTCCAAATAGACCAGCCCACCACGAATGCTTTGTTCTGGATCCAGACGGTCGGTAACCCCCAATGAGTCAGCAGTACTTCGGGTAAGCATCATAATACCGCGTACGCCGGTTGCTGATGTTGCGGTTGGGTTCCAGTGGGATTCCTGATAGGCGATGGCCGCGGCTAAACGCCAGTCGATCCCTTTGGCATATTTCTCGAACAGAGGTTTCAGGCCGGGAAGCGTGTTATCAATAGCATTTAGAAAGGTTTTGGTGTCGACATAGTCAAATTCACCGACGTGACCCAGATATTTCTCTTCCAGCTTTGCCAGCGTGCCATCTTCATTAATTTGGTTGAAGAAGTTCAGCATCGCGGCATCCAGGCTGTTATCTTCAGTTTTACGCACGTACCACATTACCGGCTCTTCTTCCGTGATATCGAAAGCGACAGCCAGGTTAGGATAAACCCGTTGAATCATGGCAATAGTGACAGAATCGGCAATGGTGTAGTCCAGTTTTCCATCGGCCACCTGCTTTAACAGATCAACAGAAGAATCGGACGGTGTGGCATTCCAACTGAGGTCTGGATACTTACTCTTTTTTAACTGATGCAATGTAGAAATACTGGCGGCGCCTGCGACTACCGTTAACTTACCTTTAATATTGGCCAGGGATTGGGGCTTTGGCGTATTTTGGCGATATACCAACTGCTGTGAAACGGAATAGTAAGCAGGGCCCACATTCAGATTTTTCATACGCTCAGGGTTAAAGATAAGCCCCGCAGCCAGCATATCGGTATCACCACTCTCTAATCGAGTAAACAGGCTGGTAACATTGTGTTCAGTTTCAATATTTAATTTAACACCAAGATAGTCAGCAAACTGTTTCGCCAGCTCATAGTCAAGGCCGTCAATCCCGGTGCTACTTTGATAGTAGTAGGGAGTAACGTTAAGAGTGGCAACATTGAGCACGCCGCGTTGCTTAATTTTCTGTAATTGAGTGCTGTTATCGCCGCGCCATTGCAGCGTTGGCCACATGGCTAAGGCCAGTAGCAGGGTGACAACACCAATAAACAGATAGTTAATCTTTAATGGCTTCAAATATCGTTCTCTAAATCAGGTGAATTTTTTTGCTGAATACGAATAGAGTTAAACATTCATGGGCTTTGAAATCACTCTAGTTTGGGTTATCTCGTATAGCTGCTTATCGTTTGATAATAAATGGAATTCTCAGTTAATTTTTCATCAGGAAAGGAATAGTCCTGAATTTATAGACAGGCATTTTGCTTAACTAGAGACAACATAGCAAATACTATGTTTCATCGGATTCATTATTCGGGCGAAAAATAATAGCTACGCAAACGGTTTCGTCATTGAGTTTGATTCTCTATAATAGGCGAAGTTTTTTCCGCTTAAGCCTTAGAGGTCATCACAATAGGCGGTTTTTCAGGGGTTTTACTGAAATATGAAACCGATTGGATTAAGGTACCTATTGTGATGGCCTCTTTAGACCAGAGAAATTCTATTATGGAAATTTTGCGTGGCTCGCCTGCTTTATCTGCTTTTCGTATCAATAAGTTACTATCCCTTTGTCAGGATCTCCAACTGCCGGTCAGCGATATTTATGCTGAATATGTGCACTTTGCGGACTTGATCACACCATTGTCAGAAGATGAGCTGACAAAGTTAAAGCGGTTGCTGAAATATGGTCCATCACTGGCAGAACACGAGCCACAAGGTCGGTTGTTATTGGTGACGCCACGGCCGGGAACCATTTCTCCCTGGGCATCAAAAGCGACGGATATTGCACATAACTGTGGACTGTCACAGATCCACCGTTTAGAACGGGGTATCGCCTATTATATTCAGGCGGAAAATCTTTCTGATTCTCAATGGCACATTTTGTCCGGTTTACTACACGACCGGATGATGGAATGCGTGTTTACTGAACCTCAGCAAGCGCAAGCGTTGTTTTCTCAGCATCAGCCAGCGCCATTTGTAGTGGTTGATGTGCTTACTGAAGGCCGTCAGGCGCTGGAAAAAGCTAACGAAAAGCTTGGGCTGGCATTAGCGCCTGATGAAATTGACTATTTGCTGGATGCCTTTACCGGCTTACAGCGCAATCCAACCGATATTGAACTCTACATGTTTGCTCAGGCTAACTCTGAGCACTGTCGGCATAAAATCTTTAATGCTGACTGGGTGATTGATGGTAAAACACAGCCCAAATCGCTGTTTAAAATGATTAAGAATACCTATGAGCAGACGCCAGACTATGTTCTGTCTGCTTATAAAGATAATGCAGCCGTAATGGAAGGCTCTGAAGTGGGGCGCTTCTTTGCTAAACCGGATAGTGGTGTTTATGACTACCATCAGGAAGCCGCACATATCTTGATGAAGGTAGAAACTCACAACCATCCAACGGCCATTTCTCCATGGCCGGGAGCAGCAACGGGTTCCGGTGGCGAGATTCGTGATGAAGGTGCAACCGGTCGCGGGGCTAAGCCCAAAGCGGGTCTGGTTGGTTTTTCAGTTTCTAACTTGCGTATTCCGGGCTTTGAACAACCATGGGAGCAAGACTTCGGTAAACCAGACCGTATTGTTAACGCACTGGATATTATGACTGAGGGGCCTTTGGGCGGCGCTGCTTTTAATAACGAATTTGGCCGTCCTGCATTATTAGGCTATTTCCGCACTTATGAAGAAAAAGTGAACAGCCATAATGGTCTGGAACTGCGCGGTTACCATAAGCCAATTATGTTGGCGGGTGGTATTGGCAATATTCGAGCCGATCACGTACAAAAAGGTGAAATTACCGTTGGTGCCAAACTGATTGTATTGGGTGGGCCAGCGATGAATATTGGTCTTGGTGGTGGAGCGGCTTCTTCAATGGCTTCGGGCCAATCTGATGCAGATCTGGATTTTGCATCAGTACAGCGCGATAACCCTGAAATGGAACGTCGCTGTCAGGAGGTGATCGATCGCTGTTGGCAGTTGGGTGATGACAACCCGATTCTGTTTATCCATGACGTTGGTGCCGGTGGTTTATCCAATGCGATGCCTGAATTAGTCAGCGATGGTAATCGCGGTGGTAAGTTTGAACTACGTGACATTCTCAACGATGAGCCGGGAATGAGCCCATTAGAGGTTTGGTGTAATGAATCTCAGGAGCGCTATGTTCTGGCTGTTGCGCCAGAAAAGTTAGCGTTGTTTGATAGCCTGTGCCGCCGTGAACGCGCACCTTATGCGGTAATTGGTGAGGCAACAGAAGAAAAACAGCTGACCCTTCACGATCGTCATTTTGACAACGACCCTATTGACCTGCCGCTAGATGTTCTGCTGGGTAAAACACCGAAAATGGTTCGGGATGTCAAAACATTAAATACGGCGTCTCAACCGCTGGTAAAAGCGGATATTTCATTGGAAGAAGCGGTCAAACGCGTTCTGCATTTGCCAACGGTGGCGGAAAAAACTTTCCTTATCACCATTGGTGACCGTTCAGTAACCGGTATGGTCGCTCGTGATCAAATGGTAGGCCCATGGCAAATTCCGGTTGCGGATTGTGCTGTGACCACCGCCAGTTATGACAGCTATTATGGCGAGGCCATGTCTTTAGGTGAGCGAGCGCCGGTTGCATTACTGGATTTCTCTGCCTCAGCTCGTCTGGCGGTGGGGGAAGCGCTAACTAATATTGCTGCAACTCAAATCGGTGAACTAAAACGTATTAAGCTTTCTGCTAACTGGATGGCCGCTGCTGGTCATCCGGGAGAAGATGCGGGTCTGTATGCTGCAGTAAAAGCGGTGGGTGAAGAGCTGTGCCCTGCATTAGGCATCACCATTCCAGTGGGTAAAGATTCGATGTCAATGAAAACCCGCTGGCAGCAAGAAGGTGAAACTCTGGAGATGACCTCTCCGCTTTCGCTGGTGATTACCGCCTTTGCCCGAGTGGAGGATATACGTAGTACGGTTACTCCACAACTGCATACCGGAGAAGATAATGCATTGCTGCTTATCGATCTGGGTGAAGGCCGAAATGGTCTGGGAGCGACAGCATTAGCTCAGGTATATCGTCAACTGGGCGATAAGCCGGCAGATGTACACAGTGCGGAGAAATTGGCGGCTTTCTTTAATGCTATGCAGTCTTTGGTCGCCAGTCGTTCACTTTTGGCTTATCACGACCGTTCTGATGGCGGATTAATGGTAACGCTGGCGGAAATGGCATTTGCCGGTCATTGTGGATTAAAGGTCAATCTGCAATCACTGGATAACGATATGTTATCCGTTCTGTTTAATGAAGAGCTGGGTGCTGTTATTCAGGTCTCTCAGGATAAGCTGGCAGAGGTGAAAGCATGTCTGTCGTCGTTTGGATTAACGGACTCTGTACATCATATTGGTTGTGCCGTCTCGGGTGATGAAATCGATATTTGTTATGGTGACAAGCCAGTCTATAAGCAAAGTCGTCAAACATTACGTATGTGGTGGGCTGAAACAACATGGCAGATGCAACGCCTGCGTGATAATCCGGACTGCGCCGATATGGAGCATCAGGCAAAACAACAGGCGAATGACCCGGGTTTGAATGTCAATCTGAGCTTCGATGTTAAAGATGATATTGCTGCTCCTTATATTGCTAAACAGGCACGCCCTCGGGTTGCAGTGCTGCGTGAGCAAGGGGTGAACTCTCACGTTGAGATGGCGGCCGCCTTCCATCGTGCAGGATTTGATGCTGTTGATGTACATATGAGTGATTTACTGTCGGGAAACATGCAGTTAGATGGTTTCCATACGCTGGTAGCCTGCGGTGGCTTCTCTTATGGTGATGTATTGGGTGCCGGAGAAGGATGGGCGAAGTCGGTACTGTTTAATAATCGGGTACGCGATCAGTTCGATGCTTTCTTTAATCGTCAGGATACGCTGTCTCTTGGTGTATGTAATGGCTGCCAGATGATGTCTAACCTGAGCGAATTGATCCCGGGCTCTGAGCACTGGCCCCGTTTTGTACGTAACCTGTCAGAACGTTTTGAAGCGCGCTTTAGCCTGGTGGAAGTGACTCGTAGTCCATCATTGTTGCTGCAAGGGATGGAAGGTTCACGCTTACCGATTGTAGTTTCTCATGGTGAAGGGCGGGTCGAAGTAAGGGATGAACAACATCTGGCGGCGTTAGACCAATCCGGGTTGGTTTCTATGCGTTATGTGGATAATTTCGGTCAGGTTACCGAGAACTATCCAGCTAACCCGAATGGTTCACCAAAAGGAGTCACGGCAATCACCAATAAGGATGGGCGGATTACGTTAATGATGCCTCACCCTGAGCGAGTTTTCCGTACGGTGAGCAATTCCTGGCATCCGGCAGAGTGGGGCGAAGATGGGCCATGGATGCGATTGTTCCGTAATGCACGCAAGCAGCTTGGTTAATAGCCGCTATTTATAATAAAAGGCGACGAAAGTCGCCTTTTTAATGATATGAAAAATAAGAAGTTTCTTATTTTTGTTGGGAAATGCAGACAATGGGGTAATAAGATGTCTCAAATAAGAGACATATAACAATATGATTTTATTAAATAATTAAAGTGCGATAAAACACTGTCGGTTTTTAGAGACAGATCGAGCAGGGATTCACCATCAGAGTCGCGCTACAAAATTACCTTAACAACCAGATAAAAATAAAATTCATTACTTATCAATTGGTTGTTATTTTTATTTTAAATGTGGCACGCTATGTGCATTATCTTATACGTCGCTCATTCACCTTTTTATGTCAGAACACAATTTGTGGTGCTACATAAGCCTTAGAATGATGCCAAAGCCATGGTACCTATCGTCTACCAACCCGATATTCACTGCTTAGGCAGCTTATCAAACATCAGACGACACGTTGAGTGAGGTGCCAGCCTGTGTCAGGTTGTGATGAACCTGCTGTTATGAACAACACTTCATCAATTATTGACACATATGGATGTTATTCGTCAGGTCTACCGATGTCAGGGTTATACCTCCATCACTCAGAAGACGAAAATTCAGGACATCCACGTATTTCTCCCGAAGGATGTTACCCATCCTTCGGGAACTCACGCAGCAACAAGTAAACGAAATTCGTTAAGCACTTACCATACTTGGTTAAGTGCTTTTTTTTTGGCTGCGATCTGGTTAGCAAACGGCTTAACGCAGAAAAGCCAGAAAGTTGTTTTTGAGTTATTATGCCGCTAATGGACAAATGCAGAGCAATCCGGATGTAAGAAAATCTTTGATGAAGCTGCTTAAAGCGCTATTTTCTTCCCTCAGGGTCAGTTAGCATCGTTATCGATTGATTTATCGTGAGAGTATCAGGTTGAAAAAATTGAACCGTTTTCCTCATTCCCTTCGTCAACTGGTGTTATTGGCATTCTTGCTGGTGCTATTACCATTGCTGATTTTGGCTTATCAGGCTTATAAAAGTTTAGATTTGCTTAGTGAGCAGGCTGCGGATAGTAACAATACGACCCTGAAAGATGCGCGACGTAGCGAAGCGATGACCAATCTGGCATTAAGTATGGAGCGCAGTTATCGGCAATATTGTGTATTGGGCGATAAAACGCTGGAGACGCTTTATCTAAACCAGCGTCAACAATATGCCGAAATGTTGGAGATGCACGCAGCAATTATTCCCGATCAAAACTATTATAAAACGCTCAAACAGCAGCAGGCAGGGCTGGCGGAAATCCACTGTAAGAACAGTGGGCCAAATGAAGAATCATCCGTTTTATTAGAGCAGTTTTCCAAGGCAAACGCGGATATGGTTCAGGCTACCCGAGCCATTATTTTCTCTCGCGGTGAAAAATTACAGCAGGCCATCGCGGATAAAGGTTACTTCTTTGGACAACAGGCATTGTTGCTGTTCTTGCTTAGCGTATTCTTGGTTTTCCTGTTTACCCGAATGATCATTGGGCCTGTAAAACGGGTTGAGCGTATGATTAACCGTTTGGGAGAGGGGAAGTCTCTGAGTAATCTCACCGCATTTAAAGGCCCCAGGGAGATTCAGTCTCTGGCACAACGTATTGTCTGGTTGAGTGAACGTCTTTCGTGGTTGGAATCACAGCGCCATGAATTCTTGCGGCATATCTCTCATGAACTGAAAACACCACTGGCCAGTATGCGTGAAGGTACGGAATTATTGCTGGACCAGGTTGTCGGGCCGTTAACCGACGATCAAAAAGAGGTGGTGTCTATACTGGATAACAGTAGCCGACATTTACAACAACTGATTGAGCAACTTCTGGATTACAACCGTAATCAGACGGATGTACGTACTGAAAAAGAGCACCTTGATCTGCAGGTTATGGTTTCTGCGGTAATTTCTGCCCATAGTTTGCCTGCACGGGCTAAACTTATGCGCACGGAATGTCAGCTGTCATTAAGCCACTGTTGGGCGGAATCGGTATTATTAATGCGTGTTCTTGATAATCTCTATTCCAATGCAGTGCACTATGGCGCGGAATCCGGTACCATTTGGGTTATTAGTCGTCAGGTTGGGCAATCTATTCAAATAGATATCGCCAATACCGGAGAAAAAATCCTGCCTCAGGAAAAAACGATGCTGTTTGAGCCGTTTTATCAGGGGAGCCGCCAGAGAAAAGGAGCGGTAAAAGGCAGTGGCTTGGGATTGAGCATTGCCCGTGATTGTATCCGCCAGATGGACGGTGAATTGCTGCTGGTCGATGTAGACTATGCCGATGTGTGCTTTCGAATTGAACTACCGTTAACTGCTGAGAAGTAATGCATAATGCCTAAAAGGTTTACCAAACAAGATTTAAATTATCATTCTACGCATAGCCCGGAGAATACACCGGGGGTGACGGGTCAATGGCAGAAAGCACTAACGCTTTCTGCTTTTATGCTGCCTGTTATGTTGGCCGGATGTAGCTACCAGTCGTTTACTGAAAGTGCATCGGGTGAGATTCGTTATGAAACGCCAAATCGCAAAGTCAGTGATTATTCACGAGTGAGTTGTGACGGTAATATCTGGAAAGCTCAGGACAGTGAAACTTACGCTAACTCATTGTATTGGCTTCGCTTGATTACCTGTTCTCAGTCACTTCCTGCTTCGCGGGCTCTGGCACAATCCGGTGAATATGAAATGATAACCTGGGATGGCGTTATGAAGCGTGCTGTCTTGCTGTCCCGCGTTGAAGTCAATAATTCTGAACGTCGTCGTTCACTGGAACAGTTAAAGAATTTCCGTTCAATGTATCCGGATACCGTCTACTCTTTGATCCAGCTTTGGACTGATGAACAGTCTATGGAACTTAGCCTGTCAGATGAAAGAGCCCGTCATCAGCGCCAAAAAGAAAATAATGATGCACAAATGGATGCGCTGCATGCTCAGTTACAGGATACCAAACATCAGCTTAATGAGATGACCCGCAAGCTGGAAAACTTGACGGATATTGAACGTCAGCTCTCATCTCGTAAGAATCTTCCGGCAGATAGCACTATCGGCAGCCCATCAAAAGTCGAATCTGCGCCAGTCATTATCCCGCCAACTCCGGTGTTGCCAGAAAAGCCGGTAGGGGCAACGCAATCTGATGCAAGTGCTCAAAAAGTAACGCCTGCTGCGGCTACCAAACCTGCGACAAATGAAAAAGCTCAGGAGCCAGCAAAAACGGCACCAGAAGCCAAACCCGCTGTGAGTGATAAACCTGTGGAACCTGTAAAGGCTGTTGCACCAACGCCGGATAAAACTACAGTGCCTCAGAATAAAGCAGAAAAAGAGAGTGCAAAACCAGCTCAGCCATCGGCAACCACTGCTCCGGTTAAAGTAGATACTCCAGCAGCAGAGAAAAAATAGACCAGCCGTTATTAAGGAGTTTAGTTGATATGACATCGCGTAAGCCTGCCAATTTATTACTGGTTGATGACGATCCCAGTCTGTTAAAGCTACTGGGAATGCGTTTAACCAGCGAAGGTTTCAATGTTACAACGGCGGAGAGTGGGCAAGAAGCATTGCGTCGTTTAGGTCGTGAACAGATAGATCTGGTTATCAGCGATCTACGTATGGATGAAATGGACGGTATGGCGTTGTTTAATGAGATCCAAAAACATCAGCCAGGTATGCCAGTCATTATTCTTACCGCCCATGGTTCTATCCCTGATGCGGTTGCTGCGACACAACAAGGGGTATTTAGTTTTCTGACTAAGCCGGTGGATCGCGATGCGCTGTATAAAGCCATTGATGATGCTCTGGTAATGAAAGTGCCAGCGGGTGATGAAAGCTGGCGAGAAAATATTGTGACTCGCAGTCCGTTAATGTTGCGACTGCTTGAACAAGCCAAAATGGTTGCGCAGTCTGATGTGAGCGTATTGATTAACGGCCTGAGCGGAACCGGTAAAGAGGTATTGGCCAAAGCGATACATAGCGCCAGTCCGCGGGGGAATAAACCCTTTATTGCCATTAACTGTGGTGCATTGCCGGAACAGCTGCTGGAGTCTGAGTTATTCGGACATGCTAAAGGCGCATTTACTGGTGCAGTCAGCAGTCGTGATGGACTGTTTCAGGCGGCTACCGGTGGCACACTGTTTCTGGATGAGATCGGTGATATGCCACTACCCTTGCAGGTAAAACTGTTACGGGTCTTACAGGAGCGTAAAGTGCGCCCGTTAGGCAGCAATCGCGATCTGGATATTGATGTGCGGATTATTTCGGCGACTCACCGCGACTTGCCAAAAGCGATGGCGAAAGGGGAGTTCCGCGAAGATCTCTACTATCGTCTGAACGTGGTAACACTGAAAATTCCTGCGTTAAATGAACGGGCTGAAGATATCCCACTGTTAGCCGACCATTTGTTACGTGAGTCAGCGAAACGCCATAAACCTTTTGTCCGCAGTTTTTCTACCGATGCCATGAAGCGTTTAATGGCCGCCAGCTGGCCGGGTAACGTACGTCAGTTAGTTAACGTCATTGAGCAGTGCGTTGCGCTGACCAGCACACCGGTTATTAATGAAGCTTTGGTTCAGCAGGCTTTGGATGGTGAAAATACGGCATTGCCAACTTTTGTCGAAGCGCGTAACCAGTTCGAACTGCTCTATTTACGCAAGCTTTTACAGATGACTAAAGGTAACGTTACCCATGCTGCCCGTATGGCAGGACGAAACCGAACCGAGTTTTATAAATTGTTGTCACGCCATGAATTAGATGCGAATGATTTTAAAGAGTAGCGTTTAATCTTTTTTAATCCGGGCGACAGTCATTTATACTGCCGCCTTTGTAACCTGATAGCGAACAGTGAATTGATATGAGCAAAGCTCTCTCTATCGCATTAGCGCAGTTAAATTGGCTGGTTGGTGATATTGAAGGTAACACTAACCGAATGCTACAAACCATCAGCGAGCAGCATCAGGCGGGAGCCGATCTGGTGATGTTTTCTGAATTGGCCCTGACCGGTTATCCACCGGAAGATTTACTTTATCGTGACGATTTCTATCAGCGTTGTGATGAACAATTAGCCCGACTACAGGCTGCTTCCTCTGAGACTGCCGTGATTGTGGGGCATCCATGGCGGGACAATGGGCATTTATATAATGCACTTTCCATGTTCTGGCAGGGGAATCTGGTTACCCGCTATTACAAGCAGCAACTGCCTAACTATGGCGTATTCGATGAGAAACGTTATTTCAGCGCTGATGACAGAACCTGTTACGTTGAATTTAAGGGTTATCGCATTGGTTTACTGATCTGTGAAGACCTGTGGTTTAACGGCCCGGTGGATGCATTGAAAGCGGCTAATGTTGATATGATCTTATCGATCAACGCTTCACCTTATAACCGTGAAAAACCTTATATTCGCAATCAATTGCTGGCGGAACATTGTCATCGTACTCACTTACCGCTGGTGTATTTGAATCAGGTCGGTGGTCAGGATGAGCTGATTTTTGACGGCTGTTCCAAGGTTTTTGATGCGACAGGCAATATGACGCACAAGCTGGCGGCATTTAAAGAGCAGACTCAGCTGGTTAAGTTTCATGACAATCATATTGAATCTATGGTGTTGCCAGAACAACCATCAGAGCTCTCGTTGATTTATGATGCGCTGGTACTGGCGGTACGCGATTACGCCAACAAGAATGGCTTTAAAGGGGCCATTCTTGGTTTATCAGGTGGCATTGATTCTGCCTTAACACTGGCGATTGCCGTTGATGCCTTGGGCAAAGAGAAAGTTCAGGCAGTGATGATGCCATTCCGCTATACCGCAGAAATCAGTATTGAAGATGCGCGGGAAGAGGCGGAAACGCTGGGCGTTGAGTTTGATGTTATATCCATTGAGCCTATTTTTGATGCCTTTATGACCCAGCTGGCACCAATGTTTGCCAACACTCGCCGTGATACAACGGAAGAGAACCTGCAGGCGCGCTGCCGTGGGGTAATATTAATGGGGCTATCGAACAAACGCGGTAGTCTGGTGCTGACCACCGGAAATAAAAGTGAGATCGCCGTAGGGTATTCGACGCTTTATGGTGATATGGCGGGTGGTTTTGATGTATTAAAAGATGTACCAAAAACGCTGGTGTTTAAACTATCGGAATATCGTAATACTCGTTCGCCGGTCATTCCTCAACGAGTAATTGATCGTCCACCTTCTGCGGAGCTGGCTCCGGATCAGAAAGATGAAGACAGCCTGCCGCCTTATCCGGTACTGGATAAGATCCTTGATGGCTATGTAGAACGGGATATGTCGGTAGATCAACTGGTAGGTGAAGGCTTCGATGAGGCGATTGTACGTAAGGTTATCCGCCTGGTTGATATTAATGAGTATAAGCGCCGGCAGTCACCGGTAGGCCCAAGGATTACTGCACGTAACTTTGGCAAAGATCGGCGTTATCCGATCACTTCCGGCTTTGGCCGTAAAAATTGGTAAGGGTTTGACTTTTATGAAGAAGATTGACGCAATCATTAAGCCGTTTAAGTTAGACGATGTTCGTGAAGCACTGGCGGAAGTGGGCATTACCGGCATGACGGTAACGGAAGTAAAAGGTTTTGGCCGCCAGAAAGGGCATACGGAACTGTATCGTGGCGCTGAGTATATGGTGGATTTTCTGCCAAAGGTAAAAATTGAAATTGTTGTCGCTGACGATATTGTTGATACCTGCGTCGAAACCATCATGAATACCGCGCAGACGGGTAAGATTGGTGACGGTAAGATTTTTGTCTTTGATGTGGCTCGCGTGGTGCGCATTCGTACCGGCGAACAAGACGAAGACGCAATCTGATTTCTCTTCCTTTTTAAGCCGTTACCTTTACTGGCAACGGCTTATTCATCTTTTTATAAGCTGCTGGCTTATAACACCTTATGTGGACCAAAACACTCGTAATGAAGCTGCTGTGGATTAACTCCCCAACTGATTAGCTGTTGAGCAACATGCTGCATAAACGGCACCGGCCCGCAGAAGTAATAGTGCATATCAGGCTGATGAAGTGTGGGCTTCAGTTTCGTGAGATCCATCAAACCTTGATAGTGGTTGAATTTATTCAGGTCACTATCCTGAGGATGTTGATACCAAACGTGTGCTTCCGTATTCGGCATGCTCTCAAGTAATTGACTGACTTCCTGACGGAAAGCATGAACACCAGAACGTTCGGTGGCGTGTAGCCAGTAAACCGGCCCTTGGTGTGATTGTGCTTTTAACGTATTTAGCATACCCAGCATTGGCGTTAAACCTACACCACCGGAGATTAATGCAACTGGGGTATCCGATTTAACATCCAGATGGAAATCGCCATAAGGGGGTGCCAGATTAAGGATATCACCCTGTTGAACAATATCGTGAAGATAGTTTGAGGCTTTACCCTGTGGCTCGCGCTTAACGGCAATACGGTAATATTTACCGTTTGGTGCATGAGTTAATGAATACTGACGAATTTCCTGGTATTCCAGGCTGTCACTTTGCAGATAGAGAGCAATATATTGGCCCGGTATAAAATCAGCTACTGGTTTACCATCGACCGGTTCCAGTTCAAAGCTGGTGATAATTTCACTTTCCTGCTGTTTTTTAGCAATACGGAATGGACGTAAGCCTTCCCAGCCACCCTGTTTTTCGGCAACCTGCTGATAAATTTCACTTTCCCGTTTGATAAACACATCAGCCAGTACCTGATAGGCTTTCCCCCAGGCATTAAGCACTTCTTCGCCGGGACTCAGCATCTCATCCAATGTGGCAAGTAAGTGTTCGCCAACAATGGCATATTGCTCTGGCTGAATGTTAAAGCTGGAGTGTTTCTGGGCAATACGTTCAACTGCCGGAAGGATCGCCGGTAAATTTTCAATATTGACCGCATAAGCGCATATGGCATTAAACAGGGCTTCACGCTGGGCACCGCTGAATTGGTGGCTAAGGTTAAAAATATCTTTCAACTCAGGGTTATGTTGAAACATACGATCGTAAAAATAGGCGGTTAACGATGGGCCAGTAGCCGTTAATACAGGTATGGTGGCTTTGATGGTGGCAATAGTTTGGCTGTCGAGCATTCTCATATCCTTTTGGTAGGGAGTAATTAACATATATTTAAAATACATGTTTTAATTAATCTATGTCAATAGATATACCTGTACAAAAATAGCAGATAAATTGACTTTTAAATCAGTGAGATGATTTTAATAACAGACGAAAACCAAGTGATGCCGATGGTTAATAGCCACTTTTGCTCTTTATTGGATGAAAAGCAAACGTTTGCGTAAAAACCTTAATTTGGGTCTATTTAACAAGATGAAAACATATTACACTGGTTCGATGTTGTACTTAGTTGCACCTTTACCAGTTAATTAGCTTACTCAGGAGATGCGGATGTTAAAGCGAGACATGAACATTGCCGATTATGATGCCGAATTATGGCAGGCCATACAAAAAGAGAATGTTCGCCAGGAAGAGCATATCGAGTTGATTGCTTCTGAAAACTATACCAGCCCACGTGTAATGCAGGCTCAGGGAACTCAATTAACCAATAAATATGCCGAAGGGTACCCGGGTAAGCGTTATTACGGTGGCTGTGAGTATGTTGATATTGTTGAACAATTAGCTATCGATCGTGCTAAAGAGCTGTTTGGTGCTGACTATGCTAACGTGCAACCGCATTCCGGTTCACAGGCTAACTCTGCGGTTTATATGGCGTTACTGAATCCGGGAGATACGGTACTGGGGATGAATCTGGCACACGGCGGCCACCTGACCCACGGTTCACCGGTTAACTTCTCCGGTAAGTTATATAACATCGTACCTTATGGTATTGATGAAAGTGGTCAAATTGACTATGACGATCTGGCTCGTCAAGCTGAAATTCACAAACCAAAAATGATCATCGGTGGTTTCTCTGCTTATTCCGGTATCGTTGACTGGGCAAAAATGCGTGAAATTGCAGACAAAATTGGTGCTTACCTGTTTGTTGATATGGCTCACGTTGCTGGTCTGATTGCCGCTGATGTTTATCCAAACCCGGTTCCTCATGCGCACGTGGTTACCACCACCACGCATAAAACGCTGGCTGGCCCTCGTGGTGGTCTGATTTTAGCCAAGGGTGGTGACGAAGAGCTGTATAAAAAACTGAACTCAGCGGTATTCCCTGGTGGTCAGGGCGGCCCGTTAATGCATGTGATTGCAGCAAAAGCCGTAGCGTTAAAAGAGGCAATGGAGCCTGAGTTTAAAACTTACCAGCAGCAGGTTGCTAAAAACGCGAAAGCGATGGTGGACGTATTTAAATCTCGTGGATATAAGATTGTTTCCGGTGGAACTCAAAACCACCTGATGCTGCTGGATCTGGTGGATAAAGATATCACCGGTAAAGATGCGGATGCTGCTTTAGGCAGAGCCAACATTACGGTTAACAAAAACAGCGTACCGAACGATCCAAGAAGTCCGTTTGTGACTTCAGGTGTACGTATTGGTACTCCTGCGGTGACCCGTCGCGGCTTTAAAGAAGCAGAAGTACGTGAACTGGCCGGTTGGATCTGTGACGTGCTGGATAACATCAATGATGAAGCTGTCATTGCGAGCGTGAAAGCTAAGGTTCTGGATATTTGTAAACGTTATCCGGTTTATGCATAAACGTTCTGACAGCAATCACGCTGATTTTCATATACAGTGACAATCAGCGTCAGGAACAATTCTGTTAATAACAGGCGCTATATTGATAATATAGCGCCTGTTTTTTTACTGGAAATCGTCACTGTGGGCACTGATAATCTATAGTGTCTTTATGATAACCAAGGAGAAGTGTGTGAAAAAGCATAACCCAGGTTTTGAGCAGCTGTGTGAAGCCGCACGTAAAAATGTACATGAAGTCAGTATTCAGCAAGTAAAAGAGATGATGGACAAGGGAACCATTCCACTGGTTCTGGATGTTCGTGAAGAGAGCGAATTTCAGAAAGACCATATCCCCGGCGCAAAACATCTGGGACGTGGTGTTTTAGAACGTGATATTGAAACCGTTGTTCCTGATAAAGCAACACCAATGGTGCTGTACTGTGGCGGCGGTTATCGTTCTGCATTGGCAGCAGAAAGCATCCAAAAGATGGGGTATACTAATGTGCTCTCTATGGACGGCGGATATCGCGGCTGGAATGAAGCTAGCTATCCGTTAGTAAAAGAGTAAATCATTAAGCAAATCCCCATGATGCTGATAACTCGAACCATAGTGTTTGCCATGATGTGCCTGCTGAGTCCATTAGCGGGTGCTCACCCACATAGTTTTATTGATATTGATTCCAGCCTGGTTATTCAAAACCAGCAACTGGCTGGTGTTCGTATGGTATGGGAGATGGACGAGCTGACATCGGCCGCTTTACTGTTGGATGCCGCGATGGCAAAAGATTCACCACTGGTCTGGCAGAGCATGGCGGATGAGTTAATGGAAAATACCCGCAATCAGCTCTATTTTAGCTATATGAAGCTCAACGATAAGCCGGTTCAATTTGCCGAGAAAGCGGATAACTACTCGTTATCTCGTCATGGCAATAAAGCGGTATTTACCTTTGTTTTACCACTAGTTAATCCAATTCCGCTGAAAAATAACACCATCACACTGTCAACTTATGAGCAGAGTTACTATGTGGATATGCGTTACCCTTCAGAAAAGTCGATTCATCTAACCGATGATATTGCTGCAATATGTAGCGTAAAGTTAACTACACCAAAACCGGACTCATCTCTGATGGCTTATGCCCGCTCATTAGATAAAAATGATTCTCCGGGAGAAGATATGATGTTGGGCAGCAAGTTTGCCCAGACCGTGACGTTGAAATGCCATTGATTGATAATAAACCCAACTATTCTTCCGGCCGTTTTTGGCCGCTGTATCTTTGTCTGGCCGCCCTTGCCATGCTGGCAGTACTGGTATGGTTAAAGTGGCCGGACTTTGTATTACAAAGTTCCCTTTGGCAAAAACAGCTGCATCAACAGCTGGTTTCGCTATTACAGCAAGTTAAGCAATATCCGCTGGAAACCGGTGGAATGCTGATGTTATTCAGCTTTATTTACGGTGTACTCCATTCCGCCGGGCCGGGACACGGTAAGGTTATTATCACTGCCTATCTGGCGACCCATCCTTTAAAACTGCGAGCCAGCCTGCTGCTAACTCTGGCAGCTTCACTGGTGCAGGGCGTGGTGGCTATTTTGCTGGTTACCATGGTGCTTTCTGTTCTTCAGCTCTCAACCCGAACTATTCACCAAAGTAATTTCTGGATGGAAAAGGGCAGCTATTTACTGATTGTGCTGGTAGGGGGAATGCTTTGCTACCGGGCAATTCGGCAATTGCGCAGCATGGCGAAGCAAAAGCAGGTGCAACAAACCATTAAGATAAACTCACTGACGCCGCTGGAGCCCGGACACGTACATAGTGACAGCTGTGGATGCAGTCATCGCCATTTACCAACGGCTGACGAGCTGGATGTTTCCGGCGGTTGGAAAACCAATTTGGCGATTATTCTTTCCATCGGTATTCGCCCCTGTTCTGGTGCCATATTGGTCTTACTGTTTTCTAAAGTGATTGATGCTTATTCGTGGGGAATAGCCGCGGCGATGGTAATGGCGTTAGGAACGGCCACGACTATTTCACTGTTAGCGCTGTTGGTTCATTACGCTCGTCGGTTAGCAGAAAAGCTGACGGTAACCCGCCAGCGTTCAGAATGGGGTAAGGTAGCGTTGATTTCCTTTTCACTGTTCGGTGGTGTACTGCTGATATTGTTTGGTCTGGTTCTGTACTATGGTGTATCGCCAGCCGCTTCCGGCGGATTACGCTATTTCGGTTAGTGATGTTCGAGCTTATTCACGGGAGAAGTCATGAGAACTATTTTTGCTCATCGCGGCGTGTCGTCACTGGCACCAGAAAATACACTATCGGCCATTAAGTTATGTACTGATTATCAGGTACGTTGGTTTGAGTGTGATATCGATATCCTTCAGGATGACACCATTATACTGTCCCATGACTCAACGCTCGATCGCTGTACCAATCGCTCAGGTTCTCTGTTTGAATTAAATCGACAAGATCTGGATCAGATTGATGCAGGAAGCTGGTTTAGTGATGAATATCGCGGTGAGCGTATTCCTACTCTGAGCCAATTGATAGTATTGATGAATCAGTATCAGCTCAACGCCAATATTGAGATTAAATCCGGCGATGTCAGCGCCGAAGCCTGCCGTCGTTTACTGGCAGGGTTAGATCGGGCGTTAAACCAACTGGATGATGGGCGGGAATACATCATTTCCAGTTTTAATCCTACGCTGCTGGCAGAATTTAAACGATTACGCCCTCAGGCGCCGGTAGCCTGCCTGTTTGAAAACCATACGCTAAACGATGACTGGCATGTGATTATGGAGTGGGTCGGCGCTGAATATATTCACCCGCAAAATGAAGGGCTGACTCACCAGCAGGTACAGCTATTTAAAAGTAAGGGCTATCAGGTCAATGTTTGGACAGTTAACGCCAAAGACCGCGCCAATCAGCTGTTTAACTGGGGTGTGGATGGCATCTTCACTGATTTCCCTCAGAATTTCTCGTCACAATACCGGGAAGAGTAAGGTGTCGCATTATTTTTGACCGCTGAAGTTAAATAAACGTTTCGGGTATATTTATTATCCCAACTGGTATTTAAGACGACTTTTACGGAAATCTTTCAATGCGAAGTCACCGGTACACAGGGAATTGCTGTCATATTGCTCAGCTAGCTGTTCGCTGACATAGCTAATCTGATGGTGCAAACCATGGTTTTTTACCCACATAACCAGATTCAGATTAGGTTGTGACATCTCCATACCGGTAAATTCATATTGTTCTCTGCGGCAGAGAAAACAGGCGGTTTGCCCGGGAAGAATGCTTAATTCAACATCTGAACGAGGAAACTGAGTCCAGATTGTTCCATCATTAGTCACGCTGGAAACATGGAACTGGTATGGGGCAAGAGAACGAATATTGTGGTACATCAGTTCAGCCTGTTCCCCGACATATTTATTCGACTTAATCCGGTTTTCGCTACGTACCCACTGGTTTTCAAAAAAATACTCGCCGGACAGGCTTAACACGGCATTCGTATTGGGCGTAAACAGAGATTTCTCCAACGAATGTTGTTTTGCGGCGACAGACAGCATGGGGACATCATTAATGAATGGCAGATAGTTTGGGCTTATATATTGACGAACTCCCCGCATAGGTCGGCTATCAACTAACTCAAAGAATCGGTATTCCGTCGCTTTGGAAGGGCCGGTATAAAAGAAAGCGTCTTCCGGCAATGTGGTTCTGGTGGTTCCTTTGCCATAGAAAGAGAACTCCCGAACAAAAAACGCTAAGAATAGGGTAGGGCGAGGGAGCTGAATAATATCCATAATCAACAACGAACCAATAATGGCCGGGCAATCTTATAGCCAACTGCCCGGTATCCGATGATTAACGCTTTAATGAATCGCTTAATTCATCACGCACAGTTGACAGCAGTGCTTTAACCACGCGTGGGTTACCCGCCACAACGTTGCCTGAAACATAAGAGTTATGTCCGCCAACGAAGTCAGTCACAATACCACCTGATTCACGAACCAGCAGTTCACCGGCAGCAAAATCCCATGGCTTCAGGCCAATTTCAAAGAAACCATCAACGCGGGAAGAGGCAACATAAGCCAGGTCTAATGCGGCTGAACCGGTACGACGGAAGTCTGCGCACTGGGTGAACAGTTTGCCAACCATATTGATATAGGTAGCAGAGTGCTGTTTTGCTTTAAATGGAAAACCGGTAGCCAGAATGGTACCAGAAAGATCTTTTGCGTTTGAACCGCGCAAACGGTAACCGTTTAGCTGCGCACCCTGACCGCGAGCGGCGGTAAACAGCTCATTACGCATAGGATCGTAAACCACAGCGACTTCCGTGCGGCCTTTAACGCGCACAGCAATAGAGACGCTGAAGTGAGGGAGTCGTTTGATAAAATTGGTGGTGCCATCCAGTGGATCAATAACCCATTGTACATCCTGGTCTTCTCCAGCCAGTTCACCGCGTTCTTCACTGATGATGGTATGTTGAGGATAAGCTTTACGAATAACATCGATAATCAGATGTTCTGCTTCGCGGTCAACGTTAGTTACAAAATCGTTGTTACCTTTTTGGCTTGCTTCAACGGTGTCAGGTGTTTCATAAAACTTGGCGATCAGGTTACCAGCCTTACGTGCAGCACGTACGGCGATGTTCAGCATAGGATGCATGGGTATCTTCCACTAAATGTTAAAGAACAGAGAAATATAAAGCGGGCGAAGTATACCAGAGGATCGGCAAAATATACAGGCTGTGTTACTATTCATTCTCATAACTTTTAGCCCACAGAATTTTGTTTTTTATGTCAGAGCTTATCTCCGAGAAAATTGGACTGGATAATATTCGTATTGTGCTGGTCGAAACCTCCCATACCGGCAACATGGGTTCTACCGCCAGAGCCATGAAAACCATGGGTTTGACCAACTTATATCTGGTTAATCCACTGGTTAAACCTGACTCACAGGCGATCGCTTTAGCTGCCGGCGCCAGCGATATTATCGGTAATGCCACTATTGTGGATACGCTGGATCAGGCATTAGAAGGATGCCGTCTGGTGGTTGGAACCAGCGCCCGTTCCCGAACCCTACAGTGGCCAATGCTGGAGCCGCGAGAATGTGGAATCAAAATGTGTCAGGAATCTGTTCAGGCACCGGTAGCGTTAGTGTTTGGCCGTGAACGTGTTGGGCTCACCAATGATGAACTGCAAAAGTGCCATTATCACGTAGCGATTCCTGCCAATCCGGATTACAGCTCATTAAATCTGGCAATGGCAGTACAGATTCTGGCTTATGAAATTCGCGTTGCCTGGTTGGATCAGCAAGAAAGCGGCAAACCACAACCGGTGGTAGTGGAAGATGAAGTTTATCCGCTGGCGGAAGATCTGGCGCGTTTCTATCAGCATCTGGAATCGACACTGCTGAATATCGGTTTTATTCGAGCAGCTCACCCAGGGCAGGTCATGAATAAACTGCGTCGCTTAATTAATCGTGCTCGCCCTGAGAGTCAGGAATTAAACATTCTGCGCGGGATTTTAAGTGCCATAGAAAACCCCGATACAAGAAATAGGCAGAAATAATCCTGAATTAACACCTTTTCAATTGTTACAATACGGGCGACAATAGCGGACATATCTCGATTTGGTGACATTTTTCTGGCTCAATAATACTTGACTAAATTACTCAACTAAATAGTTGACTGAAATAGTTGGGAATGCCAAACTATCTGCATCTTCACAAACAGATGGGCATTAACAATGAGACTGACATCAAAAGGTCGCTATGCAGTAACAGCCATGTTGGACGTGGCTTTGCACTCACAAGAAGGACCGGTCCCTTTAGCTGATATTTCCGAACGTCAGGGGATTTCTTTGTCTTATCTTGAGCAATTGTTCTCCCGTTTGCGCAAGAATGGTTTAGTGACCAGCGTTCGTGGTCCTGGTGGCGGCTATTTACTGGGCAAAGATGCCGGTGATATCGCCGTTGGTTCAGTTATCAGTGCCGTTGATGAATCTGTCGATGCGACCCGTTGTATGGGAAGCGGTGGATGCCAGAGTGGTACGCGTTGCCTGACACATACACTGTGGCACGATCTCAGTGAACGCATCAGCAGCTTTCTTAATGAGATTACGCTGTCTGAATTGGTAAAGAATCAAGAAATTCTGGATGTAGCCGACCGTCAAAATAACGAAACTCAAGGTACGGTTACCAGCACTCATCGTGCATTCGATGAGGCAAAAAAGATCAATCTGCGCGCTTAATTGGCAGTGATGATTGCATTATTTAGAAGTCGTGTACGGAGCAAAGAATGAAATTACCTATCTATCTGGACTACTCAGCAACAACACCGGTCGATCCGCGCGTTGCCGAGAAGATGATGCAGTATTTGACCCTCGATGGCATTTTCGGTAACCCAGCCTCGCGTTCTCACCGTTTTGGCTGGCAGGCAGAAGAGGCGGTCGATATTGCCCGTAACCAGATTGCAGAACTGGTGGGTGCCGATCCTCGCGAGATTGTTTTTACCTCTGGTGCTACAGAAGCGGACAACCTGGCGATTAAAGGTGCAGCTAACTTTTACCAAAAGAAAGGTAAGCACATCATCACCAGTAAGACGGAGCATAAAGCCGTACTGGATACCTGCCGTCAACTGGAGCGTGAAGGTTACGAAGTAACTTATTTAGCGCCACAGGCTAACGGTATTATCGATTTAAGCGAGCTGGAAGCAGCCATGCGTGATGACACCTGTGTGGTTTCTATCATGCACGTGAACAACGAAATTGGCGTGGTTCAGGATATCGCCACCATTGGTGAAATGTGCCGTAGCCGCGGGATTATTTTCCATGTGGATGCTACCCAGAGCGTGGGTAAATTGCCGATTGACCTGTCCCAGCTTAAAGTTGACCTGATGTCTTTCTCTGGCCATAAAATTTATGGGCCAAAAGGTATTGGTGCTTTATATGTTCGTCGTAAACCACGGGTAAGAATTGAAGCTCAAATGCACGGTGGTGGTCATGAGCGCGGTATGCGTTCTGGTACTTTACCGGTGCACCAAATTGTTGGGATGGGTGAAGCTTACCGCATTGCTAAAGAAGAGATGGATACCGAAATTCCTCGCCTTCGTGCACTGCGCGATCGCCTGTGGGACGGTCTGAAAGATATTGAAGAAGTTCACTTGAATGGCTGCCTGGAGCAAGGCGTAGCCAGCATTCTTAACGTAAGTTTTAACTACGTTGAGGGTGAATCTCTGATGATGGCTCTGAAAGATTTAGCCGTTTCTTCCGGTTCAGCCTGTACTTCTGCAAGCCTGGAGCCGTCTTATGTGTTACGTGCTTTAGGTATGAGTGATGAATTGGCACATAGCTCAATTCGCTTCTCTCTGGGACGTTTTACTACTGAAGAAGAGATCGATTACACCATTGATTTAGTCAAGAAGTCGATTGGCCGTCTGCGTGACCTGTCTCCACTGTGGGATATGTTCAAACAAGGCGTGGATATCAGTACCATTGAGTGGTCTCATCATTAATTGATTTGATATCGCGCCGCAGTGATGGGCGCGGTAATCAGCAGGAGTAATAAACATGGCTTACAGCGAAAAAGTTATTGAACACTACGAGAATCCTCGTAACGTTGGTTCATTTGATAATGAAGACCCTACCGTTGGTAGCGGTATGGTGGGTGCGCCAGCCTGTGGCGACGTAATGAAATTGCAGATTAAAGTTAACGATCAGGGTATTATTGAAGACGCCCGTTTTAAAACTTATGGCTGTGGTTCAGCGATTGCTTCCAGCTCCCTGATTACCGAGTGGGTTAAAGGTAAATCTTTAGATCAGGCCGAAGCAATTAAAAACACTGAAATTGCTGAAGAACTGGCATTACCGCCGGTAAAAATTCACTGCTCGATTTTGGCAGAAGATGCTATCAAAGCAGCCATTGCGGATTATAAAAACAAACATAGTAATAAATAAGCAATAAACGATTGAGGTTTGGTTATGGCGATTACCATGAGCGACAGCGCTGCACAACGTGTTCAGACATTTTTATCTAATCGGGGCAAAGGCGTAGGCCTTCGTCTGGGGGTAAGAACGTCGGGCTGTTCTGGAATGGCGTATGTTCTCGAATTTGTTGACGAATTACACGATGAAGATACGGTATTTGAAGACAAGGGCGTGAAGGTAATTGTAGATGCAAAAAGTCTGGTCTATCTGGACGGCACCGAGCTGGATTTTGTTAAAGAAGGCCTGAATGAAGGGTTTAAGTTTAATAACCCGAACATTTCAAGTGAATGTGGTTGTGGCGAAAGTTTTAACGTCTAGTCTGCTATCGTAACGTTTGTAGATTAAATACAGCATTCGAAAATGTCGACTTTGAAAAGTGCTCCCTTGCTGATAGCCGGTAAGGGAGTTTTCGCCTAACCTATATCATCAGAGCACGTCATGGACTATTTCACACTATTTAACCTGCCGGTCCACTATGTGGTGGATACTTCATCGCTCTCATCCCGCTATCAGGAATTACAACGCCAATACCATCCCGATCGTTATGCTACGGCCTCTGAGAGCGAACGTCTCCAGTCAGTTCAGCAAGCGGCAACAATAAATGATGCTTATCAAACGTTGAAAGATCCGCTGCGTCGTGCAGAATACCTGCTGTCTCTTAACGGGATAGATGTAAGAAATGAACAGCAAACCATGCATGATACGGTGTTCCTGATGGAACAACTGGAGCTGCGTGAAGAGCTGGACGGTATTGAACACCGTAATACCAGTCAGAAAGAGACCGAATCAGCACTGTCTGCCTTTAGCCAACGAGTAGAAAAAATGACCCGGCAGCGCAGTGAACAACTAAAACAAGAATTGGATAGCCAGAACTGGAAGAGTGCGGCAGATACCGTACGTAAACTGAGTTTTCTGGATAAGCTTCAACAGCAGGTCGAACAACTGGAAGAGAAGTTATTCGACGCCTGACGGAAACTGAACATGGCTTTATTACAAATTAGCGAACCGGGGATGACGGCAGCACCCCATCAGCGTCGGCTCGCAGCGGGTATCGACTTAGGTACCACTAACTCTCTGGTTGCCACTGTCCGCAGTGGGCAAGCCGAAACGTTACCCGACGATCAAGGTCGCCATTTACTGCCTTCCGTAGTGCATTATCAACATGAAGGAACGGATGTTGGCTGGAGCGCACGCGCTCAGGCAGCTGCCGATCCTTCTAATACCCTGAGTTCGGTGAAACGAATGATGGGGCGTTCACTGAACGATATCGTTCAACGCTACCCAAACCTGCCTTACCAACTGCAAGCCAGTGAGAATGGCTTACCGGTTATTGTTACCGCAGGTGGAATGGTTAATCCGGTTCAGGTTTCTGCGGAGATTCTGACAACGCTGGCGAAACGTGCTCAGGAGACATTAGGCGGCGATCTTGACGGTGTGGTAATTACCGTTCCTGCCTATTTTGATGACGCTCAGCGTCAGGGTACCAAAGATGCCGCTCGCCTGGCTGGATTGCATGTGCTGCGTCTGTTAAATGAACCAACCGCGGCAGCCATTGCTTATGGCCTGGATTCAGGACAGGAAGGGATTATCGCCGTCTACGATCTGGGTGGTGGTACCTTTGATATTTCTATTCTTCGCCTGAGTCGTGGCGTGTTTGAAGTGCTGGCAACCGGCGGTGATTCTGCGCTGGGTGGTGATGATTTTGACCATCTGCTGGCAGACTGGTTGCGTGAACAGGCTGGATTTGGTGCTCACAGTGACCATCAGCTTCAACGTCAGTTACTGGATGCAGCGATAGCGGCTAAAATAGCGCTTAGCGATAGTCATAGTGCTGAAGTTAAGGTCGGTAGCTGGCAGGGTACGGTTACCCGTGAACAGTTTGACGACCTGATTGCTTCGCTGGTGAAAAAGACATTATTGGCCTGTCGCCGTGCACTGAAAGATGCTGGCGTCAGCGCAGATGAAGTCCTGGAAGTCGTTATGGTCGGCGGTTCCACCCGTGTACCATTGGTGCGTACTTTAGTGGGTGAGTTTTTTGGTCGAACCCCGTTAACCAGTATTGACCCTGACCGGGTTGTAGCGATTGGTGCTGCTATTCAGGCTGATGTGCTGGTTGGTAATAAGCCAGATTCCGATATTTTATTGTTAGATGTGATTCCGCTTTCTCTGGGCATTGAAACCATGGGCGGATTGGTAGAAAAGATTATTCCACGCAATACCACCATTCCGGTAGCCAGAGCGCAAGAGTTCACCACCTTTAAAGATGGTCAGACAGCGATGATGGTTCATGTGCTACAGGGTGAGCGTGAATTGGTTGATGACTGTCGTTCTCTGGCTCGCTTTACGTTACGTGGCTTACCGCCAATGCCGGCCGGTGGTGCGCATATTCGCGTAACCTATCAGGTGGATGCGGATGGTTTACTTAGTGTGACGGCGATGGAAAAATCCACCAACGTGCAGGCATCGATCCAAGTAAAACCCTCTTATGGCCTGAGCGATGATGAAATCGCCACCATGATTAAAGACTCGATGACCAATGCACTACAAGATGTTAGTGCACGTATGCTGGCAGAACAAAAGGTAGAGGCTGCCCGGGTGCTGGAAAGCCTGAATGCCGCTTTGAACAGCGATAGCGATCTGCTCACTGAAACTGAACGAGCTGAAATAGATAGTGCTATCAGCCAGCTACAAACTGCTATGCAGGGTAATGAGACTGCAACAATAGAAGCGTCCATCAAAACACTGGATTCTGTAACTCAAGATTTTGCCGCCCGCCGTATGGATTCATCAATACGCCGCGCTTTGGCGGGTCATTCCGTAGATGAGGTTTAAGCATGCCTAAGATAGTATTCCTGCCCCATCAGGACTTATGTCCGGAAGGGGCGGTTGTTGAAGCAAAAGAGGGTGAAACCATATTAGATGCCGCATTACGTAACGGTATCGAAGTGGAACATGCCTGTGAAATGTCCTGTGCCTGTACCACCTGTCACTGCATTGTGCGTGAAGGATTTGATTCTCTGGCAGAAAGCAGCGAGTTGGAAGACGATATGCTGGATAAAGCCTGGGGACTGGAGCCGGAGAGCCGTTTAAGCTGTCAGGCAAAAGTGACCGATGAAGATCTGGTGGTTGAGCTTCCTCGCTATACGGTTAACCATGCCCGCGAGCATTAATGAATAACGGGATATAAAAGATGAGTTTAACCTGGAAAGACAGTCGGGAAATTGGCGAAGCGCTGTACGATCAGTTTCCGGATACCGACCCGAAAACGGTACGCTTCACGGATTTACATCGTTGGGTGTGCGAGTTAGAAGATTTTGAAGACGATCCCAACGCCTCAAACGAAAAGATCCTTGAGGCGATCCTGCTAGTCTGGCTGGACGAAGCAGAATAGTAATCATTAATGGGGCCGCCTTTGGGGGCCTTATTTTTTTGGTTTAAGTAAATATAAAAATAGCGGGAGCCATAACAATGACAAATCAATTTATGCCTGTTTATCTTTCTCATGAACCTGCTGATGCGGTTTGGGGTGACAAAGCCCTGTTAAGCACCAACAGTGAAGGAATGACTATTCATCTCCATGGAAATGGCAAGCTGGGCGCTATTCAACGTGCGGCCCGTAAAATCGACGGTCAGGGCGTTAAAAAAGTGAAGCTGGCGGGAGAAGGCTGGGATTTGGAACGCAGCTGGAGTTTCTGGCAGGGCTTCCGTGGGCCAAAAGGCGAAAGAAAAGTTGAATGGGCGACGCTGGAGCAGCAAGAACAGCAAGAGCTGGCGCGTCGTTTACAGATTATTGACTGGGTTCGTGACACCATCAATATGCCAGCGGAAGAGCTGGGGCCGGAGCAACTGGTTAAGCGCACGGTTGATTTGTTCTGTGATATTTCCTGTGACGCGGTGAACTATCGCATTGTTAAAGGTGAAGCACTGCGTGAGCAGAACTATATGGGACTGTATACCGTAGGCCGTGGTTCCGAGCGTGAGCCTGCTCTGCTGGCTCTGGATTACAATCCAACCGGTAATCCGGATGCACCGGTATTTGCCAGTCTGGTAGGTAAAGGTATCACCTTTGACTCCGGTGGTTACAGCATGAAACAAAGCGCTTTTATGGACTCTATGAAGTCCGATATGGGCGGCGCGGCAACTATCGCCGGTGCGCTGGCGTTAGCGATTAGCCGTGGTTTGAAACAGCGGGTAAAACTGTTCCTGTGCTGTGCCGATAACCTGGTAAGCGGTAATGCTTTCAAACTGGGTGATATTATCCGTTATCGCAATGGTAAAACCGTTGAAGTGATGAATACCGATGCAGAAGGGCGTTTGGTGTTAGCGGATGGCCTGATCGATGCTGAAGCACAAAATCCGCAGATGATTATTGATTGCGCCACTCTGACCGGTGCAGCCAAAATGGCGTTAGGAAATGACTATCATGCGCTGTTTAGCTTTGACGATGCGCTGGCAAACGAGATGTTGAGCAGCGCTAATAGCGAAAATGAACCATTCTGGCGTTTACCGCTGGCGGAGTTCCACCGTAGCCAATTGCCGTCAAACTTTGCGGAACTAAACAATATGGCAGGTGCGGCCTATACCGCAGGTGCCAGTACCGCAGCTGCTTTTCTGTCTCACTTTGTGAAAAATTATCAGCAGGGTTGGATCCATATCGACTGTTCGGCAACTTACCGTAAAGGTGCAGTGGATCAATGGTCGGCAGGAGCAACGGGGTTAGGTGTTCGGACAATTGCCAACTTGCTATTAAGCCAAAAGTCATAATGAAATAGGTTGATAACGCGGGTTGGGTACCCGCGTTATTGATGACTGATTGAATAATGGGCTGACTCTTCTATCAGAGGCAGCCTATTTTTTTACATCGCGGTTATCTATTTGCCATCAGTATTTTTCTATAACTACCTTTTAATGTTATGAAAGTCACTGTGGATTATTAATGTGTGATGTAAATATTATTTAAGTGTATTTTTAATCAATGAAACTCTCTATCATCCTATATAATGCTTCACCAATCTTGAGTTTGTAAGGCTTAACAAGGAGGTTTCGGTTATGGACTACCCTATTCTTCATTCGTTACGTCAACTGAGAAATTCTGCTGACAATAGCGATTCTGAACAAAAATACCTGCAGTTTGCTCGTGAATTTCATGATCAACGGGTATGGATATTGAATGAGAGTAGCCCTGCTCAGAAAGATCAAGGCCTGCTGAATGTTGGGCTTAATTATGTGGATGATGCGGAATTACCCTTCCTGTTTGCTTATCTGGGGAGTGAACCCGGCGTTCCACCTGAATCGTTACCCGAGATTCACGATCCTGAAGCTGGGAGCTATATCGAAGTACGTGGTGTGACGCTGATGGGATTTTCACAGCAGCAGCGCATTGATGTTATTTTGATTAGTGATGCGGATAATTTTGAGCAGATTGATTATAAGCTTCTTGATTTTTTAACCATGAGTCTTCAACTGGAAGAGCAGGGTAATGAGCCATTACCAGCGGATTCCAGTCAGGGTATTCATATTAATGATATGCCGACCATATTTTCTAAAGCGTTATACCAGTATTGTGCAGAACACCGTGACATCCAATATTGCCGATTGGGTTTTGCCTCATTAGGTTTTGGCCAACGTTGGTCGCTCTTGATGCTATTAGACAGTGGTAATGGCAAAGCCAGCGATGAACATTTGCATGATATTCAGGTATTGGCTACTCAATTGTTACCTGTTGGCATCGAGCTTACGCATTTATCTGCCAGTGATACTTCGACTCACAATATCGTGACAGGCATGGTTAACCAGCCGCCATTTTATAGTCATACTGATTCTCAAACGTGGTTTGCCAGATTAAAGCGACGATTTAATCCGCCATTACCATTAGCGATGAGATTTAGTGATTAATGAGTTTTAGGGTTATGCTTTACTAGTATAATATTTCTTCAGAATCATATTTATTTACGGCTAACTTACTTATCTACATTATCTCAGAGAGAATCGCTTATGCGTCAGGGAAATTCTGATTTTTGGAGGCTGAGGGGGCTACTTCTTGCCTCATGTCTTGGCTTCGCTTCTTTACCGCTCCATGCAGCACCGGAAACGCCACAAGCTACGCCAGCTGCAGAGCAGCAAGCGTCTCGTTATGCCGGTAAGTCCTTTACTATCCTTGATGCCTCTGAAGTTCAACTGGACGGTGCCAGCGCGATGGTGGTGACCTTTTCAATTCCACTGGCAGCGAATCAGAATTTTGCCTCTCTATTGAACCTGGTGGATGAAGCCAGCGGTAAAGTCGATGGCGCATGGGAAATGTCGGACAATATGATGGAGCTACGTCTTCGTCATCTGGAGCCTTCCCGTAAGCTGATTCTGACCGTTAATAAAAACCTGAGTGGTGTTAACGGAATGAAACTGGACAAAGAGTTCCAGCAAAAGTTAACCACCCGTGATATTGAACCTTCTATTGGCTTTGCCAGCCGTGGTTCTCTGTTACCAAGTAAAGTGATTACCGGGCTTCCGGTTATTGCCCTGAACGTGAATAAAGTTGACGTTAACTTTTACCGCATTAAGCCGGAAATGCTTTCAGGCTTCCTGGCTGACTGGGAAGGAACGGGAGCAAAAAGCTATTGGGAATCTCAGGAATTTCTGAAAAAAGTCGATTTGGCTTATACCGGTCGTTTTGACTTAAGCCCACAGCGCAATACCCGTGAGCAAGTATTGCTACCGTTAAATAGCATTAAAGAGCTGCAACAGCCCGGTGTCTATCTGGCAATGATGCAGGAAGCGGGTGCTTATCAATACAGTAATCCGGTGACAATTTTCACCCTGAGTGATATTGGTATCTCTTTACACCGTTACCACGATCGTCTGGATGTGTTTACCCAGGCGCTGGAAGGTGGTGAGGGCGTTTCCGGGGTTAAAGTTGAGCTGTTTGACGAAAAAGGCAACTCACTGGCGCAAGCGAAAACTTCATCTGATGGCCACGCTCAACTGATAAAAGATGATAAAGCAAAAATTATGCTGGCCACTAAAGATGGGCAAACCAGCTTAATCGATCTGAGTAAAGCCGCGCTGGATCTGTCGGAATTTGATATTGCCGGGCCAGAAGGCTTCGCAACGCAATTCTTCACCTTTGGCCCACGCGATTTATATCGCCCGGGCGAAACGCTGATTGTGAACGGTTTACTGCGCGATTCTGATGGTGCAGAGCTGCCTGACCAACCGGTAAAAGTGGATGTGCTTAAACCAGATAATCAGGTGACACGCAGCTTTGTCTGGCAGCCGAAAAAGAACGGCTTCTATCAGTTTATGTATGACATCCCTAATAATGCGGCAACGGGTGAATGGTCATTACGTATCAACTTAGGGGATAAACAGCCCCGTTTCTATAAGTTTAAAGTAGAAGACTTCCTGCCTGAGCGCATGGCGCTGGAGCTGAAATCGGTTGAAGATGTACCGGTTTCTCCTTCTCAGGAAATAACCTTTGATGTTACTGGCCGTTATTTATATGGTGCGCCAGCATCAGGTAATCGCCTGCAAGGGCAAATGTTCCTGCGTCCGGCTCGTGATGCGATAGCGAAATTACCAGGTTATGAATTTGGTTCGGTTCTGGACACCAATCTGAGCCGTTCACTCAATGAATTTGACCTGAAGTTAGATTCTGAAGGGTTAACCAGTGTAACGGTTCCGAGCGACTGGGCTGAAAGTAAGTCACCGATGAAGGTAATTATTCAGGCCAGCCTGATGGAATCCGGTGGTCGTCCTGTTACTCGTCGTGCCGAGCAGGCTATCTGGCCAGCCACTAATATGCCAGGTATCCGCCCGCTGTTTAACAAAAAAGAAGTTTACGATTACAAAACCAATAACTATAAACCTCAGTTTATGGTGGACTCTGACAGCTTAGCGGGTTTCGACATTGTTTATGCCAATGCTAAAGGTAACAAACTGTCGGCAGAAGGTCTGAATGTGCGTTTAGTTCGTGAGCGTCGTGATTATTACTGGGAATGGTCTTCCAGCGATGGTTGGAGCTCTCGTTACGATCAAAAAGATTTGATTATTAATCAGGAAACGATATCCATTGGTGCCGATCAGGTGGCTAAAGTGAGTTATCCGGTGGAGTGGGGTTCTTATCGACTGGAAGTTGAAGACCCTCATAGTGGAATGGTGACCAGCCTGCGTTTCTGGGCAGGTTATAGCTGGCAGGATAATACCGATGGTACCGGTGCGTTACGTCCGGATCAGGTCAAATTGAAACTGGATAAGCCTGCTTACCGTCCGGGTGAGAAGGTGAATCTGCACGTTGAAGCACCAACGGCCGGTAAAGGCTATCTGATGCTGGAATCCAGCGATGGCCCTTTATGGTGGCAAGAGATTGAAGTGCCGGTTGGCGGAGCTAACTTTAACGTACCAATTAATGAAGATTGGAATCGCCACGATCTCTACCTGAGCGCGTTAGTGGTTCGTCCTGGTGATAAAAATATACAGGCTACGCCAAAACGTGCTGTAGGGTTGCTGCATCTGCCGCTGGTGGATGAAAACCGTAAGATTACTCTGGCGCTGGATGCTCCGGAGCGTATGCGTCCTAATCAAACGCTGACGGTAAAAGTAAAAGCGTCTGTCAAAAATGGCGAGTTACCTAAATCAATCAACGTTCTGATGTCCGCAGTAGACAGCGGAGTATTGAACATTACCAATTATGTTACCCCAGACCCTTACGAAGCTTTCTTTGGTCGTAAACGCTATAGCGTTGACCAGATGGATATTTATGGTCAGTTAATTGAAGGGAAAGGTAAAACTGCCAAGTTGAGCTTCGGTGGTGACGGTGAAGATGATGCTCTGGCTCGCGGTGGTAAAAAACCGGTTACCGTGGTGAAAATCGTTGCACAACAGGCTATGCCAGTGGTGCTGAACGATAAGGGTGAAGGTGAAATTCAGATGCCGATCCCTGACTTTAACGGCGAACTCAGACTGATGGCTCAGGCCTGGAGTGATGAAGAGTTCGGCAGCGCAGAACGTAAAATGGTCGTTGCTGCACCGTTAATTGCGGAACTGTCTATGCCTCGCTTCATTGCCGGTGGTGACCGCAGTATTCTGGCGCTGGATCTCAGTAATCTTACCGATGGTGAACAGTCTCTTAATGTGACCGTTGAAACCAAAGGTCTGGTGAAACAAACCGGTGCTGCACAGCAAACGGTTAAATTAACTAAAGGTCAGCGTAAGACGTTGAGCATTCCGGTTGAAGCATTAAATGGCTTTGGTCAGGGGGATGTTACCGTTCGGGTGAATGGCCTGGTATTACCGGGCGAGCCTTCAACGGCGTTTGAACGTCACTGGACGCTGGGCGTTCGTCCTGCAACTCCGGCGAAGACTAACAGCTATGCGATGACACTGCGTGCCGGCGAAAGCTGGGCATTGCCACAAGATGCACTGCTGGGGCTATCCACTCCAACGGTGGAAGGCCAGATGTCATTAACCGCGGTACCGCCGTTAAATGTGGCTCAGCATATTCGTGAGCTGTTTGCCTATCCGTATGGCTGTCTGGAGCAAACCACCAGTGGATTGTATCCATCGCTGTATAGCAATCAGGCTCAACTGGCTGCATTAGGCATTAAGAGTGACAGTGATGATGTGCGTCGTCGCAATATTGATGTTGGTATTGAGCGCCTGTTAGGCATGCAGAAAGATAATGGTAGCTTCTCTCTGTGGGAGCGTGAAGGCAGTGAAGAATATTGGTTAACGGCATACGTTACTGACTTCCTGGTTCGTGCCCGTGAGCAAGGTTATTCAGTACGTGAAGATGCGTTGAATAAAGCTAATCAGCGTCTGTTACGTTATCTGCAGGATCGCAATCAGATCGAACCTCAATATATTTCGAATGCTTCAGCGACCAATGGCGCTAAGTTTAGCGTGCAGGCTTATGCCGGACTGGTACTGGCTCGTCAGCAACAGGCACCATTAGGGGCGTTACGGCAGCTGTATGAACGTCGTAGCGAGGCAATGTCTGGTTTACCACTGGTTCAGTTAGGCGTTGCTCTGCAATTGATGGGGGATATGCCAAAAGCCACTCAATTGATCCAGCAAGGGACCGCAATGGGTGGAGCTAACCGTAACACTTGGTTAGGCGACTATGGTAGTGACCTGCGCGATAATGCCTTGATTCTGGTGCTATTGAATGAGTACCACCTGTTACCTCAGCAGCAGGATAGTGCATTAATGTCACTGTCAGATGCGCTGGTTTCCAACCGTTATCTGTCAACGCAAGAACGTAATGCGGTTTATCTGGCGGGGCGTGATTTACCTAAACGTGAATCAGCAGAATGGGAAGTGGAAGTCTCAGGTGTTGAAAGTAAAGACTATGAAGAAACCAAGTCAATTTCTTCCCTGTATGATGCAACCCAACTGGCAAAAGGTATCAATCTGACTAACAGCGGTAGCGTAACGGTATATCCACGCATTGATATTACCGGTTATCCGTTGAAACAGCCGACTCCAGTGAGTAATCGCCTGCATATTGAACGTAACTTCCTCAATCTGGATGGCTCTACCGCTTCACTTGATCACGTTAACAGTGGTCAGCTGTTAGTGGTGCATTTGAACCTGTGGGCCGACAATCAGGTGAATGATGCGCTGGTAGTCGATCTGTTACCTGCGGGTTTTGAACTGGAAAACCAAAATCTGGGTAGCAGTAGTGCCAGCCTGAGTGAAAGTGCCGGAGAATTGATGGCGCTACAAACCAAGATGCAAAGCGCTGAAATCAAGTATCAGGAATACCGTGATGACCGTTATGTTGCAGCGGTTAAAGTGGATGGCTCGAAGAGCAATCCAGTAACGTTGTTGTATCTGGTTCGTGCGGTAACACCGGGTACCTATAGTGTTCCTGCTCCGCAGGTAGAATCCATGTATAAGCCAGAGTGGCATGCGATTGGGGCGACGCCGGTGAGGTTGGAGATTAAATAGTGGTGTAAATGGGGCGAGGAGCATCGCCCCTATGCTTATTTAAATTGGCGTTAGAGAATATTCCGGCCGTAA
Organism: Limnobaculum allomyrinae; assembly: GCF_016649425.1. Taxonomy (GTDB): domain Bacteria; phylum Pseudomonadota; class Gammaproteobacteria; order Enterobacterales; family Enterobacteriaceae; genus Limnobaculum; species Limnobaculum allomyrinae. The sequence continues at coordinate 36,642 of NZ_JADRCR010000008.1, forward strand.
GGACATAGTGCCTATATTATTTTATGTGTGCGGCCGGAAGAGCATCTGTACTTTGCACTGGTGTGCGTCGGGCCTACCTTCCCTAGGGGCACTTCGTTGGCTTACGCCAAGTCGGCCCCAACGGAAAGGTATCCCTCCGTTTAACTCTGCTAATAATATTGGTTTGATATTGTTGTCGTTGTCGAGCTAATTTCCGCTTTGTATGAGTAACTGAATTGCGTAGTTTATTTTCCCGATTGTTCACATTTCGTTTTTGGCGCAGGCTAGTCGTTGTCGTGGTGGTATTGATTGCCGTTACGGCGTCGGGGCTGTGGCTGGCGGATAAGATTTGGCCTTTACCTGCGCCTGATGTACAAGTGGCGAAGGTGGTAGTGGCTGAGGATGGTTCCCCGCTGTGGCGGTTTGCCGATGCGGATGGGGTATGGCGCTATTCGGTTTCGCTGAATGAAGTGTCGCCTTATTATCTGCAAGCCTTGCTGACCTATGAAGATCGCTGGTTTTATTCTCATCCGGGAATAAACCCGTTAGCCATTATGCGAGCGCTGTGGCAGAACCTGGCTAACCAGCGCATTGTCTCCGGTGGTAGTACACTTTCAATGCAGGTGGCTCGCCTGATTGAACCTCATGATAAAACATTCTTTGGCAAACTGCGGCAAGTGTTCCGCACTTTGCAGCTGGAATGGCATTACACCAAAGATCAGATACTGACGATATATATCAATCGTGCACCTTACGGCGGCACATTACAGGGTATTGGTGCCGCAAGCTGGGCCTATCTGGATAAACCTCCATCAGAGCTCACTCGTTCAGAAGCGGCTCTGTTGGCAGTATTACCACAGGCTCCCAGTCGTTTACGCCCCGATCGTTATCCTGAGCGAGCGCAAGCTGCCAGAGATAAAGTGCTCGATCGTCTTGAAGAATATGGCGTTTGGGATAAGGCGCAGGTAGACGATATTAAGCAAGAGAGTGTCTGGCTGGCAGAGCGTCAGGCTCCGCAACTGGCGCCATTACTTTCCCGACGTTTATTGGCAGAAAGCAGCACTGATGTGATTCATACCACTATTGATGCCTCATTACAGCGGCGTCTTGAAGATATGGTCATGGGGTGGAAGAGTCAGTTACCCCCCAGTACTTCCATGGGGATTCTGGTGGTTGATCACTCAACCATGTCAGTAAAAGCCTATATTGGTTCAGCGGATCTTAACGACCGTAGTCGATTCGGTCATGTGGATATGATTAGCGCGTGGCGTTCTCCCGGTTCAACGTTGAAGCCTTTTGCTTATGCGATGGCGCTGGATGATGGGCTGATCCATGCAGAATCTTTGTTACAGGATGTACCCCGTCAGTTTGGTGATTATCGTCCCGGAAACTTTGATACCGGGTTTAGCGGCCCGGTGAGCGCTTCCGATGCATTGGTTCGCTCACTCAATCTGCCGGCGGTTCAGGTTCTGGAAGCCTATGGGCCAAAACGATTTACCGGCAATATGCGTAATGCGGGTATTGTTTTGCGTTTCCCGCTTAACAGCGATCCTAATCTATCTCTGATTCTGGGTGGAACCGGTATGCGGATGGATCAACTGGTTAGCGGTTACAGTGCATTTGTGCGGCAGGGCAAAGTTGCGGCATTACGTTATCGGCCGGAAGATCCACTGGTGGAACGTCAGCTAGTTTCTCCCGGCGCGGCATGGATTGTTCGTCGGATTATGGCGGGAGAAGGGCGCCCGGTTCCTGATAGTCAGATTTCAGATATTACCCCGCTGGCATGGAAAACCGGTACCAGCTATGGCTATCGCGATGCCTGGACTATTGGAATGAACGGTGGCTATCTGATTGGTATTTGGGTAGGTCGCCCGGATGGTACTCCGGTGGCAGGTCAGTTTGGATATGCAACCGCGGTGCCGATTTTGCATCAAATTAACCACTTGCTGATAAACCGTAACAACCAGTTAGCAAAAAATTGGCCGAAGGATCCGCGACCCTATTCTGTCAGTCGTGCAGTTATTTGCTGGCCTCAGGGACAAACTCTGGAAGCTGGTGATACTAACTGCCGCCAGCGTCGTCAGGCATGGATTCTGGATGGTACGATCCCGCCGACGCTGTCTTCCATCGGGCAGGATACGGGCATCGGTGGTTGGTTAAATCTGTGGGTTAATGCCGAAGGAAAACGAGTCGCTGCGGACTGTAGTGGTGCCATATCACGTCGAATTGCTTTATGGCCGATTGCATTAGAAACCTGGTTGCCGTCGTCAGAACGCCGAATCAGTCGCTTGCCGGAGCGTGATACCGAGTGTCCACCTATCAGTTACGATGTCAGCCCCCCGTTGTTGATTTTGGGCTTAAAAGACGGGGCGATTCTTAAACGTATTCCGGGAACACAATCTCTCGATCTGCGTCTGGATACTCAGGGAGGCCGGGGCAAACGCTGGTGGTTTATTAACGGTGAATCTTTGATGGAAACGGAAGAAGATAAACCAATGGTTCATACCCTGACGAATTCCGGTAAATATCAGATTAGCGTGTTGGATGAGAGTGGGCAGGTGAGTAGCGTGGGGTTTGTATTAGAGTAATATTTATGTTCTTGACCTTATGTTTTTGATCTCTTTCAGAGCACTGGAATTCAGCTGACAACTGAATGAGGGTAGCACGCCGAACATGGATGTTCGGCGAGGCACTGATTCGCCGGGAGCGAATCAGTGCCGGTGCGTAAGCCCGAATGAAGGCGGAGGGAAGTCGCGTAGCGACCTGGATTCGGGTGCGAAGGCGCGGAGGTGCAGGAGGCGTTCGCCTTAACGCCTCCTGCTCGGCCACTTGCACATTTGCTAATTTAGACTCTGTACTGTTAGTGGACGAAATTTCCTCGATACTAAATTCATCGTATTTTGCTTTAAAATTGCACCTCAAGTCTCAATCTGCCGTTATTCTGCGCTAAAAATGCGGTATACATCCAAAAATGTGTACTAACTTCGGTTTATTTTAAAAAAATGTTACATCCGAGATAGGCAAGCCTGATATCTGCTCGTATAATCAGCCGCGAATTACGTCTGGCTACAATGATTTACCCTACAAATTAAAATATATATAGAACAGTTATCAGTAACCCCGAGGTGAATATGTCTATCGAACGTACTTTTTCCATCCTTAAACCCAATGCCGTTGCTAAAAATGCAATTGGCTCTATCTATTCGCGTTTTGAAAATGCAGGATTCACCATTGTTGCTGCAAAAATGCTACACCTGACCAGAGAGCAGGCGGCAGGTTTTTACGCGGAACATGATGGAAAGCCGTTCTTCAATGGTCTGCTGGATTTTATGACCTCTGGCCCGGTAGTTGTGCAAGTTCTGGAAAGTGAAAATGCGGTTCAGCGTTATCGCGATCTGATGGGGGCGACTAACCCCGCCAACGCATTGGCTGGAACGTTACGCGCTGATTATGCGGATAGCATGACTGAAAATGCAGTTCATGGTTCTGATTCTACAGCATCAGCTGCGCGTGAAATTGCTTATTTCTTCAGTGATGACGAGGTTTGTCCTCGCACTCGTTAATCTGAACGACTTAATGATAAAAGCCAGTGAGTTAACCCACTGGCCTTTTACTGGTTTCAGGTCTGTTTCAGCGGTAAATAAGTGTATCAGTTAATGACAAAATTACCGTGGCGATATTAAAACTTCTTTAATATCAAACAGTATTTTTAAGCTAATCAGGTTATGACTGGATATTCATTTTTAACTATAAGGATGTGCATAGAAACGTTTCACTAAAAGCAGTACAATGCTCCCCGCATCATGCCCTGTAAGTAAAATATTGCAGGGGTAATTTTAATACCCTTTACATTCTCTAGATTTTCTAGCGCCATAAAGTGTAATAACGAGGCCTTCAATACCATGTCCGAGCAGATTTTAACGTCATCTGACGCTCCTGTTTTATCAGCCAATCCGTCAGAAAAAATTAACTTATTAGATCTTAACCGACAGGCAATGCGTGAATTTTTTGTCTCTTTAGGCGAAAAACCATTCCGTGCCGACCAACTCATGAAATGGATTTATCAGTTCGGTTATGACGATTTTGAACAGATGACGGACATTAATAAAGTCCTGCGCGCACGTTTACAACAGGTAGCAGAAATTCGGGCTCCTGAAATAGTAACAGAACAGCGTTCAGCGGACGGTACGATTAAATGGGCTCTGGCAGTAGGTGACCAACAGGTTGAAGCGGTATACATACCGGAAGACGATCGGGCAACGTTATGTGTGTCATCACAGGTTGGTTGTGCACTGGAGTGTAAGTTCTGTTCAACAGGGCAGCAGGGTTTTAACCGCAACTTGCGGGTATCAGAAATTATTGGTCAGGTCTGGCGCGCAGCCAGAGTCATTGGGCCAGCACGGGTCGCCGGTCAGCGTCCCATTACTAACGTCGTGATGATGGGCATGGGTGAACCCCTGCTGAACCTCACCAATGTGGTACCGGCAATGGAAATTATGCTGGATGACTTTGGTTTTGGTTTGTCCAAACGTCGGGTAACTTTATCTACATCGGGTGTGGTTCCTGCTCTGGATAAGTTGGGTGAGATGATCGATGTGGCGTTGGCAATTTCACTGCACGCACCTAACGATCAAATCCGCGATGAAATCATGCCGATCAACCGTAAATATAATATTGAGAGCTTCCTGTCGGCGGTTCGTCGTTATCTGGATAAATCTAATGCTAACCAAGGGCGAGTTACCGTTGAGTATGTCATGCTTGATCACATCAATGACGGAACCGAGCATGCTCATCAGTTAGCTGAGTGTTTAAAAAACACTCCTTCGAAAATTAATTTAATTCCGTGGAACCCATTCCCCGGTGCCCCCTATGGTCGTAGCTCAAATAGTCGGGTAGACAGATTCTCTAAAGTACTGATGGAATACGGTTTTACTGTTATTGTGCGTAAAACCCGTGGAGACGATATCGATGCGGCTTGCGGCCAATTGGCGGGTGAAGTTATCGATAGAACGAAACGTACTTTAAAAAAGAAAATGAATGGGGAACCTATTTCAATTAAAACGCTCTAAAACATGATGTGTTACAACAATATATGAAAGTGAATTATTGTTGTAGTATAGAGCGTTGTAGATACAAGGACTGTAAAATCAATGCAGAAGATATTGTTATCTATACCGTTGCTGGCTGGAATATTGATGGGTTGTACCGGCCAGAGAACAGAAGAACATGCCGCCGATATGGGGCAGGCTGCAGAGATTCGACTAACCTTAGGTATGGCCTATTTATCACAAGGTGATATGGTTGCTGCCCGAAAAAATCTTGAACGGGCAGTGAATTATGCTCCACAAGACTACCGGACACAGTTAGGTATGGGGCTATATCTGCAAGGCATTGGAGAGAGTGAACAGGCAGCTTCCCGCTATCATACGGCCTTGCAGTTAGCGCCAGATAATGGCGATGTGTTAAATAATTACGGTGCGTTTCTCTGTAGTTTAGGGCAGTATGATGAGGCGCAACGTTATTTCGAGCTGGCAGTAGCCACTGAGCGTCTCGATGATGTTTCCAATAGCCTTGAGTATTCAGGTTATTGTTTATTGCAGGCCGGGCAACCAGATGAAGCAGATAAAAAATTAAGCCGGGCATTAAAACAGAATCCAGAAAAGGGTGTGCGGATATTAAATACCGCGGCTCGTTACTGGCAGCAAGGCAAGCACGAAGAGGCTCAGGCATTGCTTAATCTCTATCAAAAGGTGCTTCCTGCCAGTGCTGAAAGTTTATGGATACAGATTCAATTTGCGGCGTCAGATAATCGCTTAAACGATGTAAAACGTTATGGTAAGCAACTGGCGCAGGGTTTTTCACAATCAAAACAATACCAATTATTCTTAGCTCATGAATACTGATACACCGCAAGAAAGAGAGACACCACTGGCTGAAATCGGTTACCGACTCAGCGAAGCCAGAAAAGCATTGAACCTAAGCCAACGTTCGGTGGCGGAGCAACTGCGTTTGAAGGTGAGTACAGTCAGAGAACTGGAGGATGGTTTAAATCCGCTGGATTTAGCACCAACCTTTATCAAAGGTTATATCCGTTCTTATGCCAAGCTGGTTCAGGTGCCAGAGGATGAGTTAATTGCATTACTGCCAAAAAGTAATGCAGAAAAAAATATTGTTGAAACTAACCGCATTAAAGGTTTTACGCTGGGTAAACCACGTAAAAAGATTGACCGCTGGTTAACCCTGTTTACCTGGTTAATTTTATTCGTCGTACTCGGTTTAACCGGAGCCTGGTGGTGGGAGAATCACAAGGCACAGCAAAGCGATCTGACACCTTCATCTGGTGAACAAAACCAAATTTTATTGTCTACTAACCAGCCTGATACAACGTCTTCTAATACCACCACGTCTCAGCCGTCTGTGAATCCGGATAGCGCCAACAGTGCGTCTGCCGCTAATAATGCGGGTCAGGCTCCGTCTCAACCTGTTCAAAATGTAGCCCCAACGCTGGAAGAAGCAGTGGCAGCTCAGGTTGCAGAAGCAGAAGCGGCAACAGGTACTGCAGCCCAACCGGTGCAGGATACTAATGATATCTATATGACCTTTACGCAGGATTGCTGGGTAGAGGTGATCGATGCCAGAGGTCAGAATCTGTACAGTGGTTTACAGAGAAAAGAGGGTAAGTTGTCGCTCTCCGGACAAGCCCCTTATCGGGTCAAACTGGGAGCGCCAGCTGGCGTAGAAATTAGTTACAAAGGCAAACCTGTCGATATGAGCCCGTATAAAAGTTCAAGTCGTACTGCTCGCCTGACGTTAGCGGCTGAATAACAAACAAGGTTAACCAGTCGTGGTAGTTTTCGGGGAGAGCTTATAATGCATAATGAAACGCCGATCGTTCGTCGTAAATCAAAACGTATTTATGTAGGTAATGTACCTATTGGTGATGGAGCTCCCATTGCCGTTCAGTCAATGACCAATACCCGCACTACAGATGTAGAAGCAACGGTAAAGCAAATTGAGTCGCTACAACGGGTTGGTGTGGATATCGTCAGAGTTTCAGTACCGACCATGGAAGCCGCAGAAGCGTTTAAGTTAATTAAACAGCGTGTTTCAGTTCCTTTGGTAGCGGATATTCATTTTGATTACCGTATTGCTTTGCAGGTTGCAGAGTACGGTGTGGATTGCCTGCGTATTAACCCGGGTAATATTGGCCGTGAAGATCGCATCCGTGCCGTTGTTGACTGTGCTCGTGACAAAAACATTCCTATCCGCATCGGTATTAACGGTGGTTCGTTAGAAAAAGACATTCAGGAAAAGTATGGTGAGCCAACGCCAGAAGCCCTGGTAGAGTCTGCTTTGCGTCACGTTGAAATTCTTGACCGTATGAACTTTGATGCTTTTAAAGTTAGCGTTAAAGCTTCGGACGTATTTTTGGCGGTGCAATCTTATCGCCTGTTAGCAAAACAAATTGAACAACCATTGCATTTAGGTATCACTGAAGCTGGCGGTGCCCGTAGCGGCTCGGTGAAATCAGCCATTGGCTTAGGTATGTTATTGGCTGAAGGCATTGGTGATACATTACGTATTTCACTGGCGGCAGATCCGGTTGAAGAAGTTAAAGTTGGTTTTGATATTCTGAAGGCGTTACGTATTCGCTCCAGAGGGATCAACTTTATTGCCTGCCCAACCTGTTCCCGTCAGGAATTTGATGTTATCGGTACGGTTAATGCACTGGAACAACGTCTGGAAGATATTATCACGCCAATGGATGTTTCTATTATTGGCTGCGTGGTTAACGGGCCAGGTGAAGCACTGGTATCTGATATTGGTGTAACGGGTGGTCATAATAAGAGCGGTTACTATGAAAATGGTGAACGCCAGAAAGAACGCTTTGATAACGATAATATGATCGACCAGTTGGAAGCGAAGATCCGCGCCAGAGCCAGTATGCTGGATAAATCCAAACGTATCGATATCAGTCAGGATTAATGAGAAATCGTGACACTATGCGTGACGATGGATAAAAAAACAGATTAATCGGGCGGTGTTACTGTGTAATAACCGCCTGTTTGCATTGATGTGAGGAGGGAATACCTCCTATAATCAACAAAATTTTAAAGAATATAGAGAATTGACGTGTCAAAGAAAATTCAATCTGTACGTGGTATGAATGACTATTTACCAGAAGACACCGCAGTATGGCAGCGAGTTGAGGACATTATTAAGCGTGTTGTTGAGTCTTATGGATATAGTGAGATTCGCACGCCGGTTCTTGAACAAACGCCACTGTTTAAGCGTGCTATTGGCGAAGTTACCGATGTAGTAGAAAAAGAGATGTATACCTTCAACGATCGCGAGCGCGATGGTGAAGAGGTAACGTCGTTAACCATGCGTCCGGAAGGGACGGCTGGTTGCGTTCGCGCCGGTATTGAACGTGGTCTTATCTACAATCAGGAACAGCGTCTGTGGTATCTGGGGCCGATGTTTCGTCATGAACGTCCACAGAAAGGTCGTTATCGTCAATTTCATCAAATGGGTGCCGAAGTATTTGGTCTTGCCGGACCAGATGTTGATGCTGAACTGATTATGCTGACGGCTCGCTGGTGGCGTGAACTGGGTATCTCAGAGCACGTTACTCTGGAGCTGAACTCCATCGGCTCACTGGAAGCTCGGGCTAATTACAAAGAAGCATTAGTTGCGTTTTTAGAACAGCATAAAGATAAGCTGGATGAAGACTGCAAGCGCCGCATGTATTCCAACCCGCTGCGGGTACTGGATTCAAAAAATGCCGGAGTTCAGGCTCTGTTAAACGGTGCTCCAACATTAATGGATTATCTGGACGAAGAGTCTAAACAACACTTTGCCGGTCTGTGCGCATTTTTGGATAATGTCGGTATCGGTTATACAATTAATCCACGTTTGGTTCGTGGTCTGGACTATTACAACCGCACGGTATTTGAATGGGTAACAACCAGTTTAGGTGCTCAGGGTACAGTTTGTGCCGGTGGTCGTTATGATGGCCTGGTTGAACAATTAGGTGGGCATGCAACGCCGGGTGTTGGTTTTGCGATGGGGCTGGAGCGTCTGGTACTGTTGGTGCAGGCGGTTAACCCGGAGTTTAAAGCAGCGCGTTCGGTGGATGTTTATCTGATATCTTCCGGTGAAGGCACGCAAATTGCGGCCATGAAACTGGCTGAAACTATTCGTGATACAACACCTGAGCTGCGTCTGATGACCAACTACGGTGGCGGTAACTTTAAAAAACAGTTCGCCCGCGCCGATAAGTGGGGAGCGCAAGTGGCTCTGGTACTGGGTGAAAATGAAGTGGCAGCCGGGCAGGTGGTAGTGAAAGATCTGCGCAATGGCGAACAACAAACTGTGACGCAGGCTGAAGCTGCGGCGCATTTAGCAACATTGATCGGTTAATCAAGAGGGACACCGTGGAAATCTATAACAATGAAGACGAGCAGTTAGATGCGGTGCGTAACTTTTTCCGTGAAAACGGAAAAGCTATCGTAGTGGGTGTCGTTTTAGGTATCGGTGGTCTGTTTGGCTGGCGTTACTGGCAGTCACATCAGCATACCAGCTTAACGACTGCTTCTGTTTCCTTTGATAATGCTATGTTGCAAAGTGAGAATACGGCCGGTTTAGCGGCCTTTATTCAGGCCAACGATAACACCTATGGTGTTTTCGGTGCACTGAAACTGGCTCAGGATCTGGTTGAGAAGGGTGATTTTGCCAACGCTAAGCAACAACTGCAGTGGGCGCAGACTCATACCAAGGACGATAATCTATTGCCAGCCATCAATCTGCGTCTGGCGCGTATTCAACTGCAAGAGAAGCAGTTTGATGATGCGTTAAAAACATTGGATGCAGTACAGAAAGGTGGTTGGTTTGCACAGGCTCAGGCAATTCGTGGTGATGTTTTAGTGGCCAAAGGTGATACAAAAGGTGCGCGTGGTGCATATACACAAGCATTTGAAGATAATCCATCACCGGTACTGAAAGAGTTACTGCGTATTAAACTGAACAATCTGGCCGCCTAAGGGGATTTGAATGAAATTACGTAGAATTTTTTGCGTAGGATTGCTGTCTGTAACCATGTTGAGTGGTTGTTCGCTGTTTGGCGGCGATGATGATGCTGTAAAAATGTCACCACTGCCACAGGTGAGTAACCAATTCTCACCGAATAAGCACTGGAGTACTTCTGTAGGGAATGGTGTTGGTGAATACTATTCTCATCTGCGTCCATCCTGGCAGGACGGCCGTATTTATGCGGCAGCGCGTAATGGTCAGGTTAAAGCAATGGATGCCGATAGCGGCAAGCAAATCTGGAAAGCTGACGTGACTGAGAGTGCAGGTTTCTTCTCTTCTGCTAAATCACCGATGTTATCCGGTGGCGTAACCGCAGCGGGCGCACATGTTTATGTCGGTAGCGAAAATGCAGTGGTTTATGCCCTTAACGGCGCTGATGGCGCGCTGGCATGGAAAACACTGGTAGCTGGCGAAGTATTATCTCGTCCTGTAGTGAGCAATGGTTTAGTGCTGGTTCATACCACTAACGGTATGCTACAGGCGTTAAGCGAAGCTGATGGTACCATTAAATGGACTGCAAACCTGGGGATGCCACTGCTTTCTCTGCGCGGTGAATCAGCGCCAGCAGTTGCACACGGTGCGGCAGTTGTTGGTGGCGATAACGGCCGTGTGAATGCGGTACTGTTAGATCAAGGTCAGTTAATTTGGCAACAGAGTATTTCTCAGCCAAGTGGTGCAACAGAAATTGACCGCTTAGCTGACGTAGATAGCACTCCAGTGATCGTTGACAACGTAGTCTATGCTCAGGGCTATAACGGTAGCTTTACTGCCATGGATCTGCGTTCAGGCCAGATCATCTGGAAACGCGATATGGGCTCTGTGAACGATTTCTTTATCGATAGCGGTCGTGTTTTCCTGGTAGATCAGGATGATAAAGTCGTTGCCCTGACGCTAAACGGCGGATCTATCATGTGGACACAGAACGATCTGTTACATCGCCAACTGACTGCACCAGTGCTGTTTAATGGCTATGTAGTCGTCGGTGATTCAGAAGGCTATCTGCACTGGATGGATAGCGCTACAGGTCAATTTGTCGCACAGAATAAAGTGGATAGTGATGGATTCCTGTCTTCGCCAATCGTTGCAGGCGATCGATTAGTGATTCAGGCTCGTGGCGGTAGCGTTTACTCCTATAGCCGCTGAGTTAATGATTATCCAAAAGGCATGATGTAATTGAATTATGCCGGTTGAAAAACGGCTCCTGACACCAGGGGCCGTTTCGTCTTCTATAAAGCTGGTGATGTTTTTTAATTAACCATCTTAAAATCATAGAGTTATAAAGAAAGAGGCTTTAATAATGATCCCTGTTATCGCGCTGGTCGGGCGTCCCAACGTGGGTAAGTCCACGCTATTTAACCGCTTAACGCGTACTCGTGATGCATTGGTTGCTGATTTCCCGGGATTAACCCGCGATCGGAAATACGGTAAGGCTGAATCTGCTGGCCACGAATTTATCGTTATCGATACCGGTGGTATTGATGGAACCGAAGACGGTGTTGAAACCCATATGGCAGGTCAGTCGCTATTGGCGATTGAAGAAGCCGATGTTGTTTTATTTATGGTGGATGCTCGTGCCGGGCTGATGCCAGCAGATCAGGGCATTGCTCAACACCTGCGGATGCGCGAGAAAGCGACTTTCCTGGTAGCAAATAAAACGGATGGTCTGGATCCTGACAGTGCAGTCGGTGATTTTTATGCGCTGGGATTAGGGGAAGTTTACCCGATTGCAGCTTCACATGGTCGCGGTGTCACCTCTCTGATAGAGCAGGTTCTGGGGCCTGTAGTTGAAGAAGATGAGTCGGCTGAATCAGAAAATCAGGATGATGAGTTTGCGGATATCGGTACCGATATCTGGGATGAAGAGTTTGATGAAAATGCAGCAGAAGGTGAGGAAGAAGAAGATTCTTCTTATCTGGAAAATTTACCGATTAAACTGGCGATCGTTGGCCGTCCTAATGTAGGTAAGTCCACGCTAACTAACCGAATTCTGGGTGAAGAGCGTGTGGTTGTTTATGATATGCCGGGAACCACCCGCGATAGTATCTATATTCCAATGACCCGTGATGAGCGGGAATATATCCTGATTGATACCGCTGGCGTACGGAAGCGGGCGAGAGTGACAGAAACGGTAGAGAAATTCTCCGTGATTAAAACCTTGCAGGCCATTGAAGACGCTAACGTTGTATTGCTGGTGATTGATGCTCGTGAAGGTATTTCCGATCAGGACCTTTCTCTGTTGGGATTTATCATTAATAGTGGGCGCTCACTGGTTATTGCGGTAAACAAATGGGATGGTCTGTCTCAGGAAATCAAAGAGCAGGTTAAAGAGGCATTGGATCTGCGTTTGGGCTTTGTTGATTTTGCCCGGGTTCATTTTATCTCAGCTCTGCATGGTAGCGGTGTAGGCAATCTGTTTGAGTCAGTGCAAGAAGCCTATCGCTGCGCAACCCGCAGAGTAAGTACCTCTTTACTGACGCGTATCATGCAAATGGCGCAGGACGACCATCAGCCACCTTTAGTTGGCGGCCGTCGCGTGAAGCTGAAATATGCTCATGCAGGTGGTTATAACCCACCGATTGTTGTTATCCATGGTAATCAGGTGAAAGACCTGCCGGATTCCTACAAACGCTATCTGATGAACTATTTCCGCCGTTCATTGGAAGTAATGGGAACGCCAATCCGTATTCAGTTTAAAGAAGGCGATAACCCGTTTGCGGGGCGTCGTAATAAGCTGACGCCAACTCAGCAGCGCAAACGTCGTCGTTTGATGCAGCATATTAAGAGTCGTGGCAAGTAAGTTAGATAAAGTAAAAAGGGGCGCAGTATGCGCCCCTTTTGCTATCTGGAGTTCCGGAGAAACCCAGTGATAAAAATGCTTATCAACCTGCTTCTGGACGTTGATGCGGTTCCAGAGTCTTATCATCGTCATCGGATGGAAGTTCGAAATCAGTATCAGTAACAATAGGTTCATTTACCGTATTTGATTCAGCTTCAGCATCGTCATTTTCCGGTTCTTCTACCGTTGCCATCATCTCATCTTTACGCAGAGAATCGACCAGCTCGGAAACTTCTTCATCCGCCACGCCCAGAACTTTCAACGCTTCGGCACCAATGTGCAGACTGCTTTCCAGCGTTTCAATAACCACCCAGTTGGCACCGGCTTCCAGCAGTTGATCTTTTAGATCTTTGTCCAGCACCCGGGCTAATATTTTCAGCATTGGATAAAGTGAGCGCAGGGTCGATACCGCTTTAAGCGCACTGGCGTTATGGTCAATAGAGACAATCACCATTTGCGCCTGCTCAACACCAATCACGTTAAGCAGTTTTGGATCGGTGATATCACCAAAATAGGCAGGGATACCTGCTTTTTGCGCCTTCTTCACCACTTCCGGATTCTTCTCGATCACTATATGGGGAATTGAGGAATCCTGTAGCATTTGCGCTAATACATGACCGGTATCGCCATAACCTGCCACGACAACTCGTGCATTATTGGCGGTTTCATCTGGTGTTAGTATTGGATCAACTTCGGACAACATACCTCGTCTGGTCAGGCGACAGCCAAAGGCATACAGGCTTGGCGTAAACGCCATACTTACCGAGATGACGCCAATGCCCATGATAAAGGTGGTATCGTCAATGACACCAAAGGCTTTAGCCACACCAAATAATACGAAACCGAACTCACCGCCCTGGCAAAGCAGGAAAGCCACTTTGGTTGCGGCTTCTTTTGAAGTGCCAAACAGCAATGACAGTAAAAACAGAATAATAATTTTGATCAGCAGAATAACCGCTACGTTACTGACAAACAGCACGGGAGTCTGTGCCAGCGTCACGAAATCGATAGACATACCTACTGAAATAAAGAAGATGCTCATCAGCAGACTTTTAGCTGATTCAACGCTGGCGTGAATCTGGAAGCCATATTTAGAGGTAGACAGCATCATACCCATAATAAATGCACCCAGCGCCATGGATAAACCGAAGTGTTCCATTACATAGGCGGCCAGTACAACGGCAAACATCACAAACAGCGAGAAGCTTTCGCGATAACCTTTACGGGCCATCCGGTTCAGTATCCAGGGCACCACATAGCGACCAAAGATAATAACCAGCAGCAGTGCACCAATAACTGAAATGGTCTGCATCCACATAGGGGAATCATCTGGCAGCACCGCAATCTTATCGGAAAGCAATGGAACCAGTGCCAGTAACGGAACAATGGCTAAATCCTGCATCAGCAGAATGGCAAAACCAATACGCCCGTGTTCGCTGGAGAACTCATTATGCTCCTGCAATATTTGAATCACGAAGGCGGTGGAAGAGAGGGCCAGCGTTAAGCCAATAATGATGGCCGCATTGGCTGAATTGCCAAGCAAATAGAAATAGGTACCGATGGCGGCACCAGAAAGTAAAATTTGCAGCGAGCCCAGGCCAAAAACGACTCTTCGCATTGACCAAAGACGCTTTGGTTGCATCTCCAGACCAATAATAAACAGCAGCAGAACAATACCAAATTCAGAAACATGAAGAATATTATCCACATGCTCTTTATGGATCACCTGACCCGGAGTGTGAGGACCAATAATCACACCGGTGATCAACAAGCCAAGGATAGAACCCAGCCCGATTTTTTTTGACAGTGTAACGGTAACCGCAGCAACAAACAGGATAATAGTAAGTAGTAATAAAGGCTCATTCATCAGGCGTGCTTCCTGTAGTGATTGCCCGGAAAAGTGCAGCTATCGGGAGTGTGGTTCTCCATAGAAAGATATTCCTTATCATCAGTTTTATCGCCAGGTTTCATATTTGAAGTGTTGTATCACGCAGGGGCTGAGGAGGAGGGTAAGCCCGTAAACGCTGACGTCCGAACAATTATTATACTCAACAGTGAGCATTTATTGCAGATGAATTTTGCGATCGGGACAAACTTATTTTTCATCAGATAAATTTTTTCAATTGTTATAGTTTCATCAAGATAATATTATTTAAGTCTTTTATATGAAAACTTAGTCAAATGTGTGGTGTTTACTTATTTATTTTGCAGGATAGAATGGTAAGACGGTGGTTTTAGCCTTACAAATAACAATATTTTTATAAACGTCAGGCTTTTTTTAGTTGTTTAAAGGAATAAACAAAAATGATGTCATGGGAAACATGGAGCTTCGCTTTTAGCGTAACGGTTCCTACCTTATTAATGATGATGCTGGGCGTTTTCTTGCGGCATCTTCGCCTGATTGACGATCAATTTTGCGATACCGCCAGTAGAGTCGTATTTAATATCGCATTGCCTTGCCTGCTATTTTTCAGTATTGCGGGCAATCATGAAGACTTCCAAAATCATTTCCCTATGATGATGCATGCTGCCATTGGAACAATTGGTAGCTTTTTATTGCTGGAGCTGGTTGCGCCTTATCTGGTTAAAGATCGCAGAGAAAGAGGGATCTTTGTTCAGGGCGGTTTTCGGGGAAACGCGGCAATATTAGGTGTTGCATACGCTTCAATGGCATTTGGTAGCGAAGGCGTCTCTGTTGCATCATTCTATATTGTGGTAACGGTGATTCTGTATAACGTCTTGTCAGTGATTACCCTGGCCCGTAGTTTATCAACCGGCCCTAATGGCAGACCCAGCTTTGCCAGTATTATTCGGGGCGTAGTAACTAATCCGTTGATTATTGGTATTCTGTTGGCATTGCCATTCTCTGTTTTTGCTATCCCTATTCCTGGTGTATTAACCAAGACCGGTAACTATATCTCTGGTATAGCGCTACCGCTGGCACTGTTATGTACCGGTGCCAGTCTGGATTTTCGTGCTATGTTCCGTTCATCGAATGTTGCAATGCTCTCCTGTGTTGCCCGGGTTCTGGTGGTTCCACTACTGCTGTTTTTAGGCGGATGGTTATACGGCTTCCGTGGCGCACCGTTAGGGGTTATATTTTTACTGTCGGCTACGCCGACGGCAGCAGCCAGCTATGTTATGGCGCGGGCAATGGGGGGAAACCCTACCTTAGCGGCTAACATTATTGCGCTGACCACTCTGACATCATTTTTCACCACTGCTCTCGGTTTGCTGTTGTTAAGAGGGAGTGGGTTGGTTTAGCGAGGAACCCATATGGATGCTCTCTGTCCCCACTGTCACCGCTCGATGCTCTGGAAACAGGGCAATACTTTCTATTGTGAAGGGTGTCGTAAGGCTTATCAGCAGATCGCCCTTTGCCCTGATTGCAATAAACCACTGGAAAAAATGCAGGCCTGCGGCGCGGTAGATTACTTTTGCCAACATGGGCATGGCTTGATATCGAAGAAGCGGATTACATTGCAGTATGTTGAAGATAAGCCATCTTAATTTTGATGGGTATTCTGGCCGTAATAGCTAACAGCAAATATCATCAACGTGTCCGGTCGGGAAAGTTCGGTATTTAATTTCAGAGAGCTGAAGGTATGGCTTAAGGCTTATTATTTGTTGAATAAACACCACTGACCTGACTTTCAATCCAACCATCGCTCAGGCGAGTTTTCAGCGTATCACCGGTTTTTACCTGTTTTGACTTTTTCAGCGTTTTTCCATCGGCTGCGGTGGTGACGCTATAACCTCTGGCCAGAGTTGCCAATGGACTGACTGCTTCCAGCTGTGAATAACCAACGCTAAAACGTTGACGGGCGGCATTGAGCTGACGTTCCAGCGCTTGTTGCAACTGGTATTGATACTGTTGCAGTTGCTGCTGATAACGGTGAACTTTAACCTGCGGTTGGGTATGCAATAAACGCTGCTGTAAACGTTCTGTCTGGCGACTGGCTAAACGCAGGCGGGTTTGCATTCCTTCTTCCAATCGATTTTGCAGTTTTAATAACGCTGTTTGTTGGCGGGATAATCTTAACTGTGGATGTTGCTGTTGCAGCCGGCTGTCCTGGCGGGTAAGGCGCTGGCGCAAATGGGTCAGATAATAATCCATCGCCATTTCTAACCGCTGTTGTTGCGACTGTAAACGACGAATTAACTCAGGCTGATTGCGACTGATAAGCTCTGCCGCCGCCGATGGCGTAGGGGCACGCAAATCTGCAACAAAGTCAGCAATAGTCACATCGGTTTCATGACCCACGGCGCTGACAACAGGAATCTGACTGTTAAAAATAGCGCGGGCAACCAGCTCTTCGTTAAAACACCAGAGATCTTCCAGAGATCCGCCGCCGCGACCGACAATCAACACATCACATTCATTGCGCTGATTGGCCAGCTCAATGGTTCGGGCAATTTGTAATGTGGCTTCATTCCCCTGCACCATGGTTGGGTAGATGATCACCGGCAGTGACGGATCGCGCCGCTGAAGGATCTGCAACATATCGTGCAGCGCTGCGCCGGAAGCCGAGGTAATAATACCAATGCAGGTTGCCGGAGAAGGAAGAGGGCGTTTACGTGCCGGATTGAATAACCCTTCATCAGACAAGCGCTGTTTAAGCTGCTCAAATCGCTGTTGTAATAAACCATCACCGGCGGGCTGCATGCTTTCGGCAATTAGCTGATAGTCACCGCGCGGTTCATACAGCGTTATCGATGCCCGTACTAAAACCTGTTGGCCATTTTGTGGCTGGAAGGTGGTTTTGCGGTTAGCGGTACGAAACATCGCACAACGTACCTGGGCTCTATCGTCTTTTAGTGTGAAATACCAGTGACCAGAAGAGGGCTGAGAGAAGTTAGAAATCTCGGCGGATAGCCATATTTGACCCATCTCCATTTCCAATAGCTGACGAACCGTCTGATTTAAACGGCTAACGGTAAAGATTGGAGGAGATGAAGGTAGCGACATAATGTGACGAAGATCAAACTCGATAACGGCGACTTAATTAGTCGATACTACATAGCTATACGCGCTAATCAAGTTTTTTTTGAAAAAAGTATGGTGTGGAGGTATATATCTCTGTATACTTCCTCGGCAATATTTTATCTGTTTCTAAACCCCTAACCCGGTGAGATATTGCCCATGCTACGTATTGCTAAAGAAGCCCTGACATTTGACGACGTTCTGCTCGTCCCTGCACACTCCACGGTATTACCTAATACTGCCGAATTATCAACGATGTTGACCTCAACAATTCGTTTAAACATTCCTATGCTGTCTGCCGCTATGGATACCGTTACTGAAGCCAGCCTGGCAATCGCTCTGGCACAAGAAGGCGGTATCGGTTTTATTCATAAAAATATGTCAATTGAACGCCAGGCGGAAGAAGTTCGTCGGGTGAAAAGACATGAAAGCGGCATCGTTAGCGATCCTATTACCGTAACGCCGGAAACTACCGTTCGTGAAGTTAAAGAACTGGCGTTGATTAATGGCTTTGCCGGTTACCCGGTGGTGGCTCAAAATAACGAATTGGTAGGTATTATCACCGGTCGTGACGTGCGTTTTGTGACTGACCTTAACCAACCGGTTAGCGCATGGATGACGCCAAAAGAGCGTCTGGTAACGGTGAATGAAACCGAAGCGACCGATCGTGAAACCGTATTCCAGAAAATGCATGAAAAGCGCGTAGAGAAAGCGCTGGTGGTTGACGATAAATTCCATCTGCGCGGTATGATTACGGTTAAAGATTTCCAGAAAGCCGAACGTAAACCTAACGCCTGTAAAGACGAGCTGGGCCGTTTACGTGTAGGTGCTGCTGTTGGTGCCGGTGCCGGTAATGAAGAGCGTGTAGCTGCACTGGTTGAGGCTGGTGTTGATGTTCTGCTGATTGACTCCTCTCATGGTCATTCTGAAGGGGTATTACAACGCATTCGTGAAACTCGCGCCGCGTATCCTGACTTACAGATTATTGGTGGCAACGTGGCGACCTCTGCGGGTGCTCTGGCGCTGGCTCAGGCTGGTGTTAACGCGGTGAAAGTAGGTATTGGCCCTGGTTCCATCTGTACTACCCGTATCGTTACCGGTGTGGGTGTACCACAAATTACGGCTATTGCTGATGCGGTGGAAGCGGTTGGTCATTTAGGTATTCCGGTGATTGCCGACGGCGGTATTCGCTTCTCTGGTGATATTGCCAAAGCCATTGCTGCCGGTGCGTCCTGTGTCATGGTCGGTTCGATGTTAGCCGGTACTGAAGAGTCTCCGGGTGAAATCGAACTGTATCAGGGCCGCTCTTTCAAATCTTATCGCGGTATGGGATCGCTGGGTGCGATGTCTAAAGGTTCTTCTGACCGTTACTTCCAGACCGATAATGCGGCAGACAAATTAGTACCGGAAGGTATTGAAGGCCGTGTGGCTTATAAAGGCCTGTTGAAAGTGATTATTCACCAACAAATGGGTGGATTACGCTCTTGTATGGGGCTGACTGGTTGCGGCACCATCGATGAACTGCGCACCAAAGCGGAGTTTGTACGTATCACTGGCGCAGGTATTCAGGAAAGCCACGTGCATGATGTGACCATCACTAAAGAGTCACCAAACTACCGTATGGGCTAATTCAGATTTCTTCTGAATGCCAATAAATTGAAGCGGGAGTGTGAGTTATCCACATTCACCTCTCGTATTCTTCTTGCCAACAACGCTATAATACCGGGCAATTTCTTCTTGTCCGGTCTGCTATCAGGCCTCACATTACCGTTTTTGGAAAGCGATACATGTCAAAAAACATTCATCAGCAACGCATTCTGATTCTGGATTTTGGTTCTCAGTACACTCAGTTAATTGCCCGCCGCGTCCGTGAAATCGGCGTTTATTGCGAACTCTGGGCATGGGACGTCAGCGAAGCGCAAATTCGTGAATTCAATCCAACCGGCATTATCTTGTCCGGCAGTCCGGAAAGCACCACCGAAGCCGGTAGCCCGCGCGCACCGGAATATGTATTTAACGCCGGTATTCCTGTTCTGGGTATCTGCTATGGTATGCAAACCATGGCAATGCAGTTAGGTGGCAAAGTTCAGGGCTCTGACGAGCGTGAATTTGGTTACGCTAAGGTTGATATCATTAATGACAGCGAATTTGTGCGCGATATCCGCGACTCTCTGTCAGCAGAAGGTAAACCACAGTTAGACGTGTGGATGAGCCATGGCGATAAAGTTACCGCGATTCCTGCCGGTTTTACTGCCGTTGCCAGCACCGATACCTGTCCGTTTGCTATTATGGCAAACGAAGAAAAACATTTTTACGGTCTGCAGTTCCATCCAGAGGTGACTCACACCAATCAGGGACTACGCCTGTTAAAACGTTTTGTGCTGGATATTTGTGGCTGCGAAGTGCTGTGGACGCCTGCATCAATTATTGATGACGCTATCGAACGTATTCGCCAGCAAGTGGGTGAAGATGAAGTTATTCTTGGCCTGTCCGGCGGCGTTGATTCATCAGTAACCGCGATGCTGTTGCATCGTGCTATCGGCAAGCGTTTAACCTGCGTATTTGTGGATAACGGTCTGCTGCGTCTGAATGAAGCAGAGCAGGTGATGGATATGTTTGGTGACCGCTTTGGCCTGAACATTGTTCACGTACCTGCGGAGCAGCGCTTCCTGAGCGCGTTGGCTGGTATTAACGATCCGGAAGCCAAACGTAAAGTGATCGGCCGCGTGTTTGTGGAAGTGTTTGATGAAGAAGCATCGAAACAAACTAACGTGAAGTGGCTGGCACAGGGCACCATCTATCCTGACGTGATTGAATCTGCCGCTTCTGCGACAGGTAAAGCTCACGTGATTAAGTCTCACCACAATGTGGGCGGCTTGCCGGAAGAGATGAAGATGGGGCTGGTGGAGCCGCTGAAAGAGCTGTTTAAGGATGAAGTGCGTAAGATCGGTTTAGAGCTGGGCTTACCGTACGACATGCTGTACCGCCATCCATTCCCGGGCCCAGGCTTAGGGGTTCGCGTGCTGGGCGAAGTGAAGAAAGAGTACTGCGATTTGCTGCGTCGTGCTGACGCCATTTTTATTGAAGAGCTGCATAAAGCAGATTTGTACAATAAAGTTAGTCAGGCATTCACCGTGTTCTTACCGGTTCGCTCGGTTGGCGTCATGGGTGATGGTCGTAAGTATGACTGGGTTGTTTCGCTGCGTGCAGTGGAAACCATCGACTTTATGACCGCTCACTGGGCGCATTTACCGTATGATTTCCTTGGTCGGGTTTCTAACCGGATTATCAATGAAGTGAATGGTATTTCTCGTGTGGTTTATGATATTTCGGGTAAACCGCCGGCGACGATTGAGTGGGAATAAGCATTTAGCCCGGCTTAATAGCTAATAAATCAAACCCAGTTATCTCAACAGATTAACTGGGTTTTTTATTGGTTAAAACAACGATAACTTCAGTCTTGGTAACCGCATCTTTTATTTTTTAAGTATTCTTTTTAAATAAGCCATATCCAACAAATTCACTGTTTCAAACTTTCCCTGATAAAACACGCCAAAGTTATTGAAGACACAAGGTAGTTCCTTAGCTTTTTGTAGCGTATCTACATGAATGAAGGCGGCTGGAATGCCGTTCATTTCACAATACTGTTTTATCGTCTCGATATTTTGATAGATATACGGGCATTGCATGTCGTAATAAATTGTCAGCGCTTTACTTTCAATTGCTGATTTTTTAACATGTTGCGCGAACTTTGGTGTTGTTCCGTCAAAAGAAAGTGCAAGTAATTCATATCCATTATCAGTGGTATCAACAACCTCAAAGCCGTATTTTTTCACAAAGGATTGGTCAGAAAGCCAGGATTTTTGTTTTTTTGCTCCGAGCATACAGATGCCGGATTTTCCCTTTGCTTTGGCATCAGACAAACAATACTCCATCAGGGCTTTTCCATAGCCTTTTCCTTTATGACTACCGGAAATCCATAGACAATACAGGTAATAATAGTTGTCACCCGTTATCGGAACCCAGGCTGTTTCAAGAGGAGCATATTCAATAAAAACAGTCGCTTTTTCATTTAGCTTTCTAAATACATGGCCTTCATTTAACCGCTCAGAAAGCCATTGTCGCTTGGCATCAATACCCGGATGGGACTTCTTGCTACGAATAATGCAGCATAAATGCTCATTGGGAAGGTTTTCTGCTGTTAAGTTTACAAAGTCAGCACTCATGTACGCCTCCGCTTTAAATTTAACCTTTGTTGGTTATTATGCGGCTAAAAAATCTTAAATATGAATATTTCTTACTGTGCATCTGATTATCGCTTTCGTTAGATCTCCTACACTATTAAGTAGATTTCAGTCGATTTGCTGATTTTTTGCAGCAATATTGGCTGCATAAGTATTATTTGGAATTCAATCTATGAATAAACCCCTTATCGTTATCTTTGCGGCAATTTGTCTTAATGCTGCGGGTATCGGTCTTATTTTTCCTATTTTGCCGCGCCTGCTGGAAGAGGTGACGCACACTCAAAATATCGCACCTTATATCGGTATTATGACTGCGCTTTATGCGGCAATGCAGTTTGTTTTCGCGCCGGTACTTGGCGCACTGAGTGATAACCTTGGCAGGCGCCCGGTGCTGCTGATTTCCCTGGCCGGAGCGGCAATTGACTATGTGATTATGGCGTTTGCTCCCCATCTCTGGATGCTGTTGCTTGGTCGTGCTATTGCCGGGCTGAGCAGCGCTAACATTTCTGTCGCTATGGCTTATATCACTGACATTACGCCAGAGGATCAGCGCGCCGGTCGCTTTGGTTTGTTTAACGCCATGTTTGGCATCGGTTTTATCATCGGGCCGGTTCTCGGTGGATTACTGGGCGATTATTGGATACGGCTTCCTTTCATTGCGGCGGCACTGCTAAACGCCTGTAACTTTCTGCTGGCACTCTTCGTCCTGCCGGAGTCACGCACGCCAAACCGTCAAAAAATTAATCTGGCGGCACTTAATCCGCTACGCCCACTGCGCTGGGCTTTTTCAATGAAAGGGATTTTGCCGATTGTGCTGGTGTTCTTTATTTTAAGTGCGACGGGCGAGGTTTATGGTACCTGTTGGGCACTGTGGGGATTTGATACTTTCCAGTGGAATGGCTTATGGATCGGTCTCTCCCTTGGTGCTTTCGGTATTTGCCAGACATTGGTGCAGGCGCTATTGCCCGGCCCCGCAACCCGATTATTTGGTGAACGGGGAGCGGTGTTGGTTGGCGTTGCCTGTTCCTGTGTGGCGCTGGTCATCTTAGCGTTTATCAGTCAGGACTGGATGGTTTTCGCCATTATGCCGCTGTTTGCGCTGGGGGGCATTGGTTCACCGGCGCTTCAGGCTCTGGCAACCCGACAGGTTGACAAGGACAGTCAGGGGCAGTTTCAGGGCGTGCTGGCATCGGCGGTTAGCCTGGCTTCTGTTGTTGGGCCGCTGGCGTTCTCAACATTTTACTTTGTGGTTCAGAAGGACTGGCCGGGCGCTATCTGGCTTTCGGTGGTGGTGGTTTATTTCATCGCCATTCCATTGATTATATTCAGTACGCGTAAAACCCGTCCGGTGAAGATATAGCGTGAAGCTTTTGAAGTATGGTGGAGACTATATAAACGTTGAAATGTTAAAAATCCACGGGCACATTAGATAGCTTAATAAAACGAAAAAGAAAACGAAGAAGGATCTGCGTGATGGCTAAAAAGAAAATGACCTTACCTAAAAATATCAATGAACTGCTGGAAGCCGGAGATATTGAGGTATTAAAAGCGATTTACGATAGCTGTGAATTGGATGCCCGTGGTGGACTGGGTAAAAGAACGGCATTGAGCCTTTATAAGATACCTGATGAGTTAACTCGCTGGTTGGTTGAGCAGGGCGCTGATATTGAAGCGGCAGACAATTATCAGCGAACCGCACTACATGAGCAGGCGGGTACCTGGTGCGGTAATATTGAATTACTTTTGGCATTGGGGGCAAACATTGAAGCGCAAGACTATCAGAATGCGACCCCGTTACATAAAGCGGCCTGTGCTTACCATGTTAACCACGTTCAAACATTAATTGCTCATGGTGCCAATATTTACGCTGAAGACAGTATGGGTAGAAGCGCATTGGCTGCCGCGCTTGATCGCTGTCGTAATGCTGATATTAATCGAATGGCGAGTATCGCAGAGCTTCTGTTAAATGCCGGAAATACGATTACGCCAGAAATGCGAGAGCGTATTACCAGCATCGGTGAAATGTTTGAGTTTCATCGTGCTAATTTTTCTAAAGATCATATTGCTGAAGCCGATGCCGGTTTATCAAAGCTGTACCGTTTATTTGATGTTACGCCGGTGGCTACACGACAGATGTATGATGGTGTCTCCGATATTATTGTCAGTTCTCCACGCTGGCAGAAGGCGCATCAGGAACTGTGGGATCTGCTGGTTCCTTCCAGCGGTCATGCCGATACCCTTCAGGGCGAGGTGATTCGCATTACCGGTCGTTTATCTCATGAAATACTGGATAACGGCGGGATGAATTGGGATGCGGATTTTCGCAAAATGTTGAGTGCTTTGCTGGTCTGTTTTGAATCAGGAAAGGCGCTTGGCGCTGACAAACTGCAAGAAGCCAAAACCATAACCGCTCAAATTAAAGGCGGTAATGGAGATAAGGATGAGCTTTACCGATTAACCGAGTTTGCGGTTGATTGGGTGAGGTTGAATCCCCGGCCGATGCAGGTTGGGAAGGTGGAGTATCGGCGGTAATAACACCAGATATTTTTCGAAAGATTAGCTGTATGTAAGAACTTAAAGTGAAGGAATACTTATGGGATTAGATGCTTTTGTTCCATGTAATTGCCTTAAAGAGGGCAAAGCTACACCACCTCCCGTTGACAAGGAATGGATTATTCTGGATGAGGAAGGATATATTCATCTGAATTCAGAGTATTCCGTAGATTCTGATTTAGAAGCGAAGATTGATGAATGGAGTTATGAATGTTGTCCTCATCAATTTATGCATATGTCTGAACACATCTGTAATTGGTCTGGCTTAAGGTCATTTCAGCAGGCTTTAATCAAGCTGGGCATAGAGCATTTCCCCATACTTGGAACACAGCTTCCTAATGTTAATGGCGGAAGCCTTGGGGTCGAAAGTGTTGAAAAGGCCTTACTTGAACTGGAATTTTTTGAACAAAATATAAAAACGCAATCGAGTCTTTATCTGATAAATGCAGAAGATAGTCAGGCTATATATGAATACATTGAGGTATATGGAGGGAGATTTTTATTTTCCAAACCTCATTCTATGGGGTTCAATGTGAATGGACTGTATATCATTGACTCAGAAGATAATATCTTATTTCAAAGTAAACGTGTTACTCAGAAAGTTTATCTGTATTCGAATTGGATTTGTAAGTTTGCCAGTATATTTAATATAAAGCTCAAACCCGTTCGTAAAGTTGTCTGGACCGATTTAGATACTGGAAAACAGTTTTATACCCGATGGGGATTATCGTTTAATGATGCGTATCCCAAAGAATTTGCGATAGAAAACCGCTCTGTTATTTCAGATGATTATCAGTATATTATTCAGTCATTAAGAAAAATATTCCAAATATCTATCGATACCGGAAACTCAGTATATTGGTGCTGATGTTATTTTAACGGGTTATTACCTGCAAATAATTGGGCCGTAAGATGAGATTAATATTATTGGGTTAGAGGGTATTTTATGTGGAATGAACTGGAGTTGACCGGCCGAACACGATCGCATGTTATTCAGCTAAATAACCCCCGCTTCGCTGTAAATAAAGATGTTTATCAACCATTTTGTGAGCTGCAAAATGCAGCCCAAAAGGATGGCTTCACGCTATTTCCTTTTAGCGCATTCAGAGGGTTTGAGACTCAGCTTAAGATTTGGAATGGCAAATTCAATGGGCAAAAACCGTTATATGATATTCACGGAAGGCCAAGAGATTATTCACAGCTCAATAATGAAGATGAAATCATTGACTGTATTTTAAACTGGTCTGCTCTACCGGGTGCCAGCCGGCACCAGTGGGGAACCGAGATTGATGTGGTTGATTTAACCAAAGCACCAGAAAATTATCATGTTCAACTACTGCCACAGGAAACGGTAAAAGGTGGCGTATTTTATGATTTGCACCAGTGGCTGAATGAGAATATTGAAAAGTATGGCTTCTTCAGACCCTATGGGAAGTATCAGGGGGGAATGTACCCGGAACCCTGGCACTTAAGTTATTGGCCGGTGGCAAACAAAATGCTGCAAAGCCTGACTGTGGACATGCTAGCGGATGCAATTAAAAGTGCGGATATGTCAGGTAAACAGCGGGTATTAGAGCGGTTGCCGGAGTTGTTTAAACATCATGTTCAGAATATTTGTTTGCCGGTGATGGGGTTGAACGAAGCTAAAACTTGATGGTAAATGCGGGAGTTAGTGTTAATTATTAACGGATATCTGGTTTTGACGTAAATAACGCTCTTCCCGCAAGTTTTTATATCTTCTGAATTGGCCCTGGATATTGAGCAACAAAAGTATCTGTAGTTAACAGAGTGATACCTTCGATAGTTGCCTGAGCAACCAACATACGATCAAAAGGATCTTTATGTATTGGTGGTAAGCTATCAATAGCAACAGCATGTTCGCTGGCAATTGGTAGCTCACTATAACCATAGTCCAGTAATCCTCTTCTTACGCCATCTGACTAATCGTCCTCCTGAACCGCGCTAGCGAAGTCGCAAACAACACACAGCCAATCACAAACAGTGCCAAAAACGATGTCCACACCACATCAATTCCCGCCCCGCGGAACAGAATTCCCTGACCCAGTTCAACAAAGTGAGTGGTGGGTGCCAGTAACATAATGTCCTGCACAAACTCCGGCATACTCTCCCGCGGCGTACTGCCTCCCGATAACATCTGTAACGGCAACAGAACCAGAATCAGCAACATACCAAACTGCGGCATACTGCGCGCCAGCGTGGCTAAAAATATCCCCATGGCGGTGGTGGCAAACAGGTGTAACGCTGCGCCGGTAATAAACAGAAAGATCGAACCTTCAATAGGGACATTTAACGCGCCGCGTACAATAAAAATCAACGAAAGGGTAGAGGCAACCAACACTACCAGCCCCATCGACCAGACCTTAGCCAGCATAATTTCCGTTGGGGTAACCGGCATAACCAACAGATGCTCAATGGTGCCATGCTCCCGCTCGCGAATCAGCGCTGCGCCAGTCAGAATAATCGACAGCATGGTAATGTTATTGATGATTTCGGTTAAGGCACCAAACCAGGATTGAGTCAGGTTTTGATTAAAACGCACCCGCAGCGCCAGATCTACCGGAGGAATCGCCGTGTCACGATAGCGCTGTACAAAAGCAGTGGCTTCATCCATCACGATTTGCTGAATATAGGCGTTGCCGGTAAATGCCTGGCTCATGCGAGTTGCGTCTACGTTGAGCTGTATGGCTGGTGACCTGCCTGCCAGCACGTCACTTTGGAAGTTTGGCGGAATATTCAGTACAAAGGTGTAATCGCCGGAATCCATTCCCGGGTCTACCTGATTCAGTGAAATCTTCTTCGGTGTGACAAACTGTGGTGGATAGAACGCTGAGCTAATACGCAGAGAAAGCGGGGAGTCATCCTCATCAACGATAGCAATCGTCGCTTTATACAGCGATTCAGGAATGGCGCTGGCTGCCGTATAGATAGAAACCGTAAAGGTAAAGGCGATAAGCACCAGCATGGCAGGGTCTCTGATCAGGCTCCAGAGCTCTTTGACCCCTAAACGATAGATATTCGATAGCTGTTGCATAGTTAAGTGTCCTGTTTTTTCAGTAGTAAAACGGTTAAAACAAGAATCACGGGTACGGTTATCAGCAGCATATATACCGCACTGTAGAGATCGGAGAAATCCAGCGCCTTACAAAATACGCCCCGGAAAATAATCAACATATGGGTGGTTGGATAAATTTGACCGATCACCTGACCGCCACCTTCCAGTGAGGAGACTGGATTAATCATGCCTGAAAACTGAATAGCGGGTAGCAGGGTAGCTATCATGGTAGTGAACATGGCGGCTATCTGGCTGCGGGTAAACGTGGAGGCCAGTAACCCCATACCGGTACAGATAATACAGTAGATAAAGGTTGCCACGGTCAGAAGGGTGAAACTGCCGGTAATAGGAATATCAAACAGAGTGACTGCCACCAAGGCCATCAGGAAGTAGTTCACCATTGCCAGCAATATGTAAGGAATTTGCTTACCAATCAGAAACTCAGTGCGGGTTACGGGTGTGACATACAGATTGATAATCGAGCCCAGCTCTTTTTCCCGTACTACTGCCAGTGCGGTTAACATCGCTGGCAGGCAGCAAACCGGTTAGCATTTTCATGGTGGTGGATTTACCACAGCCGTTTGAGCCTAAAAAACCGAATATTTCACCGCGTTGAATGCGAAAGTTTACATGGTCAACGGCAACGAAATCACCAAAACGCATGGTGAGATCCTGCGCCTCAATAGCAATCTCTGTTTTATCATCGGTTGATAACGGGGTAATTTCTACCGGCACATGGTTACGACGTTTCTCTTCGGGTAACAGATAAATAAAGGCTGCTTCCAGTGAATCGGTTTGGGTTTGTTCCAGAAGTTGAGCCGGGGTATCGGTTTTCAGAATTTTTCCGTCATCCATAGCGACCAGCCAGTCGAAGCGCTGGGCTTCGTCCATATAGGCGGTAGCGACGATAACGCTCATACCGGGCTGTTCGCTTCTTACTCTATCGATGAGATCCCAGAACTGAGAACGAGCCAGCGGGTCTACGCCGGTAGTGGGCTCATCCAGAATCAACAGGTCTGGGTCGTGAATCAGGGAGCAGCAAAGCCCCAGTTTTTGTTTCATACCGCCAGAAAGTTTACCCGCCGGTCGATTAAGGAAAGGGTAGAGACCGGTACTATAGGTGAGTTGATCGATACGGCGACGGCGTTCAGCGGCATTGTGGCCAAACAGACGAGCAAAGAATTGCAGGTTCTCTTCCACCGAGAGCGTTGGATATAAATTCTTGCCCAACCCTTGAGGCATATAGGCGATGCGCGGGCAAACCGATTCCCGATGCTGTTTGCTGCGCATATCGCCACTCAGTACGTTGATCTCCCCATCCTGAATGGCTCTGGCTCCGGATACCAAAGAAAGCAGGCTGGATTTGCCCACGCCATCCGGGCCAATAAGGCCAACCATACAGCCAGCCGGGATTTCCAGCGAGATATTATCCAGCGCCAGCGTCTTACCGTAATGTAAGCTGACTTGTGTCAGTCGTACTACCGGTTGTTGCTGTTTCATGGTGAGACATTCACTGTCAGATTTTCAGGCCATTGTTCACCGGCATCCAGTTTGACTCAGGCCACACCCGGCAAACCGGTTTTTACCAGTTCGATATATTTTTGCAGAAGTTGCTTATCTATTTGCGCTTTTACCCGGAACATCAATTTTTGTCGTTCGCTGGCGGTTTCAACCGTTTTAGGAGTGAACTGGGCGGTGCTGGCAACAAAGGATATTTTGGCCGGAATAACATAATTGGGGGCGGCATCCAGGATGACCCGAACTTCGCCTCCGATAGACACTTTTCCCACCGCAGTTTCCGGCAGAAAAAAGGTCATATACACATCGGACAGATCCACCATGTTCAGTACTTTGCCACCGGCACCCAGAACTTCCCCGGGTTGTGCGATACGGTATTGAACCCGGCCATCGCGAGGAGCAATCAGCTGGCTGTCGATAATGTCAGCCTGAACCCGATCGATGGTAGCCTGTGCTGCCTGTACGGTTGATGCTGCTCCCACTGCCTGTGCTTTAGCGGCTTCGACGGCAGCTTCCGCTGAAGCAACCTGCGCTTTACTTGCCATCAGTGCCGCCTGAGAGCTTTTCATGCTGGCTCTGTCGTCATCGAGCTGTTGGAATGATAAAGCTCGTGATTTTGCCAGCACTTCTGAACGAGCCAGACGGCGCTGGGCAGCGTCCAGTTCACTTTCTCTTTGGGCTACGGTGGCTTTGGCTGCCAGTACATCACTTTCCTGTAGCTTTATTTGCGCCTGAGCACTCTTTTCTGCATGAACTGCCTGATGATATTGCGCCGTTGCTTCTGCTCGTTGAGCTTCCAGTACCTGTATTTGCATATGGGCAAGAATTTGCCCGCTACGCACAAAGTCACCTTCATTAACCAGAATGTCATCTATTCTCCCGGCCAGCTTGGATGAAATATCAATTTCGGTGGCTTCCAGTCGGCCATTGCCGCTGACAAAACCGTCTCCGGGGCCGTTATCCTGCAGGCGAGTCCAGGTGTAAACCGAGACCGCAATCACAGCAAGAGCAAGTAGAGTGTAAATGACTTTTTTATTGGTGAAGGCAAGTTTCATGGTGTAGAACTCCCTCTAGAGTAGGCAAAGGCCGTTCAGCTGGCTTAGTCCGATAGTACAATGATTGACGGAGTGAATATCCAACGTGTTTCAAATTATTTGAATTTGTTTATTGTTTTGTGATTGATTAATTGACAGGTAATGAATTTTTATTAGTGGTTTTTTTAGTGAAAGCGTTTGTTTAAGGGCTGGGTTATACCGCCTGTTAGTTTGTAAGGGGATTGATAATATGCCGAATGGACTTTTTCTGAGATATTATTGATATTGAAAATATATTGAACGACTAAAGGGGCAACGGAACGGCTAAGCCAGAATATCAAATTAGTTTCCGATGTAGTGTATTGCTTCCCAGAAGTGCAAATATTACCTGCTACATCGGGTATTAATTCTATTATCCAGTTCCGAATTTATTTATTATTAAACCTGCTGATGGCGTTTACTCCACCATTATTCCCCAAACTTATTCAGGAAAATTGCGAAATGTTCAAACGTTGCTTAATGACAATCATGCTGATAATCTCCCCCTTGGTAATGGCAGGAGAGCACTGGATTGATGTACGAATAGCGGAACAGTATCAGGCTGAACATATTAAAGGTGCTATCAATATTCCATTGGGACAGCTTAAAGAACAGATCGCCAGCCAAATCAGTAATAAGGATGATACGCTGCATCTTTATTGCAACTCGGGCCGTCAGTCAGGAATGGCAAAACAGCTGCTTGAGGAGATGGGTTATACCCAAGTGCAGGACGAAGGGGGAATCAATGGAATTGACCTTCCAAAAGAGAATCAGCACGGCAGTTGATAACGATCTGCCAGATACCACGGTTTTTTCATCAGGCATCAGATTGATTATTTTAAAATGATGACTGAGCTGATACAGATACGAGTTTTTTATTATAATTTGAACAGCAATATCGATATCTTAATTTAATTAAATTAGTATGTTATATCAAAGTCAGACAAAGTAATCTTAACTGTAACTATATTATGTTTAATGATTGCGTTTGATTATTTTTAATCGCCTCATGCATATTCTGGTTATGTCGTTCAGTGATGACGGCATAGCCAGAATATGCATGGGGTTTTTGTTTATTAAAACCAGACAAAGGCTTAAATCAGTTAAAAATACAGATAAGTAGCGCCTGTAATATAGATAAATATGGAATAGAAAATGAAAGCGATAAAAATCTTTTTAATGATCGGCGCGCTATTATGCAGTGCCGGGGCAATGGCAACGTCTGTTGAACAAAGCTGTCTGAATTACGGTAAAAAGGTGATGAGGGATAATCCGGATATGCTGGCTTTATTAAAGCAAGCCAACATTGAACCATCGAGCGTTATGATTGAGCGCTTTGACGGTAAAGTGGGCAAACAGTCTGTCAGTACCGAAGTAACCGCCAAAATTAACAGCGCGCAAGAAAAATTGGGAACCATTTTCTGTCTGGTAAACAATGATTCGCCATTGTATTTCCATTATTTTTCGGTTGAAGAATAATCCGGATTTATTTACTTAAGAAACTGTGACTCACTCAAACAGGCGTTGAGTGAGTCATATTTTTATCGATAGCTATTGGTAAACGATTACTTCTCGATTAACTGCTGCCAGCTGTTTTTTAGCTGTTCTGCATTAGGTACGCTGTTACAACTGGCTGGGAATTCTTTATTGGTTTTAGCGATATCGGCAATTTTTTCAGGCTGACACAGCTCATCCTGACCTTTGGCAAAACCCTGTAAATAAGAGGTGCGATTAATTTCCGCTTCGCCATACCATTCGGACAATACCGTATTGTCTTTAACGTCATTACCTGTGATGGCTTCATAGTGACCGATTTCAAACCATTTTGATGGTGGCCCACTGTTATCTGCATTGCCCGGCATATCATCAGGAGAGCTGGAACAACCGCTAATAAACAGCAGAGTACAAAATATCGTTATCATATGTTTCATCACATTGCCTTTGTCTTAAAGTTCCTGCGCATCATATCAGGGTTGGGCGCGATATTGAAAACCTTACCCGGGGCTATGACAAGCCCAGTTGTTCTTTGAGTGGTTTCAGGTAACGTCGGCTGACGGGAATGTGTTTTCCTGAACGAGTGATAACTTCAGCAGAGCCATTCTCTAATAGCTGAATTTCACCAACCTGATCGAGATTGATCAGATATTGACGATGGCAGCGGGTGAAAGAGGTTTTTTCTTCTAAAATTTTTAGTGTAAGTTGGGTATATCCACTTTGCGTCATACCAACAACATGAACACCGCTAAGTTCAGAGCTTAAATATTCCACTTCTTCCAGACGAAGTAAAAAGATGCGGTTGTGTCCGTAGCAAGGAATATGTTTTAAGGCCGTGTCGGCGATTAACTGTAAATTATTATTTACGGTCTTGGCATTCTTTAAACGAAAAATAGTCTTGGTGAGGCGCTGAAGATCGACCGGTTTTAACAGGTAGTCAAAAGCGTGTTGCTCAAACGCTTTTATTGCATATTCATCATAGGCAGTGACAAAAACGATATGGGGCATGTTGGCAGGATCGAGCATTGCCGCCATCTCCAAACCGTTAATTTTGGGCATTTGAATATCAAGAAAAACCACGTCCGGCTGTAAACGATGGATGGTTTGAATAGCCTCTAAAGCATTGCTGCACTCACCAATGACGGTGAGGTCGTCTACTTCTGAGAGTAGCTCAGCCAGCTCTTCCCGGGCTGGTTGTTCATCGTCAACAATAATTGCTCTAAGCATAAAACCTCCATTGATTTCCTCTAGTTTAACATGACGGAGGTTATCTGCGAATTCTCGTCATTGAAGACAGTATTTTTCGGCGTGATTTTTGGTTTTTTTTTGCAAGAATTGATAAGTTGAAAAATAGAGTAAAAATATGTTTACAAAATTGGATTTAAAAGTTTACACTCGGTTTTGTGCTATTCTATTTTTATCACTATCTGGTGTTTTTGCCGCTAACAGGAGCGGTGATTTAAGGAACTATTATGATTATGCAGAAAGATGTACTTAATAACGTCAATATCAGTGCGGAGCAGGTTTTAATTACACCAGAAGAACTGAAGGCACGATACCCACTGAGCGCCAGTGACGAAGCCAACATTTCTGCAGCCCGTCAGACTATTGCCAACATTTTGCACGGCCGTGACGATCGTTTGCTGGTGGTGTGTGGGCCTTGTTCTATACACGATCCGGATGCCGCCATTGATTACGCCCACCGTCTGAAGAAATTGGCGGAAGAAACTCAGGATCGCCTGTACATCGTGATGCGGGTTTACTTCGAAAAACCAAGAACCACCGTAGGCTGGAAAGGCTTAATTAACGATCCTCATATGGATGGTTCATTTGATGTAGAACATGGTCTACACATTGCCCGTCAATTACTGCTAAAACTGGTTGAAATGGGTTTACCGCTGGCGACAGAAGCATTGGATCCAAATAGCCCACAATACCTGGGCGATCTGTTCAGCTGGTCAGCCATTGGTGCCCGAACCACAGAATCACAAACCCACCGCGAAATGGCCTCTGGTCTGTCAATGCCGGTTGGATTTAAAAACGGGACTGACGGCAGTCTGGGCACTGCCATTAACGCGATGAAAGCCGCTTCTATGCCGCACCGTTTTATGGGAATTAACCAGTCTGGTCAGGTTTGCTTGCTACAAACTCAGGGTAACCCAAATGGTCATATCATCCTGCGTGGTGGTAAAACACCAAACTATGAAGCGGAACATGTACAGGCTTGTGAAGAGCAAATGCGCAAAGCAGGGCTTAATCCGGCGGTAATGATCGACTGTAGCCACGGTAATTCTAATAAAGATTTCCGCCGGCAGGCCGATGTTGTCTACTCTCTGCTGGAGCAAATTAAGGCCGGTAACCGTTCTATCATTGGCATGATGCTGGAAAGTAACATCAATGAAGGCAATCAATCATCGGAACAACCAAGAGCCAACATGTGCTACGGTGTTTCCGTCACCGACGCCTGCATCAACTGGGAAACCACCGACAGCTTACTACGCAAAGTTCACCAAGAACTCAAAGCAAAAACCTTAGTTTGTCCTTGATTTGTTGATATATTAATCCACTATATTACGTCGCCTTTGGGCGACGTAATTATTGTTTGATGGCGAAGTCCGATGATTCAGTTTTATGTTTTAAAATAGTTTATCGGAGGAAGGGGCGTCCGTGGGGTCGACTTGGCGCAAGCGCTGGCCCGAAGGGTGAACATTGTAAGGTGTTTCATAAGTGCCTCTGGGCGGCCCAGGCCCGATGCTAAGTACAAATGGTCTTCCGGCCGGGCACATAGATGATATGGGCACCATGTTATTACAGCCGGAATATTCTCTGAAGTTGAGTGCTTATAAAAACAACACCACATCCTTATCCCAGGAGAACAACACAGAATGGTGGCTGAACTAACGACACTGCGCGACCAAATCGACGAAGTTGATAAAGCGCTACTGAAACTACTGGCCAAACGATTAGACTTGGTGGCAAAGGTAGGTGAAGTAAAAAGCCAACATGGATTACCTATTTACGTTCCTGAACGTGAGAGCAGTATGTTGGCTTCTCGTCGCCAGGAAGCTGCCGATTTAGGTGTACCTCCCGATTTGATTGAAGACGTACTGCGTCGGATCATGCGCGAGTCCTACTCCAGTGAAAACGATAAAGGTTTTAAAACATTAAAGCCGAAGATGGGGCCAATCGTGATAGTTGGTGGTAACGGCAAAATGGGGCAATTGTTCAGTAAACTGTTTCAACTTTCCGGTTATCAAATCCGAATACTGGAGCAACAGGATTGGGATAGCGCCGAAACCATTCTGTCTGGTGCTGGCATGGTGATCGTCAGTGTGCCTATCCATATCACTGAACAGATTATTCAGCGCTTACCGAAACTGCCTGATGATTGCATTCTGGTGGATATCGCTTCAATAAAAAAACAGCCGCTAAAGGCTATGCTGGACGTGCATCAGGGGCCAGTATTAGGCTTACATCCGATGTTTGGGCCGGATGTCGGCAGTCTGGCAAAGCAAGTTATTGCTTACTGCGATGGCAGAGGAGCCGAAAGTTATCAGTGGCTGTTAGATCAATTACAGGTATGGGGAGCGAAACTGCATGCTATTGATGCGGTGGAACACGATAAAAATATGGCCTTTATTCAGGCCTTACGCCACTTTGCCACTTTTACCTACGGTCTGAATTTATCTCAGGAAAACGTGAATCTGGAACAACTGCTATCACTGTCGTCACCTATTTATCGTCTGGAACTGGCAATGATCGGCCGCTTGTTTGCTCAGGACGCTCAGTTGTATGCGGATATCATTATGTCATCAGAGGATAATCGGGCATTGATTAAGCGTTATTATCACTGCTTTGGTGAGGCGATGAAACTGATTGAGACGGGTGATAAAACCGAGTTTATTGAGAACTTCAATCAGGTGAAGAGCTGGTTTGGCGATTATGCAACGCGCTTCTTAAACGAAAGCCGGACACTGCTACGTCAGGCCAACGATAGTCGGCAATAAGTCAAAATATCCTTTCCATTCCGCCACACCTAAATGGGTGTGGCGCATTTCTCGTTATACTATGACTTCCGGCATGTTTCTGCCGTAGTAAATCTCCTGCATCTCTTTGCGCAGCAGACGAGTGATATGTTGACGCTCGTGCTGATCCAGATCTTCCGGCCTGGCATTAAACAGATAATGGTCAAGATCGAACTCTTTTAGCATCATCTTGGTATGGAAGATATTTTCCTGATAAACATTCACATCCACCATATGGTAGAGAGAGGTAATATCCTCAGTCATAAAATTCTGAATCGAATTAATTTTATGGTCGATGTAGTGTTTTACTCCGTTGACGTCACGGGTAAAGCCGCGAACGCGGTAGTCCAGTGTCACAATATCTGATTCCAACTGGTGAATAAGATAGTTCAACGCTTTTAGCGGAGAAATCACACCACAGGTTGAAACTTCAATATCCGCCCGGAAGGTACACAGACCGCCCTGAGGATGGCTTTCCGGATAAGTGTGGACGCAGATATGGCTTTTATCTAAATGGGCTACTACCGAGTCAGGCAGAGGGCCAGGATGTTCCGACTGATCGACCAGACTCGGATCCATTGGCTCTTCACTGATCAAAATAGTGACGCTGGCGCCCTGAGGGTCATAGTCCTGACGGGCAATATTTAGAATATTGGCACCGATAATAGAACAGGTTTCCGTCAAAATTTCAGTCAGCCGATTTGCATTATATTGTTCGTCAATATATGCAATGTATTGCTCTCTGTCATAATCCGTTTTGGCATAACAGATATCGTAGATACAAAAACCCAGGCTTTTGGTTAAATTATTGAAGCCGTGCAGTTTTAGCTTATGCAATTTGGTTCACCGCCTTATGTTTTATGGTTGAAGAAATCGATATTATTTATTCAGGGCATCCAGTAAGTACTGGGGCAGGGCGAAACTGCCAACGTGTATTGCCGGATTATAGTAGCGACAATGAATGCCCAGTGACTTAAAGCGAGATTCCAGCGTCGCCAGATCGTGCTGACGTAATAGAGGATTCTGACTGGCCCAGGCAAAAGTCATGATGCCACCGTAATAGGTGGGAATAGCCGCCTGGTAAAAATTAGCATCTTCAAAATAGGTAGAGAGTTTCTGATGGCTATTAACCGCTTCATCCTGCTGTAAAAAGCACACGCCGTTCTGCGCAACGAAGATGCCGTTTTCATTCAGACAGCGGGCACAGCCCTGATAAAACTCAGAGGTGAACAGACTTTCACCCGGGCCAATAGGATCGGTACAATCAGAAATAATGACATCAAACTTGAGATCGGTTTGGTTAACGAAGTTCACGCCATCTTCAATCACCAGATTGAAACGTGGATCTTCATAGGCTCCGGCGTTGTGGTTTGGCAGGTACTCACGACAAAACTCTACGACGTTTTCGTCAATTTCCACCATGGTGATGTGTTCAACGCTTTGATGGCGGCATACTTCACGCAACATACCACCATCACCACCGCCAATAATCAGAATTCGTTTAGCTTTACCATGAGCCAGAATCGGCACGTGAGCCATCATTTCATGATAGATAAATTCGTCGCGTTCGGTGGTTTGGATTACCCCATCCAGCGCCATGACTCTGCCCATCAGGTCATTTTCAAAAATGATCAGATCCTGATGCTCCGTTTTGCTGTGATATAACGTTTTATTAATAGAAAAAAACTGACCAAAGCCGCTGTACAGGGTTTCAAACCAGGTTTCTTTATTTGACATCACCGCTAATCCTCCGGGCTGGATAAAAAAGTTAGCGCAATATAATAGCGAACTGACGGGAATTATGCACGATTAATGGCTATTTAATTGTTTTATTGAGGAAATTAGCCTGAATCAGGCTAAAGAAAAGGATTTACCACTCCCTCATAAAAATATCAGCAGCGAAATGGAGAAACCAAAGTGTGGGTATGGTCAATAAGCTTAAAAGCGTGGTTTCATGCTAATTAATTATTCATGATGCCAAACGAGTCTTTGGCTAATGCCGCGCACTTCTTATCTTTATCAACAGGAATACGGCTTAAATCGTCATAACTTGACTGACCTAATTGCTCCATATTTATTTGGTTATAGTTCGCCAGATCCCAATGATTTTGTTGAGCAAAATAGATTAAAGCTCGTTTTATTTCTGGGATAGGGAGATCTTTATATCCACACTCTTTTTTCAGATAGAAAAATACCGCCGTAAGATCGGCAAGCTCTTCTGCTTCTGACTCTGTTAATGCCTGACAGGTAGAGGAAAACCCGATGAGTGACAGCAATAATAACGGTAAATTAAAAAGAGATTTGTTGTTCATTGGCTAGATAATTAGTTCATTAAGGTAATGACGGTATCATACAGTTAGGGGATGACAAATCTTTTTATACCGTTGTGATACAGCGCGTTCTGTATCTTTATTCTGGTAGGGTGTCTGCGGTTTTGTCCAGTTTCGACACAATTATAATTGTTACTATCCGCTTTATCACATTTTCATAAGTTGACAAAAAAGTACTGTCTGAAAGCATTCAGACAGTACTTTTTAGCTATGGTAGCGGTAGTCAGAAGGGGTGGTAGAGAACATCTTTTTAAATGCCCGGGTAAAGCTTTGCTGTGAGTCAAACTGGTATTGATAGGCGATTTCCGCGATGCTTCTTTTGCTCTGTTTTAGCTCTGAAGCGGCACTCTGTAGGCGTTTCTTACGGATATAATAAGCCAGTGAATCACCGGTAATATCTTTGAATAGCCGTTGCAAATGCCATTGTGAATAGCCCGATTTTGATGCCACGCGCTTTACATTTAAAGGCTCTTCTAAATGACCTTCAATCCAGTAAACCAAGTCTTGAATAATGCTGGTTTGAATCATGATTAATTTCCTTCCATTGTTATATTTGTGGATATTGCATCCTGATTTATTGCATAAGCACGTCGAAAGGTATCGACAGCATTCGTTGCCTGACGTTGAACCTCTTCTTCACTTACATTTGAAATAGCACCGCGTAGCTGTTTATCAATCAGCCCGGACTCAAGTAATCCCTTAAACTGCATTGCGGCAGTAAAGGGGTCGGCATGACGCAAAATACCGCGTTCCATCAGTGACTGGAGATGCGTTGATATTGTCATCCAGCCTTTCCGGGGACCTCGTTG
Organism: Limnobaculum allomyrinae; assembly: GCF_016649425.1. Classification (GTDB taxonomy): domain Bacteria; phylum Pseudomonadota; class Gammaproteobacteria; order Enterobacterales; family Enterobacteriaceae; genus Limnobaculum; species Limnobaculum allomyrinae. The sequence goes on from NZ_JADRCR010000008.1 coordinate 75,652, forward strand.
ATACATCAATTCACCGATACCGGTGTGTTCACATTCGGCAATGATCATGCGGGTAATTTTCATCATCATCGGTGATAAATGCAGATTCAGATAGCTAACGCCAAAATTGTGCAAAGATTGCCAGCAATCTATCTTTTGGTTTTGTAGCTGAGCGGTAGCATTAATAATGACCTGAGTATAAGTATGAACCGCATGGTCTATCACATTGATGAACAACTCCTGTTTAGAGCTGAAGTACTTGTAGAGAGTGGCTTTAGAACAACCGATACATTCATTCACTTCATCCATAGATGTACGCTCATAACCATGATTCAGAAAGATATCTGTGGCTTTTTGAAGAATGTGTGTTCGGCGATCTTCTTTACTTAATCCCATTTCTCTCTCCGTATTCGTACTGTACGGTACAGTATTTTATTAAAAAGAAAGAATCAACTGTGATAGCACTAAAAATCAAAAAGGGTTAAGCCTGTGAATTTATTGAAATGTGTTGTAGTTGTTGAGTGGAAATTGTGCAAATGTTAAAAAAAATAAGCATTAAAAGCTAATCCAGATCACATTTTTGAATTTATTATTCACGCAAGCTTTGAATTAAATTGACTTAGATTTTTATTTGTTAGCCATTTTAATCAATGTGTTAAATATAGTTTTGATTTTTGGTTTAATTATTTTGAAAATCATATTCAAAAAATTTGAAAATTTAAGAAGGTATATATCATGAAAGTATCAACCACTTTAGCCGCTCTGTTATTAACATTTAGCGTAGGTTCAGCTTATGCTGCTACTGAAGTCAACAGCCAACAGGCTGCCAGCTTACAAAGCATGGGTACTATTTCAGGTTCAGTTCGCGTAGCAGATATGGATCAGGCAGTTAGCGCGATTGCTAAAAAAGCTGAAAGCCAACATGCCTCTTACTATCGTGTTATTGCAGCTAACTCTAATGATGACTCAAATAACTGGCGTGTTGCGGCAGAGATTTATCGTTAATCTTTAACTGCTAAACCTCGCTATGGATAACCTGCCGTCAGGCAGGTATCCGGCTCCCCGATAGCTTCTCCCTCCTCAAAATCCAGCGTATGATAAGTCCAATGTAAAATCCTGAAGGATAAAATCCATGAAGGCATCTTTGATACTGACTGCGACATTTCTCGCTTTAAGTCTTAATTCGGCTTATGCCATTACTGAAGTTATTAATACTCAACAGGCTGAAAAGATGAATCTGACCAGTCTTGGAGTAATTAGCGATACGGTAAGAGTTGAGACCTTAGATCAAGCGGTACAGGCGATAGGGGAGAAAGCTGAAAAAGCCGGGGCGACTTATTTTCGCGTTATTGGCGCTCGCTCTTTTGATACATCACCGTATTGGCGTATTTCCGCAGAGATTTATAAGTAGCCGATATATTTATAAATAAAGCGCTGCGGTACAGGTGTGTTTTCAGATTGAAAATGAAGCGTGATAGTTCAGTTTTCTATCTTAAGATAGCTAATCGTTGAGAGGGGCGGGTGTTGGGGCGACTTGGTGTAAGCCAACGACAAACAGGCAAAGCCTGTTTGAACACCGCAAGGTGTTTCATAACTGCCCCTGGCCCGGCCAGACCCAACGCACTCTACAGCTGAGTACAGATGGTTTACCGACCGTTTCTGGTGCGGATATCAGCACAGTGTTTTTACGGTCAGAATATTCGCAGATACTGATTGATTAGGTTTATCTAACGTTTCAAAGCCCGCCAGTTCAGTACCGGCGGGCTTTTTAGTCGTTAGCGAGTGATATTTTTAAACTGACGGGTGGTGTCTGTCAGTGCCACTTCCGTTGGCAGGCGTTCCATTGAGCTGGCTCCGTAGAAACCGTCACAATCAGGACAATTAGCCAGAATATAGTGGGCATCTTCCGGAGAGGAGATAGGGCCTCCGTGACAAAGAACAATAATGTCTTTGCGCACGCTCTTAGCCGCTTTCGCCCAGGCATTAATCACCGGAACACAATCTTCCAGTTTCATGGCTGTTTCCGCACCAATGTTACCGCCGGTGGTTAATCCCATATGAGGAACGATGATATCTGCACCGGCTTCCGTCATGGCGATGGCATCAGCTTCGCTGAAGACGTATGGCGTGGTCAGCAGGCCTTTTTGATGCGCCTTACGGATCATCTCAACTTCCAGCCCATATCCCATACCGGTTTCTTCAAGATTGGCTCTGAAGTTACCATCGATCAAACCAACGGTAGGGAAGTTTTGTACGCCAGAAAAACCAACTCGCGCCACATCATCTAAAAATACATCAAGATTAACAAAAGGATCGGTACCGTTAACGCCGGCTAACACTGGCGTATTTTTTACTACCGGCAAAACTTCTTTAGCCATTTCCATAACGATATCATTAGCATTGCCGTAGGCCAGCAAACCAGCCAGAGATCCACGACCCGCCATGCGGTAGCGCCCTGAGTTATAGATAACGATCAGATCGATACCACCCGCTTCTTCACACTTAGCTGACAGCCCGGTACCGGCGCCACCGCCGATAATGGGTTCTTTGCGAGCAATCATGGCGCGAAATTTTTGTAATAGCTCTTCACGGGTAAAACGTGACATAGGGACTCCTTATTTTTTATTCCAGATTTGATGAAATTGGTTAACAGCCTCATCGGCAAAACGCGGATCGTTAATATTGTATGGAACGCGAACCAGACGGCGGCGTTCAGTTTGAATTACGGTTTTTTCCAGCGCTTCAAACAGAGCGGCATCATTTTCGGGTGACCAGAATAGTTGACCTGGGGCGTCCAGCGCAGAAACGCCGCCCTCAGGGATCAGGAAGCGCACTTCGCCGTTACAGGCATTCAGTTTGCGCCCGATCCATTCACCCATTTGTTGGTTCTCTTCTTTGGTGGTGCGCATTAACGTTACCTGCGCATTGTGTGGGTAGAACAGGCGGTCTTTATAATGAGCTGGTATGGTGCTGGGGTTACCGAAATTAACCATATCCAGTGCGCCACAGGAACCTACGTAAGGAAGCTCGGTTTGAGCCACAACGTCCAGACGGTCAGGGCCACAGGCCAATACACCACCAAACAGCAGATCACAGATTTCAGTAGTGGTTATATCCAGCAATCCGTCCAGTAAATGGCTGGCAGCCAGTTTCTCCATCGCGGTGCCGCCGGTTCCGGTTGCATGGAAAGTGAGACAATCAAACTTATCGGTTAACTGAGCTGAAATAGCCTGCATGCATGGTGTTGTTACGCCAAACATCGTCAGGCCCAGTGCTGGTTTCTCATTTTTAACTTCAGGAATAACGAACTTAACCGCACCGGCAATACTGTGGGCGGCATTGGCCAGAACCTGACGGGAAATGCGGTTCAGGCCGGCAATATCGGTAACGGAATAGAGCATATCGATATCGCTGGCACCAATGTAGTTTGAGACATCACCGGAAGCCATGGTGGACACCATAAGTTTAGGCAAGCCAATAGGCAGGGCTTGCATTGCTGGCGTAATCAGTGATGTACCTCCGGAACCGCCAAGACCGATAATTCCGGCCACATCGTCTCGGGATAGCATAAATTTTTCAAACGCTTGAGCCATTGCCACCATCGATTTTCCACGATCGCCACAAAACACGCTTGCAGCCCCTTGTGGATGGTGTGCCGCAATTTCTTGTGCAGAAAAGGTAGTGTCAAAATGGTTATCTGGAGATTTGGTTGATAAATCAACGGTGGTGACTAAAAGGTCAGTTGCATTAATCAGGTCTCGAATGTAAAAAGCCTCTTCACTTTTGGTATCAAAAGTTGTTGCAACATAAACAGTTTTTCTTTTCATCGTAACACTTCCTTGGCTCTGAATTTATTTAGACGAGGTATTAGTTAGTAAACGTCACATACTGTACCCCATGTATGTAAAATAGCCATAATGAGACTAGAGTATCATATTAAAAATGAGAAATGACTTACAAAATGAAAAAAAAGTCGCTTCAAATGAAGGGCAACCAATGTTAACTCGTGCCCGAGCCCGTACGTTAAATAAGCTAATTTCTACCGCAATGGAAATGCTCGAGAAGGGATGGTTCCCCTCCATTACCGAGTTGGCAAACGAAGCGGGAGTGTCTCGTGCTACGGCTTACCGTTATTTTCCTACTCAAAGTGCTCTGGTTTCGACGATTGTCGATGAAAGTTTAGGGCCAATACAAGAGTGGCGACCTCAGCAAGATACCGTAAGTGAACGCATTTCTGCTTTATTGTCCTTTGCTTATCCTCAGATGGAAAAGCATGAGGGAGCGTTGAGAGCGGCTTTACGCGTCTCTTTACAGCAGTGGGCAGATTTGCGTGCCCAGCGGCTGGATCAAAGAGGTCGATAAAGAGAAACTGTTTGTCCGGGGTAATCGTAAGCGTTTAGTTGAAATGGCTGCTGAGCCGCTAAGAGACCGTGTCGCAGCGGCCGATTTGGATCGCATGAAACATGCCTTCTCGTTAATTTATGGTTCAGAAGTATTCCTGGTATTTAAAGACATTTGGAACCTGGATTCAGATCAAATTCAGGATATCGTTCAGTGGATGGGCAAGGCCATTGTTCGTCAGGTAGAAGAAGACGCAGGGTTAAAAAATTAATTATCTGACCGGTTAATTCTTTAGTTAACCGGTTATTTTTCATACATAAATCGATGATTTCAACGGCACCGGCAATCAAAGCGCACATCGCACCCATGAAAGAGTTGTGATAAACTCTCGTGCTTTCTTTCAGTCAAAGGATCTACGTTCAGGCAAACTGATCGGATTTTTCTATGAAACACATTGTTGAAGTTATGATTTCCGAGCAAGACGTGAAAGCACGTATTGCTGAACTCGCCACCCAAATTAATCAACACTATCGCGACAGCGGCAAAGAGCTGGTCCTGGTTGGGCTATTGCGGGGTTCTTTCATTTTTATGGCTGATTTATGTCGTATGATCACGGTAAATCACGAAGTCGATTTTATGACTGCTTCCAGCTATGGCAGCAGCATGAGCAGCAACCGTGACGTTAAGATTCTGAAAGATTTAGACGAAGATATACGTGGTAAAGATGTGCTGATCGTTGAGGACATTATTGATACCGGTTATACCCTGACCAAAGTACGCGAAATTTTGCAGTTGCGTGAGCCTAACTCAATTGCACTGTGTACTCTGCTGGACAAGCCATCGCGCCGTGAAGTCCCGGTACCAATCGACTATATTGGTTTCTCAATTGAAGATGAGTTTGTGGTTGGCTATGGCATTGACTACGCGCAGCGCTATCGTCATCTGCCTTATGTTGGCAAGGTTGTGTTGCTGGATGAGTAATCACCAGTAAAAATAAAAGCGGAATGACCGTTCTTCGATTATTCCGCTTTTATTATATTGTCACTGAGGGTTATTTACTGTCCGTCAGTAGCAAATTGGATATCGCTTTGCGATACAGTAATTCAAGGGATTCACGGCTATTAGCACTGACTTCCAGATCGCGTAATCTGCCATCCTGCATACCGTATACCCAACCATGAATCAGAACTTTTTGCCCACGTTTCCAGGCGGACTGAACAATGGTGGAATGGCCCAGGTTATACACTTGCTCGACCACATTAATTTCGCTTAGCAGGTCGGCACGTTTTTCTGGCGGTAGTTCACCAATCAGTGAGCTGTGTTTATACCAGAGGTCGCGAATGTGTAGCAGCCAGTTATTAATCAGGCCCAGCTCAGGGTTGTTAATTGCCGCGGTTACGCCGCCACAGTCGTAGTGACCACAAATAATAATGTGTTCTACTTCCAGTACTTCAACGGCGTACTGAACCACGGATAAACAGTTAAGGTCGGTATGGATGACCAGGTTAGCAACATTACGGTGTACAAACAGTTCGCCAGGTTCCAGACCGGTTAACCGTTCTGCTGGAACACGACTGTCCGAGCAACCAATCCATAAAAAGCGTGGCCGTTGTGCTAATGCCAAACGCTCAAAAAATTCGGGGTCGTCCTTGCTGATACTGGCTGACCAGACCTCATTATTATGCATTAGTCGTTCTATTTCTTTCATACAGTTTAATAGCTCGCAGTTTTTAATGGCGTTAATATAAGGTAATGGTGGTACTTTTCAAAACAGAACCACGGATTGTCTATCGTTTATGGTGTTGCCAGTTATTCATACCGATGGGGCGGGCATCTATGACCATAGCGAAAATAGCAGGCTCGACCCGTTGGGGTAGTGGGATAACAGCAAGGTGATTATGTTATACCCGATTGATATGTTTCAAAAGTGTTAATTTTTAATTTGTTAACTTTTGATGTAACGATTAAGCTAGCACAATAAAGAACGGTCGCATTTTGCGGCCTGTTTCTATTTTTTGCATCGATACAAGGTAATCTCTCATTTATGACATACGCGTTGGAATTATCGCAATTAAGTAAAGTTTACGCCGGTGGCGTGAAGGCGTTGCGAGGAATAAATCTGAACGTGGAAGCCGGCGATTTTTATGCGCTGCTTGGCCCTAATGGAGCCGGTAAATCCACAACAATTGGCATTATCAGCTCTCTGGTAAATAAAAGCGCGGGCCATGTGCGCGTGTTCGGTTATGACATTGATAATGATTTAGTGAATGCCAAACGCCAGTTGGGTCTGGTTCCCCAGGAATTTAACTTTAATCCATTCGAAACGGTTATGCAGATTGTGATAACCCAGGCGGGATATTATGGCGTTCCACGTCAGGAGGCATTATCTCGGGCTAAAACTTATTTGCAGCGTTTAGAACTATGGGAAAAGCGCAATGAAAAAGCCATGCGCCTTTCCGGTGGTATGAAACGTCGCCTGATGATTGCTCGTGCGTTAATGCATCAACCAAAATTATTAATTCTTGATGAACCGACCGCCGGCGTTGATATTGAGCTGCGTCGCTCAATGTGGCAGTTCCTGAAGGAACTGAATCAACAGGGAATTACCATTATCCTCACCACTCATTATCTGGAAGAGGCGGAGATGCTGTGTCGCAATATCGGTATTATTCGTCAGGGCGAACTGGTGGAAAATACCTCGATGCGCGAGCTACTGGCAAAGCTTAAGTCAGAAACCTTTATTCTCGATTTAGCGCCAAAAAGCCCCATTCCGCATCTGGATGGTTATATTAGTCGCCTGCTGGATACTTCAACATTAGAAGTGGAAGTAGAAAGAGAGCAGGGGCTAAATAGCGTTTTTGCTCAGCTCAGTGCACAGGGTGTTTCAGTGCTGAGTATGCGCAATAAGGCTAACCGGCTTGAAGAGTTATTTGTTCATTTAGTTAATGATTATAAGGAAGAGGCAGAATGATTAATCTCTACTGGATAGCGTTAAAAAGTATCTGGATAAAAGAGGTCACTCGTTTCGGCCGTATCTGGGTGCAGACACTGGTTCCTCCGGTGATCACCATGACGCTCTATTTTATTATTTTCGGTAATCTGATTGGTTCACGTATTGGTGAGATGCAGGGGGTAGACTATATGCAGTTTATCGTACCTGGTCTGATTATGATGTCAGTGATTACCAACTCCTATTCTAACGTGGCTTCATCATTCTTTGGTGCTAAATATCAGCACAGTATTGAAGAGTTGCTGGTAGCACCGGTACCGACGCACATTATTATTCTCGGTTTTGTCGGGGGCGGTGTTGCTCGCGGTATTTGTGTGGGCGTATTGGTTACCCTGGTGTCACTGTTTTTCGTTTCGCTGGAAATTCATTCCTGGTGGGTGATTGCCGTAACGCTGCTGCTGACCTCTGTGCTGTTCTCGTTAGGTGGATTGGTGAACGCTATTTTTGCTGAAACCTTTGATGATATCAGCATCGTACCAACTTTCGTATTGACGCCGTTGACCTATCTGGGTGGGGTATTCTATTCACTGACGCTGCTACCTCCGGTATGGCAGATGGTGTCGAAAGTAAACCCAATCGTTTATATGATTAGTGGTTTCCGCTATGGTTTCCTTGGTATTTCCGATGTGTCACTTACCCTGACTTTTGGGGTGTTAATTGCGTTTACCGCCGTATTCTATTTGTTAAGTTGGTGGTTAATTTCTCGCGGACGTGGATTACGCAGCTAGTGGTAACGATGCGCGGCTGAACCTGAATTTGAATGCGGTTTAAATTAATACCGTATTTATCTTCGGGTTCTTCCGTTAAAACCTGTCAGAAAAGGATTCAGGGATGAAGATTTTCAATACAGTTTTAGCGCTTTTGCTTATGTCTGGTACTGCTATATTTTTCAGCGGTTCTCTTCAGTCCGATAGTCAAGCTCCGCTTCGTGCAGCAACATCAATATCTCCGGTTGTAGCACCGATCCAAAAGCAAACTAATCAGGCGTTAGCGCTAAGCGCGGAGGAGCAGATAGGAAAAACGCGCTATTACGATCCGGCTTATGTTTCTTTGTCTTATCCCGGTGGTGATGTTGATATTGAACGGGGTGTCTGTTCTGATGTGGTGATTCGGGCCTTGCGCCAACAGGGTGCCGATTTACAGCAGTTGGTTCATCAGGATATGAAAGGCAATTTTTCTTCTTATCCTCGAATTTGGGGGTTGAAGAAACCTGACACAAATATTGATCATCGACGAGTGCCGAATCTTGAAACTTATTTTAAACGGCATAAAATGGAGCAGCCAGTCTCACTCAATGCAAGGGATTACTTACCCGGTGACATTGTTTCCTGGCGCTTGGATAATGGACTACCCCATATAGGTATTGTGACCGATCGTTATACCCGCGAAGGCAGGCCGTTGGTTGTGCACAATATAGGTTCCGGAGCTCGGGCTGAAGACATTTTATTTTTATGGAAAATTAATGGGCATTACCGCTATTTTAATAAATAGTGGTGACGTAAGGTGTGCCGATCCTGTAATAAGGTGCCTTACTCCATAATTGCATGAGAATAACGTTAATATTCAGTTCTGCTATATTCCGGTGTTTTGTATTCCTATAAGAAAAATATAACTTATGCGTCTTAAGTCTCTTCTCATTACGCTGATTACTTTACCTTTGATTATATTCTCGGCCTGCGCTGCGGCAGATGATGAATCACAAGGTGATGATATAAAACCAGTTCAAGTCCGTATTATTCGTGATAGCCAGATCATGGCTCAAGTTGGCAATGATATTATTAACGTGGGTAGTCTGGATAAAGATCAGGAGATCATGGTTTATCCACTAAGCCCTAACTACTACGAATTTACATTCGGGAATGCCCATGGGCTGATTCCAAAAGATGCAGTATTACCCCTTACTAAATCTAAAAAAGCATTGGGGTTGGCTTTAGCCGATTTGCAGAAGCTAAATCAGAACCTGATTACCGTACGCCCAACCACGATTTACGATCAGCCAAAAGATACCAGCAAAATTTTTGGGGTACTGAATGAGAATCTGCGCTATCCCATCCTTGGTCGTTTAAGGGGCGAAGATGGCTCTCTTTGGTATGAAATCAATATCGGTGATGATGCTAAATATATTCAGGCTGATGAATGTGAGCTGGATAATGGCGTACCGGTGCTGACCTATCACCATATTTTGCAGGACAGCGAGAATAAATATTTTCGCCATACTTCAACCACCACCTCAGTAACGGCATTTGATAACCAAATGGCCTACCTGAAACAGGCGAATTATCAGACTATCAGTCTGTATCAATTGGAAGGTTACTTAAATAATACCCTGAATATTCCGGCGAAAGCGGTGGTATTAACCTTCGACGATGGATTGAAATCCGTTAACCGCTACGCTTACCCCATTTTGAAAAAATATGATCAGCAGGCGACAGCGTTTATTATTTCATCGAGAATTAAGCACAATCCTCAAACCTGGGATCCAAACTCTTTACAGTTTATGAGTATCAGCGAGCTCAAACAGATTCAGGATGTGTTTGATATTCAGTCGCATACTCACTTTTTACATCGTTATTCAGATGATAAACGCCCGGTATTATTAAGCCGTGATGAGCATAATATTGAGTTAGATTTTGAACGTTCACGCCGTGCACTGACTCAGTTTAATCCTCGGGTGCAGTATATTTCTTATCCGTTTGGCGGCTATAACGACAATGCCATCCAGGCCGCAAAACTGGCGGGATATCGTCTGGCGGTGACCACGGTCAGAGGAAAGGTTAAACCGGGGGATAATCCTTTTACTCTTAAACGTTTGTATATCTTAAGTTCAGATAGCATTCAGGCAATGGCCGAGCGTATTGCCAATACCCGCTCGGATATTAAGCCAATGGTGACAAAACAATAAATTATCCGTTGGATACCAGAGTTAACAATTTATCATCAGACAGGTATCGGGTTTGATTTCTACCGTTTGATTTTGCCTGATACAACGCCAGATCGGCACGCTGAAACAGTGACTGGCGGTTATTGTCATATTGCTGTTCACTGTTACTGATGCCAATAGAAATGGTGATATTGATCTGCTGTCCATTAGGTAAGCAGAAGATATTCTGCTCTGTTTTCTGACGGATCTCTTCTGCTACTTTTTTTGCCAGAGAAATGGGGTAATCAGTCAGAATGATGGCAAATTCCTCCCCGCCAATGCGAAAGATTTTTCGACTATAAGTCGTATAGGAATCCAAAAGGCTGGCCATATCTTTTAATATTTTATCACCGGCATCGTGACCGTAGTTATCATTTCCATTTTTTGTTGTTTTATATCTTTTAACAACATAAAAGAAAATTGCATGCCAATCGCTGATGAAAGACTCATCATCAGGCTGAATTTGATGATCTTATTGATATCTTGTGTGACAAAACAAGAGCCCAGACAGATAAATAACAGGCTAATGGTGCTGAATAAGATCATGCGATATAACAAAGAACGTTGAATGTAATGTGAACAAAAAGCCAGTGTTGTTCCCATCAGAGCGTAAATAATAGAAATAAAGATAGCAGTATCATTAAAGCTGATACTCAAGCGTGTAATTGAAATAATGAACGCGGTAATGAGCGTTGGAACTGGGCCAACGTAACAGGCAATAATAATCAGAGGAATATGCCTGAGATCGATAAACGTATAGTGAATGGTAGGAATCGCAAATTTCATTAAAACAAAGCATAACAAGCCATTACACAGGCCAACTTGTATCTTTTTGCTTAAAGAAAGATTGACATCTAAAGGTGCTGTCGTCAGTTTAGAAATAAAATAAAACCCAGTCAGCATGATGCTGATATTAATAATGATACCGTCAAAAAGCATAGAAAATATCCAAATACCAGAGAGTAATATATATTTATGTTTAATAATTCAAATTGATATTATAAGCATAGATTGGTAGTGGATTTTTACAAAAACCATAGCGAAATTATGGGTAATGTTTTTGATAATATATGGGAAACAAACAGGTGATTATATTAATTACCTGACAAATGAATATCCGGGGTGAAGATAGCGTTATATCCGTGAGATTCTTACTCAGGAAACCAGCGCTCTAATCCATCAGCCGGTATCCGAGACAGCAATGAAGCCAGCGTACTGCCATCAGGAAAAATCAGGTCTGGAGCGATATCAGCCAGTGGATAAAGCATGAATCCCCGGTTGTGCATATCATAGTGAGGTACTGTCAGACGTGGGGTGTTAATGGTCTGGTTGCCAAACAGTAAAATATCCAGATCCAACGTACGAGGCCCCCAACGATGCTCCTTTCTCTCCCGTCCCTGGTTCAGTTCAATGGCCTGAGTAGCATCAAGCAGACTCTCAGCAGAAAGTTGAGTATCCAGTTCTACTACCGCATTCAGATAATCAGGCTGGTCTTGTGGACCTAACGGTTTAGTACGATAGAACGGTGAGCAGGTGACCAGATGAGTTTGAGGGATCAGCTTTATAGCGTTCAATGCCGCTTCAACCTGTGCCAGCGGCTGATTAAGATTACTGCCTAATGCGATAAATACCTGAGTCATCATCTCTGTCCATTATGCGATTAAGCCTCCGTCAGGAGGCTTAAGTCAGAAGGTTATTGCGGCTTTGGCGTATTTTTGCGTGGCCGCCGCGACCGGCGATGGCGGGATGGTTCATCACCCAGCGCATTGAGCATAGTCTTTTGACGTTGCATATCCGCCTGTTGGAACTCATCCCACCAGTGGCTTAGCTTCTGCACTTCGCCTTTTTCAATTTCGGCTCTGAGCAGCAATAAGTCAAACGAAGCGCGGAATTTTGGATGTTCCATCAGTTTATAGGCTTTTTTCCCCTGGCGACGCGGTAAACGTATCTGTAATTGCCAGATATCACGCACTAACGATGTAATACGTTTAGGAATGGCCAGCGTCATACACTGCTCATCCAAAATATCATTCATGGCAAGGGCAAAAGCATCGTAATAAGCCAGACCGCTTTCCTGAGCCAGCTTTTGGGCATGCTCAACCAGCGGGTACCACAACATGGCTGCAAACAGGAACGCCGGATTCACGCGCTTTCCGTTTTGCAACCGTTGGTCAGTATTCTTCAGCACCTGACTGAGGATCTTCTCCATATTGCTGTCGCCCTGAGGCGTAAAGCTCTTATCAATGAGCGGGAATAACGCCTTAAACAGGTTATGTTCACGCAGTAATTGATAAGTGGGATAACCGTATCCGGCTTGTAGCAGCTTTAAGGCTTCTTCAAACAACCGTGCCGGGGGAATATCACGCAGTAAATGGGCTAAACGGGTAATGGGTTCTGCCGTTGCTGTCTCAATACGCATATCATGCTTAGCGGCAAAACGAATCGCTCTGAGCATTCGCACCGGATCTTCACGGTAACGGGTTTCCGGATCGCCAATCAGGCGAATAATGCCTTGCTGTAAGTCTTGCAGTCCTCCGGTGAAGTCACGCAGCGTGAAATCATCGGCACTGTAGTAGAGGCTGTTAACAGTAAAGTCGCGCCGATGGGCATCTTCGGTAATGGAACCGTAGACGTTATCACGCAGCAGCATACCGTTGTTAGCCTGCTGAGATTCATTTTTGTCATTGTTATCGCTGTGCACGCCACGGAAGGTGGCAACTTCGATAATCTCAGGCCCGAACATAATATGGGCCAGACGAAAACGGCGGCCAATCAGGCGGCAGTTACGAAACAGTTTACGCACCTGCTCAGGTGTCGCATTGGTAGTGATATCAAAATCTTTTGGTTTTTTATTCAGCAGCAGGTCGCGGACACCGCCGCCAACCAGATAGGCCTCATATCCCGATTTATTTAATCGGTACAGGACTTTCAGGGCATTATCGCTAATGTCCTTACGAGAAATAGTGTGCTGCGCACGGGGAATGATAACCACATCATCAGTGTTGTGGCTCTGTTCCTGTATGTCTGAATCAGACTCTCGGGTGAGTACCTTGCGGCAAAAATTAGCTACGCGGGTAAAAATAGGGCACCTCGGTCATAGTGTATCTGTCAGCGATGAGCGGCGCCGTTCAGGAGACTCATCAAATAATCAAATAGTAGTCAGTAAACCACGTATGGTAAACGGCGGTCTATAATAGCTCACACTGAATCATTTGAGAATGGAAAGTGTGTGGTTAGCTCCGGCGTTATGGGTACGCGGCGATGATCCCAATGATCAATACCCCACGCCAGCAATGCTTCAATGGAAGCATCCTGCCAGTCATCAGGTAGTGATTGTCCTAAGAACTGCATTGCTTCCGCCAGTATTGGCAGAGGGTGCTCAAGGGATAACGGTGGGGCATAGTTCTGTTTAGATAGCTTATGTCCCTGGTTATTTAACGCCAGTGGAAGGTGGAAATAGTCAGGTTCTTTCCAGTCTAACTGACGGTACAGAGCAATTTGTCGTACGGTTGGCTGAATCAAATCGGCGCCCCGGACAATTTCAGTCACACCCTGAAAGTGGTCATCCACTACCACGGCAAGATTATAGGCAAACAGCCCATCTTTACGATGGATAATAAAATCTTCACTGGCAAAGGTCGGTTCGGCCACCAGTGTTCCCAAATGCTTATCGTGAAACTGATAAACCGGTTGCGTTACGTGCAAACGCAAAGACGCATTCTGAGAGGGTAGTGATAAATTACGACAGTGCCCATCATAAATGCCACCAGACTGTTGAATTCTGGCGCGAGTACAGTGGCAATAATAGCAACGTTGTTGTTGGTAAAGCTGGTGCAGAATCTGGCGATAGGCATCACTACGTTGAGACTGGTAGAGTACCTCTCCATCCCAGTGCAATCCATAATGTTCCAGGGTAGTCAGAATACGCGAAGCAGAACCGGTTACTTCTCTGGGAGGGTCTATATCTTCGATGCGGACTAACCAATCCCCATGATTTGACCGCGCCTGCAAAAAACTGCCCAGCGCGGCAATCAGGGAACCAAAATGCAAATCTCCGGAAGGAGAGGGAGCAAAACGCCCCACATAACGGTTAGTCATTAACGTGGTTGAACAGCCTGAACCCGCCATCGCTGTTCCCTTGTTCTGCCATCAGAAGGTGGCAGAACCGGTAAGGGAAGCAGAATTAACGGACAGATTAACCTGCCATTTGTTTTTCGCGAATTTCAGCCAGCGTTTTACAATCGATACACAGATCGGCAGTAGGACGGGCTTCAAGGCGACGAATACCGATTTCGACGCCGCAGGATTCACAATAACCAAAATCGTCTTCTGCAATTTTTTGCAGAGTTTTATCGATTTTTTTGATCAGTTTACGTTCACGATCGCGATTGCGCAGCTCAAGACTAAACTCTTCTTCCTGCGTCGCACGGTCAGCAGGGTCGGGGAAGTTAGCCGCTTCGTCTTGCATATGGCTGACAGTACGATCGACTTCGTCTCTCAATTGGCCACGCCATGCTTCAAGAATCAGCTTGAAATGTTTAAGCTGGGCTTCGTTCATATATTCTTCTCCCGGCTTCTCTTTATAAGGCTCTAAGCCTGCGATAGCCAGGATACTTAAGGACGATGTTTTACGCTTTTGCCCTTCTTGCATTTTGCTTCTCCTACAAAATACGCGTTGTAGTTTTACACTAGAGAAAAAATCAGGCCGCTATAAATAACAGATGAAGATGAAGTTAGCAATTTTTCCTGCCTTAAGTATGACAATGCTGTGAAGAAAAGCATGTTCATGCTGGTGTGATTGCTGGTTATTTAACCAAAACTATCTTCTTTTATTACTTTTTACCTGAAAATTTAACCTGTGACGGATACCGGACTTTGTAGTATCACCTCTGTTGGCGATAGTCTGGCTTTATAACAGACGACTTCGACACTGTGTTTCTTAACTTGTTCAAAAAGCTTTGCGTAAATTGGATCAATATGTTGTGCCACTTTAACGCTGTCAATTCCACTGTGTAGCACGGCAAAGAAAAGCATAGCGCGATGTCCATTTTCTGCCATTATTTGTAATTCACGCAGATGTTTTTGACCTCGAGTTGTGACCGCGTCAGGAAAATAGCCACAGCCCTGTTGTAACAGAGTGACGGATTTTACTTCAACATAGCATTTTGGTTGGTCAGGATGCTCTAACAGAAAATCGATGCGGCTGTTTTCATCGCCATAGCGAACTTCGCTGCGTAACGAACTGTAGCCACTTAGCTCTTTAATCCACTGATTCTCCAGCGCCTCTTTTACCAGAGCGTTGGCTTGTAGTGTATTCACACAAATCATATCGCCGGCCTGAGTTTGGGTGAGTTCCCATGAGTGGGGATATTTCCGTTTAGGATTGTCGGAAGTGGAGTACCAAACGGTATCTCCGGGTTCAGCGCAGCCGGTCATGGCGCCGGTGTTAGCGCAATGCAGTGTGAGTTCTTCCCCCTGCGGCGTAATGACATCGGCAAGGAAACGCTTATAGCGTTTGATTAACGTGGCGGATTGCAGTGGGGTGGTGAAGTTCATGGGAGATCCTATTGGTTTTTAAAGGTCGCTTTGAAACTCCGGTCAGTGGTTGCGATCTTGGTTGTGTTAGCTTTCGTGGAGGTTCCGGCCGTAAAAGCAATTTGCTTATGTTTACGTTGTGCTCGGCCGGAAGACCATTTGTACTTGGAAACGGAGCGCGTTGGCCTGGTTCGCCCAAGGGCGCTTCGGCAGCTAAAGCTGCTACGACCCCAACGGCGGCCTCGCCCAACGATTAGCATTGCTAGCAGATAAAGAACTTCATCGGTTTATGCCAGGTCGATTTTAACGCGGCCTATTATTCACCATGTGTCCAGTTTGGTAAATCAATGAAAGTTATCCTGTCGGTTGTTTTGGCGGCTGGTACACTATGAGCCGATAAAATTTATTTTGATACCTAAGTTATCTGATTGAGGTTATACGTGTCTTTGCCGGTAAGTGAAGTTCTTCAACCCTTGCTTGATGCTTTGCAGCATTCGCCTTGCGTATTGTTGCAGGCACCACCCGGTGCGGGTAAATCGACCTGGTTGCCGTTGAAATTGCTTGAGCAGTCATCCTGGCTGTCGGGGCGGATTATTATGTTGGAACCGCGTCGTCTGGCGGCTCGCAGTGTAGCGCAGCGGTTAGCTCAGCAGTTGAATCAACCGGTGGGTGAGAATATTGGCTATCGGATGCGTTCTGAAAGCTTGAGCGGGCCGGAGACGCGTTTGGAAGTGGTGACGGAAGGCGTGCTAATCCGTATGCTACAACAGGATCCGATGCTGGAAGATGTTTCGCTGGTGATTCTTGATGAATTTCATGAACGTAGCTTACAGGCGGATTTAGCCCTTAGCTTATTATTGGATGTGCAAAGCGGGCTGCGGGACGATCTGAAACTGTTGATTATGTCAGCAACGCTGGATAATCAACGGCTGCAACAGTTTTTGCCGGATGCGCCAGTGATTTCTGCTGAAGGGCGTAGCTTTCCCGTTGAACGACACTACTTGTCGCTGCCAGCCAGTGGGTATTTTGAAGATAAGGTAGCGCAAGCAGTCAGGCAGATAGTGAATCAGCACTCAGGTTCTATGCTGTTATTTTTGCCGGGCGTGGCAGAAATTCGGCGGGTGTGTGATTTATTATCAGGTAGTCTGATGGATAATCTCGATCTCTGCCCTTTGTATGGTGCACTGTCTCTGGCTGAGCAGCAAAAAGCAATTTCCCCTTCGCCTTCAGGGCGGCGAAAAATTGTGTTAGCCACTAATATTGCCGAAACCAGTTTGACCATTGATGGCATTAATCTGGTAGTCGATAGCGGTCTTGAGCGGGTGGCACGTTTCGACCCCCGAACCGGATTGACGCGCTTAATCACTCAACGTATTTCCAAAGCCTCCATGACCCAGCGTGTCGGTCGTGCCGGTCGTTTATCTGCCGGTGCATGTTGGCACTTGTTTTCCCGCGAGCAGGCAGAGCGTGCTGCTGAGCAGGGTGAAGCCGAAATTATGCAAAGTGATTTATCCGGCCTGACCATGGAATTATTGCAATGGGGTTGCCGCGATATTCAGCAAATGCGCTGGTTAGATTCACCTCCAGCGACTTCTTTAGCTGCCGCCCGACGGCTGTTGATTCAGCTTGATGCTGTTGATGAGCAGGGGAACTTGACTCAAACCGGGCGGCAAATGGCGGAGACGGGCTGTGAACCACGACTGGCGGCGATGTTGGTTTATGCGAAAAAACAGAAGCCCGAATCCTTAGCTACTGCTCTGTTATTGACTGCGATTGTGGAAGAACCGCCGAGAAACGGCAATAAAGACATTAGTTATTGGCTGCTGCATCCTCAGGCAGCATGGACAAAACGTGCCCGGCAGCTGGGGCAGCGATTAAAATGTCGCAACAGCACACCGGACAGCGATGAGATACCTTTTTTACTGGCGGCAGGTTTTGCCGATCGTATAGCTCAAAAACGTGGAGAAGAGGGGCGTTATCTGCTGGCGAACGGTATGGGTGCCCAAATTGATACGGATGACGGCCTGTGGCGTTCCGAGTGGCTGATTGCCGCTTCATTATTGCAAGGGGCGAACAGCCCTGATGCACGTATGTTGCTGGCAGCTAAAATCGATCCTGAAGTGTTAGTTCAGCGGATGCCGACGTTGGTTGTACAACAGAGCGCCATTGAGTGGGATGAAGAGAAAGGAACGCTGCGTGCCTGGCAGCGCCAACAAATTGGTCGTTTGGTATTAAAAGCCCAGCCGTTAACTAAACCGTCTGAAGAACAATTACACGCCGCACTGTTGGAGTGGATAAGAACTCAAGGCATTTCGGCTTTAGTCTGGGATGAAGAGGCGGTGCAACTGCGTACCCGTATTCAGCGTGCTCAGGAGTGGCTACCTCAGTATCCGTGGCCCTCGGTGGATGACAGTGCACTGTTGGAAACTCTGGAAACATGGCTATTACCCTCACTGAAAGGCGTCAGGGATATTAAAGGGCTCAGGCAGGTCAATCTTTCTGAGGCGTTAATCCGCAAGCTGGACTGGCAACAGCGTCAGCGTTTGGATAGCGAACTGCCCGTTAGCTATTGCGTACCAACGGGTTCTCGCTTGCCAATACGTTACGACAGTGAACGTCCCCCGGTGCTGGCCGTTCGTTTACAAGAAATGTTTGGCGAAAAGCAAACCCCGGTGATTGCCGATGGTCGAATTTCTCTGGTGGTTGAGCTGTTATCTCCGGCGCATCGGCCATTACAGATTACTCAGGATTTAGCGGCTTTTTGGCAAGGCGCTTATAAAGAGGTGCAAAAAGAGATGAAGGGCCGCTATCCAAAACATGTGTGGCCTGACGATCCGGCAAATGCGCTGCCCACCCGCAAAACTAAACGTTTTCATCATGGGTGAGATATATTTATTGGCGGGTAAAACCAATGGTCTACCCTGTCGGTTAATTAGGGTACAATACGCCCGCAATTTATTACCCGTAGTGAAGCTAAATGATGATGACTGAACTCAAGAGGAAAAGCGCAATGATATCGGGAGCTATTCATGCCGCCTAAAGTTAAAAAATCCCGTAAGCCGAGTTGGCTACGCCGTACCGTTGGCCTCTGCATTAAGCTGGCGATCGTGGCTATTGCCCTGTTGGCATTTTATGGTGTCTATCTTGACTCACAAATCCGTAGCCGCATTGACGGTAAGGTTTGGAATTTACCGGCGGCGGTATATGGCCGCATGGTTAACCTCGAACCGGGTATGTCCTACAGTAAAAAAGAGATGGTGGATTTGCTTAATGGCATGCAGTATCGCTATGTCACTAAAATCACCCGTCCTGGTGAATATACCGTTCAGAATAATAATATCGAGATGCTGCGACGTCCGTTTGATTTCCCGGATGTTAAAGAAGAGCAGATCCGTGCTCGTCTGGAGTTCAATAACGCAGGGCTGTCGCGCATTGTGAATCTGGATACCGGACGTGAGTTCGGCTTCTTCCGTCTCGATCCTAAGCTAATCACTATGTTGCAGGCACCTAACGGCGAACAGCGCCTGTTTGTGGCCGGTAAAAGTTTCCCTTATCCCATGGCAGATATGCTGATTGCCACTGAAGACCGTAACTTCTATAGCCATGATGGTATCAGTTTGTTCTCTATTGGCCGTGCGGTATTGGCTAACCTCTCGGCGGGGCGTACCGTTCAGGGGGGAAGTACCTTAACGCAGCAGTTGGTGAAGAACCTGTTCTTAACCAATGAGCGTTCCCTGTCGCGTAAATTACGTGAAGCCTACATGGCGGTTATTCTGGATGCCCGATACAGCAAAGAACGTATTCTTGAACTGTATATGAACGAAGTCTATTTGGGGCAGAGCGGAGCCGATCAAATTAGGGGCTTCCCGTTAGCCAGTCTCTATTTCTTCGGTCGTCCGATTAATGAATTAAGTGTCGATCAGCAGGCGATGCTGGTGGGTATGGTAAAAGGCGCTTCCCTGTATAACCCATGGAAGAATCAGGATATTGTTCTGGAGCGACGGAATCTGGTATTGCGTTTAGCCCAGCAGCAAAATGTAATCGATCAGGAACTTTATGGCGTGTTAAGCGCCCGTCCTCTGGGCGTCCAGCCTCGCGGTGGCGTGATTACCCCACAGCCTGCATTTATGCAGTTGGTACATAATGAGCTGCAGGAAAAGCTGGGAGATAAAGTTAACGATCTGTCCGGCGTGAAGATCTTCACCACTCTGGATCCGGTGTCACAGAGTGCAGCGGAAAAAGCAGTGGAAGAGGGGATTCCTGCTCTGCGAGCAGCGCGTAATGTAAAAGATTTAGAAGCGGCAATGGTGATTGTTGACCGCTTTAGTGGCGAGGTTCGTGCTGTTGTTGGTGGTTCACAGCCGCAATATGCTGGTTTTAACCGTGCGGTTCAGGCTCGTCGCTCGATTGGTTCTTTAGCTAAACCACCAACCTACCTGACAGCGTTGAGTGAACCGGGCAACTATCGTTTAAATACCTGGCTGAAAGATGAGCCGCTGTCGGTCAATATTCCCGGCAGTAAGACCTGGCAACCGCAAAACTACGATCGCCAGTTCCGTGGCAGAGTGATGCTGGTAGATGCGCTGGCCAACTCACTGAACATCCCTACGGTTAATCTTGGTCTGGATTTAGGTCTGGATAAAGTAAAAGACATGCTTCAACGTTTGGGTGTGCCGGACAGCTCAATTCAAACCGTTCCTGCTATGTTATTGGGTTCAACCAGTCTGACGCCAATGGAAGCCGCGCAGATGTATCAGACTATCGGTAGTGGTGGTCAACGGGCGAAACTTTCGGTTCTGCGTTCGGTACTTGCTGAAGATAACACCGTGTTATTCCAAAGCCTGCCGCAGGCTCAGCGTGTCGTGGAGCCTCAGGCAGCGTATCTGACTCTATATGCGATGCAGCAAGGTGTTGCACGCGGAACCTCGCGCTCACTGGCGGGTAAGTTTGGTAACTATAATCTGGCGGCAAAAACCGGTACCACCAACGATCTGCGCGATAGCTGGTTTGTGGGAATTGACGGTAAAGAGGTTTCCATTGCCTGGGTTGGTCGTGATAATAACGGCCCGGCGAAGCTGACGGGTGCTAACGGCGCATTAACCCTGTACCGCCGCTATCTGGAAAACCAAACCCCGCTGGCACTGACCTTAACGCCTCCGGAGCATATCAGTATGATGGGCACTGACAGTGATGGTAACTTCGTATGTAACGGCGGAGACCGCCGGTTACCGGTCTGGACAGACAGTCCTGAAAGCCTGTGTGTGGCACCACCGCAGCCAGTTGAACAACAGCAGCCACAACAACAGAGCGAAAGCAGCGTTCCTGATTGGGTAAGGGATATGTTTGGTGGATAGCGAAAGTTATTGCCGTTTGTATTTGATAGCGGCCTGACTACCGATAAACCCGATAAATTGGCATCAATGAATATTCCGGTCGTAAAATCTAAAGGGCTTATATCGACTTTGTGCTCGACCGGAAGGTAGTCTGTACTTAGCTGTAGTGCACATCGAGCCTGGCCGGGTTAGGGGCGGTTATGAAACACCTTTCGGTGTTTCACCCTGCGGGCCAGCGCCAGCGCTGTTCAAACAGGCTTTGCCTGTTTGTCGTTGGCTTACGCCAAGTCGACCCCAACACCCGTTCCTCCCGATGATTGATTATCTTAAGGAATTAAACTGAACTATCAGACTTTGTCATCAATTTGAGGCCGCTATACAGCGGCCTCAATGATAAAAGATACTTATCAGAAGGCTAAGCTCGATGAACTTCAGACAACCCTCCGGTCGTACACCGAAGGTGATATAGGTACATGACCATTATGGCCGGAATATCCAATAAAGCCGATTGACTCATACTCAAATCAATTAATTTACTTTAACCGGCACCACGGTCTCACTCGGATAACACCCCAATACCTTCACTGAACGTGTAATCGGTGTTAAGTCTTCCAGCGCTTTTTGCATAGCTTCCGATTCCAGATTCACCTGCATATCGATGTAGAACATCTCTTCCCACGGGTTACCGTTAATTGGGCGGGATTCCAGCTTAGTCATCACCACATCATGTTTACGCAGTACCAGCAGGGCTTCTACCAGTGCACCAGATTGCTGACCGGTAGCAACGATAATCGTGGTTTTCGCCGGTATTTGTGGCGCGACTTCAACCGGTTTACGAGCCACGACGATAAAGCGGGTAATGTTATCTTTTTGGTTAGCCAGGCTGTGTTCCAGTACCTGAAGGTTATACAGTGCCCCTCCAGGTTCGCTGCCTAACGCCACCGCTTTAGGTGATTTCAGGCTGGCAACTTTTTCCATTGCCGCAGAGGTACTTTCACAATATTCGATTTTCCACTCAGGGAAGCCATTAAGATACTGGCTACACTGTTGGAAAGGCTGTGGATGGCTATAAACCACTTCAATCTGACTCAGATCGGTATCTACTGACGATAACAGACAGTGATTGATAGGATTGGTTAATTCGCCCACGATAAACAGATTGGTAGACTGTAACAGATCATACACTTCGTTAATGGAACCGGAACTGGTGTTCTCAATAGGCAGGATACCGTAGTCTGCCTGACCAATTTCTACCTGTCTGAAAATGTCATCAAACTTGCTGCAACCGCATTCAACCAAGGTATCAAAATGGCGGGCAGCATATTGGCGCGCAGCCAGATGAGAGTAAGTACCTTTTGGCCCCAGGAATGCGATACGTGCGGAGCTAAGTTTGTCCTGATTAACATATTGTTGCAGCAGAGCTTGTTGGGTTAGTACTGAATCTTCAATAATTATTTGAAACAGACGAGTAATATAGTGACCATCAAGCCGATGTTTTTTTCCTTCTTCCACCAGGCGTCTTAACAGATCGCGCTCACGCTCTTTATCGCGAATAGGTAGATGGGTTGACTGTTTGGTTCGGGCTACGTCCAGTGCTAAATCACGGCGCTCGGCCAATAGTTCCAGCAATTTAATATCGAGTGCAGTGATACGTTCTCTCAGCCCTGATAATGGGTTATCGCTCATGGTGTCGTCTTACCTTATTTTTATCTTATCCAATAAAAAAGCCCCCCTGTGGGAGGCTTTAATGTTCGTCTTCGCTTTCTTTCTGCTCGTTTCCAAGCCACGGACGAATTGCCTCCCAGTCAGGGGACGCTAAAAAAGAAAGCGAAGAAAAACGGTATACGGTACATAAATAATAAAACTCCGATAAATGATGCCTCTAACTTAACCGCGCAGTTTTGGTTCTGTCAACCGCTATTATTGCTTCATCGGTTATGGTTGAGCATGAAAGATGAACATTAGGGATAAAAAAACGCGCCCGGAGGGCGCGTTGGTAAACGAAGCAAAATGATTAATCTTCTTCAAGCTGTTGCAAATTAGCCTCTTTCACGCTGCCCTCAGTACGCCGGGCTTCACTCTTGTGCTGTACTTTATTCAGTTGCCGTTCAAGCTTCAGAAGGAGCTCGTTGATAGCGGCATACATATCTTCATGTTTAGCACTTGCCACCAGAGGGCCATTTGGCGTAGTGATTGTTGCGTCGGCCACAAAACCTTTAGGTTCTTTCGATAACACAATATGCGGATTAATTAACTGAGCTTGCCATTTATCTAGCTTTTTAAGACGGTCCTCGACGTGTGAACGGATTGCCGGTGTAATGTCCATTTGTTTGCTAGTAATATTTAATGTCATATAACCTACCTCTTTGTCAGTCAATTGCCGTCAGATATGATTTTAGAATACCGATGTGGCCAGACAATTATGTGATCTGGATCAATTTTTTCGGTCCCCTAAAACAAAGATGACAGAAGTGTGATAGCCATTATGATTTATGACTCTCCGCTTGTATATTGAGTATAGCTCAAGCAGTATTAGTGATTGTGTATTTTACCTGAATCTGTACAAAAGTTCGTCACTCTCCTTTTTTTAATCAATTACTTCTATTTTTCATCTGGTTATATTCTATTTGTTTTTTTTGCCACTTTACTCATAATCAATCAGGCTTTTTTATACTGTTAAATTATTATTTACCTGATTTATTATAGGGGTATTTTTGATACTGAAGTCTATTTATTAACATGTGTTTTATTATATTTTCCTCAATATATTGCTTTTGTTTTGCATTATTTATTGATTTGATGATTTTTATTTATCTCATTGTTTTTAAATAATTATTTTTCACTTATCTTTATTTCGTCATTTCAAATTATTTCATGAGTTAATTAATTGAAATAATTTTCAGTATTTATTTTGCCAAAATGAAAATCATTGCTTATATATCTATTAATAAAAAATAATGACAACGCATTATTGCTTATTCTCTTTTACGGATATTTTTCCCCTCGGACTGAGATTCATTCTCTGATAACAAAATAGTTATCGGGGAGCACTTACTGATGTCGTTTTTACGGCACATTTACCCAACGTATATAACAAGGGGTTAGCAATGGCTCAGGAAAATAGCGTCTTAGGAACTGTTGAAGTTGTCGGCCGCAATAATGGTGCTCAACTGGCACACTATACTCAAGGAAGTCAGGTAGTTACATTAACTCAATCCAGTGTAGTGCGAATTCATGGTACTTCTGCGCTAGTTTCCAGCTATGAGCGACAGGGAAACGATCTGATTGTTCATATGAAAGATGGCAGTACCGTACGCTATCAGGGGTTCTTTACTCTTGATGA
This sequence comes from Limnobaculum allomyrinae, assembly GCF_016649425.1. Taxonomy (GTDB): domain Bacteria; phylum Pseudomonadota; class Gammaproteobacteria; order Enterobacterales; family Enterobacteriaceae; genus Limnobaculum; species Limnobaculum allomyrinae. The sequence continues at coordinate 100,113 of NZ_JADRCR010000008.1, forward strand.
AAAAGGCGAACACAGCGAACTGGTATTTGATGATGGCAAAGAAGTTAATCATGCGGTCTTCCCACTGGCGGACTTGCCTGGGCCAGCGGCGGCAGAAACTATTACCCCCACTTATACCACGATCGGTGCTGATAGCCTGATTGACGATGGATTATCTGCGACAGCTATCGCCGGGATTATTGGTGCTTTAGCGGTCGGAGCGGGTATTGCTATTGCAGCAGGCGGTTCCGGGGGAGGGCATCACAGCAGCGATCAGGATAACGGTGGTAATCTTGGAAACGGTGATGGCGGCAACAATAGTGGAAATAGCGGTAACAATAATGGCAACAATGGCGGTAACAATAATAGCGGAAACAGTAGTGCTACCGCGCCAACCATCACAGTAAACCCTTTCGCAACGGATGATGTACTTAACGCCGCCGAAGCCAAATCTGTTCAAACGGTAAGTGGTTCGACAGCCCATGTAGAAGCCGGGCAGACGGTGACTATCACCTTAGGTGGTAAAACCTACACCACACAGGTTGCAGCCGATGGAAGCTGGCAAATCAGTGTTCCCGCGGCAGATCTACAGCTTCTGGCGGATGGAAAGACTTCACTTCAGGTTAGCGTGAGTAATCAGGCTGGGTTAACGGCCCAGGATAGCCATGACTTTACGGTAGACATCACGGCTCCGGTTCTGACAATTTCCACTTTTGCTGGTGATAATACGCTGGACGCTACTGAATCAACTGCAAATCAAACCGTTAACGGAACAGCGATAGGGGCTGAAGGCCAGATAATCACGATTACACTCGGGCAAAATAGCTATACCGCAACAGTTGATGCGCAAGGGAATTGGCAAACGGTAATTTCCAGCGCTGATTTACAGGCGTTGGCGGATGGAAATTATACCTTAAGTGCTTCCGTCAGCGACGCTGCGGGCAATAGCACCAGCGGAACCTTAGATATTGTTAAAATCACAGTGCCGGCAATTAGTATTAATACATTTGGTGGCGACGATAAGATTGATAGTGCGGAATCAAAAACCGATCAAGTTCTGAGCGGTATGACACAGAATGCCCAACCAGGCAGTTCGGTGGTGGTCAATATTTCTGATGGTAGTGCACTGGCTCGTTCTCTATCAAGTGGAGGACAAACCTATCTGGCGACAGTTGATGCTGACGGTAGTTGGCATCTGACAATACCAGCCGGAGCAATGGAACAATTCTCTTCCGGTTCTTACACCATTGTGGCAACGGTTACCAATCTTGACGGGCAAACCGCTACCGATACCCATACTTTTGTTGTCGATATTGATCAGCCAGGGATCTCAATTGCGATTATATCGAATGATGATTACCTGAGCGCCGTTGAGGCAACGCAGGATTTATCGATTAACGGTATCACCACCGGTGTTGATGCAGGTTCTGTTGTTATTGTGACTTTAAATGGTAAAAGCTATCAGGCTACCGTCGATGGTTCTGGCCATTGGAGCGCTCTGGTACCATCAAGCGATCTGAAATTGTTGAGTGATGGCGCAACAACCATCACCGCAGCGGTAACAGCTCCGGCTGGAACGTTTAGTGCTGAGCACATCTTAAACGTTCTGATTAATCAGTTACCGCAACCAACGCTGAATACCCCATTTGGTGATGGAATTATCAATGCTGCCGAAGAGTTATTAAGCCAAACCCTGCAGGGAAAATCAGGCCTGACGGGTGCAGGGCAATCGGTGGTCATTTCTCTTAACGGAAAAAGCTATGTTGCTACCGTTGATGCGCAAGGAAACTGGAGCGTAAATATTCCAAGTAGAGATTTACAACTGCTGTCTGACGGTAGTTTCCCTCTGGTCGTTAAAGCCACCGATATTGCCGGAAATATCGGTTCAGTAACCCGTAATATTGTGGTGGATACCACGGCGCCAACGCTGGCGCTAAAAGCCTTTGCTACCGACAATATTTTGACCACCTCTGAAATGGCGGCAACTCAGACAATATCTGGTTCAGCCTCGATTTCCGAACAGGGTCAGACCGTCATTATCACGTTAAATGGTAAATCTTATCAGGCATTGGTTGGTGCGGATGGGCAGTGGAGTACCTCTGTACCATCAGCCGATCTACAGCTGTTGAGCAGTGGTAATTACACCATTACGGTTTCACTGCAAGATTTAGCGGGTAACAGTACCCAAATTTCACAGGTTATTGGGGTTAAAACGGCACTGCCGGGTGTCACTATCCAGCCGTTTGCCGGTGATGATGTACTGGATGGTTCTGAGGTTAAAACCGCACAAGTGCTGAGTGGCTCTACTTCCAATGCAGAAACCGGCAGTCTGATTACTGTGGTGCTTAACAGCCAAACTTATACGACAAAAGTATTGGCAGACGGCTCCTGGAGCATCATGGTTCCTGCTGAGGATCTGGCTAAGCTGGCTAATGGCACCTTTAATATTCAGGTTAGCGTTACCGATCTTGCCGGACAAACCGCCGAAGCAAATCACAGTTTTACCGTTGACAATAGTCAGAGTGGAATCACGATTGCGATTGTAGCAACAGATGATTATCTGAATTTACAAGAATCCACTCAGACATTGTTGATTAATGGCACTACCAGCCATGTTGAACCTAATCAAGTAGTGACAGTCGCTCTGAATGGTAAAACCTATACCGGTATTGTACAACCGAATGGCTCCTGGCAGGTCTCTGTCAGCAGCCTGGATTTGCAACTGTTACCGGATGGCAAAGCAACCATATCCGCCTCGGTGGTGGATAGTGATGGTAATACAGTGACCACCAGTCATGATTTCACCGTTATCATTCATGAGCTGCCGGAATTAACTCTTAATACCCCATTTGGTGATGGCAACTGGAGTGCCACCATCCCTCCTGGCGCACTGTTGTCTTTAGTTGATGGCACGGTTCCTATTGTTATTACCGCAGTAGATTCCGCAGGCAATACCACCTCAGTGCTCAGTTCAGTGGATGCACTGGTACATACCTTACCCACCGCTGAGCTTAAAACACCTCTGTTTGGTGATGATGTACTGAATTTATCTGAAGCCACTTCCGGGCAAATTCTTACCGGTAAGTCAGGGCTGACGGGACTGGGACAAACCGTTGAGGTCACTCTTGATGGTACTAAGTATTCCGGCTCGGTTGATATTAATGGTAACTGGACGGTTCTGCTGCCGCCAAACGTACTGTTGGCTTTGGTTGATGGCTCTCACGACATTAGCGTGACGTTATCTGACCGAGTGGGGAACAGCACAACCAGCAGCGAGTTAACCTTCAGTGCGGTGACCCATAATCTACCGGCACCCACCCTCGATTTACCGTTTGTTGATGGAATATTGAATGCAACTGAAGCCGCAGCAGGGGGAACGCTTACCGGTTCAACTCATGTGAGCGGTGCGGGACAAAGCGTAACGGTGAGTATCAATGGTCAATCTTATTCCGCTACTGTGGATAATGACGGTAACTGGAACCTGACACTGACTTCCGGTGACTTAACAGCGCTGCCGGATGGTACCTGGCCCGTCACCATTATTGCCACTGACAGCGCAGGCAATACAGTTAACGGTAATGCTTCGGTAGAAGTGCTGACCCATACGCTGCCTAATGCCAGGATTAATCTGCCTTTTGGTGATGGCTTACTGAATATTGCTGAGGCTAACGCTTTAACCGGATAGGCTATTAGCGGTACCACAGGAATAACCGGTGCCGGACAAACGGTGACGGTGACCATTGATGGTAAACCGCAGACCGTTACGGTATCGACGACAGGCCAATGGAGTGTCAGTTTAGACAGTACAGCGTTAAATGCCTTAGGCACTGGTGAACATGATATTCAGGTGACAGTGACGGATAAAGCGGGTAATACCTCTCAACAGGATCTCAGTTTTGATGCGTTATTAACGCTGCCAACACTGACTATTACTCCGCCGTTTGGTGATGGCGTTCTTAATCTGAGTGAAGCCGGAAACATCGCGCTAATCGCCGGAACCACCAATGCCAATATTTCCGGACTGGGTGCAACGTTAACTTTAACTATTAACGGCGTCTCTTATCCAACCACTATCGATTCAAACGGTAACTGGTCAGCCAATATTCCGGCTAATGCACTGTCAACGTTGACCAGTGGTGGAACCTATCCGATTAATCTGACGGTGACTGATGCTGCGGGTAACAGCACCTCTGTCAGCCAGAATTTCTCGACTCAGTTCTCATTGCCGCAGCCAACGTTAGCAACGCCGTTTGGTGATACCTATCTTAATATCAGTGAGTCCGCTGTTAATCAGACGCTAACCGGGCAACTGAATGTAGTAGGGGATCCGAGTAAAGCAAAAGTCAGCGTTTCTATTGGCGGTATAGATCATGATGCGGTAGTGGATGCTAACGGCACCTGGTCTTTGACGCTGACATCGAGCGAGTTAACCGGGTTAGGTAACGGTGATAAGGCGATTGTGGTTACCGTGACGGATGAAGCGCTGAATACCAATAGCGTAAGCGGACTGGCACATTTCTCCCTGACGCCACCAACAATCGCTATCAATGTTTTTGCCGGTGACAACATTCTGGATTATGCGGAAAGCCATCAGACTCAAATATTGAGCGGAACCACCAGCAATGTAGAAGTCGGACAAACGGTACAAATCACTATTGGTGGCCTGAGTCGAAGTGCGGCGGTAACCACCGATGGCAGTTGGTCAATTGCATTAACACCAACTGAGTTGGCGCTGTTGGCTTCAGGGCAAATTACCGCGACCGTGGTGGATAAAGCAGGTAACAGTGCTAATGCACCGGCGATAACATTGACGGTAGATACCTCAGTACCGACACCATTCCTGACCCTCGATCCGGTAGCGGGTGATAACGCCATTAATCTGACCGAATCAGGCGGTATGCTAACGATAAGTGGAACCGCCGATCCCTCTATGGTTGGACAAATTATTAACCTGAGTCTTGGCAGTTTATTGATTCCTACAACCATTATTGAAAGCGACGGTAAGTGGAGTGTCACGATTCCTTCCATTGCCCTATTGCCTGATGGTAATTATGTATTATCTGCATCAACGCTCAGTGGGGCGACGGCATCCGCCAATATTTTAGTTGATCGGATTCCTCCTCAACTTACGGTAGGGGTGTTTGCCGGAAACGATGTGCTTAACGCTTCTGAAGCAGGAAGCGTACAGATTCTTCGCGGTACCGGCAGTGAAATTGGCACTAATGTGTCAATTAAGATACATGGCGTAACCCATTATGCTCAGGTGCAGAGTGATGGTAGCTGGAGCCTGTCACTCAGTTCAGCGGAACTGAAAACGTTACCGCAAGGGCCTCAGGATATCGTGGTTGAACTGACGGATAAAGCGGGCAACCTTACCAGCGTGACTCACCCGATTACGGTAGACACCATTACGCCATTCCTGACGGTTGATGCGCTTGGCGTGGGCAATGTATTAACGGCGGCGGAAATTCTGCTGGGTCTGCCATTAGGTGGGAAAGGCGATCCGGGTGATACCGTAACGGTAACGCTGGGGCCATTGCAACTATCGGCGATTGTTGATGAAAATGGCAACTGGAGTGTCAATTTCCCAACGTTGAAACTGGAAACACTGACGGACGGCCCACAGGTTATTAATGTCAGCGTAGGCGATAGCGCCGGTAACGTCACCTCGGTGAATGTAGGCTTAAACGTTGCGTTAAACAGCTCACTGGGCGCCGGAATCAGTACTATCTTTGGCCCGGACGGAATTTTGAACCTGGCTGAGTCGTTACTGACACAAACCCTGACGGGCACCGCAACCGGTGACTATAACGGAGCGAAGGTTAGTGTAACCATACTGGGGCAAACCTTTACTGCCAATGTAGGTAACAACGGGAAGTGGAGCATCGACCTGAGCCCTGATTTATGGCTGGGGCTGACGGCAAAAACGCTTGATGTGAATGTCAGTATTACGGATGCCAATGAAAATACGGTTGATAAGCTGATTCATGTTGGATTAGCACTGACTGATTTGCCAGTCATCAACAATGTCATTGCGTTTGGCGATAACTTCCTGAATAAAGCGGAAACCGCGCTCGATCAATTGATTAGCGGCACGATTGGCAATATGGCGGCGGGAACGACGGTGAGTGTGACGCTGGGTACCAATACCTATAGCGCAGGTGTTGATGCTAACGGTAATTGGTCGGTATCCATACCTAAAACGGATTTAGCCTCGCTGCTGGATGGTATAACGAAAGTGGGGGTGACGGTCACGGATGCCGGTGGCAACGTGGTTAAACAATCCATCGATCTTGGCGTTATCACCCATAATCTGCCAACCATTAAGTTTAATCCATTGTTTGGTGATGGAGTATTGAGCCTGAGCGATTTACTGGGGCTGGTATCCATTGGTGGAACCGCCACCGGGCTGGCGGGGCGCACTATTACCCTAAGCATTGCTGGTTCTTCAACCCTTAGTGCGGTGGTAGGACAAGACGGCAGTTGGAGCGCAGAGTTAACCCCATCAATTATTAATATCCTGAAAGGCATTGGCAGTGGAGATATTACTGTTTCAGCCAGCGCTACCGATATTGCTAATAACCCGGTAAATGTGAGTGCCGGCGTGCATCTTTCGCTGTTGGCTCCGTTGTTGCAAACCGTGTCCGTATTTGGTGATGGTTTGCTAAATGCGGTAGATGCCAGTGCATCACAGCTGATCAGTGGAACCATTGGTAATGCGCCAGAAGGAACCAAAGTGAGTGTTCTGCTGGGCGGAAAAACCTTTGTTGGTGTTACGCTGGCAAATGGTTCATTTTCTATCGCTCTGTTGCCGTCTGACCTGTCTCAGTTACCCGAAGGGCCTCTTACTGCGGCAATTACCATTACCACTCCGGATGGCAATACCAATACCGGTAGTGCCAGCGTCGTGGTTGGGTTGAAAAACCTGCCGCAAATTACCCTTGACCCTCTGTTTAATGGCGATGGCTTCCTTAATCACTTGGAGGCAGGCGTTGCCCAGTTAATCAGTGGTACCGTGGCTAATCTTACCAGCGGCAGTGTAACCATTAAGGTAGGCGGCAACACACTAACGGCGACGATAAATCCAAATGGTACCTGGAGCACGACGATCCCTACCAATGTTCTGAACTTATTACCTGATGGGCCATTGGCCGTTAGTGTATCGGTCAGCGACGGGGTGGGTAATACCGCCAGTGCGGGTGTCTCACTGAATACGATTATTCACAGCCTGCCAACCATCTCCATTGGTTCGATTTTTGGTGATGGCATTCTTAGTCTGGTGGATTTATTGACATCACAAGTCATTAGCGGCACCAGTACTAATCTGGCAGTTGGTGCAGAGATCAGCGTGAAGCTGGGCAGTCTGGCGTATACCGCAAAAGTGGGCGTTGGTGGCGCATGGTCGTTATCAATACCTCCTTTGGATCTGAAAGCATTGCTGGACGGTAACTTTAACGTGGACGTATCGGTTAAAGACGTAGCAGGGAACGAAGCTACAGCCAGTGGGCTATTGAATGTTATCTCCCATGTACTGCCAACCTTGTCGCTGGATAGCATCTTCAACAATGGCAATCTGAACGCTCAGGATATTCTGAACGCACAAGTCATTAGCGGTAGTGCCACCAATGCAGAAGGCTCCATCGTTAATATCACTTTGGGGCAGAACCATTACTCCGCAACGGTAGATGCCAATGGTAAATGGACGCTGAGCGTACCGAAGCTCGATTTATCGGCACTGGCAGACGGTAACTTCAATGTAAGTGCAATCCTGACCAACGCAGCCGGAGAAGTGGCCAATGCTGTCGGTAAGCTGGATGTTATTACTCACAGCTTACCGGATATATCGTTGGGTAGTCTGTTTGGTAACGACGGTATTCTGAATATTCTCGATGCGGGACAAACGCAAACGCTGAGTGGAACCTTGAGTAATTTAGTCGGTGGTAGCGTGGTGGTGACATTGGGGAGCACCAATTACACCGCGACGGTGGGCTCAAATGGCTCCTGGTCGTTGAATCTGCCACCCAGTGTGCTGAACTTATTGAAAGATGGTTCATTGCACGTGGGGGTGACAGTAACCGACAAGGTTGGTAACACTAAAACCGTCGGAACAGATGTCTACGTTAAGCTGAGTCCACCATTGCTCTCTTACAACCCATTAGCCACATTGGATATCGCAACCCTGTTATCTAAAGGGCTGACCATTGGCGGTAGCTCACGCAACCTGAAAGTGGGAGCCGATGTAAACATTACACTACTGGGTCTGGCTTCGCTTACCGCTCAGGTCAAAGCAGATGGAAGCTGGAGTGCTAATGTTCATCTGACGTTGGCTCAGTTATTGACGCTGAATCTACTGTCACCGATTCTTCATCTGTCTGCACAGGATGAGGCACAAAACGGATTTAGCGTAGATTTGGGGCTGGGTACCGTGCTGAATCTGCCTCCGTTGGCGGTTGCCGCACAGGCAGAACCCTTGATGCATGAAGTGGATGCTGCTGCTAATTCTGATGCTTCACATACTACTCAATCTCTCTCCACAGAAAACGCTACGGAAGAACGGCTGACTTCTTCGCTGACCTCAGAAAGCCACGAGGCTTCATCCGGTGTTGAGCAGAGTGCGGCCGCCGTTTCCGGAACCTTCACTATTGGCGGGGTAACCATCGATTTAGCTGATGGAACCCATAATAGTGGAACCAGCGTTCAGGGCAGTAGTGGAAACGATGTGATTCATCTGAGTACGCTGGGCTTTGGCTTTATCGATGGCGGTGCGGGTGTCGATACTTTGGTACTGGATGGCGCTAATCTTCATCTGGATCTTACCCAACTGGGCGAGAAGATTGTCAATATCGACATCTTCGACCTCGGGCTGTCCGGTAGCAACAGTATCACTCTGAATCTGAATGAGGCGCTTAACGTTAAAGATCCAACTCAGGAGCAGTTACTGATTAAGGGTTCTGAGGGCGATAAGGTCAATCTGGTTCATGGACAGGGAGATATCTGGAACTTAAATGGACAGAGCACCATTGGTGGGGTGATTTACGATGTTTATCACAACTCATCCCAGGGAAGTAACACATTAGGCGATGTTCTGGTTCAGCAGGGCTTGCACGTTAATCTGGTTTAAGCAGTAAACACCGGTGCGGTCGTTGGCCGCACCGGTCAGAGATAGGGATCGACTCTGGTATAGCTTTATTTATAACAACCATCATCTAATAGAATGTGGGAAAAATGAAATACACCAAACGTTGCCCTGGCGCCGGACTTCGATCCGCTGTTCGGCCCTCCAGTTATCTCATCGGTTTATGTTGTGGCATAAGCAGCCTGTTTCTGACTTTTCTGCCTGCAAGCTATGCGGCGGAAGAGTATCAGTGGCAAGTTGCTCCCAGTGAACAAAACCAATCCAGTTTATCCATTCATGAAGCGATATTGCGGGCATTTGCCCGTAACCCGCAAATTGCACAGGCAGCGGCACAAATTCGTGTTGGGCAAGCCAATCTGAACGTCGCAAAAAGCGGTTGGTTTCCTCAGGTATCATTGCAGGGCGGTGTTGGCCGCTCGCATCAAACCGATTCTTCGGGCTCGCTGGATAATAATGGTTCCGTTGGTCTTAATCTAAAACAGTTGTTGTATGACTTTGGTAAAACCGGCGGCAGTATTGATGAGCAACATGACTTATCCGATGCCTACAATTATCAGCTTTACAGCACGCTAAATGGCGTGGGTCAACAAACGCTACAGAGTTATCTTCAGGTTAAACGCTATCAGGAATTGGCGCAGGCAGCGCAACGTAATCTGGCTTCCCTTGAAAGCGTTCGGCAAATGGCGACGCTGAGGGCAGAGGCCGGACTAAGTTCTCAATCCGATGTATTACAGGCAGAAACGCGTATTGCCGGTATGAAAGCCACTTATCAACAGTATCAGGCTCAAGTGATGTCGGCACAGGCTTCACTATCGGCTCTGACCGGTGTTGTTGCCACTGAATATCCGGATTTACCGAAAGATCTGTTGGGGCAAAAAATCTCTGTTAAGTCATTACCCTATCAGCAAAATAATGCGGTACGTAGCACTCAGGCTAAACAACTGGCTGCTGAGAAGCGCATTCAACAGGCCAAAGCTCAACACTGGCCAACCATTTCAGTACAGGCTGGGCGCACCCGATATGCGGATGGCGATGGCTCGTACTGGGACGATCAGGTGCAACTGGTAGTGGATGCGCCTATCTATCAGGGGGGCGCTACCTCGGCCAGAGTCGATGCTGCGGAAGGGGAACGCCAGAATGCTCAGGCAGAAGTTGAAGCCAGCAAGCTGGATATCGATCAAAAAGCCTCAACCGCCTATGCGGATCTGTTGGGAGCGCAGCAGCGCCAGCAGGCGGGAGAAGCGCAGCAAGCCAGTGCAGAACAAACACGCAGTGTCTATCAGGATGAGTACCGCCTGAATAAACGTAGCCTGAATGATTTATTGAGCGTTGAGCAAGATGTTCTACAGGCAGATAACGCTGCCATTATGGCTCGCTATGATGCCTGGGATGCCGCAGTACGTTATGCCGGTGCGGTAGATAACCTGTTAGATATGTTGGGGATTGAACGTCAAAAAGTGACCGGCGATGACCTCCCTACACTTGGAGGAGCATCATAATGGCTAATTTACCTAATTCCGATAGCTGGATAATCGCAATGTCACGGGCTGCCGGACGTTTTGGCATTTCCACGGATATTCACGCGCTGCGTCAGCAAATGCGCTGGTATGAGAGCTTACCGCTGCCCCGCAGGTTAGAACGCTTAAGTAGCCTGATGGGTATGCAGGTAAAAATTCAGACCGCGACCAGCGTGCGCTGGCGCAACGAAATATTGCCGGTGATGGCGCAGTTGCAGGATGGCTCACTGATTGTTTTAGAGTCGCTGGATGAAGAGCAACGGGCAGTTTATTGGCTGGGCGATGGGGGCGATTTATTGCGCGAGGAGGCGCTACCTGAACTGCTTGCTCGTATCCAGCCGGATGTTGTGTTACTGGGCATTGCCGCTCGTGGGCAGGATTCGCGGATTGATGAATTTGTACAACCCTATCGTGAACACTGGTTCTGGCGCCATTTTCGCCATACCGGACGGCAACTGGCTGAGATTTCACTGGCTTCGGTTATCAGTAACGTACTGGCGCTGGCGGGAATTTTGTTCTCTATGCAAGTATATAATCGGGTTATTCCATCGCAGTCTTACCCGACATTATGGGTTCTGTTTGCCGGGGTATTGCTGGCAGCCCTAATGGAGTTTTTTATCCGCCTGTCGCGTACCCATATTTCCGATTTGATGGGTAAGCATATCGATTTAAAAGTCTCTTCCATGTTTTTTACCCGTGCGCTGGCGATTAAAAATGATGCGCGGCCTAAGTCGACGGGCTCTTTTATTTCTCAACTGAGAGAAATCGATCAGGTACGTGAATTGCTTACCTCAACCACCGTAGGTGCTGCGATGGATATGCCGTTTGTGCTGCTATTTTTGGCTATCATGGCGGCAGTGGGCGGTGAACTGGTGTTAATTCCACTTCTGGCTATTCCTCTGATTGTGATTCCTGGCCTGCTGGTGCAGTGGCCGATGGCTAAATTAGCCAAAGAGGGGATGCGTGAAAGTGCACTGCGTAATGCGGTATTGGTGGAGTCCATCGAAGGCGTTGAAGATATTAAAGCGCTACAGGCGGAACCCTATTTTCAACGTCAGTGGGAGCAAACGCACAAAGTCAGTGCCACGATTGGTATGAAACAACGAGTGTGGGGTGCCCGATTAAGCGGTTGGGCATCGTCGGTTCAGCAAATTACTTACGCCGGAATGCTGGTGTTTGGTGCTTATCTGGTGCTGGAAGGCACCATTACGACCGGTACCATGGTGGCTTGTAGTTTATTGTCTTCCCGCACCATTGCCCCTTTGATGCAGCTCACTATGGTGTTCTCTCGCTGGCAACATGCCAAAAGCGCCATGAACGGACTTAACGATCTGCTTAAAAAACCGTTGGATCGTAATACGGAAAAGCCAATGGCGCGCTGTCCGGTTCTGGCGGGTCATTACCAATTGAAAGATGTGCAATACAGTTATGACGAAGAAAAAAGCGATTTAGCGCTACAGATCGCCAGTCTGGATATTAAGCCGGGTGAGCGGGTCGCGATTCTTGGCAAAGTAGGTATGGGGAAATCAACGCTGTTGCGTCTGTTGTCCGGTCAGGCACTCGCCACCAAGGGAAAGGTGATTATCGATGGTGTTGATATGGCTCAGATAGATCCGGCCGATATCCGGCGTCAGGTGGGGTATCTGTCACAGGACTCGCGCCTGTTTTTTGGCACGCTGCGTCAGAATTTGATGCTGGGTCATCCTCATGCCACCGATCAGGAGCTGATTCAGGCTTTACGCATCAGTGGAGCATTAACGCTGGTACAGCAGGATGCCTCCAGTCTTGATCGCTTGATAAACGAAGGGGGGCGAGGATTATCCGGAGGACAGCGACAGATGGTGATGCTGAGCCGATTAATTGTGCGTAATCCACAGGTCGTATTGCTGGATGAACCTACGGCATCGATGGATGAACAGCTGGAAAGCTATGTTATCCGTCAGCTACAGACCTGGCTGGTAGGGCGTTCATTGATTCTGGTGACCCATCGTCCGGCGCTATTAGCGCTGGTGGATCGGATTGTGGTGGTCGATGGGGGAAAAATTGTCGCAGATGGTGCACGCGATGAGATCCTGAGTCAGGCTCGCCATAACACGAATGTTGCTTCTATTGTCGCCTGAGGATTGCGTAATGACTGAACTATCAATGCAGGAAGATATGGCTCAGCAAGGACGTCGTCATTCGTCAGTGGTTTGGCTGACGCTACTGGGTGGAATTCTGCTTTTTATCTGGGCAAGTTTTGCGTCATTAGATGAAGTCACCGTCGGAACAGGGAAAGTCACGCCTTCAACACGAGCTCAGGTAATTGAGAGCCTGGATGGCGGTATCGTTTCTGCCATGCCAGTACATGAAGGTGATATCGTTAATAAGGGACAAGTGCTGGCGCAGCTCGACCCTAAACGCTTTCAGTCTAACTATGGTGAAGCAGCATCAAGAGTGAGAACTCTGAGAGCCTCGGCGGAGCGTTTGCGTTCCGAACTGACTGGGGCACCGTTGGAATTCAGTGCCGATACCCTGGAAGAGCCGGAGTTGGTGGCACGTGAACGTCAGCTGTATGAGTCAAGACGGCGCAACCTGGATGAAACGGTTTCTAACTTGCAGCGTTCGTACAATCTGGTTAATTCTGAACTGAAAATGACCCAACCGCTAATAGAAAAAGGAGCTGCCAGTCGGGTGGAGGTCATTCGCTTGCAGCGTCAGGCTACGGAGCTACAGGGTAAAATCGATGAAGCGCGTAACCAGTATGCGGTACGCGCGCGTGAAGAACAGGTAAAAAACAATGCCGAGCTGGATGCCCAGATGGAAGTGATGGCGGGTAAAGCCGACCAACTGGATCGGGCCACGCTCTATTCCCCGGTACATGGGGTGGTGAAAGATATTCAGGTAACGACTGTCGGTGGCGTTTTACCTCCGGGCGGTAAGTTAATGGAGATTGTACCGCTGGAAGACCATCTGTTGATTGAAACGCGTATTAATCCACGTGATATCGCTTATATTCGACCCGAACTTCCTGCAACGGTTAAATTGACCGCTTATGACTCCTCTATTTATGGCAATCTGGATGGTACCGTGGTAGTGGTTTCACCGGATACCTTACAGGACGAGGTGCGACGCGATCAGTACTATTATCGGGTTTATGTGCGAACTAAAAATGCAGAGTTGCATAATAAGAACGGTAAACGTTTTCCGATTATGCCGGGAATGGTAGCTAACGTAGAGATTAAAACCGGACAGAAGACGGTGCTGGAGTATTTAATTAAGCCGTTAAATAAGGTGCAGGAGGCGTTGCGGGAGCGTTAATGATATCCCGACAATGCATTAAGGCCGGGAACGGGGGCTATACCCATTCCCGATCACAATGTCTGGTTATCAGTAAAGATAGCTATATCTAAATGTGTAACCAGCCATTAACTAGCGTGCAAATCTGTCCACCAATCCATGGCTCATCATGAATAAAACGCACGCTAACCAAACCTTTTCGATGTAGTTGGGTACCTTGTTGAACCTGATACCCCAGTGACGTCGATCCGCCGTCGGGAAAGTTATTGGCCTTCAGCAAACGGGCTAAGCACGCATTAGCGCTGCCGGTTACCGGATCCTCAACCAATTTATCTAATTCAACCAGAAACGCTCGCATTTCATAATCAGCTGGAACACCAGATGAATAGGCACCATAAACCACCACACCATCAACATGGCAAGCAACTTGCAGCTTTTTAATCATGGCTTGATCTGGCGTCATTGTCAGGCAGGCTTGAGCGTTTGGCATACGTACCATAAGCCAACGAATGCCCATGTCGGCAATCACCGGTATGGTATTTGTTTCAATAACTGCAGGTTGAAAATGGGTTATTAACAGTTCCCTTTCCTCAACAGTCAATGTTTGAAACGTTACCGCAGGGGCGGCAAACGCTAGTGTTCTTTCAGGTAAGATATTAACAGCAACCAGACCAACGCCACATTCTTGCATAACAATCCCCGGCTGTTTGGTCACCAACCCGGACTCCAATAATGCATGGGCCGTACCCAATGTAGGATGTCCGGCAAAGGGCAACTCTTTTTCAGGGGTAAAAATGCGCACCAGATAATCTGCAGCTGGATTAGTTGGTTTGAAAACAAATGTCGTTTCCGAAAGATTAGTCCAGCGAGCGAGTGAAAGCATCTGCATTTCAGTTAACCCCTCCGCCTCCAGGATCACCGCCAAGGGATTGCCCTGCAATGGCGAGGTGGTAAATACATCTACCTGCTTGTAGGCGCGTGGCGTCACATTATCTCTTCTTAGCATTTTCCATAATCCACTATATACCAGGCTTGATGATAGCTCTGTTAAATGACCTACATCAACTTATCAATTCCTCCCCTATTTAGCGTGGTTTATGAATCCACGTGATATCGCTTATATTCGGCCCGAACCTCCTGCAATGATTAAACCGATCGCTTACGACTCCTCTATTTACGGCAATCTGGATGGAACAGTAGTGGTGGTTTCACCGGACAGGAGACGGTGCCGGAGTATTTAATTAAGCCGTTAAATAAGGTGCAGGAAGCGTTGCGGGAGCGTTAATGATTTTCCGACAAATCCTTGATCCTTTTAGCCAATCGTCTAATATGTAACTTCGACTCGGGGTGCCCTGTGCAACACGTACAGCGGCTGAGATATCACCCGTATTACCTGATCTGGATTATGCCAGCGTAGGGAAGTCACGGTATCCCACCGGTACTGCCTTCTTTAACGCCGGTTGGGAGTTTTATGAATTCATCTCACAACCTTCAACCCTTTCCCGGTTCCGCTGCGGCCCACTGGCTGACGCAACTGCGAACCACTTCCCCTTTAGTTCATTGCCTGACAAATCAGGTGGTACAAAATTTTACCGCCAATGTGCTGCTGGCGTTAGGATCCTCACCGGCAATGGTGGTGGCTCGACAGGAGGCCGGTGATTTTAGCGCCATTGCCAGCGGGCTTTTGGTCAATGTGGGTACCCTGAATGAAACCCAGGCTGAAGCCATGTTGCTGGCGGTGGAATCAGCTAATCGCGCGAATGTTCCCTGGGTTTTGGATCCGGTAGCGGTAGGCGGGTTGAGCTATCGTACCGATTTCGCCCATCAATTATTGGCCATGAAACCTGCGGCTATTCGCGGTAATGCTTCCGAAATTATGGCGCTGGCGGGTTTGAGTTCAGCAGGACGCGGTGTTGACAGCACCGACGATTCTCTGGCCGCATTACCGGCTGCGATTGAGTTAGCCAACAACACAGGTGCCATTGTTGCGGTGACCGGCGCTATTGACTATGTAACCGATGGACAAACTGGCTACGCCTTACCTTTTGGCGATCCGTTAATGACCAGAGTGGTGGGAACGGGCTGCGCGTTGTCAGCGGTGGTGGCTGCATTTTTATCACTGGATAAAGAGAAGACTCTTGAGCTGGTTGCCAGCGCCTGCATGGTGATGGCTTTTTGCGGTGGTGTTGCCGCCCATGAATCTGCCGGGTCGGGGAGCTTTGTTCCCCGTTTCCTCGACCTGCTTTATCAACTGCAACCAGAACATCTGATGGGTAAAACACTATGAGAATTAATGCATTAACTATTGCTGGCACCGACCCAAGCGGTGGTGCAGGTATTCAGGCTGACTTAAAAACCTTCTCTGCGTTGGAAGCTTATGGCACCAGCGTGATGACTGCGTTGGTTGCGCAAAATACGCTGGGCGTACAGTCGGTTTATCGCATTGAGCCTGATTTTGTGGCTGCCCAGCTTCGTTCGGTGCTGGACGATGTGCGTATCGATACCGCCAAAATTGGTATGCTGGCCGAGTCAGATATTGTGCAGGTGGTGGCTGAATCACTAAAGCGTTATCCCATTCCTTATGTGGTGCTGGATACGGTGATGGTAGCAAAAAGTGGCGATCCGTTACTGGCTCCGGATGCGGTAGAGGCGATTCGTCGTCAATTGCTACCGATTGTTTCTTTGATTACACCTAATCTGCCGGAAGCAGCCGCTCTGCTTGATTGCTCCGTTGCCACCAGTGAAGCTGAAATGCTGGAACAGGGGAAAGCGCTGTTAGGAATGGGCTGCCCGGCGGTATTAATGAAAGGGGGGCATTTAAGTGAAGCGGAAAGCCCCGACTGGTTGATTACCCCACAGCAAACGCTGCGCTTTAGTGCCCAAAGGATTGCCACTAAACATACTCATGGAACCGGATGTACGCTTTCTGCCGCGCTGGCGGCGTTGCGCCCTCGCTGTGATAGCTGGGAACAGACGGTACAGTTGGCTAAAGATTATTTACAGCAGGCATTGATAATGGCAGACAGTCTGGAAGTGGGGCACGGCATCGGCCCGGTACACCATTTTCATCGCTGGTGGTGAACATAAACCTGCTGGTAATTAACTGGTACGTCAGATTACTGACAAAGTAAGATGATTTAGTTTGATGTCTCAACATAGTTAATTGTTGGGAGAGACCGCCGTTGGGATCGACAGTGCTTGAGCTAACCCTCAGGGTGAAACACCATAAGGTGTTTCACCCTGAGGGCCAGGCCCGACGCGCTTTATGGCTAAGTACAGATGGTTTTCGGGTCGAGCACGAAACCAATATACGTACTTTAGGTTTTACGACCGGAATGTCCATTGACGCTTATTTATTAGGTTTTCCCGCCAGATAATAAATGCAGTGAATACTACAAGCTTTGCTCCGTAATTTTTCCGACAGAGCTTTCTTGCGATACCTGCTCACTGGCAACCATCGCCAACGTGGTATCCAGCATACGGTTGGCAAAACCCCATTCGTTATCACACCATACCAACATTTTTACCAGATGCTGACCGCTGACCCGGGTTTGTGTGCCATCAACAATGGCACTGTGCGGATCATGGTTAAAATCGGTAGAAACCAGCGGTAACTCGGTATAATCCACAATGCCCTGAAAGTTGCTATTAGCCGCATGTTCCAACAGCTGATTTATATCCTGCACGCTCACCGGGACTTCCAGCGTAACGCTCAGATCGATAGCCGTTACGTTAATAGTGGGTACACGCACCGAAATCGCTTCAAATCGATCGCAAAACTTAGGGAAGATACGGGTAATCCCCGCCGCCAGTTTGGTGTCGACCGGAATGATTGACTGATTTGCCGCTCGGGTACGGCGTAAGTCTTTGTGGTAAGCGTCAATCACTGGCTGATCGTTCATCGCGGCGTGAATAGTGGTGACCGTGCCTGAGCGAATTTCAAAGGCATCATCCAGCAGTTTGATTACCGGAATAATGCAGTTAGTGGTACAAGAGGCATTGGAAACGATACGATCCCCGGCCTTTAATTCATGGTGGTTTACACCATAAACGATGGTTGCATCTAAGTCATTTCCCCCAGGGTGGGAGAATAGAACCTTTTTAGCACCGGCAGCGATATGCGCTTCTCCATCGGCCCGACTACCGTAAACACCACTGCAATCCAGCACAATATCGACGTTTAATGATTTCCACGGCAGGTTGGCAATCTCTTTTTGATGGAATAACTGTATTGCATCATCATCTACCCATAGCATTCTTCCTTCCTGACGAATGCGGCGGGCAAAACGCCCGTGGGTTGAATCGTATTTTAATAAGTGTGCCATACCATTAGGGTCAGCCAGTTCATTAATTGCTACCACACTGATTTTTTTGTGATGTTCTGACTCGTACAAAGCGCGTAAAACGCTGCGACCAATACGGCCAAAGCCATTAATAGCTACTCGGATGGTCATGTTATACCTTTATTATTCGTTATCATGCCGGCTGGTTAGCATAATGTAATGCAAGAAAATGTGAGTGTTGTGAGATCACAATATCAATAGTCAGGCCGAAGATAATCCCATTGATTATATCGGATGATGATCAACAAGATGGCAGACTTCAGGTATCCGTGTAAAGCGCGCTAATATCATCCTTGTATAATTCTATAAATTATAATTAACTATGGTAATTATGCCGTGGCAATAATGTCGGAGCTTTTATGATTAGACTATCGTTAATTTCTTGTATTGCCTTGTTTTTACTGGGATGCACTTCAGAGTCTTATACCGAGCCCTGTCCACGAGGTTCCGGCTGTGTGGTTAACGATCGGGAACGACCAATTTATGACTATGACCCGGGTTCCGATAGCATGAAGCGGGATCGCCGTATGGAACGGATTCGGGATCAAGGCGCAGCGGATAAATCTACCGATCAGGGCACCATATTTGGCTGGTAATCGGTATTCAGGATTAAATTACTGGCAGCAGTCCGGTGTCAGAATGGTGTAATAAATACCGCTTTGATCAAAGGCTATAACCCGATTTCCGCGCATGTTATAAACACATTGCTTCAGCGATTTGCCATCAGAATCGGTAAATGCCAGTTTTCCGGTCTTCTTCAGCGAGGAAGCATTGAATTTAAATACGTGAAAATTATCATTGTTCCCATAGCCTCCACCCATGATTAAGTAGGGGTGACTTAGTGCAAAGTTATGGCTGCCCTGAACAGGAATACGATAAGAAGTGGCTTGCAGTTTGTTTAAATGAACTAACTGGAAATCAGAATAGTAGTAAAACCAAAATGAGTGCTCACTTTCAGCATTCACGGCATAGCAGTCATCAATATCAAACTGCTCGGCCTGCCAGAGAATATTGCCTTCCGCATCAAATTTTACCAAACCATATTGTCCGAGAGGTTGCCCCCAGCCGTAATTGCCGAATACTCCCTCATCGAAATAGCTAACCCAGATAGCGCTGTCTGCAGTGACATTAACATCTTCAATACCATCACCCAGGGTGAAACGACGCACTCGTTGTCCATCCAGATTGTAAACTTCAGCATTCTTTTCCGGATCGCCATGATTGTAGTGGCAGCGAGCACCCACCAACAAAATATGCTGATCATCCAGTATTTGCAGGTAGTGAAAGTTGGTTTTTGATTCAATAGAAGGAACGGATAATATCAGTTCACCATGTTGATAGATTGAGACAAACCAGTTTCGCTTATCGGTTTGACTGGGAACAAACTGGCCGTTAATGCGTTCCGGAATGGATTCTGCTTCCAATACCATCAGACGATCGGCGGTGCTCCACGAGCAGGCAACCAGCTCACCGCGGGATTGATGTTGAATAGGGGTAAGGGCAACTTTAATCATAATTATCTTTCTATCATAATGGGTTAAACAGGGCGATAACCATTAAGGAAACAGTCTACCGCCGACTGCACATGCTGTTTGATCACCAATTTAGGTGGTACTCTTACCCCAAACAGCGCTTCGTGCTGAATATAACCTTTCAGTAAACTAAGCAGATGACCGCAGGCGACCGATGGATCGCCATTCTTCAGATGCCCTTGCTCCATATGGGAGAGTAGAAACTGCCTTAAATAGTTGGTTATACGGTAGGGGCCCTGATTTAAATAAAAATCAGCCAGTTCCTGATCGTGCTGGGATTCAGTCAGTAAAATACGAAAAGTGTTCAGTAAGGTGGGGGATAAAATGGTATCCAGATAGTTGGTACCAAACTGAATCAATTGTTGTTCCAGAGTTTTATTGTCGTCATTTTTAAAGTTGAATATCGCTTCAACCTCTTCAATACAGCGGCCAATAACCGCGGTGAGTAAACCCCGTTTGTCACCAAAATAGCTGTAAATAGTCTGTTTGGAACCGCCGCATTGCTCAATAATCTGATCCAGATTGGTCTGATGGTACCCTTGTTTGAGAAACAGTTGGGTTGCTACCTCAATAATTTTTTGTTGTTTTAGTTTTGTTGATGGGCGCATAGTCGAACCTCTCTGATCTCCTGCTATAAGAATACCGTTATTTTTCAGACAGTTTATCTTATTTTATTGGTTAAAGATTAAATCTGTTACGTTGCGCTGAATATTCTGGCGAATAACATCAGATGCTATTTTTATTTTGGACACATTATAAATAAGAATAGCCAGAAAGGGGATTATCTTAATCAAACAGGGGGAAAGGAATTGAGAGAGATAAATAATCAGGAGAGTATCCAATGGATAACTCTCCTTTAGCTGATTAATTTTACGGTTTTAATCGGGCTAAATATTGGGGCTGAAAAATACACATACGAATAGTGTCGCGATATTCTCCATTAATAAAGAATTCGTGCTTAAGAATACCTTCGGTTTCAAACCCTAATTTGGTGTAAATATGGATGGCTTTTTCATTTTCTCTGTCAACAATTAAATAGAGCTTATACAGGTTAAGTACCGAAAAGCCATATTCCATTGCAGACTGCGCTGCGGCACTGGCATAACCATGCCCCTGCCATGCCGGATCGATAATGATCTGAAATTCTGCCCGGCGGTGTATATGGTTAATTTCCACCAGTTCAACCAGCCCCACGCGGTTATTATCTGCTTCAATAATAAAGCGTCGTTCGCTCTGGTCATGGATATGTTTGTCGTACAGGTCTGACAGCTCAACAAAGGCTTCATAAGGTTCTTCAAACCAATAGCGCATGACGCTGGCATTATTATCGAGCTGATGGACGAATCTGAGATCTTCACGTTCAAGCGGACGTAGCTTGACGCTGGGTTTACCCGACATGGGAACTCCTGATAGCTATTTGTTTAAACATAATTTGCTGTAGCATGGCTACAACTTATCTAGCTTAGTCAGGTTAATGTGTTGTGGGCAAGTACTATTTCGGGCTAAGTGCAGGGAGATAGGGCTACGACACCGGTAATGGATATCGTAGCCATAACGCTGTATATCAGGCTTCGGTGTAACCCTGAGGGGGTAAAGGTTGGTTATCCATCCAGGCTTTGCCATCACGCATTGCCAGTCGGCCATCCATAAACCAACTAACAACCAGCGGATAGATGCGATGCTCTTCTACTTGTACCCGTTTAATCAACCCGGCTTCGCTATCCTGCGGTAATACTGGTACTGCCGCTTGTAGAATAATCGGGCCGCCATCCAACTCTTCGGTAACAAAATGAATGGTTGCGCCGTGTTGCTTGTCGCCGTTACTCAGTGCCTGACTGTGAGTGTGCAAACCAGGATATTTAGGCAACAGAGAAGGGTGAATATTCAGCAGCTTACCGGCATAGCGATTAACAAATACCGGGCTCAGAATACGCATATAGCCAGCTAAAACAATCAGGTCAGGCTTATAGCGATCGATGGTATCTGCCAGTGCCAGGTCATAATCAGTACGGCTGCTAAAATACTTAGGCTCGACGACTTCAGTAATAATGCCGGACTGTTGTGCCCGTACCAGTCCATAAGCCTCAGGAACATTGCTGAACACTGCGCTAATAGTTCCG
This sequence comes from Limnobaculum allomyrinae, assembly GCF_016649425.1. Lineage (GTDB taxonomy): Bacteria > Pseudomonadota > Gammaproteobacteria > Enterobacterales > Enterobacteriaceae > Limnobaculum > Limnobaculum allomyrinae. Next base: position 122,019 of record NZ_JADRCR010000008.1, read on the forward strand.
TCGATTTGCTCACTATCACAGGCATCAATGATAGCCTGAAGATTGGAGCCGCTGCCGGAGATGAGTACAACGATACTTTTCATTAGCCGATAACCACCTGCTCATCAGAAGTGGAAGCTTTGATAGTGCCAATTTTCCACGCCATTTCACCGGTAGATTGTAATTGAGCAATGGCTGCATTGGCTTGCGCTTCCGGCAGGGCGATGACCATGCCCACGCCGCAGTTAAAGGTTCGATACATTTCGTGGCGGCTGACATTACCGGCCTGTTGTAACCAGTTAAACACCTCTGGCCACTGCCAGCTTGATTCGTCGATAACCGCCTGAGTGCCCTGTGGCAATACGCGGGGAATATTCTCCCAGAAGCCGCCGCCGGTGATATGGGCGATAGCGTGAACCTCGATCTGCTCCAGCATTTGCAGAATGGACTTCACATAAATTTTAGTAGGAGCCAGCAGATGGTCTGCCAGTGATTTACCGGCCAGCATTGTCGCTTGTGGATCGGTTTTGCTGACTTCAAGAATTTTACGTACCAGCGAGTAGCCGTTAGAGTGTGGGCCGCTGGAGGCCAGAGCGATCAGCGTGTCACCTTCGGAGACTTTGCTACCGTCAATGATTTCAGATTTTTCTACCACACCAACGCAGAAACCGGCTACGTCATAATCTTCACCATGGTACATGCCGGGCATTTCGGCCGTTTCTCCACCAACCAGCGCACAGCCAGACTGTTTACAGCCTTCGCCAATGCCGGTAACTACGCGGGCTGCGGTATCTACATCCAGCTTGCCGGTGGCGTAATAGTCGAGGAAAAACAGTGGCTCTGCACCCTGAACAATCAGGTCATTAACGCACATGGCAACCAAATCGATACCAATGGTGTCGTGGCGTTTTAAGTCCATGGCTAACCGAAGTTTAGTGCCGACACCATCGGTGCCTGAAACCAGAATTGGTTCACGGTATTTTTGCGGCAGTGCGCAAAGTGCTCCAAACCCTCCGAGTCCCCCCATCACTTCAGGACGGCGGGTTTGTTTTACTACACCTTTGATTCTATCGACTAAAGCGTTACCAGCATCAATGTCAACACCAGCGTCTTTGTAGCTTAGAGAAGTTTTATCGGTCACTGCGGGGTTCCCCATGGAGATAGGTGATATTTAACAGAAACGGCGTAATTCTATCAGTTATAGCAAACGTTTGCCTATGGTTTTTATCTCTGATGTATAAACTCACTGGCTTATCAGCGCACATTTAGCGCTAATCCAGATTCTGAATAGTGGAATAAACACCCTGTACCACTTTTGCCATACGCTGATAATCCAGTTGATCCCAGGTATCTCCGTTAGATTCATGGTAGTGGTGATTACGATAAAATGCGGTATCGGTAATCATTACCGCCGGGAAGTCCTGCTTCCAGTAATGCAGATGGTCAGAATAATCGATTCCGGGAATGAACGAGGGAGCATTCAGTGAGTAAACCGGTAAATCACTGGCGCCCATCATCAGGCTTTTCACTTGTGCGGTGATGTCTCTATTACTCATATTGCTAATGACCGTAATAAAGTGCCCTTTATCACTGTAGAGCGATTTCATTATACTTAATGGAAAATCTTGTGAGTCGGTCTCATCACTGAAATAACCAATCATCTCCAGCGACATCATCAGTTTTACCGGTCGTTGAGTTTCCGCTAATTGCCGTGCATGGAAAGCGCTTCCCATTTCGTCAGTGCTGAAAAAGGGCGGTTCTTCCAGACTGTAAGCCACCAGTTCCACTGGCGATGAAGGCGGATGCTGCTTTAACAAGCGGGCTAATTCCAGTAAACCGGCGACCCCACTGGCGTTATCATCCGCACCGCGAGTTTTATAGTAGGAGTCATAGTGAGCACCAACCACAATTAACTCGCCTTCCGCTGGTCCAAAACGGGCAATGATATTGCGATAAGGCTTATCTCTTACGGTAAATTTCTGCTCTGATAGCCTGTCGGTATAAGGTTCAAGCTGCTGCATAATGTAATCAGCGCTGGCGTTAAGATTTTCCGGATGGGTGTAATCTCTCGGGTAATAGGTTTCGGATAACTGCCTGACGTGTTGGGTTAACCGTTCGCCAGAAACATCCGGGGCGGTACTGTACCTGGCTTCCACCGAAGATTGAGTAAACAGCGAACAAGAGGTCAGGCTGACGGTCAACAAGCAAGTTATCGTCACCTTTAGCCACTTTTTGTTGATATTAAAAGATGCCTTCATATCCCTGAATTTAAACTCCCTAATGCCTGCGTGAGGTTTTTATCCACGGCCAATGGTTAATTGAAAAAAACAGCGCTCTGTTAACAGTATTAGCACAATCTATAGCCTATCATGATCTGAGTCATGCATTTCTTTGTTACGGCTCACGCATTATCAGGTATAATTTGCCGATTTTTTTGAGAGCGACAGTACACCATCCGCGATATGGGAGAGGAATAAATGAAGATCGTTGTAGTTAAGCATCCGCTGGTTAAGCATAAGTTAGGCCTGATGCGTGAAGAAGATATCAGCACTAAACGTTTTCGTGAATTAGCCTCAGAGGTTGGTAGTTTACTGACTTACGAAGCAACCGCAGATTTAGAAACTGAAAAAGTTACTATCAATGGCTGGAACGGCCCGGTAGAAATCGAGCAAATTAAAGGTAAGAAAATCACTGTTGTACCAATTCTGCGTGCCGGTTTGGGCATGATGGAAGGGGTATTAGAGCACGTTCCAAGCGCACGTATCAGCGTCGTGGGTGTGTACCGTGACGAAGAAACTCTGCAACCGGTGCCTTATTTCCAAAAACTGGTTTCCAATATTGAAGAGCGTATGGCACTGGTAGTTGACCCTATGTTGGCAACCGGTGGCTCGATGATTGCAACCATCGACTTACTGAAAAAAGCAGGCTGTCAGTCAATTAAAGTTCTGGTACTGGTTGCTGCACCTGAAGGCGTTGAAGCCTTAGAAAAAGCACATCCGGACGTTGAGCTGTATACCGCTTCTATCGATCAGGGCTTAAACGAAAAAGGCTATATCATTCCGGGTCTGGGTGACGCGGGCGATAAAATCTTTGGTACTAAGTAATTAGTTAACTGATATCCAACAAGGATGTTGTTGCCGGGACCGGTGTTGATTGCGCTACCCATTCTACCTCTGATAATTATGGTGGAGCATCAGTAGCCGGTACCCGTTTGGTTATTAATAAAAATAAGGTGTGTCGTATGCCACGTTACAATTATTTTTTAGCTGCAATATTCTCCTTATCTTTCGCTTCTCCGGTCTGGAGTAGTGAAGCCCCTGTTAATCATGCCAACAGCAATGCCAATAGCCGGGAAGTGGCCAGTGCACTGGGTGGTATCACCAACAAGACATTTTCCTTAAAAGAAGCGCCAGTACTGAAGGTGGCTTCTTTCAATATCGCTGCCGGTAAAGTCAGTGATATGACGGCGATAGCTAAAGCCATTAAAGCCATGAATGTTGATATTGTTGCGCTACAGGAAGTGGACAAACTGACTGCACGTAGCGGTAAAGTGGATCAATTGGCTGAATTAATGAAGCTAACCGGTATGCACGGTGTGTTTGGTCGGGCTATTGACTATGATGGTGGCGAATACGGTCTGGCTTATCTGTCTAAATATCCAATTAAAGATCAGGTGATTTATCCCCTACCTTCAGGCCAGCGGGAACAACGCATTGCGTTTGTGGCTAAGGTTGAAATACCTAATTTCGCAGTACCCGTTACCGTAGTGAATGCTCATCTGGATACTAAAGAAGATCCGGCGATGCGTTTGGATCAGGTGAGAGAGCTAAACGACCGCACCATTGAAATCCGCGGTATCAAGCTGTTGTTCGGCGATATGAACGATGTGCCACAGAGCGTAACCTGGCAGGAATTAAATCGTTACTGGAATGATATTCAACCGGGTGACAAAGATGGTCGCAGTTGGCCTGCTGAAAATGCCGAAATCAAGGTAGACTATATCTTTACCGGCAATGCACAACGTTGGCATCTGGATAATCTTACTATTCCAAATGCCACCGGTGAGTGGGCAGGTATTAACTGACCATCGGTCAGTGACCATCTCCCCATCGTGGCGGAACTCAGGATGACTGAGCAATAAACAGATAAATATGGGCGACAGGATCGCCCATATTTATGGATGCAAGTTGGCTAATAGTATGGTGGTTTGCCTAAGTATCCGGGTGTTATCAGGCTAAAAAATCAGCCTACAGTAGTAATAATAAGTCATAAGAAATTAGTTACAGGCAAGACGACCGGCGTTCAAGTAAGTGTGTAGCAGCGCCGGATAACAACATCATTTCAAACTAGAGGTTTATTTTATGCAACAGCCGTCAATGACCGGCGCACAGCCACCTGCCTGGCAGAACGTTCTGGTGGGAGCTCAAATGCTGTTTGTGGCATTTGGTGCGTTAGTACTGGTACCGCTGATCACAGGGTTAGATACCAACGTAGCACTGTTTACCGCAGGCTTCGGTACCTTGTTGTTTCAACTCTGTACTAAAGGTAAGGTGCCGGTATTTCTGGCGTCATCTTTCGCCTTTATTGTTCCTATCAGTTACGGCGTTCAAACCTGGGGGATCCCGGCCACCATGGGTGGACTGTTTGCAGCCGGTGTGATGTACATGATTTTTGGTGGCCTGATTAAGCTGCGCGGTTCAAATATTATCGAAAGGCTGCTGCCACCGGTTGTTACCGGCCCAATGATTGCAATCATTGGTCTGACACTGGCACCTGCGGCGGTCAACATGGCATTAGGCAAAAGCGGAGATGGTGGTTCAGTGATTCTGGGGGATTACCGTACCGCACTGTTTATTTCTATGCTGTCACTGTTGACTACCTTACTGGTAGCCGTTTGGGCTAAAGGTATTTTCCGTTTAATCCCAATTTTATCCGGTATTGTGGTTGGCTATGTTGCCGCACTAATGATGGGGATCGTTAACTTCCAACCGGTATTGGATGCGCCGTGGTTTGCTATTCCTAACTTTACCGCACCGGAATTTCACTGGCAGGCGATTCTGTTTATGTTACCGGTAGTGATTGCGCCAACGATTGAGCACGTTGGCGATATTATGGCGATTAGTTCGGTTTCCGGTAAAGATTACGCGAAAGACCCGGGGCTGCACCGTACGCTGGCGGGCGATGGCCTGGCCACTTCGGCGGCCGCCTGCTTTGGTGGCCCTCCTTGTATTACCTATGCAGAAGTTATCGGGGCAGTCACACTGACTCGTAACTTTAATCCATTAGTGATGACTTTTGCTGCCTGTTGGGCAGTGTTCATGTCATTTATCGGTAAGATTGGTGCTTTCCTGAATACTATTCCATCGGTGGTGATGGGCGGTATCATGGTGCTGCTGTTTGGTTCAATTGCGGCAGTAGGTATCAATATTCTGGTGAAAAATCGGGTAGATCTGTCCGTTGCACGTAATTTGTGTATCGTCTCTATCGTTCTGGTGTTCGGTATCGGTGGTATGGTGTTTAACTTTGGTCAGTATTCACTACAAGGTATCAGCCTGTGTGGTGTGATCGCGATTCTGTTAAACCTGATCCTGCCTAAAGCGCCGGTTCATCCTGAATCAGAGAAATCAGTCCATTAATTTGGCTACCGGCAACCTTGTGTTGCCGGTTCTCCCTCTCACTTCGGTATGATAGACTGATGCGGTTTTTGGTTTTTTTAGTTTGAGGTGTTTCTGAATACATCGACGCAGCTATCTTTTCCTCTCTATCTTTCTGATGATGAGCGGTTTGCCAGCTTTTATCCCGGCGAAAATGCGTCGCTGCTTTCTGCTATTCATTCCGCACTGGAACAAGAACACAGTACTTATATCTACTTCTGGTCTGGCGATGCCAGTGGAAAGAGCCATCTGCTTAATGCTGCCTGTTCTGCACTCTCTCAAAAGGGTATGGCTGTAGGCTATGTACCCTTAGATAAGCGCACCTATTTTGTGCCTGAAGTGCTGGACGGTATGGAGCAACTGGCACTGGTCTGTATTGATAATATTGAATGTATTGCCGGTGACAGCGAGTGGGAAATGGCCATCTTCAACCTGTATAACCGCATCCTTGAAACCGGATTTACCCGGCTGTTGATTAGCGGCGATGTTCCACCTCGTCAACTGAACCTGTCTCTGCCCGATTTGGCTTCACGTCTGGATTGGGGGCAAATCTATCGATTACATCCATTGTCAGACGAAGACAAACTTCAGGCGCTGATTCTACGGGCAAAACTACGCGGTTTTGAACTACCGGAAGACGTGGGGCGTTTTCTGCTGAAGAGACTTGAGCGGGATATGCGAACTCTGTTTGAAACGTTGGACCGTTTAGATTCGGCATCTATCACGGCCCAACGTAAATTAACCATTCCTTTTGTTAAAGAAGCGCTGGAGCTATAAGCTTCATACACCATTTCATAACGTACAGGGCTGAAAACGCTCGAAATCAGTTCTGGTTTCACCCATTTGACCATAAGTGACATTAATGATCAGTTCATCAAGGTCGGAAACCATCGAATAGGGCCGGTCTTTATTGGCTTTTTTCATCGCCTCATAAAACGGTTGATAAAAGTCAGCGGTTTGCCCTTGAGGATCGTATTTGAGACTGACATAAAATACCGGGTAATCCCCACCATTACATACTTTAGCCGCGGTGACATCGACATCGTATTTGGCTAAAACATCACGGGTTGCAGGCTTCCAGTCTTTTAGTACAACATCCCTACAGTCATGGGTTATTTCGGTAAATAGCCTGGTTTTCTCCAGAGAGGGAATATACTCAGCGGCGAAAAGGCTGCCAGACATAACCAAACCGGCAAAGAACAGGTTACCCATAAATAATGAGTGTAGATGTGACTTTTTCATTATTCATCCTTAAATAACGTGGGCGTAGATTCAGATAATTTCCAGTACATTTTCTGGTGGTCGACCTAATCTTGCATGCTTACCGACTACCACAATAGGGCGTTCAATCAGTTTAGGGTTAGTGGTCATCGCGTCAATCAGTGCCTGCTCTGAGGCATCCGCCAGATTTAGCTCTTTATACAAGTCTTCTTTAGTGCGGATAAGTTGACGAGCGGAACTGAAGTTTAACTGTTTTAACAGGGTGTGAATCTGTTTGCTGTCGGGTGGTGTATCCATATACAACACAACATCAGGTTTAATCCCTTTTTCTTCTAACAGCTCCAGCGTTTTTCTACTGGTACTACAACGAGGGTTATGAAAAATAGTTACGGTTTTAGTCATTATTATTGTTCTCCTGAGGTCATTCTTAAGATCGGTCAAACTGTTTAAAGCGCTGTTGCAACTGGCGTAATTGGTCGATACGTGCGTCATAACGAGCCTGTTTCAGGCTTCCAACCTGCACCGAAGCGCTGGCGGTAGTCAGCATATTAATCGCCTGATCGAGGCGACCTACCAGTGCCATACTCTCTGCCCGGGCTGCTAACTCTTCGTCACGTAACCCCTGATCGGCAGCGGCTTTCGCCAGCAAGTCCCAACCGTTAGGATCTTCCGGGTGGCTATAGGTATAGCGATTAAGCAAGGTGGTCGCTTTGGCTGTCTGGCGGGCTTCAATATAGGCATTACCCAGATTGAGCTGTAATACAGCACTGTTTGGCTGGCTCTTAATTGCCTGTTCTAAACGGCTGACAGCTTGTGGAGCTCGGTTTTGCTCCAAATCGATATCGGTGGCCAGATCGAGGAACCAAACATTGTTGGGTTGCTGAGTTAACAGTGGCTGAATAATGTTACGAGCGGCATCGAACTGCTTGGATTTGTAGTAGAGGATCGCCTGACCATATTTTCCTGCCATCTGTTCACGGGCATTGCCTTTTTTATAATCATCCAGCATAAACTGGCTTAGCCCATCCATACCGCCGTACATGCCCAGTACCCGCAGTTTAGCGAACAGATAATCCTGTGAAGAGGCGACCACTTTATGACCTAACTGTGCTGCACGGCTGCGGGTGTCAGACATACGACTGTCTGGCAATGGGTGAGTCAGTAACATTTCTGGTGGTTTACTGGCATAACGATATTTATCCGCCAGTTTTTGCATAAAGTCAGGCATCGCCATTGGATCAAAACCAGCGCGTTGCAGTACGCGAATGCCGATACGGTCAGCTTCCTGTTCATTAGACTGAGTGAAACTGATCATACCCTGTTGGGTTCCGGCAATAGTCGTGCTTAATGCCGCCATGCCTGCCTGTGGGTTAGCCATCGCCAGTAAAATCGAACCTAAAGCACCAACCCAGGTCAATGGCGCATTACGCTGCTGTTCTTCCATAGCGCGCGCTAAATGGCGTTGAGTAACGTGTGAAATTTCGTGAGCCATGACTGAAGCTAACTGACTCTCATCGTCCGTTTCGCGAAACAGGGAAGAGTGCAGAACTACGTTGCCGCCAAAGAAGGCGAAGGCGTTGATCTCATTATTCTGGATAAGATAAAAATGAAAGGGTGTTCTTACCGCATCGGCTTTAGAAACCAGCTTTTGACCGAGGCTATTTACATAATCGGTCAGTAATGGATCGTAAATCAGTGGGGCGCCGGAGCGCAGTTGCCGCAGGTAAAAGTCACCCATCAGCAGTTCTTGATTAATACTGAGTGTACCACCGGCAGTGGTACCAATATCCGGCAGGTCGCTGGCAGTATCAGCGATAACCGGAATGACCGGGCTGCATAGCAGCGTACTACCTAATAAGGTGACGAGTAAGGATTTACCAAAACGGGTGGACATATCGATATCAATTCCAGAAGTTATATTAACCTACATAACATGCTCTGTTGCTGATGCAATAAGAGCCGTTTTCCCTAAACTTACATTGGTCTGCATTTTCCCGATAAAACCATCGGGTTACCTTAAATCTTATCGTGTTAACGGGTGGTTTGTTGCTATTATAGCGATAGCTCCGGTTAGCCATCCTTCAGTATGCAATACATGATAAATTATCACTGTTATGCGGCGGTTGCACCGAATAACTGAAGCTTAGCTGAGGCATTTCCGGGCGATAGTTTACTCACCTGATAATGTAGACAACGAATATCATGTTTTGTCCTGTCTATTTCTGTTCTTCCTATAGGTTTTTTTATTCGAATCTATATGAAGCACTGAAACGGATTCAATGAAAGATTTTCTCCCCCGGAGGTTGTTATGTTGGAGATGTTGTCTCGCTGGTATCGCCGGCGTTTCACTGACCCCCAGGCCGTAGCGTTATTGATTATTTTAGTTGTAGGCTTCGGTATTATCTATTTTTTCCATGGTATTTTGGCGCCGCTATTAGTGGCAATTGTACTGGCTTATTTACTGGAATGGCCAACCACCAAAATACAAGATATGGGGCTTTCTCGTGGTTTAGCTGCGACCAGCGTGATCATTCTGTTTGGTGGAATCATGTGTGTAGCCATTCTGGTCGTGATGCCGGCAGCATGGCAGCAGGGGGTGAATCTGGTTGCGGATATGCCGAAGATGCTAAATCGTTTTCATGATTTCGCTGCAACGCTTCCTGCTCGTTATCCGGCGTTAGTTGACGCAGGCATTATTGATTTATTTGCGGAAAATCTGCGTACCAAACTGGCCGGTCTGGCGGATTCAGTAGTGAAATACTCGATGGCATCACTGATGGGGCTATTAACGCTGGCGATCTATTTGATTCTGGTGCCGCTGATGGTGTTCTTCTTGCTGAAAGATAAACGTCAGATGATTTATGCGGTACATCGCATATTACCGCGTAACCGTGGGTTGGCAGGTAAAGTATGGCTGGAGATGAACCAACAAATTACTAACTATATTCGCGGCAAAGTAGTTGAGATTGTGATTGTTGGTGTGGCCACTTATCTGGTGTTCTGGTTTATGGATATGCGCTATTCCCTGTTGTTGGCGGTATTGGTTGGGATATCGGTATTAATTCCTTATATCGGCGCAGTGCTAATCACCATACCGGTGTTTATTGTGGCGTTATTTCAGTGGGGAATCGGGCCTGATTTCTGGACGCTGGTTATTGCCTATCTGGTGGTTCAGGGGCTGGACAGTAACATACTGGTGCCATTTTTATTTTCAGAAGCAGTTAACCTGCATCCGTTGGTGATTATTCTGTCGGTAGTGATTTTTGGTGGGCTGTGGGGATTCTGGGGTGTGTTCTTTGCGATTCCTCTGGCGACACTGGTTAAAGCGGTTATTCACGTTTGGCCGGACGATTTGATAGCAGAGAATCTGCGTTAAAAAAAACGAAACAAACAACGGCTACCTCCCCTGATGGGGTAGCCGTTGCCATAAAAATCCGTCAACCTTTACCGTTTAGATAGTTCAGTACAATCTCATGGTGGTTGTTGGTTTTGAAATCATCAAAGACTTTTTCAATTTTTCCATCAGTGCCAACTAAAAAGCTGATGCGATGAATTCCATCATAGGTTTTACCCATAAAGGTTTTTTCACCCCAAACACCAAACAGTTCGCAAACTTGATGTTCCTCGTCAGAAAGCAGCGTAAAGTTCAGCAGATCTCTTTCAACAAAGCGAGATAGCTTTTCTGGTTTATCAGTACTGATACCCAGAATGTCTACGCCGAGTTTTTTTAGTTCATCCATGTTATCCCGTAATCCGCAGGCTTGTACGGTACAACCTGGCGTCATGGCTTTTGGATAAAAATAGATAAGAACTCTCTGCCCTTGAAAATCACTCAGGCTGATATCTTCACCATCTTGATCCGGGAGTGTAAATTCAGGGGCGGTATCACCGGCTTTTAATGGGTTTATCACTAGTTCCGTCCTTTTTTCATGCTTGTGGATTGATTACGATGTTAATACTGCCTTGTGCATTTAGTTCTGTACAGAGGCAATAGAAATCTTGTTCAACCTTTTTATGCGTGCCGGTCAGGGCACTGTGTAAAGTAATCTCAATATACAGCTTAGCTTCTTTTGTTATTTCGCAAATGCTGGTTTTTGAAGTAAGTTCAGCAATGCTGGTTTCTGCTGCATCAAATAAGTTGGTAAAGCGTTCAATCAAGTGGGGTGAATCTTTTACCTCTACTTTTACCCACATCGTGACCGGCATGGGAGGGCGAGGGTGCTGAGTTGTGCGCTTCATCACAATCAATAGCTCTAATTCCACCCCTTTTTGTGGCAAAGTAGATTCGAGCAGCATCATGGCGCTCCATCCACCGGAAAGCAGCATAATAAAAGTAAATTCTTCACCCAACAGTGCCAGACGGCTATCCTCTATATTACAGCCGCAGCTACTGACATGCCGGGTAATAGTATTGACTATTCCCGGGCGATCGGTACCCAAGGCGGTAATGACAAGGTAATATTCAGATTGCTGTGGCACGTTAAAACTTCCTGCCTGAAAATGGTGATACTATGGTAAACATAAAAAAATCACCCAGACAAGCAGTTAGAGTGATGTTGTTGCTTGCTTTTCGCTATTGGTCAAAAGTACCATGTTCGATATGTCTATTAAGGGGAATCGCTTATGTTTACGGGAAGTATGGTTGCACTGGTTACGCCAATGGACTCAACAGGTTCAGTTGACCGCGCCAGTTTAAAAAAACTGATTGATTATCATGTGGCTAGCGGCACTGTCGCGATCGTTTCCGTAGGCACCACCGGGGAATCCGCCACGCTTAATCATCATGAACATGTTGATGTAGTGAAATTAACGTTAGATTTAGCCGATGGTCGTATTCCTGTGATCGCCGGAACCGGTGCGAATGCGACGGCGGAAGCCATTTCTCTGACTCAGCATTTCAACGATACCGGCGTTATTGGTTGTTTATCAGTAACACCCTATTACAATAAGCCAACTCAGGAAGGTTTATTCCAGCATTTTAAAGCGATCGCCGAGCATACCGATTTGCCTCAGATCCTTTATAATGTTCCTGGTCGCACCGGTTGTGATATGTTACCTGAAACCGTTGCCCGTTTAGCGGAAGTGCCAAACATTGTTGCATTGAAAGATGCAACCGGTAACTTAAGCCGGGTTAGCCAGACTCAGGCGCTGGTAGGAAATGATTTTAAATTGCTCAGCGGTGACGATGCGACCTCTTTAGAGTTTATGCAGTTAGGTGGTCACGGTGTGATTTCCGTTACGGCAAACGTTGCTGCGCGTGAAATCGCCAAATTATGTGAATTGGCTGCGCAAGGAAACTTTGCAGAAGCTCGTTGTCTTAATGAACGGATAATGCCTTTGCATCTGAAATTGTTTGTTGAATCCAACCCAATTCCAGTGAAGTGGGCATGTTATCGTTTAGGTTTAATTGCTGATGATACAATGCGGTTACCAATGACTCCGCTGGCGCAAAGCGCCCGGCCGATAGTTGAACAGGCGTTAAAGTCTGCTGGTCTGCTATAAATTTTAGGAAAAATTAATGGTTCATTCATTACAGAAAATAGTTGGTGTCTCGCTGGTTGTGCTGCTGGCTGCTTGTTCTAACGATCAGACATATAAGCATCAGGTAAGTGGCGATGAAGACTATTTAAAAGCCCCTGCGTTAAAGGAATTACGCGCGCCGGCAGGAATGATATTGCCTGTTCAGAACGGTCAGTATGCGGTAAGTAATAACGCTGTCTCAACCGGTAACGTTGGTTTAGCACTGGATATTCGCCCGCCATCTCAGCCTCTGGCTCTGATGACCGGATCGCGAGTACAGTACAGTGCAAATACCGCCACGCTTTCATTAGAGAACAGCAGCAAGTATCAGGCGTTGTGGTCTCAGGTTATTGCGGTTCTTGAGCAGAAAGGCTATCGCATTGCCGATCGTCAGGATGCCAACCAAACGCTGACAACTGACTGGGTTAACTGGCAGCGTAGCGATGAAAACGTCGCTCACAGTGCCCGTTATCAAATCGCGGTTCAGCCTCAGGGTTATCAGAACCAACTGTCAGTGAAAGTGCTGGAACTGAAAGCCGGTGATAAAACGGTGTCTGATGCAGCTTCCATGCAGCGCTACAGTATCAGTATGCTGAATGCTATTACTGAAGGTTTAGATAAAACTCAGAGCAACCTGAGTTCTCAACAGGCTGCAAAAGCAGGTGGTAGTATCGTTCTGCAAGCTGCTCACGATGATACTGGTTTACCAGTAGTCATTGTACGCGCGCCTTATACTAACGTTTGGGAGCGTCTGCCAACGGTGCTGGAAAATGTAGGCATGAAGATTAACGATCGTAATAAGCAACTTGGCTTAATTACCGTGACCTTCAAGTCATCAAACAGTAACTGGGCAGCATTGAGTGTGCCAAATCCAGATTTGAAAAACGGTGATTACAAAATTCAGGTGGGCGATTTAGATAATCGCAGCAGCCTGCAATTTAGTACCGATAAAGGCCAGGTGTTGAAAGAGTCAGAAAACAACGCACTGGTTACGGTTCTGCAATCCGCATTTAACCATAGCTTGATAGCTGAATAATGAAAAAAGGGGCTAAGCGCCCCTTTTTTATTTCACGTTTAGTAATAAAAACCATCACATTTGAAATCAACGGAGAAAACTGAAGATGCAAAAGGTAGCCGAACTTTATCGTGGTAAGGCAAAAACCGTTTATACAACAGAGGATCCGGATCTGCTAGTTCTGGAATTTCGTAATGACACTTCAGCCCTGGACGGTGAGCGCATTGAGCAGTTCGATCGTAAAGGAATGGTCAATAATAAATTTAACTATTTCATTATGAGCAAGCTGGAAGAGGCGGGAATTCCGACTCAGATGGTGCGTCTGCTTTCTGATACTGAAGTACTGGTTAAGAAGCTGGAGATGGTGCCGGTTGAATGTGTAATCCGCAACCGTGCTGCGGGATCTCTGGTGCGTCGTTTAGGCGTAAAAGAGGGAATGGAACTTAGCCCACCGCTGTTCGACCTGTTTTTGAAAAACGATGCCATGCATGACCCAATGATCAACGAATCTTATTGCACCACTTTTGGCTGGGTGAATGAGTCTAATCTGGCGCGTATGAAAGAGCTGACCTATAAAGCCAACGACGTGCTGAAAAAACTGTTTGATGATGCCGGTCTGATTCTGGTGGACTTTAAGCTGGAGTTTGGTCTGTTTAAAGGCGAAATTGTGTTGGGTGATGAGTTCTCCCCGGACGGTAGCCGCCTGTGGGATAAAACAACGCTTAACAAAATGGATAAAGACCGTTTCCGCCAAAGCCTGGGTGGCTTGATTGAAGCGTACGAAGAGGTAGCACACCGTCTCGGTATTAATTTGGACTAGTTGCGCAATCGATTCCGTAAGGTCTGTGTCACTGTTAAAAGCCGGTTTATCCGGCTTTTTGCTTATCTGGTGATGGTGATTTTTACAATAAAAATATGCTTTATTATTCGTGTTATCCTGCTTCACCAGAGCTTTTTATGTTTTGCTGCATATACTCAGGTTATATAATGTAAGTATTGGCCTGAATTATGGCCGTTGATGATGAGAGACAAGATTATGCGTTGGCAAGGTCGTCGGGAAAGCGATAACGTTGAAGATCGCCGTAGTGAGTCAGGTGGTTTTTCTCGTGGAATGGGTGGCGGCGGTATGCGAGTACCCAGGGGTAAAGGTGGATTGGTTCTGCTGGTAGTGGTGCTGGTGGCCGGATACTACGGCGTAGATCTGACGCCACTGCTAAACGGTGGCGATGTACAACCTACTCAGCAAAGCCAGGCTCTTTCTCCGCAGGATAACGAAAAGGCTAAATTCACCTCAGTGGTGCTGGCCTCTACCGAAGACACCTGGGATGCCATCTTTAAAAAAGAGGGCGGTAACTATCAGGATCCTAAACTGGTGCTGTATCGCGGCGCAACCCGTACCGGTTGCGGTACCGGTGAATCAGTGATGGGGCCATTCTATTGCCCGGCGGATAAGACCGTATATATCGATCTGTCGTTTTATCAGGATATGGAAACTCGTCTGAAAGCCGGTGGTGATTTTGCTCAGGCCTACGTTGTTGCTCATGAAGTTGGCCACCATGTACAAAATCTGATGGGTATTGCTAATAAAGTTCGTGCGATGCAGCAGCAATCCCGTAGCCAGGCCGAAGTGAACCGTCTCTCTGTGAAGCAAGAGTTGCAGGCAGACTGCTTTGCCGGAGTCTGGGGGCACAGTATGCAAAAACAGCAAGTACTAGAAATGGGTGATATGGAAGAAGCGCTCAACGCAGCTCAGGCGATTGGTGATGACCGCCTGCAAAAGCAAAGCAGCGGCCGCGTTATTCCGGATAGTTTTACTCACGGTACTTCACAGCAGCGTTATACCTGGTTCAAACGCGGTTTTGATTCGGGTGATTTCCGCCAGTGTGATACTTTCTCAACCGATAAACTGTAACGCTTTTGATTATTTGCGGTATGATGAATATCGGAATTTCTTAACCGATATTCATCAAGCATTTATTTGTATCTTCATTTATGAGAATTACCGCAAATGCCCAGTATTGACCCCACACTGATTATCCTGCTGGTATTGGCCGGGCTAGGTATTCTTAGCCACAACAATACCGTCACTATCGCCATTCTTGTTCTGCTTATCCTCCGCCTGACCCCACTCGAAGCTGCATTTCCAATGGTGCAGAAATATGGATTAACCGTGGGTATTACCATATTGACCATCGCGGTGATGACACCGCTGGCTAACGGTAAAATGAGTCCGGCCATGTTGTTGCAGGTGTTTGTTAACTGGAAGTCGATAGTCGCAATCATTATCGGGATTGCCGTAGCCTGGCTGGGGGGGCGAGGGGTAACGCTGATGACCAGCCAGCCCACCATTGTGGCGGGTCTGCTGATTGGTACCATTATTGGCGTGGCATTTTTCCGCGGAGTGCCGGTAGGCCCATTGATTGCTGCCGGAATGGTATCACTGATTGTTGGCCGAACCTGACGATTGATTGGTTAGTGAAAACCGGCGATAGCGGGATGGTGAAGTGGCAAAATACTTTTTAAATGCCCGACAAAAGCTTTGCTGAGAATCAAATTGATATTTCGCCGCGATATCGGCCACGGTTACCCGGCTCTTTTTTAATTCACTGGCAGCATTATTGAGTCGCTGGATGCGAATGTAAGAGGCGAGTGGATAACCGGTGATGCTCTTAAACATTCGCTGCAGATGCCATGGAGAGTAGCCTGACCTCGAAGCAACAGTTTTGATATTAAGCGGCTCCTGAAGATTATCCTCAATCCAGTTAGTGAGTTGATTGATCACATTGGTGTGAAACATGCGTTTTCCCTCCTGTGAGTGATTGTCTGACTGTGATTCAGGCTGGTTGTGCCATCGCTGGTAAATTAAACATCTGACTGATTTGCTGCATAGCATTAGCCACTGCTACATCTCTGCCGGGATGGGACATACTGACACCCTCTGCCCGAACCATATGAATGTCCTTTAAACCTAATGTGCCCAACATGGAAACCAGATAAGGCTCCTGAAAATCATGAGCTAAACCTTCCCCACGGCTATAAATACCGCCGCGAGATGAGGCGATAAATACAGGTCTGTCTTTCAGTAAGCCAACCGGGCCACCAGATGCGTAACGGAAGGTTTTTCCTGCCTGACAAATCAGATCCAGCCAGGTTTTCAGATGGCTGGAAATGGAGTGGTTGTACATTGGAGAGCCAATAACCAAAACATCACACATTTTCAGCTGTTCGATGGCCTGATTAACGGCTGCGATTTCTGCCAGGGCGTTATCTGATAGATTTGTGCTCTGGTGTGAACGCTGGCAGGTCATGGCTTCTGCTGACAGGTGTGGCGGTGGATTAGTGCCATAGTCCTGATAAACGACATTGACTTCAGGCTCTGTTCGCTGCAATGCGGTAACAATGGCGGCTGACAGCTCCCGGGAGACAGAGTTTTCGATAAAGGGGCTGGAGTCGATATGTAAGATATTCATAAAAATTTGTTCCTGTTGTTTGTGTTTTTTACCTAACATATTGCTTGTTAATAAAAAGACATTCAGTTTTGAGTATGTTTCGTCCACTAATAGTGCAGTATCTAAATTAACCATAGTGCGAGTGGCCGAGCAGGAGGCGTTAAGGCGAACGCCTCCTGCACCTCCGCGCCTTCGCACCCGAATCCAGGTCGCCTGACGGCGACTTCCCTCCGCCTTTATTCGGGTTTACGCACCGGCATGGATTCGTTCCAGACGAAGCCATGCCTCGCCAAACTTCCATGTTTGGCGTGCTACCCTCATTCAGTTGTCGGCTGAATTCCAGTGCTATTCTGGAAGGTCAAGACCTCTCTTAATCAATAGTTCGTTTCCTATTGCTTGTGTTTTATTAACCGGGATAAGAATATTCGTTGCATAATTAATGTGAAATATTTAAATTTGAAACATATCGTTCCATTTTCAGGACAATAAGAAATGAGTCGGGATTTAAATGATATGGCCTATTTTGCTGCGGTTGTTCAGCACCATGGTTTTACTGCGGCAGGTAAAGCGCTGGGCGTTTCGAAATCCTTAATCAGTCGACGGGTAGCGGAACTGGAGACGCATTTGGGAGTCAGGTTGTTACAGCGCTCTTCCCGTAAGCTGCAAATTACCGACATTGGGCAAAAATATGCTGAACAGTGCGTCAAAATGCTGGAGCAGGCAGAAGTGGCCCAACAGATAATTGATGATATCTCCGGTCAGCCAAAAGGGCGCTTAAGGATCAGTGCTCCAGTGATGATGAGTGAAGTTTTGATCGGCCCTTTGGTACAGGACTTTCTGGCTCAATATCATGAAGTGCAAATTGACTTACTGGCGATTAATCGTGATGTGGATATTCTTGATGAAGGAATAGACATTGCATTTCAGGCCAAGCCATTACCGTTGGCTGATTCGAATTTACATATGAAAAGTCTGGGAAATCAGCGGGACTGGCTGGTTGCCAGCCCTGATTTCGTTGCTCAGAACAGTAATCAATTAACTCTGGAAGGATTAAGTTGTTTACCTACCCTGAGTCGTAGCCGGATGAGTCATTGGGTATTAGAGAATGAGCAACAGCAGCGGGTGAAAATAGATATACAGCCTCGGCTGTCAGCAAACAACCTTAATGTGCTGGTTCAGGCGGCGGCTAAGGGCTTGGGCGTTACGTTAATTCCGGAATATGACTGTTACAAAGCTATCGATGACGGACGTTTGGTTCAGGTGTTACCACAGTGGCGCTCGCCATCAACTCATGTGCATGCCATCTTTGCTTCCAGTAAGGGGTTATCTCTGGTCTGTCGCACCTTTCTGGATTATATGGCTGAACAATTACGTCCCAGATTTAACTGATATGTATTCACCCATAATATGCATATAATCAGCTACCAAACACATCAATCAATCATAAAGTGATAGATCAGCGATGAATATTGATTTAGCGCCTTACCTTAGTCAGATGCAGCAGTATGGCGTACGTCGCCTGCTGATTTTAAGCGGTGAGGTGGAGTGGTGTCGCCAGCAGGCGTTAGGTTTCACCCGTCAATATTCCGGTGACTGGCTGTGGATAGCTGATAGCTCATTATCAGATTACCCGCATCTACAGCGAAAACCAGAAGCGGTGCAAAATCTGTTAGGCTCAGAGTTTCACCATGCAGTGTTTGATGCCACTGAAGGTCTCAATGCGGAAGCATTAATTGCCGTTTCCGGTACTTTGTCATTCGGGAGCCTGCTGGTGTTGTTGCTACCGGAATGGAGCCGTCTGGAGCAGCAACCGGATAATGACAGTTTGCGCTGGAGTGAAGCATCTGAAGCGATTAAGACTCCCAATTTTATTCAGCATATTAAACGCCAACTGAATACTGCCCCTGAGGTACTACTCTGGCTACAGGACGGTGAATTTACCGGTCAATTACTGACAGAACGAAAAACATGGCTGATGCCCGATGGTTCTCCAACAGAAGAGCAACAACATTTACTGGAGAGTCTACGGCAGGCAGATACCGGTACCTATGTATTAATTGCCGGTCGCGGACGGGGGAAATCTGCACTGGCAGGTATGCTTGCTGCTCAGTGGACTGGCAAAGGTGAATGCTGGTTAACGGCACCGGCTCAGGCATCCGGAAATACTTTACAACAATGGGCCGACGGGAAGGTTAGCTTTTGGGCGCCGGATGCACTGTTGGCGCAGTGTCAGAAAGAATTACCGCAACATGTCGACTGGCTAATTATTGATGAAGCCGCTGCAATACCGACTTCACAACTTTATCGTTTAATTGCCTGTTTTCCCAGAGTATTACTCACCACCACCGTTCAGGGCTATGAGGGGAGCGGTAGAGGGTTTTTATTAAAGTTCTGTGCGGGGCTGGCCGATATGCACCTGCTAAATCTGCAACAGCCCATTCGCTGGGCGGAAAACGATCCGCTGGAACGCTGTATTCATCAATTATTGCTGGTAGAAGCTGAAAATAGCCTGAGTGAGCAACCGGGTAAGCTGCAGCAGATTATCGAGATTAATCAGCATCAATTAGCCAATAACGAAAAGCTACTTAATCAATTCTACGGTTTATTAACCAGCGCCCATTACCGTACTACTCCGCTGGACTTACGCCGCTTGTTTGATGCGCCGGGCTTATCGTTTTCCGTTGGTCTGGATGACAAACAGTCAGTGATTGCCGCACTGTGGTTGGTGGATGAAGGCGGACTCTCTCCGGATTTGGCACGCGAAGTCTGGGCTGGGCGTCGGCGACCCCGGGGGAATCTGGTGGCACAGTCATTAGCGGCGCATGGCGCCGAATATCTGGCGCCTCAGTTACGTTCTGCCAGAATTAGCCGTATTGCTGTTGTCTCTTCTATGCGCCGTCAGGGTATTGCCCGAGCTCTTATTGCTCAGCAAATTGAACGGACAAAACAGCGTGGTTTGGACTATCTGTCAGTGAGTTTTGGCTATACCGACGAATTATGGCAATTTTGGCAGGCCTGTGGTTTTGAGCTCATTCATATGGGAAGCCATCAGGAAGCCAGCAGTGGATGCTATGCGGCAATGGCGATTGTGCCTTTTAGTCAGGACGCGGTGTTACTCGCCAGAAGGGCCAAACGGCAGTTTTTACTTAATCAGCTGCTGTCTTGTGTCAAATTGCATCATGTTAATGATATTGCCCCGGCAGAATTAGCCGAAGAGGACTGGCGTGAGCTGGCTGGCTTTGCGTTTGCCCATCGTACACTGGAGGCCTGTCAGGTATCACTGTATCGCCTGTTACGCCATCAGGTCGCTCAGTGTCATAGTTTAAGGCCGTTGTTAGAAGGGCAGGCAACCGTAGAGCAGTTGATAAAAGAAGGTAATCTCAGTGGACGTAAATCGTTGGTGCAGCAATGGCGACAAGAAGTTGCTGAGGCGCTGTTGATACTAAATTCAGAGAAATGCCGCTACTGGAAAAACTGGGTAGTCGCCCGGCTACCGGCTATCAGTCCGGTAGCTTAGGGGCGATAGTCTACTTCTTATTATTACGGTTCCACTCTTCGTCTTCCTCTTTGTCCCATGCCGCGTTGTTATCCCGGTGAGGAGGAAGCTTTGAGTTCTCTTTCATTGAGCGGTCATAATTCACTTTGTACAGTGCTTTTATGCCATTGATAATCATACCGACCAGAATGATCAGGATTACCCACCAGTAGTCTGCGAGCCAATGCATGATGATGACACTCCGTTGGGTGGGGTGATAAAACGTTTAAATATCTGGTTAAGATGGCAAGAGAGCCAGCTAAAACCCGCAATGTCTTTATCCTGCCAGGCCGACAGCAACAGCTCTGGTGTCAACAGATGTTCAGCCTGTTGAGCCAGTGGATAATAGCTGAGGTGCCATGGCTCTACGGCAACACCGCCTTGGTCGCTGACGAAAGGTCGATAGAAACCGTATCTATTCATATTAGCGCTTAACCAACAGGTTAGCGGATAAAAATAACCATTTTCTTCATATTCCCAGGGTTCCAACTGTAGTTTTTCCCCTTCAGGTAACAGGTCGGGATCGTAAATATCCAGATCGGTACCCCAATGATGACGGCTGGCTCCCGGCATTGCTGACCAGCGTAAAATTGCGCAGCAGCGTTGTTCATCGTCCAGTGCTGATATATCCATCGGTTGGCTCATGGCATCCATCACCGGACGCCGGCCGATAAACTTTTCATTCCAAATCATTTGCTGACGGGCAAAATCACGAAAGGTACTGGCAGGCTGAAGGTTAAATCCAGCCTCTTTTGCCGCGGCCTGCATAGCAAGGAAAGCGTTAACCGCTTCCAACTGTAGGCGATGATTTCCTGTCAGTGTAACCAGATGTTCTTCGCTCTGGCCGGTCAACATAGCAGGAGTCATCATACTAATAGCTGCTCCATGATTTTTTGGTACATACGGCTAAGCAGCTGCAAATCAGATGCTTTAACGCATTCGTTCACTTTATGAATGGTCGCATTCACCGGCCCAAGTTCTACTACCTGAGTTCCTAATTGAGCAATAAAACGACCGTCAGAAGTGCCGCCGTTCGTCAGTAACTGGGGTGTAGTCGCCGCGTAATACTCCACCGCATGGGACACCGCATCAACCAGTTTACCGCGCGGGGTCAGGAAGGGTTTTCCGGACAGGTTCCATTCGATGGTATAGCGTAACTGGTGACGCTCCAGCATGGCTTGCACCTGATGCATAATTTGTTCGTGGGTCAGCTCTGTACTGTAACGGAAGTTGAACTGCACAAACATCTTTCCGGGAATCACGTTATTACTACCGGTTCCGGCGCGGATATTGGCGATTTGCATGCTGGTGGCCGGGAAGAATTCATTGCCTCTGTCCCATTCGGTATTCACCAGTTCATTGATAAATGGCGTAGCGCGGTGAACCGGGTTATCCGCCAGATGAGGATAAGCCACGTGCCCCTGAGTACCATGGATGGTCAAATTGGCGGTGATTGAACCTCTGCGCCCGTTTTTAACCACGTCGCCTACGCGTTCGGTGCTGGAGGGTTCTCCCACCAGGCAGTAATCAACCCGCTCACGGCGAGCGGCTAATGCTTCAACCACTTTAACCGTGCCGTTAACCGCACTGGCTTCTTCATCGGAAGTGATGAGAAAGGCCAGACGTCCACTATGGTTAGGATCAGCGGCAACAAAACGTTCGGCAGCCACCACCATGGCAGCCAAAGAGCCTTTCATATCTGCTGCACCACGACCATACAGAAAGCCGTCCTGAATGGTGGGTTCAAACGGGGGTTGATGCCAATGGCTTTCATCACCGGCTGGAACCACATCGGTATGACCAGCAAACGCCAGAGTAGGGGCGCCATCATGACCGCCGCGCCATGCCCAGAAGTTAAGGGTGTCGCCAAAATTCATCTCTTCAACGGTAAAGCCTATGGCTTTTAGCCGTTCAATCATCATCTGCTGGCAGCCTTCATCATGCGGGCTTAAAGAAGGGCGCTTAATTAACTGCTGTGCCAGAGTAATCACCGGACAGAACATTATTTATCTCCACCGGTAAATTGCTGATAGCTGTCCACCGAAAATCCTAACAGCATTTTGTCATCAGCAACCAGCACCGGACGTTTAATGATGGATGGTTGTTCCAGCATGAGTGTTTTAGCGCCGGCCTCAGTAGCTGCCGCTGCCTTTTGATCGTCAGTCAGCTTGCGCCAGGTTGTTCCGCGAGTGTTGAGCAGCGGCTCCCAGCCTAAACCATCAATAAGCTGTTGTAGCAATTGGTCATCTAGACCATCGGTGCGGTAATCGTGAAAACGATAGTCGATCTGGTGTTCTTCCAGCCAGCGGCGGGCTTTTTTGATGGTATCGCAATTCTTAATGCCGTAGAGGCTGTATGTCGTTTTCAAAGAGGTTCCCTCATCAGTCAAAATTAGTACACCTGCCGTAAACTTACCCGTTCAGCAAAAGGCTGACAAAGCAGAGAGGATAGCTAATAAATTTACCATTAAATCAGCGGGGATGGGGAAAGTATTTCAAAGGTATTAAAGTATAAAAGAGAAGATGAAAAGCTAATAAAAAATTACCAATCCATTAAATGCGGTTCGACAGTTAACGGTTGGCAATAAAAAACCGGACTCCCCATCGAAAGCCCGGTTCTTTCACCGAATTGAATCTTAACTTAACGTTACTGGCTTTTTCTTTCCAGATACATCACGGTTGCCGCCACGCGTGAACGAACGTTCAGCTTACGCAGCATATTACGGATATGTACTTTTACCGTCTCTTCGGAAATGTGTAAATGAGAGGCGATTTGTTTGTTAGACATACCGCGAGCCACTTCCTGCAACACATCTAACTCACGTTCAGTTAATGATTCAAATGGATCGCTTTGATCATCCCGGGTCTCGAGATATTCAAGAATAATGTCGCTAAACACATTCTCGCCGTTGGCTGCCTGCAGAATTTTCTTCAGTAGTAGCTCCGGCTCGCTGTCTTTCAGCAAATAACCATCGGCTCCGGCATCAATTAGTGCATAAATATCGCTGCGGGAATCAGATACCGTTAGCACAATAATCCGAGCCGCAATTCCCTCATTACGCAGGGCTTTTAAGGTGTCCAGACCCGACAGACCTTTCATGTTCAGGTCTAGCAGAATCAGGTCAGGTAGCAACTGACAGGCATAAGTCACAGCTTCATTGCCGTTACTGGCTTCTGCCACAATATTGAGTGAAGGTTCCAGTTCAAGCAATTGCCGGACTCCACGTCGCATCAGGGGATGATCGTCTACGATCAAAATATTGCACTGTTCTTGCACTGTTATTACTCCATTCTTTTTAAAATTATTGAAAGGTGCCGCAAATCTATTTATAACCTTGCCATTCTTATTGTTGAGGGAAGATGAGACGTACTAATGTCCCACCGCCTTCATGCGGCCCAATGGTTAACGTTCCACCTAAACGTGAAGCTCGCTCGCTCATAATGTTGAGTCCGTAATGTCCTTCGGGCTCATCTAAACTTTTTATACCGGCCCCGTTGTCGGTAATGGTAATCATATTGTTACCGTCATTCGTAGGCTCACAGTGGATACTAATCAGGCTCGCATTAGCGTGTTTTATGGCATTCAGAACCGCCTCACGAACAATTTGTAATGCGTGAACCTGTTGTTGTGCATTTAATGCCTGTGACGAAAGGGCACAGTGCATTTGAATAGGAACCTCTGTTTGCGCTTGTAATGGGGTGATTAACTGATTTAGCGCTTCGTGCAAGTCAGCTTCCTGAATTGTGAGTCGGAATGTGGCTAATAGTTCCCTAAGCTGACGATAAGCACTGGACAGCGCCTGATCAAAATCAGTAATTACACTCATAGCTTGCTCATTATTACTGGGAATAACACGTTTTAGCAAGGTGAGTTGAATACGCAAAAAAGAAAGTGATTGTGCCAGCGAGTCGTGAAGTTCACGGGCTATCGTGGCTCGTTCTTCCATCAGTAATACTTGCAAGTAACGCTTTTGTGCCCGGTTAAAATAGATTCCCCGGCTAAGAATATTACTTACGTTTTCAATTAATTGTGGATGAACGGCGGTGTCTGAACATTGCCAACTCATCTTACCCAGAATCTGTTCATCTTGTTGTAGAGGAAGATGCTGCCAAACGCGGTTTTCATCTTCATCACCTTCTTCAAGTACCCAACGACCTTCTCCGCTATCCTGAATTTCCAGACGAATCGCCACCATATTTTCACTGGTACGGACAATATGCAGAACCTGTTCGAAACACTGACGATCAACCTGGCTGACACTCAGGGCTTGAAGACAATCGTACAAAACGCCCAGTGAGCGATTGGCCTGAGTTAGTTTGACGGTTTTCTCTTCTACTTTTTCTGCCAGCGATTGGTACATCTTTTCTAAATCAGATGACATGGAGGTAAAAGCCGTAGCTAATACGCCCAATTCATTATGTTGTCCTACATCTAACGGCTGGTGGTCAAAACGCCCGGTCTGAATATAGTGGCTGGCTGTTACCATGCGGTTAAGCGGATCGACAATTTCCCGACGGCTGAAGTGAATAACATAAAATACCAGTCCAATGGTGCTCAACACGCTGATGATACTGATAAAAACCGCGGCTTTGAGTTTCAGTTCAGAAAATAGCTGAATGGCAAGTACGAACTCATTAATTTCATTAACGTAATCGGCTAACTGATTGATATAGACATCGCCGTTATTGTGCGTCAGTTCTTGTTCAAGTTCCTGCCAGCGATCCAGTAAAGTTTGGTACTTTTGTTGTATATCCGCCGGAAAGTAAAATTCGTTAATCTCTTTTAATGCGGGAGCATTAATCGACAATGCATACTGTCGGATATGGGAGTTCAGGTAAGGGGAGTTGGTGGTCAGGTCATAGGCCAGACGGTAACTCTGCATACGCAAAGAACCCGATATATTGATGGCTTCGGCATCCGTACGGCTGGCAGCTAACGAAATCAAAGCAAGCCCGGTAGAAAGAATGGAGAGGATCACGATTGCGATCAGCATACGGGCGATACTATTGGTTACTGAGCGTTTAACTGAAGCCATAAATCCCCAAAGCGTTAATTGATTTGTACCTTGTTATATTCATAAACCAGAGCAAATTATCACCCTATCAATGCTAATCTGTGGTGATGGTAAGCTGCTTTTTGGTTAGTCTACTGATTATTCTGCTGGGTTTTAACTCAAAAATAACCAAATAAAATGCCGTGCAGGTCAAATATTGGGTTAAAAATGCAACGAACGATTGATCTAGCGCAAGCTACCTACCTATTTACCCCTTAAGAGTAATTATATCTCTACTTCGCAAGGATTAACTTACTCTGGCCAGAGTCTCTAAATATGTCGTTTCAGATAACATAACAGAGACGATGAAAGTAATAATGATGTCCTCCTGAGTGAGTGGAGTAATAAAGCATGTCAATTTTATCCCGGCGAAATCTGTTACGTGGTCAATGGCGAGGCCACGATGCAATCAGGCCGCCGTGGTCGGTAGATGAAGCGTTATTTACCGATGGCTGTAGCCGTTGCCATGCTTGCGTTGAAGCCTGTGAAACCGGCGTCATCACGGTAAGTGGTAACCAGAGTTTCCCTGAGCTGGATTTTCAACGTGCTGAGTGCACGTTTTGCAAACGTTGTGCAGAAGTTTGCCCGGAGCCGATATTTCATTCGACAGAACGTCAACCCTGGCAGCGTTATGCAGTGATTAATCAAACGTGTCTCACTTATCAGGGGGTGGCCTGTCGAAGCTGTCAGGACGCCTGTGAGCCCTATGCGATTAAATTCAAATTACGGTTGGGGGGTATTGCCCAACCGGAACTGGAAAAAGAGAGCTGTACAGGATGCGGGGGCTGTGTCCGAAGCTGTCCGGTTCAGGCAATAACAACCCGTGAGAGTGATCAAGATAATGACGGAAAACAATGACTGGCACGTTTGTAGTTTGATTGTTCAGGTACGTCCGGAAGACATACCTAAAGTAAGCGAAGCGCTGTATGCACTACCAGGAACAGAGATTCCCGGAGTGAATGAAGACGAAGGAAAGTTAATTGTTGTTATGCAGGCGGACAATTCAGATGTTCTGTTTGCCCAAATTGAGTCAGCACGTGATATAGCCGGTGTGTTGGCGGTGTCGCTGGTTTATCACCAGCAAGATGAGCAAGGTGAGGATACGCCATGAAACTCAGTCGTCGAGACTTCATGAAAGCAAATGCAGTGGCTGCAGCCGCAGTTGCCGCAGGAATGACTATTCCGACAGTAGCGGTTGCTGCTGACGGGGATCAATCAATTAAGTGGGATAAAGCTCCGTGCCGCTTCTGTGGTACCGGTTGTAGCGTACTGGTTGGTACGCAAAATGGTCGTGTTGTGGCTTCTCAGGGTGATCCGGATGCACCAGTTAACCGTGGGTTAAACTGTATCAAGGGTTACTTCTTACCTAAGATTATGTACGGAAAAGACCGTTTAACTCAGCCGCTGCTGCGGATGAAGAACGGCGAATACGACAAGAACGGTGAATTTACTCCGGTTAGCTGGGATAAAGCCTTCACCGTGATGAGTGAAAAATATAAAAAAGCCTTTAAAGAACAAGGGCCAAATGGTGGCGGTATGTTTGCCTCCGGTCAGTTCACCATTTGGGAAGGCTACGCTGCGGCTAAATTATTCAAAGCGGGTTTCCGTTCTAACAACATTGACCCGAATGCCCGTCACTGTATGGCGAGCGCCGTAGTTGGCTTTATGCGTACTTTTGGTATGGATGAGCCAATGGGTTGCTACGATGATATCGAGCATGCTGATGCCTTCGTACTTTGGGGCTCCAACATGGCAGAAATGCACCCGATCTTGTGGTCGCGCATTACTGACCGTCGTTTGTCTAATCCAAACGTGAAAGTTGCGGTCATGTCGACCTATGAACATCGCAGCTTCGAATTAGCCGATAACCCGATTATCTTTAAACCGCAAACCGATCTGGTTATCCTGAACTATATCGCTAACTACATCATTCAGAATAACGCAGTGAACCAGGACTTCCTGGACAAACACGTGAACATTCGCCGTGGTGATACCGATATCGGCTATGGTTTACGTCCAAACCATCCATTAGAAAAAGCGGCTAAAAACCCAAACAGCGACAAGTCAGTTCCAATGACTTTCGACGAATATAAAGCGTTCGTTGCAGAGTACACATTGGAGAAAACCGCTGAAATGACCGGCGTACCAAAAGATTCACTGGTTGAACTGGCGAAACTGTATGCCGATCCAAATGTAAAAGTGGTTTCTTACTGGACTATGGGTTTCAACCAGCATACCCGTGGCGTATGGGCTAACAACCTGTGTTACAACATTCACCTGTTAACCGGTAAGATTTCTCTACCGGGTTGCGGGCCATTCTCTCTGACCGGTCAGCCTTCTGCCTGTGGTACTGCGCGCGAAGTAGGTACTTTCGCACACCGTCTGCCTGCGGACATGGTGGTCACTAACGAAGAACACCGTAAGATTTCAGAACAGAAGTGGAAGCTGCCGGAAGGTACCATTCTGGGCTCTATCGGCCTGCATGCCGTAGCTCAAGACCGTGCACTGAAAGACGGTAAGTTAAATGCTTACTGGACGCTGTGTACTAACAATATGCAGGCTGGCCCAAACATCAATGAAGACCGTATGCCGGGCTGGCGCGATCCGCGTAACTTCGTGGTGGTATCTGATCCTTATCCAACCATCAGTGCGCTGTCTGCAGACCTGATTCTACCTACCGCAATGTGGGTGGAAAAAGAGGGTGCTTATGGTAACGCTGAGCGTCGTGGTCAATTCTGGCGTCAACAAGTTAAAGCGCCGGGTGAGGCAAAATCTGACCTGTGGCAAATCGTTCAGTTCTCTAAATACTTCAAAACCGATGAAGTTTGGCCAGCCGAGCTATTAGATAAAAACCCGGAATATCGTGGTAAGACCCTGTACGACATTCTGTTTGCTAACGGTCAGGTTGATAAGTTCAAACTGGATGAGCTGGCAGAAGGCCAGTTAAACGATGAATCCCATGATTATGGTTTCTATCTGCAAAAAGGGCTGTTTGAAGAGTACGCCAGCTTTGGTCGTGGCCACGCTCACGATCTGGCTCCGTTCGATGATTACCACAAAGCTCGCGGCCTGCGCTGGCCGGTAGTTGATGGCAAAGAAACTCTGTGGCGTTATCGTGAAGGCTATGACCCGTATGTTAAGGCCGGTGAAGGCGTTAGATTCTACGGTAAGCCAGATGGTAAAGCGGTTATTTTTGCTCTGCCTTATGAACCACCTGCAGAAAGTCCGGATGCGGAATATGACCTGTGGCTGTCAACCGGCCGCGTGCTGGAACACTGGCACACAGGTTCAATGACGCGTCGCGTACCGGAACTGCACCGCTCTTTCCCTGAGTCAGTACTGTTTATTCACCCGCAGGATGCCCAGAAACGTGGCATGCGTCGTGGTGATAAAGTGAAGATTCAGTCACGACGTGGTGAAGTTATCACGATTGTGGAAACCCGTGGTCGTAACCGCGTACCGCAAGGGCTGGTATATATGGCGTTCTTTGACGCTGCACAGTTAGTTAACGCACTGACACTGGATGCAACCGATCCACTGTCAAAAGAGACTGACTACAAAAAATGTGCGGTTAAAGTCGTTAAAATATAAGGAAAGCAGGGCGCACGATTATGGCTAATGAAAGGGATAAAGGACCCGCACGTCGCCGCTTTTTACGCGACGTAGCACGCAGCGCAGGCGGCCTGGCCGGGCTGACGCTGCTGCTGGGTATTCCGCAGAAACAGTCTCAGGCACGTGAGGGGGTCGCGCTGCGTCCACCTGGCGCGCTGCCTGAAGAGGCGTTTAACCGCGCCTGTATCCGCTGTGGGCAATGCGTACAGGATTGTCCGTACGATACATTAAAGCTGGCAACGTTGTTGTCACCTGTATCGTCGGGCACACCGTACTTTGTGGCTCGCCAGATCCCCTGTGAGATGTGTGAAGATATTCCTTGCGTTAAAGCCTGTCCGAGTGGCGCCCTCGATTCTTCTCTGACAGAAATTGATAATTCCCGTATGGGGCTGGCGGTATTGCTTGACCACGAGAACTGCCTGAACTGGCAGGGCTTGCGCTGCGACGTTTGCCATCGCGTATGTCCGTTAATTAATAAAGCCATTACGTTGGAACTACATCGTAATGAGCGAACGAATAAACACGCGATGTTTTTACCCACCGTGCACAGTGAATACTGTACCGGTTGCGGTAAATGCGAAGAGGCTTGCGTACTGGAAGAAGCGGCAATCAAGGTACTTCCGCTATCACTGGCACAGGGCAAACTGGGTAAACACTATCGGCTGGGATGGGTAGAGAAAGATAAGGCAGGGCATTCATTAATCCCTGAGGCTCTGACTCTGCCAACCCGTAAACCGGAAGGAGGGCAATAATGGCAAATGCAGCTAAAAACGCAGGCCATGAGGCCCAAACGAAGTTTGGTTGGTGGTATAGCCATCGCTTCCTGGTTTTTCGTCGTATCAGTCAACTGCTTATTCTGTCGATGTATCTGACCGGGCCACTTCTCGGCGTCTGGATCCTGCGGGGTAACTATAGCGGCAGTATGCTGCTGGATACTATCCCGCTTAGCGATCCATTAATGATGCTGCAAACGCTGGCCAGCGGTCATCTTCCTCAGGTGCCAGAGCAATCTGGTTGGGCAGCATGGTCTGAGTGGTATGCCCTGATTGGTGGCGTGATTATCGCACTGGCTTATGCACTGTTTGCCAGTCGGCTGTTTTGCGGTTGGGTTTGTCCACTCGGTTTGGTAACCGATTTTGCTGCCTGGTTGCGGCGTAAGCTGGGGCTGCGCAGCAGCGCGACGATTCCGGCAACGCTGCGCTATGGCATTCTGGTTGCCATTATTATCGGCAGTGCCATTACCGGTACGCTGGTGTGGGAATGGGTAAACCCGGTATCCGCATTTGGTCGGGGGTTAATTAGTGGATTCGGTCACTCGGCATCGTCTGGCATTATTACCGGTTTAGTCTTCGGTTTTGGTGCCAGTATTTGGCTGATTGTGGTGGTATTCCTGTTTGACCTGTTGGTGGTGGAGCACGGCTGGTGTGGTCATCTATGCCCCGTTGGTGCGCTTTATGGAGCAATTGGCTGTAAAGGTGTATTGCGTATCAGTGCGGAAAATCGCCAGAACTGTACCCGTTGTATGGACTGTATTCATATCTGCCCGGAACCGCAGGTGCTGCGTGGCCCACTGTTTGGTAAACAGGAGAGCCCATTAGTGCTGAGTAAAGACTGTATCTCCTGCGGTCGCTGTATTGATGTCTGTTCAGAGAAAGTATTTCAAATAAAAACACGATTCCATCGTTCGGGAGTAGAGGAATGAAGAGTAACGTCTTGAAAAAGCAGCTTACCTTATGGACTATGCTGGTGGCATTAGTTTCCGGTAGTGTGGCGTTTGCTGCAGATAGCGTTGATTTGAGTCAGTCACCGGAAGTGTCTGGTACCCCTGAAGGCTCAGTTATTATGCCTAAAGAACAGTCTCGTATGGCACTCGATTATGTTAACCAACCACCGATGATTCCACACAGCGTGGACGGCTATCAGGTGACAACGAAAGTGAATACCTGTCTGAAGTGCCACGGAGTACAAAGCTATCGTACTACCGGCGCACCGCGTATCAGCCCGACTCACTTTGTTGATAGTGCAGGTCATGTCAGCAGCAATGTGGCACCACGCCGCTACTTCTGCCAGTCCTGTCATGTGCCTCAGGCTGACGCTGCGCCAATCATTGATAATACGTTCACACCGGCACCGGGATATGGTAAGTAATCGGGGGATTCATGAGTAAAGATAAAAAACCAGGTGTAATTCGCCGGGCATGGACTTGGTTCAGAACCCCCAGTCGTCTGGCGATAGGTACCCTACTGGCAATGGGCTTTGTAGCAGGTGTGGTCTTCTGGGGCGGTTTCAATACCGGTATGGAAGTCATGAACAGCGAGAAGTTCTGTATCAGTTGCCATGAGATGCGCGATAACGTCTATCAGGAATATATGGATACGGTGCACTACAGCAACCGGACTGGCGTACGCGCCGTTTGTTCTGACTGTCACGTACCGAAAGAGTTTGTTCCTAAGATGATCCGTAAGATCAAGGCATCCAAAGAGCTGTATGGTAAAGCGATGGGCATTATCGATACGCCACAGAAGTTTGATGAGCATCGTTTGCAAATGGCGAAGAATGAGTGGGCGCGTATGGAGGGTAATAACTCTCAAGAGTGCCGTAACTGCCATAGCTTTGATTATATGGACTTTACCGAGCAGAAAACCGTAGCCGGGAAGATGCACTCGATGGCCATTAAAGAGGGTAAAACCTGTATTGATTGTCATAAGGGGATTGCGCATAAGCTTCCGGATATGACGGGGATCCCGAATGGGTTCTGATGCTGAGGTTATGGCTGACGAGATTGTTTTAATCGGCTGCTGAGGGTATTCCGGCCGTAAAGGTCATTGTGCTTATATGAGCATGGTGCCCGGCCGGAAGACCATTAGTACTTAGTATTTGAGAGCTTCCGGCAGCTAAAGCTGCTACGACCGCCAACGGCGGTCTCTCCCTCAGTTTAGCATTGTAATCATCGTAGTATTTGAAGCCTGCAAATTGTATTGCAGGCTTTTCTATTTCTGCTGTTTGAGCCATTTGATTGATGACAGAACTTAAAATGTCAATCGCCGAGAGAGGGCGATGGCCCGAAGGGCAAAACACCGAAGGTGTTTTGTAAGTGCCCCTAAGCGGCCTGGGCCCGGCGCACACGGTAGCTAAGTATGGTGGTTCTCCCGACCGTATTCGGTGTTCATTAAAGCACACGGCTTTTACGGTCGGAATATTCACGGATATTGATTAATTTGGTTTGTCAGCGCTCAACATTTCTGCTGCTTAAACGTCAACAACCACTTATCCAGCTCATTAGCGAACTGTTGGCGATCGCGTTGATTCAGGGTGCTGGGGCCGCCGGTTTGGATGCCGCTGGAGCGCATAGTGTCCATAAAATCACGCATGGTGAGCCTTTCGCGAATGGTGGCGGGGGAGTAGCGTTCGCCCCTTGGGTTAATGGCGGCTCCGCCTTTTTCCAGTACTTCGGCAGCCAGAGGAATATCGGCGGTGATCACCAGATCGCCGGGTTCAGTGCGTTTAACGATTTCGTTATCTGCTACATCAAAGCCTGATGCAACCTGCATGCTGCGGATGTATGGGGATGGTGGCGTTTTAATATATTGATTGGCCACCAGCGTTACCATCACCTGTGCACGATCTGCCGCGCGAAACAGGACGTCTTTTATTACATTGGGGCAGGCATCGGCATCGACCCAGATTTGCATAGTTGATCCTTATTGCTCTGATGTGATCATCAGGAAAATTCGGTGAAGATTCCGCACTTAATTTAAGCAATGAACCGGGGAATCTTCACTTATCTGTTGCACTTAACGCTAAACTTACCATAATCGTGCACTATAACAGGGTTAAACGGTGAATATGATGGAAATCCGTATCTATAAACAAGATGACTTTGAAGATGTGATAACGCTGTGGGAGCGTTGCGATTTATTGCGCCCGTGGAACGATCCTGAAACCGATATTGAACGTAAACAAAATAATGATCCTGAACTGTTTTTAGTTGCGGAGGTCGGAGGTGAGGTAGTTGGCACGATTATGGGCGGATATGATGGCCATCGCGGCTCTGCCTATTACCTTGGCGTACACCCCGATTATCGTGGCCGGGGTATTGCCAATGCGCTTATCAGTCGTCTGGAAAAGAAGCTGATAGCGCGTGGCTGTCCAAAGTTACAGCTTTTAGTGCGTGATGATAACGATGCCGTTATTGGTATGTATGAGAAACTGGGTTATGAAATCCAGGATACGGTGTGCATTGGTAAACGCCTGATTGAGGATCAGGAGTATTAAGGCGTTGCGTTATACCCTGATTTTATTCACTTAATAGGATAATAGATGAATATACGTATTGTTTTACTGTTGGTTCCATTTTTCATTACAGGATGTTCGACAGTCAGTAATTTTTCCTGGTCTAATCTATCTCCAACTAACTGGTTTAGCAGCTCTTTGGAGTTAAATAATGCAGGATTAGGTGCCATTTCTTCAGTAACGCCAATGGAAGAGAAAGCCCTGAATCAAACGTTGAACGGTGATTATCGTTTGCGTAAAGGGATGGGAATGAGCAATGGTCAGGTGATCAGCTATTATGAAGCGCTGGATGACGATAAAGTGATGCTGGTCTTCCATGGTAACTCATCAAATCGGGTTGAGCGTATCGAAGTCATGGACAAGTCTATTGAAACGCCAAATGGTTCTCATATTGGTACGCCATTCAGCGATCTTTATCAGAAAGCCTTCGATGTTTGCCGGGTTGGTGCCGGGGATGACAGTGGCAAAGTACTTTGTCGCTCACCGGAAAGTACGCGCATTACTTATGTGTTTACTGGTGAGTGGATGGGGCCAACAGAGATCATGCCTTCCGACGATAAGTTAAAAGTCTGGACTATCAGTAAAATGATATGGCAATCAAAGTAATAGACTAAATCTTTATTCAGATTTGAGTTAGCGCATGATAGCGCCGTCTGATTTAGTTATTATAGACTTATGTTTAGTTGAAGCGGTGCCAGTAAACAGCACCGCTTTTCATTGATATGAGGATTGAGGCATGGCTCAGGTTCAGAGCGGTATTTTGCCGGAACATTGTCGTTTTGGTATTTTTATTGAAGCAAAGGTTGGCGAGGATTTAGAGCAGATCCGTACCGGCTGCAAAACGTTTGTGAATACGTTGACCGAACTGCAACAAAAATTTCCTGAAGCTGCATTAGGTGCGGTTATCTCTTTCGGTTCCGAGCTGTGGAAGACACTGTCTAATGGTCAGGGCGCCAGTGAACTTAAGCCATTTACGCCATTAGGTAACGGATTAGCGCCAGCCACTCAACGCGATATGTTGATTCATATCCTGTCTCAGCGTCATGATGTTAACTTCACTCTGGCTCAGGCCGCATTAAAAGCCTTTGGTTCAGCCATTACCGTGGAAGAAGAAACTCACGGTTTTCGCTGGACAGAAGAGCGTGATTTAAGCGGTTTTGTTGACGGCACAGAAAACCCGGCAGGGGACGCGCGTCCTGGCGTAGGTATCATTCCTGAAGGGGAGGATGCTGGCGGTAGTTATGTGATGGTACAACGTTATGTACATAATCTTGATGTCTGGAACAACATGCCGGTGAAAGCGCAAGAAAACGCCATGGGCCGAACCAAAGTAGATAACGAAGAGTTACCATCGGACAAGCGCCAGCCAACCTCTCACCTGGGACGTGTTGACCTGAAAGAAGATGGCAAAGGGCTGAAAATTATTCGCCAGAGTCTGCCATATGGTACTGCCAGCGGCGAGCACGGTCTGTTCTTTATTGCTTATTGCGCACATCTGCACAATATCGAACAGCAATTGCTGAGCATGTTTGGT
The DNA here is from genome assembly GCF_016649425.1 of Limnobaculum allomyrinae. Lineage (GTDB taxonomy): Bacteria > Pseudomonadota > Gammaproteobacteria > Enterobacterales > Enterobacteriaceae > Limnobaculum > Limnobaculum allomyrinae. Next base: position 156,884 of record NZ_JADRCR010000008.1, read on the forward strand.
GAGCGGGATGGTAAAACCGACCAACTGCTAAGATTCAGCAAACCGGTAACCGGCAGCTATTTCTTTGCTCCATCGTTAGATAAGTTACTCTCTCTATAAATTGAATCGGGGCTGCGCGGAAGTAATCTGTGCTGCCCCGATGTTTTTTCTGATAATTTCCCTTCTGTCATTTCCCTCATGTTGGCGTCCATACTGCATATTCTTTTTTGCTCTTAATCAGTGCTAAACGGTATATGAAATTGTTATAAAAAAGTGAATTCAGCCCATACACTATGACTTATCAAAGCATCATTTTTGGCGATAAGTGAGAGTATAAAATGAAAAAATTAGGGCTGAAAAGCTGGGTTATCGCAACGATGATTGCGACCTCTTCTGTCTCTGCGGCTGAGTTACTGAATAGCTCATATGATATTTCCCGTGAGCTGTTTGCTGAAATTAATCCGGTATTTGAAAAAGCCTGGAAGCAAAAAACCGGTGAAGAGTTAACTATCAAACAGTCTCATGCTGGCTCATCAAAGCAAGCGTTGGCAATTCTACAAGGTTTGAAAGCGGATGTGGTTACTTACAATCAGGTGACTGATGTGCAGATTTTGCATGATAAAGGCAACTTGATTCCCGCCAACTGGCAAAGCCGTCTGGCGAATAACAGTTCTCCTTATTACTCCACTATGGCGTTTTTGGTACGTAAAGGAAACCCAAAAAAGATTCACAACTGGAACGATCTGGTTCGTGATGATGTGAAGCTGGTTTTCCCTAATCCTAAAACTTCCGGTAACGGTCGTTATACCTATCTGGCTGCCTGGGGAGCCACTAACCTGGCCGATGGCGGCAATGAACAAAAAACTCGCGAATGGATGACTCGCTTTCTGAAAAACGTAGCGGTATTTGACGTGGGTGGGCGTGGCGCTACTACCTCATTTGTCGAGCGCGGGCTGGGTGATGTGTTGATCAGTTTTGAATCTGAAGTGAAGAATATTCAAAAGCAGTACGGTGCCGATAACTACGATGTCGTGGTTCCTGAGGTTGATATTCTGGCAGAGTTTCCGGTGGCCTGGGTGGATCGCAATGTTGAACGCAATGGCACAGAGAAACAAGCTAAAGCCTATCTGGATTTTCTGTATACCCCGGAAGCTCAGCAAATCTTCACTCGCTATAACTACCGCGTATATGACAAAGCCGCGATGGATGCGGTGAAGGATCAATTCCCGCAGGTAAAACTGTTTAAAGTGGAAGATCAGTTTGGTAACTGGGAGCAGGTAATGAAAGTGCATTTCAATACCGATGGCGTGCTGGATCAACTGTTGGCGGCGGGGCATAAAAGCTAATGTTGTTATCGATACCTGCTAAGCGTGTATTACCGGGTTTCTCTCTGAGTTTAGGGAGCAGCCTGTTGTTTACCTGCTTAATTCTGCTGTTGCCCATGAGCGCATTAGTCATGCAGCTCGCCAATATGAGCTGGCATGAATACTGGCAGGTAGTTACCCATCCTCAGGTGGTGGCGGCTTATAAAGTGACGCTGGCAGCGGCGGCGGTAGCCAGTATCTTCAATGCGGCCTTCGGTATGCTGATGGCGTGGATTTTAACCCGTTATCGCTTTCCCGGCCGTACCTTGCTGGATGGTCTGATGGATTTACCCTTTGCACTGCCAACGGCGGTTGCAGGTTTAACGCTGGCCAGTCTGTTTTCAACCACGGGCTGGTACGGTACCTGGTTGGCGGAGCTGGGAATTAAAGTTTCATTTACCTGGTTAGGTATTGCTGTTGCCATGGCATTTACCAGCATTCCTTTTGTGGTGAGAACCGTTCAGCCAGTACTGGAAGAGCTGGGGCCTGAGTATGAGGAAGCAGCCGAAACTCTGGGAGCCAGCCGCTGGCAAAGTTTTCGTCGGGTCGTTTTACCAGAAGTTGCTCCGGCGCTAATGACCGGCACTGTGCTTTCATTTACCCGCAGTTTGGGGGAGTTCGGTGCGGTTATATTTATTGCCGGCAATATCGCCTGGAAGACTGAAGTAACCTCATTGATGATCTTTATTCGTCTGCAAGAGTTTAACTATGCGGCGGCCAGCGCTATTGCTTCGGTGATTCTGGCCGCCTCTCTGGTGTTGCTATTTATTGCTAACGTTTTGCAGAGCCGTTATGGCAAACGAGTTGGGGGTCACTAATGACAGATTTTACTTTCCAACAGACATTCAGTTCCCGTCAGATTAATTGGGGTAAGTGGGCGCTTATTATCACCGGGGTGGTGATTTCAGTGTTACTACTGGTGATACCGATGGTGGCGATCTTTGTCACCGCATTTTCTGCCGGAATCGACGCCCTGTGGAACAATTTGAGCGATCCGGACATGCTGCACGCCGTTTGGCTAACGGTACTCATTGCGTTGATTACCGTACCGGTGAATCTGGTTTTCGGTACTTTGCTGGCATGGCTGGTTACACGGTTTGAATTTCGTGGTCGCCAACTGCTACTGACATTGATTGATATTCCTTTTGCTGTGTCACCAGTGGTTGCTGGTTTGTTGTACTTGCTGTTTTACGGTTCAAACGGTGTGGTTGGTGGTTGGTTGGAATCACATAATATCCAACTGATGTTTTCATGGCAGGGCATGGTGCTGGTCACTATTTTCGTAACCTGTCCGTTTGTGGTGCGTGAACTGGTTCCCGTCATGATGAGTCAGGGTAGTCAGGAAGATGAGGCAGCGGTGCTGTTGGGGGCTTCCGGCTGGCAAATGTTTCGTCGGGTTACGCTACCCAATATTCGCTGGGCGCTATTGTATGGCGTGGTATTGACCAATGCCCGGGCGATTGGTGAGTTTGGTGCGGTTTCGGTCGTGTCAGGCTCTATTCGCGGCGAAACCTATACCTTACCGTTACAAGTTGAGCTACTTCATCAAGACTACAACACCGCTGCTGCCTTTACTGCTGCGGGGCTGTTAACCCTGATGGCGATAGTGACGTTATTCTTAAAAAGTACCCTGCAATGGCGTATTGCCCGTCAGAAAAAGCAAGATACTCAGGAGATAAATCATGAGCATTGAGATTAAAGGTATTAATAAATACTTTGACCAAACCAGAGTCTTGCAGGACATCTCTCTGGATATCCATTCCGGTGAAATGCTGGCGCTGCTAGGGCCATCCGGTTCTGGCAAAACAACGCTGTTGAGAATTATTGCCGGGTTGGAGTATCAAAGTGCTGGTCTGCTGAGTTTTAACGGCAAAGATGTTAGCCGCCTTCATGCCCGGGATCGTCAGGTTGGTTTTGTCTTCCAGCACTATGCGTTATTCCGTCATATGACAGTGTTCGATAATGTTGCCTTTGGCTTGACGGTACTGCCTCGTCGTGAGCGTCCAACCGCCGCAGCAATTAAGCAAAAAGTCGATGGCCTGCTGGAAATGGTACAACTGAGCCATCTGGCAAATCGTTTTCCTTCCCAACTATCCGGCGGTCAGCGCCAGCGGGTAGCACTGGCACGGGCACTGGCAGTCGACCCACAAATTCTATTGCTGGATGAACCCTTTGGCGCATTGGATGCGCAGGTGCGTAAAGAACTACGTACCTGGCTGCGCCAGTTACATGAAGAGCTAAAATTTACCAGCGTATTTGTGACTCACGATCAGGAAGAAGCGATGGAAATTGCCGATCGGGTAGTGGTGATGAGTCAGGGGCACATTGAGCAGGTTGGCACACCGGATGAGGTGATGCGCGAACCGGAAAGCCGCTTTGTGCTTGAGTTTCTTGGTGAAGTTAACCAGATTAAGGCAGAAATTAAAGGTAATCGCTTATTGGTGGGACAACATCACTGGCCGTTGGAAGTATCGCCAATACATCAGGGTGCCGTGGAGCTCTATTTACGCCCGTGGGAAATAGAGCTAAGTGCACAACCTACATCGCGTTGTGTATTGCCGGTACAGGTAACGGATATTATCCCGAAGGGTCATTACTGGCAGCTCACATTGCAACCATCGGGCTGGCAACAAACGCCACTTAGCGTTACCTTTAGTCATGAACATGGCGTACCGCCACAAAAAGGCGAGCGCTACTATATTGGAGGAGAGCGGGCGCGACTGTACGCCGGGGACAAATTGCTGCTACAAAGCTATCCCTACGCAAAAAGTGCCTGAGGCCTCTATGTGAATAGCTATCTGCATTCGGGAAAGCATGTGTCAACTTTAGAAGACTATATTGGAAAGACGCCGCTGGTCAGGTTACAGCGGCTGACAGAAGAGCTGGAAAGCGAAGTTTGGGTTAAGTTGGAAGGTAATAACCCGGCAGGGTCGGTGAAAGACCGTGCTGCGTTATCAATGATCCTGCGGGCTGAACAGCGGGGTGAGATTCATCCGGGCGATAGACTGATTGAAGCTACCAGTGGTAATACCGGCATTGCATTAGCAATGATTGCTGCGCTGAAGGGGTATTCTCTGCGTTTGATTATGCCTGACAATATGAGCCGCGAGCGTCAGGCTTCTATGCGTGCTTATGGGGCGGAGTTAATTTTGGTCAGCCGTGAACAAGGAATGGAAGGTGCCCGTGATCTGGCGCAGCAGATGGCCGCGGAGGGACAGGGGAAGATCCTCGATCAGTTCAATAACGATGATAACCCTTATGCACACTTCACTACTACCGGCCCGGAAATCTGGCAGCAAACTTCCGGTCAGGTTAGTCACTTTGTTTCCAGTATGGGAACCACCGGAACAATCACTGGTGTTAGCCGCTATTTGAAATCACAAAATCCTGCTGTTCAGGTTATCGGTTTACAACCTGCGGAAGGCAGTAGTATTCCGGGTATCAGGCGTTGGTCTCCCGGGTATCTACCGGGTATTTTTCGTCCTGAACTGGTCGATACGGTTATGGATATCAGCCAGGTGGAGGCGGAATTTACAATGAAGCAGTTGGCGATGCGTGAAGGTATTTTTTGCGGAGTAAGTTCCGGCGGTGCTGTTGCCGGGGCATTACGTATTGCTGCTCAGCATAAAAATGCGGTGATTGTGACGGTTATTTGCGATCGTGGGGATCGGTATTTGTCGACTGGCGTGTTTGATGATTAGTGTTGAATATTATTGATGATGGATGCCCACCGTTGTTGTGGGCATCTTGTTTTATGAAAAGTGTTATTCTCGTTCCAGAGCGTTAATAGGATCCATTCTTGCGGCTCTGCGAGCCGGAAAGAATCCAAATACCATCCCAATCATGGTTGAACATACAAATGCAGCAATGATTGACGTTATGGAGTAGACCATAGAAAAGCTGCTGACCAGTTGGTCAAAGATAACGCCAACACCTAACGCCAATCCTACACCTAAAGCACCACCTAACAGGCAGACCAGAATCGCTTCAATCAGGAATTGTTGCATAATATCGCTGGAGCGAGCACCAACGGCCATACGCACTCCAATTTCTCTGGTTCGTTCAGTGACTGAAACCAGCATAATATTCATTACGCCAATCCCCCCCACTATCAAAGAGATAACAGCAATCATAGAAACTAGCAGCGTCAGGGCTGCAGTAGTACTTTCAATGGTCTGTCGGATACTGTCAGTGTTCAGGATAAAGAAGTCCTGAGTGCCGTGACGCTGGGTCAATAATTTGGTGACCCCCTGTTCTGCCACATCCATATCAATATCGTCTTTGATACGTACTGTGATACTTCTCAGATACGACTGACCAAGCATACGTTTCATCACGGTAGTATAGGGCAGCCAGACTTCAAGGTTTTCACTGCTGCCAAAACCACTCTGTTGCTCTTCCGCCACGCCAATAATACGGGCTGGTAAATTACCTAACAGTATTACCTGTCCAACCGGGTTACTGTTTTTACCAAACAGTTTTTCTTTGGTGTTAGAGTCAATTACGACATCCTGAGCCAGAGAATCAACACTGGTCTGGCTGAAGGCCATTCCCAGTTCCATTTTATAACCGCGTACATCAAAGAACTGTTGACCGACACCGTTTACCGTTCCGGTGACCGACTGATTGTCCACACGAAAAGTGGTGGAAGTAGAAACACTGGGGGTTACGCTATGAACATAGCTTTGCTGGCTTAAGGCATCTGCATCAGTTCCACGCAGTGTGTGTATGGTAGAAGCTTTGCGATCACCAAAATCCTTACCGGGAAAGACCTCCAGCGTACTGGTACCCATCGAACTGATATCAGCCAGAATTTTCTGACGAGAACCTTCCCCTAATGCCACTACGGAAACTACCGAAGCGATACCAATAATAATCCCTAACATAGTCAGGAAGGTGCGTAAGCGCTGGGAAAACATAGCCAGTAACGCCATTTTAAAGGCGTCAACAAACCGATCCCGTAGCGCAAACCAACCGTTATTGGTTTTGGTTGCATGGGATGATGATGACGACTTTTTAACGGTATCTTCTGGTTCTTTATGTACTTTTCTATCGGCGATGATATTACCATCGCTGATTTCAATGATACGTTCGGCGTGTTCTGCAATTTGCATATCGTGGGTAACAATGACCACGGTATGCCCCTGGCTGTGCAAGTCTTTAAGAATCTTTAGTACTTCTTGCCCACTGTGTTTGTCTAAGGCGCCGGTAGGTTCATCCGCCAGAATTATCTGTCCGCCATTCATCAGTGCACGGGCAATACTCACACGCTGCTGTTGACCGCCGGAGAGCTGACTTGGGCGATAGCTGGTACGTTCATCTAAACCCAGGCGGGTTAAGAGCGCTACGGCTCGCTCCTTGCGTTTTTGACGCTCGGTTCCTGCATAGATAGCAGGTACTTCGACATTATCCGCAGCAGTCAGATCACCCAGCAGGTGATAACGCTGAAAGATAAAGCCAAAGTGTTCACGGCGCAACTCTGCTAAGTCATCGGGTGCCAGTTCATTAGTTGCCCGTCCGGCAATGCGGTAAGTACCACCGCTTGGCTTATCCAGACAGCCAAGAATATTCATCAGTGTTGATTTACCTGAACCGGAGGCGCCAACAATCGCGACCATTTCACCAGAATAAATCGTTAGATTGATCCCTTTCAAAACGGTAACGGTTTGTTCACCCGCCGGAAACTGGCGGGAAATGTTATCCAGTTGCAGTAACGGTTGACTCATCAGACTACATCCTCATCCGCATGCGTGCCGGTTGAGCTGAACCCGAACCACCGGTTTCACTAATAATGACATTTTCGCCTTCTTCCAGGCCGGAAATAATCTGTACATCAACATTATTATTAATGCCGGTTTTGACTTTTTTCTGGACGACGTTTCCTGAAGCGTCAACAACCTGAACGCTGGCGTTTCCCTGATTATCCGTGTCATTAAGCGCAGTGGTTGGGATCACGATGGTGTCTTTAGCCTGATCCAGAACAATATAGACTTGAGCCGTCATGGAAATACGCAACTTGCCATCCGGGTTTTCCACATCGAACAGACCATTGTAGTAAATTGCTGTGGTGGTAGAGCTGGATGAGCTGGTCGTGGTGGTATCGCTGTTGTTAATCGAGTCTGGTGCCGGCTCTATGGCGCGTAATTTGGCGCTATAATGCTTGCCGGGCTCACCCAGAATCGTAAAGTAAACCGGCATGCCGGTTTTAACTTTAGGCACGTCGGCTTCGGAAATTTGCGCTTCGATGGTCATGGTATCCAACTGAGCAACTTTCAGGATAGTTGGGGCACTTTGCACGGCGTTAACCGTTTGGCCTTCTTCAACCGGAATAGCGACTACGACACCATCAATAGGGGAGCTGATTTTGGTATAGCCAAGATTCAATTTGGCGGTATCCATAGCGATTTGCGCCTGAATAATTTGCGCATCCAGAGATTCTATCTCTGCCTTAGTGGCATCCAGTTGGGCTTTAGCCGCATCGTAATCTGCCTGAGCGCCAACACCTTTTGCCAGAATCTGGCTTTGGCGATTGAAGGCTAATTGATTGTTTTTCAGTGTGGCTAATTTGGCCTGGCGTTGGGCTTGTACGCTTTTTAACCCAGCCTCAGCATTGTGCAAATCATTGTTTTGCGGTAGGTCATCGATTTCTGCTAACGCTTGTCCTTTGGTGACTTTATCACCCAGTTCCACATGTAGCGCTTTAATTTGGCCTGAAACCTGGGCACCTACATTAACCTGTTTTAAGGCTTTAATAGAGCCGTCTGCCAGAACGGTTTGCTCTATACTGGTCTTCGTTGCCGGGGTAGTAATATAGTTAGGTTTTACCACTTCGGGAAAAAAGAATAGTTTTATCAACCAACCGGCGATCAAAATGGCTGCAAGAATCAGCACATATCGAAGTTTGGATGTAGGTAATTGCATAAGTTTCAGTTGCCTTAAAAGTACTAAATATTGAATAAAAACCTGAGGACGTCACTGTCCGCTGTTAATAATGCACTAATGTACAACGAGTTTATGGCATCAGGGGTAAGCTCATCATAAGGAAAGTGTAAGGTTTAAGTAAAAGTAGCTGCATATTACAACCGAAGACGTAAGAATGATAAAAAATATATCCGTTATCTTGCGAGATCCCTGTCTTTTTGCGGCATGAAACATAACGAATATAAACATAATAATCAGGAGAAGGGCATGAAAATTCTTTTGGTCGATGATGATGTAGAACTTGGCAGTATGCTGCGGGAATACCTACAGGCGGAAGGTTTCTCGGCTACCGTTGCTTTAACCGGACAGGCGGGAATTGATGGCGCTATGTCAGGTGATTATGCCGCCATGATTCTGGATATTATGCTGCCGGACATGAGTGGTATTGATGTACTGAACAAAGTACGTAAAAAAAGCCGTTTACCTATCATCATGTTGACGGCGAAAGGGGACAATATCGATCGTGTCATTGGGCTGGAGATGGGCGCGGATGATTATGTACCTAAGCCTTGTTATCCACGCGAGTTGGTAGCGCGATTACGTGCGGTATTGCGTCGCTTTGAAGAGCATGTTGAGCCTCAGGATGAAGCGATTATTTGTCTGGGGGACTTATGTCTGGATGCATCTCAACGTACCAGTGCATGGAAGGACGAGGCTTTTGAATTAACCGCGTCTGAATTTAATTTACTCATGCTGTTAATGAAAGAGAAAGACCGGGTAGTCTCTAAAGACGAACTGTCTGAACAGGGATTGGGGCGACCACGAGAAGCTTATGACCGTAGTGTTGATGTTCATATCAGTAATATTCGACAGAAACTGAGTCAGATTGCTGGCGATACTTTATCGATTGAGACTGTGCGTAGCATTGGCTACCGCATCAGGTAATAAATTATGCGTCGAAGCCTGTTTTGGAAAATTTTAATTGGTTTCTGGGTAACCTTTATTGTGATTACTCAGGCGGTGTGGCTGGTGTTTTACTATTATGCCAGTCAGAAAGAGCCGTTTGAAAATCGGATCGCTAATCGTATCGTTTCGCTCCAATTTACCTCAGCGGTCACCGTGCTGGAAACCGAAGGTATTGATGGACTTAATCGTATGACAGACGGATGGCCGACTATCGATCAACGCCATATTGCAGTCATCCCACTGAAAATTCCATTAACTCAGAATCCTCGGCGAACATCATTAATTCCTCTAACGGATGACGTGAGAGTGGAGCACGTTAAAGGCGGAGATGGTAAATACTATCTGTTGAAATATGATGTGGAGGCACTCAGGAAAGAGTACCGTCCAAATCGCTCAGGCAGGGTGCTGTTTTTCAATATTCCTAATCCATTATTGATATTAGGTGGCATAGGCGGTTTCCTGTTTAGTTTTATATTGGCATGGCACTTAACTCGTCCAATGCGCCTACTGAGATCTGGTTTCGATCGGGTTGCTCAGGGAGATCTGGATGTGCGCCTTTATCCGGTGATGAATAAACGTCGCGATGAGCTTAGCGATATGGCGCGTGATTTCGACTCTATGGTGGAGCGCTTAAAGTTGTTGGTAGGGGCAAGAGAAGCATTATTGCACGATGTTTCTCATGAATTACGTACTCCGCTGGCGCGTTTGCAGTTAGCCATAGGATTAGCGCGGCAGAATCCTCAAAATGTCGAAAATTCACTACAACGGATTGAACATGAATCAGTGCGCCTGGATAAAATGATAGGTGAGCTGCTGACCCTGTCTCGTACTGATGCTGCCGGTATTTCGGATGAAGAGTATTTTGACCTGTATGGTTTACTCGAAGCGGTGGTCAGCGATGTACGTTATGAAGCTCAGGTGCCTGACGTTGAGATTATTCTTGAGGCCGACGATGCCGTCAAAGAAGATGCCACAATAAAAGGCAACTCTGAATTGATGAGACGTGCGGTAGAAAATATTGTGCGCAATGGGTTACGTTTTTCTAAAGGCGGACAGCAAATTCGTGTGGTATTGAGCAAAGTTGAAAGTGAGTTTGTCATTAAGGTTAGCGATCAGGGGCCTGGTGTCGATGAAGATAAGCTTTCCAGCATTTTTGATCCGTTTGTCCGGGTAAAATCAGCTGCTTCAGGTAAAGGGTATGGACTTGGGTTGGCGATTGCCCGAAAAGTTGTTAATGCCCACGGAGGTATCATCGAAGCCAGGAATGGTATTGATGGTGGATTGGTTATCGATATCCATCTTCCACTTTGGGAGAACCATTGAAGCAAGTGAGAATTGAACAAATAAAAACGGCGCCTTCTGGCGCCGTTTTTATTTAAAACTTAATCATTACTTCTTAATACGAATAACCGGCGTTTCTCCCACGACAACGCTGCCGCTAAGCTTAGTTAGCTCTTTGATTTCATCCATATTAGAGATTACTACAGGTGTCAGCGTAGACTTGGCTTTCTCTTCAAGTAAGGCCAGATCAAATTCGATCACTAAATCGCCTTTCTTGACGTGTTGGCCTTCTTCAGCAATACGCTTGAAGCCTTCACCTTTCAGTTCAACGGTATCAATACCGAAGTGAACAAACAGTTCAATACCACTATCAGATTCGATAGAGAACGCATGGTTAGTTTCGAAGATTTTACCAATGGTGCCATCAACAGGAGCAACCATTTTGTTGCCGGTTGGTTTAATCGCAATACCATCACCAACGATTTTTTCAGCAAATACAACATCAGGCACATCTTCAATGTTGACAATTTCACCGGACAGCGGAGCAACAATTTCAATGCTGCCTGCGTCTTTCTTATCATCAGAAACGAGTTGTTTCAGCTTGTCGAACAGACCCATGATTTTCTCCTCAGCAATAATATTTTAATCGGCGTTGCCTTAATGCTTACCCATTAGACTATTTTACATGTTATTTTGGGCCTGAGTAGTGGTTGATACCTTAATTATACGTTTGTCGCTTAAGGTATTTGTTCACTAACTCGGCCCAAAGTGGCTGTAACAATAGCTGCTACAGGGATCGGCTTTTATTATAAAGCTAACTTAGCAGAGCGTTTTTTCTTCAATGAATTTATTTACGATCGCTAATACCTGTTCCGCTGTTGGTTGTGCTAATGCATTTTCCGCCAGTGTTTTCACATCAGAATAGTTCGCATTACGAATAATTTTCTTGATGCGAGGTATAGAGATAGCACTCATACTAAACTCATCCAGGCCCATGCCGAGCAGCAACAGAGTTGCACGTTCATCACCCGCTAACTCACCACACATCCCAGTCCATTTGCCTTCTTTATGAGAAGCATCGATAACCTGTTTGATTAAGGTTAACACAGATGGAGAGAGTGGGTTATAGAGATGAGAAATCAGCTCGTTGCCACGATCTACTGCCAGAGTATACTGGGTTAAGTCGTTTGTCCCAATACTAAAGAAATCAACTTCTTTTGCTAAATGGTGTGCAATAGTGGCTGCAGCAGGAGTTTCTACCATTACGCCCACTTCAATTGACTCATCAAAAGCAATATTCTCTTTTCTGAGCTGATCTTTTAGCATTTCCAACTCAGCTTTCAGTAAACGAACTTCTTCTACTGAAATGATCATTGGGAACATAATACGTAGCTTGCCGAAAGCAGATGCACGCAGAGTTGCACGCAACTGTGCATGAAGGATTTCTTTACGGTCTAAGCAGATACGAATAGCACGCCAGCCAAGGAATGGGTTTTCCTCTTTAGGCAAATTCATATACGGCAGATCTTTATCGCCGCCAATGTCCATAGTACGCAGAATAACTGGCAAATCACCCATGGCTTCAACCACGGCTTTATAAGCCTGAAATTGCTCTTCTTCAGTTGGAAAAGCATCGCGATCCATAAACAGGAATTCAGTACGGTAGAGTCCAACGCCTTCAGCGCCATTACGCTCGGCACCAGGAACATCACGTACGGTACCGATGTTAGCGGCAACTTCTACCTGATGACCATCCAGCGTGATTGCCGGTAGATCTTTCAGTTTAGCTAACTCATTTTTATCACTCAGGTACTGAGCCTGAGCGGCCTTTAACTGATCGATGGTTTCTGCTGGTGGATTAACATAAACTTTGTTGTTGACGCAATCCAGAATCAGAAAATCACCATTTTTCACCTGCTTAGTGACATCATTGGTACCCACAATTGCAGGAATTTCCAGTGAACGCGCCATGATAGAGGTGTGGGAAGTACGACCACCTAAATCAGTGATAAAGCCAAGAACTTTATCCAGATTTAACTGAGCTGTCTCTGATGGCGTCAGATCGGTTGCAACCAGAATAGCTTCATCCTGAATAGCACCCAGATCGACAATCGTCATACCCAAAATGTTTTGTAATAAGCGCTTGCCAATATCACGGATATCAGCAGCGCGCTCTTTTAAGTATTCATCTTCCAGACTTTCAAGTTCGATCGCCTGAGCTTCAAACACGCCATGAGCGGCGGCATCAGCAGTTTCTAATTTCGTTTTGATTCGGCTTTCAACTTCCTGCTCGAGGTCTTCGTCCTCCAACAGCATGATATGACCTTCAAAGATGGCCGCTTTTTCTTCACCGAACGTTTCGCTCGCTTTTTCCATGATGGCATTAAGCTGGGCGCTGGCTTTATCGCGACCAGCTTTAAAACGGGCGATTTCTTGCTCGATGTTATCGCTGGAAATCTTCTTGTTATTAATGACGATCGGATCGTCTTTTAATATAAGAGCCTTACCAAATGCAATGCCTGGAGATACTAGGATGCCTGAAATCATAAGCCTACCTTAATCTAAAACGGGTGTTAAAATGTAATACAGGGCTTATTCAAGTTCTGCCATTAATTTTACAAGATGCTCAACAGCTTGTTGCTCATCTTCGCCTTCAGCTGAAATCGTTACTACAGTACCTTGAGTCAGGCCAAGAGTTTGTAATTTGAACAGGCTTTTAGCGCTGGAGCTCTTACCATTTGAAGTAACCGTGATATCAGAAGTAAAAGCTTTCGCTTCTTTTACGAACTGTGCTGCTGGGCGGGTATGCAGGCCGTTTGGCGCGGTTACTGTAACATCTTGCTGGAACATAGTGATCCTCAACTTAGTTGGATTAAAGCTTTTGGCGTTAACACTTAAGTTTAGCCTATTATTTTTACTAATACGGCGTTAGCGTAACAGCAACATTGCCATATTAATGCTGGAATGCGCGGGATAGAAGGAACTACGTGAGGGGCTTTGACAGCTTTTCCTTTGTTGTTCCGAACTACAATATACCACTTACGCTATTATATATGGCTCCTTTTAGCAAGGAGCTAAACGATTAAGAAGTGATTTAATTCGCGCATCGAAAAAAGTATTTAGCTTGATACTCGTTGAAACGAAAAAAATCAAATTTTTTTATTTAAAAGCGAGATGTGGTGCACAGAAAACGGTTTAAAAAATCGAGTTAGTTACAGAAATGTTATTTGATTGAAACGTGAATTTAGACAGAATGAATATTTTGTAACGGTCGAATTTATAATAGAAAAATGACGCTCAGGTCGTCAGAAAAAGCAGATTATTTATTTAAGTAAAAAGCCACTACAAAAAGTTTTGTGGTGGCTTTTTACATTAATGGTAAGTGAGTACTATCTTACTGTTGCAACTCTTTTTCAGTAAACAAATCAGCAAAAAGAGGGGTACTTAAGTAACGTTCGCCGGATGAAGGTAGAATCACCACAATGTTTTTGTCGGCGAATTCTGGCTTCTCAATTAAACGTAAAGCAGCAGCCACTGCAGCACCTGATGAAATACCAGCCAGAATACCTTCTTCATCCATCAAACGACGTGCGGTAGAAATCGCTTCTTCATTACTGATTTTTTCAACCCGATCGATCAGACTAAGGTCAAGGTTGCCAGGAATAAATCCGGCGCCAATACCCTGAATTTTATGTGGTCCAGGTTTCAATTCTTCACCGGCTAATGCCTGGCTAATAACAGGAGAGTCTGTAGGTTCTACCGCGACTGAAATAATTTTCTTACCTTTGGTATTTTTAATATAGCGGCTTACACCAGTTAATGTGCCGCCAGTACCAACGCCAGCGATAAACACATCTACGTTACCATCCGTATCTTCCCAAATTTCAGGGCCGGTCGTTTTCTCGTGAATTGCCGGGTTAGCAGGATTGTTAAACTGTTGCAGCATTAAGTAATGTGCAGGATCGGATGCAACTATCTCTTCTGCTTTAGCAATTGCACCTTTCATACCTTTAGCTGCTTCGGTTAGAACCAGATTCGCACCCAACGCTTTTAACAATTTACGACGTTCAAGACTCATTGATTCGGGCATAGTAAGTGTTAACTTATATCCACGAGCAGCTGCAACGAATGCTAAAGCAATACCCGTATTGCCACTGGTTGGTTCGACTAACTCAACACCTTTCTTTAGTGTTTCACGCTTTTCTGCATCCCAAATCATGTTGGCACCAATACGGCACTTCACACTAAAGCTGGGATTACGGGACTCTATTTTTGCCAGGATTTTCCCATTCCCAATACGATTCAGGCGTACCAGCGGGGTATGGCCGATGGTTTGTGAGTTGTCTTCATAAATCTTAGTCATGGTTTATCCTTTAATATTATGAATTTTCTGGAGAACTCATACAGCATAGCGCCAAATTCTGAAGAGTGAAGGAAGGATTTGATATATCTATATGTGATTAGGGAATAAGTTTTTATTCCTATCGGGATGAGATTTATTAAAACATATCAATAGTAGCTTAAAATACGAGTTAATGTTTTAAGAAACAGACTCTCTTAAGTATAATTTTCTGTGTTTTTAATGTCCATTTATCTTTGTTGTTGACTAATTTGCACTAATCGAAAATAGCTGTGTTGAGTAAGTATTTTTATAAATCAAAATGTTATTTGCTATTTGTGTACATATGTTGTGTGGCGGTTAACTTGCGATTGAGAGTTAACTGAGTATAATCAGCCGCAACAAGTACACC
Source organism: Limnobaculum allomyrinae (assembly GCF_016649425.1). Taxonomy (GTDB): domain Bacteria; phylum Pseudomonadota; class Gammaproteobacteria; order Enterobacterales; family Enterobacteriaceae; genus Limnobaculum; species Limnobaculum allomyrinae. Next base: position 172,146 of record NZ_JADRCR010000008.1, read on the forward strand.
GTACTATCAAACAGTATAAGTTATAGACAAAATTATCTTTGTGACTAGCTTAGGAAAAAGTAACTAACCTTAATTATACCCATTGGTGTCCTACATTACTTTTTTACCACGCCTCTGGGAGCTGTAACCTAGGGGCGGTAGCATGCTTGAAAAGCATTAGAGCTCCCCCTTAAATACATTAAATTTCAACTAATTGGAATAGCAATGAGTAATAAAGAACAATCTCAGTCGCAACCTCAGTCGATGATTGCTGGTTACTATCCCCTGTATCAAGCTCCACAAAACGATGATGATATAGATTTATTTGATTTTATTGCACAACTTTGGAAGAAAAGGCGTTGGATTGTTGGTTGCATGCTGGTAACCACACTTTTAGCGGCAGTCTATGCATTTACAGCTGAAGAGCAGTGGACGGCAACTGCTGTGGTGGATGCGCCTGGGTTTAGCTCCATGAATAACTATTATCAAGGGACAAGGTTATTGGAGGGGAATGTTGACAAGTCAATCTCATCAGAAGAGGTGGCTGATAAATTATTTAAGCAATTTATTTCGCAAGCGAGTTCTTATAATGAATTAAGTAAGTTTATTAGTGAAAGTGACTATTTTAAGAAATTAGTTGAAGGGAAGAGTGAACAAAAAAGAGCTAAATTACTTAATGAAATAATTAGTGATGTAAAGGTTACTAAAGAAAAAGATAGTTCGATTTACTCTTTTAGCTTTCCTGCCACTACTTCAGCAGAAGCCAAAAAACTCTTAGAAAAATATATTGAAATGGTAAATGCCAATGTTAGCCAGGTTCAGTATGCTCAATTAACGTCTCAAATAGAGAATAAAAAACAAACACTCCAAAATCAGATGCTAGCTATCAAGAAAGTTGCTGAAGAGCAACGCTTGGAAGAAATTAAGAATATCAAAATGGCACTCACTGTTGCTGAAAGAACTAATATCCAAAAACCAGAGATAACGGGTTTAACTAAACTAGATAGTAATAGATTATTTTTACTGGGAAAAGATGCGCTTAGTGCGATGTCTGAAAGTATTGAAAAACAACCATTGGTGCTGGGCGATGATTATTATAATTTGCAACGTCAGTTGATTAACTTGATCAATTTTAAAGTTAATAGTACTGATGCTAAAGGGTTTAGTTATTTGAAGAGTCCGATCTTGCCTATTGAAAACGATAAGCCTAAAAGAATAATAATATTAAGCATTGGCCTTTTCTTGGGGTTGGTAGGTGGTATTGGAATAGTTTTATTATATAATGAAATTAAACGTCGAAAAATTGATAAGTAAAATAAAGTTACTTACCAATATAAGTAATTTGTGGGTTAAATAGCATATTTTCTGTTTTTATATTTGACCGTAAGTAAATTATATAGCTAAATGATGAATTAAAGTGATATATACCAATAACATAATTAATAATAGATAGAGAAATTTTCAGATGAAGATTCTTTTATTCGGTAAAAATGGTCAAGTTGGCTGGGAGCTTCAACGTTCTCTGACACCATTAGGTAATGTTATTTCAGTTGATGTTCATTCAACTGAATATTGCGGTGATTTTAGTAATCCTGGAGGTATCGCCAAAACGATACAAGAAATTAGACCCGATATAATTGTTAATGCTGCAGCTTATACGGCTGTGGATAAAGCTGAAGATGAACCTGAGTTTGCGCAATTAATTAATGCTACGAGTGTAGAGATTATTGCTAGAGAAGCAGAGAAGCTAGGGGCATGGTTTATTCATTATTCTACTGACTATGTATTTTCGGGAACCGGAGATACAGCTTGGGTAGAAAGTGATATACCTTCACCATTGAATATTTATGGGCAAACTAAACTGGCAGGGGAAAAAGCGATTCAAGATCATTGCAAAAAATATTTAATTTTTAGAACTAGTTGGGTCTATGCTTGCAGAGGTGATAATTTTGCGAAGACAATGCTACGACTGGCAAAGGAACGAATGGAACTTTCTGTAATCAATGATCAGTTTGGAGCTCCGACAGGGGCTGAGTTATTAGCTGATTGTACAGCCCATGCTATAAAAACAGCATTATATCAGCCTAAGGTTGCTGGGATATATCATTTGGTTGCATCAGGAACAACAACTTGGTATGGATATGCTGATTTAGTTTTTAAAGAAGCTAAAAATGCGGGATTAATTCTAAAAATTAATAAAGTTAACCCTATACCATCAAGTTCTTATGTCACACCGGCTAAACGCCCTGCAAACTCAAGACTAGATACAACTAAATTTCAACAAACATTTGATATAACTTTGCCTGCTTGGAATGTGGGTGTTAAGCGTATGTTAAATGAGTTGTTTTCCTTCTAATGGTATCATTGAATATACTAATAAAATTATATGAATCATTCAAAATACCGATACCTATAAAAGAAAAGTGTTAATCGTTTATAGGAACTTTATATAATTTAAAACACTTTGTATTATTCAAAATTTTTATCCATCACTAATAGTAAATAGAAAAATGATTTCATCATTGTTTATAGTAATGTTAATCAGAGATAATTTAGGGTATTTAAATGAATGTCATTAAAACAAAAATTCCTGAAGTGTTAATTTTTGAACCTAAAATTTTTGGTGATGAGCGTGGATTTTTTTTTGAGAGTTTTAGTCAAAAATATTTTAATGATATCATTGGTTATCCAGTAAATTTTGTTCAAGATAATCATTCTCAATCTTCAAAGGGAGTGTTACGAGGATTACACTATCAATTACCTCCATATGCACAAGGAAAATTAGTACGCTGTGTCGTGGGTGAGGTTTTTGATGTTGCTGTAGATATTCGACGGAGCTCTCCAACATTTGGTCAATGGGTTGGAGTAAATTTATCGGCAGAAAATAAGAAACAATTATGGCTCCCTGAAGGGTTTGCTCATGGTTTTTTGACTTTAAGTGAAACTGCAGAGCTTTTATATAAGACTACAAATTACTATGCTCCTCAATATGATCGAGGAATTATATGGAATGATGAAACAATAAAAATTGAATGGCCTCAACTTGGTGATTTCATTATGTCAAATAAAGATTTGATTCAGCCGTTGCTAAATGAGAGTGATGATTTTTTATGATAACTGGTTATAGTTATCATTGTAATAGTGATGTATTTTTTTACGTCATAAGAGTTTGCTCATGAGTTTGATAAGAAATAGTATTTTAAATATTGGTGGATATATTCTGCCTGGATTAATATCTATTCCAGCCTTGGGCTATATGGCAAGAGTCATGGGAATGGAGAAATTCGGTATTTTTACTCTTGCGCTTTCATTGGTAGGCTATGCGAGCATATTTGATGCGGGGCTTACTAGAGCTGTTGTAAGAGAAATTTCAATAAATAGAAATAATATTGAAGTTAGTCGGAAGATAATATCTACAGCAACACTTTCTCTTTTGGCATTGGGATTTTTAGGTTTTTTTATAATTATCATTAATGCATCATTTATCGTTAACATATTAAATGTAAGTTCTAATATAGTAGATGATGTGAAATTTTCTATATATATATTAGCCTTGACTGTACCTATATTTTTACTTAATCAATTATGGTTTGCAATTTTAGAAGGAAAGGAACAATTCGTTATATTGAATGTTCAAAAGAGTATTAGTGGCAGTTTAGTTAGTGGTCTTCCTGCAATATTTATATTATATAATAATAATATTATATACGCTATGTTAGCATTATTGATTAGTCGTATTGTTTCATTAATGGTGACTTTTTTTCTTTCAAAAAAAATAATATTATCTTCCGGTACCGTTTTTGATTATTTAACATTTAAACGGTTAATTTCTTTTGGTGGATGGATAACTGTAAGTAATATTATTAGTCCCATCATGGCATATTTTGATCGTTTTGTTGTATCGCATTTTTTCGGTGCTAATAATGTTGCTAATTACAGTGCTCCTTCGGAAGGGATTTCTCGATTATTGATAATTCCGGGCGCTTTAGCACGCGCAATTTTTCCAAAATTGAGTTATTCAAATAGTCATGTTGAAAAAAATAGAAATAAAAGAATTGCTTATATTTTGATATGTATATGTTGTTTTCCGATTGTTTTTATTGGTTGTTATTTTTCTGAAAAAATTATGCTGTTATGGATGGGACCAGAGTTTATTGGTACTCCTGTGATCATCTTTCAGATATTATTATTTGGATACTTTTTTAATTCCCTTGCTCATATACCTTTTGCTAGTATTCAGGCTTCTGGTTATGCTCGGTGGACAGCAATTGTTCATATATTAGAGCTTCTACCATATATAATTTTATTATATTTGTGTATTGATCACTTTGGAATTATTGGTGCAGCTATTGCGTGGTCTCTTCGTGTCACTTTTGATTTTATTCTTTTATTATTAATTGATAATAGATTAAATTCTAATCTGTAAATTTGAGATGGTTAAATGGTATATTTACTCTCCATATTTCTATTTAGTTGCTGGGCATATTTAGTTGACAAAAATAAAATATATAAATTGAATTTGATTATTCCAATTATGTTAATTGGAATAATATTTTCTTTTAATCGCCAGAATCAGGATTATCAAGCATATTTAGAAATATTCAAAATTCCAGAATCTTATGCTGAAATTGGCTATATTTCGTTAGTTTCAATTGTTAAAGAGTTAGGTGGTTCTCATGAAACTATAGTATTTTTTTTAGGGGTGTTAGTTGCAATTACATTCTATAGAATGGCTATATTAACTAAACTACCTGCATTGTTAATTATACTATATATGATCTTTCCAATGCCTATAGATGTTGTTCAAATTAGAAATACATTTATGGTATTGTTTTTTATAAATTCTTTAATTGATTTTTATAGATCAAATATAATACGCTCAAGTATATTTATATTTCTTTGTATTTGTTTTCATAGCGTAGGTGTTCTTTATCTGATATTTTGGACTTCTTTATTTTTTAGAAATAAAAAATATTTTAGTTATGTAATTAAAATTGGTATTGTATTATCATTTATAATTGTACCTTTTGCTATCAAAGCGTTGTTAATATATTTTAATACTAGAACTCTATCTGCATATATATCAAATGATATAAAGTGGCATTCTATTTTTATTTGGGGTGTTCCATTTTTATTTGATCTCTTTATTTTGAAATTAATGATAAATAAATATCTTTATGATGCAGAGAGAAAAAAGTTAGCAAGGATACTATATACTATTTTAATGGTCATAACGTTATTTATGCCATTCTTGTTGTATGTGGATGAAATAAATAGATTGTTTAGAAATGCTGTTGTTATAAAGTATTTTTTAGCCTGTATAGTATTACCTTCAGTGCCTAAGTTAAATAGAATGATATTTATATCTTATTTAATAGCTTTTGCTGTTATTATTGGTATTTATTATGTGGTTCAGATTAATTATGATTATATAATATTTAGTTTTCCAGAATGAGTTTTATTATTCCATAGAGGAAAAAATGATTTATTACATATGTGTTAATTTTAATAATTCACTATATACAGAGAAATTTATAGAAAGTGTTTGTCTTCAGGGGCCAAACACTCATGCATTAATTGTTGATAATTCGTCTAATTTAAATGAGTTAGATAAGGTTGAAAGAATATGTAATAACTACAAGCAGGATAAAGTTACGCTGATTAAAAATAAAGAGAATATTGGATATTTTGGTGGGTTAAATATTGCTATCAGGCAGATTGATAAAGAGAGTCCTATAATTATTGGCAATAATGATCTGTTTTTTGATGATAACTTTACAAAGATACTGAATAATAAAAAGTATCCAGATGATGTTATGATTATTGCACCAAATGTTATCACCAAAGATGGTTACAATCAAAATCCTCATTGTAGAAAAAGAGTAAGCACGATAAGAAAATTTTTGTATGAAATTTATTTTAAGTCATATAGCGCAGCTAAGATTTTAACTTTTGGTAGCAAAATTGTAAATTATATTCGCGGCGGAAGAAACAATTCATTCGACCAAGACTCTGGCTATATACATATGGGTATCGGGGCTTGTTATATATTATTACCGTCATTTTTTAAGTATTTTGAAGAGCTTGATGATAAAGTTTTTTTGTATGGAGAAGAAGCTATTTTAGCCGGTCAGTTAATGAAGGTTGGGGGAAAAATGTATTATGACCATGATTTAATTGTTCATCATGAAGAAAGTGCTACTTTATCAAAAGTTCCGTCAAAAACTAAATATAATTATATGAAAGACTCTTACCCTAAATATAAAAAGTATCTTTGAGGTTTGTATGTTTAAAAATAAGAAATTGTTAATTACTGGTGGTACAGGGTCATTTGGCAATGCAGTACTTCGCCGTTTTCTGGATACAGATATTGATGAAATTCGTATTTTTAGCCGTGATGAAAAAAAACAAGATGATATGAGGAAGAAATATAATAATCCGAAGCTAAAATTTTATATTGGTGATGTTCGTGATTGCTCAAGTATTTTAAATGCATCACGTGGCGTTGATTATATTTATCATGCTGCGGCGCTGAAACAAGTACCATCTTGTGAATTTCATCCGATGGAAGCAGTTAAAACTAATGTATTGGGCACAGAGAATGTACTTGAGGCAGCCATTACCAATCAAGTCAAACGTGTCGTTTGTTTAAGTACCGATAAGGCAGTTTATCCAATTAACGCGATGGGCATATCCAAAGCGATGATGGAAAAGGTTATGGTTGCTAAATCACGTAATCTTAACAATACGAATACCATTATTTGTGGTACTCGTTATGGTAATGTTATGGCTTCTCGAGGCTCTGTTATTCCGCTTTTTGTTGACCTTATTAAAGAAGGTAAATCTCTGACTATTACTGACCCCAATATGACACGTTTTATGATGACTCTGGAAGACGCTGTTGATTTAGTGCTTTATGCATTTACCAATGGTAGTAACGGAGATATTTTTGTTCAAAAAGCTCCAGCCGCTACTATTGAAACTCTTGCGATTGCATTGAAAGGTCTTTTGAATGTTCCTGAGCACCCGATAAACATAATCGGAACTCGTCACGGAGAGAAACTCTATGAGGCGCTGCTGAGTCGTGAAGAGATGATTGCCGCTATAGATATGGGGGATTATTATCGTATTCCTCCTGATTTACGCGATTTAAATTATGGGAAATATGTTGAACAAGGTGATAAACGTATTTCAGAAGTTCAAGATTATAATTCCCATAATACCCACCGTCTGGATGTTGAGGGTATGCAGAAGTTATTACTTAAACTTCCTTTTATAAATGCACTGCGTGCCGGAACAAATTACGAACTGGATGCGTAATATGAAAATTCTTGTCACTGGTTCTGAAGGTTTTATTGGCCGTAATCTTTGTCTTCGTTTGGAAGAAGTCGGCTACAACGATCTGATCAAAATTGATCGCACAGCTACTGAAGATGAACTGTTATCTGCTGTTAAAGCTGCTGATTTTATTTTTCATTTAGCGGGTACTAACCGCCCGAAGGATGACAATGAGTTTCAAATTGGTAACTCTGAGCTAACCCAGAAGATCATCGACACATTAGTAGAAAGTAATTTGACGACACCTTTTATGCTGAGTTCTTCGACTCAGGCAGAATACGATAATCCTTATGGTAAAAGTAAAGCTGCGGCAGAGATAGCCTTAAATAATTACGTACAGAAAATGGGTGCGAAAGCCTTTATTTACCGCTTCCCAAATGTTTTCGGAAAATGGTGTCGGCCAAATTACAATTCATTTGTTGCAACCTTCTGTTACAATATTGCTTCTGATATCGAAATTTCTATTCATGATCCTGCTGCCGCAGTAACATTGGTTTATATAGATGACGTTTGTTCCGAATTAATCTCTTTGCTACAAAACACATCTTTAAGTGGTTACAGAACAGTCAGCCCGGAATACAAAACAACGGTTGGTGAAGTTGCTGAATTACTTTATAAGTTTAAAGAAAGTCGCCGTACACTTATTACCGAAGCTGTAGGAACTGATTTTTGCCGTGCGTTATATTCAACTTGGCTTAGTTATCTTTCTCCTACACAGTTTAGTTATTCAGTTCCATCTTATAGTGATCAGCGCGGTGTTTTCTGTGAAATGCTAAAAACGCAGGATTCTGGTCAGTTCTCCTTTTTTTCCGCACATCCAGGTATTACTCGAGGTGGACATTATCATCATTCTAAAAATGAAAAATTTTTAGTTATTCAGGGAAGCGCTTGCTTTAGATTTGAACATGTTATTACAGGTGAGCAATACAGCTTAGATACTTCGTCTGATAGCTATACCATAGTTGAGTCTGTTCCTGGCTGGACTCATGACATAACAAATACAGGCGAAAATGAGCTAATCGTTATGTTATGGGCTAATGAAATATTTGATAAGTCTGTACCTGATACTATACCGAGAGCTTTATAATGAAAAAAATGAAGGTGATGTCTGTAGTAGGTACCCGTCCTGAAATTATTCGTTTGTCACGGGTGTTAGCGAAATTAGACCAATTTTGCGATCATATTATCGTACATACGGGTCAGAACTACGATTTTGAACTTAACGAAGTTTTCTTTACTGATCTTGGTGTCCGTAAACCAGACTATTTTCTTAACGCTGCTGGTAAAAATGCAGCTACGACTATTGGTCAGATTATTATCAAAGTTGATGAGGTTCTGGAAGATGTTCAACCAGAAGCTATGTTAATTCTGGGTGATACCAACTCTTGTATTTCAGCCATACCAGCTAAACGTCGCAAAGTGCCTATCTTCCATATGGAGGCGGGAAACCGTTGTTTCGATCAGCGAGTCCCTGAAGAGACAAACCGCCGCATTGTTGATCATACAGCGGATATCAATATGACTTATAGCACTATTGCCCGTGATTATCTATTGAGCGAAGGACTTTCTCCTGACAGAGTGATCAAAACAGGTAGCCCAATGTATGAAGTCTTAAATCATTACATGGAGCAGATTGATCGTTCAGATATTCTTGAACGTTTAAAGTTGAAGGAAAATACTTTCTTCGTTGTTAGTGCGCATCGTGAAGAAAATGTTGATTCACCGAAGCAGCTTGAAAAGTTGGCTCATATATTAAACACACTTGCAGAACAATATGACCTACCGGTTATTATTTCTACTCACCCTCGAACTCGTAATCGTATTGAGGCTGCCGGGATTGAATTCCATAAGAATATACAGCTTCTAAAACCTATGGGTTTTCACGACTACAATCATCTGCAAAAGCATGCCTTAGCAGTATTATCTGATAGCGGTACAATCTCGGAAGAGTCATCAATTATGAATTTCCCAGCGCTAAATATTCGTGAAGCCCATGAGCGTCCGGAAGCAGTTGAAGAAGGTTCTGTGATGATGGTCGGTTTGGAAATAGAACGCATTTTACAAGCTTTAGATATTATTAAAACGCAGCCTAGAGGCGAAAATCGTTTACTTCGTCAAGTCTATGATTACAGTATGCCAAATGTTTCAGATAAGGTTGTTAGAATTATTCATTCTTATACTGATTATGTTAAACGAGTGGTTTGGAAAGAGTATTAATGAAACTTGCCTTAATCATTGATGATTATTTGCCTCATAGTACGCGAGTAGGAGCGAAAATGTTCCACGAATTGGCTCTTGAGCTTTATTCCAGGGGACACAAAATTACAGTTATTACACCAAGTTACCAACAAGATAATGAATTATATATTGAGAAAATTGATGGTATTACTGTATGGCGTTTTAAAAATGGTCAAATAAAGAATGTGGGTAAGATTCGACGAGCAATAAATGAAACTTTGTTGTCATTTAAGGCATGGCGGGCAATTAATTCATCCGTAATGTCTGATTCTTTTGACGGTATTGTTTATTATTCCCCTTCTATTTTTTGGGGAGGAATAGTAAAAAAAATTAAAAAACGTTGTAACTGCCCAAGCTACCTTGTTCTGCGCGATTTATTCCCACAATGGGTAATTGATGCAGGAATAATAAAACAGGGGTCATTAATTGAAAAATACTTTAGATTTTTTGAGCGTCAATCTTATAAGCAGGCAAATAAAATTGGTCTTATGTCAGAGAATAATCTAGAATTATTTTGTTCGATTAATAAAAATTACTCTTGTGAAGTATTACATAATTGGGCTAGCGTGAACCATGTATCTTCTCGTGATGATGATTATGTTAGTATTAGAAATAAGTTGAATATTCAGGATAAAATCATTTTTTTCTATGGTGGAAATATCGGTCATGCACAAGATATGGCAAATTTAATGCGTCTGGTTAAACGAATGCAGGTGTATGAAAATGCTCATTTTTTATTTATCGGGCAAGGTGATGAAGTTACATTGATCAATCAATTAGCTAAAAAATGGAATTTGTCGAATTATTCTTATTTACCATCGGTTGATCAAAATGAGTTTAAACGTATTCTTTCAGAAATAGATGTTGGTCTGTTTTCTCTATCAGTACATCACTCTGCACATAATTTCCCAGGTAAATTACTTGGATATATGGTGGAGTCATTGCCAATTTTAGGAAGCGTAAATGCAGGAAATGATTTGTTAAATATAATAAACAATCATAATGCAGGCTTAATTCATATCAATGGTGAGGATGAACTTCTGTTTTCTTCAGCTTCAAAGCTTTATCGCGATAATTCATTACGTAGTGAACTTGGATGCAATGCTAAGAAATTATTGATTGAGCAGTTTTCTGTAAATTCAGCTGCACAACAGATTGAAAGAGGATTGGGTAATTAAAATGCGAATGATAGATCGAAAAATTATTGAGGAGCTTTATAAACAAGCTAATATTTCAGAGAGAAAACGAGCGCACTACCAATTACATTATTCTCACCAAGATAAAGTTCAGCGTTTATTGATTGCTTTAATCAAAGGAAGTTATGTTGAACCACATTTTCATGAGTTACATAATCAATGGGAAATGTTTAGTGTGCTGGATGGTTGTATTAGAGTGTGTATTTATGATGAGGGAGGTGACATTATAAATACATTTTTAGCTGGGCCAGGAGAAAATAGCTCATTGGTTGAATTTTCTCCTGGTGAAATTCACAGTGTAGAATGTATTTCTAACCAAACACTTATGCTAGAAATTAAAGAAGGGCCTTTTGACCCTAATTATGCGAAAGCTTTCCCTAAATGGTAAGTAGTCGTCGCTATACTTATTTTGTATATAAACAATTTACCATATTTATTTCTTAAGTATTTTCAACCAACTTCCCCCGATACCTCTCAACCCACATCGCCGTAGCACCACACACGGCAACCGGCATAATAAACAGATTAAGAAACGGTATCATGGTAAACAGGCTAACGACTGCGCCGAACTGTATGTTTCGGATTTTTTCCTGACCCAGCGTTAATTTCATATCTTTAAAACTGACTTTGTGGTTATCGAAAGGGTAGTCATTGTACTGAATGGAAAGCATCCAGGCGCTAAACAGAAACCACAAAACAGGGAATATCGTTTGACCAACACCAGGAATGAAATAGAGAATCAATAACAGCAGGGCTCGAGGCAGGTAATAAACCAGTTTTAGCCATTCGCGTTTCATTATACGTGGAATGTCTTTAATGATGCTGGTATCAGGTAATGGTTTTCCTGTCAGTTTAGCTTCAAGTTTTTCTGCCAGTAGGCCATTAAATGGTGCCGCGATCCAGTTAGCTATGGTACTAAACAGATAACCAAAAATTAGCAAAATTGTGATCACTGCCACAGGCCAGAGCAAATAACTCAGCCACTGTAGCCAGTTTGGAACATAGCTCATAATAGTGGGGATCCACTCACCTAACTGGTTGTATAACCACCAGAATGCCCCACCGATTAGCAAAATATTGATTAACAAGGGAAGGATAACAAAGCGTTTGATACCAGGAAGAGTAACAAGCTTAAAGCCTTGTGTGATATAGTGAAAACCACTTTTAGCGGTTTGGCCATATTGATCAGATTGTATTGTCATGCATTAAAAGTTCCAGTTATAAACGCAAATCAGGTTATCATATTCTATGATAAATACATTGCGAACTTTGTGAAGACTAAAAAGTAAGCAAAAAAGTAAAAAAACGTATTTATCGACAATAAAATCAAGCACAGGCTTGCACTTGGATACGCGGACAAATAGATTAGTAGGGTGAATGTTTGCCGCGGTGGCATGTATTAGAAGAGCAGAGATAGCGATGATGCAGAATTTGCGTCTAGTATTGATAGTTGTTGGAGCTATAGCAATTTTAGCGTTGTTAATACACGGTTTATGGATCAGCCGTAAGGAACGCTCGTCAATTTTTCGGGATAAACCACTGAAGCGTGGGATAACACAGGAAAACTCAAAACCTTTTGATTCTTTAGAGGAAGGGGTTGGAGAGGTTCGTATTCGTCCTGTTTCAGTATCTCGAACCGATCCATTATCTGCCCAGGAACCGGTTGTGGAAAATGATCCATTGCCAGAGTTCTCATTAGTATCAAATGAGTTGAAACAGCCAGAATCTGAATTAGAACTGGAGCCTGAAGATGATAAGGTTTCACCAATTCAGATGTCTTTTGATGATGTTTTAGCTTTTCCGGAAGAACCTAAAGCTGCAGAGCAAAAAACAGATGAAGTTATTGCTGTTTCAGAACAGGTACAGGAAGAGACTAAAGCCCAGTTAACTGATAAACCACAGGAACTGGTCATTGTATTGCATGTTTCGGCTTTGAATGGCGGTAGTATTGCTGGCGATGTACTACTACAAAGTATTCTGCATGCAGGATTTAAGTTTGGCGCGATGAGTATATTTCATCGCCATGTGGATCCTGCTGGAAGCGGTCCGGTATTGTTTAGCCTGGCAAATATGGTTAAGCCTGGTTCGTTTGATCCGGAAAATATGGCTGACTTCTCAACACCAGGTATATCCATGTTTATGATGGTGCCATCTTATGGTAATGCTCATCAGAATTTTAAACTGATGCTTCAGTCGGCACAACGTATTGCGGACGATGTTGGTGGCGTGGTTTTAGATGATGCCCGCCATATGATAACTCCGCAAAAGCTTGAAACTTATAAGGCCCAAATCAGAGAAGTACTTGAGAATACATCCAAGTAATCATAATGAGTAAGGCTACTAGTTAATTATCTGTTTATTCAATAAAACCCCCGCCAGCCGGGGGTTTTTTATCATTATCAGTGAGTGAGTTATGGAATCCCTTAAGCAGCGCTTGATTGAACTTTGCGAACAATTGCGTCATCACGAATATCTGTACCATGTTCTTGATGCACCAGAAATTCCTGATGCTGAATACGATCGTTTGATGCGTGAACTGCGTGACATTGAAGCTGCTCATCCTGAATGGATTACCGATGATTCACCAACACAACGGGTTGGTGCAGCCCCGCTATCTGCATTTGAGCAGGTAACCCATGAAGTTCCCATGTTATCGCTGGATAACGTATTTGATGAACAAAGCTACTTAGCTTTTGATAAACGCTTACACGATCGCTTAAAGAGTGATGAAGAGATAACGTTTTGTTGTGAACTGAAGCTGGATGGTTTAGCCGTCAGCCTGTTGTATGAAGATGGTCGTCTGGTACAAGGAGCCACCCGGGGAGATGGCACAACTGGAGAAAATATTACTTCGAACGTGAGGACGATTGGGGCCATTCCTTTACGTTTGACCGGAGAGAATATTCCGCGTCGTCTTGAAGTTCGGGGTGAAGTTTTTATGCCGCAATCAGGCTTTGAACAGTTAAATGAGCACGCGCGACGCAACCATGAGAAAGTGTTTGCTAACCCACGTAATGCCGCAGCTGGATCTTTAAGGCAACTGGACCCAAGGATTACAGCTAAAAGGCCATTAACGTTCTTTTGCTATGGTGTGGGTTTGATCGATGGGGGAGAGCTTCCTGATAGCCACTGGGAGCGTTTGATGCAATTTAAGCGTTGGGGATTACCTGTCAGCGATCGTATTCGGCTATGTAAAGGTAGTCAACAGGTACTGGATTTTTATCATCAGGTTCAGGAGCAGCGTCCCAATCTTGGTTTTGATATTGATGGTGTTGTTATCAAGGTAGATGATTTAGCCCTGCAGAGAGAACTGGGATTTGTGGCTAAAGCACCTCGCTGGGCAACGGCATTTAAGTTTCCAGCCCAGGAACAGATGACGGTATTACGTGACGTTGAATTTCAGGTAGGGCGTACCGGCGCAATAACGCCAGTTGCTCGTCTGGAGCCAGTTACTGTTGCCGGCGTCACTGTTAGCAATGCGACTTTGCATAACGCCGATGAAATTGCACGATTAGGGCTCTGTATCGGTGATACGGTGGTGATTCGCCGTGCAGGTGATGTTATCCCTCAAGTAGTGGGAGTTATCGCCTCAGAGCGTCCCTCAGACGCAAAAGAAATTATTTTTCCAACTGATTGCCCGGTATGTGGTTCAAGTGTTGAAAAGATTGAGGGCGAAGCGGTAGCTCGCTGTAGCGGTGGTTTAGTTTGTCCTGCACAAAGAAAAGAATCTCTGAAACATTTTGTCTCTCGTCGGGCAATGGATGTGGAAGGGATGGGAGATAAGATCATTGAGCAGTTAGTGGATAAAGAGTATGTCCATACGCCAGCGGATTTATATCGTCTGTCGATTGGTATTCTGAGTCGCCTTGAACGTATGGGGCCAAAGTCAGCACAGAATCTGGTTGAAGCTCTGGAAAAATCGAAAAATACCACCTTTGCTCGTTTTCTGTTTGCTCTGGGTATTCGTGAGGTTGGAGAGACTACGGCGGCTAATCTTGCCAGCCATTTTGGTTCTCTTGAGGCTTTGCAAGCTGCGGATATGGATATGCTTAAAACCGTACAGGATGTCGGGGAAGTTGTGGCCAAACACACCTTTAATTTCTTACGTGAAGAGCATAACCAGAAAATTATTAACGAACTAACCGGCCCGGAAATAGCGATTCACTGGCCGGCGCCTGTTGTGATTGTCGCCGAAGAGATAGATAGCCCTTTTGCGGGGAAAACGGTAGTACTTACTGGCTCACTGAGTCAAATGTCCCGGGATGATGCTAAAGCCAAATTAATTGCCTTAGGCGCAAAAGTTAGTGGTAGCGTATCGAAAAAGACCGATATGGTTATTGCCGGCGAAGCTGCGGGTTCAAAATTGGCTAAAGCCCTGGAGTTGGATATTCCGGTGATTGATGAAGCAGAGATGATTCGTTTGCTTGGCGCATAAGCAATAAACAGGATATTAATGGAATGATAGAGAAAGAGCATTTGCTTCAGATTGCCAACACGCCAATGCCGTTTGGTAAATATAAGGGCAGAATGTTGGTAGATTTACCTGACGAGTATCTATTGTGGTTTGCCAAAAAAGGTTTTCCGGTTGGCTCATTAGGGCAATTGATGGAGCTGACGTTAGCATTAAAAATAGAAGGGCTGGATAGTGTTATCCGGCCGTTAAAACGCGGATAAGGTTATTTGGAGTCTGATTTTTCAGGCTCTTTTTTTATATGGATTGTTAACAGAAACAGAAGACAAGTGGGAAGCTGAACTTGAAATGGTGCCCGGGGCGAGACTTGAACTCGCACGGCGTTGCCGCCGAGGGATTTTAAATCCCTTGTGTCTACCGATTCCACCACCCGGGCCACGCTGGAAGTTTATATAAAAAAAGCGCTTTGAGCGCCATTTCTAACTTTTTACAAACTATCCATAATTGGTGGGTCGTGCAGGATTCGAACCTGCGACCAATTGATTAAAAGTCAACTGCTCTACCGACTGAGCTAACGACCCAATTAATGGTGGGTGATGACGGGCTCGAACCGCCGACCCCCTCCGTGTAAAGGAGGTGCTCTACCAACTGAGCTAATCACCCAAAACTATATACTGCTATTTTTACTACACTACACAATTAATGGTGGGTGATGACGGGCTCGAACCGCCGACCCCCTCCGTGTAAAGGAGGTGCTCTACCAACTGAGCTAATCACCCAAAAACTACATGCTGTTATTTTTACTGCGTTTTTACTGCACTACATAAAACTACACAAAGAATGGTGGGTGATGACGGGCTCGAACCGCCGACCCCCTCCGTGTAAAGGAGGTGCTCTACCAACTGAGCTAATCACCCTTCTCGTGTGGAGGTGCATTATAGGGAACCGTCCAACTGAGTCAATGATTTTTTGAATGAAACTGACTGTTCGTCGTAATTTTAGTCAGTATGGCAAATTCTTTTTAAATTTATCTCTGTTTTCAGTGCGCCTTGAACATTGAGGATTCAGCATGGAGTGATAGAATGTGCCCCACTATAGTGAAAGACAGATATTAAATTGATCTTTGCTGATTAAATCTTGCAACAAGGCTAACGCTCAATGTCCATGAAAATAAAAACACGTTTTGCTCCAAGTCCAACCGGTGATTTACATGTCGGTGGTGCCCGTACCGCGCTTTATTCCTGGCTGTTTTCACGTCATTTGGGCGGTGAGTTTGTTTTACGAATTGAAGATACCGATCTGGAGCGTTCAACCCAAAAAGCAATCGATGCGATTATGGATGGTATGAACTGGTTAGGTATTGATTGGGATGAAGGTCCCTATTTTCAGACCAAACGTTTTGACCGTTACAATGCCGTTATTGATGAAATGTTAACTGCCGGTACTGCTTATAAGTGTTATTGCTCGAAAGAGCGTCTGGAAGCACTACGTGAAGAGCAAATGGCTCGCGGTGAAAAAGCGCGTTATGACGGCCACTGCCGCCATGACCAGTGTAACCATGCTGATAATGAGCCTCATGTAGTACGCTTTCTGAATCCGCAGGAAGGTTCGGTTATTTTTGATGACAAAATCCGTGGCCCGATTGAAATCAGTAATCAGGAGCTGGATGATTTGATTATCCGTCGTACCGATGGTGCTCCAACCTATAACTTCTGTGTGGTGGTTGATGACTGGGATATGGAAATTACTCACGTGATCCGTGGGGAAGACCATATAAACAACACGCCTCGTCAAATTAATATTCTGAAAGCTTTGGGCGCGCCTATTCCTGAATATGCTCACGTCTCAATGATTCTGGGTGATGATGGTCAAAAGCTGTCTAAGCGAAATGGTGCGGCTAGCGTGATGCAGTATCGCGATGCGGGTTATTTACCGGAAGCACTGTTGAACTATCTGGTTCGTCTGGGCTGGTCACACGGCGATCAGGAAATCTTTAGCGTTGATGAAATGAAGCAACTATTTACTTTAGATGCCGTAAGTAAATCAGCCAGTGCCTTTAATACTGAAAAGTTACAGTGGTTAAACCACCACTATATTAACCATTTACCACCAGAGTATGTGGCAGTTCATCTATCATGGCATATTCATGAGCAAGGTTTTAATACTCAGAATGGGCCTCAGTTAGTAGAAATTGTCCAATTGCTGGGTGAACGCTGTAAAACGCTGAAAGAGATGGCGGAGTCTTGCCGTTACTTCTATGAAGAGTTTGATGAGTTTGATGCTGATGCGGCGAAGAAACATTTGCGTCCGGTAGCTAAAGAACCTCTGGATTTGGTTCGGGCCAAATTAAGTGCGATTAGTGACTGGACTGTTGAGAATGTACATCATGCAATTGAAGGCACTGCGACTGAATTGGAAGTAGGGATGGGCAAAGTTGGTATGCCGTTGCGTGTTGCTGTAACTGGATGTGGTCAGTCTCCGGCCGTTGATGCAACTGTTCATGCCGTGGGTAAGTCTCGTAGTCTGGCTCGTATCGATCGTGCACTGGCATTTATTGCTGAGCGTGAGTCACAGCAATAAATGCAGTAACTCAAAGACTTTTAGATGAGTAATGGAAGCCGGACTGTAAAAAGTCCGGTTTTTTTATTTTTCTGTCTATAAATTCACAGCTTTGCTCTCTTTTTCAGCATTCAGATTAAATCTGCAAATTAGCCGTTGACAGACATCCCCGATGTTTCATATTATGCGCCCGTCCTGATGATGTTGTTACCAGACACACATCATATGATATTTGGGGTTATAGCTCAGCTGGGAGAGCGCTTGCATGGCATGCAAGAGGTCGGCGGTTCGATCCCGCCTAGCTCCACCAAATTCGAAGAAGCCGACTGAAAAGTCGGCTTTTTTATTGTAAGCTGGGTTGAGGCCTTGCGCGATCCTCCTACCACATACCAACCACTAATCCCGATAAATATTCACATACACCGCTTGCCCCACTCGGCCAATACCGCGATACATTCCTTCGCTATTAAACGGTGTGGCTACATTTCCCTTTGAGTCGATGGCGATTAAGCCTCCGCGTCCATTAATTGCGGGTAACTTTTCCATAACGACTTTATTTGTTGCTTGTTCTAATGACATTCCCGCATATTCCATCATGGCGGAAACGTCATAGGCAGCAACGGTTCTCATAAACATTTCCCCGGTACCGGTAGTGGATACTGCGACAGTGTTGTTATTGGCATAGCAGCCAGCGCCGATTAGAGGTGAATCACCAACTCTGCCCACTTGTTTGTTGGTCATGCCGCCGGTAGAGGTGGCTGCTGCCAGATTGCCGTGGATATCGATAGCCACGGCACCTACAGTACCGAATTTTTTATCAGGATCGATAGGCTCGCTTTGTGGTTTTTGAGTAGCCTGAGTTGCTCCGTCGTGATCCAGTACAGCACCACTTTGCTCTAGCAAGGCACGTTGAAGCTGCTCGTAGCGCGCTTCTGTGAAGTAGTATTCAGGTTCTACAAATTCAATTCCCTGAGTTTTGGCAAATGCTTCAGCGCCATCACCAATAAACAGTACGTGATTACTATGTTCCATTACGGCACGCGCTGCCAGAATAGGATTACGTATATGAGATACACCTGCAACAGCACCAGCATTTAACGTAGCACCATCCATAATTGATGCATCAAGTTCGTTGGTTCCTGCATGAGTGAAAACTGCGCCTTTTCCGGCATTGAAAAGGGGGTTCTCTTCCAATAATCTCACCGCTTCGGTTACTGCATCCAGTGCGCTTCCTCCGGCGGCAAGAATGATTTGACCGGCAGTAACTATCTCGGAGAGCGATTGACGAAATTCCAACTCTTTTTCTGCGGTCATTGCTGTTCTGGTAATAGCACCAGCGCCACCATGGATGGCAATTACGGGAGTGAGTGTCATAGTTTTTCGAGTCCGCTGTTTGATGTGTTTAGTTTAATTTTAAATTAATTGAATTATGCGCAACTGAATATTAGATCTACTGGACTATAAGTTTTTTGATTGCTGTACGTAAAGAGGAAAATGGCTGAGAAATAGTAGATATCTCCGATTAATTGTCAGTGGATATGACCGCGTTTTATTCAATTGATTAAAGGATATGAACAATTTTTTATTTTCATATATTAATTTAAATTCAATTGCTTATAAGTTTTTTCTTCAGATTTATTCTTTTATGGAATCAAGAAGATATTTTTACTGCGAACAGCTATAACGGATTATATTGTTTTACTCTATAGCTGATGCTTGGATGTTATTAATTAATTTAATTATTGTTACACATGGTTTCTTAATTGTTGCATTTATGGGGTGTAGTATAGTCTACTGTATTATAATAACCGCAATATTTACGTTGATTTAGGTAATACAGCTTCTGGTTTTTGATGCGGATTATTATCTGGCTGTTTGATTGCGCCTATCTGAACGATAAGTGTAATTAAGTTGATATTTGAATGAGAATCATTATCATTTAATTGTGTAGTGATTCGGAGATTATATCCATGTCAGATTCAGGTGCCATAGTTCAGTCAGGTAAAGTATCGAGAAAGATTAGACTTGCTCTGATGGGACCTGCTTTTATTGCGGCCATCGGTTATATCGACCCGGGTAACTTTGCGACTAATATTCAGGCTGGTTCAGCTTTTGGCTATCAGCTGCTGTGGGTTGTCGTCTGGGCCAATATCATGGCAATGGTGGTACAGCTTTTTTCTGCCAAGTTGGGAATTGCGACCAATAAAAATTTGGCAGAACATATTCGCGATCGGTTTCCACGTCCGATCGTCTGGTTTTATTGGGTTCAGGCTGAGTTAATTGCGATAGCAACCGATTTGGCTGAGTTTATTGGCGCAGCAATTGGATTCAAACTATTGCTGGGTGTAAGTTTGTTAAACGGTGCCGTGATAACCGGTATCTGTACCTTCCTGATTTTAATGCTACAGAGTAAAGGGGATAAGCCTTTAGAGCGGGTAATTGGCGCTTTTCTGCTGTTTGTTGCCGGAGCCTATATCATTGAATTGGTATTTTCGTCCCCTGATGTTACTGAGCTGTCTGCCGGTATGCTAATACCCGGGCTACCAAATAACGACGCGGTATTTCTGGCTGCAGGAGTATTAGGCGCTACTATCATGCCCCATGTTATTTACCTGCATTCTGCATTAACGCAAAATTCCAAAGGTAGCAGAGAAGAACGCTATTCAGCCACGAAATGGGACGTGGCAGTGGCGATGACAATTGCTGGTTTTGTTAATTTATCGATGATGGCAATGGCGGCGGCAGTATTTCACTTTCATGGGCAAACAGGAATTACTGAGCTTGATCAGGCTTATGTCACACTGGAGCCCCTGTTAGGTAAATTTGCAGCGGTGACCTTTGGTCTTAGTTTGGTGGCAGCGGGTCTATCTTCTACTGTTGTTGGAACCATGGCCGGGCAGGTTGTGATGCAAGGTTTTATTCACTTCAGAATACCGCTTTGGCTACGCCGTGCAGTGACGATGCTGCCATCGTTTGTTGTGATTATGAGCGGTATGGATGCGACTCGTATTCTGATTGTCAGTCAGGTATTTCTTAGTTTTGGTATTGCGTTGGCGTTAATTCCACTATTGAGTTTTACCGGAAACCGCGAGCTGATGGGGGATTTAGTTAATAGCGTATTGATGCAAAATATTGGCCGGGCGATTGTCGGGCTGGTAGTCAGTCTGAATATCTATTTGCTAATCAGCTTCTTCTTATAGCAGACAGCCGCCACCATAAACCTAATGGCGGCTATCTGAGTTAACTATCCTATTTGGATAGAATAGTTTCTATCTCATTAAGTTCCTGCGGGCTAAATTCCAGATTGTTCAATGTAGCCACTGCATCTTCGATTTGGCTGACTTTGCTGGCGCCAATCAATGCTGAGGTCACTTTCCCTTCTCGTAAAACCCAGGCCAGCGCCATTTGAACCAGTTTCTGTCCACGGCGTTGGGCAATTTCATTCAGTTGACGAATTTGAGTTACTCGAGCTTCTGTTAACTGGTCGCTGGTGAGGAAAGGGCTGTCACTGGCGATCCGGGAACCTTCCGGAATACCCGATAGATAGCGATCGGTTAAAAGACCACCAGCTAAAGGTGAGAAGGCAATTGAACCAACACCTTCTTCTTGTAAAACCTCTTGTAATCCATTTTCAATCCAGCGTTCAAACATAGAGTATTTAGGCTGGTGAATCAGACAAGGTGTTCCCAGTGAATTTAGAATACGAATAGCCTCTTTGGCTTTATCCGCAGGATAGTTAGAAAGTCCGACATACAGCGCCTTACCCTGACGAACAATTAAGTCCAGGGCTGACATGGTTTCTTCCAGTGGCGTATCAGGATCGGGACGATGGTGATAAAAAATATCAACATAGTCGAGACCCATACGCTTCAGGCTTTGATCCAGGCTGGAAACCAGATATTTTTTAGAACCAAAGTCTCCATAAGGGCCCGGCCACATGGTGTATCCAGCTTTAGAAGAGATAATCATTTCATCACGATAGTGCTGAAAATCCTGCTTCAAAATACGCCCAAAATTAATCTCTGCTGAACCGGGAGGGGGACCATAGTTATTTGCTAAATCAAAATGGGTAATGCCTGCATCAAAAGCAGTACGGATCATTTCACGACTGTTTTCATACAGCGTGACATCACCAAAATTGTGCCAAAGGCCAAGTGATATTTTTGGCAGCTGAATTCCGCTGCGGCCACAACGGGCATATTGCATAGAGTCATACCGTTGTGGATTGACGAAGTGGGACATTCATATCTCCTTAGGAAGGTACACGAGGTTTGCTGGTGTACCGAATAATAAAATCAGATAAATCGTAGCTGAGCCATGATAATTAGTTCTCATTACCTAGCTGAATAACTAACTTTCCGAAGTTCTCGCCTTTTAACCGGCCGATAAAGGCATCAGGTGCATTTTCTAATCCCTGAACCAGATGTTCCCGGTATTTGATTTTTCCTTCCGCTACCCATTGCCCCATTTGCTGGATGAATTCGCCAAAATGGTGGGCATAGTCATTAAAGATAATGAATCCCTGCATGCGAATTCTCTTTTTCAAAATAATACTTTCAAGCAGACTGAGCCGGTCAGGGCCATCAGGTAGTGCAGTGGCATTATATTGCGAGATGATGCCACAAACCGGGATACGGGCACGTGGATTTAACAGAGGAAGAACAGCATCAAATACTTTACCGCCTACGTTTTCATAATAGATATCAACTCCCTGAGGGCAAGCCTTGGCCAACTGTTGAGCTAAATCTGACTGGTAATGGTCGAGACATACATCAAATCCTAATGTTTCTACCGCATAACGACATTTCTCAGCACCGCCAGCAATACCAATGACCCGGCATCCTTTTAGCTTGGCTATTTGGCCTACGGTTCCGCCCACAGGCCCCGTTGCTGCAGCGACGACCAGCGTCTCTCCTGATTTGGGTTGACCTATATCTAAAAGCCCCATATAGGCGGTAAATCCCGGCATTCCGAGAATTCCTAATGCATAAGAAGGATGAGGAATAACGCTATCCAGCTTGATAATGCCTTGGCCATCTGTCACCACATAATCTTGCCAACCAGCCTGACCAACTACCCAATCACCAGCCTGGAATTGAGGATGATTCGATTGCACCACTTTACTAACGGTACCTCCAACAATGACGTCATCTATCTCCATTGGTGGAGAATAAGATGGAGCATCGCTCATGCGCCCTCGTACATATGGATCCAGAGAGAGGTAGACGGTACGTAGTAATAATTCCCCCGCACCAGCAACAGGAATTGGCTGTTGTTCCAGACGAAAATCATTTGTAGTAGGGGCACCATAAGGGCGGGAGGCAAGAACAATACGGCGGTTGATATTTGGGCTTTGACTCATAATGCCTTCCTTTATTAATACAGATAAGGGGAAACTGAGCTTTATTCGCGTAACACAAAGTACCTCTAATCATGGTCAATAGACAGCATTTGTGTTTGTTTAATTAAGCGAAAAAATGAAAAGCCAGGCAGGAGAAGGGATCGCTGAATAGCAGAAATAAAAACGCCACGATAATCAGTGGCGTTTTTGGTGAGAAGGGCAAGTTATCCCATCATCAGAACCAGCATATAAGCAACAAACACGGCCAGATGCGCCGCACCATTCAATACATTTGTTCTGCCCGTTGCAAACGAACTCTGACAAAGCAGCAGCACGGTAACAAGTAATACAATGTTAGAGGTCGACAGACCAAAGATCAGCTGTTGACCAGTAATGGTTGCGATAATAACGACAGCCGGTACGGTCAGAGAAATGGTTGCCAGCACCGAGCCGAAGAACAGATTCATTGCGCGCTGTACCTGATTATTCATTACAGCCTTCAATGCACCCAGACCTTCCGGTGAAAGAATTAATAATGCAATCAGGAAGCCGGTAAATTGCGGTGGTGCATGCAATTCAGTTAATAAATATTCCAGCGAACCCGCATTGATTTTAGTCACAGCGATAACAGCGATCAAATGAACCACTAACCAACAGGCATGCCAGGCATTGCCATGAGCAGAAGGTTTTCCATGATGATCGTCCGGGCCATCGCCTTCATCTTCGTGTTCATATATAAACAGATTTTGATGAGTTTTAGTTTGTATGGTCAGGAATACGACGTACATCGCAGCAGACAACAGGGCAATAATCAAAAGCTGACCTGAACTAAAAGTTCCACTGCCAAAGGTCGCAGGTAATACCAAAACAATAATTGCCAGCGGCAGTAATGCTGTCAAATATTGCTTGATACCCGCCAGATTAACGTGTTGGGTTGCAAATTTGCGGCCACCCAATAATAAAGATATGCCTACCAGCCCACTCATGACTATCATAATGACAGAATATAACGTATCCCTCATCAGCGTTGGTCCGGTGTCACCGGTAACCATCAGCGCAGAAATCAGGCTGACTTCCAGTATCACCACTGCCAGACTCAGGATTAGTGAACCGTAGGGTTCTCCCAGTCTGTGAGCCAGTACGTCGGCGTGACGAACCACACTAAAAGCTGCACCCAGAATCGTAACCAGTGCAAGAAGGTTAATTAAGACAGTAATCAGAAGGTTAGTATTGTGCTGCATAAAGAGCAGTACAGGAATGGTAATCATGGTCAGAATGAGTGAATACTCTTTATGACGCGTTTTGCCCGAAGGATGATGTTGTGCTTGATCCATAAATTCTCTCTGTGGCTAAGGGTATAATCAGGCGATAAAGTGAAGTTCTACTTTTATTACATTCAACATAGATGTTAATAGAACTTTAGTCACAGGGCTTAAATAATCAGGCCGGACGTTAACCTGCCTGAGAAAAAGGATTAACGTTACCGGCTCTGAGAAAGCTCTCAGCTAGAACTGCCAGCGAGCCCAGGTAAATAAGACGTTACCGTTGTTATAGGTACCAGGAATATAGGTATTTTGAATAGCAAACTGCTTATATTCTATCGAGAATAGTGGCAGTGGTAACGGTAATGGAATATAGGAGTAGTCGTGGCGAGCAGTAATCGCCGCAGTAAAACCGAGCCCCAGACGCCAATCTCTGTCTTTACCAAAATACCAGTTTTTCTGGTAGCCATAACCGGCAATAGGTTGAAATTGATTGTGTGAGTCTTGAAACTCCATCGCGTAAATAGAGTGCCAGTTCCCTTCATTGTCAAACCGTGATACGCCATAACCAACCCCCCAAGGTCTCTCGTTATAAGAGTCGGTTTTATCTTTGTCATACATGGCACGGTTATGCCATGTATTTAAGGGAACATAGAGGTCACGGGTAGGGGAGTTCCAGGTTTGTTTAACATTGCTCTTAATGGTTTCCCAAATACCGTCATCTGCCGCCTCTTCTGCAACGGCATTGAAAGATAAACTGAATAACAGAGCTGATGTAGCGATAACGGCTTTCATAATTTGAGAATTACTTTCCAGTGTGTGTATATGTCCCTATTCTGCGCGTTTCCAAATAAAAAAAGCCGCGCATAGAATCTGTTTTGTCATAGTTCGTTGGCAATGAGCCGTTGGTTATTATAATAAAATCATGTATGGAATTCACTATAAACGCGCTATTTATGTGGCGTAGTTGTTACAAGATGTTGGTCTGGAGAGATGACGCCGTCGTGAAAACAGTTATTTTTTATTGGTATTGATGATTAACCTTAATAAATATAGGGATTTATCTTGTGTTACATAATCTGCTATCGAGCTAACTCAATCAGCGACATTAATTAGCTTTTAAGTTAAAGTAATCGAATAGTTTGTTATCTGTTATCTAAATATTGAGGGGTCTGTTATGTATGACCGCTATCAGGGGCTGATCTTTGACATGGATGGCACTTTGCTGGATACCGAAGAAGGGCATCGAAAAGCCTGGAGTGAGGTACTGGCAAAATATGGTATGGAGCTGGATTTAGAAAAGGTTATCGCTCTGAATGGTTCACCTTCCTGGAAAATTGCTGAATTTGTTATCAACAGTTATCAGGTTGATATGGATCCTTATAAATTAGCACAGGAAAAATTCGATATTGTCGAAGAGATGGTATTGGATATGGTTAAACCATTACCCATTGTTGAGGTGGTTAAGTCCTATCATGGGAAACGCCCGATGGCTGTAGGTACAGGTAGCATGCATGGTTTTGCTGAAAGACTCTTGCAACACGTTGGTCTAAAAGATTATTTTACGGCAATTGTTGGTGCTGATGATGTACAACATCATAAACCAGCGCCGGATACTTTCTTGCTCTGTGCGCAGCTAATGAAAGTGACTCCAGATTCTTGCATCGTTTTTGAAGATGCGCCATTTGGCCTTCAGGCGGCTAAAGCTGCTGGTATGGATGCCGTGGATGTTCGTTATTTGTGAGTGATGCACTATCGCTATCGGCGCTATTCAGCAGTAGTTTTCTGAGTGCGACTATATTGCCAGGCAATTCAGAAGTAGTATTTGCTACTTTATTAACTACGGTAAATACCGCGCCATGGTTATTGCTGGTGGTAGCGATTATAGGGAATACGCTAGGAGGGCTGACGAATGTCATCATTGGCCGAATAGCGCCAATACCTAAACATCACCCACGATTAGAATTGGCTATGAAATGGCTACAACGCTATGGTTCGCCGGCGTTGTTATTAAGTTGGTTGCCCGTAATGGGTGATTTATTGTGTCTGCTGGCCGGGTGGTTACGTTTACCCTGGTGGTCGGTTACTTTTTTTATGCTGTTAGGGAAATCACTGCGCTATTTACTCGTGATGGTGATTACGCTAAAGGGCATCTCTTTTTTTAGCTAACAAAAGAGAGAAGTATCGATATGAATCTTCGGTTTCGGCAGGTTGTATGAACATTGATTACGGGAGGTCGAATTGATCCCGGACGTATCGAAAGCGCTATCCTGGCTGGAAGCGCATCCTCAGGCTCTAAATGGTATTCAACGTGGTATTGAACGCGAGACCCTTCGTATAACACCGGATGGTCATTTGGCGACGACCCCACACCCTAAATCATTGGGTTCGGCATTGACTCATCGCTGGATAACTACGGATTTTGCAGAGGCATTGCTCGAGTTTATTACGCCGGTGGACGAAAATGTCGATCACCTGCTGGCTTTCCTGCGTGATATTCACCGCCATGTGAGTCGCGATTTGGGTTCTGAACTGATGTGGCCATTAAGTATGCCGTGCTTTATCAGTTCAGAAGACAAAATAGAGTTAGCTCAGTACGGTACTTCAAACGTTGGTCGATTTAAAACCTTGTATCGTGAGGGGTTGAAGAATCGCTACGGCGCATTGATGCAGACAATTTCCGGTGTTCACTATAACTTTTCGCTGCCATTAGAATTCTGGCAGGCGCGGGAAGGAATAACTGATGCTGAAAGTGGTAAAGAGAAAATTTCGGAAGGGTACTTCCGTTTGATTCGTAACTATTATCGTTTTGGCTGGGTGATCCCTTATCTGTTTGGTGCTTCTCCGGCGCTCTGCTCCTCTTTCATTAAAGGCCGTGAAAACAAAATGCCTTTTGAAAAACTGAAGAGCGGAGCCTGCTACCTGCCTTATGCGACTTCATTACGCATGAGTGATTTGGGCTATACTAATACAGCTCAAAGTAACCTTGGTATTACCTTTAATAATCTGGCCACTTATGTGGAAGGATTGAAAAAAGCCATTTCAATTCCAGCTGAACAATTTAAACATTTAGATGAGAAGAGTAATGGGCATTACCAACAGATTAATAGTAATGTTCTGCAAATAGAAAACGAATTTTATGCACCAATCCGGCCGAAGCGCGTTACGCGCAAAGGTGAATCACCATCCGATGCATTATTGCGTGGTGGCGTGGAATATATCGAAGTGAGAGCGTTGGATATTAACCCATTCTCACCTATTGGTATTGATGCCGATCAGGCTCGATTCCTCGATTTATTCCTGATTTGGTGTACGTTGGCAGATGCGCCAGAAATGAGCAGTGAAGAACTTCAGTGTACTCGCCATAACTGGAATCGGGTCATACTTGAAGGGCGTAAACCGGGGCAGACTATTGGTATTGGTTGTGATACCGCTCGTCAGCCGTTGGAAGTGGTTGGTAAATCACTGTTCGCCGATCTATTGCGAGTTGCAGAGGTGTTAGATGGCTCAAACAAAAATTCGCAATATCAGGAAGTATGCAATAAATTGATATCTGCTTTTGAAGATCCTGAACTGACCTTCTCTGGCAGAATGCTGCAGGCCATCAAGGATGTTGGTATCGGCAGTTTTGGTTTGGCGCTGGCGGAACAATATCGTCAGATGCTACAGTCAGAACCATTAAGTGTATTAACTGAAGACGCTATGGAATCTGAACGTGTCGCTTCTCTTCGTCGTCAACAGGCGTTGGAAGAGCAGGATACGATAAGTTTTGATGAATATCTGGCTGAACAAAACCAGCGTTAGTTGGATAAAAGAAAGGCCACATATCTAGTGGCCTTATAAACATCTCTAAAGAGGGATGATGATAACGAGTGTTCTTGTACTTATTAGGACTCACGTTTTCGAGAAAGGTTTCCTGTTTAAGTAAAAAAAGTTATTTTTTTTATGAGGTGACGAAAATGCCATTGTTAGATAGTTTTACCGTTGACCATACCCGTATGGCTGCACCCGCTGTTCGGGTTGCAAAAACAATGCAAACACCCCATGGAGATACCATCACGGTGTTTGATTTACGTTTCTGTCGCCCGAATATGGAAATTCTGCCAGAGAAGGGGATCCATACTCTGGAACATCTGTTTGCCGGATTCATGCGCGACCATTTGAATGGTAATGGTGTTGAGATCATCGATATTTCCCCGATGGGATGTCGTACAGGGTTCTATATGAGCCTGATTGGTCAGCCTGAAGAAGGTCGGGTAGCGAAAGCATGGGAAGCTGCGATGGCCGATATTCTTAAAGTGCAGGATCAAAATAAGATCCCTGAACTGAATGAGTTTCAGTGTGGTACTTATGAAATGCATTCACTGAAAGAGGCTCATGATATTGCCCGCCATATTATTGACAGCGGCATCAGAGTCAATCGCAACGACGAACTGGCATTACCGGCAGAAAAATTATCTGAATTGCATCTGTAAGTCAGATATCTGCTGTTAAATTGCTAAAAGATAAAACCCGCGAAAGCGGGTTTTATTTATCAGTTATCAATAGTTAATTATTTCTTTTTCAGATTCTTTGCTGGTGGTTCACCGTTAAGTGGGCGAATCAGTACCTGCTTAATCATATTGTTATTTACTTCAATGATATCGACAGAATAGTTTTTGAAGTCAACGTGAGTGCCGGCAACCGGGATATCTTCAAAATGTTCCAGCAGCAATCCATTAATAGTTTTAGCCGTCGAGGTTGGTAAGTGCCAGCCAAAAGCTTTATTCAGTTCGCGAATACTGGCACTGCCGTCAATATAAACTGAGCCGTCTGCCTGAGGTACCACTTCTTCTGCCAGAGAAGGAGACATAGAGGTAGTAAAGTCACCCACGATCTCCTCAAGAATATCTTCTACGCTAACCAGTCCCTGAATATCACCATATTCATCAACGATGATGCCGACTTTTTCCCGATTACGTTGGAATTTAACTAACTGTACGTTCAGTGGAGTTCCTTCCGGAATAAAGTAAATTTTGTCCGCGGCCCGTAACATAGTTTCTTTATTGAGCTCACTTTTTTCCATCATCAAACGATAAGCTTCGCGAACTCGCAGCATGCCAATGGCATCATCCAGAGTATCTCGGTACAACACAATACGACCGTGAGGAGAGTGGGTTAGCTGCTTAAGAATATCTTTCCACTCATCATTCACATTGATTCCAACAATCTCATGGCGTGGAACCATGATGTCATCAACATTGACGACTTCTAAATCCAGTACCGATAACAACATGCTTTGGTAACGATGAGAAATCAGCGGATTTGAGGCATTTACAATAGTCCGCAGCTCATCTTTGCTGACGGCATCACTGCCTTTAACGTCGGAACGTAAACCAAACAAATGCATGATCAGGCGGGTTATACCGTTCAGTAGCCAGACCAACGGCGCCATGATTTTTTGCAATGGTTTTAGTAGAAAACTACTGGGAAAGGCCACTCGTTCAGGATAGAGGGCTGCAACAGTTTTTGGCAGAACTTCCGCGAACACCAGAATGACAAAGGTTAGTATACCAGTCGCAATGGCAACACCCAGATTGCCGTAGAGGCGAATACCAATAACGGTAGCCAGAGAAGAGGCCAGAATATTAACCAGATTGTTGCCAATTAAAACCAGGCTGATTAAGCGATCCGGACGTTGTAGTAGTTTTTCTACTCGTCGTGCCTGACGGTTGCCCTTACTGGCAAGGTGGCGGAGCCGGTAACGGTTCAGCGTCATCATCCCCGTTTCCGAGGCCGAGAAATAGGCTGAAATCAGCACCATGACAATTAAGATGATAATTAGGGTACCGGTTGATACGTCGTCCACCGATAAATGTCCTCAGTTATAATGAGCTATACCATTAGTATATAAACAGCTCGAGCGAAATGCTGTTAATGAGCTAAAAGTTCCTGAATCAGACGGCTGCCAAAATAACCCATTGTCAGTAAAAATGCGCCGCTCAGGCTAAACCATACCACTTTACGACCACGCCAGCCTTTACTGTAGTGGCCCCAGAGTAAGACCAGATAAACCAGCCATGCCATGGTTGATAATGTGGTTTTATGCACATTCTCCTGGCCAAGTAAATTATCCAGATAAAGTACGCCGCTCAGTAAGGTAAGCGTCAACAGGATCACACCCACCTGCGTAATATGAAAGCACTTACGCTCAATAGACAGCAGTGGTGGCATATCCGGGCTGAAGGACAATTTCTTATTTTTCAGCCGATAGTCAATCCAGGCAATTTGAATGGCATAGAGCGCGGCAATAATTAACGTAGCATAAGAGAACAGAGCCAGAACGATATGAACCAGCAGCGTTGGGCTATCTTCCAGATGGGTAATAAATTCCCATGGTGTAAAGCTGGCCAGCGCCAGATTGATGATGGAAAAACTGTAAACAATAGGAAGCAATATCCAACCGCGATCTTTAGATGCCACAAATGTCATGATGGCACTGATCAACAGGCTGGTTCCTGACGCAATATTAAGCAAACTCAGATTTTGTCCATAGTCGACATCAAAAATACGCTGCTGAAGAGCGATTCCGTGAAAAACGAGCGCAATAGTGGCTGATATCAGCGTCCAGCGACGATGAATGCCTTTTTTTCTTAACAGACTGGGAATAATCAACCCAAGGCTAGTCAGATATGCGATCAGTGATAATATGGCGAAAACAGGCATAATCATTAATGTTTGCATAAACCATGGAAAAAAGTGTAACCAGTATAACGTTAGTGGCGGTTCCCTCCAATCAATTCTCAATAAGTATCGGTAACTGACCTGAGTATTGTTCGTGTTATACTTGCTAAAATTTTACCGCTGTCGCGGATTACCATCATGTTGGGCATAAGACGATGTTTGAAAACTTAACCGATAGATTGTCGCGCACGCTGCGCAACATCAGTGGCCGTGGGCGACTGACCGAAGAAAATATTAAAGATACACTGCGTGAAGTCCGTATGGCATTGCTGGAGGCCGACGTAGCTTTACCGGTGGTTCGCGATTTCATCAATAAAGTAAAAGAGAGCGCTGTTGGGCAGGAAGTTAATAAGAGCCTGACTCCGGGACAAGAGTTTGTCAAAATTGTTCGTAACGAACTGGTTGCGGCCATGGGGGAGGAGAATAACAGCCTCAATCTGGCTGCTCAGCCACCGGCAGTAATATTAATGGCGGGTTTGCAAGGGGCGGGTAAAACCACCAGCGTTGCCAAACTGGCTAAATTCCTGAAAGAAAAACAGAAGAAAAAAGTGCTGGTCGTTTCTGCCGACGTATATCGTCCGGCGGCAATTCGTCAGTTAGAAACGCTGGCTGAAGCCATCAGTGTTGATTTCTTCCCATCTGATGCTCAGGAAAAACCGGTTGATATTGTTACCAACGCTTTAAAGCAGGCCAAACTCAAGTTCTATGACGTTCTGATTGTTGATACCGCCGGTCGCTTACACGTCGATGAAGCGATGATGGACGAAATCAAACAGGTTCATGCCGCTATTAATCCGGTAGAAACGCTGTTTGTGGTTGATGCCATGACCGGTCAGGATGCGGCTAATACGGCGAAAGCTTTTAATGAAGCACTGCCTTTAACGGGTGTAGTACTGACCAAAGTAGATGGTGATGCACGTGGTGGTGCGGCGCTTTCTATTCGCCATATTACCGGTAAACCAATTAAGTTCCTGGGTATTGGCGAGAAGACTGAAGCGCTGGAGCCTTTCCATCCGGATCGCGTAGCATCACGTATTCTGGGCATGGGTGATATGCTCTCTTTGATCGAAGATCTTGAGAGTAAAGTTGACCGTGAACAAGCAGAAAAGCTGGCGAATAAACTGAAGAAAGGCGATGGTTTTGACCTGACCGACTTCCTTGACCAACTGAAGCAGATGCGCAACATGGGCGGAATGGCCAGCATGATGAGCAAATTGCCCGGAGCAGGCCAGATTCCGGATAACGTGAAAGCTCAGATGGATGACAAATTGCTGGTGCGCATGGAGGCGATTATTAACTCCATGACGCTAAAAGAACGTGCCAGTCCGGAAATCATCAAAGGTTCACGTAAGCGCCGTATTGCTGCTGGTTCGGGTATGCAGGTGCAGGACGTTAACCGCCTGCTGAAACAGTTTGACGATATGCAGCGCATGATGAAAAAGATGAAGAAGGGCGGATTAGCGAAAATGATGCGCGGTATGAAAGGTATGATGCCACCGGGTATGATGCGTTAATTTGGTATATTGATAGTTCCATGGGGGAGGTGAGATAAATGGCCTGTTTAGCTGTGATAGCCACCAATCTGGCTCAGTTTCCCCCAATGGAAAAAAAGATTGCTGAATATATACTGGAAAACCCCAAAAAAATCAGAGAACTGTCATCTCAGGAACTGGCGACAATTTTAAATATCAGTCAGTCAGGGGTAGTCAAATTTACGCAAAAACTGGGTTTTAAAGGCTATACCGCTTTTAAATTGGCGATCAGTGAAGAGTTAGGACGTAGTGAGCTGGTAGCCAGTAAATCGGCGCTGCACCTGCATAATGAAATTACCGGTGATGATACCCTGCTTGAAATTGCCGCTAAGTTGTTGTTAGAAAAGCAAAGTGCACTGCATGAAACCATGAATGCTTTACAGCCTCAAATTTTTGAGCTGGTGGTTGAACAGATTTTCAATGCTAAGAAAGTGCATATTACCGGTGTTGGTGGTTCAGCTTTAATTGCGAAAGATCTCACTTATAAATTATTAAAAATAGGTATTCCCGCCTTTTCTGAAATGGACAGCCATGTCCAATTAACGATTGCCCAAACGCTGGGGCCGGACGATGTTCAAATCGCAGTTTCGTATTCCGGGATGCGTCGTGAAGTGGTTCTGGCTGCGGAAGTGGCTAAAAAGCAGGGGGCCAAGCTGGTGACGATCACCAGTTTAAAAAGC
Source organism: Limnobaculum allomyrinae (assembly GCF_016649425.1). Classification (GTDB taxonomy): domain Bacteria; phylum Pseudomonadota; class Gammaproteobacteria; order Enterobacterales; family Enterobacteriaceae; genus Limnobaculum; species Limnobaculum allomyrinae. The sequence continues at coordinate 205,405 of NZ_JADRCR010000008.1, forward strand.
AATCCACTAAAAAATCTGGCTGATTATGCACTTCATTCCGTAGCGGATGAAAGTCAGTGGCGTAGTTCCTCTATTTCTTCCCGTACCGCTCAAAATGCGATTACCGATCTGCTGTTTATGGGATTGGTTCAGCACAATCAAGAACATGCGAATTCACTGATTCAACAAAGCCGTGAGTTAGTGAATAAAATCAGTTTGTAATCATTTCTCCGGCTACTTCTTTTTTATTTATCTGTCGCTTAATGTGTGATGACAATCACACATTGATAGTTCTATTTTTCTTCCCGTTAAGGAATAATTTATCATTCAATCAACTTTAATTTTGGAATAAAAAATTCCAACCATGATTGGTCATAGCCATAATAAGTTTACTGAGGCCCATATGAATATCGATTTAAGCTCCATGGTCACGGAAAGTCGCAATACAGCTAGTGAAGACATCGACCAGCTATCAACGCTGGAGATGTTACGAGTAATAAACAACGAAGACAAAAAAGTCGCACTGGCCGTTGAAAAGGAGTTACAGCATATTGCGGATGCAGTAGACATTATTAGCGCTGCTTTTACTCAAGGCGGTCGTCTGGTGTACTGCGGCGCCGGGACTTCCGGACGACTGGGTATTCTGGATGCCAGTGAATGCCCACCAACATACGGTACTAAACCTGAACAGGTTATTGGCTTGATCGCAGGTGGTCATCAGGCAATCTTTAAAGCGGTAGAAAATGCAGAAGATAGTCTGGAGTTAGGCATTGAGGATTTGAAGGCGATTGGCTTCAGTAATAAAGATGTGCTGGTTGGCATTGCGGCCAGCGGCAGAACACCTTATGTGATTGCCTCAATGGCGTATGCCAAATCACAGGGGGCTAAAGTTATCAGTATTAGCTGTAATCCAAATAGCCCAATCGCACAACAGGCCGATATTGCTATTACTCCGGTTGTTGGTGGCGAGGTGGTTACCGGCTCATCACGTATGAAAGCAGGAACGGCTCAAAAACTGGTTTTAAATATGTTAACCACAGGGTCGATGATCAAAATTGGCAAAGTGTACGGTAACCTGATGGTGGATGTGGAAGCAACTAACGCCAAACTGGTGGAAAGACAAAAAAACATCGTCATGCAGGCAACCGATTGTAGTCGGGAAGAGGCAGAACAGGCGTTGTCACAGTGCCAGCGTCACTGCAAAACCGCGATTGTGATGGTCTTAACCGGTATGAGCGCAGAGCAGGCTAAACAGGCGCTATCAGCCAGTCATGGATTTATTCGTGCGGCAATCGCCTCTAAATAATTAGCGCGGGAATGAGAAAAAGAAATGGCTAAAATCACCAGAGAGATGATTGAAGAAATCGTTGTCGCAATCGGCGGACGGGAAAATATCCTGAAAAGCGGTAATTGCATGACGAGATTGCGATTAACGCTGAAAGATAATCAGGTGGTTGATAAAAGTCGCCTCAAGGTTATTCCTGGCGTGATGGGAGTCGTAGAGAGCGATAACCAATTACAGATTATCGTAGGCCCGGGAAAAGCGCAGGCTGCGGCAGAACTGGTGAATGCTCTTCTGTCGGAACAACCAATAGAAAACACAGCCAAACCTGCTGGTGAAACTCAGCTAAAAGATATTGCCTCTTCGAAAAAGAAGGCGATGAAATCTAAGCAGAATAGTGCGGTTCATCATTTTTTAACTAAGTTTGCCACTATCTTTACGCCACTGATTCCGGGATTTATTGCTGCTGGTCTGTTGTTAGGTTTTGCAACGCTGATAGAACAATCTTACGTTCAGAGTGGGCAGGAGGTCAGTGGTTACTTGCTGCATGTTATTGCCTACATGAAGTTGTTTAGTAAAGGTCTGTTTGCTTTCTTGAGCAATTATGATTGGTTATAACGCTCAGCAGGCTTTTGGTGGTTCTGGTGTAAATGGTGCAATTATTGCTTCACTGTTTATTCTGGGATATGACCCAAATGCTACCGCCGGAATTTATTCCGGTATGGATAATTTCTTTGGTCTGCATATCCTGCCAAAGGGCAACATTATCGGAGTACTGATTGCGACTATTGTGGGTGCTTATGTAGAACGAGGCGTCAGACGTTTTATCCCTGACAATCTGGATATGATCCTCACCTCTACTATTACGTTACTGATTATGGGGGCGGTAACCTTTGTGGCGATTATGCCGTTTGGTGGCGTTCTGTTTAGCGGCATGTCCTGGTTATTCCTGCATTTAAACGGTAACCCAATTGGTTGTGCCATTTTGGCTGGTCTGTTTTTGATATCGGTGATGTTTGGTATCCATCAGGGATTTATTCCGGTCTATTTCGCCCTGATGGATGCACAAGGATTTAACTCATTATTCCCTATTTTAGCCATGGCTGGCGCCGGGCAGGTAGGCGCAGCGTTGGCGTTGTATGCCAAATCAGATAAGGCATCATTATTACGTACTCAAATTCGTGGAGCGATTATCCCCGGTCTGCTGGGTGTGGGGGAACCACTGATTTATGGTGTGACATTGCCGCGAGTTAAGCCGTTTGTCACTGCCTGTATCGGTGGAGCTATCGGGGGATTCTTTATTGGTTTGGTTGCCTATATGGGATTACCGGTTGGTTTAAATACGGTATTTGGGCCATCAGGGTTGGTGGCTATTCCTTTAATGACTTCTAATCACGGTATTTTTGCTGGTATAGGTGTGTATACCGCTGGGTTGCTAGTTTCCTATCTCGGTGGTTTTGTGGTGACCTATTTCTTTGGCACTAAAGATATCGATTTATCGTGAGATATTTTTAGCGATAGGGAAGGGCACCGTTTGGTGCCCTTTGTTTTTCAATAAATGAAGTTCTCTGGTTATAAGCGGGTAATCAGTTCTGCCAGCAGTGCAGATCGAGGCGCCATATCAGCAATATTAATATGCTCATATTCTGCATGCGGGCCTGCGCCCGTTGAGCCTAATCCATCCAGAGTTGGAATGCCCATCGCAGCAGTAAAGTTACCGTCGCTACCACCACCAACGGCGGCATCTGTGACTTCAAAGCCCAGTGCTTTAGCCGCATCTTGTGCTTTCGCCATTAGTCCGGCGGAGGCTGTATTACGCTCCATTGGTGGGCGAACCATACCACCAGTTACGGTTAGCTTGATCCCATCAAGTTTGGCTATTGAACCGTATATCGCCTGATGAATACGTTCGGCTTCATCCAGCCTGGTTACCCGAACATCAATACTTAGATTAGCTTCTTCTGCGACCACATTGATTTTACTACCGCCGCTAACGATCCCGACATTAACTGTCGTGCCATTTTGCGGTGCGTTAAGTGAGTGCAGATATTGGATCTGATAAGACATTTCCTGAATGGCGCTGATACCGTCCTCAGGATTGTTACCGGCATGAGCCGCCCGCCCTTTGATATGAACATAAAAACGTCCGGTACCTTTACGACCGGTTTTTAGCGCACCGCTAGCGGTGGTTGGTTCAGCAACCAGCACCTGTTGATAGTGTTTTGCCTGTTCTTCAATAATTGGACGGGAACTTGGGCTACCTAATTCTTCATCAGCATTACACAGAAAACGGATGTGACGGTCTTCCAGCAGATTTAATTCTTTTAGTGCTTTAACTGCCCAAATTGCCTGAATCAGTCCACCTTTCATATCCAGTACACCGGGGCCAAACAGCTTGCCATCTTCCTGACGTAAGCTCAGACGACCAATATCCCAGACGGTATCAAAGTGACCCAGAATCAGGGTGTGTTGTGAACCATTACCAATATCAAACGCCAGATGGTCGCCGTATTCAGTTTGGGGGAATACTTCAGCTTTTGCCCCTAAACGTTCCATAAACAGTTTCTGTAAAAGCTGACCACAGGCATCGACTGCGGTTTTGTCATGAGAAGGGGATTCTGCTTTAGCTAATAGTTCAAGATCGGCCAAAATGTGACTCTGATGTTGAGTCAAATAAGAGGAAATTGCTGACATAATTATAACCTTATTTTTAGCAAGGAACCCGAGTATAACGTTTCTAATGAAGGAAAAGAAAACCGATCAAACACGCTTTTGATTTGGATCTAATACTTGTTTTGCATGCATCCTGCTTTCTTTGCATTGTTACTTTTCTCCATGGCTTGTTAGCCTGATGATTCAGTGAGTTATGGTTTATCTTCGATGTATTAATCACCCTAATAATAAGTAATAACAAGATAATTCATCAGGAGTTAATAATGTATCTTTATGATTTAGTTATTAAGAATGTTCATATCAAAGATCCCATTAATAAAACAGATAGTCTGATGGATATCGGTATTGCTGATGGAAAAATTTCAGTAACACAAGTCGATATTCCTATTATTCAGGCTAAAAAAGTTATCGACTTAACCGGATATACTGCAATTCCCGGCATTATTGATCCTCATACCCACGTTAGTGAGTTTTGGGGAAGTAATAACGGCCAGGCCATGTTGGCAAAAGCGGGTATTTGTACCACGCTGGATATGGCTGGCCCGCTGGAAGATATCCTTAATTCAGTTCCGCAGCATGGCGCAGGATTGAATGTGGCAGTCCTGCAATTTGCCAGCCCACCTTATACGCTGGCGGATTCAAATCCTTCTGTAAATGACATTCGTACCTTGGTTGAAACCAGCCTTCATCAGGGGGCTTATGGCGTTAAACTGCTTGGTGGACATTACCCATTAACGCCTGAGGCCTCCGGGCGGTTGATCGAGGAAATTGCCATACAGGGTGGTTATGTCGCCTGGCATGCGGGTACCACTCAGCATGGATCTAATATTGAAGGAATGCGTGAAGCGGTGACTATGGCAAATGGCCACTTTTTGCATTTGGCCCATATCAATAGTTACTGTCGTGGCGCAATAAATAGCGAATTGGAAGAGACGCAAGAAGCCATCGAGCTGCTTATCAATAATCCTAACATTTACAGTGAATCCTATATTTCACCGTTAAACGGTACCAGTTTGGCCTGTAAGGACGGCGTTCCTATTAGCAAAGTTACTTGTAATAGTTTGATTAAGTTGGGATTCACAGCAACCGAAGCTGGAATGGAGCAGGCTTTCCGGGCCGGAAAAGTGGGCTGTGTTATCAATGGTGGTAGTGAAAGCATTCGAATTTGCGGTGAAGAGGGCATTAAAGTCTGGCGCGAAAATGGTACTGAACTGGGAGGAATGTTCCCGGTTAATCCTCCATTACCCCGTATTATGTTGGCGCAGGCAAAACGCAAATCAGGTGATTTTGTGGTGGACTGTCTGTCAACTGATGGGGGCTGTCTGCCGCGCAATGTTTTGGTTGAAAAGGGATTAGGATTGGTTTTTCTTGATGTGATTACACTGGATGAATTTATTATCAAAACATCCTGGAATCCGTCACGCATGTTACGTTTATCAAACAAAGGAAGCCTGGGTATTGGAATGGATGCAGATATTACGGTATTGGATATAGAGAGCCGAACACCTGTTGCTACTATTGTGGGTGGAAATATCGTGATGTACAAAGGGCTGGTATGTGGACAAGGCTCGACGATTATCTGTACCAGACAAGGGGAAGAGACGCTGAAAAAGCGGGGTATCAGAACTTGTGTGGCTGATCCTTCTCAAAAGCCATTGGCGATGAGTTTGACTCGCTAATCTATGCGAAATTGCTGAGTTTTTATATTTGCCACTAAATTAAACCGCGGAGAAACGTTTTATTCCGGCATGGGCAATTGATTTATGTGGTAAGTTACTCCTGTTTATTGAGTGATGTAGTCTCTGTTCCAGCCACTTTTGGAATTGAATCACTAATATCAGGCGCTTTAGGTTGCTTTTTGCGCCAAAATGAGTAAAATTTTCGGGCTTTTTATATTGCACCAGACCCCGTTCCTCGATGGGGTCTGTGTGTTTTATTAACTAAAGAGGATGTTATGGTAACAATTCGTTTAGCTCGTGGCGGCGCTAAAAAGCGTCCGTTTTATCAAGTTGTTGTGACCGACAGTCGTAATGCACGTGACGGTCGCTTCATCGAACGCGTAGGCTTCTTCAACCCGGTTGCTACCGGTCAGGCAGAACGTCTGCGTTTAGATCTGGACCGTATCAATCATTGGACTGGTCTGGGTGCAACCGTTTCTGATCGCGTAGCTTCGCTGATCAAAGACGCAAACAAAGCAGCATAATTTGTCTGGGTGTCAACAAATGAGCAAGCTACTAAATCCGGTAGTTCTCGGGAAACTGGGTTCTACATATGGCATCCGGGGTTGGCTCAGAGTGTTCTCATCCACCGAGCAATCTGAAAGCATTTTTGATTATCAGCCGTGGTATATCCAGCGGGCTGGTGAATGGCGGGTTATCGAGCTGGAAAGCTGGAAACGCCACAATCAGGATTTGATCATCAAGCTGAAAGGCGTTGACGATCGCGAAGTTGCCAACAGTTTGACCAATTGCGAAATTGCCGTTGAAGCTGAGCAACTGCCACCACTGGAAGAGGGTGATTACTACTGGAAAGACCTTATGGGCTGTCAGGTAGTAACAACTTCAGGTTATGAATTAGGTAAAGTCACAGACATGATGGAAACCGGTTCAAATGACGTTTTAGTGGTTAGAGCAAATCTGAAAGATGCTTTTGGCGCCAAGGAGCGTTTAATCCCGTTCCTGGATGGACAAGTTATCAAAAAAATCGATCTCACTGCTCAATTAATTGAAGTTGATTGGGATCCTGGTTTCTAACTCCGTATTTGACGCGTTAAGCGTCTGGCGGTAGTAGCAAATGGAACGTTAAGTATGTGGATTGGTGTAATTAGCCTGTTCCCCGAAATGTTCCGCGCGATTACCGATTATGGGGTAACCGGCCGAGCAGTAAAAAATGGCCTGCTGAGTGTAACCTGCTGGAGTCCACGCGACTTCACGCACGATCGGCACCGTACCGTGGACGACCGGCCTTATGGCGGTGGACCGGGGATGTTGATGATGGTGCAGCCCTTACGGGATGCAATACACACGGCAAAAGCAGCGGCAGGCGAAGGGGCGAAAGTTATTTATCTTTCTCCACAGGGTCGCAAACTGGACCAACAGGGTGTTTGCGAGCTGGCGACTAATCAGAAGTTGATTTTGATTTGTGGCCGGTATGAAGGCGTGGATGAGCGCGTAATACAAACCGAAGTCGATGAAGAATGGTCTATCGGTGATTATGTACTCAGTGGCGGCGAGCTTCCCGCGATGACATTGATTGATTCGGTTTCCCGATTTATACCGGGAGTACTGGGGCATCAAATGTCAGCCGAAGAGGACTCGTTTGCCGACGGTTTGTTGGACTGTCCGCACTATACCCGACCTGAGGTGTTAGATGGCATGGAAGTACCGGCAGTATTACTATCGGGTAACCATGAACATATTCGTCTTTGGCGCATGAAACAGTCGCTGGGTCGAACCTGGCTTAGAAGACCTGAGCTTCTAAAAAGCCTAGCTCTGACTGATGAGCAAGCAATGCTGTTAAAACAGTTCCAACAGGAACACCGACAGCAAGACTAATAAGGGAAGGATAATCGTTCCCGCAGTTTCAGTTTACCTAGGGTAAGAGAGATATTATGAGCAACATTATTAAGCAAATTGAACAAGAACAGATGAAAAAGGACGTACCTGCATTCCGTCCGGGTGATTCCGTGGAAGTTAAGGTATGGGTCGTTGAAGGTAGTAAGAAACGTCTGCAGGCATTCGAGGGCGTGGTTATCGCTATTCGTAACCGCGGTCTGCATTCTGCGTTCACTGTTCGTAAGATTTCCAACGGCGAAGGTGTAGAGCGTGTATTCCAGACTCACTCACCTGTTATTGACAGCATTACTGTTAAACGTCGTGGTGCCGTTCGTCAGGCTAAACTGTACTATCTGCGTGAGCGCGCTGGTAAGTCTGCTCGTATCAAAGAGCGTCTTGGTAGTAAAGCTTAAGCAACATCCAAAGCTATTAGTTATATACAGGGCTTAGCTATGCTAAGCCCTTTTTTTATATCTGATTTATAGTAATCAGACCCAACCTTTTCTACGAAACTCTTTCAGTACGCTAACAAACGTTGTCATCTCTTCTGGCGTACCCAGCGTCAGACGATTCCAGCCTTTAGCCGGTGGGAACTCACGGCCAACAAACACATGATATTCCTTCATTCTGTCCTGATAGGTTTTTACTTCTCCCGGAACTTTGTGGAAGATAAAGTTAGCCTGTGAAGGCAAGTATTCCAGACCCAGCTCATCCAGCGCATTGGTAACAATCTTACGGGCAGTTTCTACTGAGGTTTTACTGATAGTCAGGAAAGTTTTGTCGTCCAGCGAGGCGAGAGCAGCAACCGCACCCGCAGCATTGGTATTATCCAGGGAAATGAAATCTTCAACCTGAGCAATAATCTCTTCATGAGCAACAGCGTAACCAATACGCAGGCCTGCTAATGCATAAATTTTAGAGAAGGTACGGGTTACTACTACGTTTTTATGCTGCTTTAAAATCAGCTCGATACCACTGTGAAAACGTGGGTCGGTGACGAACTCAGCGTAGGCTTCATCCAGTAGAAATAAAGTGCGTTCCGATGCGGCTTTAATCCAGGGATCAATCTGATCGGCTGGTGTAATGGTCGCTGTTGGGTTATTCGGATTACACAAATACACAATGGATAAACCGGGGAACTCATCCGCAATCTTCTTCATTCCTTCAATATCAAACGCCAGCTTATCGTTTAATGGCACTTTAATAACGGCAACACCAAGCGCTTTGGCATACAGCTCGGCATAGTTGAAAGTTGGGTCAGGAACGATGACCTGAACTTTCTGACTCGCTTTTTGGGCCTGATAAATAGCCATTTGAACCACAGCCTGTATGGATTCTGATGAACCATTGCCTAATGAGATATTTTTTGCCTGGAGTTTGTGGCTTTCAGCTATTTTTTCAATTAACTGCTCTCTGGCAGCATCCGGATAGCGAAAGGCTTGAGGTAAAGCATTCACCACCGCTTGTTGCGCTTTAGGAGACATTCCCAGAGAGTTTTCATTAAAGTTCAGCAGCAATGGTTGCTCTTTGGTTGGCGTCGGTAAAACTTTTGCAGCACTGGCGGTTTGATTATCCTGGCTGGCTCTGGCCATGCCGGTGGCCAAATTGCCAAAGGTTAATCCACCCAGTAGTAATCCTGATGATTTTAATAGCGTACGTCTGTCCATAATTTTCTCTCTTATAATGAATATTTATTCAATAAATATGGGTTATCCGCAATAACCTAGCGAGTTTTATGAATATTGTAAATATCAGGAAATAAATTTAGTCAGAGCAAAGAAGAGGAAGTGGAGTGGTAGAGAAAAGAGGCAAAGTAATAAGTTAATCGCTATGCATTGCCTGCATAGCGATTAACCGAAGGATATGATTAAATCAATCAGCTTTTGATATCGTTAGTTTCGATAATCTTTTTGACTTTATCCGCCTGAGACGCCAGATTTAACTGCCGATATGCATTTTCCATTAACGGTAATGCATTGCGCGTTGCTTCAGAATCAGGATAATCACGCATCATTTGCTCAACGCGGTTAACTACTGCAACAAAAGCGCCGCGCTTAGTGTAATATTGCGCAACGGAAAGCTCGTAGTTAGCCAGACGGTTGTGTAACGCCACTAAACGCTTTTGAGCATCCGCTGCATAGGCGCTTTGTGGGAAGTTTTGCACCAACTGAGTAAAGTCGCGGAATGCGGCGCGTGCGTGTTGTGGATCGCGATCCGAACGGTCAATACCAAAGAAATCTTGTACGGTATTACCGTCGAACGCCATATCGGTTAAGCCACGCATATACATAACATAATCAATGTTAGGGTGCGTAGGGTTTAAACGGGCGAAGCGATCGATAGTGGCCTGTGCCATTGGTAACTCATCTGCTTTATAATAAGCGTAGATCAGATCCAGTTGCACTTGCTGTGAATAAGGGCCAAACGGATAGCGGTTATCAAGCGCTTCCAGTTCTGTGATGGCGCCCCGGAAGTTGCCGCTTTGTAGTTTTTCTTGCGCGGTTGCATACATTTCCGATGGCGGATTATCGGGGACGGTGTCCGATGAGCAACCTGCCAACGTCAGGCTCAATATGGCAGAGGCCACTAAATATTTCATACGCATCATGACGTTTTGCTTATCCTCAGAGTGTTGTTCTGGAAGCTATCCATTCAGCTTCCGGTGAGTACCAGTTACAATAGCACATTATTTTAAACGGCATTGCCGCGAAAACCCAACTTAAAACTTAAGAAGTTATTTTATGTCACAGCAAGTACAACTCACAGCAACAGTTGCCGAATCACAACTCGGACAACGTTTAGATCAGGCTTTGGCCGAATTGTTCCCTGATTATTCACGTTCTCGCATAAAAGAATGGATTTTGGAAGAGCGTGTATCAGTAAACGGTCAAATAATCGCCAAACCTAAAGAAAAAGTTTTGGGTGGTGAGTGTATCGCAATTGATGCGCTGATCGAAGAAGAAGTACGTTGGGAATCACAAGATATTGCATTAAATATTGTTTATGAAGATGACGATATTATCGTTATTAACAAACCAAGGGATTTTGTGGTGCATCCGGGAGCCGGGAATCCTGACGGCACGGTGTTAAATGCTTTGTTACATCATTATCCGCAAATTGCTGATGTACCTCGTGCAGGTATTGTTCATCGTCTGGATAAAGATACAACGGGCCTGATGGTGGTAGCAAAAACGGTACCAGCCCAGACTCGTTTAGTGGAAGCGTTGCAGGCCAGAGAAATCACTCGTGAATATGAAGCGGTAGCGATTGGTACTATGGCAGGTGGCGGTACGGTAGATGCAGCGATTGCGCGTCATCCAACCAAGCGTACCCATATGTCTGTTTATCCTATGGGTAAGCCAGCGGTTACTCACTATCGCATTATGGAGCACTTCCGAGCTCATACTCGCTTGCGCTTACGTCTGGAAACGGGTCGAACTCACCAAATCCGTGTACATATGGCACATATTACCCATCCACTGGTTGGTGATCCGTTATATGGCGGTCGTCCTCGTCCACCAAAAGGCGCATCCGAAGCTTTTATCCAGCAATTACGCTCTTTCGATCGTCAGGCGTTGCACGCTATTATGCTACGTTTGCATCATCCAATTACGGGTGAGCTGATGGAATGGCATGCGCCATTACCGGAAGATATGGTACAACTTATCGCGGCACTGCGTGCTGATACAGAACTTTTTAAAGATGAGCTGAACTGGTAATGATCCCATTAATAACGCCGGAATGGATAGCACCTGCTGGAGTGAAAGCGGTTAACACTACGCGTAATGGCGGTGTTAGTCAGGCTCCTTATAAAACGTTGAATCTGGGAAACCATGTTGGTGATGAACCCGCAGCGGTATCACAAAATCGTCAACGTTTAGAGCAGCAACTAAATATATCCGGCGATATTACCTGGCTCGAACAAGTTCATGGCGTTGAGGTATTAACACTGACGCAAAATATACCAACATCTTTACGTGCCGATGCCAGCTACACCCGCACACCGGGTAAAGTTTGTGCCATCATGACTGCCGATTGCCTTCCGGTTCTATTTTGCTCGGTAAAGGGTGATGAAGTCGCGGCGGCTCATGCCGGTTGGCGAGGGCTTCAGGCGGGAGTTCTTGAACGAACGGTTGAAAACTTTATGACCACGCCGGATAACATTATTGCGTGGTTAGGGCCGGCAATTGGCCCAACACAGTTTGAAGTCGGGCCAGAAGTTCGTGATGCTTTTATGGCGGTAAATTCGCTTGCTGATAGTGCATTTACCTCTAAAGCTGATAAATACCTGGCGGATATCTACCTGTTGGCTCGTCAGCGTCTTCAATCTCTGGGTATACAAAAAATTTATGGCGGCAGTTACTGTACAGTTAGCCAACCTGAACTCTTTTTTTCATACCGGCGTGAAAGAGATACCGGCAGAATGGCCAGTCTGATTTGGTTTGATTAATTTATTGATATTGAATCAGTTGTTTTTTCTGTGAACCCATCTTAAAAATTTATATTGACTTTGATCTTGAAAAACGCATTCGCACCCTTATCTATATGGCATAGCAACATATATTGTTGATTTGTTTTTGGAGGTGTTATGCGTCTGGATCGTCTTACCAGCAAATTTCAACTCGCTCTGGCCGATGCTCAATCATTAGCGTTAGGGCGTGATAATCAATTTATAGAACCTATTCATCTGATGAGCGCTTTGCTCAGTCAGGATGGTGGGAGTATTCGTCCATTATTAACTTCTGCGGGAGTTGATGTTAACCGGTTGCGTCACGACCTGGATGATGCATTAAGTCGCGCCCCACAAGTGGAAGGCGCAGGTGGTGATGTTCAGCCATCTAATGAACTGGTTCGTATTCTGAACCTGTGTGACAAACTGGCTCAAAAGCGCAACGATAAATTTATCTCTTCCGAACTGTTTGTTCTTGCGGCACTACAGGAACGCGGTCAGTTAAGCGATCTGTTGAAAAAAGCGGGTGCAACCAGTGAAAGGTTAACTCAGGCGGTTGATCAATTAAGAGGGGGTGAAAGCGTGGATGATGCGAGTGCAGAAGATCAACGCCAGGCATTGAAGAAATATACTATCGACCTGACTGAACGGGCAGAGCAAGGCAAACTCGATCCGGTGATCGGCCGTGATGAAGAGATCCGCCGTACCATTCAGGTATTACAGCGCCGTACTAAAAATAACCCGGTATTGATTGGTGAACCGGGCGTTGGTAAAACCGCAATCGTTGAAGGTTTGGCGCAGCGTATTGTGAATGGTGAAGTACCTGAAGGGCTGAAGAATAAGCGTGTGCTTTCGTTAGATATGGGAGCCCTGATCGCCGGTGCAAAATATCGCGGTGAATTTGAAGAACGTTTAAAAGGCGTACTGAGCGATCTGGCGAAACAGGAAGGTAGTGTCATTCTGTTTATCGATGAGTTACATACCATGGTTGGTGCCGGTAAAGGTGATGGTGCAATGGATGCCGGCAACATGCTCAAACCAGCGCTGGCTCGCGGTGAGTTACATTGCGTCGGTGCCACAACGCTGGATGAATACCGGCAATATATTGAGAAAGATGCGGCATTAGAGCGTCGTTTCCAGAAAGTTTATGTTGCAGAACCAACCGTTGAAGATACCATCGCTATCCTGCGTGGTTTAAAAGAACGTTATGAACTGCACCACCATGTGCAGATTACTGACCCGGCTATTGTTGCTGCGGCGACTTTGTCACACCGCTATGTTTCCGATCGTCAGTTACCGGATAAAGCGATTGACCTGATTGATGAGGCAGCATCCAGCATTCGCATGCAGATGGACTCTAAACCTGAGTCATTAGACCGTTTGGATCGTCGTATTATTCAGTTAAAGCTGGAACAGCAGGCACTGATGAAAGAGTCTGATGAAGCCAGCAAGAAACGCCTTGAAATGCTGAACGAAGAGTTAGAGCAAAAAGAGCGTGAGTATTCTGAACTGGAAGAAGAGTGGAAAGCGGAAAAGGCTGCGGTCTCTGGTACACAGACTATTAAGTCCGATCTGGAGCAGGCAAGGACTTCTCTGGAACAGGCTCGTCGTGTAGGCGATTTGGCCAGAATGTCAGAATTGCAATATGGCACCATTCCGGGACTGGAAAAGCAGTTAGCGCTGGCAGAAAGCTCTGAAGGCAAAACCATGAAGCTGTTGCGTAATAAAGTGACAGATGCAGAAATTGCTGAAGTACTGGCTAAAGCAACGGGTATTCCGGTTGATCGTATGCTGGAAGGGGAACGCGATAAACTGCTTCGTATGGAAAAACAGCTGCATCAACGAGTAATTGGTCAAAATGAGGCGGTTGAAGCGGTATCGAATGCGATTCGTCGTAGCCGGGCTGGTTTATCCGATCCAAACAGACCGATAGGTTCATTCCTGTTTCTGGGACCAACCGGGGTAGGTAAAACCGAGCTGGCGAAAGCACTGGCTAACTTTATGTTTGACAGTGATGATGCCATGGTACGTATCGATATGTCTGAATTTATGGAGAAACACAGCGTTTCTCGTTTAGTGGGTGCACCTCCGGGCTATGTTGGTTACGAAGAAGGTGGCTATCTGACCGAAGCGGTTCGCCGTCGTCCATATTCAGTTATCTTGCTGGACGAAGTGGAAAAAGCGCATCCGGATGTATTTAATATTCTGTTGCAGGTACTGGATGATGGGCGTTTAACCGATGGTCAGGGACGTACTGTTGATTTCCGTAATACCGTGGTGATCATGACATCCAACCTGGGTTCAGACATGATTCAGGAGCGTTTTGGTCAGTTGGATTATGGTGAGATGAAAGAGTTGGTGATGAGCGTAGTTAGTCATCACTTCCGTCCGGAGTTTATTAACCGTATTGATGAAACGGTGGTATTCCATCCTCTGGGTGAGAGCATGATTAAATCCATCGCGCGCATTCAGTTGCAGCGTTTGTATCAACGTCTGGATGACCGCGGTTATGTCATCAGCATGTCCGAAGCGGCTTTGGATCTGTTAGCCAAAGAGGGATACGATCCGGTTTATGGCGCACGTCCATTAAAACGGGCTATTCAGCAGGAAATTGAGAACCCGCTGGCACAGCAAATTCTCTCTGGCCAGTTATTACCTGGCGTACCAGTAGTGTTGGATGTAGAGGGTGACAAGATTGTTGCTAAGCAATAATCAGTAACCAATTAAAAAGAGGGTGATATTTGTCACCCTCTTTTTTTGGCTGTTTACCCGATGCGATGAGAGGAAAATAATCAGGTTTCTGTTTTGTCTTTTTTCAGGGCTTCCCAGCTAAGGCCAAAACGAGAAAGATATTTTCTTAATCTGTCTGCATCATTTGGGTTCTGTTTTTGCTGGCGGGAAACGGCAAATAGCTTCCTTCCCGCCTCAGACAGACTGTTGCTGGCATGACAGATTTCAATAACCGCTTGCAGTTGGTATTGGTCAAAGAGATCTATTGGCTGATCCAGTTCCGGCAATAAAAGTGGTTTAGTGGTATATCCCCAGCTTTCCTGCAAGCGCTTTATTTCATCATTTACAATATCATCACTAATTCTTCCTGATTCAGCCAGAGTTGCCATACGAGTTATGGAGGCACTCAGCTCACGGAAATTACCTGACCAAAGCGCTTCAGATGAGGTGGCAAAAGAGAGATATTTGCGGCGTGATTCAGCATTAAAACGAGTTTGTTCCCCTTGTTCACGAGCAAAACGAGCCAATTCATAATCCAGATTGGGTTCGATATCTTCGCTACGCTGAGCCAGGCCGGGAAGTTTATAAGTCCATAAGTTAATCCGTGCATACAGATCCTCACGGAATAAACCTTCACTGACCTGCTTGCGTAAGTCCCGATGGGTACCGGCGATCAGCTGAAAGTGGCTTTGTGTTTCTTTATCACTACCAAAAGGAAGAAACTTTTTTTCTTCAATGGCCTTCAATAACATAGCCTGTTCATCCAGCCCCAGCTCTCCAATTTCATCTAAAAATAGCATGCCGTTATCGGCAGCCCGAAGCAGGCCTGGGCGGTCAGTTTGAGCTCCGGTAAATGAACCTTTAACATGACCAAACAACGTCGACATTGCACTATCACCCCGAAGCGTGGCGCAGTTAACCTCAACAAATCGACCACTTATTTGATGTCGCTCCAGTTTGAGTTCATAGATACGTCGGGCAAGGAATGATTTACCCGCACCGGTAGGGCCTACCATTAATATCGGTGCGGTAGAACGAATGGCGACACGTTCAATTTCTTCAATCAGGCGGTTAAAGGTGGCATTACGCGTGGCAATACCGGCTTTTAAATAAGAGACCGAGTTGTCACTGATTTGTTGGAAGCGAGTGGAGATCTGATCGTAACGGCTTAAGTCCAAATCGATAATGGCGTAATTACCTTCTGGTTTACCCGGGAGCTCATCGTCTTTATTGTGCCTGTCTGGCATGGTCTGAATTAACTTACCAGGAAGATAACGCGCCTCAGTCAGCAGAAACCAGCAGATTTGTACAATGTGGGTACCCGTGGTGATATGGACTAAATATTCTTCATTTTCAGGATCAAAAGGGTAGTGCTCAGAAAAATCTAATAGTTTGGTATAAACCTCTTCAATATCCCAGGGATCGTTTAACGTAATGGCATTGAGCTTAACTTCAGTCTGTGGTGAGACCAGTTGGATATCCTGAACCAGCTGCTCAGCCATGCCTCGATCTCTGGCGGAATGAATTAATTCAAGCCGATCAATATGTAAATCAGGCTGCTGACACATTCCCACGGTTGGACGCCATTTATTCCAGCGGTTCTCCCGCTTACCGCGTTTATCCAGAACGGTACCTAATACACCAATAGCAACCCGTTTCATAACTTATCCCTGAATATAAATATTATCTGAAGGAATAAATTATCTTATATCTTCTATATTCTCCAGCATTAAAGTAATCATATTAATTTTCATTTAAAACAATGAATTAAATTTATTTTTGAACAGCGGGGGAGAGTTGGCAGGCTGATTGCAATATCTGGAAGTAACACTGTAAGCAATAACAAATAAAAAGGAGAATGATAATGCAAAAGGGATTACTAACTAACCGTAAAGATTTGTCCGTTGATGACCATCCAGTATCTGAAGAGATGAAAAAGCGCGTTTTGAATGAACTGGAAGAAATAGAAAAAAAGTTTGATGTGAAGGTTTTGTATGCTTGTGAATCCGGGAGCAGGGGATGGGGATTTGCATCTACGGACAGCGATTATGACGTTCGGTTTATCTATGTACATAAAGCCGACTGGTATCTGACCGTTGAACCTGGACGAGATGTGATAGAACGTCCACTGGATGATGAGTTGGATATCAGCGGCTGGGAATTACGTAAGGCGCTGGGTTTATTAAAAAAGGCTAACCCAACATTATTAGAATGGCTGGATTCACCCATAGTCTATCAAGAGGATAGTGATTTTATGGACAAATTTCGGACTCTGGCGGTTGAGCACTTCTCCAGTTTACGAGCTCGTTATCACTATTTATCGATGGCAAAAAAGAACTTTCGTGGTTACTTGCAAGGAGAATCCGTTCGACTGAAAAAGTATCTCTATGTATTACGACCACTGCTGGCGGTTAAGTGGATAGATGAACGGGCAAGCGTACCGCCAATGCCGTTTTCTTTATTACTGGATATTGTTGAAGACAAAGCATTACTGAGTGAAATCGACTATCTGCTGAAAGTTAAACGAACAAATACCGAATCCCAATACGGTGAAAAATTAGTACAGATACATAACTTTATTGAACAAGAGTTAGATCGATATGCTTTGAGTCAGTTTAACGCGGATAAAGATGAAGAACGGTTATCGGTATTGGCATTGGATCATTTATTAAAAGAATGTGTGATGCCCTGAGCCTTAATCAGTTTGCCCCGTGAGCCCTGAAAGTATTTCCGGGCTCTTTTTATCTTTAGCATTACAGGTGTGAGTGTTAATGAAATCATAAGTGCAGACAAACATGTGACCACAACCATACCTGGCGAAATGGCCGGGTATATCAACATAATCCTTATAAAAGAAATAACGAATGACAGAACGAGAATGACTACCCAATACTTTAATGAAATATGTGTGCTGGTTTTATTATCTTTAGGCATGAGCCACAAATAGGTAAAGATAGTTAACCCTCCCAACACTGTGCTTAAGTGTTGCAATAGTTTGTGCACAGGAACCGAATAGGCCAATAGTTCGATATTGACCGAAGCATAATGAAGATAATTGACGAAGAAAGCATCTTTGTGGGTAAAGCTATCCCAAAGCAAATGAGAAAAGATGCCGAGCATAATAGAACCAAGAAGCACTGATATATGCTTATATGCATATGCAGGCCAGTCCAATCGAGTCAGATAGGATAAACGACAGTATAAAAACTGAGGCAGATTATTGATTAAACTATTTCTGATTACGCCGTGAAAAATAAAGCTTAATAACAGGGCTACGGGAAGATCAAACCAAAAAATACCGGATAGCGAATGACTGTAAAGGCTTTTAACCTCCATTCTTAAGAAATATTCAAAATCAGGCACCATACTGCCAGCAATTAAACCGGTCAGAGAGCATCTTCTGGCAAAAAATGTGCCCAAAGGTAAAACGATTGCTGGATGTGCGAAAGTAAATGGCATCGGGTTCTTCAATATGACTATGTAATTAATTTACTGACTTTATTGAAATTGTGTGAAGGCAACATGAAGTGAAATCATTTATTCACTGTGAATATATCATCAGACGCGTATTAATCAGTTGGTGAATAAATGAACGGTCAGCATTTATTTTAAAATTAACACTTGCCAGAAGATTTTGAGTCCCTATAATGCGCCTCCACTGACAACGGATAACGTCGTCAGGCAGAGAATAAGGTTAACGTTAAGACGTTTTAATACTTGACTCTGAAACGGATTCGCGTAATATACGCAGCCCGTGCCGCGGGAAGCGCAGCTTTCTGTCGGCCATGCTCTTTAACAATTTATCAGACAATCTGTGTGGGCACTCACAAGACGGTATCT
>NZ_JADRCR010000009.1 GCF_016649425.1 Limnobaculum allomyrinae
TGCAGATAGTGAAACAGTCAGAGACAGGCTCTACCGGCCGGGCACCTAAGTGATATCAGCACATACCGGTTACGGCCGGAATATCCGCTCCAGCCAATTTGTCAGGTTTGAATCAGGAAAAACCATCTCTGCTGAAAGACTGAGGGTTTTGTTATGCACAGGTGTAAAACCGTTTGGTCATGTTATTTTAATCAATTCACTCATTGAGATTTATTCATTTCAAGCATTCCATTTGGGTATAACAAATTTGGTTTTTATCTCTAAGATTTCCATCTGTCTGTAATAAATAGTTTTTTATTTTAAATTCAGTTCCCGCATGATGAATTTTATATAACCAAATATCTTTTTATCCTCTCGACATGATATTAAAAAGACGCTATCTTTAGCAGTATAGAAGTCTAAATGTATAAACGTATAAATGGATATTTGAGGATAAAGCAATGCCAATTCGTATACCTGATGAACTACCCGCCGTTAATGTTTTACGTGAGGAGAATGTCTTTGTAATGACATCCACTCGCGCCAGCCATCAGGATATTCGTCCGCTTAAAATTCTTATCCTCAATTTGATGCCAAAGAAGATTGAAACTGAAAACCAGTTTTTACGTCTGTTATCTAACTCTCCATTGCAATTGGATATTCAGCTATTAAGAATTGACTGCCATGAGTCGAAAAATACTCCAACTGAGCATTTGAATAATTTCTACTGTAACTTTGAAGATATTCAGGATCAGAACTTTGACGGGCTAATTGTTACCGGAGCACCTCTGGGGCTGGTTGAGTTCAAGGATGTTGCTTACTGGGCTCAGATAGAGAAGATAACCAACTGGGCTAAAGCGCATGTAACGTCGACCCTGTTTGTTTGCTGGGCTGTACAGGCGGCATTGAATATTCTTTATGATATTCCTAAACTGACCATGAGTGAAAAGCTGTCAGGCGTCTATTGGCATAACGTAGTGGCGCCATTGGCTCCGTTGGCTCGCGGTTTTGACGATCGCTTCTTAGCCCCGCATTCTCGCTATGCCAGTTTTCCGTCAGACGTTATTCGTCAGCAAACCGACCTGGAGATTTATGCCGAATCGGAGCAAACCGGCGCTTACCTGTTTGCCAGTAAAGATCGTCGCTTTGCGTTTGCAACCGGCCATCCTGAATATGATGCAGGAACGTTGTCTGCCGAATATTTTCGCGATCGTGATGCCGGACTGAATCCTACAGTTCCTGAGAACTACTTCCCTGAAGACAACCCTGATCGGGCGCCGGTAGCATCCTGGAGAAGCCATGGCTACCTGCTGTTTAATAACTGGTTGAATTATTTTGTCTATCAGAGAACACCATTCGATCTGCGTCAGATGAATCCTACACTGGATTAGTTTTTTATATTCTGTGCATATCAGGCAAATTCAGCCTATAACTATATGATTTAAAATGATGCCGGCAGACTGGCATAACGATTTATTAATGAGATTAATGTGATGACCAAGACAGAACAACTACATCAGCAGCTTACTAAACGAATTCTGGTTCTGGACGGCGGAATGGGAACCATGATCCAAAGCTATAAGCTGGGTGAGGAAGACTATCGTGGCACACGTTTTTCTGACTGGGAAAGTGACCTCAAGGGTAATAACGATCTGCTGGTATTAACCAAACCGGAAGTGATCTCTGCGATTCATCATGCCTATCTTGAAGCTGGCGCTGACATACTTGAAACCAATACCTTCAATGCCACATCTATTGCGATGGCCGATTACCATATGGAGTCGTTATCTGCAGAGATTAACTATGAAGGCGCTCGTTTAGCCAGACTATGTGCCGATGAATGGACGGCGAAAACACCGGATAAACCACGTTATGTCGCTGGTATCTTAGGGCCGACTAACCGTACCGCTTCTATATCACCAAATGTGAACGATCCCGCTTTTCGTAATGTTACTTTTGATCAATTAGTCGAAGCCTACAGAGAATCTACCAGAGCGTTAATTCAGGGCGGTGTCGATATCATCATGATAGAGACGATTTTTGATACTCTGAATGCCAAAGCCGCTATTTTTGCTGTAGAAGATATATTTGAAGAGCTGGGCGTTGAGTTGCCGGTAATGATATCCGGGACTATTACTGATGCATCTGGGCGCACATTATCAGGCCAGACTACAGAAGCCTTCTACAATTCATTACGTCACGTCAGACCGCTCTCTTTTGGCTTAAACTGCGCATTGGGGCCGGATGAGTTACGCCAGTATGTTGCTGAGCTTTCACGAATCTCCGAGTATTTTGTTTCAGTTCATCCTAATGCAGGCTTACCTAACGCATTTGGTGAATATGATCTCGGCCCTGAAGAT
Source organism: Limnobaculum allomyrinae (assembly GCF_016649425.1). GTDB lineage: Bacteria > Pseudomonadota > Gammaproteobacteria > Enterobacterales > Enterobacteriaceae > Limnobaculum > Limnobaculum allomyrinae. The sequence continues at coordinate 2,340 of NZ_JADRCR010000009.1, forward strand.
ATGGCAATTCAGATTGAAGAATGGGCTAAATCAGGGTTTGTTAATATTGTCGGAGGGTGTTGTGGAACGACTCCGGCTCATATTGCTGCCATTAGTAAGGTTCTGGAGACAATACCGCCTCGCTCATTACCAGAGATCCCCGTGGCTTGCCGTTTATCTGGTTTAGAGCCACTGGCAATTGATGCGAATACTCTGTTTGTAAACGTGGGTGAGCGCACCAACGTAACGGGTTCAGCCCGCTTTAAACGACTGATTAAAGAAGAAAAATATAACGAAGCATTAGAGGTCGCTCTTCAGCAGGTGGAAAGCGGCGCTCAGATTATTGATATCAATATGGATGAAGGCATGTTAGATGCTGAGGCGGCGATGGTGCGCTTCCTTAATCTGATTGCCGGTGAACCGGATATTGCCCGAGTTCCCATTATGATTGACTCCTCTAAGTGGGAAGTCATTGAGAAGGGCCTGAAATGTATTCAGGGGAAAGGTATTGTTAACTCGATCTCCATGAAAGAAGGGGAAGAAAAGTTTATTCAGCAGGCTCGTCTGGTTCGTCGTTATGGCGCCGCGATGGTCGTGATGGCATTTGATGAAGATGGGCAGGCCGATACTCGTGCCCGCAAGATTGAGATATGCCGCCGTGCTTACCGTATTTTGACTGAAGTCGTTGGTTTTCCGGCAGAAGATATTATTTTTGACCCGAACATTTTTGCTGTTGCCACCGGTATTGAAGAACATAATAACTACGCGGTGGATTTTATTCAGGCCTGTGGTGATATTAAGGCAGAGCTGCCACATGCTTTGATTTCTGGTGGTGTTTCTAACGTTTCTTTCTCATTTAGGGGTAATGATCCGGTTCGCGAAGCGATTCATGCAGTGTTTCTTTATCATGCCATCAAGAACGGCATGGATATGGGGATTGTGAATGCGGGGCAATTGGCCATTTATGATGATTTACCGGCGGAGTTAAAGGATGCGGTAGAAGATGTCATTCTTAACCGTCGTACCGATGGTACTGAACGTTTACTGACGTTGGCAGAGAAATATCGTGGCAGTGCCGGAGATGCCGAAGCAGATAAACAGCAGGCGGAGTGGCGCAGTTGGCCAGTGACGAAACGACTGGAATATGCATTGGTTAAAGGTATCACCGAGTTTATTGAAATAGATACTGAAGAAGCCCGTCAGCAGGTTGATTTGCCATTAGAAGTAATAGAAGGGCCGTTGATGGGAGGAATGAACATCGTCGGCGATCTGTTTGGCGAAGGCAAAATGTTTTTACCTCAGGTAGTAAAATCAGCGCGGGTTATGAAGCAGGCTGTAGCGTATCTGGAACCCTATATTGAGGCCAGTAAACAAAAGGGCTCTGCAGCCGGTAAAATCTTACTGGCGACAGTGAAAGGGGATGTTCACGATATCGGTAAGAACATTGTTGGTGTGGTATTGCAATGTAATAACTACGAAATTATCGATTTAGGCGTTATGGTTCCAACCGAGAAGATTTTAAAGACTGCTCAGGAAGAGAAGGTGGATATCATTGGTCTGTCCGGTCTGATTACCCCTTCTCTGGATGAGATGGTCAATGTGGCTAAAGAGATGGAGCGTCAGGGATTCTCGCTGCCACTGTTAATTGGTGGTGCAACCACTTCAAAAGCCCACACCGCGGTTAAAATCGAGCAAAACTACAGTGGCCCAACCGTTTATGTACAAAATGCCTCCCGTAGCGTGGGTGTCTGTTCAGCCCTGCTTTCCGATATGCAGCGGGATAGCTTCGTTGAACGTACTCGTAAAGAGTATGAAACAGTCAGAATTCAGCATGCGCGCAAAAAGCCAAGAACTGCACCGGTTAGCTTACAGGCCGCCAGAGATAACGGCTGGGAGTGCGATTGGGATAATTACACCCCTCCGGTGGCTAAACATTTGGGCATTCGGCAGGTTGAGGCTTCTATTGAAACCTTAAGAAATTATATCGACTGGACGCCGTTCTTTATGACCTGGTCGCTGGCGGGAAAATATCCACGAATTCTGGAAGATGAGATTGTCGGAGAAGAAGCCAAACGTCTGTTTAACGATGCCAACGAACTGTTGGATAAACTCTCTCAAAATCGTTCGCTAACTCCAAAAGGTATTATGGGAATTTTTCCGGCAAACCGGGTTGGTGATGATGTTGAGATTTATGCTGATGAAACTCGCCAGCAGGTTATTAATATTGGTCATCATTTGCGTCAACAGACTGAAAAAACAGATTTTCCTAACTATTGCCTGGCCGACTTTGTCGCACCAAAACGGAGTGGAAAAGCGGATTATTTGGGGGCATTTGCAGTAACGGGTGGTCTGGAAGAAGATACTTTGGCGGATGCTTATGAAGCGGTACATGATGATTATAACAAGATCATGATTAAAGCGCTGGCAGACCGTTTAGCTGAAGGGTTTGCTGAATATTTGCATGAACAAGTACGTAAAGAAATCTGGGGATATGCGGAAAGTGAAAACCTGACTAATGAAGAGTTAATCAGGGAGAATTATCAAGGTATTCGCCCTGCACCCGGTTATGCAGCTTGTCCGGAACATACGGAAAAAGCAGCTATCTGGCAATTGCTGAATGTTGAAGAGGCAATCGGCATGAAACTGACCGAGTCCTATGCTATGTGGCCAGGTGCCTCGGTGTCTGGTTGGTATTTTAGCCATCCTGAGAGTAAGTATTTTGCGGTGGCTCAGATTCAGCGCGATCAAGTTGAGGACTATGCTGCTCGCAAGAATTTGAGTATAACGGAGGTAGAACGTTGGTTAGCTCCAAATCTGGGATATGACGCTGACTAAGATCTGCTTGCTTTAAAAGATATCTCAGTTTATATTTTAATCATTATATTATTTTATATAATATTCATTGGTAAATTGAGATACCTTAATGAGTCAAAATAATTTTCTATCTGATATTTCTTTAATGAGAGCCGCAGCCGGTGACGTTGCGGCGCTTTTGCGTGCATTGGCAAATGAAGATCGCTTGTTAATTCTCTGCCAGCTCAGTCAGGGAGAACTTTCCGTTAGCGAACTGGAACAATGCCTGGATATTCGCCAGCCGACGTTATCTCAACAGTTAACCGTATTGAGAACCGAGGAGTTAGTGAGTACTCGCAGAGAGGGAAAGCGGATTTTTTATTCCATCCGTGATGAGAAGGTATTAGCGTTGTTAAATATGCTATATCAGCTTTATTGTCCGGCGAGTGGGGCGAAAATTTGATGAGTATTGCCTGGGCTGCATTTACTCCATTAACCGCTTTAGTGGGCGGTGTTTTGATTGGCGCTGCTGCCGCATTGCTGATTGTTTTTAATGGAAGAATTGCCGGAATTAGCGGTATTTTAGCCAATGTAATTAAAGGTCAGCGCGAAGGATTTGGCTGGCGAGGTGTTTTTCTGTTGGGCATGATTGTTTCACCGCTGGTTTATGGATTGCTATGGCCTTTGCCTGATATTCAAGTTGTCTCAGGATGGCCTACGCTGGTTATTGCCGGTCTTTTGGTGGGAATAGGCACTCGTTATGCTTCTGGCTGTACTAGTGGTCATGGTGTTTGTGGACTATCCCGTCTCTCATTTTGTTCCTTGATGGCTACCCTGACATTTATGGTTACCGGTGTAATAACGGTTTTATTATTAAATCCATTACAAGGGAGCTGAACAATATGAAACTATTTTTTGCCTTTATCAGTGGTTTGACTTTTGGCTTAGGGATTATTGTTTCCGGCATGGTTAATCCGGTGAAAGTTTTATCATTTCTGGATATTACCCGCGATTGGGATCCTTCATTAGCTCTGGTGATGGGAAGTGCTATTGTTGTTGGGCTATTGGCTTTTGGTTATATGAAGCATCGGCAGCAATCGGTTTTAGGCGAGCGTATTCAGTGGCCTGCTTTACGAGTTATAGATAAACGTTTGATTGGCGGTAGCGCCCTGTTTGGGATTGGTTGGGGAATTGCCGGTATTTGCCCTGGGCCCGGGCTGGTATTGCTTGGCGCCGGGATGGGAAAAGGTCTGATTTTTACCGGGGCTATGATCGCAGGTATGTTGATTTTTGATGCACTGGAGAAAAGAAAGACTTGCTCAGTATAAATGATAAAGGCCATATAAATAATATATGACCTTTTGTGAGGTTAGCTTCTGAAAGTATTAATACAATCCTAACGCTTTCCACCAAACTAAGCCCAGTATCAGGAATATCGCTTGATTGACAAGACTGACTATAAAACCAACTCGCCATCAGGTTCCGGTAGGAACATACCCGGCACCAAATAGAATTGGGCCACGGGCGTGAGAGTATTGAGTCAGTGAGCAATACAAACTACTGGTAAAAGCCAGCATCAGTGCCATAGGTAGGGCAGGAATATGCAGATTAATACCCACACTAAGGAAAACGGCATATAACGCGGCGATTTGAGCATTTCCACTGGCGAAGAAGTAGTGAGTGTAAAAATAGGCGGCATTAAGTAGCAACAGAATTAAAATCCAACTGCTGTCTCCCATGGCTGCGCCAATATGTTCACCAATAAGATTACCAAACCAGGTGGTAAAGCCAAGTTTCTTCAATTGGTTAGCCATCATTAATAATGCAGCAAACCAGATCAGAGTATCCCAGGCACCTTTTTCACTTTTTACATCTTCCCAGGTGAGAACCCCGGTTAACAGTAAGAATGAGAGGCCAACGAAAGAAGCGGCTGTCGGGTCAACACCTAACTTATCGCCAAAAATCCACAAAATCAGTAACAGCACGACAGTGGCGGTCATAATCCATTCACTGCGGCTCATTTTTCCCATTTTCTCCAGTTCGGTTCTGGCGAGAATTGGTGCATCCGGCGTATGTTTAATTTCAGGTTTGGTCAGCCAGTAAACTAATAGTGGAACAATGATCAGCGAAGCCAGACAAGGGACGATTGCTGCGACAAACCAGCTACCCCAGGTTAAGTGAACATCCGCATTGGCTGCCAGTTTTACAGCCAGCAGGTTACCGGTATAAGCCGTCATAAACATGGCTGCGGTTACGTCATTAACGTTACCAATACAGGTAATCAAAAATGTACCGATTTTATTACGTGACTGATCTTCAGGATTGGAATTAAAACTACGAGCCAGAGAGTCAGCGATAGGGTAGATAACACCACCGCATCGTGCAGTATTGCTTGGCATGGCTGGAGAAAGAATAAGATCGGCGACAGCCAGTCCATAAGCCAGGCCTAGTGTCCTTTTACCCAACAGACGAATCATTTGTAATGCGATACGCCTTCCCAATCCGGTTTTAATAAAACCTCTGGCAATCATAAAGGCAACAACAATCAGCCAGATTAAAGAACTGTTTAAATCACTCAGTGCTGTTGTAATGGATTCAACAGCAGTGGTAGCGCCTGAAGCATAAGTCAGAGCAAAAACAGTAATACCAATTAACCCGACGGCACCAATTGGCAGAACTTTAGCCACAATACAGGCAATAGTTGCCACAAAAACAATGGCGGAATGCCATGCAGGCAGACTTAAACCTTCAGGTGGGGTGATGTGCCAGAGAATAGCGGCACAAATAACGATAATAATCAACGGTAACCAATTTACCGGAGAAGAGGTATTTTCCTTCACAAGCTATCCCTACTCTGTATCAGAGAAGTAAATGTCCAAACGCTGAAATTAAGAAAATAAAAGAAACTGTCAGAAAGATTGATGTATAAATAGAATAGTATTTTATTTATTACGTCGCGTAATAATATATTATTAAATAATTCAAAATTAAATATTTACTATTGTAAGCAATAAAAAAGAGAGGCCGGAGCCTCTCTTTTTTAGAAACGATTATTGATAGTTATTTTTTAACGTTATCTTTAGTTGGCTTACCTTGCCAATATCCAGCTAGCAGAGAGCCTGACAGGTTGTGCCACACGGAGAACAATGCTCCTGGCAGAGCGGCAACCGCAGAGAAGTATTGTGCTCCTAATGTTGCTGCCAGGCCGGAGTTTTGCATACCAACCTCAATAGCTAATGTGCGGCAGGTAGATTCATCAAATCCACATAGTCTCCCGCCCCAGTAGCCGCCCAGCAAACCAATTGCATTATGTAGGACTACAGCGATAGCTACGACAAAGCCGACTGAAGCAATATGACTCTGACTGTTAGCTACTACTGCACTGATAATAGCCAAAATGCAGATCATCGATAGCGCTGGCAAAAACGGCTCAACGCGCTTAACGACATTGGTTAATGTATGGTGGATAAGTAAGCCTGCGCCAATAGGAATAATGACAATTTGTAGAATTGAGCGAAGCATACCTAATACATCAACATTAATTGAAGCATCCACATATAAATAGGTTAATAACGGTGTAGCAAACACGCCGACCAGTGTTGATACCGATGAGATGGTGACAGAAAGAGCTACATCGCCTCTGGCAAGATAAATCATTACATTCGATGCAGTTCCGCTGGCTACACTGCCAACCAGAATCATACCCGCAGCCAGGTCAGCCGGCATACTAAAGACTTTTGCCAGAATCCAGGCTGCTAACGGCATAATCAAATAATGCAGCAAGGTACAGGCAATAACCGGCATAGGGCGAGTGAAGATACGTTTGAAATCGCTGACTTTAAGGGTCACTCCCATAGCAAACATAATCAGCATTAGCAGATAGCTGATATAAGGGGCGATACCGGTAAATGTTGTCGGCGTGTAGTAAGCAGTAACAGATAATAACAGAGCCCATAAAGGGAATAAGCGAGTAACCTTAGCTAACATGGATGAAGACTTCCTTTTTCATTAGTGCATGCGATCGTTAAAGCAATCTCTGCACGTTGATACTTTCTATGTTGTGTTGTTTGTGTTTATAGCAAAGAAACAATATTCAAATAAATAACGAAGAAGAGGGCTATTAACAAAAGATAATGTGCAACCGAAGTTGCACATTATTACTGAAGTTGACCATCACATGACATTATTCAAACAGGTTATGGTGTAGTGTCTTAACTACATGTTCAGCATCATCTCCGGGTACCAGAAGGCAGAGATTATGGCTACTGGCGCCATAAGAAATCATTCGGATATTAAACGGTTCCAGTACGCCAAAGACTTCTTTTCCTACGCCGCGAGCTTTTGCCAGCTCGTTACCGATCAGGGCGACCAACGCCAGATTTTCTTCAACTTCCACTCGACACAGCGCTGATAGTTCAGTTAACAATGCGCTGGTGAGAAGGCTGGTGCCACAGGTGGATGAGCCGGCAGTGTCCAGCGTCAACGCGATGCTGACCTCTGAGGTAGTGATTAAATCAACAGAGATATTGTGGCTGGCCAGAATATTAAATATTTCCGCCAGGAAGCCACGAGCATGCAGCATATTGAGGCTGTGCAGGGTCAGTAATGTTTGTTTGCGGCGCAGTGCCAATGCCCGGAACAGCGGAGGTTGGCTGGTTTTATTACATACCAGAGTACCGCCGGCACTCACATCTTTGCTGGAACCCACAAACACGGGGATATCTCTGCGTACGGCAGGTATCAGGGTTGCCGGATGCAGAATTTTAGCGCCGAAAGTTGCCATTTCTGCTGCTTCTTCAAAGCCAATTTCATCAATGCGCTTGGCATTAGGAACTACACGGGGGTCGGTAGTATAAATGCCGGGAACATCCGTCCAGATATCAACTCGCTTAGCATTTAGCGCTTCACCCAGCAGTGCTGCGGTATAATCACTACCACCACGGCCTAATGTGGTGGTGCGTCCGCGAGATTCACTGCCGATAAAACCTTGAGTGATGACCAGAGCATTTGCCAGACGCGGTTGCAGGTGTTGTTCACTTAAGGCATTTAGTGCCTGAACGTCGGGTTCGGCTTTACCAAAACGATCGTTGGTTTTCATTACGTTACGTACATCAAACCACTCAGCATTGACGTTTCTGCTTCTGAGCAGTTCAACAAACAGCAGAGTAGACATCAGCTCACCGTGACTAACCAGTTCATCGGTTAATGCAGCGGAGGTTGCCAGACTGGCTGCCTCAGAAAGCGTGGTGATATTTTCCAACATGCGATCGATTTCTTCACGTACTACCTCTGAGCCGGGCAGGGTGTTAAGAATTTGATATTGGATGTGGCGGATTTGCTCAATCTTTTCTGTACGAAGATCCGGGTTACAGCCTTCAGCCAGGGCAACTAACAGATTAGTCACGCCAGCCGATGCCGATAAAACCACCACTTTTACTTCAGGATTTGATAATACAACATTGGCAGAGTTATTCATTGCGGCGCTGTCAGCGACGCTGGTACCACCAAATTTAGCAACAACAATATTAGACATAACTCAATAATTCCTCGTGTCAGGTGGAGCTAATCAATAGCCCTTAAATTCATCAGCCTTGGCACAAAGGAAGCGCGGTAAACAGGGAGCAGACGTAGGAGGGAAACACTACGATACACCCAGAAGCGCCCCACCTTGCCAGAGTCTTCTGTGATTGTGCTGAAACTACCTGCACGATAATTCCACGTTAAGACCCTTATTCCCGCAATATGTCTGCGGGTAACATTGGTGACAACCCAAGGGATTCAGCCCTTGTGGTCGACAGCTCTCTTGTCCGGTTTGAGTGCTGCCTCGGCGTCGTATCCCCTGGAGTGTTTTCACAGGATTCCGGATCCTCAAACACTTTACCTGAACGACGCGCCTCTTCTGGCTTGTGTACGGGATACACAAGTTAGGCTTTAAGAAATAGCGGGTTATGAGGTCAGTGTCAATGGTGTTTATGTGTTTGTTTTTTATTTCTTTAACGGGGGAACCGAGGTTTGCGTGGTTTTGCTTTTATACAGAAGGGGAATACGTTATGGGAAACTCATTTTTCGATATTAGACGCTAAGTTTTAGCTTGTTTTTATTATAATTATTTTTTAACTAATAAAAGCGCATGATGGCGAACGGTGGTGGAGCTGAACCGATAGCCAAAAAGCGATCGGTTCAGTAGAGGGCTGGCCGCATACGACCACGGCTTATTTTTCCACAACGGTAAAACGTTGACGAATATGCTTACCTTGTTCGATCTCATCCAGCATAGCAATGGCATAGTCTGCATAGCTGATGGTACTTTCTCCGGCACTATTAACCATTAAGCGATCGTTACCGGTATTGTAGCTGCCAGTACGTTTGCCATCGGCTACAAACATGGCTGATGGGCTTATATAGGTCCAGTTGATGTCGTTTGCGTTCTTCAACTCCCGGAACGCGTCTCCCATGTTGCTGGCGGTTGCCCTGTAAGCGTCAGGAAAGTCCGGCGAATCAATAAGGCGCTGCGTTAGCTGCTCATCAAGATATAAACTGCTGGCACCACCAACCACTAACAGCCGGGTATTCGGATTGCCAGAAAGAATTTTTCTCAGATGAAGCAGCGAACTTTGGTGTAAATCTTCATGGCCTGGAGAAGCATTGAATGCATCGACGACTGCGTCAAAAGGTTTTAAATCGGCGGCGGCGAGATCAAAAATATCTTTTTCCAGCACAGTGACGGATTTATCACTTACCTTGCCCGCATTACGAACAATGGCGGTAACCTGATGTTTTCTGCTCAAGGCTTCTGCCATGATTTTTTGTCCGGCTTTACCGCTGGCGCCAATAATTGCGATTTTCATTATTTATTCTCCTGTCTGAATGGGGGAACACGTGACTGTGATTAATTGGCTGTATCAATGACATGAGCGTCAGGTGTTCATGTCATGAAGGAAATCATTTGATACTAGGGAATAACTTGGATAAGACGGGAATAAACGGGATTATCATTAACTTACCCGAATAGGGTTATTTGATACCACTTTTCAAAAAACAACTTGATTCGCAAAATATTTGATACTACACGTTAACGGTTTAAATACTGTTTAAGACTTGTTTAAAAAGAAATTATCTAACGCTATTACTTCCTTTTACTATACTGACAAAAGAACATATAGGTACTTTTGTTGAGGCTATGCACTTTTCTTATAACGCATTGATATAAAATAATATTTACAATGTGGTGACCTCTTTTTGTTTTATTACAAAAGAAAGTACATTTTTTACTTTTAGGTTCTATTCAAAAAGACCTCATGTCATATGATGCATGGGTGCAACGCCTTTATCCAACCTTTCTTTTTTTCGATGTGAGGTTGTCCTGTATTACCTTCTCACTAACCTTAGGTGCCCCTTTTTTCACTTCCTCAAATAGCCGCATAACCTGTTCTTTTTCAGCCTCCGATAGTGAAGCGAATTCGGCTGAAACACTTGGCTCATTTAAAGCACTTAAAATGCCGTCAATGCCAAACCTTATAATTGCATTAATTAAAGATTGGCGTTGAGAGCTTGTTAAGTTCTTCATAATAAATGCCAGCCCTTCGTCATATTGCTCAGCACTCATTTCGCTTAATTGTGCGAAGCAATCACCTGTTATAAGCCATTCTAACGGAGCGCAGCAAGCAATAGATATAGCTTGTATCTTATCGATTGCCGGAAAACTTTTTCCTTTTAAATAGCCACGGATGGCTGATTCAGATACGCCACTTAGACGCGCTAATTCAACATTAGACATGTTTCCCATAGCCAGCTTTAATCGTTCGGCAAATCGGTTTATTCCCGGCATGGGAATAAACCGATTATGGTCTTTATCCTTATATACGGTTTTTTCCATACAACCACCTGATATATATTAACTTTCAATTGAATCGCTTAATATTGCGAATAAACCGCTTGCAATCGGTTTATTGTGCGATTGCCTTTATGTGTATCTGATAATCATTTTAGATTATCAATTTTGATAAACAGAAGAGGATCACACAATGCCGCAGCCAAAACAAGATTTGACGGATCTGTTTGTCGATCTGGGTCAAGATTGGCCCAGCGACGCAATTATTCGAGCGCTTAAACGTAAGGGCCTTAAGTTGCGTGATATAGAAAAAGAGCTTGGATTAAAAGAGAACAGTATTCGTAATGCGTTTTATCGTTCATGCTCTGGTTATGAGAGTGTCATTGCTGAAAAGATCGGTCTTTCTCCTGATGTAATCTGGCCCAGTCGTTACCCATCCGAACAGCGTCTGACAGCGTAACGGGAGAGATACGATGTCCATTTGGTTAACAGCAAAAGAGTGCGCCACGCTGCCGGGCTTTCCCGCAATGGAACACAATATCCGCAGCCGTCTGGATAAGGCCGCTAAGGGGGTGACTGGATTACGCCGTCGCCGTGAAGGTACCAAAGCCTTTGAATATCATATCGACTGTCTGCCAATTGCTGCTCAGGAACAAGTCCGCGCTCGTTTCGTTCAGCAGATGATGACTAAACCGAATATCTCCGCCACCGTTCCGACCTCAGTATCGCCAGCCACCAAAGGCCGTGACGAAGGCAAGATAGCCCTCTATCGTCAGTGTCCGGCACTGATGGAACAAAAGCTGGTTGAGTTTAATACAGCTCAGCGCGCCGTCGCTGATGCCCGTATCGTTCTGGTCTCCGAAGTTCTGCGCCTCGGTGCGGTACCTGGTTACAGTTGCGCCAAGGCTATCCGTGAGATTGTCCGCCTGGCTCAGGCTAATGATTTACCGTCGCATCTGGCACAGGCCGCAGCTCAGGCCAACGCCAAGAAAGGCAAGACCCGCGCCCTTAGTGAAATCACCCTCAAGCGTTGGGTCGCTGACTTCAACAAGGCGTCTTCACCTGCTGAACGTCTGGTCTTACTGGCACCGGGTAAGCGCCAACCTGTGAAACTGGAAGCTATACCATGGTTCTCTGATTTTATGGCGCATTTCAGGGATACAAACGGAATATTGATGACCGAGGCTTACGAGGCATTCAAAGCCGAATGGTGCGCCTGTTACGCTGACCAGCCGGACATGATGGCGGCTATTCCTTCCTACGATACCATTTGCTACCAGATGAAAAAACTACCCGCTGTCGTGAAGCAACAAGGCCGGGTTACTGGCAGTGAATCACGCCAGATTGAAGGTTTTGTTCGCCGTGACTGGAACAGTTTACCAGTCAATTATGTCTGGATTGGTGACGGTCACGGCATGAAGATGAAAGTTGCACATCCTGACCACGGTAACCCGTTTACCCCTGAGGTGACCTTCGTCATGGACGGTTCGTGCCGCTTTATTACTGGTTGGAGTCTGGCGCTATCAGAGAGCGTGATTGCCGTTGCTGATGCGCTTCGCTATGGCATCAAGAAGGAAGGCAAGCCGTTTATCTATTACTCCGATAACGGCGGTGGTGAAACAAACAATACCTTTGATGCTGATATCACCGGGATACTACCGCGCTTAGGCATTGACCACCGCACTGGTATTCCTGAGAACCCACAAGGCCGGGGTATCATCGAACGTCTGAACCGTTCTTTAGCTATGCGTATCTCCCGCCAGTTCGCCACCTATTACGGTACCGGTGCTGACCGTAATACGGTGCGCCGTATGGGTAAGACGCTGACCTCTGCCTTAAACGCACAACGCAAAGGCCGGGAGTTAACACCCGTACAAAAACGCGCCCTGCAAGGGTTGCCTTCATGGGATGAACTGGTCGCAGCGATTGAGTCCGGTATCGAGTGGTATAACAATCGGCCGCACAGCGAACTACCGAAAACGGACAGCGGCGAACACTTCACCCCAGCGCAGTTCCGCCGCTACAAACTGGATCAGGATAAGACCGCGATTGAGTGGCTGTCAGACGTGGAGCTTCGCGACATGTTCATGCCGCAGATTGAACGTACTGTGAACCGCTGTGAAGTCCGTCTGTTCAATAACTTCTATTATTCCTTAGACCTGAACCATGAGCACGGTAATCAGGTACTGGTCAGCTATGACATCCATGATGCAAATCGCGTCATCGTGCGCCGCATGGATGGTACCTATATTTGTGATGCTGTTTGGGATGGCAACAAGAAAGCCGCCTTTGCTGTTACTGCCGAATACCATCAGCGCCAGCAGCGCATCAAAGGTATGCGCAATCGTGCTGAAGAAAAAATCCGTCTGGCTGAGGCCGAAGGTAACCGGACATTGTTATCACCTGTGGAAGAGGAGCGCCTAAACAATAACGTCTATCGCACTATTGGGAATGTTGTTGCGGTAGAGCAACTAGTCGAAGAGCCCGTCGATATTGATGTCGATAGCGCATTCAGCGCAGGTATAGACCGCCTGTACCGTAAACAGTTAGACGACCAGATTTAATACCAGGAGAAACACAATGAATACTATTGAAGAAACCCGCGCTGCTGTTGCGACCATCAGGGATAACGAGGGCGTTACCGCCGCGACTATCGCCCGTGAAAGTGAAGTGTCACAGGCTGCACTGTCGCAGTTCCTGCGCGGTAGTTACACCGGCAGCAATGCCGAGGTTGCTCTGAAGCTGGAGAAGTGGCTGGAGAGTCGCGCAGCTCGCCAGTCAGTAACGGCGGTTGTTACAGCTCCCCGGTTTATTGAAACGGAAACCGTCTCAAGCATTTGGCGGACGTTGGTTTATGCGCAGGCGGCACAACGTATCGCCATCATTTACGGTAACCCAGGCGTGGGTAAAACAGCCGCCTTGCGTGAGTTCTCCGAACGCAACCCGAATGTATGGCTCATTACTATCAAGCCGTCCACCTCGTCACTGGTGGAATGTCTGAGCGAGTTTGCCGATACGCTGGGGCTATCTGATGCGCCTCGTCGTGCTGGTCCATTATGCCGAACTATCCGCCGTCGCATTACCGGCACGAAAGGTCTGCTCATTGTTGATGAATCTGACCATCTTGATTATGACGTTTACGAGGAACTGCGCCTGCTTCAGGAAGAGACGGGTATTGGTCTGGCTTTATGTGGTAACCATAAAGTGTATTCCAAACTTACCGGCGGCAATTCTCGCAGTGTGGACTATGCGCGGTTGTTCTCCCGTATCTCTAAAAAGATAGTGATTGAAGGTGTACGCACTAGCGACGTTGATGCCATCGCGGACGCATGGCAACTCAACGGCCGCAAAGAACGCGAGCTGATCCATAAGCTGGCCGCCAAGAGTGGCGCATTGCGAACCGTATCCACCACGCTCGACCTTGCTGCCATCATCGCCCAGGGTGCTGATGAAGCTTTATCTGAGCGTCATATCCGTGCTGCTGTTAAAGACCTGGAAGGAGTTTAATAGTGAAAGAGAAAGAAATCATGACTATCACCATCAGGGTATTAGCAAAACCCGATGGCATTCATCACGCCGTTAACATTACGGGCATAGGTGTAGTTAAGGATGCCGCTAACTTGTACGTGGAAGCTCTGGAATCCTTTATTCCTGAGGTTGGTGAAGCTGCGGAGAAACTTATCGCCAGGGCGATAAAAAATAAGGGGCGCCATTAATTATGACCCGCATTAAACAAATTGTCTGTTGTCGTTGTGGAAAAATAATCAGAGCAGCCGGAGATAAGAAAAGTCAGGCTACCTGGGGAAGTAAAGGTTTTGATTCATATTGCTGGCCTTGTATCGATGCAATTATCGATGAAGAGCAGCATTTAAAGAATAATAAAAAGTGAGGCTTATTATGAACGCACAACAATTTAATCAGCAGTACCCGAAACAGTCATTATTTTATCTCCGCACTTTTGCAGGTCAGCAAATTGTTCGTACAACAGGACAGGCACATCATTGTAGTGAAGGTCAGGTCATGGTGGAAATCAATCGTAACCCTTGGTTTGTCTCAATCCATGCGTTGCGTGCTGTTCCTGTTGGTGTTGTTAAGCAGGAATCACCAGGGCCATTTTTTACTATTGGGCCCGTAGTCAGAACACCGCTTTATTATTCGGAATTCTGATTTAACACTGATTTAAACGTTACTTAAACACACATTAATTTTTATTTGGCGTAAACCCGCCGGGGCGCGGCTACGCCAAAACAAGGAAATTGATTATGTCTACTAGAACAACCAACGCACTTAGTACCAATACCAATCTCTCACCCTGTCCGTTCTGCGGTGCTCGTCACCTTACCGTCATTGATAATTGCTTCGGCCGGTGCAGTAATATTATTTGTGGTAACTGTGGTACCAGTGCATTTAATTTCGACAGCCCATCAAATAACTCATGGTGGAATCACCGTGCAGTCAATCATTCGGTACCAACTGACTCGCCGTTATCACATCTTTTATTGTTACTTCAGGCCGAGCTTGAACGCGCCGTTACTGTGCATCCCCAGTGGCCGACCGATGCCATTCATGCTTCAGCCATCCTCAACGAAGAGGCCGGAGAGTTAACCCAGGCCGCTCTCGACTTTCATTTCTATGTTGATGACAAAGAACGTATGCGCGAAGAAGCTATTCAGGTCGGTG
This sequence comes from Limnobaculum allomyrinae, assembly GCF_016649425.1. Taxonomy (GTDB): domain Bacteria; phylum Pseudomonadota; class Gammaproteobacteria; order Enterobacterales; family Enterobacteriaceae; genus Limnobaculum; species Limnobaculum allomyrinae. The sequence goes on from NZ_JADRCR010000009.1 coordinate 17,623, forward strand.
CGATGGCACTGCGCTTTTTGCTGAACATCGACAGCTATAAACCAGAGGAAAAATCATAATGGAAATTATCTCAAAGGTTGAAACCCTACGTCAGGCCCTACAGGTTTATGGTGAATTGACGGCGCATGAACTGTATCAGCGTACCGGCATTCCTGTGTCTCGGGTTGGTATGTTGCTGAACTATGATATCGAGAACGGTATCTCAGTGGAGCGTAGTTGGAAAGGCAAGAACCGTAGTTACCGTTTACTACCTGAAGGTCAGCGGAAACTCAAAAAATCCCGCCAGACAAAAGACTATCAGAACGCCGCCCCCGTATTGTTCGAAGCCGTCGAGCGCCTGTTTCCTGATATTGCAGCTCAGGCCGCCGAGCGAGAGAAAGCCGCAGACTACGATAACGCTGTTCCCCTCTGGTTACAGGCTAAAGGATTAGCCGCGCTAGAGATCAATACCGAATATTGCCACCACCGGGCGCAATTCTGTATGGCAGCACTTGATCGCGGCTGGAGTCGTCAGGAAGGTGGCGTATGAATCGTTATCTTTTAAAAGCCTGGCAATGGTTCTGGTTACAGGTTTGGGAGTTATCAGAGTGGACGGGTATTGGTCTGGGTCGTTTTGCTCCCTGGGTATTTAGTCAGATGATTGGAGTCAGAGGGGTAAAAATCAAATGAAAAAATCCGTACTCAAACGCTATACGCCGGATTGCAGCATCCACATGAGCGCCGAGATTGCCTTCATGCGCGAAAACCCGACCGGCTCTTATGTTGAGTTTAACGACTATTTCGTGCTGGAAACCCTGTTGCTGGCTCGGGATGCTGACGAAGCTCGCGATAAGGCAAAGCGTCAGGAACTGGCGCGCCGCAATCAGGAGCTGTCTTACGCGTTATGTAACCGTATGCCGTTATCGTTCTGGTGGCGCTTCCTGTTTCGCACCTTCATTTTAGGGGGCCGTGATGACTAAACCACAATTGATCCGCTTGATCCACATCGCCAAAAGCAAGTTAAGCCTGGACGATGAAACCTACCGCGCCAAGCTGGAAGCCGCCGTCGGTAAAACATCCTGTACAGCCATGACTCACGGTGAACTGCAAACCGTTTATCAGTCCTTTCAGGATGCGGGATTTAATGGATGAACAGGCCAAAAAACAGATGGATATCACGGTCGCGGAGGCGGAAAAGCAGCGCTTAACTGATGAGGCCAGCACCTATATTAATACCCAACAATGGCCCTCTAAACTGGCGCTCGGACGTCTCAGCGAGGCCGACAAGGTTAAATTTAATTTATGGCTGGACTATCTCGATATACTTAATGCTATTGATACGTCACAGGCACCTAATATTGAGTGGCCGAAAAGCCCACAATAGGAATTGTTTCCTACCACATTAAAACGAGGGGTAACCCTCGTTTTGGTATCAAATGTTTTAAAAGCACCGAGCTCAACGTAGTATCAAAAGAAATCAAAACCGGTATCAAAAGATTTCGCGCGCTACATTCAATCATTTTTTATTTTCGATATTGCACAGGAATAAACTTTAATCCCTTTCCATTGTTTTAAAAATAGAGTATTTAATGACAGACTGTTGCAAAAAATGAGCGAATAAATGGATCGATTAACCGCTATGCAGGTGTTTGTTGAATCGGTGGAGCGCGGGAGCCTGACGGCCGCTGCTGAGCGACTGGGGCTATCCCGGGCGAAGGCTTCCCGCTATCTGGCTGAGCTGGAACGCTGGCTGGGTATACGTTTGTTACACCGTTCAACCCGTAGTCTGAGTTTGACATCCGCCGGAGAGCTGGCGCTTATTGATTGCCGTCAGATGCTACAAATTCAGGAAAAAATGTTAGCGGCTCGTCATGACCACTCTTCAGTTCCTAAAGGAACGTTACGTATTACTTGCAGCCAATCTTTCAGCCAGTCCTATTTGGCTAATCTGATAGCCGAGTACTCTTTACGTTATCCTCAGGTGAGTATTGATATCCAATTGTTAGATCGCACAGTAAATCTGGTGGATGAGCGTATTGATTTAGCTATCCGTATTACCAATACTCTGGAACAAGGGATAATCGCGCGTCCGCTGGCAACTTGCCATTCCGTAACCTGTGCTTCACCACATTATCTGGATAAAATGGGGCGCCCTCAGAGGCCTGAGGATCTATCCCGACATGTTTGTCTGACACATGCCAAATTTAGTGCCCATACCTGGATTTTTCGCTCGCTGGCAGAGAATAGCGAGTTGATTAAAATTCCGGTAAAAGGACGGATTAGCGCTAATGAGGTTCTGGCGCTGAAAGATGCGGCCACTGCCGGAGTTGGTATTACGCTGTTACCGGCTTATTTAGTCAGAAATGAGCTGGCTAACGGTCAACTTGAGGCCATTCTGACGGAGTATGAAATAGAGCCTATGACTATTTATGCCATTTATACTTCACGCAATCATATGTCAGCGGCGCTACGCACTTTGTTAACCTTTCTGGATGAACGGTTTAAGTCAGACAGCTTTTGGAAATAATTGCCGATAGTAATAATAGGTATACGATCTGCATTTATGCCTATAATTTAGAGAGTAAATATTTTGCTGAATCCTGTCAGCTATGGTAATAGAAAGTATATGATTGGTGGTAGATGATAATTATCTTAGCGGCATTCGCTTTGTGACACTCATTAACTACAGGCTGACAGGGTATAAACAACCTAATCTTTGTCTTGATTTCATGTATAAGGGCCCAATGATGAAAAGTATTAATCCGACGGAAACGGCAGCGTGGCAGGCACTTGAAAAACATTTTGATGAGATGAAAAAGGTCACTATTAGTGATCTGTTTGCTCAGGACAAGCAGCGTTTTGAACACTTTTCGGCGACATTTGATAATCAAATGTTGGTTGATTACTCAAAAAACCGCATTACAGATAAAACATTAGAGCTTTTGCGTAATCTGACAAAAGAGTCCGATCTCTCTGGTGCGATAAAATCGATGTTCAGTGGTGAAAAAATTAACCGCACCGAAGATCGCGCGGTACTGCATGTGGCATTGCGCAACCGTTCAAATACCCCAATTCTGGTTGATGGTAAAGATGTTATGCCAGAGGTGAATGCGGTATTGGCTAAAATGAAAGCTTTTTGTACTCGTATTATCAGCGGTGAATGGAAAGGCTTTACCGGTAAAGCAATTACTGACGTGGTAAATATTGGTATTGGTGGTTCAGATTTAGGCCCTTATATGGTGACAGAGGCGCTGCGTCCTTATAAAAATCACCTGAATATGCATTTTGTCTCTAACGTTGATGCCACCCATATTGCGGAAACCATCAAAACGTTAAATCCTGAAACCACGCTGTTTCTGATTGCCTCTAAAACCTTCACAACTCAGGAAACCATGACCAACGCCCATACGGCTCGTGACTGGTTCTTGAGTGCAGGAAAACCGGCAGACGTAGCTAAGCACTTTGCGGCCCTTTCTACCAACGCTAAAGCCGTGTCTGAGTTTGGTATTGATACTGCCAATATGTTTGAGTTTTGGGATTGGGTTGGCGGTCGTTATTCATTGTGGTCTGCTATTGGCCTGTCAATTGCACTCTCTGTTGGCTTTGATAATTTCGAGAAATTACTCAGCGGTGCACATGCTATGGACCGTCACTTCGCCGATATGCCAGTGGAGAAGAATCTGCCGGTAACGTTGGCGCTCATTGGCCTGTGGTATAACAACTTCTATGGCGCTGAAACAGAGGCTATCTTGCCTTATGACCAGTATATGCACCGTTTCGCGGCCTATTTCCAGCAGGGAAATATGGAGTCTAACGGTAAATATGTTGACCGTAATGGAAAAGCCGTGAGCTATCAAACTGGCCCTATTATTTGGGGTGAGCCAGGTACCAATGGTCAGCATGCTTTCTATCAGTTGATTCATCAGGGTACTAAGATAATACCGTGTGATTTTATCGCGCCAGCTCAAAGTCATAATCCACTGGGCGATCATCATTCCAAATTACTCTCTAATTTCTTTGCACAAACAGAAGCGCTGGCTTTCGGTAAAGGTGCTGAAGAAGTGCGTGCGGAGTTTATTAAGGCGGGTCAGAAGGCCGAAGATTTTGAACAGATCGTTCCTTTCAAAGTGTTTGAGGGCAATCGCCCAACTAACTCTATTTTATTGAAAGAGATTACGCCATATAGTCTTGGGGCTTTGATTGCTCTGTATGAGCACAAGATTTTCACTCAGGGCGTTATCATGAATATCTTTAGTTTTGATCAGTGGGGCGTTGAACTGGGCAAACAGCTTGCTAACCGCATTCTGCCAGAATTATCAGGAAGCCAGGCGGTATCCAGTCACGATTCATCCACCAATGGATTAATCAACACTTTTAAGCAGTGGCGTTAATTCATCTGGGTTGTGTGGGCAGGGTGATTATCCTGCCCAATCGTTAAAACAGGGGAGAACCATGCTGGAAAACATTAAACGTGCAACACTGGTAGCACGCGTACTGCAAACGGTTCTGAATTGTGGTCTGCTATTGTTGGCGATAATCCTGATCGTGTTTCTTGGAAAAGAGACCTATGCTCTGATTCAAGTGCTGTTTGTTAATTCTGCTCAATCATCAAGCTATTTATTGATTGAAGGCATTGTTATCTATTTTCTCTATTTTGAATTTATTGCCTTGATTATTAAATACTTCCAGTCAGGTTATCATTTCCCTCTACGCTACTTCATCTATATTGGTATTACGGCCATCATTCGTCTGATTATTGTTGACCATAAAGATCCCATGGATACCCTTATCTATTCCGGAGCCATTTTGGTTTTAGTTGTAGCACTGTATTTAGCAAATACCGATCGACTAAAGCGTGAGTAGAAATTCGTCAATTTTATTGACGTAATGTTAAAAAATAGTTCCAGGAATGAAACCTTCGCTGTTTGCAGAGGGCGATTTTACGTTACAATGACCCCCGATTCTTATGGTCTGTTAGTTACCAGACCTTACTATTTTAGGGTGTTACGATGACGAGTGAAACGCTATTGATACCAAATTGGAAAATACGAGATTGGTATTCAACACAAAGCGATTCGTTAAGTAAGCCTGTTGCTGACTGGTTATTGGAAGAAGATTCTATGACCCGCCGCTGTGAGCGTTATTGCCACAAGGTAACAGTTCAACCCTTGTTTGAAGGGTACATTCCAGCTTCTTCACTCGGTAATGAATTGTCGGAATTACCTACAGATAAACGCTACTGGGTACGTGAAGTCTTTCTGTTTGGTGATACTATTCCATGGATATGGGCACGTACCGTTGTGCCGGAAAAGACACTCAGTGGTCCTGAACAGCAGTTGATTGAATTGGGTGATACCCCGCTAGGGCGTTACTTGTTTAGTCAGTCTGCCCTTGAGCGGGATTATATTCAGGTATCATTACACGATGGCTTGTGGGGGCGACGTTCCCGCCTGCGACTGTCGGGTAAACCTCTGCTACTGACGGAAATTTTTTTACCGTCATCACCGTTATATTAATTGGGGGAAAATGTGACTGAAGGCAAATGGCTGGCTTACTGCCGTTTGATGCGTATCAATAAACCCATCGGGGCTCTGCTATTGCTCTGGCCTACGCTTTGGGCACTCTGGCTTGCAGGGAAGGAAACGCCGAACGTTTATATTCTGCTTATCTTTATCATCGGTGTATTTTTGATGCGTGCGGCTGGATGCGTGATTAATGATTTTGCCGATCGTCATTTTGACGGACATGTTGAACGAACTCGTCACCGTCCTTTGCCAAGCGGCGCTGTGACAGAGAAAGAGAGTAAAGTTCTGTTTTTATCGCTGGTGACAATTTCTTTTCTGTTAGTTTTAACGCTTAACCGGTTGACGATTTTACTTTCTGTTGCCGCAGTGATCCTTGCATGGGTCTACCCCTTTATGAAGCGATTTACCCATTTACCTCAGGTTATTTTGGGTATGGCCTTTGGCTGGTCAATACCGATGGCTTATGCCGCGGTTAGTGATACATTACCGCTTAGTTGCTGGTTGTTATTATTGGCTAATATATTCTGGACTGTTGCATATGATACGCAATATGCCATGGTTGATCGTAACGATGATTTAAAAATTGGAATTAAGTCAACAGCTATTCTTTTTGGTCGTTATGACAAGCTGATTATTGGCCTGTTGCAATTAGGTACAGTGCTCATATTATGCTTGATTGGTTATTTAAATAATTTGAGTTCTCTTTTTTACTGGTCTTTATTATTAGCCAGTGCATTATTCTTATATCAACAAAACCTTATTTATCATAGAGAAAGAGAAAAGTGCTTTCGGGCATTTATGAATAATAATTATGTTGGTTTTGTTATTTTTTTGGGATTATTGGTAAGTATCTCCTTATCTTAACTGAAAAAATATTGATTTAAGATATATATATACTTATGAAACGCTGTTAGCATTCGAGTCTGTGTTAACAGTGGGTTCAGGGATGAACGATATAACTTACTCAGTACCTGTCTATATTCCCTTCAAACATTACCCCGTTAGCAGACGAAGAAAATATCGTTTATGTTTTCTTTTTGCTATTTATGCATTTGCAATGCAAATAAGTTGGTTTTTAATTATCAATCGTTGTTTTAATTATTTGTTTTTGTGCAATGAATAGTCTGAATACTGATAGTTATTGAGCGAGTTTCTTAAGCATCAAACTCGTTGTAATCGAGATATCAACATAAAATGGAAGAGGTTGCTGATGTTAAATTTGAGAACACCAAAACGCATCGTTATTCTCGGTGGTGGAACAGCTGGATGGTTTGCCGCGCTGACGTTACGTCGTATTTTTAGTGCTAATGTGGAAGTTCGGGTTATTGAATCCAGTCAGATTGGTATTGTTGGCGTGGGTGAAGGTGGATTGCTGAATATTTATGATGCACTTCAACGTAACCAGATCGACATAAAAGAATTTATGGCAGAAACCGATGCTACTTTTAAGTGGGGTTTCAGCTATGAAGGTTGGCGTACGGGTAAAGCGGACGATAAATTCTACCATCTGTTTACCTCTGCTCGCGGTGAAGGCGCCCAGTGGGTTGAAGGTGGCTTCCTGCCTTATTATTCTGCATTAATTAATCAGGGTGTACCGCTAGAGTCATGGATTCGTGGTTTCCAGCTGATTAAAAATAATGCATCAATGGAAGAAGCGATTAAGGCTGTAGACGAAGATCGTACCGATCTGGTGACCTCTTTCCACTTTGACAGCTACAAAATTGCCAAATACATGAAAAAAGTGGCGTTGTCTCGTGGTGTGGTACATGAAGATGTACTGGTTAAAGACTTTGTTCGTAATGAAGAAGGGCTGGTTACTAAGCTTATCACTGAGAAAGGTGAAGTTGAGCTCGACTTCCTGATCGACTCCAGCGGCCTGACCCGTCAGGTAATGGCAAAAATGCCTGGCGCACGCTGGCAGACCTTTAAAGACTATCTGTTGATGGATAGCGCGATTCCATTCTATATGCCTCATCCAAATAAAAATCCAATGTTGATTACTCGTGCAATCACAATGGATGCAGGTTGGATGTGGCAGATCCCACTGTCTACTCGCGTTGGTGCTGGTTATGTGTTCAGCAGCAAACATAAGAGCGAAGCCGATGCCATTGATGAGATTCAGAAGTATCTCGGATTTGAAATTGAGCCTCATAAAACCATTCGCTTTGATCCGGGCTGCTATGAGCAAGTGTGGATTAAGAACGTTATGTCTCTGGGCCTCTCTTCTGGTTTCGTTGAGCCACTGGAAGCAACCTCAATTGGTCAGATGATCGAGCAACTGCGTAACTTTGAGCGCGTGCTGGTATCGAGTCAGGGCATCATCTCTGAGAACAGTATCCGTGAGTATAACGAAGCTAACCTGGCTTCATGGCACGGTATTCGTGACTTCCTGCGCATGCACTATGACTGTACTCGTAACGATACACCGCTGTGGCAAGAAGTGAATAAATCGCCAATGACGGAACGTTATGCTGAGTTCAGAAAATGTATTAAAGAGCGTACACCACATATGATTGACGTAGAGAACTACGCTATCAATGGTTGGGGCGGTATCTTCCATCCGGTTAACTGGATGTCGGTTGCGGTTCCTTTAGGGCTGGTTCCGGTAAGTGCCGCGGGTATGGACTTACTGTGGCTGTCTAAAGATAAGCAGCAGAAAACACTGGATTTTGTTAATAGAGTTAAAGAGAAGGGCTGGTAAATATCCCTTATCCATAATGAACAAAAGCCTGCTAATTAGCAGGCTTTTTTGTCGTTCTTAATTAAACAGTTATTAGTACCTGTGGGATAAGTACCAGCCCTATATCAAAGGCTGGCTATTTACCCGTTATTCTGTTGGCGTTTCACTTTCTGTTGTTGCGACAGTAACACTTTCAATCGTCAGTTTGACTTCTGGTGTCATCAGGCGGGTTAACATGTCATACATAGCCTGCATGTTTTCCGGAACCGCATCACCCACATCATTGATATATCCTGCAGTACGCAGTGTTGCCACCAACGTAGAGAAGACTGCTTTATCAAAGAATTCAGGCGCATTGATACCGTGTAAGACAGACAGACGTTGAGCCAGCAAACGGCTCTCTTTCTCCAGCATGCCACGGTTAATACTTGGGTTATTGCGCAATAAAGATAGTGTAATGGTATAGCGCTGTAATGTTTCCCGAACGCCGGCAGCCAGTAACTGTAGGGTACGAATACGGGAAGGCGTTAGCACCAGTAAACCCTCGGCCTGTTGGCGAATCAGATTTTGGCGTTCCAACTCATCAATTAAGGTCTCAATCACTGCAGGCAGCTCTTCGCTACTGTAGTGCATAAACAGCTCTTCGCGCAGTAGTGGATAGATTAGCGACACTTGTTCGATAATCTGCTGACGCGAGATACCGTCGTGATGCATCACAATACTGGCGATAAGCGACGGTAGAACTAACATATGGTGAATGTTATTACGGTAGTAAGTCATCAGAACTGCTTGTTCGCGGGCTAATATGATGATCTCACCGGCGTTGTCCTTCTCTACCTCAAACTTACTCATTTTCAACGCATGTTCCAGCATTTGCTCTGGCGTGCTGGATGGAACGGTCGCGTCTTTGGCGTAAGGCACATTGCGCAGCAATTGGATATAGCAATCAAGTTGCTCAAGCAGTTGCTCGCGGGTTAGTGCCCGCTGGCGGGAGGCCAATAACGCGGTACAGCACAGGTTCATCGCGTTAGCCGCCGCTGCGTTATTAATATTCACCATTAACTTACTGGCAATCTGATTAACTGTCGGTGTTAACCAGTTTGGTCTTGGCGTTTCTATCGGATCGATAGATTCTCTCCAGTTTGGTACGTTCTGATTCAGATAGGTCATTAATGGGATAGGTTCACCAAAGTTCACGTAGCCTAACCCTAAATTACGCAACTTACGCATGGTGCGGACTACCTGCCAGAGGTTCTCTTTCTCTTTGGTAGCTCCACGTAGTTCGTTGGCGTAAGTACCCACTTCCATCACGTGTTCATAACCGATATACACTGGCACAACCGTGATAGGGCGATTACCGCCGCGCAACATTGCCTGAATAGTCATGGAAAGCGTACCGGTTTTCGGTTCCAGCAATCGACCGGTACGTGAACGGCCACCTTCAACAAAGTATTCAACGGAATAACCCCGGCTGAACAATTCACCCAGGTATTCGCGGAACACCGTAGAGTAGAGCTTATTACCTTTAAACGTCCGGCGAATAAAGAATGCGCCCAGCCGGCGGAAAATAGGGCCCGCTGGCCAGAAGTTAAGATTGATACCCGCAGCGATGTGCGGTGGTACCAGTCCCTGATGATAAAGTACGTACGAAAGCAGCAGGTAGTCCATATGGCTACGGTGACTTGGCGCATAGACAATACCGTGACCATCCTGAGCTAGCTGGCGTACTCGCTCGGCATTATGGACGTGAATACCCTGATAGAGACGGTTCCATGTCCAACTGAGTACCCGGTCAGTAACGCGTAGCGTTTCATAGTTAAAATTAGCGGCAATCTCTTCCATCATATCGACGGCGTTTTGTTTCGCTTTTGTCAGGGATATCTTCTTCGATGCCGCTTCTTCCTCAACCGCTTTTTCAATGGCTTTGGAGGTCAGTAATTTATTGAACAGATCCTGACGCATCGGTAATTTGGGGCCGGTTGCAGCAAGGCGCTGTCTGGCGAAGTGCATACGGGCAACACGAGCCAGCTTTTGAGCAATGGTTTTATCAGTACCGTGTTCATCCGCCATATAGCGTAATGAAACGGTTTGGGAAAAACGCACAAAACTATCGCGGCCTAACCACATCACTACAAAAAATTTCTGGATACCGTTAAACAGTTGGAGGCGAGGCGCTTCGTGGCTTTCATGACCTTCGCGACCAGGGGAGCGACCAAACATTACAGAGACGGGAACCATCTGAATATCCAGATCGGGATGGTTACGGTGCAGATCAAGATAGTCGTGAAATAGCTTTATTGACTCTTCTTTCGGGGCGTAATAACTGAATACTCGCGGTCCTTCATGAATAAAAACATAGCGAGGCAGTAGCTGACCATCAATCTCATAAGGTTCTAATGGGTCAGGTAATTCCTGAGCCAAACACTGTGCGCGTAGGGTTAACAGGTCTGCTTTTGAGTTATAGGGCAGGACATATAGTATTGGACGAGTGGTGTCCAATCCCAGTTCAGCGATGGGGTCAGAAGGAATACACTTGCTACGAACCAGCATTTTTATAGGTATATTCAATAGCTTATAGTAAAGTTTACGCCAACCAGACATAAATATTTCGAGCCTCATATAGATAACGAGTCGCCAGAATACCAGAACTCGGCGCGATCTGTGATGATGTGATGAATGATAATTGCTAAAATTGAGTAGAATTTTCTTGAGGATTTGTGAATGAACCAGGCAACAGGACTTACCCGTATCATTAAAGCGGCAGGATATTCGTGGGGTGGCTTGCGAGCTGCCTGGAAAAATGAGGCAGCTTTTCGTCAGGAAATTGCGCTGCTGGTGGTCGCTATTATTCTCGCCAGTTGGTTGGATGTCACCATCATTGAGCGAATCTTATTGATTGGCTCTGTGGTATTGATTGTGGCTTTTGAAATTATCAATAGTGCTATTGAAGCAGTGGTTGATCGTATCGGTACCGAACGCCACGAGCTATCGGGTCGGGCGAAGGATATGGGATCTGCTGCTGTATTGATCATGATATTGCTGGCGCTGTTTGTCTGGGTATCTGTACTTTGGAGTCATTTTTCTCGATATATCTCGTAAATATGAAGGATGAAGGTTTTCATCTGACGAATACCTGTATATACTCACAGCATAACTGTATAAAAAAACAGGGTAAGGGAATCGAAAAATGAAAGCACTAACCGCCAGACAGCAACAAATTTATGACCTGATTCGCGATCATATCAATCAGTCAGGGATGCCGCCGACTCGTGCAGAGATTGCCCAAACCTTAGGGTTTAAGTCACCCAATGCGGCCGAAGAACATTTAAAAGCTTTAGCTCGTAAAGGGGTGATTGAAATTATTAATGGGGCATCCAGAGGCATTCGTCTGCTGCTGGAAACCGAAGATGCCGGTCTCCCGTTAATTGGTCGGGTTGCCGCAGGTGAACCTTTACTGGCTCAGGAACATGTGGAAAGTCATTATCAGATCGATCCGGCGCTGTTCCGACCGCACGCTGACTTTTTACTGCGCGTTAGCGGTATGTCCATGAAAGATATTGGTATTATGGATGGCGATCTGCTCGCTGTGCATAAAACTCAGGATGTGCGTAACGGGCAGGTGGTCGTTGCGCGTATTGATGATGAAGTGACAGTTAAACGTTTGAAGAAACAGGGCAATGTTGTTGAGTTACTTCCTGAAAATGAAGAGTTTTCACCTATAGTGGTTGATCTGCGGGAACAGAGCTTAACCATTGAAGGGCTTGCTGTTGGTGTAATTCGTAACGGCGACTGGATGTAATTAATCAAGAACCCAAAAATTAATATTGGCTGATATGAAAACAGACAGTCAATATAGTAGGAAATCTAAAAGCGCCTCAGGGCGCTTTTTTAATAACAATGACTGAATGATATTTACCAGCGTTAATAAGTCGTTATGCTCCTGACGGTGCACTTTTTGCTACCAAAATATTGTTCATTAATTGATGCCGATGCTGCTGAAGTTTATTGATGCTGGTGTGGCTGGTGAGCAAAATAGTATAGATTTTGTCCTGGTAGTTCATAAATACAAAGATACCCGCCACGTCTTGCTCTCCATCCTTGGTGCTGATCTCTAATTGCTCAGTATCGATATCGCCATAGGTTTCTGTACGTCGGGTGATATCTACTGACTGAAATTTAAAGCTATCAGCAATGGAGTCTACTTCATCTTTAAGTTGAATCCCTTCATCAAGGGATTGTGCTGAAATTCGCCCCAGTAAGTTAGGATCATCCAGATTTTTTAGCAGCCAGATAGAAGATAAATCAGTTTCAATAAACTGCCAGCGTTCTGGTAATTGGCCAGGAAGCCCGGTGACGTCATGCCAGTTCTGAGCTTCAATATATTGTTCACCGTCAGTAGTTAATGTTATGGGCGTTATTGACTCTCTGGCTGAAGCACTGACCAGTGTTCCTGCAACAGCAAAAAGCGCCCATATAAACTGCTTCATCTTGTTTTCCCTGGAAAATAACCAACAATATACAACTATGCCGTTAAGGTGTGTTTCAGATAACGTGCTTATAAGTATGTTGCTAATATATACTCTATTTTTAAGGAAAATAAAATAGAAAAGGCAATTGAAATAAATGAGCGTAAGAATGTGTTAGTTATTATTCTTAATGTATGTCAAAAACAACGTTGATAGAATGTTAATATATATTAATTGTTTTTAAAAACATGTTGTTATGAAGATTGTTTTTATTGTTTTTTATGAATTTAGTATGTGGAAATAAAGAATATTTATTCATTTTTTCTTGTCTGTAAGTGTAGCTTTTATAGCTTGCGCTATTGGCAAGGTAAATTAATCACAGTTATCCTTCTATTACTTAAATTATATTACTTTTATCCTGCTTTATTAGCACATTGCGAACAAATACCATGGGTTTCCAGTACGCTATGTTGAATAGTGAAATGACTCTTTTCTGCCAGTTCTTTAAGTAACTGATCGATACCTTCTGCGTGGTGTTCAGTAACTAAGCCGCAGCTATCACAAATGAATAGTGCGGAGGTGTGCAGGGGCTCACCTACATGGTGGCAAACAACATAACTATTGGTGGATTCGATTTTATGAATAAAACCCTGCTCAAGTAAAAAATCGAGTGCACGGTAGACCGTTGGGGGTTTGGCCTGAGGTTCGGAGATACGTAATAAATCTAATAAGTCATAAGCACTGATGGCATTCTTTTGTTCCGCCATGAGGCGCAACGCCAAACGTCGTTGAGGGGTTAAACGCACAGCTCGCTGATCGCACAGCTTTTGGGCTTTTGTCAGCATAGACTCAATATTGATTGATTTCATTGTTATCTCTGTTATTCACAATCCTGTTAATGATTCTATCATGCTTAATAAAGAACGCCGATAGCAATCCCCAACCAGACAATCGTGGGAAGACGGTAACGACAATAGCCTTTTCTATGGTAAAATATCAGTAATCATCCCGCCGAACCTCATGCTGGTATCGCGTTCGTCGATCAAGAAAACTATCTGGTAGCCGTTAATCTCTTTATGAACTCTGATAAATCAACACCGTACCCTATGCAGCGCTTTTCTGTTGCACCGATGCTTGACTGGACCGATCGCCACTGTCGCTATTTTCACCGGTTACTCAGCGGGCAAACGCTGCTGTATACCGAGATGGTCACTACTGGTGCCATTCTGTTTGGTAAAGGCGATTATCTGGCATACAGCCAGCAGGAGCAGCCGGTTGCGTTGCAATTAGGCGGAAGTGAGCCTCAGGCGCTGGCAGAATGCGCTAAGCGCGCAGAAGCATTAGGCTATAACGAGATTAATCTGAACGCGGGCTGCCCTTCCGATCGGGTGCAAAACGGACGTTTTGGCGCTTGTCTGATGGCTGAACCGGAGCTGGTGGCGGAATGTGTTAGTGCCATGAAACAAGCGGTTTCCATACCGGTAACGGTGAAAACGCGCATTGGTATTGATGATTCAGACAACTACGAGTTTTTGCAGCGTTTTATCACTATTGTTTCAGAACAGGGTGGTTGTGATAATTTCACGCTTCATGCGCGCAAAGCCTGGCTATCTGGTTTAAGCCCAAAAGAGAATCGGGAAATACCTCCGCTGGATTACTCCCGTGTCTATTTAGTTAAGCAAGAGTTTCCTCACCTGACCATCGCCATTAACGGTGGTATTAAAACGTTGGAGGAGGTGAAGGAACACCTGCAACATGTTGATGGTGTGATGATGGGACGTGAAGCCTATCAAAATCCGGGCATACTGGCGCAGGTTGATCGCGAAATTTTTGGTATTGAGCGAGAGCTTCCTCAGGGCGCAGAGGTGGTCGAGGCAATGTACCCTTACATTGAGCAAGAGCTGTCTAAAGGTACCTATCTGGGACATATTACCCGCCATATGCTGGGGTTGTTTCAAGGGATCCCTGGTGCCCGTCAGTTCCGCCGCCATTTAAGTGAGAATGCTCACAAAGCAGGCGCTGATGTTGAAGTATTGCGACAGGCTCTGGCGATGGTGACGGGAAAACTGAATTAAATTTGCTTTAAATAGTAAAAAGGCAGCTCAGGAAGAGCTGCCTTTTTAGTTTTATCACCAAACGATTTACTCGTGACCCGCCAGATTTCTTGGGCGGTATGGTGCTTCCAGTATAGCCACTTCATCATCACTTAACGTTAATGATAACGCAGCAACGGCATCGTCCAAATGGTGCGGTTTAGACGCGCCGATAATGGGTGACGTTACTACGTTACGATGTCTCACCCAGGCCAGAGCGACCTGTGCAGGAGGAACCCCTCGGGCGGAGGCGACCTGTTCTACTGCGTTAACGATGGCATCTTCTTCTGCCTGATGGTTATACCAGTTATGTGCTGGCGTATCAGTCGTTGCCCGAATCGTTTGATTCTTTCTGGAACCGGTTAATACGCCGCGAGCCAGTGGAGACCACGGAGTAACGGCAATTCCCATCTCTTCGCACAGCGGCAGCATTTCACGCTCTTCTTCGCGATATATCAAATTGTAGTGATTCTGCATTGAGACGAATTTTGCCAACCCATTTTGTTCTTGCAGGGATAACATACGCATAAACTGCCATGCATGCATGGAAGATGCGCCAATGTATCTGGCTTTGCCGGAGCGTACTACGGTATCCAGCGCTTCAATGGTCTCTTCAATTGAAGTCTCCGGATCGAAACGATGAATGATATACAGATCGATATGATCGGTTCCCAGACGTTTCAGTGAGGCATCAATGCTTTTCAGAATATGCTTACGGGACAAACCACGATCGTTAGGGTTATCACTCATCGGGTTAAATACTTTAGTGGCGATAACCACATCATCACGAGGAACCATTTTCAACAGTGTGTTACCTAAAACCTCTTCGCTGGCGCCACGAGAATACATATCCGCGGTGTCAAAAAAGTTGATACCAAGATCCAGTGCTTTTTTGATGAAAGGGCGGGTACCATTTTCATCTAATACCCATTCCCGCCATTCCGGGCTGCCATAGGTCATACAGCCGAGGCAGATAGGGGAGACTTTAATACCTGTGGAACCAAAACGGACGTATTTCATTTGGGATCTCCTGTTGTATCAGTAATCGTGTGACTGCCGTTGCAGTAGCCATCAATTTTTTTATCAATCACCAACAGACAGCTTTGTAATTCAGCCAGTCGGTGCCGAACCTGCTGGCGGTGTTGCTCCAGCAATTGTTGGCGTTGAACTGCGGTGCTATCACCCTGAGTCACCAGCTCCGCATACCGCTGCATATCGCGCAGAGGCATTCCCGTCGTTCTCAATTTGCTGAGAAACTCAATGCGGTTCAGCACTCGCTGGTCATAGTCTCTCTGTCCACTGCTATCCCGATAAACGGTCGGTAGCAAACCGATGCGTTCGTAATAACGCAGCGTATGGGGAGATAAGCCAGTCTTTTTTGCCAGTGTGCCAATTTTCATATAACACGCCTTTTGCGGGTGAGTGGGATAACCTTAAAGGTTAGAGTGCACTCTAAGTCAAGCGGAATCATTTATTTGTTAGTTATTTTCCGAAAGGAAAAACCAGAAGAGGGTACGACACATTTTTGCATCGTACCCGAAGACAACTTAATAAATACTTACAACAACATGCATATCAGTATCCAGACAGCGCTGGTAAAAATTTATCAGTTCCTTTAATGCCTGCTCTAATTCAGCATACAGCGACTCTTTAGATTCTGAAGTCCAGATATCAGGATAGATCTCTGCATCGCTTAATTGCTGAGGATCAAACCGGGATTTTAGCCCGGCTAAATCGACCTGTTTTAGTGCGGCAATGACCGGAGGAAGTTCATTATTTCCGATGGCGGCAATAAAGTTCTCTTCATCCAGTATATGAATACCAACAATGGCATCGCTCAATGGCTCATCTTCCAGAGGTTCACTGGCGGAACTGCCGGTCAATATAAAATGCAGTCCATCCCACATTTTTCCAATGTCCAGCGTGTCGTTGTGCTCCTCCAGCTCTTCCAGTTCATCAACCAGATCGACTTCATCCAGATCTATCAGGTGGTTAAGGCCATCTTCATTAATGGCCATGTAGCAGGCTTGTATTCCCATTATGGATATCCATTTGTTAGTCAGTATTATTGCTTCTTTGCTATTCTTCAGCCATCAAGGAATTAACAGGCTGGAGCCTGACGTTATCCGGCTTTCCAACGCCTGATGAGCCCGGACAGCATCTTTCAGTGGGAATTGCTGTTCCGGAGCGACATCCACATTAATAGCACCACTGGCGATCATGGAAAACAGTTCGTTGGCTGCATGTTGTAATAGCTGTTTAGTGGTGATGTAGTTGCCCAGTGATGGGCGGGTAACATACAGGCCGCCTTTTTGATTAAGAATGCCCAAATCTACGCCGGTAACCGGGCCTGAAGCATTACCAAAACTCACCATCAACCCGTGTGGGCGCAAACAGTCCAGTGAAGCCAGCCAGGTTGATTTGCCCACAGAATCATAGACAACATTGACTCTTTCACCATTAGTTAGCTCTGAAACACGTTTGGCAATGTCTTCTTCCTGATAATTAATCGTGGCCCATGCCCCGTCTTGTTTCGCCTGAGCAGCTTTCTCTGCGGAACCTACCGTACCAATTAGTTTAACACCCAACGCTTTTGCCCACTGGCAGGCAATTTTACCTACGCCGCCAGCCGCGGCGTGAAACAAAATCGTTTCTCCCGGTTTTACCTGATAGGTCATATGCAGCAAGTAATAAACGGTTAATCCTTTCAGGAAGGACGCTGCCGCCTGTTCAAATGAAATAGCATCCGGGAGTTTAGCAACTTTATCTGCAGCTACGCAGTGATAGTCGCTATAAGCGCCTAATGGTGATTGGGCATAGACAACCCGATCGCCAACGTTAATGTGTGTTACACCGGCCCCTACTTTTTCTACGATACCTGCGGCTTCCGTACCTAATCCTGAAGGCAGGGAAGGGGGTGGATAAAGGCCGCTGCGAACATAGGTATCAATATAGTTAATACCGATAGCCTTGTTGGCGACCAGTACTTCATTGTCAGCGGGTTGTTTGGGGGTAAAATCGACATATTTCAATACTTCCGGACCGCCATTTGCAGCAAATTCAATATGTTTAGCCATAATACAAACTCCGGGATAATGAATGATTTTTAATCAACACAGATTAAATTCATCATAGCAGTCATGTTGATCGTTGGGTAGGTTGCCATCATCGCGTATACTGCTTAGCTGTTATCTTTTAATCGTAACCGGATCGCTAATTATCCCATGTCTGGCAAAACACCTTTTAATAAGCAGAACGCCCGTAACGAACGGCCTGTCGACCGTCAAATGGAAGGGCTGAAAATGCCGCCTCATTCCCTTGAGGCTGAACAATCCGTATTGGGCGGCCTGATGCTGGACAATGAGCGTTGGGATAATGTGTCTGAACGGGTAACGGCCAATGACTTTTATAGTCGCCCTCACCGTACGGTATTTGGTGAAATGCAGCGCTTGCTGGAGCTGGGCAAGCCAATTGATTTGATCACATTATCTGAATCATTAGAGCAAAAAGGGGTGCTGGATCAGGTGGGTGGATTTGCCTATCTGGCTGAGTTGTCGAAAAACACCCCAAGTGCGGCCAATATAGGCGCTTATGCGGATATCGTTCGTGAACGCGCGGTGGTTCGTGAAATGATTTCGGTGGCCAATGAAATTGCCGATGCCGGTTATGATCCTCAGGGGCGCAGTAGTGAAGACTTGTTAGACTTGGCAGAATCGCGAGTTTTTCAGATTGCAGAAAGCCGTACCAACAAAGATGAAGGGCCAAAAAGTATTGACCAGATTTTGGAAGATACCGTTTCCCGTATTGAGCAATTGTATCAACGCCCTCATGACGGTGTGACCGGCGTTTCTACCGGTTTTAATGATTTAGATAAGAAAACCGCCGGCTTACAGCGCTCAGACTTAATTATTGTCGCCGCGCGTCCTTCGATGGGTAAAACCACCTTCGCCATGAACCTGTGCGAAAACGCAGCCATGATGCAAGAGAAACCAGTGCTTATCTTCAGTCTGGAGATGCCCTGTGAACAGATTATGATGCGTATGCTGGCTTCACTCTCACGTGTAGACCAAACCAAAATTCGTACTGGTCAGTTAGATGATGAAGACTGGGCCAGAATTTCCAGCACCATGGGTATTCTGCTGGAAAAACGCAATATGTATATTGACGACTCTTCCGGTCTGACGCCAACGGAAGTTCGTTCCCGTGCCCGGCGTATTTTCCGTGAGCATGGCGGACTTAGTCTGATTATGATCGACTACTTGCAGTTAATGCGAGTACCTGCTCTGTCAGATAACCGTACGCTGGAAATCGCTGAAATTTCCCGTTCCTTGAAAGCGTTAGCAAAAGAGCTACAGGTACCCGTTGTGGCGCTGTCTCAGCTTAACCGTAGCCTGGAACAGCGGGCCGATAAACGCCCGGTTAACTCCGACTTACGTGAATCCGGCTCCATCGAGCAGGATGCGGACGTGATTATGTTTATCTATCGTGATGAAGTCTATAACGAGAACAGTGAAGAGAAGGGGATCGCGCAGATTATTCTCGGTAAGCAACGTAACGGCCCTATCGGTTCTGTTCGCTTGACCTTCCAGGGGCAATGGTCACGGTTTGATAACTACGCAGGTCCGCAATTTGATGATGAATAACCGGTTTCTGATGTTTGGCCTAAAACATGAATACCGGTTTATGACCAAATAATTTCACAATCACTTCACAAAAGTAGAATAATAATAAATGCCTTATCCGTGGAAAACGTTCGGGCTGTAGTTTAGGCAGCCGTTTCCACTCTGTAATCGTGTATTAACTAAGGATTTAAAATGATCTCGGCAACAGCGGTAATTGACCGCGGCGCATTGAAACATAATCTACAACGTATTCGCCAAATAGCTCCCGAAAGTCGCATCATTGCCGTGGTAAAAGCCAATGCCTATGGGCATGGCCTGTTAGATGTCGCCCACACTCTGCCTGATTCTGATTGTTTTGGCGTTGCCCGCATTGAAGAGGCGCTGATGTTGCGCTCTGGTGGTGTGATTAAGCCTATTTTACTATTGGAAGGCTTCTTCTGTGCAGAGGATCTGCCGATGCTGGCGGTCAACAATATCGAAACGGTAGTACATAATATTGAGCAGTTAGAAGCACTGGAACAGAGCGAACTCGATCGCCCGGTACGTGTGTGGATGAAAGTGGACACTGGCATGCATCGCCTTGGAGTACGTCCTGAACAGGCAGAAGCATTCTATCAGCGCTTAAGCGCCTGTGAGAATGTGGTTCAACCGGTTAATATTATGAGCCATTTTAGTCGTTCTGATGAACCTGAGGTTGATACCACCCGTAAGCAAATTGATTGCTTTGATGCTTTTGTGAATAACAAGCCCGGTTTGAAGAGTCTGGCGGCTTCTGGTGGTATTTTGTTGTGGTCAGAAGCGCATCGCGACTGGATTCGTCCGGGTATTATTATGTACGGCGTCTCCCCGCTGGCGGATACTTTCGCGGATAAGTTTGGTCTTAAACCTGCGATGACGCTAAAAGCAAGCCTGATCGCGGTACGTGAGCATAAAGCGGGTGAGCCGGTAGGTTATGGCGGTGCCTGGGTTAGTGAGCGGGATACTCGCTTAGGAGTGATTGCCATTGGTTATGGTGACGGATATCCGCGGGATGCGCCAAATGGTACACCTGTATTGATTAACGGTCGACGAGTGCCGCTAGTAGGGCATGTTTCGATGGATATGATCACGGTAGATTTAGGGCCTGATGCCACGGATAAAGTCAGTGACGAAGCCACTATCTGGGGGCCAGAATTACCGGTAGAAACCATTGCGAAGTACACCGGTATTATTCCTTATGAGTTGATTACCAAGCTGACAGCTCGCGTAGCAACCCGATATATTGATTAAACCACCAATCCGGCACTCTGCTATGGCAAAGTGCCGGTTTTTTTCTATTCGTCTATTCGCGCCGATTAGTCCTCATCATCTTCCAGTTTTTGACGCCGACTCGGATGGTATTCACGATTCATTTTTGCCACCGCAATGGTTGCCACGGTATTACCAATAATGTTAGTCACTGCCAGAGCCATCGACATAAAACGATAAACACCGAACATCACGGCAACCCCTTCCAATGGTAATAGTCCTGTGGTGGTAATGGTGGCAGCAAATACCACAAAAGCCCCGCCGGAAACCGTCGCTGCGCCTTTAGAGGTTAACAGCATAATCAACAGAATGCCGAACAGTTGCTCAATGCTAAGTGGGATACCATAGGCATTGGCCAGGAAGATAACCCCCATTGACATATAAATTGAGGTTCCATCCAGATTAAAGGCATAGCCGGTTGGTAAAACCAGTCCTACAGTTTGACGTGAAGCACCGTACTTAGGCAATTTTTCCAGCAGCCGAGGTAGCACACTCTCAGAAGAAGCGGTACCGAAAGTAATGTACAGCTCTTCTTTAATAAACTTAATAATATCAAACAGATTAAGTTTAAAAATCAGACAAACACCGCCCAACACAATCGCCACAAACAGAATCAGTGTCAGGTAGAAAGCGAGTACCAGATAAGTTAGCTTAATCAACATATCCACACCGTTACTGCCTACCGCATAGGCGATGGCACCAAAGGTTCCGATAGGTGCCAGTAACATAATAACGTGGATAAATTTGAAAAAGGCTTTAGCAATAAAATTGAGGGCATTCTCAACCACCACGCGTTCTTTCTCTTTCAGCAGCAAAATCCCGAAACCAAACATTAACGCCAGTACCAAGACCTGCAATAAATTATTAGAAGAGAAAGCCCCCATAAAGCTATCGGGGAATATTTCGAGAAAGAATTGGGCGAAAGATTTTGGTGCCGCATGAGAGGCTTGAATCAGGCTGGTGGCCTGCGAGTTCACATGGCTTTCTGTGAGTACCGTGCCGCTACCAACACTGAGTAGTTCTCCCATTCCAAAGCCAAATAAAATGGCAATGGTCGAAACTATTTCAAAATAGATAATAGCACTCAGGCCAACCCGTCCAACCTGCTTGATATCGCCTGCGGCTCCGATTCCCAGAGCTACCGTTAAAAAGATGAGTGGCGCCACCGCGCTTTTTATCAATCGTAAAAAGATATCACCCAATAGTTTCAGGCTAGTGGCAAACTCTGGCCAGATAAATCCTACCAAAATCCCCAGAATCATACTGACAGCAATCTGAAACCCAAGACCTTTCCAGAAGGCCTTTTTAGCAGGTTTAGCGAGTAAAGGTTGATCGTGCTCCAATGTATGCGAGTGATTTGTCATAGTGCTTGCCTTAATTTTGATTTACCTGAATTTTTTATAAGAATGCGCAAAACGAGAAGAACCATGTCTGGCTAGATGAGGGCCAGCACAAGGAACGTGAAGGTTGTTGAGTCTTTCGTTTTTGCTGAGTCGTACATCAAGATTGATTCTTGTGGTTTAAAGACTTGCAGGGTAACCGCATGAGGTTCCGTTATTCTGTTATAAAGTGTGGCGCTATTTTAGCAAAGAAGTGTATGTGCATTTTATGATCCGACTAACATAATCGTCATACAAAAAGTAAAAAGCATTTTTAATCATGTGTTATTAATCTATTTCTGGTATGTGGCAAATATTAATTGTTTTATTGCTACTATATTGTCTTTTTTGTCAGATGTTATAGCAAATGCCTTACGATAGTAGGGTTCCACCCGTTTGATTTTACAATTAATATTTCAGAGACCACTCAGTCTTATTATATTTTTATTTGATCTGAATAACGAATAAACAGCATAAAGGAAGACAATGGTATTTTTATCAGTAATATCGATAAATATGATTAATTAACGGCATAAAAATAATTAACGTGATAAAAATATGTGTGGTAAATAGATATGAATTTGCAGGACTGTATTGAATATTGTTTAACCAAAACAGGCAGTGTTCATGACTATCAACCGCTTTGGGATGCGGATCGTGTTAAGGTGGGTGGTAAAATATTTGCCATAGTGGGTGATTTGAATGGCAGGTCGAGCATCACGCTCAAGTGTCCTCCGGCGCTGGCGGAGCGTTTGCGGGATGAACACCAGAATATTATCCCCGGATATCACATGAATAAAGCACTATGGAATACGCTATTTCTTAACGGGAAACTGGAAGACGCATTGATAAGAAATATGATTGATATTTCCTATCAGGAAGTGAGAGCGTTGTTACCTGCGTATGTAAAAAAGGCTCTGGCAGCAGGGGAAAGTCTAGAGGCAATAAAATAAGCAACCGGTTTTAATCGTTATTATCTGATTTATTTACTTGTTTAGTTAAATTAAGCGATATTAACGTATGTTTTTGGTAAGTAATTGTTTATTTATTGCACGAGTAAATAGCAAATAGTCTCGACATAATAACGAGATATGACGATTAATAGCATTATGACTATTATATAATTAGCAATACATCAGGTGCACTTCGGGTTGAATAAGCATAAAATAACGCAGCGCTCGTATGAGCATTTTATGTAACAGCTTAACACCTATTGCTACCCATCAATTATTACCGGAATGTAGTTCCATGAATGCTAGAAGCAGGCATAATCAGCCTCTCAGGGATGTTCTTCTATGCAGCGTACTGATCTTATGGATAAGTGCCCTCGCTTTGTATATCTCTGGTTATTTGGTATTGGGTGTTATTTCATCAACGTTATCTATACTGTTTTTCTTTTGCTATTTAACTAATATAAGGACGAAATTATTATCTATGTTTGGGAAAAAAACATCTAAATATGAGATGACAGGCACTCAATCACCATCGTTGACCAGTAACGTTTCAAGTACGGTTTCAGGTAGTGAGTCAAAAGTCTATTCAGATAGTATTGATGTGCGTAATCGTTGCACGATTATCGCCAGAAATGCTTCATTTGTTGGTGACATTGAAGACAGTGGCGATATCCAGATTTATGGCAAAATTATCGGTAATATAAATATTACTGAAGGCTCTATCCGTATCATGAACACCGGATATGTTAAAGGCCAACTGAATGCGCCTGAAATCATTATTGATGGGCAGGTTCACGGTAGCTGTTACGCTGAGAATATCGATATTCTTGAACACGGTATGTTACGTGGCACCAGCTGTTGTGAAAATATTGCTATCAAACGCGGCGGTGTTTTTGTTGGTCAATCTGAAGAGTGGACGCCAAAAGAAGTTCCGTTAACTCGCGTAACTAAAGATGTGATTGAAGAGTTAGAAGTTCAGAATGAATTAATCATCACATCAGATGATGATTTAAACGATAAGTTATAATAATTCATGTCGTGGGTGGGGTGTAGATACCTGAACCAGATAAATGATTTAACTCTAGTATTTTGTTTTTCTTCGGTAACTGTCAAATAGCAGCAGAATAACGATGAAGATTAAAACGGGTTGATGGTCATTCCATCAACCCGTTTTTAGATCAGCTACCAGCGACCTGATGCGCCACCGCCGCCAGAACGACCACCGCCGCCGCTGAATCCGCCACCGCCGCCGAAACCACCACCACGACCGCCGCCAAATCCGCCCCCACCACGGCCACCACCGCTAAGTAAGGCATTCATAAGCATTGGGGCAATAAGTGTTCCGATAGCGCCGAGACCAAATGATAAAAGCAGATCCAACCAGACAACGGCATGATTAATGAGCAGTTGAAATAGCAGAACACCAGCGGTCAGTGTCAGACCGGTAAAAAACATCTTTTTTAGTAGCGTCAGTTTACGAAACAGACTGGATAATATCACCAGAGCAGCTAACCACAGGATAGAACGTCCTTCATCAATAGGAGGAGCATCTGATTGAGAATGCGCTTGCTGCGGAGAAGCTCCATTTTTGTGTTCAGGGTTTAGCTGATAGATTATGGCTTCCACAGCCAGTTCTATTCCCCGGCTGTAATCGTTCTGCTTAAAACTTGGAATAATCAGACGATTAATAATCTGGCTGGATTGAAGATCGGTTAGATCGCCTTCCAGACCGTATCCTACTTCAATTCGTACTGTCCGGTCGGATTTAGCCACCAGAAGCAATATGCCATCATCGACATTTTTCTTACCCAGTTGCCACTGGTCAAAAACGCGGGTGGCAAATTGTTCGATAGTTTCATCACCCGTTGTGTCAATAATCAGTATTGCAAGCTGGTGCCCAGTGTTTTTCTCAAAGCTGGCAGCTTGCTGCGTCAGGGTATGGACACTGTCTGCTGACAGCGTAGCAGTCAGGTCTGTAACCTGTTGCTGTAATGGCGGCACAGCAATCGGTGCCGCATTGACCAGCAATGACAGAAAAAACAGTCCAAACAGTACCAGACGGCGCATAACTATCTCCGATCGCTACCTGAAGAGGAGAAGTCAACGCTTGGAGCCGTTGATATTTGCTCACTGTTTTCCGGCAGGAAGTTTTGCTTGGTTTTATATCCTAAAAGCTTGGCAGTAATCAGCCCAGGGAATCGGCGGATCTCAAGATTATAATCCTGAACTGCTTTGATATAGCGCTGACGGGCAACGGCAATTCGATTCTCTGTGCCTTCCAATTGAACCATCAAATTAGAGAACATTTCATTGGCTTTCAGATCGGGATAGCTCTCTCTGATAACCAGCAGGCGGGATAAGGCACTACCCAGCTGAGCTTGTGACTGCTGGAAAGAGCGCATAGCTTCTTCGCTATCCGGTGCCGTCATATTTTGTTCTGTAGAACCAATTCTTGAGCGCGCATCGGAAACTTGCTTAAACACATCTGCTTCATGGGCAGCATAGCCTTTGGCGGTAGATACCAGATTAGGGATCAAATCAGCACGGCGCTGATATTGGTTTAAAACTTCAGACCAGCTCGCCGTAACATTTTCATCCTGAGTTTGAATTTCGTTATAATTACAACCGGTTAGCGTAAGTGCCAGTAACGCCATAGCCAGCCAGCGGAAGTGAGAAGAAAACGACATAAATATTTGTTCCTTGAATACTGAAATAACGCCCCCCTGTGAAGGCAGGCAATATACGACGATTATAAATCAGTTTGAATACTATTCAGCTTTTAATGATGGCAGGAGACTGACATATTCAAACCGGGTTGGTTGAGGAAAAGTAGTAAATAAAAAGGGAAGCTTAAACAAGCTTCCCTTTTTGTGGCGATATTAGCCTTTTTCCAGAATTGGTTTCAGGAAGCGGGCAGTATGTGATTCAGCGCATTCTGCGACGGTTTCAGGCGTACCGGAAACCAGAATTTGACCGCCACCGCTACCCCCTTCCGGCCCCAGATCGACGATCCAGTCGGCGGTTTTAATGACGTCCAGATTATGCTCGATGACCACGATAGTATTGCCCTGATCTCGTAGCTGATGGAGGACTGTTAGCAGCTGTTCAATATCAGCGAAGTGCAAACCGGTGGTGGGTTCATCCAAGATATACAGCGTTTGACCGGTACCGCGCTTGGAAAGCTCTTTTGCCAGTTTCACCCGCTGAGCCTCACCGCCGGACAGTGTGGTGGCCGACTGGCCTAAACGAATGTAGGAAAGGCCGACATCCATTAATGTTTGCAGTTTACGTGACAGAGCGGGCACTACGTCAAAGAATTCTCTGGCATCTTCAACTGTCATCTCCAGCACTTCATTAATGTTTTTACCTTTATATTTTACTTCCAGGGTTTCACGGTTATAGCGTTTACCTTTGCACTGATCGCAAGGAACATACACATCAGGCAAGAAGTGCATTTCAACTTTAATTACGCCATCGCCCTGACAGGCTTCACAACGACCACCGCGAACGTTAAAACTGAAACGACCAGGGTTATAGCCACGGGCACGAGACTCAGGTACACCGGCAAACAGTTCACGAATCGGTGTAAAAATACCGGTATAAGTTGCCGGGTTAGAACGAGGTGTCCGTCCGATAGGGCTTTGGTCAATATCAATCACCTTATCGAAGTGCTCCAGGCCGGTAATCTCTTTGTAAGGCGCGACTTCATCGCCAGTAGCGCCATTAAGCTGGCGTTGGGCTATCGGATATAAAGTATCATTAATTAGGGTAGATTTTCCTGAACCGGAAACACCGGTAATACAGGTAAACAGGCCAACAGGAACCGTCAGCGTAACGTTTTTCAGGTTATTTCCTGTCGCACCAATCACTTTCAACACCTTGCTGGCATCTGCCGCAACCCGTTGTTTAGGGATCTCAATTTTACGTTTACCCGACAGGAATTGACCGGTCAGCGATTCCGGAACCTTCATGATGTCTTCCATGGTACCTTCAGCGACCACATTACCACCATGAACACCGGCTCCCGGGCCAATATCAATCACGTGGTCTGCTTCACGGATAGCATCCTCATCATGTTCAACCACAATGACAGTATTGCCCAGATTTCGCAGATGAATCAGGGTATCCAGCAGGCGTTGGTTATCGCGCTGATGTAAACCGATGGAAGGTTCATCCAGTACATACATTACCCCAACCAGGCCGGCACCAATTTGGCTGGCAAGGCGGATACGTTGGGCTTCACCGCCGGACAGGGTTTCTGCCGAGCGTGAGAGTGAAAGGTAGTTCAAACCAACGTTGACTAAAAAGCTTAGGCGTTCACCGATTTCTTTCAGAATTTTTTCGGCTATTTGTGCTCGCTGGCCTTGCAAGGACAGGGCACCAAAGAATTTCATCGCATCGCCAATACTGAGCTCAGAAATTTCTGGCAGGGTCGTATTTTCGACGAATACGTGGCGAGCTTCTTCTTTCAGACGAGTACCACCACAGGAGGTACAGGAACGATTGCTGATAAATTTAGCCAATTCTTCACGCACGGCGGTGGATTCCGTTTCTTTATAACGGCGTTCCATATTATTCAGCACACCCTCAAACGGGTGCTTACGTACGGTGGTGTCACCGCGATCGTTAACATATTTGAACTCAATGTTTTCTTTACCTGAACCATTGAGTATCACCTTCCGGACGTTTTCCGGCAGGCTGTTAAACGGCGCTTCCACATCAAATTTGTAGTGCTCAGACAGGGAGCGAATCATTTGGAAATAGTAAAAGCTACGGCGATCCCAGCCGCGAATAGCGCCGCCAGCCAGCGATAGCTCATCGTTTTGCACAACGCGTTCCGGATCAAAATACTGCTGAACGCCCAGACCATCACAGGTCGGACAGGCACCGGCCGGATTGTTGAATGAAAACAGGCGGGGTTCCAGTTCGCGCATACTGTAACCACATATCGGGCAGGCAAAGTTAGCGGAGAACACCATCTCTTCCGCTTTGTTATCGTCCATATCGGCAACCACAGCGCTACCGCCAGAGAGAGCTAACGCGGTTTCAAATGATTCTGCCAGCCGTTGCGCCATATCGTCACGTACTTTAAAGCGGTCGACGACCACTTCAATGGTGTGTTTTTTCTGCAGCTCTAACTTTGGCGGATCGGAAAGGTCGCAAACTTCGCCGTCAATTCGGGCACGGATATAGCCTTGAGACGCCAGATTCTCCAGCGTTTTAATATGTTCGCCTTTACGATCTTTGATTACCGGAGCCAGTAGCATCAGGCGGGTGCCTTCCGGTAATGTCAGCACGTTATCGACCATCTGACTAACCGTTTGGGCAGCCAGCGTAATATTGTGGGTAGGGCAACGCGGTTCACCTACGCGAGCAAACAGCAAACGCAGGTAATCGTGAATTTCAGTAATGGTACCCACGGTAGAACGCGGGTTATGGGAGGTTGATTTCTGTTCAATAGAAATCGCCGGGGAAAGACCTTCAATGTGGTCTACATCCGGTTTCTCCATCAGCGACAGGAACTGACGAGCGTAGGCTGATAAGGATTCGACGTAGCGGCGCTGCCCTTCAGCGTATAGGGTATCAAACGCCAATGATGACTTACCTGACCCGGATAGCCCGGTAACAACAATCAGCTTGTTGCGCGGCATGATCAGGTTGATGTTTTTTAAGTTATGGGTGCGGGCGCCCCGGACTTCTATCTTATCCATTTCAACAAGCCTTACTGTGTTAACTCTGACGCGGAACTGCGAATTATCGCACAAAATAAACTGAATGGATATACAGTGTTATGATGTGATTTAGAACAAAAAGCCTTCTAATGGTAAGGCGGCAAATTAGCACTAATAATTTCAAGTAATTGGCTGTTTCTCACTCATATGTATCGGAAAGTTACTGGGATAGTGGTTGCTAAAACCGGGTATAAATCGTTTATCTGGCATTTGATGGGTTATACATATCTTGACGTTTTTTCTCTTATACTCGGACAAGGTTCGCCTCGCTGCGTAGCATCAACATATGATGGAGAAAAATGATGAACAACTGGCTACAACAGATTCAATCGATACTCGGGCAAAAAAGTAATGGAGAAAACCACGAGTCAGGAGGATTAAACGATTTATTAATGCCGGGCGTGCTGGGTGGTCTGGCAGGATTGCTGTTAACCAATAAATCCTCCCGCAAGATGGTAGGAAGTGCCGGTAAAAATGCGCTGGTGATTGGCGGTGGTGCAGTATTAGGCGCGGTGCTTTGGAATAAATATAAACAACGAGTGAAAGAGACTCAACAACAGGATGAACAGTTTAGTTCCCAGCAAACGCCGGTGGATCAACGGGCTCGTCGACTGGTGCAGGCACTGGTTTTTGCCGCCAAAAGTGATGGTCATATTGATGAGCAAGAACAGCAGACGATTAATAATCAGATTCACCAGCTAGGCATAGGTGAGCAAGCCGAGCAGTGGGTACAACAAGCCATTGAACAACCTCTGGATCCACAAACTCTGGCTTATGGCATCAAAAACGAAGAAGAAGCATTGGAAGTTTATCTGTTAAGTTGCGCAGTGATTGATGTTGACCACTTTATGGAGCGTAGCTATTTAGATGAACTGGCCAGAGCGTTAAAAATTCCTGATGATGTTAAACAAGGGATTGCTCAGGAGTTGCACGGTAATCCGAATGCCTGATTTTACCGCAGCAGATAAGTCATTGACTGGGAAATGTTATGCAATGGCAGATGTAATTTCATTGCGGTTGTAATAAAGTTTGTGGACTCAATTCCATTTTTTAACGCTTGTGTCCTTCGCCTGTTGCCATGCTACAATCGAGGGATCAAAATAGTATATCTTTACTCATCAGGAGAATCGACATGGCCAGCAGAGGCATCAATAAAGTAATTCTAGTCGGAAATCTGGGTCAGGACCCGGAAATTCGTTATATGCCTAATGGTGGTGCGGTGGCGAATATTACCATTGCGACTTCTGAGAGCTGGCGTGATAAGCAAACCGGTGAGCAAAAAGAAAAAACCGAATGGCACCGTGTGGTGATTTTCGGCAAATTAGCAGAAATTGCAGGTGAATACCTGCGTAAAGGTTCACAGGTTTATATCGAAGGTTCTCTGCAAACGCGTAAGTGGCAAGACCAGAGCGGTCAGGATCGCTACACCACTGAAGTTGTGGTTAACATTGGCGGCGTAATGCAAATGTTGGGTGGCCGTCAGGGCGGCGGTGAAGGCCAGTCAGCTCAAGGTAGCTGGGGTCAACCACAACAGCCGCAGCAATCACAGGCTCAGGCATCTCGCCCGGCTCAGCAACAAAGTGCACCAATGCAGCAAAATGAACCACCAATGGATTTTGATGACGATATTCCGTTCTGATAAAACCGATTCAGCAAAGCAATTCCCAAAGCCCTGTCTGCGACAGGGCTTTTCATTATCTCAGAACCCATTATCATAGAGGGAGATTTACCCTATTTTAATCATTATGCTCAATGGATGTTGAATGGTACCGCCTTCTTTATTGTCGAAACTGAACCAGCTAAACCCACTGTTGGCGATTGTGCCGTTACTGTTTCTGTTGTTTTTATTACCTTTCCTGCATGTCTCTGCGCTGGTCACTATTCTGGTTGCTGTTGGTTTTCTGATACTTATTCTGGCGGTTTTACATAAGAAGAAACGCAATATTGCCGTATTGATTTTCATTAGTCTGTCGATTATCTGGATTTGGCAGGCTCATTTTACCTGGCAGGGATACTTCTGGATCAATGCGCGTGAACTGGATTCTCTGGTTCATAAAATTTCCAGTTATGGAAAGATTCGTTCTCTGGAACTGGGAAGTGACGGCAGTTATCAGGATGGCGATCGAGTTGTTCATTATGACTCTTACCGTTTTTTGAATGGTGTGAGAGTGACGCACTATCCGGATGCGCACAATCCTAAAGCCAGCCAACCTGAATGGTTTATCGATGCCTACTGTCAGCAGCATGAGATTTCATTAAAGTTGTATTATGAACTGCGCAGTGAGTTGAAAAACCTTCGAATCAGTGGCTTTAGTCTGATGGACAATGGCGATATTTCATTTATTTTGTGGCAAAAGGGCGGTGTACCCTGGACGATAAATCTGGTGCATATTGAAGATGGTACACATCCATTAGATGGGGATACATTAGAAAAGCTGAATGCTCACTGGTATATTGCTACCTATTCGTAATTTATTCATTATGACCGTCAGAATCAGGTAGCCACCACTCACACCATCAGGAGAAAGCGTATGGAACGACACGAGTATTATATGAATATCGCCATTGCCGTACGTAAAAAGGCTAACTGCCTTGGGCGCAAGGTTGGGGGTGTGATGGTCAAAGATAATCGAATTATCTCTACCGGTTATAACGGCACGCCGGAAGGAATAAAGAACTGTACCGATGGTGGTTGTGTTCGTTGTCGTGACCGTGCTGCCTATAAAGCCAGCGTTGGTTATGATGTTTGTATTTGTGTTCATGCAGAGCAGAATGCCATTATTTCCGCTGCGCGATTTGGTAACCCGGTTGAAGGCTCGGTAGTCTATTCTACTTTACGCCCTTGCTTTGACTGCACTAAATCCATGCTGCAAGCTAAGGTTCAGGCAATTTACTACCTTCATGACTGGAAACATCCGATTGGGGAGCTACAGGAACAGTATGAACTGCTGCAATCACAGTTCCCGGGCGGCGTACATCAGGTCGCCATGGAAGATCCTGAAGCCGACTGGGCTAACGGCGTAACGCTATCAGGCTCCTGATTAATTCATAAGATTGATGATGTTATATTTTAAAAGCGTCGATTGTCGGAAGGGCGAAGCGTAGCCGCTCTAGCTACCGGATACGCTCTGAAGCTAAGTACAAGCGCTCTTCCGGTCGAGCACAAACTCAATATGATTACTTTAGATTTTACGACCGGAATAGGTGCTATTGATAATTTTCTTGGTTTATCAATAGGTTGATTTGGTAGTCTTGTATTACTTAAAACTCTTCCGTCACATCATCCCAACGTTTTAAATCTGGTATCTTGTTATCCTGATAATAGGCAACAAAAAAGTCGGTGACTTCATCCACATCACTGGTGGTATAGCGATAGTGGGAAAACTCTTCGCCGAAGACTAACCTGGTTTCAACCATATAATTGTCATCGGTTAATGCGGCCTGAAGATAGATTGAACCCTCTAATGGCGTTTTGGGTTCCAGCACGATAAAACTGCCAACATCGTCATAGATACCGGCTACGGCTTTCTTCAGTATTGGCATACTGACTTCCGGCAACACTTCACCATCCACCATTAGTTCAAAATTCATTGGTTATCCATCTCTGTTTATTAACAAACCTGAGTAAGTGCGCTTATTGTAATGTGTTGCAGCGCGGATTCACAGAATATAACCCGATTTCAGCCATATCTTGTTATCTCTCCACTTCAACAATAGAGACTTTTGGCTTGGTTTTCCCCAAAGGGATATGCAACCGCTGCGCCAGAATAACGCCGATAAGTGAGATGGTGCCGCCAACAAGATGGTAACTGTGTAATGGTTCACGCAGAAAGATAATGGCGATAATAGCGGTTATCACTGGTGTCAGGTTCATAAACAGTGCTGCTTTGCTGGCGCCCAGTTTCATCACCCCCTGAATCCAGACAAAAGGCGCAATAACCGAAGCAGGAATACCGGCATACAACACCAATGGAATATTATGTGCGTTTAGCGAAATATCATCGGTCATCAGAAAATCAGGTAATAGCAGCAACATGCCAAAGAAAGATTGAATATATACCGATTGCCAGTTTGATAGTGGGATTGACCAGAGCTTAGTTAACACACCATACAGGGCATAGGCGGTGGCGGCGGTTAGCATCATCAGTTCACCTTTACCAACCCCAATGGATAACAAACCGGCAGGGTTTCCTGCGCTAATCAGCCATACCAGACCACAGAAAGAGAGCAGCCCACCGATAACCACTCCCAGCGTTGGTGGTGTCTTAAGAATAATAATGCTTAATAGTACTGTCAGTAATGGGATCAGCGAAACAAAGATACCAATCGTTAATGCGCTGATGGTGTAGGCTGCGTAGTAAGCCAGACTTTGATACAGCGCCATTCCCAGAAAGCCAAGGATTAACAGCTTCCACCAGTAGGGATAGATACTCTTTCTGCGGCGAATGACACCCGGCAAAATAAAAGGGGTCATGATAAGTAAGGCCAATGCCCAGCGGTAGAATGAAATTGCCGCAGGATCAATAGCGCCAGCTGACAGCTTATTGACGATGGCATTAATTGCCCAAATAAGGACAGCAAGCAGGGGGAACAGGTAGGCCATACGGTACATCACTCATAAACAGAAATTATCAGGTTGCAGAGTGTACATCTGTCCTGTTTGATAGATATACTTCAAATCAGACAATTGATCACGTCTTTCAGACAATCCTGATTAAGCCCAATGGAGGAGTATGCCCGGCGAACAGCGTTTTGCATCGACAGAGTCGCACCCTGACAGCATTCTGTTTTTTCGTAGTGAAGAGGTAAATGCCAATACGGAGTTTCTTGCTCACTCTCATGATTGGGGACAAGTCATCTGCGTAAAATCGGGCGTGTTTGCCCTGAATATTGGTGGTCAGCGTTTTTTAGCGCCCTGCGGGTTTGCTATTTGGATCCCTGCGGGCATGGAACACTCCAGCTACAACCGAAGACCAACCCGATTCCGTTCTATCAATATTGCCGCCCGTTTTTGTGGAGGGATGCCCGAACAACCCTGTGTCTTGAATATGGGGGCCATATGCAGTGCGATTGTTGAGTCCTGCTTTGAACGCAATATTATGGTACCGGTAAACCATGCCGACCGCCGCCTTTGTCGGGTTTTGGTGGATCAGCTCTCGGTCGCACCGGTTCAACATACCTGGCTACCAGGCAGTGATGATAAATATCTGGCGCCTGTTCTTCAGGCACTGGAAGCCAACCCATCGGATAACACCTCACTGGCTCAGTGGGCTAAGCGAGTTTATACTACTGAACGTACGTTAGCCCGTCGTTGCAATCAGGAGTTAGGAATGTCATTCAGTGAGTGGCGGCAACGTTTGCGTTTTCTGTATGGCATTTCCCTGTTAGAGCAGGGAAAAACCGTACAGGAAGTGGCGCTGGAGGTCGGTTACAGTTCCGCATCGGCGTTCATTGCGATGTTTCAGCATAATGCCGGAACGACGCCAGAGCGTTATCGGCGTGGGTAATTACACCAGTGTCTGAAACGTTCTCCATTCATCCCACAGCAGCCAAAAAGCGGTCAAGGCCAGTGAACCTGCCATCACGCCGTTAAACACGCGTAATCGCCAGCCAATTTGCAGGGTTTCCCGCAATTTGTCACCCATTAGCGCCCAGACATAAACGCAGGGGAAACCAACAACGGTAAAGGCAGCGGAAAGTAACAGAGCACTCATAGTGATATCCATTTCCCGCGAGCTAAACAGAATGGCGGCATTGACCAGCATTAGCCAGGCTTTGGGGTTAACCCACTGGAACAACATAGCACCCACCAGCGACATCGGATGAGCATGCGCCTTTCCTTCAGGGCTACCGGCCAGCCAAATCTTCCAGGATAGCCACAGTAAATAGGTACAACCAAAGATCGCCAGCGGCAGGCGAATAGATGAGATGTTATTCAGAATCACACTAAAAGAGAGAGTAATGCAAAGACATAACACACCACAGCCAAGGCTGATACCAATCAGATGAGGCATAGTGCGGCGCAGGCCAAAGTTAACGCCTGATGTTGCCAGCATCAGATTATTAGGGCCAGGGGTAATACTCATTACAACAATATAACTGATTAAAGCTAAATCTATCATGGCTGTCTCTGCACCAATTATCACGGTAGGTCACGATATAATAGGGGTGGTAAATGAAAGGTAACAGATACAGAAAACTGATATTTTAATGGATACAGTTGTGATAGCGTATTAAGTCGTCGATGCTTTTTACCGGGGTTCATTCATGTCAGATAATCATGATTTATCGTTATATTTGCAGGTTGCTGATGGTGTTGTTGAATCAATTCGTCGCGGTGTGTTGCAGGCTGGGGATCGGTTACCTTCCATTCGACATGCGGCTCGTAACCGTAATGTAAGTATTAATACGGTACTGGCGGCCTATCGTAATCTGGAGGATCGTGGCGTTATTGAGGCGCGCCCTCAGTCCGGTTATTACGTCAGAGCGCGTTTGCCGCAAGTGAATAAAACAGCGATGCCGGTGACCCCCATCTCTTCTCCTAAGCTGGAAGTTCTGGATTTGATCGACATGGTTTTTGCCGCACAGCAGAACCCTGAGTTTACCGATATCTCTTTAGCCTGTCCGGTTGGTGAAGCGTTTTATCCGGCAAAGAAGCTATCCCGTCTCTTAAATCAATTATTACGTTCCCAACCTAATATGATAGGTACCTATAGCCTGCCGCCGGGCAGCCTGCGATTGCGGCAGCAGATTGCCCGCAGAACGCCTTTGCTGGGAATGTCTCTGAGTTCTGATGAGATTATTTTGACTCATGGTTGTCTGGAAGCGCTGCAACTGGCGCTGCGTGCGGTGACTAAACCAGGAGATTGTGTCGGACTGGAGTCACCCACCTATTTTTATATGATCTCTATGGTGGCGATGCTGGGGCTTAATGCAGTAGAGATTCCAACTGACTCACAGCATGGCATCTCAGTGGATGCCGTTGAAGCGCTGTTGAAAGAGAAGAAAATTGACGCTCTGATGCTGATGCCCGGCGTGCAAAATCCATTAGGTTGCAGTATGCCGATAGAAGAGAGACAGCGTTTAGCGAAGCTGGTTAATCAATATCAGGTTCCTATGATTGAAGATGGTCTTTACTCTGAATTGCAGTTTTCTGGTGATTTGCTACCGACAGTAAAAGCGTTTGATAAAGATGGCTGGGTGATTTTCTGTACCAGTTTTACCAAAACGCTGGCGGCAGATTTTCGTATTGGTTGGATGTCCGGTGGACGTTTTGCAGAAAAATTACGCCGGCTAAAAGCGCTCTCATCGATGTCTGAACCCACTATTCTGGCGGAAACGCTGGGGCAGTTTCTGACCACCGGTGGATACGATCATCATTTGCGCGGGTTGAGAAAACGCTATGCCTTTCAGATGCAGGAAGCTCGTGGATTGATAGCTCGCTATTTCCCTGAGGGAACGCGGGCAACTCAGCCTTCCGGGGGATTTGTCTTATGGGTAGAACTTCCGTTGAATGTTGATGGTGTAAAACTGTTTCACGCCGCGTTGGCAGAACACATTAGCCTGACGCCGGGGATGCTGTTTTCACCCAGCGGGCGTTATGCGAATGCGTTTCGACTCTCCTATTGCTACACCTTCAATGAACATTATATTGCGGCTATTAAGCGAGTCGGAGAACTGGCCTGTGAAATGGCGTCAAGTGTGCCTGAGTCTGAAGAAATCAGGGCATAAAGCGATAGCCAACCCCGATTTCGGTCAACAGATGTTTTGGCCGGGCCGGATCCCGCTCCAGCTTTTGTCGCAGATGCCCCATATAGATGCGTAAATAATGGCCATGTTCAACGCTATTGGGGCCCCATACGTTGTTGAGCAATTGACGTTGGGTTAGAACTTTACCGGCATTGGCTAATAGCTCTGCCAACAGCCGAAATTCGATGGGCGTCAAATGAATCGCTTCCCCACCTTTCATCACCTGACGATTGATTAAATCCACACTGATATCTGAAAAACTGATAATCGGTTGGTCTTTCGTGTTGCCGGAACGATGCCGTAATGCAACGCGTACTCGAGCCATTAACTCGCTAATACCAAAAGGTTTCACCAGATAGTCATCGGCACCCGCATCCAGCGCCTGCACTTTATCTTCTTCAGCGATACGGGCAGAAAGCACGATGATCGGCACTGAGCTCCACTGACGCAGGTCGAGAATAAAATCCAGGCCATTACCATCAGGCAGACCCAAGTCCAGAATAATCAAATCTGGTTTACGGGTGGCGGCCTCCATGAGTCCGCGTTGCAACGTTTCACTTTCGTAAATCCGGCAGTTTTCATTTTCCAGTGCGGCCCGGACAAAACGCCTTATCTCTTTTTCATCTTCTACGATAAGAATCGATAATGAGGGTTGGGTCATGATTCTTCCATACTGGTTATGATTTCGGGTTGTGGTTCCAGAGGCAAAGTGAAATAAAACCAGGCACCACCATCGGGGCCATTTTCTGCACGGATACTACCACCATGAAAATGAATAATAGCCTGACAAATTGCCAGACCAAGCCCAATGCCATGAATGGCAGACTCTTTATTGCCCCGGGAAAACTTATCAAATATTGCCTGTTCTTGCCCGTGAATAATACCGATACCGTTATCCCGTACGATAACTTCAATGGCCTGTTGCTCTGGTTGAACGGTTGCACTGATACTAATCGTGGCTTGGGAGCCTGCATATTTCACCGCATTTTCCAGCAGATTAAGAAAGACGCGTTCAAGCAGAGACGAATCGCAATTAATCAACGGTAAATCTGGTGGAATATGGATAATAACGCGATTCTCTTCCAATATCCCTTCCAGTGTATGCAGAGCGCTGCCAACGATCTCCTCCAGTGATTGCCACTCTTTTTTTAGCGTAAAGCCGCCGGACTGGATACGGGCCATATCCAGTAGATTATTCACCAGCTGTGCCGTGCTTAAAATATACTGACGGATCTTCTCGGCTTGCTGATAGTGAGCAAGATGGCTTCTTTTCAAATCCGATGCCAGTATATCGGTTTGCCCCAGCAATACGGTCAACGGGGTGCGCAGATCGTGGGATAAGGCCGCCAGCAGAGAGTTACGTAATTGCTCCCGTTCTGAACTCAATTTTGCTTCCTCGGCGGTGTGAATCAAATAGAGTCGTTCAAGAGCATTAGAAATGAGAACGCTATAGGTTTGAAGCAACCGTTGTTGTTCCGGCACCATAAGCTGTCTCAGGCTGGAGGGTTCAATGGCTAAAACACCCAGCGTTTTGTTTTGGCTGATTAATGGCTGTAATTGATAAGGAACACTGGGTAAGGTATCGGTGCCGGAGCCAGCGGGCTGGCGTTTATCAAAACACCAGTGAGCGATGGATTCGTCAACGACCATCGATAACTGGTTATCTGATTTCACTTCTTGTAATCGGTTATCTCTGTCCGGTAGTAATAACCGGCTTTTGGCATTAAAACTGCCGTTGATAAAACGTTCGCTACTTTTTGCAATATCTTCAATGCTTAACGCCTGACTGAGGACTTTTGACATTTCATACAGATGTCGAGCTCGTTGCTCGCGCAATCTGGCGACTTTTGCCTGATAGCGCACGCCGGAAGTCAGGTTACCGATAACCAAACCGACACTCAACATGACGCAGAAGGTAACGATATATTGAGCGTCGGTGACTGACAGTGACCAGCGGGGCTGAACAAAA
Organism: Limnobaculum allomyrinae; assembly: GCF_016649425.1. Taxonomy (GTDB): domain Bacteria; phylum Pseudomonadota; class Gammaproteobacteria; order Enterobacterales; family Enterobacteriaceae; genus Limnobaculum; species Limnobaculum allomyrinae. The sequence continues at coordinate 56,057 of NZ_JADRCR010000009.1, forward strand.
AACAGATCGAAACTGGCAACGTTAATGATGGTGGCAAAAACCGATGGCCAGCGGCCATAGAACAGGGCGATGATGACCACGCCCAGCAAATAGATCATGACAATGTTCGCCAGATCGAACATAGGCAGCTGCCATTGTGCCAGCAGAGTAATTAAAGAACAGAGCAGAATAGCAACAGCGCAGCCGCACAGTTCTAATCGCCATTTTTCTGTAACGGGGCGGTTATCGCTCTCTTTCGCGGGTAATGGGTTCGGTGTGTCTTCTACTGCAATAATCACCAGATCGAGGTCTGGCCCTAATTTCCCCAGACGATCGGCAAAGCTACTTCGAAGTTTCCAACGTTGTTCACTGCGGCGGCCGATGAGAATTTTCCCCAGGTTATGTTCCCGGGCATAGCGCAAAATAGCTTGTTCTTCGCTGGGATCGGAGAGCGTTGCCGTTTCTGCTCCCAGCTCTTGTGCCAGTTTGAGAGACATCAAAATCGCACGTCGTTGGCTTTTCGGCATTTTATGTAGCCTTGGCGTTTCAACATATACCGCATGCCAAACACAACCCAACTTGGCTGCCAGTCGGGCAGCGGCTCTGACTAATTTATCGCTACCGGAATGACGGCCGATGCACAGTAAAATGGCATCCCGGGTATGCCACACCCGCTCCTTTTCACCGGTTTTTCGATAGGCTTGCATCTGCTCGTCTACCCGATCGGCAGTTCGGCGTAGCGCCAGCTCTCGCAGGGCGATCAGGTTGCCTTTACGAAAAAAGTGTTCAATTGCCCGTTCAGCCTGCCCGGGCAGATAGACCTTACCTTCATTCAGGCGCTGGCGCAGATCGTCCGGTGGAATATCCACCAGAATAACGTCAGTGGCATCATCAAACATATGGTCAGGCACGGTTTCGCGCACCCGAATGCCGGTAATACCACCGACAACATCATTCAGACTTTCCAGATGTTGCACATTGATAGTGGTGAAAACATCAATACCGGTACTCAATAACTCTTCTACGTCCTGCCAACGTTTAGGATGGCGTGAACCGGGAGCATTGGTGTGAGCCAACTCATCAATCAGTATTACCGCCGGATGGCGAGCAAGGGCAGCATCAAGATCGAACTCTCGGATCTGATGGTTACGTAGCTGAATTCGCTTTAATGGCAGGGTTTCCAACCCATCTAACAGCGCGGCCGTTTCATCACGTCCATGGGTTTCAATAATTCCCGCGACCACATCCAGCCCCTGAGTTCTCAGGCGCTGTGCCTCCTGTCACATGGCGTAGGTCTTTCCTACCCCGGCGCAGGCACCAAAAAAGATTTTTAACTTGCCACGGCACTCTTCATTTACCTGAGCAAGCAATTGGTCCGGATCGGGCCGCTGGATTTCATTATCTGACATAACGATGCTTACTGCCCCGCCTGAGTTGTACTATCCAGAGCTAAATTTAGCTCAAGTACATTGACCACTGGTTCACCGAGAATACTCAGCGGGGTTTGTGTATGCAATTTAATTAATTGCCTAACCTGTTCCGGTGCTAAATGGCGAGCAGAAGCCACTCTTGGTACTTGAAAGTAGGCGCTTTGCGGGGAAATATGCGGATCTAACCCACTGGCAGATGCCAGTACTAATTCAGCGGGAAGGGAAATGCTGGCATCAGGGTTAGCCTGCCGTAATCGTTGAATATCAGCCTCAATACGCAGCTTCAATACTGGATTGCTGCCCGCCAGATTACTTCCTCCGGAAGAGAGCGAGTTGTAAGGTTCGGTGGCGGTGGCAGAAGGGCGCCCGCTAAAGTAGCTCGCCTGACTGAAAGCCTGTCCAATCAGGGCTGAGCCCACAATTTTATTCTGCACCGTGATTAAGGAACCGGCGGACTGCTGAGGAAAGAACAAGTGAGCCAGTCCGGTTACCGCCAGAGGATAAATGAGTCCGGTAATCAGTGTGATAAATAACAAAAGCACGATAGAGGGACGTAAATAGTTCATATACAGGTATCCAGTTTAAGGTGTTATGCCAGACCAATCAGGGTTAACAACATATCGAGCAGTTTGATGCCAATAAATGGCACCAACAGACCACCCAATCCATAGATAAATAAATTGCGGCGTAGCAGCGCTGGAGCCGTCATTGATTGATAACTCACGCCTTTTAATGCCAGCGGAATCAGAAAAATAATAATCAGCGCATTAAAGATAACCGCAGCAAGAATGGCGGAAGTCGGCGAACTTAACTGCATAATATTCAGTACATTAAGTTGAGGATAGGTGGCCGCAAAAGCAGCCGGAATAATGGCGAAATATTTGGCAACGTCATTAGAGATGCTAAATGTGGTCAATGCTCCCCGGGTCATTAGCATCTGTTTACCGATATGTACTACTTCAATCAGTTTGGTAGGATTTGAGTCCAGATCCACCATATTCCCGGCTTCTTTCGCTGCCTGAGTACCTGAATTCATGGCAACGGCAACATCGGCCTGAGCCAGCGCAGGGGCATCATTGGTGCCGTCTCCGGTCATGGCGACCAACCGACCTTCCGCCTGATATTGACGGATCAGCGCCAGCTTAGCCTCTGGCGTTGCTTCCGACAGAAAATCATCGACACCGGCTTCGGCTGCAATAGCGCCAGCGGTCAAGTGATTGTCACCGGTGATCATCACGGTTTTTATACCCATTAGCCGTAACTGAGCGAAACGTTCTTTGATGCCACCTTTAACAATATCTTTCAGCGCCACGACCCCTAAAACGGTAAGGTTGTCCGCCACGACTAACGGGGTTCCACCAGTACGAGCCACTCGCTCTACCAGTTCGTTAACCTCCACAGGAAAAACCTGCTGATTAGATTGCAAATAGTTACGGATCGCATCAACGGCACCTTTACGTATTTTTCTCTCCTGAATATTCACGCCGCTCATTCGGGTTTGAGCCGAAAAAGGTATAAAAGAGGCATTCAGGTTGCTGATATCCCGCTCACGCAAATTAAAGCGCTGCTTTGCCAGTATCACAATGCTGCGACCTTCCGGGGTTTCATCAGCCAGTGAGGCGAGTTGAGCGGCATCTGCCAATGTTTTTTCACTCACTCCGGGAGCGGGTAAAAATTCCGATGCCTGACGATTCCCCAGTGTGATGGTGCCGGTTTTATCCAGAAGTAAAACATCAACATCACCCGCCGCTTCAACGGCGCGGCCGCTGGTAGCGATAACATTGGCCTCCAGCATTCTGCTCATACCGGCAACGCCAATAGCAGACAACAAGCCGCCAATGGTGGTAGGAATTAAGCAAACTAACAGCGCTATCAGAGTAATCACGCTAACCGCAACGCCTGAATGGTTACTTTCAACGCTGAAGATAGAAAATGGCAGAATAGTGACGGTCGCCACTAAAAATACAATAGTTAATGCAATGAGCAGAATACTTAGCGCCACTTCATTTGGTGTTTTGCGGCGTTTAGCTCCCTCAACCATAGCGATCATTCTATCCAGGAAGGTTTCTCCCTGATTGACTGTACTGCGAATGATTAACCAGTCAGACAGTAGGCGGGTACCTCCGGTAACCGATGAAAAATCACCACCCGCCTCACGGATAACCGGAGCGGACTCACCGGTGATAGCACTTTCATCGACGGAGGCTCCTCCCTCAACGATCTCCCCGTCACAGGGAATGGTTTCGCCTGCTTTAACCAGTACTACATCTCCTTTTTGCAGCTGTTCAGATGTGACTTGTTCAGAGGAAGCATCAGGATGAGGTTCCAGTAATCGGGTAGCCCAACTGGTTTTCTTGACCCCTTTCAGGCTTTCAGCCTGTGCTTTACTGCGGCCTTCGGCCAACGCTTCAGCCAAATTAGCGAACAAAACGGTAAACCACAACCATAGCGCAATACTGCCGGTAAACAGGGCGTTGCCGTCAGCCATATCGGCCAGAATTGCCAGCCAGATAACACTAGCCATCAGGCTTCCCAGATAGACCACAGACATCACTGGGTTTCGCCACTGAACGCGCGGATCCAGTTTCTTTACTGCTTCCAGTAGCGATTGTTGTATCAGTTTGGTCGCAAATAATGTGTTGTGTTGACGAGTCATAATGATTTCTCTTTGTTTACCTGCGGAATTAAAACTGAAGGTATTCAGCGATTGGCCCCAGTGCCAGAGCGGGAACAAAGGTCAGCGCTCCCACTAACAAAATGGTGCCAATTAACAGGCAAATAAATATCGGGCCATGAGTGGGTAATGTTCCGCTGCTGACAGGCTGTTGCTTCTTCTCTGCCAGCGAGCCAGCGATGGCTAATACCGGTACAATGACGCCAAAACGGCCCGCCAGCATTACTAACGCAAGCAACAGGTTATAGAACGGGGTATTGACGCTAAGTCCGGCAAAAGCGCTACCGTTATTATTGGCAGCAGAAGAAAGGGCATACAGGATTTCGCTAAAACCATGAGCGCCGGGGTTGAGGATGGCTGTTTTGCCGGCATCGACACTAACCGCCAGTGCAGTACCTGCCAGCACCAGAGTTGGTGTAACCAGTATTGCTAAGGCCGTCATTTTTATTTCAAAACTTTCGATCTTTTTGCCTAAATACTCGGGGCTGCGACCAATCATTAATCCGGAGACAAATACCGTTAATAAAACAAACAGCAACATGCCGTAAAGGCCAGAGCCAACGCCGCCAAATATGACTTCGCCAATCTGCATTAGCCAGAGGGGAACCATTCCACCAAGGGCGGTAAAAGAGTCATGCATAGCGTTCACTGCGCCGCATGAAGCTGCGGTAGTGACGACAGCGTATAGTGCGGAAGCCACTAAGCCAAAACGGCTCTCTTTGCCTTCCATATTGATGTTGTTGAGCCCTAACGCTGTCAGGTAATCGGAACCATTCAGTTCAGCATAGAAAACCGCAATAACCGCCACGATAAATATCAGCGACATACAGTATAACAATGCATTGCTTTGGCGGGTGTCACCCACTGCGCGACCAAAAGCCATACACAAGGCACAGGGAATAAGAAATATTGCCAGCATCTGTGCCATGTTGCTAAGGGCGGTTGGGTTTTCAAATAGATGAGCTGAATTGGCGCCAAAGAATCCACCTCCGTTAGTTCCCAGTAATTTTATTGCCTCCTGAGAAGCTACTGGCCCCATTGGCAGAACTTGCGATGTTCCCTCCAGTGTTGTCAGATGAAGATAAGGGCTGACATTTTGGATAACGCCCTGACTGACAAAAAAGAGTGCCAGTAACAAAGAGATCGGTAGCAAAAGATAAATAACAATTCGCGTCAAATCGACCCAGGCATTACCGACCGTAGGAGATAACTTTCGGCTAAAGGCGCGGATAAATACCAGCGCAACGGCAATACCGGTTGCTGCGGATAAGAAGTTCTGCACCGTTAAGCCAACCATTTGACTGAAATAACTGAGGGTGTTTTCACCGCTGTAGGCCTGCCAGTTGGTGTTGGTAACAAAGCTAACGGCAGTGTTTAGCGCAAGATGCCATGACAGGTTAGGCATCTTTTCCGGATTGAGCGGGAGCCATGCCTGAGTCATCAGTAAGACGAAAAGCAAGATGAGCCCACAGAGATTAAATATCACGATGGCCAGAGCATACTGATATTTAGTCATCTCTCTTGGCTTAACGGTACCACAGCGCCACAGCTTTTTTTCTATCTGCATGATGTGGTAGGGCAGTTCACCATCAATTAATCGTACCAGTAAGAGGCTCAATGGCAGCGATAAAATGAGTAATGTGCCCAGGAATGCAGCGATAGTCAGTAGCAGGGTAATGGTCATTAGAAATCCTCCGCATGAAATAGCGCATAAATGAGGTAGCCGAGTAGGGCAACAACAATTAGCACTCCGACAATAAGGCTTAGGCTCATGGTAATTTCCTGAATGGCGTTTTTATGGGTAGTACGAGAAGGGTAGCTATCGGGGTGCAAAGATTTTGATAAAAGACATTTAAAAAACGTAAAAATAATATAAGAATTGAGGAATAACGATGGGTTAACGACAGGATAGGTGTTGTCTGGCAGCAATGGTCAGCCAATTCCTCTTTTCAGGGGATTTCTCCGAGGCTATTAATTGCTATAGTAACCGGGCTCTCGCAACAGAATTCAGAGCCAGGATAACAGGGTCAATTTTAAGCAGTAATAAATTTATCTCTTTTTGGGCTAATTTCATTTTTTATTCTAATTTAAGGTTTTTTTCATGCTAAGACGCATTTCCTGGATTTTAGGAGCATTATCCCTGCTGATTCCCTTTGCTTTATATCTATGGCAATGGTCGCAGCATCAAAAATTACTGGCGTCTGGTTTAGCTGGCGATGAGCTGGGCTGGACCTTAAGCGTGGTATTGGTTGATGTATTTGTTGCTGGCTTTATTGCGTTTATCGCTTTACTGGTGAATGCTATTTCACTGTACCGCTTGCCGGAAGGTGAGGAGTATAATCCGGTGATCAGAATTATTGAGCTGGTACTTTTAGGCCTGCCTCTATTAGCCTGTCTGTTCTTTTTGGGTGTGTCGATGATGCACTAATTTCGGGCGTCAGTGCCACTGCTGCTTTATTAATCCGCTTATTGTTGTTTTCTTACCGAATAGCACAACAATAAGCGGTTTTTGTTTCCTCAAATTACCTCCCGCGTAAAAATCTCTCAAAATTTGATAATAAAAGTTGAAATGGGGGTATATAAGCTCAGATAATCGTTTGCCTTAACTGTTTATATTGATTTTTACTCCTTTTGAGGACATCACCAATGTCGAATGTTAACGATCGGGACACGAGTTCTTCCGATCAGAAAGGTTCTCTTGACCGTTATTTTAAGATTTCTGCTCGGGGCAGTAGCGTCCGTCAGGAAGTTTTGGCTGGCCTGACAACTTTTCTGGCGATGGTTTACTCTATCGTTGTGGTTCCGAGTCTGTTAGGGCAAGCGGGTTTTCCGGTTGAAACCGTGTTTGTTGCCACTTGTCTGGTTGCGGGGCTGGGTTCTTTAGCGATGGGCCTGTGGGCTAACTTACCGATGGCGGTAGGTTGTGCTATTTCTCTCACCGCGTTTACCGCATTTAGTCTGGTGTTAGGGCAGGGGCTGTCTATTCCGGTCGTGCTGGGAGCGGTATTCCTGATGGGGGTACTGTTTACGCTAATCTCTGCTACCGGCATTCGGGCATGGATTTTGCGTAATATTCCTATTGGTATTGCTCATGGTACCGGTATTGGTATCGGGCTGTTCCTGTTAATGATTGCTACCAGCGGCATTGGTGCTGTAGTTAAAAACCCGGGTGCGGGTTTACCGGTACAGTTCGGTGATTTCACGTCATTTCCTGTGATGATTGCTTTTATTGGTCTGGCGGTGATTATTGGTTTAGAACGTCTGAAAGTACCGGGTGGCATTCTGCTGGTGATTGTCGCCATTTCTGCATTAGGTCTGATCTTCGATCCGGCAGTCACCTATAAAGGTATGAGTTCAATGCCATCGTTGGTGGCAAAAGATGGTACCTCGCTGATTTTCAGTCTGGATATCATGGGAGCGCTTCAACTGGCAGTTCTGCCGAGTATTCTTGCATTGGTCATGACGGCGGTGTTTGACGCAACAGGTACTATTCGTGCCGTTGCCGGGCAGGCTAACCTGCTGGACAAAGATGGTCAGATCATTAATGGCGGTCGCGCACTGACAACTGACTCCGTCAGCAGCATGTTATCTGGTCTGGTAGGTGCTTCTCCTGCTGCCGTTTATATTGAATCTGCTGCGGGTACCGCTGCGGGTGGACGTACCGGATTAACCGCGCTGGTGGTTGGGGTACTGTTTCTGCTGCTGCTGTTTTTCTCGCCATTAGCTGGTCTGGTTCCGGGGTATGCCACAGCACCTGCGTTAATGTATGTGGGTCTATTGATGTTGAGTAACGTTGCCCGTCTGGATTTTGACGACTTCGTTGATGCGATGGCCGGGCTGATTTGTGCGGTATTTATCGTATTAACCAGCAATATTGTAACCGGTATTATGCTGGGCTTCGCTTCGCTGGTGATTGGTCGTGTCTGCTCGGGTGAGTGGAGAAAGCTGAATATCAGTATTGTGCTGATTGCTGCGGCACTAGTGACCTTCTACGTTGGTGGTTGGGCTATCTAAGGTTATTTTCTGACTGGCTTCGTTGTTTTATCGTATTTGGGGTAAATCAGCGAAGTCAGTAACACCTTCAATTTCCTTTCTTTTTTTCATTATTTCCTTCTCTCTCTATTCTTGCTGCACTTACCTGATACACGAGTTGTGTTGTAAAAGGCACGTTTTACTTTTAGCTATAAAAGGTATGGTGCTATTTTATTACTACCGCTTTTTAAATGGGTGGCAGGGGCGTTTTTGTCCGGTAGTTATGAGGGATTTATGGAAATATTTTTTACGATTCTGATTTTAATTTTGGTAGTTTCTCTTTCGGGGGTAGTGACCCGAATGTTGCCTTTCCAGATCCCTCTTCCTTTGATGCAAATAGCCTGTGGTGCACTGTTGGCGTGGCCAACTTTTGGTTTGCACGTCAATTTTGATCCTGAGCTGTTTCTGGTTCTGTTTATTCCGCCTTTGCTGTTTGCTGACGGTTGGCGTACTCCGCTACGTGAGTTTTTGCATCATGGCCGTGAAATTTTAGGCTTGGCGTTAGTGCTGGTGGTACTAACGGTGGTTGGTGTTGGTTATCTGATTCATCTGATTATTCCAAGTATTCCACTGGTAGCCGCGTTTGCTCTGGCTGCGGTATTGTCACCAACGGATGCGGTTGCGTTGGGCGGCATTGTAGGGGAGGGCAAGATCCCTAAATCCATCATGGGGGTTCTGGAAGGGGAAGCATTAATGAACGATGCTTCCGGCCTGGTTTCTCTCAAACTGGCGGTTGCTGTTGCCATGGGGGTGATGGAATTTACGGTTTATGGCGCAACGGTGGACTTTTTAATCGTTGCTGTTGGTGGCGTACTGTCGGGTATTGCAATTACCTGGCTATACAGCAAATCCTTACGGCTGCTTAGCCGCTGGAGCAGCGATGATCCGGCAACCCAAATCGTACTGATGTTATTGTTACCTTTTGCTTCCTATCTGGTGGCAGAACATCTTGGCTTCTCCGGTATTTTGGCATCGGTGGCGGCAGGTATGACCATCAGTCAGTCTGGGGTTATTCGAAATGCCCCTTTAACCATGCGTTTAAGGGGCAATAGCGTTTGGGCGATGCTGGAGTTTGTGTTTAACGGCATGGTCTTCATTATGTTAGGGCTACAACTGCCAGATATTCTCTCTGCCTCAATACTTCAGGCGGAAAGCGATCCTAATGTTGAGGTCTGGCATTTGTTTATGGATATCGTCTGGATCTATTTTGCGCTGATGATTATGCGTTTCTTATGGATCTGGCTGATGAAAATCTACAGTAAGCGTTTCCTCAAAAAGCATCCTTTGCTGTTTTCTACCTATGGCATCCGTGAAATCTTTATTGCGACGTTTGCCGGGGTTCGTGGTGCGATTACGCTGGCGGGTGTGCTTTCAATACCGTTGCTGTTAACCAGTGGTCTTCCTTTTCCTGCCCGTTATCAGTTGGTATTCCTGGCGACAGGGGTGATCCTGTTTTCGCTGGTAATGGGGGTGATTATTTTGCCTCTTCTGCTTAGAGGATTAGTGGTGACCGACAAGGCTACTCTGGAGGAAGAGGTTCGAGTGGCCTGGGCATCCATGGCGGAAGTGGGCATTGTGAGTCTGGAAAAACTACGCGACCGTATTGAGGCCAGTAGTGAGGAGAACGTTGATCCCCATATGCTAACGGAGGTCAGTTCAAGGGTTATTGGTACGTTGCGTAAACGCATCTATACCAGTGATGAGCGAGCCAGAGCACTGGAAGATGAACAGCTGGAACGGCGCTTTCGCTTAACGGCACTAAGAGCCGAACGCGGTGAGCTTTACCACCTGCGGGCAACCCGCAAAATCAGCAATGAGACGTTACAAAAGGTGCTGTATGACCTGGATCTGCTGGAGACGTTGTTGGTGGATAAGGTACATTGATATGGTTCGCTGGTAGCGTACTCTGTTTTTTTAGATGTAAAAGGGGCTTTTTAGCCCCTTTTATCGGTGATGTTGATTTCATTACCGGGTCGTTTATTTCCGCCTGAATTATTTCAGACTTTGAGCATTTTCACCGTAGCATCCACGTCTATCTCATCTTCTGAGAAAATTAACGTCGTTCCCTGAAAGGTGGTGATCGCGAGTTTTTTTAGCGTGCGCATTTCACCCGATTTAACGGCTGGTTTCGGTCTGATGCTATTCATCAGTATACCCACAGACAGCACCACATTATCTTTATCAATATGGGGATCGGCGGACACGTCTTCGCTGTAAACCAGATAAGACCGAATCGACGTAAGTTTAATGCGCTCACCCGCGATATAGATGTATTTGCTTTCCGGTACAACTTTCACCGAATGAGCAGATAAACCTTTGTTATTTGTGCCGGGTTCAAAAGTTACTGCGGCATCTTTCTTAATCAGCTCAGGGTTGGCGACTTTAATCACATGAAAATAACGGTTATCACCGTTTTCATCTTTGATAAATCCAAAACCTTTATCTTCAAACCATGTTGTGATCGTTCCATTCATCGCCATTTCCACCTGCTTAATCGTTTATTAACTCAGTTTTTGCAACGCGCAGTGTAAAGCACAATGGCTGCGCAGACTATGTCTTTGGTTTAAGTATGGATGATAAATTTTGGGGATGCGTGGGAAACAATCAGATTCGCCAGTTGGTTTAGAATTGGTTATCATCCGCTCCCACTCTCCATCCGGATAGCCTGATGTCTAAGATTATTGATACCTTTATTGCCCCGCCGTGTCATGAAAAGATAGAGATTCTCTATCAGGATGATCACGTGGTGCTTATCAATAAACCAGCCGGGTTGCTCAGTCTATCGGGAAAAAATCCGCAAAATCTCGATTCGGTACATCATCGGCTGGTACAGATATTTCCTGGTTGTACTCTGGTTCACCGCCTTGATTTTGGTACGTCCGGGCTGATGGTGATTGCCCGCAATAAGGCTATCAATGTTGCGCTCTGCCAACAGTTCAGCCAGCGCACTGTGACCAAAATATACAGCGCACTGCTCTGCGGACATTTGGCCAATAATGAAGGCGTGATAGATATGGCGATTGCCAAAGATCCCGCATTGTTCCCGCTGATGTCAATTTGTGCCACCCACGGCAAACCCGCTCGTTCCTGCTATCGGGTTGTTGAGCGCTTTTATCATGAGTTGAAAGACGGGATATTACTGCCGTTAACGCGGGTAGAGCTAACACCGGAGACCGGACGCACCCATCAGCTTCGCATCCACTGTCAACAGTTGGGGCATCCTATTTGGGGCTGTGATTTGTATGGCGGTCGCCAACTGCCAGGCACTGAATGGACACCACGGCTGATGCTGCATGCCAGTGAGCTGCATTTTATTCATCCTGTCAGCGAAGCGTGGATCAAAGCCCATAATGCCAGTCCGTTCTGAAAGGGAAAGTGTCTGTAATGATGTCGCAACGAAAATATCTGAAGTAATGCTGAAATTCTTAATTAATTGATTTTTATCATATCTTTTGGTTAAAATGGCGACGCGCAAAATACCAATAAGCGAATTTAACCCTTCTTATTAATTATTCAGATGCTAACCGACAAACTGTTTTTTGTGATGTCCCATTTGCATTATTTACATTATGGAACCATTCATTATTGCTGATTTCGACCTGTTCATAGGGAACGGAATAGCCCCTATCTTTATATCTGTTAATAAACATCAGCTCTAACTCTTTGCTTGGTAAACCAGTAATGCTGACATTATCAAATTTCATCATTGAGGCAGAGTCTGAGAACGTAGTGGTTTGAGTACTACTTATTGTTATCGTTTTCCCATTCATAAAAGTCATCATTTCTTTCAGATCGTACGTTATGACATCCTTATCTTTTCCAATTAAAGTCGCGGTGGCTACTTTGGTTACCATTAGCTGAGTGACATCATTGACCTTTTCAAAAAATTCAGTCTGGCAGGTAGCTTCACTTCCAATGACCTGTTTAAAATAAAAGTCTTTAACTTCTTGTTGGGTTGATGCTAAGGCGGATGCTGATACGCTAACCAATAAAATGGTTAAGTAATATTTGCGAGAGATATCCATAATCATTTTTCTATCTTCCATGAATAAAAGCGCTTTCATCATAAACGACAAAAGAGTGACTAAGAAATCTTACATAAGCATAATTTTTTTGCCAGATAGCCTGTTAATAAAAAAGGCGCTTAGCCAAACAGCATAAGCGCCTTCTTAAATCAGTTAACTGATAGTTATCAGTTCATACCGTATTTTTTCAGTTTCTTGCGCAGAGTACCACGGTTGATACCCATCATGGTCGCAGCACGGGTTTGGTTACCGCGGGTGTACTGCATAACCATATCTAACAGAGGTTGTTCAACTTCGGCCAGTACCAGTTCATAAAGATCGTTAACGTCTTGACCGTTAAGCTGAGCAAAGTAGTTCTTTAATGCCTGTTTAACCGAATCACGCAGAGGTTTTTGAGTGACCTGGTCTTGTGAATTTACGGTAGCGACTGTTAGTACGTCAGAATTTACGCGTTGTTCGAACATAGTTCTGTTAGCTCTTCTATCTGTTTAGGCAAAATTTCAAAATATGCCCCCAGTGCATCCAGTTGCTCATTGGCATTCTCGATTGCATTGAAGGTGCGCCGAAACTGGTCATTTGGGGCATGTTCCTGCAAGTACCAGGAGACGTGCTTACGTGCGATGCGGAGTCCTTTGCCTTGACCGTAAAAGTCGTGCAATTCTCTCACATGCGAGGTTAACAAGCGTTCCACTTCGCCGAGTGGCATTGGTGGTAACAGCTCCCCAGTGTCCAGATAATGCTGGATTTCCCGGAAGATCCAAGGTCTTCCCTGAGCCGCTCGTCCTATCATCAGAGCATCGGCTCCGGTATAGTCCAAAACGGTTCTGGCTTTATGCGGGTCGGTGATATCCCCGTTAGCGATAACCGGAATATCTACGTTCTGCTTAACCGATCGAATGCTGTCATATTCAGCCTCACCGTTGAATAAACAACGACGAGTACGTCCATGTATGGTAATGGCCTGAATACCACTGCGTTCTGCCAGTTGGGCAATTTCAACACAATTACGGTTTTCCGGATCCCAGCCAGTGCGGATCTTTAATGTGACCGGAACGTCAACGGCGTTCACCACAGCACTAAGGATCTTCCCAACCAGTTCCGGATACAGCAACAGTGCAGATCCTGCCAGCTTGCGGTTAACTTTTTTGGCCGGACAGCCCATATTGATATCAATAAGCTGTGCTCCGTTTTCCACATTGATGCGCGCCGCTGCCGCCATATCTTCCGGATCGCATCCGGCGATTTGAACGGCCCGAATACCGAGCTCATCAAGGTGTACCATACGCAATCTTGACTTATCGGTACGCCAAACTTCCGGGTTGGAAGAAAGCATTTCCGAAACAGTCATTCCAGCTCCCATCGCATAACACATCGTTCTAAAAGGGCGATCTGTTATTCCCGCCATTGGAGCGGCGATTAAACGATTTGTTAGCTGAAGGTTACCAATGCGCATCGACAACGAAGACCATATATGTCTGCAAGGGCGCGTATATTACGCATTTTTTGAATCAGATGAAAGGACAAACTTTGAACAATCGACGACTAAAATCAAAGAAATAAAAGTGCTGAAGTGATTTATGATTTATTCGCTATATTTAACAATGGGTTATTCTATTGGGCTACTCAGCAGTCTTTTGCAAAAATTCCGCACTATAGGCTAATGGAAAAACGCTTTAGCAGGTTATTCATCTGCACTGGCAGGCAATTGTGGGTAAGTATCAGAGGATGTGCAAAAACTGAAGGGGTGATCTGGCTATACAGACAACCCCTTGCTTATGTTAAGATTTTAGCTAATTTAGTTGGTTTTTACTTTTACGCCAGTGATGCGGCACCACTCTTCTTTTTCCGCGACCGGATCGAGTAGGAACATCTCCTGATAGGCCTGAGCCACACCCTCAGCCTGAGTAGCTAACACGCCTGATAAGCCTAAATGCCTGCCAGCTAATGGCAACTGACTAATAATTGGCGCCAGTTCTCTTAGAGGGCCGGCAAGGATGTTAGCAACCACGACATCGGCTTGTAAGTCCTGAGGTTGGTCTTTGGATAAATAAAGAGATAAACGCTCAGAGACGCCGTTACGCTGCGCATTATCGCGGCTGGCCAGAATGGCTTGTGGATCGATATCAATACCAATAGCTTTTGCAGCACCTAACTTAAGAGCGGCGATGGCTAAAATACCGGAACCACAGCCGAAATCGATAACCGTTTTTCCTGTCAGATCCAGACTATCCAGCCATTGCAGGCAAAGTGCTGTAGTGGGGTGAGTTCCGGTACCAAAGGCTAAACCCGGGTCGAGCATCACGTTGACGGCATTAGCATCAGGTACCTCGCGCCAGCTTGGGCAAATCCATAGCCGTTCGCCAAAACGCATAGGGTGGAAGTTATCCATCCATTCCCGTTCCCAGTCTTTATCTTCCAATTGCTCGATTTTATGTACAAAATTGTTGCCCAACAGAGGGTTGTATTCCAGCATGGCAACCACTTGCTTCATATCTGTTTCTGCATCATACAGACCGATAACGTCAGTATCGCCCCACAGACGTGTTTCCCCCGGTAGTGGTTCAAATACCGGTACGTCGTGGGTATCCTGAAACGTGACAGAAACGGCACCACTCTCAACCAGTGCATCACCAATCTCTTCTGCTTTATCACCGGTGGTATTTAATTTTAACTGTATCCAGGGCATAGCAATTCTCTTTAAGGGATAAGCAAGTTATCCCGGTTGTGTAATGTTTATTTTACCGGAATCACCGGCGCATTGACCGAACGTTCACCCAGTTTATTACCTATCAGGAAGGTAATAATGCCGATGCTTAAGGCGGGAACAATAGGATGAAGGTCGAAAATTTGGATTTTGAGGGTGGCCAATACTGCGTAGCACAGGGCACCACAAACCATTGAGCACAGTGCCCCCTGAGCATTAGCCCGTTCCCAATATAAGCCTAATACTAATGGCCACAGGAATACGGCTTCTAATCCACCAAAGGCTAACAGGTTCCACCAGATAATCATTTCCGGTGGACGCCAGGCTGCCAGAATTAACAACAGCCCCAGAATAAAGGTCACGCTGCTTGATATGCGCGCCAGACGACGCTCATTACGGGCCTGTTCTGGTTTGAGGCTAAGATAGAGATCTTTGATTAATGTTGCCGATGACTGAAGCAACTGGGCATTAATGGTAGACATAATAGCTGCCAGCGGCGCGGCCAGAAAAATACCGGCAGCCATCGGCGGCAGAACTTTAATCATCAGCGTAGGGATCACCTGATCGGGAATGGTCAGGTCAGGCATTATTGCTCTTCCCAACGCACCCGCCAGATGCATGCTGAACATCAGAATCGCAACAATGATTGTTCCGATAATAATACCGCGATGTACTGCCTTACTGTCTTTATAGGCAATACAGCGCACAGCCGTATGCGGCAAACCGATGACGCCAAAACACACCAGTATCCAGAAGGAAGCCATAAACGGCAGGGATAGAAAGTCGTCTGCACCGGTGGGTGATAACAGTTTAGGATCGATTTGTTGTAGTTTATCGACGGCGGTACCTAATCCTCCGGCTGCATAGATTACGGCAACCAGCAGCAAAATGGCACCAATCAACATCACCATTCCTTGCAGGGCATCGTTCAATACGCTGGCGCGAAAACCACCGAAAGCGGTATAGAGCGCAATAGTCACGCCAAATATTAACAGACCAATGTCGTAAGGTACTCCGGCGGCTGTTTCCAACAGACGCGCACCACCGATAAACTGTACTGTCATTGCACCAATAAAGGCTAACAGCAAACTGATACTGGCGAACCAGACCAGCGTTTTACTTTGGTAACGGGCATACAGCACATCATTCAGCGTTACGGCATTGTAACGTCGGGCTAAGATGGCAAATTTCTTGCCTAATACGCCAAGTGACAGCCAAACCGCAGGCAACTGAATCATGGCTAACAGTACCCAGCCCAATCCATATTTATACGCAGCGCCGGGGCCACCGATAAATGAGCTGGCACTGATATAGGTAGCGGTCAGGGTCATTGCCAGAATAAAACCACCCATTGAACGGTCGCCAAGGAAATAGTCGTTAAGAAAATTTCCTTTCTGTCGTTTGGTATAGGCGTAAATCGACAGCCCAAACACCAGTACCAGATAGGCAACCAGTGGCAGTACGATATCAAGTTGCATCGTTATTATCCTCCAGCGGAATATCCCGGAAGACAAAACGCACCATAAACCAGCATAAGAGAATAAAAACCAGAGGAACCAGCAGACAGGCCATCTCAAACCAGTGAGGTAATCCGGTTATTCCCTGTTGGGTGTCTGGCAGATAAGCCGCCAGCGTCCAGGCTATCAGATAGGCTATGGTTAGCCACACTGCCCAGCGCGCTTCTTTATGAGCCTGAAGAAAACGAGGATCCAATATGTACTCCATCACGTTAAACAGTCAGAGGTTATGGGCCAAAGGATAGAATTGTACGGAAACGGATACGTTTGCCTAGGACTTTTTTGTGTTGCAAGAAAAACCAACAGTTTCGACAGATAGCAAGGAAGAGAAGATGCGCTTTAGGGTAGAAAAAAGGCCGATAATTATCGGCCTTTTCGGATGAGATGCTTCAGAAAAATTACTTCTCCTGAATACCCAGCATTTTTTCCAGATAGTGAATGTTGGTTCCGCCTTTCTCGAATCCTTTGTCATTCATAATCCGCAGTTGCAGGCTAACGTTGGTTTTGATGCCATCGATGATCAGCTCAGCCAGCGCATTCTTCATGCGGGAAATGGCGACTTCACGGGTTTCACCATAAGCAATCAATTTACCGATCATGGAATCATAGTATGGCGGTACGCTATAACCGGCATAGATATGAGATTCCCAGCGAATACCGAAACCGCCCGGAGCATGGAAACGGGTAATCTTGCCCGGAGAAGGCAGGAAGTTATCCGGATCTTCTGCGTTGATTCGGCACTCAATAGCATGACCATGCACCTGAACATCTTTTTGTTTGATAGACAGTTTTTGGCCATCTGCCACACGCAGCTGTTCTTTAATCAGGTCAACGCCGGTGATCATTTCGGTAACCGGGTGTTCTACCTGAATACGGGTGTTCATCTCGATGAAATAGAACTCGCCGTTTTCATACAGGAACTCAAAGGTACCTGCACCACGGTAGCCGATTTCTACGCAGGCTTTAGTACAACGTTCACCGATGCTGCGACGCAGTTCTTCAGTGATGCCAGGTGCTGGCGCTTCTTCAACCACTTTCTGGTGGCGACGCTGCATAGAACAGTCACGTTCTGCCAGATACACCGCATGGCCCTGGCCATCCGCCATAATCTGAATTTCGATATGGCGTGGGTTTTCCAGGAATTTTTCCATGTATACCATGTCGTTGTTGAAAGCCGCTTTGGCTTCCGCACGAGTCATGACAATGGATTCTTCCAGATCTTTGTCGCTACGCACTACGCGCATACCGCGACCGCCGCCGCCGCCGGAAGCTTTGATGATAACCGGATAACCGATGCGCTTAGCCAGCTCACGGTTTCTTACCATATCATCATCCAGTGGGCCATCAGAACCAGGAACACAAGGAACCCCAGCTTTCTTCATGGCATGGATAGCGGAAACTTTATCACCCATCATACGAATGGTATCGGCTTTAGGGCCGATAAAGATAAAGCCAGAGCGCTCTACCTGTTCGGCAAAGTCTGCGTTTTCAGACAGAAAACCATATCCCGGGTGGATCGCATCGGCGCCGGTGATTTCGGCAGCGGCAATTAACGCAGGGATATTCAGATAACTTTTAACTGACTGAGCAGGGCCGATACAAACGGTCTCATCTGCCAGCAGTACGTGTTTTAAATCGCGATCGGAGCTGGAGTGAACGGCGACAGTTTTAATGCCCAGTTCTTTACAGGCACGCAAAATACGCAGGGCGATTTCACCCCGGTTCGCGATAACCACTTTTTCGATTTTGTCCATTTTTTTAGACATAGCTCGCCTCGTTATTCAATGATGACAAGCGGCTCGTCAAATTCTACCGGCTGCCCGCTTTCTAACAGGATCGCTTTTACCACGCCTGATTTATCAGCTTCAATTTGGTTCATCATTTTCATCGCTTCAACGATACATAAGGTATCGCCAACAGAAACGGTTTGACCCACTTCAATAAACGCTTTTGCGTCCGGGCTCGGTGTACGGTAGAAAGTACCAACCATTGGCGAGCGAACGATGTGGCCACTGATAGCCGCTGGTGCAGCGGCTTCAGCTGGCGCAGCAGCAACAGGTGCTGGCTGAGCAGCTGGTGCCTGAGGCAGGGCATATTGCTGCATTGGCATAGCATAACTACCAGCAACAGGGCCGCGGCTGATACGTACTGACTCTTCGCCTTCAGAGATTTCCAGCTCATTGATGCCAGACTCTTCAACCAGTTCGATCAGTTTTTTAATTTTACGAATATCCATAGGTGTGATTCCGTATTCTCTTGTTACGTGGAATAAAAAGTTATTGCAAACGGCGCAGGGCAGCTTGCAGAGCAAAGTCATAACCGTCGGCACCGAGGCCACAAATCACACCCACTGCAATATCAGAAAGATAAGAGTGGTGTCTGAATGGCTCACGAGCATGGACGTTAGACAGGTGGATTTCAATAAATGGAATATTGACGGCCAGCAACGCATCCCGAATGGCTACGCTGGTATGGGTAAACGCTGCCGGATTAATCAGAATAAAATCAACTGAGCCACGAGCTTGATGAATCGCATCAATAATCTCGTACTCGGCATTTGATTGCAGATGAGAAAACGCTACGCCTGAGCGCAGAGCTTCACTCTCTAATTTGGTCACGATGTCAGTCAGGGTCGTATGTCCATATTTATCAGGCTCACGCGTCCCTAACAGATTCAGATTAGGGCCATTTAACAGCAAAATGTGCGCTTTCTTCGTCATTGTGCTGACATCTCCGGCAATCAAACAATAATCGGTAAAAATAACTCGATGTCAGCCAATTGTCACTCTTCTTCTTGTGAAATTGTATGAACGGATCAAATTAAAGTGCGCCATTATAACTATTTCGCCGAAATTAGCAGCTGTTTACTGGTCTTATCAGCGAAGATAGTTTAGGCGGTATCAGGCAAAGCCTTGGCAGAGAAGCCTTCTCGGGTCAAAATTATTTGCCTCTTTGGTACTTTTCCCACCACTTTCTCAGCTTTTTATAGCGATATGCCAACAAGAATAGCGAGATTCCGGCATAGATCACCAGCTCCAGCGAGAGCACTTTAGTGGATAACAGGGCGTGTATTGGTGCCAGTATTGCTACCACATAGATAAAGTTATGGATAGTTTGCCAGTTAGAGCCTAATTTTCGCTGGAAGTTCTGTGTTGAAGTCAGAGCCATTATCAATAATATTAACCAACTGATAATACCCAGAATAAGGTAGTTACGTTTAATCAGCTCTTGTAATAGCAGAGAGATATCTAAACCCAGCTCTAAAACGCTGTAGCAAATCAAATGTAAGGTTGCCCATGCAAAACACCATAACCCAAGCAGTCGTCGGCAGCGAATCAGTATGGGCTGATGAAGCATTTTGGCCAAAGGGGTTACTAACAGGGTTGCCAGCAATAGCTTGAGTGCCATTCTGCCGGTGTAATGTTGAATATCTTTTGCTGCATCAGCACTGAGCCACCCCTGATTAATGGAGAGTAGCAACCACAGCAGCGGAATAAACGCCAACAGATGTAATATCAGTTTTAGCCATTTAATGTTTTCTGACCTGATTTTCACTAAAAGTGGCTCCGTAAATCTAACCCTTGATAAAGTGAAGCAACCTGATCGCCATATCCGTTGAACAAGAGTGTGGGCTGACGTTTTACATCCAACAGTCCGCTACTACCAATAACGCGTTCCGTAGCCTGAGACCAGCGGGGGTGATCCACCTGAGGATTCACGTTGGCGTAAAATCCATACTCATCTGGCGCACCTAAATTCCAGGTGGTAGGTGGCTGCTGTTCCACCAGTTTGATCTCCACGATGGATTTAATACTCTTAAAACCATATTTCCAGGGGACAATCAGTCGAACGGGAGCACCATTCTGATTTGGCAATGTTTTGCCGTATACCCCGACAGTTAATAGTGTAAGGGGATGCATGGCTTCATCCATACGCAAACCTTCAACATAGGGATAGTCAAGCCCCCCACCAATATAGCGGCTTTTTTGTCCCGGCATACTTTCCGGATCGTAAAGAGTCTGAAAGGCCACATAGCGCGCTTTGCTGGTTGGTTCTGCCAGTTTGAGTAGTTTGTTTAGTTCAAAACCGAGCCATGGAATCACCATTGACCAGGCTTCCACACAGCGCAGGCGATAAATACGCTCTTCCAGAGGAAAACGTTTAAGGATGTCGTCCATATCCAGCGTTATCGGTTTGGCCACTTCACCGCTGATACGAATTTTCCATCCTTCAGTTTTTAGCGTTCCGGCATTAGCGGCCGGATCGGCTTTATCCAGACCAAATTCATAAAAATTATTGTATCCGGTGACTTTTTCTTCTGGTGTCAAAGGCAGGTTGGGGTGGTAGTTAGCGGATGGGGTAAATACCAGTGTTTTGCCTGCCGGAGTTTTAGGTTTGTTTCCACCGGTTAACCATGAGAGCAGTTCAGCCTGAGCGTGAAGAGGAAGCGCTAATGCAGCAGCACTGATGCCTAACGCCTGCAAAATTTTGCGGCGTTGATAAAACAGGTGCTCAGGTGTTACGGCGTTTTCAGTTAAGTGTGTTTTTCTGACCATGATAGATACTCTGTTAACAGACAATATTACGGATGATTAGACAAATCATTGTCCCAATCGTCCTGTTTTTCCAGAAATTAGGATGGGAATATTCTTATCGAGGGAGAAAGATGATGGTTTGATTTACCCCACCCAGAGACCGGTGGGGTATTATTTAAAGCGAAAAATCAGGCGATACTTACCAGTACCCGGCCGGTAACTTTGCCTGATAATAAGTTCTCTGCCGTTGCAGGTACATCTTTCAGTGTGATTTCGCTGGTGGCTAACTGGTAGAAGTTTTCTGGTAGTAACTCTGCCAGACGTTTCCATGCCTCAATTCGACGCTCTGTCGATATCATGACGGAATCCACACCCTGTAAACGCACATTACGCAGAATAAATGGCATTACGGTAGTGGGGAGTTGGTACCCACCTGCCAGACCACAGGCAGCAACGGTTCCGTTATAATTCATTTGTGCGATAACTTTAGCCAGCAGATCGCCACCGGCAACATCTACGGCACCTGCCCAGCGCTGTTTTTCCAGTGGCTTAGCGGCTTCACTAAAACTCTCTCTTTCCAGTACATACTTCGCACCGAGAGATAACAGATATTCCGCATTATGTAAGCGCCCACTGACAGCGGACACCTGATAGCCCAGCTTATGCAGCAGGGCAACGGCAGTACTTCCTACGCCACCACTGGCTCCGGTAACCAATACTTCACCGCTCTCAGGTAAAACACCACCTTCTTCTAATGCCATGACACACAGCATGGCGGTCAGACCTGCGGTACCAATGATCATTGCTTTGCGCTGATCCAACCCTTCAGGCATAGGAACCAGCCAGTCAGCGTTAACGCGAGCGCGTTCCGCTAAGCCGCCCCAATGAGTCTCACCGACACCCCAACCAGTGAGTATGACATTTTGTCCTGGTGAAAAGCGTGGGTCGTCACTGCTATGAACGGTACCGGCGAAATCGATGCCGGGCACCATTGGAAAATTACGAATAATTTTTCCTTTACCGGTAATCGCCAATGCGTCTTTATAGTTGATGCTGGACCAGTTGATATCAACGGTAACATTGCCTTCAGGCAGCTGTTCGGAGGTGACACCCTTTACTGATGCCAGTGTTTGTCCATCTTGTTGTTCAAGAACCAGAGCTTTAATCATTGTGTTTACTCTTATTCGAAAGTGAAGGGAGGTGAATGAAATAAGGGTCATATCATTCAGAGCAACTTAGCCATTGCCGTTATTATTCTCTTTTGTTGCGCAGGGGGCAATCGGTAAGGTGTGGGCTTTTGCTATGATGATCGAAATAAAAAAAAGCCATTATTAGCTATATTGCTATATGTATAGAAAATGGCTATCACTTTTTGTAGATAAAAGAGTGTTTAAATCTTATTAAAATATGACGTTAAGTCTCGTGTTTTGATAAAGTCTGCTAGAATGTCAGTCAGTTAAGTTGCGATGTAGAGCATTTGTTCTGCAAATTTTGTATTGCTTTCCAGCAAATTAGAATAATTTACTATGGGAATGAGATTTACCGCCAGATTATCTATTTTTATTTCTTTATTAGTTTTTCTTACTATGATTTTGGCACTGATGACCAGTATGTTAAGTGTCTATTTTGTTGGTGAGGAAAAGATGGAGAAGCATTGGTATGCGCTTACTACAACGGTAGATCAGGCATTGATTTATCAATCTCCAGGCGTTTATGACCGTTGGCTTCCGGTGGTGATGTACGCCACAGGCGTGCACCATCTGGTGATTAAAGACGAAAAAGATAAAATCATTTATACCCATAGCAGTGATAATCGTCCCGGTTTTTGGGAAAGATTTCACACCCTTAGCGAGACCGATCTGGAATTACCTCAACATCCCGGTTATCGCATGCAGATCCTCTATGTTAATCCCATTCTCAGCACACTCTTTTCATTACCGATTCTGCTAGCCATTATCACGGTCATTGTTTTTATTGGTTTAGTTATGTTTTGGTGGATTCACTGGCTTAAACAGCAATTCAAAGGATTATTACTGTTGGAGGAGCGTTCCCAACGAATTTTAGCCGGAGAAAGAGAGGGCGCTGAAGTCTCTGATGAACATGAATGGCCCGTGAATACCAGTGCTGCGATTAACCGACTGTTGTCTGAGCTGAGTAATATGAGTAACGAACGGGTCAGGGTAGATAAGCTGATTCGATCGTTCGCCGCTCAGGATGCGCAAACCGGACTGAATAATCGTCTGTTTTTTGATAATCAATTGGCTACCCAGCTTGAAGAACCAAATGCCCATGGTGTCGTAATGATGATTCGCTTGCCTGAGTTGGAGTTGATGGCGAGCGAGCATGGCAAACAGGTGATTGACGATTTGCTGTATACACTGGTGAATATGTTATCGACCTTTATTATGCGCCATCCTGCGGCATTACTGGCGCGTTATTTCGACAATGATTTCAGCGTAATGTTACCTCACCGCTCATTGAAAGAAGCTGACGCGATTGCCGCGCAATTGGTGAATGCGGTGGATATGCTACCGCTATCATCCGGCATTGAAAAAGAGTCACTGATTCATATAGGTATTTGTCTTTACCACGTTGGGCAGACACCGGAACAGATTATGGATAATGCTGAGCAGGCTGCTCGTACCGCAGTATTACAGGGTGGTAACGGTTGGTTTATCTATGACAGTCAGGTAACCAGTACCGCCAGAGGCAGCGTTCGTTGGCGGACTTTGTTAGAACAGATGCTGGATAAAGGTGGGCCGGATATTTATTACAAGCCTGCGGTAACGGTGAAAGGTGAATTGAATCATCGGGAGATACTGCTTCGCATCCATGATGGTAATGATGAATTACAGCCCGCAGAATTTATGCCGTTGATACAGCAGTTTGGCCTGACCGAACGCTTTGACCGTTTAGTATTGAGTAAAACACTGCCTTTGCTCGATCGCTGGCCCAATGACACTATCGCCGTATCGGTAACGGTCGACTCTCTGCTTAAACACTCTTTTCAGGTGTGGTTGCGGGATAATCTGTTGGAAAAAGAAAAATCGTATCGTAAGCGAATAATATTTGAACTTGCAGAGGCAGATGTTTGTCAATATAGCGATCGTTTACGTCCGGTGATTCGATTACTGCATCTTCTGGGATGTCGTTTAGGCATTGTTCAGGCGGGATTGACGGTAGTCAGCACTATTTATATTAAGACCATGCCTATTGAAGTGATCAAACTTCATCCGGGGTTGGTGCGTAATATCGATCGACGTCCCGAGAATCAACTATTTGTTGATAGCCTTATCTGCGCCTGCGAAGGAACAAATGTGGTGGTGATGGCTGCGAGTGTAAGAACTCATCTCGAATGGGAAACCCTGTGTTCCCGTGGGATTGGCGGTGGTCAGGGTGAGTTTTTTGCCTCGCCGGTGTTGATTCCACCTCCTAAAGAGAAAAATAGTGGTAAAAATCGTCATTATTAACTCTGAAATATTGATGATTTTCACGTAGAATAGCGTTCCCTACTTATTGGTTTCCGTTTGCCTGTATCAACAATACGTGTAAATCATTAAATCAAGTGGAAAAGTTTATGTGGCGTGTGTTTGGTTGAGGTTGAGCCCAACATGCGTATTGAGCTCACGTTGGATGCGTTCATTAAATGAACGCTTTTTTGTGCCTTGTAGCCGTCCTTCGTGGTTGGTAAAGTAGGCGGATTAATATACCGCCTCAGCTTTCAGGATTACTTTCTAGAATGTTTAAGAAATTTCGTGGCATGTTTTCTAATGACCTGTCCATTGACCTCGGTACCGCAAATACCCTGATCTATGTAAAAGGACAAGGAATCGTATTGAATGAACCTTCTGTGGTTGCCATTCGTCAGGATCGAGTTGGCTCGCAAAAGAGCGTTGCTGCTGTAGGCCATGAGGCTAAGCAGATGTTAGGTCGTACTCCTGGATATATCTCTGCAATCCGTCCAATGAAAGACGGTGTAATTGCAGATTTCTTCGTAACCGAGAAGATGCTACAACACTTTATTCGTCAGGTTCATAGCAACAGCATTCTGCGCCCAAGTCCGCGCGTGTTGGTGTGTGTGCCGGTAGGCGCTACTCAGGTTGAACGCCGTGCAATTCGTGAATCTGCTCAGGGCGCTGGTGCCCGTGAAGTATTCCTGATTGAAGAACCAATGGCTGCTGCCATCGGTGCTGGTTTGCCAGTCTCTGAAGCAACAGGTTCCATGGTCGTGGATATCGGTGGTGGTACTACCGAAGTTGCCGTTATTTCCCTGAATGGTGTGGTTTATTCTTCTTCTGTGCGTATTGGCGGTGACCGTTTTGATGAAGCTATCATCAACTATGTGCGTCGTAATTATGGCTCACTGATCGGTGAAGCGACTGCCGAACGCATTAAACATGAAATTGGATCGGCTTATCCTGGTGATGAAGTTCGTGAAATTGAAGTCCGTGGTCGTAATCTGGCAGAAGGTGTGCCGCGCGGATTTACATTAAACTCAAATGAAATCCTTGAAGCCCTGCAAGAACCTCTGGCGGGTATCGTGAGTGCAGTAATGGTGGCATTAGAGCAATGTCCTCCGGAGCTGGCTTCTGATATTTCCGAGCGCGGAATGGTTCTGACCGGTGGTGGTGCACTGTTACGTAATTTAGATCGCTTGCTGATGGAAGAAACGGGTATCCCTGTCGTTGTGGGCGATGATCCTCTGACTTGCGTTGCCCGCGGTGGTGGTAAAGCGTTAGAAATGATCGATATGCACGGCGGTGATTTATTCAGCGAGGACTAATTTCATTTTTGTTCTCTTTCTCTGACAGTGATTGTTCTATAAGAAGCAACCGGTTACCGGGAACATTATTATAATGCCGCCCGGTTCTGACTTGCAGAACGTCACTGTAGTGTAAGCACAGATAGAAATTAAGTTGTCCCTGCCAGAAGGGGTCGCGCCCCTTCTTGTCGACAAGGATAATGCAATTTATGAAGCCTATTTTTAGCAGGGGGCCATCCCTGCAGTTACGTCTTTTTCTGGCCGTTATCTTTGCTATCGTCCTGATTGTTGTCGATAGTCGGTTAAGTATTTTTTCAAAAGTACGTAGTTATCTGGACACCGCCGTTAGCCCATTCTTTTTTGTGGCAAACGGACCTCGTGACATTTTGGATGGTGTTTCTAACACCTTCACTTCTCGTGAAGATCTACAGAAAGAAAATGAATTGCTGCGTAATGAATTATTGCTGAGAAACAGTGATATTCAGCTATTGGGGCAACTCAGACAAGAAAATAACCGATTACGCGAGTTACTGGGTTCACCGCTGCGCGGCGATGAACATAAAATGATTACTCAGGTGCTTTCAACGGAGTCTGATCCTTATAGCTACCAGGTAGTTATTGATAAAGGGTTTCAGGACGGCGTATATGAAGGCCAACCGGTTATCAACGATAAAGGTGTTGTTGGGCAGGTGGTTGCCGTTGCCCGTAATACCAGTCGGGTTCTATTAATCTGCGATACCTCTCACTCTTTGCCTATTCAGGTTTTGCGTAATGACATTCGTGTTATTGCGGTAGGAACTGGCTGTACGGAAGATTTACAGCTGGAATATTTACCGCGGGATACTGATATTCGCGTAGGTGACGTTTTGGTAACGTCCGGCCTGGGGGGGCGATTCCCTGAAGGTTATCCGGTCGCCGTTGTTTCTTCTGTGACTATTGACGATCAACGGGCTAATACCGTGATTCAGGCACATCCAACCGTAGCGCTACAGCGCTTACGCTATTTATTGTTGCTGTGGCCGAACGATCGTGATGGGCTTCAGCCTTTGCCTTCAGAAGAAGTACGACGTATTGCAAAAGAGCGCCTGCGCCAGATGATGCCTCAGGTACTGCCTCCGGATACCACACCGCCAGTACCGCCAGCAAATTCAACACCGTCTTCAGCGGTACCCGGTGCCACTCAACCGCCAACGCCACTAAGACAACCCGCGCCAGGACAACCGGTACAACAGCCAACAGCTGCACCAGCTAATCGGAGTCAGTGATGAGCAGTTATAATAGCTCTGGTCGTCTGATTGTCTGGATCACCTTTTTGCTGGCCATGGTGTTACAAACCATGCCCTGGCCAGAGGAATTTCATCAGTTCCGTCCTTCATGGGTGATGTTGATTTTGGTGTATTGGGTGATGGCTTTACCACACCGGATTAACGTTGGAACGGCTTTTATTCTTGGCTTAGTCTGGGATTTAACGCTGGGAGCCACACTTGGTGTCAGAGGATTAGCGCTGGGCATCATTGCCTATGTGGTAGCGTTCCGCAGCCAATTATTGCGTAACATGGCGCTGTGGCAGCAGGCACTGATTGTGGTATTACTCTCTTTAGTCATGAGTGTGATTGTCTTTTGGGCTGAGTTTTTGGTGCACAATGTGACATTTCGCCCGGAGATTTTGTGGAACAGCGCAATTAACGGTTTGTTATGGCCGTGGCTATTTTTATTAATGCGTAAAGTGCGTCGACGCTTTGCTGTCCGATGAGATTTTATATGCAGCCTATTTATCTGGCTTCTGCCTCTCCCCGCCGTCGTGAACTGTTAACATTGTTGCAGATCCCCTTTGAACGCTTAAACACCGAAGTTGAAGAGTGCCAACTGCAAGGGGAAAAGCCATTAGACTATGTTTGTCGCTTAGCAAAAAGCAAAGCACAGGCTGGCGTTCTGGTGGCAGAAAAGGATTATCCGGTTTTAGGTGCTGACACTATTGTGGTGTTGGACGACCGGGTTCTGGAAAAGCCAAAAGATGCCGAAGATGCCACCCGCATGTTGCAAATGTTGTCGGGCCGTCAGCATTTAGTCATTACGGCGATTGCATTTGCTAATCAACAGGATGTGATGTGTTATTCTGTTAGCACAGACGTTATTTTTCGTCAGTTGAGTGAGCAGGATATTACCGCTTATATTGCCAGCGGCGAACCGATGGATAAGGCCGGTGCTTATGGTATTCAGGGGTTTGGTGGCACTTTTGTCAGGACAATTCATGGTAGCTATCATGCCGTTGTCGGTTTACCTTTGGTTGAAACCCGTGAGCTTCTGGATGCCTTTTTGGTAGCTCAGGCTGGGCGTATAAAATAAGGAATAATAATGACGGCGGAACTGTTAGTTAACGTTACCCCTTCTGAAACGCGAGTTGCTTTTATTGATGGCGGTATCCTGCAGGAAATTCACATCGATCGGGAGTCCAAACGCGGTATTGTAGGTAATATTTATAAAGGTCGAGTCAGCCGGGTATTGCCAGGAATGCAGGCGGCTTTTATTGATATTGGTTTGGATAAAGCTGCTTTTCTTCATGCATCAGATATTATGCCGCACACAGAGTGCATTGCTGATAATGAACAAAAGCAGTTTCACGTACGTGACATTACTGAGTTGGTGCGTCAGGGGCAGGATTTGGTGGTTCAGGTGGTAAAAGATCCACTGGGAACTAAAGGTGCCCGTTTGACTACTGATATCACGCTACCTTCCCGCTATCTGGTATTTATGCCAGGCGCTGCTCACGTCGGCGTTTCTCAACGTATTGACAGTGAAGAAGAGCGTGAACGCTTAAAGCAAATTGTGGCGGAATACTGCGATGAGATGGGGGGCTTTATTATCCGCACCGCAGCAGAAGGTGTGGGTAATGAGGAACTGGCTCAGGACGCCGCTTTTCTTAAACGCTTATGGGGTAAAGTGATTGAGCGTAAAAGCCGTGGCGGCACTAAAAATATGCTGTACGGTGAGCTGGCGCTAACCCAGCGCGTGTTGCGTGATTTTGTTGGCGAATCACTGGATCGTATCAGAGTGGATTCCCGCCTGACTTATGATTCTCTGGTGGAATTTACCGCAGAATTTATGCCGCAGATGACCTCTAAACTGGAGCGTTATACCGGCAAGCAGCCAATTTTTGATTTGTACGATGTTGAAAACGAAATTCAGCGAGCATTGGATCGAAAAGTAGAGTTAAAGTCTGGCGGCTATCTGATTATTGACCAGACAGAAGCCATGACCACCATCGATATTAATACCGGTGCATTTGTTGGTCATCGTAATCTGGATGAAACTATCTTTAATACCAATATTGAAGCGACTCAGGCGATAGCCCGCCAGCTGCGACTGCGTAATTTAGGCGGTATCATTATTATTGATTTTATTGATATGACCAGTGAAGACCATCGCCGCCGGGTACTGAATTCTCTTGAACAGGCATTGTCAAAAGATCGAGTGAAGACCAGCGTAAATGAATTTTCTGCGTTAGGGCTGGTTGAGATGACCCGCAAGCGCACTCGTGAAAGCCTGGAGCATGTTTTATGCGGTGAATGTCCAAGCTGTCGCGGCCGCGGTCGAGTGAAAACGGTGGAAACGGTCTGTTATGAAATCCTGCGGGAAATTGTACGTGTGCACCACGCTTACGATGCGGATCGCTTTCTGGTTTATGCTTCCCCGGCGGTTGGGGATGCATTAAAGAGCGAAGAGTCATACTCTTTAGCAGAAGTTGAGCTCTTTGTTGGAAAACAGGTTAAAATTCAAATAGAACCACTTTATAACAGGGAACAGTTTGACGTGGTGATGATGTAGTGGGCAGATGAGACATTAAACCCGTGTAGTAGCCAGAGGAGGAAGGATGAGGCGAACGAGCCGCATGCTGTTTAAAATAGTGATACTGCTATTAGTGCTGCTTACGCTGGTTGTCGGTGGTTTGCGCTTTGCCTTGCCCCGAATTAATGAATATCGACAACCCATTCTGGATACCGTTAACCGATTTACCGGCATTCCTGCTCAAGTGGAGCAGATGGAAGGTAAATGGGAAATGTTTGGTCCCGCGCTTGATTTACGCAGTATCTCATTAGAAACCTCCGCCGGAAAAATTGATATCTCCCGGGTCACTATTGCCCTCGATGTTTGGGAGTCTTTGCTGCATTTTCGTTTTCAATTCAGAGATTTGACCTTTTATCAGGTGAAAGGCGATCTTGATTATATGGTGGGGCAGTCGGATGAGACTCAGGAGTCTTCTGATTTAACCACGCTGGAAAATATCTTTTTAAAACAGTTCGACCATTTCATTTTACGCGACAGCAAACTCTCTTTTCTGGCCTTATCTGGCGATCGGGTTACGGTTGAGCTCCCGCGATTAACCTGGTTAAACAGCCGTAACCGCCACCGTGCTGAAGGGCAGGTTCACGTTTCGACAGAGAATGGCCCACACGGTTTATTAGAGGTTCGCCTCGATCTCCGAGATGAAGAAGGGCTGTTAGATAATGGCACCGTCTATCTTCAGGCTAATGATGTCAATATGCTGCCGTGGCTCAGCCACTGGTTTAAATCGAATTCCGGATTTGATAACGCTCAGTTTAGCCTGGCTTCCTGGCTTTATATTAAGAAAGGGGTTATTGACGGCGGCGATGTATTACTGAGTCAGGGTAGAGCTAACTGGCATAACGATGAAAACATGCACCAGTTAGACGTTAACCAATTGTCAGTACATCTGGCCCGACAGGAGAAAGGCTGGCGATTAGATGTACCTTCGCTCAATTTGAAAACCGATGGCGTCGTCTGGCCGGATGGCCGTGTCAGTCTGTTCTGGCAACCTGATGGCATCGCTTCTAACGGCGATAAGTGGGAGGAGATGCTGCGCATTCGTGCAGAAAACCTGAGCCTTGACCATATCAATCCGTTGTTGCCTATTTTTAGTTTCCTGACACCGGATGCACTGGATATCTGGTTTAAGATGGATCCTCATGGCAACTTGCCGCTTCTGGCGTTGGATATTCCATTAAAGCAGCCAGAAAACCTTCATTTTCAGGCGAAATGGCAGGACGCCAGCTGGCAACCGTGGGAATTAATTCCGGGTAGTAATCACACTCAGGGAACTATCGCCGGGAGTACCCGCGAAGGAACCATGAGTGTTGCATTGAATAACAGCACGCTGCCATACAGCAGCGTATTCCGAGCTCCTCTGGAAGTTAGCAAGGCTAATGCCACATTAAACTGGTTGAATGACCAGAATGAATTTCGTTTATGGAGCGACCATATCGATGTTCAGGCTAAATCTTTATGGGTCAATGGTGGGTTTGATTATACTCAGCCCGAAGGTGGCGCTCCCTGGTTAAGCATTCTGGCGGGGATTCGGGTATATGATGCCGGCGATGCCTGGCGTTACTTCCCTGAGCCGCTCATGGGCAAAGATTTAGTCGATTACCTCTCTTCAGCCATTATTGCCGGTAAGGCGGATAACGCGACTTTGATTTTTTCCGGCGATCCTCATCAGTTTCCTTATCCTGAAAAAGATGGTCTGTTTGAAGTCTATGCGCCATTAACTGAAACCACTTTCAAGTTTCAGCCTGACTGGAA
Organism: Limnobaculum allomyrinae; assembly: GCF_016649425.1. Taxonomy (GTDB): domain Bacteria; phylum Pseudomonadota; class Gammaproteobacteria; order Enterobacterales; family Enterobacteriaceae; genus Limnobaculum; species Limnobaculum allomyrinae. The sequence continues at coordinate 87,313 of NZ_JADRCR010000009.1, forward strand.
ACCGCTGACTGATATGACCATAGATTTGGATTTTATCAATGCGGGATTATGGATGAATGCGCCAACGGCGAAGCTGGGAAAGGTGAATGGGCGTAACATTGAAGCCATTATTGCCGACTACGCTAAACATCAACTAGAGATTACCGCGGATGTGGATGGTGATGGCATTGATGTTCGTGACTATATGAATGGTTCACCGTTGAAGTCATCTGTAGGTGCGGCGTTGGAAGAGGTTGAAGTTCAGGGTAATGTTAGCGGGCGCTTACAGCTGGATATCCCCCTTGATGGTAAAGATGCGATTGCTAAAGGGGATATCACCCTGAAAGGTAATAGCCTGCATATTAAGCCGATTGATTCCACGATGGAAAATGTCAGCGGAACCTTTAGTTTTGATAATGGTGATCTCATCAGTAAACCATTAACTGCCCAGTGGTTTAATCAACCGGTAGGTTTGAATTTTTCTACCAAACAAAATGCCAAAGATTATGGCGTTAAGGTTGGCATAACCGGTAACTGGTCGGTGGCTAAGTTACCGTGGTTACCAAAAGAGATCGCTTCAGAAGTCTCGGGGAGTGCTGGCTGGAAGAGCGACGTTGCTATCACGTTGCCACCAAAAGGCAGCGCTAAATATGATGTGCTGTTTACCGGCGATCTGAAAGGTGTGAGCAGTCGCTTACCGGCTCCGCTAAATAAGTCAGCGGGGTCTGCGCTGCCGATCAAACTGAAAGCCAGCGGTGACCTGAAAGGCTTTAATATGGATGGAACCATTGCGGGTAATCAGGCAATCAATAGCCAGTGGGCATTCACTAAGGATCAAACCCGGTTAACACGCCTTGCCTGGCAGATGAATAGCCAAAAAATACCGGTTCTCTCTTCCGATGAACGCCTCGATATGCAACTACCGGCGCTAGATGGTGAAAAGCTTATGGCAGTACTTGGTTCGCTGAGTGCGGCAGATACCACTGGAAAAACAGGAAAGTTTGCCATGCCGCCGCGTTGGATTTTCCGTTCTCCACAGGTTGAACTGGCCGGACAGTTCTGGCGTGATGTTGCCGTTGAGGTGGATAACCGTTCTGCTAACACAGCGGTAGGGATCAAAGGCAAAGAGATCGATGCCCGACTCAGTATTAACAATAACCAGCCGTGGCGAGCAGATATTGATTATCTGTATTTCAATCCTAAAAAAGAGAGCCTGTTGGGCAGCACGAGCAATAGTAAAGGGAAAACAGGTAAGTCCTCACTCTCTTCTATCAATTTCGGTCGTCTACCCTCTCTCATGATCCGCTGTAAAGAGTGCTGGGGAATGGGGCAACGTCTGGGGATTGTTGAGGCTGATGTAAAATTCCGTCCCGAAAGTTTAAGCCTGAGTAATGGGGTGATTGACACCGGTAATACCCGATTAACATTCAGTGGTGACTGGTTGCGTTCAGCGGCGGGGGCTGCCACTCGGGTCGATGGCAAATTATCCGGACAACAAATTGATCGCAGTATGGATTATTTTGGTGTTTATACTCCGCTTAAAGATGCGCCTTTTGATGTGAATTTCAGTCTGGCGTGGCAGGGAGATCCCTGGTCACCTCAGGTAGATACTCTTGATGGTCAGGTCGTTACCAAATTGGGTAAAGGGATGGTTGATAACGCCGGCGGAGGCCATGCCGGACAAATCCTGAGGCTGTTAAGCTTTAACGCATTAATACGTAAACTGCAGTTTGATTTTAGCGATACGTTTGGTAATGGTTTTTACTTTGATACTATCAGTGGAAGTCTCAAACTGGCTAAAGGCGTTGCAACTACCAGTGATACTTTGATTGATGGCTTATCTGCGGACATTGCTGTTGATGGCTCTATTGATTTAGCCAAACAACGCCTCAATCTTAATGCTGTAGTCGCACCTGAAATTTCGGCTACGGTAGGCGTAGCAACCGCGTTTGTGGTAAACCCTATCGCAGGCGCCGCAGTATTTACGGTGAGTCAGGTTCTTGCTCCTTTGTGGAATAAGATTTCACTGATTCGTTATAAAATTGATGGTAGTTTCGATAATCCAAATGTGAACGAAGTATTGCGTCAACCGAAGGGAGAAGGCGATTAATGAGAAGTGCTAACGTAGCTCTGTTACAACTCTGTAGTGGGGATAATGTGCGTGCCAATCTGGCGCAAATTGAGCAACAAATTAAGCAGTTGAAGCCCCATGTGAAGTTGGTTATGACGCCGGAGAATGCGTTACTGTTTGCTGATACTCAAACCTATTATAAATATTCCGAAACAGAAGGAACCGGGCCACTTCAGGATGCTATCAGGGAAATGGCAATACGCTATGGCGTATGGATTTTAGTAGGTTCAATGCCGCTTATCAGCCGTGAAGATCCGGATCGTTTAACCGCCAGTAGCCTGTTGTTTGATGACAAGGGTGAAATCAAAGCCCGTTATGACAAAATGCATATGTTTGATGCTGATGTTGCCGACGGACACAACCATTACCGTGAGTCGGATGCTTATGCCTATGGCCAGCATTTAACGGTGGTTGATACGCCAGTTGGCCGACTGGGGATGACTATTTGTTATGATTTACGTTTTCCTGGCTTGTATCAGGCGTTGAGAGAGCAAGGTGCTGAACTGATCTCTATTCCGGCGGCCTTTACCCGCGTAACGGGGGAAGCGCACTGGGAAATTCTGCTGCGCGCCCGCGCGATTGAAAACCAGTGCTGGATTCTGGCTCCGGCTCAGGTTGGGCGCCATGGTTCAACCCGTCGCACCTGGGGCCATACGATGGCCATTGATCCATGGGGAAGCGTGGTTGGCATTAATGCGGATGCGGTTGAAGGCATCAAGGTACATGTAGATACTTCCGGCATGCAGAAACTGCGTGAGCAAATGCCTGTCGTTAAACACAATAGATTTCAGCCGGTGCTGAAAAATCCACTAAATAAGAGTGAATAACCATTATGAATCTGACGCTGGTCAGTGAGCAGCTATTGGCTGCGAATAAATTAAGCCATCAGGATCTGTTTAACGTTCTGGGGCAATTGTCTGAACGGCGTCTGGATTATGCCGACCTCTATTTTCAATCCAGCTACCATGAATCCTGGGTAATTGAAGACGGTATTATTAAAGATGGTTCCTACAATATCGATCAGGGTGTTGGGGTTCGGGCAATCAGCGGAGAAAAGACCGGTTTTGCCTATGCGGATCAGATTACATTAAATGCCCTGACGCAAAGTGCTCATGCGGCTCGGTCTATTGTCAGTGATAAAGGAAACGGTAAAAGTCATGTGTTGGGTTCGGTGCCTTACTCTTCACTCTATCCGGCCATTGATCCGCTGCAAAGCCTGTCTCGCGAAGCCAAAATTGAATTGCTGTATCGGGTCGATAAAGTGGCCAGAGCTGCAGATAAGCGGGTACAGGAAGTCAATGCCAGTCTGAGTGGCGTGTACGAAATGGTACTGGTTGCCGCAACGGATGGTACTTTGGCTGCGGATATTCGGCCTTTAGTCCGCTTGTCTGTCAGCGTGCTGGTGGAAGAGAATGGTAAGCGTGAGCGTGGTTCCAGCGGCGGCGGTGGTCGTGTCGGTTATGAATATTTCCTTGAGCCGACCGAAATGGGTGTTCGTGCAGAAGTCTTTGCTCAGGAAGCAGTAAGAATGGCGCTGGTGAATCTTTCTGCTATTGCTGCTCCTGCGGGCGCGATGCCTGTGGTTCTGGGCGCTGGCTGGCCTGGCGTATTGTTGCATGAAGCCGTTGGTCATGGCCTTGAAGGTGACTTCAACCGTAAAGGTTCATCAGTCTTCAGTGGCCGCATGGGAGAACTGGTCGCATCAGAACTCTGTACCGTGGTTGATGACGGTACCATGATGGGACGTCGCGGTTCTTTGTCTATTGATGACGAAGGGGTTCCGGGGCAGTACAACGTGCTGATTGAAAACGGTATTCTCAAAGGCTATATGCAAGATAAGCTAAATGCCCGACTGATGGGGTTAGCGCCAACGGGTAACGGACGCCGTGAATCTTATGCCAGCCTGCCAATGCCGCGGATGACCAACACTTATATGTTGGCGGGTAAATCCAGCCGGGAAGAGATTATTGCCAGCGTAGAATATGGCCTGTACGCCCCTAATTTTGGTGGTGGTCAGGTGGATATTACTTCAGGCAAGTTTGTGTTTTCTACTTCCGAAGCCTATTTGATCGAGAATGGTCGAATTGGTAAAGCGGTGAAAGGGGCAACGCTGATTGGCTCAGGCATTGAGGCAATGCAGCAGATCTCGATGGTAGGTAACGATCTGGCGCTGGATAAAGGGGTTGGTGTGTGTGGTAAAGAGGGGCAAAGTGTCCCCGTCGGTGTCGGACAGCCAACGCTGAAGCTGGATAATTTAACCGTGGGCGGAACGGCCTAAGGTTCCTAATAAAAACAGGTCGGGTAACGGTTTATTTATTACCCGATCTTATTTCATGCCGCTAATCAGGGATATTGTCCTCCTGAGTTCGACAACATTCATGTCATCTTTCGACGGGGTATTAAAATGAGTATTTCCTACTACCAGTTAGCTACGCAAAGTACCATCCGTGTTCTAAATAATCTTGATCATCTAATCGATATGGCGATGATATTTTGTGCAGAGCGCAAAATTGATGAGTCGGTATTGTTCAATGACCGTTTAGCGCCGGATATGTTTCCTTTGTCGCGTCAGGTTCAGCTGGTTAGTGATATGACTAAAGGTTGTGCTGCTCGTTTGGCCGGTATCGAACCACCGAGCTTTGCCGATACCGAAACATCATTTGAGCAGTTGAAGGAACGTATCAAGAAAACGGTCGACTTCATTGCCTCGTTAAAAGAGAGCAATTTTGCCGATTGTGAGAAGCGTGATATCAAACTGCCGTGGTATGAAAATGCCCTTCCGGCTGAAGTCTTCTTATTACAGCATGCTCTGCCGAATATCTACTTCCATATCGCTACGGCATATAACATTTTACGCCACAATGGTGTGCCGGTAGGTAAACGCGACTATCTCGGTAAGATCTAATCTAATCCTCTGGTCTTCTTATGCTTGATGAGAGGGCCAGAGGATAAAACAATTATTTTCCCCACTTCACATTCCCTTCACTCACTTCACACATAGCCTGATTATATTGCTGACTATTCTAACTTTAGTGAGATTTCGGCCATGTCAGCAATAGATACTTACTCTTCGTCATCGGTAATGGGTTATGCGCGTCCCTGGTATATACAGGGATGGATGCGCACTTTGCCTTTGCCGTTACTGGAGTTTTGGAGCTTTGGCGTCAAAGAGGCGGTAAGCTGTATTTTCGCCGTTTCATTTTTTATCACGCTGGCACTATCTAAATTTCTTCCACTGGGTGGATTACCACGCTATGACTTTGTGTTGATTGTTGCGCTGGTGGTTCAGTTTGCGCTGGTATACAGCGGGCTGGAAACTAAAAAAGAGCTGATTGCCATCTCACTGTTTCACCTGTTGGGGCTGGTGTTGGAGATCTTTAAAACGGCTCCGGGAATTGGTTCATGGAGCTACCCTGAATTTGCCTACAGCAAGGTATTTGGTGTACCGCTGTACAGTGGGTTTATGTATGCAGCGGTAGGTAGCTATATGTTACAGGCATGGCGTCACTTGTCAGTACGCCTGACAGGGTATCCATCTCATCTTGCAGTAATAATTCTGGCGGCAGCTATCTATCTTAACTTCTTTACTCACCATTTTATTGGTGACTATCGCTGGCCGCTCACCTTAATTTTGATTGCGGTATTTTGGTATACCAAAGTACATTTTAAACCGATGGCGCGTGAGTTCTGGATACCACTACCGTTAGCGTTCTTGTTGATAGGATTCTTTATTTGGATTGCAGAGAATATTGTTACTCTGTTTGGCGGCTGGCAATATCCTAATCAGGTAACCTCATGGCAGATAGTACATTTAGGCAAAATTAGCTCATGGGGATTACTGGTTGTGATTACCTTTGTTATCGTAGCAGAGTTAAAATTTCTCAATAAATGTAAAGAAAGCGAAAATAAGCTGACTAATTAATCGAGATCGAATATTTTTATTCAATGTATTCTTTGGATACACACTGTGACATCTTATTCGTTGAGAGTGTGAAATAATACATATTGGTAAAAAGGCTGATATAAGCTAAATATTAATATAGGGTGAGTTATCGTAATTCGTAACTGAGAGAGCATGAAGAGAAATACCATAGGGATACTGATATTTTGTGCATTACTGATTATTGTTGGCGTTGCTTTCAATAAAATAAATAGTACAAAGCACTCTTCAATCGAGCCTCGCTCAGCAGAGAACTCATCACAAACTGTTGATGGTAATAAAGGTAAGCCATCCCCTGCGGATATATCAACCCAGGGAATTGATAAGCTTACCCGGCAAGATGTGGTGGCGGCATATGTTCGTCAGAATAAGCGTTTGCCGGATTATTACATCACTAAGAGTAAGGCCCGTTCGCAAGGCTGGGATGCTCGCGATGGTAATCTTTGTTCTGTTCTACCGGGTAAGGCTATCGGTGGCGATCGCTTCTCTAATCGGGAAGGGGGGCTGCCTGAAGCATCCGGAAGAGTCTGGTATGAGGCGGATATTAATTATCGCTGCGGACATCGGGGAGCAGACAGATTACTGTATTCAAATGATGGTCTGATATATGTTTCACGCGACCATTATAAACGATTCATGGAGGTAAAAAGCTAATGAGAAGCGTCGTTTTTGATTTTGCTGATATTCGTTCAATGCCGGACTTTTATTTACAGTTCGCCGATATATTCCTGTTACCAGACTGGTTTGGTAATAATTTAGATGCATTATGGGACGCATTAACCGCAGGTATTCGATTACCGGTTCAAATTGTGTTTACCCATTTTGACCGTCAGTCGATGGATTTTGTCCCATTGTATAATCTGTTTGAAGAAGCAGAGCAGGAGCTTGAGGGTTTATTAAGTTTCAATAGTCTGGGAGATAAAGCCTGATTCAGTTTCTGTTTTGGGTTTCCTGACTAAATATATCCTTAGTAATACCCAGCTTTTTCATTTTGCTATACAACGTATTACTGTTGATTTTAAGTATTTCTGCTGCACCGCCTTCACCGGATATTTTCCCGTTGGTTTGTTTCAGCGTTTCAATAATATGCCTTTTGACGATTTCGTTAAGAGGGAGAATAGGCTGTCTGATATCCGGATAATTTTTGTCATATTCTCCCGGTTTAATATCTAAAACATTGGCTCCGGAAGAGATAATGGCCTTTTCCAGACGGGCAATTAACTCTGAAATATTTCCCGGCCAGTCATAGTTTAATAATGATTGTTGAAAGCGGGTAGAGAGCAACGGTAACTTGTGCTGACGGCTTTTTCCCAGTTTTAATAAATAGTGTGTTACTAATTCCGGAATATCTTCGCGGCGTTGTCTTAAAGGAAGCAGAGTAACGCTCAGGCAGAACAAATTATAATAGCGAATACACCTTAATAAATTACCGGGATCGGTATGTACCGGTTTAAGTTGGGTTTGAGTAATCAAAATTCGGGTGCTATTACCTTTCTCTTTATAAATCTGGATGTTTTTAATTAGCTGGCTGCATATTGCCTCTGGCAAACATTCGATATTTTCTATCAGTAACGTTCCACCATCCGCATATTCAAACAGGGTGTTATCTGTCAGCATGGATTCGGTTAACGTTATTACTCTTGTGCCTTGATCTGGCGTGGAAATAAATAGCGTCAGAGTTTCGGCATACAGTGCTGCTAATTGAGACTGTACACCGGCGGATTGTTGGTGGAGGTGATGCGCTAACATGGACTTACCGGTACCTTTTTCACCATAAATCATAATAGCCTGTTGGCTTTTGGCGATAGAGGGAAGCCGACTAAACAGTGCGGCCATAGGGCTGTTTTGCGTGGAAATAAACCCTTCAGGCAGCTTTCCCCTACTGCCGGATGAGGGCAGATGAGAATATTGTGTGTGAGGTTTTTGCTCACTAATCAATTTCAACTGTGATAGCGCGCGTGACGCTAATAAAGAAAACGATCCGCGAAGTGACTCCACCAAATCGGCATGTTCAGGTTGAAAAGCATTACTCTTATAGCTAAAAAAGACCACGGCACCTAACCGAATATCATCCACCTTCAGGCGCATCACAATAGCGGATTTCACTTTACGAAAGTGATGTTTAATCACGTAATCAGTCAGCGGATCGTCAGCCAGCCGGTTAAGAATGGTGGTGGTGAAGTTATCGCTAACAATAAATCGTGACAGGACATGAATCGGAATAGATAGCACATTCAGCTTTACCCGACTGCGGTTGCGGGTAGCCAGAGCCAAAAACTGAATACTTTGGATATCGTCACGGTAGTAGTTAAGAAAAATGCCATCAATAGGGAATGTCTCCGGCGCAGCCTGAATACAGGCGGAGATTGCTTTCTCTAACTGAAGAGTACTGCACAGGGCTTCATGCATGGTGGTCGTTCCTTAATAAACTATCGCGATAATTTCGACTGAAATTTAGTCGCCTGTAGCTAATGTAGGCTCATATAACCCATGCTTCTCTGATTTAACTCAAAGAGAAGAGTAAATGTTTCTAAATGTTTCGATTGAATGTAAATGACAGGTAACTCAATTATTACAATGAGTTAAATAAGGCTGGTTTTGGATTTATTGTTGAGAAATTGAATCAGAAATGAAGCCCCCCGGCGTAACCCGGGGGACTGATATCACCGTTTTTACAGTTAATCCCCACCACTTTTATGGCGGTGATAACCATCAATCATACCTTTCAGAAGCGTGGTCAGACTATCTCCTGTGGTACACAGATAGAGGTGAACCAACAGGAACAATAATGACATCGCAGCCAGCAGATAGTGGCTATAGGCCACCAACTGTTTACCCGGCAGGCCAAATATTACTTCAGGGGTGTATTCCGGATACAGCATCAACAGGCCAGTGATGATAAGCAGTGGCACTATCAGGTACATTACGCCGACATAACCTAATTGTTGCAAAGGATTAAATTTGCTCTGTGCTGAAGGGTGCTCCGGATGGGCTTCTCCACGGAAGATGCCAAACAGATAATAGCGAGTTTGACGCAGTAGACGCCCCAACAAACCATTAAGTTTTACTACATAGTGATGACCATTACCCAGCAGGTTTACCGCAATAAATAGCACCCACACGGCACACAACGTGAGTCCGGTGATATTGTGCAGATCGGCCCAGGTTGCCAGCTCACCCTGACTAAAGTGCATCGCAATGCCCGATGCCAATAGCAGAATAAAACAGAGCGCATTTAGCCAGTGCCATACCCGAACCGGTAAGGTATACAGATAGGTTTTATGCCATTGACCGCCTGGCTGTGTTTTGCTGATGACCAGACGCAATAAACCGTGTAACGCGAGAATAAGTAGCAGGGCAGCGGCCAGCCACATAATGGCGCGATCCAGTCGTACATCACCGTTAGCACCAATCAGATAGCTGTTGTTAAACAGTGACCCATTAACCCACTGAATCTCTTGTTGGGCCGGAATCCCACCCAGTGAGTTCAGCTTATCCTGTAGCGATTTATCATCAAATAGCCCCTGATTCAGTCGGCTACCTGCGATGTTTTGCTCCGTTGGTGCAAAATGGCGGCGTTGAACCAGAATAGACTCGTCGCTGTGGCACTGATTACAGCTGACGCTCTCTTTTGCCGGCACGATATTGTGTAATGTCAGATCGTTGCTGCCAGCATGACAGTCAATGCAGCGTAATGAACCCAAATGCAAAGCGGCATTAGGAATAGAGGCGTGAGTCAAATCCTGCTCTGTTACTTTTTTGCCGCCAGAAAGCGCCTGATATTCTACTGCTCTGGTGTGACAGTCAGTACACAAGGCATTAGAAGAGGCAACCTGTTGCACGGTAGGTTTGGTTATCACGCTGCTTTGCATGGTATGTGCATCATGACAGGATTCACAACTGAACTTATTCTTCCCATCCTTCTCAATCTTGCTGATATGAACACTGTTTTTCCATGCATCGGTGATTTTATGCTGTACCAACCCATGACAACTTTCACAACTGTTGGTAGCAACAGTTGTTTGCGTATGAGGAAGCGCATCAAATCCGGCATTGCCTTGCTCGCTCTGGTGGCAGGCAACACAGGGAACCGTGGCGTGAACGCTCTCCTGATAGGCTTCTTCTGCAATGAACAGTTTTGCCCCTGCATTATCAGAAGTGACCGCGTGAATATCACTGTCACTGTGGCAGCTCAGACACTGACTATTATTGACTTCAGTTGCCAGAGCGCCGTGGCTAAGAGTGAGTAACCCCAACAGGCTCAGTGAACGGATCAGGTGCCCCAGCCATTTCCCCATTGATATTGTTTTCATAACATCCTCATCAGGGTTTCATATTCGGGTATTTGAATAAATGGCAGCTGTTGCAATAGACCTGTGATGGTTTGTGTTCGCTATGGCAGGTGCTACAGGGAACATCTTTACCGTAGTGAATCGAGTTATGCGGATTAGGTTCCGGATGACCCTCTTTTGACTTCGGTTCCGTCATAGCGGCAATTTGGTCGAGACTGCCGTGGCAGGTCAGGCAATTACTGTCGTTAGCGGGTGTGGTTGGCGTTTTGGCGCCGTGGCAAAGCTGGCAACTGGTATCGCGGCCTGTTGCTGCCAGCGGCTGGTGGTAAGGTTTAATGGTAATGTCACTTAACTTTTGCTGAAATGCTTTTGCGTCGTCAGCCGTTGGTTTATCGTTTTGCGCCCAGACAGAAAGGCTAAACAGCGCAACCAAGATGACGGCGATACGTTGATAGATAGACATAAGTTTCTCCCGTCTCCTCAGGCGTTATCTGAATCTGAAGTGCTAAACAGTGGGTTGGCGGTTTGAGTGGCGACATGAGCTCCGGCAATACGACCCAGCACTAATCCATCAGCAACAGCGCAACTGCCTAACCGGCTGGCCCCATGTGGGCCACCGGTGACTTCACCTGCGGCATAGAGCCCTTGAATAGGGTTACCCGTGAGTGAATTTAACACCTGAGCATTTGGGTTAATCTGCACACCACCCATGGTGTAATGCACTTTGGGCCAGACGCGAACCGCAAAATAGGGGCCTTCTGCCAGTGAAATTGCCCGACTAACATCTTTTCCTAAGCGATCGCCACTGCCGTTGGCAACGGCAGTGTTGTACTCATCCACCTCTTTTTGCAGATTTTCATAAGGGAGAGCGAAGTGGTCTGCCAGCTGTTTCAGAGTGTCAAATTGCCAGGCGACCTGATATTTCAATGCGGCAGGTAAGCTTTGGGCATTTTTTGCCCCTTCCTTATTGGTGAAGCAGATGGGATAGACGGGTTTTCCCTGTTCATCGCGCTGAGCAAGGATGGCATCTTCACGGGCTTTACGGTCAGCCAGCTCGTTGGTAAAACGTTTACCGGTACGTGCATCCACCATAATCCCCATGGGATAGCCGGCAATGGTATTGAATTGAGAGACGTTACCGAAACCTTTCTCATCCGGAGACGACCAGGGCCCCAGTTGAATCAGATCGAGCTGTACCGGTGTTGCTCCAATCTTTAGCATTGCCAGAATGCCTTCTGCGGTAGCGCCCTGATGGTTAGTGGTATCTAAATCGCTAACCAGTTGAGGATCCTGAATCATGCGAAAACGCAGGTCATTACTGAAGCCGCCGCTACACATAATGACCCCATAGCGAGCGCCATAGTTTTTTTGTAATCCGGAGTTTTCATCGGGAAAGTAGTAATTCTCTTTGACTTCAATGCCCACTACGGTTTGCTGATTATCCTGAATAAAGGATTCAAACTTACAGCGAGACTTAAAGATAACCCCCAGCTTTTGTGCTGATTGACGCATCGGCATGATAATTCCGGCACCAGAACTTTCAACGGTTTGCAGGGTACGGGGAACAGAATGCCCCCCGAAATGTTGAACAAAAGGTTTATACCGGACACCGTGTTTAAGCGTGAATTCATAGGCTTCCTGAGTGCCATTAACCAGGACATGCAGAATGTCCCGATGATTCAACCCACGACCCGCTTTTAGCATGTCCTGATACATCAGCTCCGGAGAGTCCTGAATACCGGCCTCTTTTTGCTGTGGCGAACCGGCAACGGCGAAAGCGCCGCCGTTAATGGTCGAGTTACCGCCAAATACGGCCATTTTCTCTATAACTAAAACGCTCAGTCCGTGACTTTTTGCCTCCAGTGCGGCAGCAAGGCCGGCAAAGCCGCTGCCAACCACAATCACATCATAGATTTGATGAAAACGGGTTCTGCCACCGGTGACCGTCTCTGGCACATTGATGGTTACCGGTGCTGCCTGAGTCGGTGCCATAGCCAGAGACATAACACCTCCCGTTGCCAGCAGCGCTCCTTTTGTCAGGAAGCTGCGCCGGGTTGGGTTATTTATGCTGTCTGGCGGTAACGTTTTTTTGCTGTTACTCATAATAATTCCCTTTCCACCTCTATTTCTGGCTGTGATAACCGGCAACCATATCGGCACCGTTTTTGATGTCATCGCTGTAAATACGGTCTTGATCGACAAAAGGAACCACTTTGCGATAAGCCTGATACAGCGCCTCAGTCTGTTTCCCCATGGTCATCTTCGGCATGATCGCTTTGCGTAAATCAATAGCCTGAGTGGAATGCAGCAACTCCAGGCCATATATCACATTCATGTTGTCGACAATGCGCTGTAAGCGTTGAGAGGCGTACAGATTATTGGTGAAGGTATCTTCAATGGTGCCAGCCATGACTTGCCCATCCAGAGAGACCGGATTAGCTAAATCAACAATCTGAGAATGCAGTGCAACCTGAGGCTTCTGGATTGCGCCAAACGCATGACCGGGATTATCTTTTGCTGTCAGGAAACGGCTTAAACCAGTGAAGTGGTCATCAGATAAATGCAGCGTGCGCTGCACGCTGTTGTGGGAAAGATGGCCTAATGACAGCGACAGTTTCTGTATTGCTAAAGCCAGCGGCAGCGGCTCAAAGTTGGCGCTGGGGTAGATGGCCCCTTTAACGTCTTTACCCTGTACGTAGTACTGTTTAACCTGGCTATTGTCTGCATACTCCTGAGTTGCGTCCAGAATCACGGCAGGGTTATCGTCAGAGCTGTTCATTTGAACTGATAGCATCTGTTGAGCATTAACCAAATCACGTTTTGCTTCATTTAAGGCAAACACGGTAGTGCGGAAAGAGAGCGGGTCTTGCAGCGGGCGAACATCATTTTTCTCCCACAAATAGGAACCGGTCAGAACATCACGGATTGATTTAGCGCTGTCATCCAGTCCGGAGAATGGGCGAACTTTAATATTCTGTGGCAGCACCGGAGAGACATTACCGTTTAGCCCTTCCAGGCTCAGACCAAATACCACCGGCGTAATATCGACAATTTGCTGTGCATCCATAATCGCTTTTGCAGAGTAAGCGGTAGAGATAGCGTTGGTGGACAGAATGGAAAGGGCGTCTTTACCAATAGGATCCAGCGGGGTGATACCGGCATTTTTCAGCGCCTCTCCGGCAGGGATTACGTTGTTGTTTACGCTAACGCGCCACTCTCCCATCATGGCATCGCCGATATGGGAAGCCAGAGTAATGTCCGCTTCCCCGACCGACCCTTGGGAAGGTACTACAGGTGTAATACCCTGATTGAGGAACTTCTCATACAGTTCTGCTACGTAAGGCTGCGCTCCGGTGGCTCCGGTTAACATAGTATTCAGACGAATCACCATGGCCAGACGAACCATATCTACGGGCATATCCGGGCCAACACCTGCTCCGTGGGCGCGTAGCGCATTACGGTTAAAGGCTTTAGATGCCTCCATCACCTCCGGGCTTAAACGACCGTGGGCATCGAACAGTGATTTGTCTTTGTTCAAACCAACGCCAACGGTTAAACCATAAACCGGCACGCCTTGTTCTGCCGCCAGCATCAGTAGTTGATTTGATTTTTTTACCCGTTCCATTGCCGCAGGATCGATTTTTACACTCTTGCCCTGAGCGGCTACGCTCCAGGCATCGGCTAATGTCAGATTGTGCCCGTTGAGTACCAGTGATTCCTGTGCCATTAAGCTTCCACTAAATAAAGAGCCAGCGACCAGAGCACCGGTAACGAGGGTAAACATTGTGTTATTTTTCATTTTTTGATTCCCCATAATAAAGTTATGGGTATTCTAATTATTTATAGGTAGGTGGACTTAGAGGTTACGGGCACATCCAGAGTGGGGATTTTTGATATTTCGTCATTGATGGTCAGAAAGAGTAACGCTAAAAATAGCGTAGGAAGAGCGAGGATGCTTAGGATGGGGATGAATGGCATCATGATGTTACCAGAACTTCAGCAGAGCAAGAGTGCTGGTAACATCAGATAGCGGATAGTTATTCCTGAGGGGCTTCAGCCAACTCTTTTAAATACTGGAATATTAAACGTGAGTTTTTTGGTGGTTTATTTCCTGCACGCTCTTTTTGTGCGGCACGTACCAGTGAACGCAGCTGTTGGCGGTCGCCGTGAGGATAAAGCTCCAATACATCAGAGATAGCATCATCACCGTGGTCAATCAAACGGTCACGCAGGTTTTCCAGTTTATGGAACAGAGATACCTGTTGATTATGGCGATTTTTCAGCTTATCCAGCGCGGTTTGAATGGGTTCTACATCCCGTGAACGCAACATTTTACCAATCAGTTGGATTTGACGGCGATAGCCTTCTTTTTTAATCCGCTGCGCCAGATTAATGGCCGCGCGCAGATCTTCATCCAATGGGATACGTTCCAGAGCGTTTTTCCCCAGCTTAACTAACTCGGTGCCGAGATCTTTGAGTGCTTCAGCGTCCCGCTTAATTTCACTTTTACTGACCCAAATGATCTCATCGTCTTCCTGCTCTTCGCCGGGAAGCTCGTCATCAAGCCATTCGTTGTCATTATCGAATTTATTCATATTGTTACTTAACCTAAATCAGGATGCTTAAAATGGGTAATCCATTAATCTCTTTCTGTTTTTCCATTATTATAGGATAAACAGCGTCCGAATAGGCTAGTGCCGGGGACGAAATCTGGAGATTAATCTTAACAGGTTGTTGGCTTTCTGCGAAATCGGACGCATATCCTGTTAAACTTCATTCAATTCTTTTCTGATGATGGCAGAGCCCTGAACAATGAAAATAGTCACTCAAGTTGCAGAACAACGTAAAATGTTAGAGCAGGCGGTTGCCCAGGCTCTGGAGCTTGCTAAAGTCGCTTCAGACGCAGCGGAAGTTGCCATTACTAAATCTACCGGTATTGGCGTATCTACCCGGTTTGGTGAAGTGGAAAACGTGGAGTTTAACAGCGATGGTGCGTTAGGCATTACGGTTTATCACCAGCAACGTAAGGGCAATGCCTCGTCTACGGATTTAAGTCCGGACGCTATTGCCCGTACCGTTCAGGCCGCACTGGATATTGCTCGTTATACTTCGCCGGATCCTTATTCCGGGCTGGGTGAACGTGATCTGATGGCTTTTGAATCGCCGGATTTAGACCTGTTCCATCCAACGGAACTGGATGCGGAGCGTTTTATTCAGCAGGCAGCACTGGCAGAACGCAGCGCCATGTCTGCGGATAGCCGTATTACCAACAGTGAAGGCGGCAGTTTTAACAGTCACTACGGCATCAAAGTATATGGTAACAGCTACGGTATGCTGCAAAGCTACTGCTCCAGCCGCCATTCCATGTCGTGCTGTGTGATAGCAGAACATAATGGCGATATGGAGCGGGATTACGCCTATACCATTGGGCGCGATATTGCCGATTTGAAAAGCGCTGAGTGGGTTGGGCAGGAAACCGCTCGTCGTACGCTGGCTCGTCTGAACCCGCGTAAGCTGGCAACGATGCAGGCACCGGTTATGTTTGCCGCTGAAGTGGCTACCGGGCTATTTGGTCATTTAGTTTCTGCCATCAGTGGTGGAAATATTTATCGCAAATCCTCTTTCTTATTGGATCACTTAGGTCAACAGATTTTGCCTGACTGGCTGACGATTGGTGAATATCCACATCTGCTGAAAGGTATGGCTTCAACGCCGTTTGACAGTGAAGGTATCCGTACTCAAACCCGGGATATCGTCAAAGCCGGAGTGCTGGAAACCTATCTTCTGACCAGTTATTCAGCACGCAAATTAAATATGACCAATACCGGCCATGCTGGTGGTATCCATAACTGGCGCATCAAAGGCCAGGGCAATGATTTTAATGCCATGTCAAAACAGCTGGATCGCGGTCTGTTAGTCACGGAGCTGATGGGGCAGGGAGTGAGCACAGTAACTGGCGATTACTCCCGTGGTGCAGCTGGTTTTTGGGTTGAAAATGGTGAAATCCAGTATCCGGTTAGTGAAATTACTATTGCGGGTAATCTGAAAGATATGTTCCGTAATATGGTGACTATTGGTGATGACATCGAAACGCGCAGCAATATTCAATGCGGTTCCGTTCTGCTGGAACAGATGAAGATTGCTGGTGAGTAAGTGAGTGTTGCCAGAAGATAGAACATAAGATGAAATAAGCTGGTTACAGTAGCTTGAATTTACTTCCTGTTGCTGTACCAGCGTTAAGTTTTAACTAATTTAATCAGCTTTAGCCCTCCTCCTTCCTGTTCATATTCCAATAACTGACTTTTACCGGACATACTGTTTTGTGAATGCTCTGGTAATCGTTTTGTTGATTGTTATCTTTCAATAAAGAATTAATTTAAATAATTTCCTTTTTTTTAATACTCGAACTATCTTTATCCGGGAAATAAAGGAATAATCATAATCATTAAACAAGTAAGGCATGAATAAAATAATTTAAGTAAATGGAAATTAATTTATTGTATTGGCTTATATAAAATGTATAAATTCTTAGCAATAAGGTAATGATATTTACTGTCATATTATTAAATAAAATCAATATAAATTTAAAGTAAAGAGCTTGTAAATGACAAGTGTTTTATATTGGCCATAACAATATGATGCATATATTGTTTTTGATTTTTTATTCGCTGTAACACTATCATATCTATTGTTTAATATGGTTTTTTAAATTATAAGGCGTTGATTTATTTTCTCTACGTTGTTATTAAATCGTTAAAATACCATGGGTGATAAATAGCTAAGATGATTTAAGTATTCTCAAAAATATATTTTATGGAAACTTGATTATATTGTCGTGACTTGGTTTTTATCGTCATGCATACTGATAAATAAATATCGATAAGATAATTAATAGATAATCCATTCTATGGAGTTGCTCCATTTCGCTATTTTATTTTTATGGAAAAGGATAATTCCCTGATGTTCTCTTTATCACTAAAATTCACTATTAAATTTAAAAAATTAGCAGTGTGTATTTTATTACCCTGGTTGATTTCAGCTTGTGATAATAAAAATGAATTGTTGATCCAGGGGTATGTAGAAGGAGACTTTATGTATATTGCTGCTCCTGCCTCCGGTGTTTTAAAAGTACTCTCCGTCAAAAAAGGCGATCGGGTTCAGCCTGATGCATTATTGTTTGCTTTAGAAAGTGAAAGCGAAACTCAGCAATATTTACAGGCACAGCATCAGTTAGATGTAGAGCAATCAAATCTTGCTGATTTACAGTCTGGCAGAAGAACAACGGAATTAGATGTTTTACGTGCCCAGCTTAACGGTGCAATCGCTGCAAAACGGCTTGCCTATTCAAAATTGACCCGCAATGAGAAACAGGCTAAAAGCGGAGCTATCTCCGAGTTCGAATTGGAGACGCATCGCTCCGACTATAATCAAAAAGCGGCGGTGGTTGAGGAGCTACAAAATCGCCTTTCTGCTGATAAGTTACCTGCCCGCGATGCCCAACAGCAAGCTCAAACTGCCCGCATTGAAGCAGCAAAATCGGCGCTTCACCAAAGCCAGTGGGCACTTGACCAGATGACGCGCTATGCGTCAGTAACCTCTCAGGTATTTGATACCTTTTATCAGGTTGGTGAGTGGGTTCCTGCAGGCAGTCCTGTTGTTAGCCTGCTGCCGCCGGGTAAACATAAAATTCGCTTTTTTATCTCCGCGACACAGTTACCGCTGGTAAAAGTCGGGAAAGAAATTAAAGTGATTCTGCAGCCCGGAACCGCGCCAATCGGTGCGACCATTGACTATATCTCCGCTGATGCGGAGTACACTCCACCTGTTATTTATAGTAATGAACGCAGAGATAAACTGGTCTTTTTAATCGAAGCCAAAGCTTCCGAAAGTCAGGCGGAGGATTTACATCCCGGAATGCCTGTGACGGTGGATCTTTCGTTATGAGTGGGCTGGCTATCAGCGTCCAGAATATGAATAAGTATTTTGGCGATCGTCATGTAGTCAAAGACCTCACTCTGGAGATCAATACCGGCAAGATTTGCGGCTTTCTCGGCCCTAATGGCAGCGGTAAAACCACCTCTATTCGTATGATGTGCGGCCTGCTGACGCCGGATTCCGGCTCCGGTCATTGTCTCGGTTTTGATCTTTATCGTGAAAAAGAGACGATCAAACGTCATGTAGGCTATATGACCCAACATTTCTCTCTGTGGGAAAACTTAACGGTACAAGAGAATTTACGCTTTATCGCCCGGTTACAAACTATCCCGCAACGAGAGAATAAAGTTGAAGAGATCCTGCAACAAATGGGCTTACAGGATTATCGCCATCAACTGGCTAAACGGTTATCTGGCGGCTGGAAACAGCGGTTAGCGCTCTCTGCCAGCTTGCTACATAACCCGAAACTCTTATTGTTGGATGAACCTACCGCTGGGGTTGACCCTAATGCCCGGCAGGAATTCTGGCAAATATTGCACCAACTGGCAGACAGTGGAGTGACTATTTTAGTTAGTACTCACTATATGGACGAAGCCGAACGCTGCCATCAAATTGCCTATATTGCCTACGGCAATCTGCTGGTTCAGGGCAGCGTGGATGAGGTGATTAAACAACAACGGCTTATCACCTGGGCGGTACGCGGTGAAAAGCTCAGCCATCTGGAACTGCAGTTGCTACAACTACCCGGCGTTGAACATACCACCCTGTTGGGCAATGTACTGCATGTCACCGGTAGCGATTCCGTGTTACTCGATCGGTCACTTGCTCCATTTCATCAGGATTATCGTCTGACTCAGGTGGATACCGGGCTGGAGGATATTTTTGCCCGCTTAATTAAACAGCATCAACAAAATATCGTCGTCAGGAATTAACCCATGCATCTATTTTCTATAACCCGCTGGTGGGGAATTGTCGTCAAAGAATTGCAGGAATTACGGCGAGACGAGTTAAGCGCCGGGATGTTGATCATCATTCCTTTGATGCAAATTATTATGTTTGGCTATGCCATTAATACGGATCCTCACCATTTACCCACCGCGGTTATTGATGCAGATAAAAACGTGATGAGTCGCAGTATGCTGTATGCACTGCATAATTCCGGCTATTTCTCTTTTGAAACGGAATTCACCACCGAGCAACAGGCGGCAGAGGCGTTGGCTCAGGGAAAGGTACAGTTTGTTATCAGTTTCCCTTCTGATTTTACTCGCAAAATATTACGTGGTGAAAAGGCCAATATGCTTATTGAAGCGGATGCCTCAGATCCTGCTGCCATTACGCTACCGCTGATGGCTGCGAATATGTTGCCGGAGCTGGTACTGAAAAGAAACTTGCCTAAAGCACAGCAGACATTGACACCACAGGTTTCCATCGATGTGCGCCAGCATAAGCTGTTTAATCCGGAGGGAATAACGCAATACAACATTGTGCCCGGATTACTGGGGATTATCCTGACGATGACATTGGTATTGATGGCGGGTCTTGCCATTGCCAGAGAGAGTGAAAACGGCACCATGGAGAGCCTGCTGGCAACGCCAGCGACGCCTCTGGAGGTGATGATCGGAAAAATTACTCCCTATGTGATTATTGGTGGCGTTCAGTCAGTAGTGATCTGCTTTATGGTGGTTTATCTGTTTAATGTGCCGATTCTGGGGGATCTGTTTTCGCTGTTTATCGCTATTTTACTGTTTATCGCTTCTAGTCTGGCGGTGGGTATTGCGCTGTCCGCTTTTGCTAAAAACCAGTTGCAGTCAATGCAGCTAACCTTCTTCTACTTCTTGCCTTCGGTGTTGTTGACCGGATTTATGTTTCCATTCCGCGGGATGCCTGAGTGGGCGCAAATCATTGGTTCTTTTTTTACCCTTGACCTATTTTCTCCGGCTGATCCGAGGCGTGATTCTGAAGGGGAATACCATCTTTGAAATGTGGTCCGATGTTTGGCCTCTGATTGGATTTACTTTCGGATTTATGCTGCTTGGTCTCTATTTCTATCACCGTACTTTGGATTAATACATACCGCTATCCCGTTGTTCAAAACCAGATGAGAGTTATTTATGAAAGATGATGGAATATATAAAAAACCGCTAATACAGCGTTTTATGCTATGGATACATGAACGTTTTCCTCTGCCAAATGCCCCTTTCTTTTTTCTGTTATTTATCGTTGCTTACGCCGTAGCGGCCTGTTCAGAAAAGAGAGAGGTAATTTTCTCATGGAATATCATTTTGGGCTGTCTGGTGTCCTGGTCCTATTTTCTGCTATTGCGGATTTTTGATGAACATAAAGATTATCTGATTGATTGTAACAACCATCCTCAGCGAGTACTTCAACGGGGATTGATCACGCTTAAGCATCTTAAAGTTGTAGGAGTGGGATGTATTGCACTACAGCTATTCGGCAGTATGGTCATTGATGGTGGTATCGCAGGGGCGACTTTAGCCTGAGTGCTGTTGTTCATCTGGACTTGTCTGATGGGCAAAGAGTTTTTTATTGGTCAGTGGCTCAATCAATCTCTGACCTGTTACGCGATCTCCCATATGTTGGTTATGCCATTAATCATCTGGTGGTTGGCTAACATAGCGGTTCCGGGCGTTACACTCAGTGTTCCGATGCAAATATTGATGTTGCTCTCTTTTACTGCCGGATTCATTTTTGAAATTACTCGTAAATTCAAAGGCCCGGATGAAGATCGAAAAGAGGTTCCTACCTATTCCTCAATTTATGGGATCAAAACCGTCTTTATTATTCTGGTGATACTGATCTCGGTGATGTTACTTATCCAACTGTGGTTGATTATGGCAACTATCGGGGAAATGCCTTCTTTATCCCTAATTCCGTTAGCCATGTTCTATATTTTGAGCCTGTATCAGCTTACTTCGTTTTTACGCCATCCTTGTATCCGCAACCGAAAGCGCAATGAAGCCATTGTTGGTCTCTACATGGCGGTTGGTTATTTGGTCTGTGCAATAACCATTTTCACTGCCGTAAACGTTTGACATGAGTAGGATATTTTTATGTCGATAAAACAGTTATCACCACGTCATCTGTATACCTATACGGAAAAAGCCCGACAACAGCGTTTGGCCTATCTGTCGAAACATATGCAGTGTTCGCTGGATAAGGTTGCGAATAACTCGTTCGATGCCAGCGCACTATCTAACACGATTGAAGGGTTTATTGGTTCAGTGGAGGTTCCGGTCGGTATTGGCGGCCCGTTGCAAATTCACGGCCTCCACGCTCAAGGTCTGTTTTATGCTCCTTTCGCAACAACGGAAGGTGCACTGATCGCTTCTATTTCACGGGGTGCAACGGCTATTACCCGCTCCGGCGGAGCAACGGCTCGGGTGTTGGGTCAGCGCATGATGCGCGTACCACATTTTGAATTTGGTAGTGTGATACAGGCGATGGCATTCAGTCACTGGGTAGTAAAATACCTTGATGATTTACGCAGCGAAATCGCTAATCACTCACGTTATGCGCAATTGGTGGCCTTAACGCCCCAGATTATCGGGCGTAGTGTTCATCTCCATTTTATCTACGAAACCGCCGCGGCCGCCGGGCAGAATATGACAACAACCTGTACCTGGCATGCCTGCCAGTGGATTCTCGACAGGTTAGCGGCGACTACGGATCTCAAGCCGCATCACTTTATGATTGATGGTAATTTATCCAGCGATAAGAAAGTCTCTTACCAGTCTCAGATTCATGGTCGGGGAACGCGGGTGATTGCTGAGGTTCACTTGAGTGCAGCAGTGTGTAAATCTATCTTGCGCGTCACTCCTGTTCAGTTAATTAATGCTTACCATCATGTGGCGGAAGGCGCTGTCGCTGCCGGTATGGTAGGTATGAATATTAATGTGGCTAATGTTATTGCTGCGCTATTTACCGCTCTGGGACAAGATATTGCCTGTGTCCATGAATCTTCCGTAGCGCATTTACGCATGGCTCTGAACGACGATGGAGAGCTTTATTGCAGCATCACACTACCTTCTCTGGTTATCGGAACTGTTGGTGGCGGCACTCATCTCCCTCATCAGCGTGAGTGTTTAAATATGTTGGGATGTTCCGGGCCAGAGGGAACCGGCAAACTGGCTGAAATTATTGCCAGTTACTGCCTGGCGCTGGATATCTCTACGCTGTCGGCCATTGCTGCGGATGAGTTTGCTAAATCCCATGAAAAACTGGGACGTAATCGTCCACAGCTTGCAACCGCTCCGGTAGCGTTAACCGATCTCAATGTGGCTTTTTTCCACACGGCGGCCTATAACCCGGTTTGGGGGAGTAAACCACCGGTATCTGTTGAGATACAGTCGAGCTCAGATGATAAACACAGCCTGCTGACCACGCTGAGTGCCCGGCATTCCAACAGGTTGATGGGACTGATTCCTGTTACCCTGACTAATGCCGCCCGGCAGGATATTCCGGTGATGTTGAAGCTTAAGCCACTGGATCAAGATATCTTCACCATGATGAAGTTTCTTGCAGAAAAATGTTCTCCGGCTCTGCTTCAGGCGATTTCAGATTCGACACACCTGATAGAGTTTTTTAACACTCACTGCCGGGAAGTGGTGGTGATGAATCAGCAGGATCCGCGTTTGACACGCTACATGCCAATGATTTATGGCGTGATTCGCGATGATAAAACGCAAACCTATGCCTTAATTGAAGAGCGACTCCACGGTTTAGCGCTGATGGATACCACCGATCAAATTGACCAGTGGCAACCCTGCTATATTGAAACGGCAATCGCGGGTATGGCAGAAATCCATGCCGTTTGGTTGGGGCAGGAACAAGCATTGTTACAGAAATTTCCTGAAATCTGCTTACAGGACACAAAGAGTACTCTGGCGCAACGCCCTCTGCTGCATGCATTTGCGGATTTCATGGCCGAAAAATTAACCCATTACTTTACCCCTTCAGAACACGATTATTTCTTATCATGGGTAGAAAACGCAGAAGTTTGGTGCCGTGAGATAGAGCAGATGCCGCGCACTTTGGTGCATAACGATTTTAATCCACGCAATATTGCTTTTCGTCAGGTTGATGAGCAACTGGAGCTGTGCGTCTGGGATTGGGAGTTGGCTACATTACACTTGCCTCAGCGGGATTTGGTTGAGCTGCTGGTTTTTAGCCAGCAGGCTGACATTAGCCCTGAAACCGTGACGCACTACCTCGAACTTCACCGTCAGCAATTAGAGCAGCATAGTCAAACCGCTATTGATCCTATTCAGTGGCAGAGAGGCTATGTGTTGGCGCTCCACGACTTTTGGCTACGGCGTATTCCATTCTATTTAATGGCTCATCATGTCAGCCACTACCCATTTATCGATCGCGCTATGCAGACCCTGCGCAAACTTATTGAGCTGACGCGAACTCCGCTTCAGTCATAGCGCCACGAATTCATTTTAACTAAGGGAGGCGTGCAAGGTTTGCCAGTTTATTCAGTGGGTTTTCTATTGGATAGCTGACTTCACCGGAGCGCTCAAATGGACTCTATGACAGACTTATATTCACAACATCAGGCCGTACAATTAACTCAGGATCAATTGGGTGGAAAAGCCGCCAACCTTTTATGGCTATCGCTGGAGCAGTATCCGGTACCAGAATGGTGGGTGGTACCCAGCGATACCCTGATTCAAATCGTTACTCAGGATCCGATTAGCGCCGAAATGGTGCAGCGTTTAACCACTGTGACTGCAGATATCACCCTTGAGGCGCTGGAAAGGCTTGCCGCTCCGCTGCGTCAGCGAATACAACAGGCAGCATTGCCAGAAGGCCTGCAACAGCAGCTCTGCACTTTGCTGGTGGACTATCCCGATACCTTTTTCTCTGTTCGTTCATCCGCGGTAGGTGAAGATGCGGATAATGCCTCTTTTGCCGGGCAGATGGACAGCTATCTGTTCCAGCAGGGTTTTGAAGCGATCGGCGCAAGCATCTGTGCTGTGATGGCTTCTGCTTTTAATACAAGGGCTCTGCAATATCGGCTGCACAGGGGACTTCCGATGGATAATATCCGCTGTGCCGTGATTATTCAGAAAATGGTGGACGGTGAAGTGTCCGGCGTGATGTTTACCGCACATCCGGTGACCGGGAGTCGGCAGCATGGGTTAATCTCCGCGGCATGGGGCGTTGGTGAAGGAGTGGTTTCCGGTGAATGTGATACCGATGAGTTTAGTGTTCATCTGTTTAAGGATGAGATAGAACGCCGTATTGTCGAAAAACGTGTTGCGTTAGTGTTTGATAAAGTCAGTCGGCGAGGTACTGTCACTCAAGATATTGTTCAGGACAACCAGTGGGCCGAAACCCTCACCGATGCACAAATTTATGCGTTACGGGATACGGGCAATAGCATCGCCCGCCATTGCGGTTGCCCGCAGGATATTGAGTGGACGATTAAAGACCAGCAGCTCTATATATTACAAACTCGTCCGATTACCCGCTTGCCGAAAGTTGCCGATCCTGTTGATCGTAATCTGGTATTTAATAACGCCAATATTCAGGAGTCCTATTGTGGAGTAACCACGCCGCTGACTTTTTCTTTTGCCAGCGCCGCCTATGCGACGGTATATGAGCAAACCATGCGTATTCTTGGCTGTTCTGATAAACAGGTTAATCAGTCTCAGGACATGTTAGATAACATGCTGGGGCTGATTAAAGGGCGAGTTTATTACAATATTAATAACTGGTATCGCGGCTTGCTGATGTTGCCATCATTCAAAACCAATAAGCAGGATATGGAACGGATGATGGGACTGACGGACCAGGTGGATTTTATCCAATCCCGTGAGTTTAGCCTGTGGGAGAAAGCCAGTAAATTGCCGGGCATGGCCAAAGCTTTGGTTCGACTGCTGGCCGCATTCCGTAATATGGATAAAAACGTAGAGCAGTTTTTACAACAGTTCAAAACCCTCACGGCAAACATTCCTCGTGACCGCCTGCATACGCTTACCGCGAACCAACTGACAGAACAGCTTAAGTATCTGGATACTCATCTGCTACAGCGTTGGACGACGCCAATTCTTAATGATTTTTACGTCATGATGTATAACGGACGGGTGTACCGTACTCTGGAAGCTGCGGGTGTCGAAAAAACCGCGGCCCTGATGGGCGATTTACTCTCCGGCGAAGAGGATATTGAGAGTACTCAGCCGACCAAAGAACTGTTGGTCATGTGTCAGTATGTCCGCTCTAAACCAGAATTGCGTAAACTTATTGAGCAGGGGCAGGGGGATACGCTGTTAAGCCAGCTTAAAACGCAGAATCCTCATTTCTACCAGCAGTGTAATGATTATATTGAAAAATATGGCGATCGCACTATGGGGGAAATGAAGCTGGAAACCTTAACGCTTCGTTATGACTCCCGGTTTCTGTTCACCATCTTAAAAAACTATCTGACGTTGGACGACTTAACGCCAGAATCACTGGCTGCCAGAGAACGAGGGTTACGTACCGAAGCGGAGAATCGGGCATTTAGCGCCGTTGAGCAAAAACTGGGTAATCGCCGTATGCGCTCGTTTAAACGCCATTTGAACCGACTTCGCCAGGCCATTCGCCATCGGGAAAATATGCGCTTTACTCGTACCCGAATGATTGGACTCTACCGTGACCTGTTTAATCAACTTGGCCGTCAGTATGCGCTGGAAGGTATTCTCTCTCAGTCTCGTGATGTTTTTTATCTCACCCTGAATGAGATCTATAGCGGCTACGAAGGAACTGCGGTTCAAACTCAGCTTAAGCCGTTGGTTGAATCCCGTCAGCAGGAATATGCCGGCTATGAGGCAGAAGATTTATCCCATCATTTCTATTGTCATGGTTCTTTGTTCCAGCAGCATGACTTTGCCTATCCTCATCAGGTGGAAGAAACTTCATCAGATATCAATCAGTTGCATGGTATTGGTTGCTACCCCGGTATCGTGGAAACCACGGTGCGCTTAATTAAATCACCTGAAGATGAGATTGTCCGGACAGATCTTGTGCACTGAGCGAACCGATCCCGGCTGGGCGCCGCTATTTCCAACGGCTGGCGGGTTGCTGATAGAGCGAGGTTCTACTTTGTTTCACTCTGCGGTGGTAGCCAGAGAGATGGGAATCCCTGCCATTGTCGGTATTCCTAATATCACCCGTTTATTGCGTAATGGTGAGTATGTCCGTATGGACGGGGGAGCCGGTACGGTGACGCGTCTGGATCTGGAGGAAAAGATCCAGACTGTGGTCGAAGAAAATATATCGGAGGATGCGCTGGCATGATTAACGCCTCTGAATGGCTGCCCCACCAATCGCTATCTGACGCTTTCTTGTCGCTTCCGCAGGCGATTTATCGCCATGATCCGCTTTGGCCAGGAGAAAATCAGCCGTCAATTGAGCAACAGTTTAGCCAGCAGAATCCATGGTTTGAGCAGGGGAAGGCCTGGATAGGCACTATCCCCGGAAAGGCTCGTCTGGCGGGTTTTCTACCCTCCCATTTGGTCGAGGGACAGAAGGTGGCGTTTTTTGGTTTTTGGGAAAGTATTAACGATCTGTCCTGCAATCAACATTTGTTCAACGCCCTTGCCGGATGGGCAAAGCAATACGGTATTACTCAACTATACGGGCCGATTAATTTTTCCACTTTTGGTCAGTATCGCATTCGCCTGAACCAGTTTGATAAGGGTGCTTTCTCAGGGGAGCCTTACAATCCACCCTACTATGGAACTTTGCTGGAACAGTTAGGATTTAGCATTAAGCATCGCTATATCTCTACTTTCGATGATGCCAGCACCGCAGCAAATAACTGGTCACAACACTATCGGCGGATCAAAAGGCTACCCATGCCAAATATTGAAATTCATCCGCTGACTCCAGCTTTATGGATGCGCGAACAGCGTCGATTGTTTGAATTTGTCGATCGCCTGTTTAGCCATGGCTTCGCTTACACTCCGCTAAAGTGGGATGAGTTTCAACAGCGTTGTGGTGAGCCCTTTATTCAACGTTTTTGCCCCCATTCTTCTATGTTGGCTCAAACCGCGAGTGGAGACATTGCGGGTTTGACCATCGCACTCCCGGTTTATCGGGACGGCAAAGCAGAGGCCAATTTGTGCAAAACCGTGGCGATACACCCTCGTTTCCGACGTTCGGGTGTGCTTGGCCATTTGTGTAATCAGTTTTTTCAATATACTCGCCAGCACTACCCACGTATTGGCGGGGCGATGATGCGTGACGATAACACAAGCCTGCTTATGTCCAGATCCATGCTTAGTGGAGTCAATCAGAGCCATCATCACTATGCACTTTATAGTAAGGAGCTATCCTGATGAATCTGTGTCAGCTTATCGTTCAGTCCGCTGAGCGTGGCCCCGATAACATGGCGCTCAGTATTCCACTATCTGACAACGAGAGTGTTCACCTGAGCTATCGGGATTTTATTAATCTGGCAGGACATTATCAGTGCCAGCTTATTCAGTCCGGTTTTACTACCGGCGATCGTCTGGTGGTGCTGATTCCCCCCGGGCGATATCTCTATCCTCTGCTTGTTGCCATGTTGGGTTTGGGGATTGTCGCTGTTATGCCGGAGAGAGGCTTGCCCAAAGCGCAATTTCGGGCGGCACTGCGACATTGTCAGCCTAAGGGGATTATTACCATCGCGACAATAGGTAAGTTTTGGCCGTTGTTCCCTGAGCTCTGGCGGATAAAACGATGGGTCGTTGACGGGCCAATACTTGGTATGAAGCAGCTACAGGCCAGTCTTAACCCACCGGATGACATGTTTATTTGTAAGTCTCTTACATCAGAGACTACCGGGTTGATTACCTTTACTTCCGGTACTACAGGAACCCCAAAAGGGGCAAATCGGACTCACGGTAGCCTGATGGAGCAGCATCTGGCTATCGAAAATAATTTTCCTTCAACAATTCATGATGTTGATTTACATAGTTTTCCTGTGCTTGTTTTGCAGTCTTTGAGTACCGGACTACAGAGTTTGTTACCCCATTTTGATTTTGCTAAGCCGGGTGAGGTCAATCCCCTTGATGTTATTCAGCAAATTAGTCGCTTTGGTGTTACACGCATCAGTGGTGCCCCCGCTTATATGCAAAAAATTATCCGTTATGCACAAACGCAGGGCTTAACCTTTCCTAAGGTTCGTCAGGTTGTTATCGGTGGTGCACCGGGCAATAAAGCGTTGTATTTGGGCTGCCTGCAAGTTTTTCCTCTGGCACAGCAGCATGTCATTTATGGTTCAACAGAAGCGGAGCCTATTGCTTCTATCGATCTGCAAACCTTAACCGAGTATTGGTCGCAACATGATGGCTATCTGGTTGGTAAGCCGATAGAGGTTGCTGAGATCTGCCTGCGGGAAATCATGCTGTCCGGAGATTCAGGGGCACTTAAAGCACCGATTGCCGGTGAAATCGGTGAAATTCTGGTGGCCGGGCCTCATGTGCTGTCGGAATATATTGATAATCCGCAGGCTACCCGGCTGCATAAAATTCCTCGAGAACAGGGTGGAATCTGGCACTGTACCGGAGATGTAGGTTACTTCGATGAATCAGGGCAAATATGGCTGCTGGGGCGAGTCAATGACGGGATCATGGTAAATCAGCAACGAATAATATATCCCTATACGCTTGAAAAAAGGCTTAACGATCTTAAAGAGATAGATCGTTGTGCTTTGGTAGCCCATCCGGAAGGGAATGCTGCTTTGATTTTGCAGTGTACCAGCCTGCCACAAGATCTGGCGGTCATTCTGGAAGAGCTACAGCTGGCAGATGCTACCCGAATTTACCAAATACCGGAGATGCCGGTTGATGTTCGGCATAACAGTAAAATTAACCGTCTGCAGCTGAAAAGTTTACTGGTAAAAAATGCTTTAACAGCCTGCCGTTTGAACCGGGAGGCTTAGTGAAACAATCTCATTTTCTCGTACGTTTAAATTCTGCCGATTGCATTACATTGCTTGGATTACTTTTTAGTGCCATTGCGATGGTTTGCGCTCTGCATCAGCAGTTATTTTTATCGGTTTCTTGGCTATTTCTTGCCATGTTAGCCGATGCACTCGATGGTATCTGGGCTCGTCGCAATAAACTGGTTCGTGCTTTTGGGCGTTATCTTGATGGGTTTATGGATCAGTTGATTTACCTGATTTCACCGGCAGTAGTGTTATACCTTTCTGGTTTTGATGGCTACTGGTCACTGTTTTTATTGCTGATGATTGCCTGCGGGTCTATCCGGCTCTCGGTGTTTAATGAAGTAGGTAATATCGAAGGTGGCAGTGGGCTTTCTTATCTGGGGATGCCAGTATTCTGGAGCCTGTTTATTCTTAGTGCTTATCTGCTGCTACGTTTTGTTCTATCACCGTTGCCGGGCTATCTGTTGCTTAGTACTACGCTGTTTCTGTTTAGCATGGCTATGTTGTGGCGACGGCCGTTTTATAAATTTAAGCATCTTAGCGTCATCGTATTGATTACCTTGTCTGGCGCATTCACTTTCTTCCTGCTCCATTTTAGAGGCTTCTGTGTGGTATAAAATATTACATGCCTGGTATCTGATGATCCCCGTGATACTAGGGGGCTGTGCCCATATGGTCATTGTTAAATATCACCGTTTTTCTGCGCTAAATATTCCTCTGGCTCCCTCCTGCTTCGGTGCCAATAAAACCTGGCGTGGACTGTTGCTGGTTCCTTTGTTAACCGCGCTGTTTTCTCTTTTGTGGATACCTATCGCTCAACTGCATTCACAACAGATATTGCCAGTGCTAATAGAAGAGTGCCTGCTGGCAGGGATGTTTGCCGGGCTTGGCTATATTTTGCTGGAGTTGCCTAACTCATGGATGAAAAGACGACTGGGTATTCCCCCGGGCACCTTACCCACTCGAAACCGGGCTTTTTTTATCTTCAGCGATCAGGTGGACTCGGCTATTGGCGTAACCTTAGCCTATACCCTCTATTTTGAATTGCCTGCCGTTTCAGCAATGCTGGTTCTGATTTTTTCTTGCTGAGTGCTTTTGTGGTGAAACGCCTGTTGTATTTACTGGCGTTGAAGAAGACGAAGTTTTAGGTTTGCTGTTGGATTAAAAGTGCAGCGTTATGTTGCTGCACTTATTTGCTATCTCATTTTTGAACCGGACTACGATACTTAGCCAACTTTTGGCTGAGACAATATCTCCAGTACTTTAATCTGTGTGACGGTACCGTTTGGTAAATGCCAGCTAATATCATTGCCTGCCCGCATTCCTAACAAGGCTGCGCCGATAGGTGCCATAACGGAAATTTGTTCAGCGCTGTCTTTCAGGTCGTGAGGAAATACCAGAGTGCGAGTCCGTTCTTCCTGGGTGCTGAGATCGATAAACCTCACCCGGCTGTTCATAGTGACAACATCCGCGGGAACTTCATCTGGTGCAACAATTTCAGCCCGATCGATTTCTGCATTAAGTGCCTGAGCCACCGGTGATGAAGCGAATTCAGGGTGTTCAAGCAGCATGTCGATACGCTCTGCATCCAGTTCATTTATGATTATGGCGGGTTTATGCATACATCACTCCGATAATATCTTTGATTAGACTAGTCCTATCTAATTTTAGGGTTCATTGTTTGTCGGCCTGAATTTCAGACCAGCAGTAAAATAATATACTAAGCAAAACAAAACCCCCGCAGGTTGAATGCGGGGGCTAAGAGCGCTGTTTCCTGAATATTAATAAAACCACGTTAAATTAAAGAGATCGGGATCACGCTCTACAGATTCTGGTTTTATATCGTCTTTGGCTTACCGGGCATTTTGAGCGCCGGAGCAATACGATAAGATGCTAAATCAATCATATCAGTAAAGCAGACCAAAGGCGAATTAACGATGTTTATCGCTTAGTTACTGTTTTTTCCGTCATTTTTACGTTTTTCCAACGTACGATGGCGCGACTGTACGTTTTTCCCACGAGAACGGAAATAATCAGCCAACTGTTCTGCTACATAAACGGAACGATGTTTACCACCGGTACAACCAATCGCGACTGTCAGATAGCTGCGATTATTGGTTTCCAGCATCGGTAACCATTGTTCAAGGTAGCTACGAGTCTGATAAATAAAATTATGTACTTCAGTATGGCGATCCAAAAAGGAGGCTACAGGCTTATCTAAACCTGTCATTGGGCGAAGTTTTGGATCCCAATGTGGATTTGGTAAAAAACGAACGTCAAAAACATAGTCGGCATCAATTGGAATACCGTGTTTAAAGCCGAATGACTCAAATACCATGGTCAGTTCGCGTTCACGTTTACCCAGCAGTCGGGTTCTCAGCATTTCAGCCAGTTCATGAACGGACATTTCTGCGGTATCGATAATCAGGTCAGCTCGTGAACGCAATGGCTCAAGCAGGGTGTCTTCTTCATCGATGGCACTTTCCAGCGATAAATTCTTATTCGATAGCGGGTGCAGGCGACGGGTATCGCTGTAACGTCTGATTAGTGTGTTACGATCGGCATCAAGGAACAATAGCTGAGGAGAAAAATCGCCTGGCAGATTATTCAGCACTTCTTCCAGAATTTCTGGCGTTTCAGGTAAATTTCGCACATCGATACTGACCGCTGCAGATGTCTTTCTTTCCGCCAGCGTTTCGGCTAACTGGGGCAGTAAGACTACTGGTAAATTATCGACGCAGTAGAAACCCATATCTTCCAGCGCGCGCAGCGCTACGGACTTACCTGAGCCTGAGCGGCCGCTGACAATCATCAGCACCATGTTGCTATTCCTCTTAATCATCACGATACGATATCAATATCGTCGGTATCTGAACCTTACACAACGCTTCATGTGTTGCTTTGGGCTAAACATCACCCCTGACAGAATAAACGTTAACACGAACAATCGTTTTTAAACAGATTGATTTTCAGTTGGTTCATTCTCTTTATCAGACGATTCCTGTGTAAATAGCTGATAAAGCTCTTCATCGGTTTGTGCCATTCGTAACTGGCGACACAAAGTTTTGTCTGCCAGACGCTGAGCTATGGCTGATAGTGTCTCCAGATAGGCCTGACACTCATCTGCCGGAACTAACAGGGCGAACAGGATATCAACCGGTTGATTATCGACCGCATCAAAACTGATAGGACTATCCAGTGTGATAAATACGCCTACGGCACGAGTAGTGTCTTCTTCCAGTTTGCCGTGGGGAAGAGCAATGCCTGCGCCAATACCGGTGCTGCCCATGCGTTCACGGTTGAGGATAGCCTCAAACACCACACTGGTGGGTATGTTTAATTGGCTGGCAGCCATTTCGCTGACAATCTCTAACGCCCGTTTTTTACTGGAGCAGTGAACGGCACTGCGTGTGCTGTCTAATTTCAGAATAGAGCGTAATTGCATGGTGGATAACGTGTTCATCATTTGTAGGAACCATTGAGTCAGATCAGTTGTTTACGCTGATTTGACGGGGGAATAGATAACGACTCCCTGTATTTTGCTACCGTCCTTCTGGCAACAATAATCCCTTGGTCGGTTAACATGCTGGCGATTTTACTGTCGCTCAGCGGCTTACCTGGATTTTCAGCCGAAATCAATTTTTTAACCAGTGCACGTATTGCGGTAGAAGAGGCTTCGCCGCCGCTATCGGTATTTACGTGACTGGAAAAGAAGTATTTTAACTCAAATATCCCTCTGGGGCTATGTAAGTACTTTTGAGTTGTTACGCGTGAGATGGTTGACTCATGCATATCAACGGCTTGGGCGATATCCGCCAAAACCATGGGTTTCATGTATTCTGCACCCAGTTCAAAGAATTCTTCCTGCCGTTCTACAATACATTCCGTTACCCTAAGTAGCGTGTCGTTACGACTTTCAAGGCTTTTAATCAGCCAGCGGGCATCCTGCAAATTGGTACGGATATATTGATTATCACTGGCATTGTGGGTATTTGCCATTGAAGCGTAGTGCTGGTTAATCTGCAAGCGTGGGATACTTTCTGTATTGAGTTCAACCACCCATTTGCCCTGAACTTTGCGCACCAACACATCAGGAATAACGTATTCAGACTCACTGGAATGAATTGACTGACCGGGACGAGGATCAAGGCTCTGAATCAGTTGCATGGCACCTTTGAGTGACTCTTCGCTGATACGGCTTAGTTTTAGCAAGGAGCGAAAATCATGGCTACCTAACAGCGCCAGATGGTGATCGGCAATCTGGCGAGCATCATTCAGATAAGGGGTATCAGGAGATAGCTGGGAAAGCTGCACCAGTAAACATTCGCGCAGGTCGCGGGCTGCAACACCCACCGGGTCGAAACGCTGAATACGTTTTAATACCGCTTCGATTTCATCGAGTTCAACTTCGTCTTGCCCCAGGCTGTCAGCAATATCTTCCAGCGAAACCGTCAGATAGCCGGTATTGTCCACCGCATCAATAATAGCGGTAGCAATGGCTTTATCCAGATCGGAGAAAGGGGTGAGATCCATCTGCCACATCAGATGGTCTTGCAGGGTCAGGGTGGTTTCACCCTGAAACACCGGGAGTTCATCATCGCCATAATCGTTATGGGTGCCGGATGGTGTACCAGCGGTATAAATTTCATCCCATGAGGCATCGAGGGGAAGATCTTCAGGAATATCAGACTGCTGTAGTGCTTCGCTGGTATCAAGCTGTTCGTGCTCGGTCTCTTCGCGAGAGTCTATTTCGTCATGATTATCCGCCTGCTCAAGCAGTGGATTGCTTTCCAGCGCGATTTGAATCTCTTGTTGCAGTTCAAGTGTTGACAGTTGCAACAGGCGAATTGCCTGCTGTAACTGAGGTGTCATGGTTAATTGTTGACTTAACTTGAGCTGTAAACCTTGCTTCATAATGACATATTACACTTATTATCGCATTCCGGAATGGCTAAGCGAATGTTCCCACAGAGTAGCACAATAGCTACAATCGGAATTCATTGCCTAAATAAACCCGCTTCACATGTTCATCTTCCAGAATAGATGATGGTGTTCCATGAGCAATTAAATGACCCTGACTAACGATGTAAGCGCGTTCACAAACGTCCAGTGTTTCACGTACGTTATGGTCGGTAATTAATACACCAAGCCCGCTATCGCGCAGATGCTCAATGATTTTCTTGATATCGATAACCGATATCGGATCAACGCCGGCAAAGGGTTCATCCAGTAAAATAAATTTAGGATTAGCCGCTAACGCTCTGGCAATTTCTACCCGACGGCGTTCACCACCGGAGAGTGATTGCCCGAGGTTTTTACGAAGATGCTCAATATGGAACTCTTCCAGCAACTCATTAGCACGATCTTCCCGCTGTTCATTGGTGAGGTCATTGCGAATCTGCAACACCGCCATCAGATTATCGTAAACGCTCAGGCGACGAAATATAGAGGCTTCCTGTGGCAGATAGCCAATACCGCGACGGGCGCGCGCGTGCAGCGGTAACAGACTGATATCTTCACCGTCGATAAGGATCGAACCCGCATCACGCTGGACAATACCCACTACCATGTAAAACGTGGTGGTTTTACCGGCGCCGTTTGGCCCAAGCAAACCGACAATTTCACCGGAATTGACGGTCAGGCTGACATCTTCTACCACTCGGCGACCTTTGTAGGCCTTGGCCAGATTCTCTGCTGTTAACGTTGCCATTCGCTATTGTTTACTCTTTTCTTTAACTGCGGTTAAAAGTGTTTATTTTTTCTGTATCTGAGATGGTACCAGAATGGTGTTTACGCGTTTGCCTTTGTTACTGAACGCTTCCATCTTCTGCTCTTTTACTTTGTAGGTGATTCGATCACCCTGAACATTACTGTCCAGCTGTTCCAGATAGGCGTTGCCCGTCAGGTCAACAAAGTCAGTGGCTAATTCATAGCGGAGTTTTAAGCCCCGGCCTTTTACCGGTTTACCGCTGTCTTGCATTTGGTAGAACGTCACTGGATTACCGAATGCTTCTACCACTTCTTTCCCTTCGTTGCCTTCAGGACGAGTCACAACGACTTTATCAGCTCGAATATCAATAGTTCCCTGCTTCACAATAACATCACCGGTGAAGGTGACGACATTACCATTCATGTCTAATGATTGCTGAGCGGAGCTAATGTTAATCGGCTGATTTGTATCATCCTTTAATGCAAACGCAGAGGCGCTGGTAACCAGAAGTATGCCGGCTACCACGCTGTTAACCACGCTTTTACGATGATGGCTGAGTTTCATTGCCGGCTTTTGGTTGAACTTCATAATAGGTTTTTACCTTTTCAATCAGCTTAGCTGTTCTACTGCGCAGATTACCACGCATCTTCATTCCTTCGGAGGTAAAATTAGCCCCGTACAGAGTAACATGATCGTCAGAGCTGATATCCTGAGTCACCAGATTGACATCAGCGCTGTTAGTCTTGATTCTTTCCAGCTGTGACGTGGTCGTCAGGCTGTTGACCTCAACATTATCATACAGATAAAGCATACGGTCTTTGGTTAATTTCGCGCGATCGGAACGCACTGACCAGGTTGCCACTTTATCCTTGTCATACATAATCATGACCGGTTTAGTGAACCAGGTATCTTCCGGCGTGGCGTAATATTTTACGTCTTCCGCCGTCAATTTGTAATTTAATTGACCTTCCGGATTGTACACTATCGTCACCATTTGTTGGCTCTGATAGGTGGGTTCTTTATCATCCGGTGGCACGATGGTTTTATTGTCATCAAAATCAGCCAGATTCCAGCCAATAAGACCTAAAGCGATTAGCGTTAGTACAATCGTCAGGCTTAGCTTTGTCTTGCTCATACTCATATGGATAGCCCTTGTGCCCCTTCGAGTTTATCTTGCGCTTGCAGAATTAAATCACATAACTCGCGTACAGCACCACGACCACCGGCAATTTGCGTTACATAGTGTGCTTTTGGTAAAAGCAGTGGGTGCGCATCCGCGACGGCTACTGCTAACCCCACTTTTTGCATCACTGGCCAGTCAATCAAATCGTCACCAATATAAGCCACTTGTTCTGGTGCCAGAGAGACATCTTTAAGTATTTTTTCGAAGGCCACCAGTTTATCAGATTGGCCTTGATACAGATGAGTAATTCCCAGAGTTTTCGCACGATTTTCAACCAGCTTAGCGCTACGTCCGGTGATAATAGCGACATCAATACCGGAGGTAATCAGGCAGCGGATACCGTAACCATCACGTACGTTAAAGGCTTTTAGCTCTTCTCCCTGATTACCCATATAAATCAGTCCATCGGACATGACGCCATCGACATCACAGATCAACAGCCGAATTTGAGCCGCCCGTTGAAAAACCTCTTTGCTTACCGCGCCATAGCAGGTGTTAATCATGTTTATACTCTTTTCACTCTTCACTTAAACCATGCAAACCAGCTATTCTGCCTTAAACCACGCCGGCGCGCAGCATATCATGCATATGAACCACGCCCACTAACCGATCGCCTTCAGCCACCAGAACGGCAGTAATATGGCGTGACTGCATCAGATTGAGCGCTTCTACCGCCAGCATATCAGGGCGAATACGAATGCCACCTTTGGTCATCAAATCGGCAATTTTAGCATTGCTGATCTCCACACCCTGATCGAAGACCCGACGCAGATCGCCGTCGGTGAAGATCCCCTGAATCAACATATCGTCATTACAGATAACGGTCAGACCCAGATTTTTTCTGGTAATTTCTACCAGCGCTTCACGCAGTGAAGCCTGATTATTCACCCGTGGAATTTCATCACCGGTGTGCATAATATCACTAACGCGTAATAACAGTTTGCGTCCAAGAGCTCCCCCCGGATGCGACAAGGCGAAGTCGTCAGCAGTGAATCCCCGGGCTTCTAATAAAGCAACGGCTAATGCATCTCCCATTACCAGCGTAGCAGTTGTGCTGGTGGTTGGCGCTAACCCCAGTGGACAAGCCTCCTGAGGAACATTAATGCATAAGTGTGTATCAGCTGCTTTCCCCATCGAACTGTTTGGATTACCGGTCATACAGATCAAGGGAATTTGTAAACGTTTAATCACCGGAATCAGCGCCATAATCTCGCTGGACTCACCGGAGTAAGAGATAGCAATAACAATATCATCCGCAGTGATCATGCCTAAATCACCGTGGCTGGCTTCAGCCGGATGAACAAAGAATGACGGAGTACCGGTACTGGCAAAAGAGGCCGCCATTTTACAACCAATATGCCCGGACTTGCCCATTCCCATCACTACGACTTTACCTTTGCAGTGAAACATCAGCTCACAGGCATGTGAAAAATCCTGATTGATGTATTGATAGAGTTGTTCAAGCCCGGATCGTTCAATATCAAGAACCTGTTTTCCTGCTTGTTGAAAATCAAAGTTAGACATTACTCATTCTCACTGT
This sequence comes from Limnobaculum allomyrinae, assembly GCF_016649425.1. GTDB lineage: Bacteria > Pseudomonadota > Gammaproteobacteria > Enterobacterales > Enterobacteriaceae > Limnobaculum > Limnobaculum allomyrinae. The sequence goes on from NZ_JADRCR010000009.1 coordinate 124,962, forward strand.
CATCAATAAAGTTTCCTTTGTCTTATGTTGGAGCGAGGAAACTTAAACTCAGGCGTACGCGGAATACATCAGCACACCAATATAAAGGGTAAAACCAGCTAACAGCGCCATTCCCATTGGTCGGGTTAATCGACGGCTGCGACCCACGCAGAGTAAGGTCAGAAGCAGGCTGGCGGTCAGCATAATCCAGTAATCCCGGCGGAAGGCCTCGCTAAAGAAGCTACCCGGTGAAATTAACGCTGGTATTCCCATGACCACCAGAATATTAAAAATGTTCGAACCAATCACATTGCCCAGCACCATATCATCTTCATGTTTATACATGCCGGTGATAGCAGTTGCTAATTCCGGCAGGCTGGTGCCAATAGCAATAATTGTGAGGCTTATCATCAGTTCACTCAAGCCTAAATAACGGGCAACTACAGTGGCGTTATCTACCGTTATTTTGGCGGCAATGGGTAAAACTAAAACGCCTATCAGTATCCATAAAAAAGCGACGGTTTGGCTTATCTCTTTGGGCGCTTCTGCTTCCTGGCTGACAGAAAGTGAATCCGCCTGTCGGAGAAAATTGCGCTTACTCATTTTGAATACCAGCGCCATAAAGCTGATAAAAGCAACCAGCAGGATAATACCATCACTGCGACTGAGCTGGTTATCATAAAGGACAAAACCCGCCAGTAACATGATCAGAAACAGTAAGGGAGCTTCACGCTTTAGTCGTTTGGAGCGCAGACTCAATGGGCGAATAATCGCAACGCATCCTAAAATGAGTAATATGTTGGTGATGTTAGAGCCAATGGCGTTACCGACCACCATATTAGTTTTACCGTTAAGCCCGGCGGTAACTGAAAATGCCAGCTCCGGCAGTGAGGTACCCATTCCGGTAACCATAATTCCTACAGCAAGACGGGGAATATTTAAGGTGTTGGCGATAGCGGTAGCACCAAAAACTAAGCGGTCAGCACCATAAACCAGCAAAATGAGGCCAATAAACAGCATTACTATGGCGATCAGCATACGTTACCCTGTTTAAAATTGAACTTTTTCATTCATTTATTCGTCTTAGTCAGGTCAGATGGACAGTAACATTCAGGTACCATTTAACACTGTTATTGCTGAATTATCACAAGGGCCTTTGGTTCAGGCAGAGAACATTGGTAAAATCGTTGAGTTAATTTTGACTGGCGTTGGATGAAAAGTAAAACACCGCCTGCGTTTCTGCCTCTGTTGAGTAAGGGGAATGAAATGTTGAGCCCGAGTATATTAATACTTATGATGGACGATATAGGTATTCATCCTGATAGTTTAAGGACGTTATGATTAAATCGGCAGTGAATTTGGTCGAAGTACGGGGGATGTCGTTTTCCCGTAATGGTCGTCCAATATTTCAGGATATCAACCTGACGGTACCCCGCGGTAAAGTGACGGCGATTATGGGGCCTTCAGGCATTGGTAAAACCACATTATTACGGTTAATCGGTGGGCAGTTAGCGCCGGATAGCGGTGATATCATTTTTGACGGGGATAATATCCCAACGCTTTCCCGTCGCCACCTGTATGAAGTCCGTAAAAAGATGAGCATGTTGTTCCAGTCCGGGGCGCTGTTTACTGATTTAACGGTGTTTGACAATGTGGCTTATCCTTTACGGGAACATACTAAATTACCCGAAGCATTACTGCACAGTACCGTATTGATGAAGCTGGAGGCCGTTGGCCTGCGTGGTGCTGCTAACTTGATGCCGGCAGAATTATCGGGCGGTATGGCGCGCCGGGCTGCGTTGGCTCGGGCAATTGCTCTTGAACCTGAACTGATTATGTTCGATGAACCTTTTGTCGGTCAGGATCCAATCACCATGGGGGTACTGGTTAAACTTATTGATGAGCTTAACCATTCATTAGGTATCACCTGTATTGTTGTTTCACACGATGTACCGGAAGTACTGAGCATTGCTGATTATGCTTATATTGTGGCGGAGCATCGTGTTATTGCAGAAGGAACGCCGGACGAATTACGTGCTAATCCTGACCCTCGCGCCAGACAGTTTCTGGACGGTGTGGCGGATGGCCCGGTTCCTTTCCGTTTTCCCGCCGGTGATTATAAAACGGAGTTACTAAGTTAATGTTGCTACAGGCATTGGCGTCTTTAGGGCGTCGTGGTATCCAATTTTGCACCTCTTTTGGCCGTTCCGGGCTGATGCTGTATGGGGCACTGGTTGGAAAGCCGGAGTTTCGCAAGCAGTGGCCGCTTTTACTCAAGCAACTGTATGTTGTGGGCGTTCAGTCACTGCTGATTATTATGGTTTCCGGCCTGTTTATCGGTATGGTTCTGGGCTTGCAAGGCTATCTGATTCTGACCACCTACAGTGCTGAAGCCAGTCTGGGTATGATGGTGGCACTCTCTTTACTGCGCGAACTGGGGCCGGTTGTTACCGCCTTACTGTTTGCCGGTCGGGCTGGCTCAGCGTTAACCGCAGAGATTGGTCTGATGAAGGCAACAGAACAGCTCTCCAGCCTGGAGATGATGGCCATTGACCCACTGCGTCGGGTGATTACCCCACGTTTTTGGGCCGGTTTTATCAGTATGCCATTGCTAACTGCTATTTTTGTAGCGGTAGGTATTCTGGGCGGAGCGATGGTAGGCGTGGACTGGAAAGGAATCGATGATGGTTTCTTCTGGGCTGCGATGCAGGACTCTGTTAGCTGGCACACTGACCTGCTGAACTGTTTAATTAAAAGTGTAGTATTTGCAATCACAGTAACCTGGATTGCGCTTTATAATGGCTATGACTGTATTCCTACGTCGGAAGGAATTAGCCAGGCGACTACTCGTACCGTCGTACATGCCTCTCTCGCCGTATTAGGTGTAGATTTTGTACTGACCGCAATGATGTTTGGGAATTAAATCGATGCAAAGTAAAAAAACGGAAATCTGGGTAGGGGTGTTCATGCTGATTGGCCTGTGCTCACTTTTATTCCTGTGTTTAAAAGTCGCAGATGTGAAATCTTTGGGTAATGAGCCAACTTATCGGCTTTACGCTACATTTGATAACATCGGTGGTTTAAAAGCGCGTTCCCCGGTGAGAGTAGGGGGAGTTTTGGTTGGTCGAGTGGCTGATATTACCCTTGATCAAAAGACCTACTTCCCGCGCGTAGCCATTGATATGCAGCAGCGTTTTAACCATATTCCGGATACCAGTTCTTTATCCATTCGTACTTCCGGCCTGTTAGGCGAGCAATTTCTGGCGATGAATATTGGCTTTGAAGATGAAGATATGGGGACTAAAATTTTGAAAGATGGCGATGAGATTAAAGATACCAAGTCAGCAATGGTATTGGAGGATCTTATTGGTCAGTTCTTATATAAAAGCGGCGGTGATGAAAAACCGGCTGATGAAGGTACTGCGCCTGCACCGGTTCATTAATTTATCCGGCGGGCAAAAAAGTTGGTTACGGAGTTAACCATGTTTATTCAACATTATGGACAACAGTAGGATAGAGGAACAGCTATGTTAAAACGTTTTATGATGGCAGCACTTTTCATGATTGCCCCTTTGGCGGCAAATGCAGCTGACGCCAGTAATCCTTACCAGCAGATGCAAGTTGCGGCGGAAAAGGTATTTACTCGCCTGACCAATGAACAACCAAAGATTAAGCAAAACCCTGACTATTTACGTACCGTAGTGAAGGAAGAACTCCTTCCTTACATTCAGGTTAAATATGCAGGCGCCTTGGTGTTAGGTCGTTATTATCGTGATGCAACTCCGGCACAACGTGATGCGTATATGCCCGCTTTTGAAGCCTACATGGAGCAAGCTTATGGTCAGGCGCTGGCTATGTACAATGGCCAAAAGTATCAAATCGCTCCTGAGCAGCCATTAGGTGATAAAGACAACGTTTCTATTCGTATCACTATTAATGATACCAATGGTCGTCCACCTGTCCGTCTGGATTTCCAATGGCGTAAAAACACCAAAACCGGTGAATGGCAGGCTTATGACATGATTGCTGAAGGTATCAGTATGATTACCACCAAGCAAAATGAGTGGGCAGAAACCCTGCGTCGTGATGGTGTTGATGGTTTAACTAAACAGCTGAAAACGTTGGCCAGTCAGCGAATTACGTTGGATGATAAAAAATAATGCAGAACGCTCTGAACTGGCAGGCTGAAAATGGCGTAATAATGTTAAGCGGTGATTTAGATCGCGAAACGTTGCTGCCGTTCTGGAAAGCGCGGCAGCAGATTATCAGTGCTGATATCACCATTATTGACGTATCTGGTTTATCCCGGGTGGATTCAGCAGGTTTAGCCATGCTGGTTCATCTGCTTGATGAAGGTGAAGCCCGTAAGCAGCCGTTAAAACTGGCTGGAATGACAGAGAAGCTACAAATGTTGGCATCTCTGTATAATCTGCAACAAATTATTCAGCCTTACCTCGTGAGTACACCAACTATGGTGTGATAGTATGTTCATTAGGCTGATTTGAAATGAGTCGCGGAGATATAGTCATCTATATCTCCGCGATGTTTTTATAGCGAATCTGAGCGTACGTGCTAATTTAAGCTGTTTCTCATTCTGAGTAACAGATCCTTTCTGATTAATATAGTGAAGACGATGGATACTAACGAAATAAGACAAATTTTGCTCGATGCATTAAATCTGCAAGATGTTCGCGTCACGGGTGACGGTAGCCATTTCCAGGTGATTGCCATTGGTGATATGTTTGAAGGTATGAGTCGCGTTAAACAGCAGCAGGCAGTCTATGCTCCGCTGATGGAATACATTTCTGATAATCGCATTCATGCACTGTCGATTAAGGCCTATACCCCGACAGAATGGGAACGCGATCGTAAACTGAGCGGTTTGTAATTGGGTAAATAACCCGTACGGACTGTAGTGATTTTATCTGTGCTGATTAAATAACAACATATAACAATAAATATTAAATCAGCATCTGACCTTTTAAATGTTGTTGTATTAGAGAGAGCGATTATGGACAAGTTTCGAGTACAGGGCCCCACCCAACTAAGTGGTGAAGTGACAATTTCTGGCGCTAAAAATGCAGCGCTACCGATTCTTTTTGCAGCTTTGCTGGCGGAAGAGCCCGTAGAGCTACAAAATGTGCCAAAGCTGAAAGATATTGATACTACCCTTAAGCTGCTGGGCCAACTGGGGGTAAAAATTGAACGCAATGGTTCGATTTTTGTTGATGCCAGCAATGTAACTGAGCTGTGCGCTCCTTACGATTTGGTTAAAACCATGCGTGCTTCTATTTGGGCATTAGGGCCATTGGTTGCTCGTTTTGGTTATGGTCAGGTATCCCTGCCGGGTGGATGTGCTATTGGTGCTCGTCCGGTTGACCTACATATTTCTGGCCTGGAACAACTGGGGGCAGAGATTAAGCTGGAAGAAGGGTACGTTAAAGCATCCGTTAACGGTCGTCTGAAAGCTGCGCATATCGTGATGGATAAAGTTAGCGTTGGCGCTACTGTAACTATTATGAGTGCAGCAACGCTGGCGGAAGGAACGACTGTTATTGAGAATGCGGCGCGTGAGCCAGAAATTGTGGATACCGCTGAATTCCTGAATACATTAGGTGCGAAAATTACTGGTGCAGGAACCGATCATATCACTATTGAAGGTGTTGAGCGTTTAGGTGGTGGTGTGTACCGTGTTCTGCCTGACCGTATTGAAACCGGAACGTTCCTGGTTGCTGCTGCCATTTCTGGCGGTAAAGTGATTTGCCGTAATACACGCCCGGATATGCTGGATGCAGTATTAGCCAAATTACGCGAAGCGGGTGCTGAAATAGAAACCGGTAGCGACTGGATTAGTCTGGATATGAAGGGCAAGCGTCCACACAGCGTAAATATTCGTACCGCACCACACCCTGGTTTCCCGACCGATATGCAGGCGCAGTTCTCTCTGTTAAATCTGGTAGCGGAAGGAACCGGTGTCATCACCGAGACCATCTTTGAAAACCGCTTTATGCATATTCCTGAGCTGATTCGTATGGGTGCTCATGCTGAAATCGAAGGCAATACGGTTATCTGTCACAGCGTTGATAAATTGTCCGCCGCTCAGGTGATGGCGACCGATTTACGCGCATCGGCAAGCTTAGTGTTGGCGGGTTGTATTGCTGAAGGCGTTACGGTTGTTGACCGCATTTATCATATCGATCGTGGGTATGAGCGCATTGAAGAAAAGCTGAATGCATTAGGTGCTAATATTCAGCGCTTTAAAGAGAAAGACGAATAACAGATAGGTTGGTTAGTTGATTGAAGTAGAAAGGGCGCAGATTTTATTGTCTGCGCCCTTTTTATTTTTACTTAACGGTATGAAATGAATTAGTTGTTCTGCGCCGGGTATTCGGAGATTTTTAGCGTGAAGGTCAGGCGCTGACCCTGACGTAATACCACTACCGGGATATTAGTGCCCGGGCGAATTTCGGAGACTTCATCCATCACTTCAATGGCCGAGATCGCAGGTTTGTTGTTGACGTTGACCAGAATATCGCCAACTAACAGTCCTGCTTCCTCCGCCGGGCCTCCGGGGGTTACGGAACGCACCAGTATGCCTTGTAGCCTATCGAATGGACTACCCTGGTTTTGCATTTGACTGAATTCACGACCTTCGATACCGATAAAACCACGAATCACTCGGCCGTCCCGAATCAGCTTATTCATAATTTTAGTGGCAAGTTCGGTTGGAATGGCGAAACCGATACCTTCGGGCATATCACCATCGGTACGTTTGTCTAATGACAGAGTGTTAATACCCACTAACTCACCCAGTGAGTTAATCAACGCACCGCCAGAGTTGCCGTGGTTAATCGACGCATCAGTTTGCAATAGATTTTGACGGCCGTAAGGGCTGAGGCTGGTTCGCCCTGTAGCACTGATGATGCCCTGAGTAACGGTTTGCCCAAGGTTATAGGGGTTACCAATTGCCAGAACGACATCACCAACGTGAGGAGAACGTTTCGAGTTAATTGGAATAACCGGCAGATTATCTTCTTTAATTTTAAGAACAGCCAGATCGGTTAAGGTATCAGAACCCACCAGAATCGCTTCATAAACCTGACCATTCTGTAATGTGATAATGACCTGGTCAGCATTTACGATAACGTGCCTGTTGGTAATAATATAACCTTTCTTATTCATAATAACGCCAGAACCCAGGGTGTTGATTCCTAATGTATTCTGGCTGGAAGAGCTGAGAGCACTGCGGTTATAAACGTTGACCACCGCAGGAGCGGCTCGCCTGACGGCACTGTTATAGCTTATTGGTGATTCACTAAGAGGTAAATTCAGAGAATTATCAAATAACCCCGATGCGTCACGCAGCGAAGGAAAGATCATCAGTAAAGCAGCGGCAATAATTAAGCCAATAATTATTGAACGTAACAGTTTGGCAAGCATGCATATCGTCAAAAATAGTAAAGGTAAGGAAGGATACCATGACTTGAACGGATACGGCATAGTGCCGTATCCGTTTTTGCGATCGGGATTAACGCAGGATTAGATAGATGTTGTCATCACCGCGTAAAATATTGAGTGCCAGCACATTTGGCTTGCTGTCCAGTATCTTGCGCAGTTCACCGATATTGGTGGTGCGGTCGCTGTTGACCCCAATGATCATATCGCCTGCTTTTAAGCCACTTTGAGCAGCCGGGGAACCTTTTTCCACGTCTTTAATCATCACGCCTTTGGTGCCTTTAACTTCACCATTGTTGAAGCTGGCGCCTTGCAGGGCAGGCGATAATGACTCGGCACTGATGGAAGATTGATCGCTGTTTTGTAACTCAACGCTGACTTCCATTGGTTTGCCTTCACGCAGCAGGCCCATTTTGACTTTCTTACCGGCACCGGCAGTTGCAACTTTGGCCCGGAGTTCAGCAAAGCTACTGATGGCTTTACCATCCAGAGAGACAATCACGTCACCAGATTTAATGCCGGCTTGTGCAGCAGCAGATTTCGGCAGGACTTCGCTAACAAATGCGCCGCGTTGTGCATCTACTTTAAATGCTTTGGCCATTTCGGCGGTCATTTCGCTGCCCTTAATACCCAGCATGCCGCGTTTAACTTCACCGTACTGAATTAACTGGTCGGTCAGGTTCTGTACCATATTGCTCGGGATAGCAAAACCGATACCCACGTTACCGCCGCTAGGGGCAAGGATTGCGGTATTAATACCAATCAGTTCACCGTTAAGGTTAACCAGCGCACCACCAGAGTTGCCGCGGTTAATGGATGCATCCGTCTGGATAAAGTTTTCCAGGCCTTCCAGGTTCAGGCCGCTGCGGCCTAAAGCAGAGATAATACCGGATGTAGCGGTCTGGCCCAGACCAAACGGGTTACCTACCGCAACGGCGAAATCACCAACGCGCAGGCTATCAGAATCAGACATCTTAATAGAGGTCAAATCCTTTGGATTAGAGTCGGTTAATTGTAACAGTGCGATGTCAGACTGCTCATCACGTCCAATCAGTTTTGCCTGATACTCTTTACCGTTGTTCAACTGAACGCGAATTTTGTCTGCGTTGTTGATAACGTGGTTATTGGTAACCACATAACCTTTATCTGCATTGATGATCACACCAGAACCCAATCCTTCGAATGGGCGGGTACTTTGTTGTTCCGACGGCATGTTTGGACCGAAGAAGAATTTGAACTCTTCAGGGATCCGCTGACGCTGAACTTGTGTACCTTCAACATATACGCTGACAACGGCAGGGAGAACTTTATCCAGCATAGGAGCCAGACTAGGAACTTGCTCTCCGGCTACTGTGGTTGGCAGGGCCGCATTGGCAGCCGGTACTGAGGAAAAAGTTAAACCTAAACTGACTGTCAGGGCGCTTAATAATAAAGTGGTTTTTTTCATGGATGATTACTCTCAATACCAACAGGTTACATGTTTAAACTATGACAAAAATGTGTAGCTAATGCTATGACTGTAAGTAGTGTCAAAAAGTTCATGATTCAAGCGCCAGCCAGGGCTTAGATATGTCGTACCCAGGAATGTGATACGCTTCAAATACAGTCGGGACGCAGATAAAACAGATAAAGTAAAGAAAGGTAATTAATTGTAGCAGAAGAAAATGACGCTATCGGGGGTGATAGCGTCATCAGAGATTTTTAATCTTTACGTTCCGGACGGAACAAACCGGAAGCGCCTTCAGAGTAGTCCCGTGGTGGGATATCAGCAGACAGCTGATCCTGCTCTGAAGCAGAAGAAACGGGCTTATAATTGATATAGCTAAATGGATTATCGCTGGTTGCCATATCAGGTAACAGCGTAGTTGAACTTTTAATCATATGCTTTTGGAACTGACGATAATCTTGAGCCATTTTTTCTAACAGCTCAGCGCTGTGGGAAAAGTGACTAACCAGTTCCTGACGGTAAGCTTCCAGCTCTGCTTTATTCTTATTCAGCTCCTGCTGTAATGCAGTTTGTTGACGTAGTTTTCTGTTACCAAAGCGCATAGCTAAAGCGCCAATGATAAGACCTACAACTAAGCCAGCAATCAGTGCATACTCCCAAGTCATATTGACTCCTTTTTACGGTCACAAATTACAGAGGGGCAATCCCGGATAACAGAGTGATAGTGGAACAAGTCATCTTTTACTGATAGTTATGTACTCACCTTACCAGTGAAATCCACTTACTCAATTTTTACTAACCAACTATACCTGTAAATAGTGCTCCGGGGGAACCTCGTTCGACATTTCCTTATATCTTACCATGATAAAACTCACTTTTTAATCTTAAACCGATAATGGGAGTTTTACGGTTTTATCAGCAGTAATTTGTCATTTATTAATCTGTTAACACTATTCGACCGGAGTACTTAAGCGATAAATTCTTTGAGGACGGCCAACTTTTCCGTAAATAATTTCGGCCTGTAAGAAGTGCTCTTTTGCACAAAACTCCAGATAGCGTCTGGCGGTTGTCCGGCTTAATCCTAACTTTTTGGCAATATCTTCAGCGGTATAGCCAATTTGTGCATCACTGAATGCGTCCTGAACGATCTTTAGTGTGATTTCATCAATACCGATAGGCATGGTTGGCTTAGCCTGAATGCGGGCGAAGGTATTAAACATTTCATCAACTTGCCACTGGCTGACGTCTTCCGTCTGTTTCTGAACTCGATGCAGATGGCTGAGACGGGCCAAAGTTTGTTCCAGGCGATCGTAAGAAACCGGCTTAAGCAGATAGTCAAAAACACCACAACGAATGGCTTCTGAAACCGTATCAATATCGCTGGCGGCAGTAATAAAGATAACTTCACCATGGTATTTTTCCGCAGAGAGCTCTTGTAATAACTCAATACCCCGACCATCCGGTAGATAGTTATCCAGAATGATCAGATCGGGTTTGAAGTTATTAATCATCATGCGCCCTTGCTCAAGGTTACCGGCAAGCCAAACCTGACGACAGCTGTTATGACGTTTAATAAATTCGGCGTGCATTTCGGCGAGCGGAGTTTCATCCTCAATAATTAGAATATTTAGGTATTTCATATAATTAACTTCCTTTTCCTTTGGGGATAAAAATAGAGAATACGGTGCCGCAAGGTTCATTATCATCAATGGTGATGGTGCCGTTATATTGGTCAATATAGGTTTTGACCAGATAGAGACCAATACCGTGGTCTCCGCTGTTTTTAGACGTCACGCCTCGCGTAAAAATAGTGTCACGAATATCAGGAGCAATGCCGCAGCCATTGTCTGAAACTTCAATAATCAGTTCAGATCCCTCATCTGAAATAAAAAACTCAATGAGTTTATTACTGTCAGGATTTTTTAATGTGGCTTCAAAAGCATTATTCAACAAATTGCCAAGAATACTGGCCAGTTCATTTTCTGTGAGCGGATTAATGTTAGTGTTAAGTGTACAGCCGGGAATAAACTGTATTTCCAGTCCGAGTTCTTTTGCCCGGTGATATTTACCAAACAGTAAGCCAGCAATCAGACGATTTTTAAACATCTGGCTAATGCTATCGATAAGGGACTGTTGGTTAGAGGATTCGAATTTAACCATCTCCAACGCACGGTCATACTCTTTTAGCTGTAACAATCCGCCAATGGTGGAGATCCAGTTAAGGTGTTCATGGCGTAGTGTCCGTAGGTTTTCTACATATTGTTGTATTTGGCTAAGTTGAGCACTGAGGGTATTGATTTCATCATGACGGCGAAAACTGATAACCCAGCCCTGAAATTCACCATCGATCCAAATCCCCACTCGGTTAGCAATAATTTTTAAACCGTTAATGATCAGCAGATCGTCAATACGGTTGGTACCGCTGGTTTCAAGAAAGTAGTCAGAAGGCGTAATTAAATCCTGTACCTGATGGCCCACCAGATATTTTGCTGCCCCGGCCAGTTTGAACATTTTTTGGGCGTTCTGATTAATCGCGGTGATCTTACCTTCGGTATCAACGGCGATAAGCCCTTCAAAAACGGCACCAAACAGCGCATCTTGCTGGCGCTGTACTCTGGCAATTTCCATGGGTTCCATACCCATCATCTGTTTTTTAATATGGGTGGAGAATTGCCAGGAGAGAAGAATAAGAATAAACAGAATCAGTAACAGGGCGCTGGTGAGAGGGAGAATTTGGTTGGAACGCCACATATCAATTTTACTGTTGAGATATCCTAACGATATAACACCGATAACTTGATTATTTTTATCCCAGATAGGCGTTTTAGCCCTGAGTGCCAGACCCATCGACCCTTCACTGCTGATAATGTAGCTTTCGCCTCGCTCCAGAGCACCGGGTTTATTCCACTGCATGGTAAAACCGATCTTTTCCGGATTTGGGTGATAAAGACGAGTGGATTTTTCATCACCAATGACCAGATAGCTAAAGTTGGATTCCATACTGAGGCGATCGGCGATCTTTTTAAGTTTTTGAGTATCTCTTTGCTCCACACCTTCAATCACATCATCCATTGAAGCGATGATTTTGGCCTGATTCATGGCGATTTCACTGACTTTATCGGTCAGGTAATTATCTAACTGATATTCCATGAATTTGTTTAATGCACCTAATAGTAAGGTAAAAACGACAAGCAATAATAAGAATACACGCCATTGGAATGACATGTTTTTTAACATATTCTTAATATATTCCTTTTTCGTTTTAATACGCATTTAACATTCACTTTTTATTATTTGATGAGTGAGGAATGAATATAATTAATTTATTTATAAAATGCATTTAATTAATAAAAAAAATAAAAACCATTAAGATATTAATGTTTATTCGGTTAAGTGTGAAGCAGATCAATTAACTCCCTCAACCTAGTTACTATGATGTTATCCATGATTTTATTAGTCAATTGACTTATTTTTTTAATTATTAAAATAACATTCCCAATAATGTTAAAGGCATCGTTTTCTTTTAATTATTAACTTCTGATAAGTGTGGAATTCAGCACGGTATTTTTCTTTATTGCAATAGCTAAATACTTATATAGAGAATAGAACATGTATAACTCAACAATATTCAGCCGTGTAAAACGTTCAGAGTATAAAAAGATAGCTGAAATCACCAAATTTCTGCGTAAGAACGATTTGAATATTGATACATCGGTTGAAGAGTTTATTACTGTAATGCGTGATAGCCAAATTATCGCCTGCGGTGGTATTGCCGATAATATCATTAAATGCGTTGCGATTAATGAAGAGCTTCGGGGTGAAGGGATAGCCCTCTCTCTGGCTACTGAGCTGGTGAATTTGGCTTATGAACGTCACCATAGCCATCTGTTTATTTATACTAAAACCCAAAATGAAATTTTGTTCCGCCAGTGTGGTTTTTTCCCTATCGCTTCGGTTCCCGGTATTGTGGTTTTAATGGAGAACAGTAGCTGTCGGTTACGTCGATATAGTCAGCAGTTAGCGACCAGCCGCCAGCCCGGGGAAAAGATTGGCTGCATTATTATGAATGCTAATCCATTTACATTGGGTCATCAGTATCTGGTACAGCAAGCAGCGGCACAGTGTGACTGGCTTCATCTGTTTTTAGTTAAAGAAAATACCTCTACTTTTCCTTATGTCGATCGCTTAAGACTGGTCACCGAAGGAACTGCGAGTATTCCTAATTTGACGGTACATCCGGGATCGGAATATATGATTTCCCGGGCAACTTTTCCTTGTTACTTTATTAAAGAACAGGGCATTGTTGATAATTGCTATACCGAAATTGACCTGAAAATTTTCCGTCAGTATCTGGCTCCGGCTTTGGGTGTAACCCATCGTTTTGTTGGCACTGAGCCTTTCTGTGAAGTAACCAGTAAATATAACGCCGATATGCGTTACTGGTTGAATACGCCTGAATTAACTTTCCCCCCTATTGAGCTGGTTGAAATTGAGCGTTTGCAGCATGAAGGCACCGCTATTTCAGCTTCCTGGGTACGTCGTCTGTTGGCCAAAAAACAGATGGATGTTATTGCTGATTTGGTACCCGACTGCACTTATAACTATTTAATTAATAACCCGAATATTCGGCAGAAAAGTGCAGGAACCCCCTCAGAAGAATCTGTTATTACCGTAGGTGAATTATGAAAATTGTAAAAGAAGCCGTTGCCGGCACACTTGAGTCAAGTGATGTCATGGTACGGATCGCACCCATTGGAGGGTCGGAGATCGATCTGCAGTTAAACAGCAGTGTGGAAAAACAGTTTGGTGATGCCATCCGGGAAACCGTGATGGATACATTATCCAAACTGGGCGTCACTGGTGTTCAACTGATTATCGATGATAAAGGTGCTCTGGACTGCATTTTACGTGCTCGTCTGCAAACCGTGTTGTTGAGAGCCAGTGACAGCAAAGAACTTCCGTGGGGGGCATTAAAATGAATCCAGCTCTAAAGCAGCGGGTCCGCCGCAGTATGCTGTTTGTTCCCGGCGCGAATGCCGCCATGGTGAGTAACTCCTTCATTTATTCTGCTGATGCCATCATGTTCGATCTGGAAGACTCTGTCGCTTTGAGAGAGAAAGATGCTGCGCGTTTACTGGTATTTCATGCGCTGCAACACCCGATGTATCAGAAGATTGAAACCGTTGTGCGGGTCAATGCACTGGATTCTGAGTTTGGTATTAAAGATCTTGAGGCGGTTGTTCGCGGTGGCGTTGATATTGTTCGCCTGCCGAAAACCGATAGCGCTCAGGATGTGATTGATATGGAACAACAAATCGCTCGCATTGAAGCGGAATGCGGCCGGGAAGTGGGCAGCACCGGAATGATGGCGGCGATTGAATCTGCCGAGGGCATCAATAATGCCGTTGAAATTGCGCAAGCGTCTCCTCGTCTGATTGGTATCGCATTAGGTGCCGAGGACTATGTACGTAATCTGCGTACCGAACGCTCACCGGAAGGTATTGAGCTACTGTTTGCCCGCTGTTCTATCCTGCAGGCGGCTCGTGCGGCGGGAATTGCGGCATTTGATACCGTCTATTCTGATGCTAACAACGAGCAGGGCTTCCTGAATGAAGCGGCTCATATTAAGCAATTAGGCTTTGATGGCAAATCGCTGATTAACCCTCGTCAAATAGAACTTCTTCACAACCTTTATGCGCCAACCATCAAAGAGCTGGAACATGCTCAGCGGGTGATTGAAGCGGCAGAAGCTGCGGCTGCTGAAGGTCTGGGTGTCGTTTCTCTTAATGGCAAAATGATTGACGGCCCGATTATTGAACGTGCTCGTCTGGTGGTACAACGCGCAGCGCTTTCCGGCGTTCGTGAAGAATAAGATGAGGTGAATAATAATGGCTCGCCAACAACGTGTAACCAATTTATGTAATAGCCTGATTCAACAACTTAATGACTTTAATGAAGAATCCGGAGCTAAAGCACCATTGAAACTGTCGCCTTTCCGCGATGTTTCCAAGGCTAATTTGCAATCGAAAAAACCAAGAGATAAGAAAATCTGCAATTCGCTGGAAGATGCGATTCGCCGTTCCGGCCTACAGGACGGCATGACTATCTCTTTTCACCATGCTTTTCGCGGCGGGGATTTAACCGTCAATTTGGTCATGGCTCAAATCGCCGCGATGGGATTCAAAAACCTGACGCTGGCTTCCAGTTCGCTGGCAGGTTGCCATTCTCCGCTGATTGAACATATTCGCAATGGTGTAGTGACCCGAATCTATACCTCTGGTCTACGCGGGCCACTGGCAGAAGAGATCTCCCGTGGTTTATTGAAAGAGCCAGTACAGGTTCATTCCCACGGTGGTCGGGTCAATCTGGTGGAATCCGGAGAGTTAAGCATTGATGTGGCTTTCCTTGGGGTTCCGGCATGTGATGAGTTTGGTAATGCCAACGGATTCACCGGCAAAGCCTGCTGTGGTTCGCTGGGCTATGGTCGGGTTGATGCAGAGCACGCTAAAACCGTGGTACTGCTGACAGAAGATATCCTGCCTTACCCACACCATCCGCTGAGTATTTGTCAGGATCAGGTAGATCTGATTGTACAGGTCGATCGCGTTGGTGATGCGGATAAGATTGGTGCGGATGCTACCCGTATGACCACTAACCCACGTGAACTGCTGATTGCCCGCAGAGCGGCTGAAGTGATCATTAACTCTGGTTATTTCAAACAGGGTTTCTCGATGCAAACCGGTACCGGTGGTGCTTCGCTGGCGGTAGTGCGTTTTCTTGAAAATAAAATGCGCAGCCAGAATATTACCGCCGGTTTTGCTTTAGGTGGTATCACGGCGGCCATGGTTGATCTGCATGAGAAAGGGCTTATCGACAAGCTGCTGGATGTGCAGAGCTTTGACAGCGGCGCAGCGGCATCACTGGCGCGTAATCCAAATCACGTTGAAATCAGCGCTAACCAATACGCTAACTTCACTTCCAAAGGCGCTTCCGTTGACCATCTGGATGTGGTGATCCTTAGTGCTCTGGAAATTGATACCCAGTTCAATATCAACGTACTCACCGGTTCTGATGGTGTATTACGCGGTGCATCTGGTGGACACTGCGATACCGCTGCGGCCTCCAAGCTATCCATCATTGTGGCGCCGCTGGTACGTGGTCGTATCCCAACCATTGTTGAACAGGTAACAACCCTAATCACACCGGGAAGCAGCATTGATATTCTGGTTACCGATCATGGTATTGCTGTTAACCCGGCACGCCCTGAGCTAGCCGAACGGTTGCAGAAAGCCGGTATGGATATTGTCAGTATTAATGACCTGTATCAGCGTGCAGTCATGCTAACCGGTAAGCCAAAGCCGATTGAGTTTACCGATCGGGTGGTGGCGGTAGTTCGCTATCGCGATGGCTCGGTGATTGATGTTGTTAATCAGATAAAAGAGTAACTGTGTAATGAATATTCTCCCGGAACAGGCGAGTTATCACAAAGTCACGCTGGAAGAGGTTTTGTTGAGCAGAGAAGCGCGTCAGGAACGGCAGCAGCTCTGGTTAGCCAAATACCAAACCACCCTGATTTCGTTAACCGTCGTGGTTCCGGGCGAAATTAAAGACAGCACGGTGGTGCGTCAGGCCTTCAATCTGGCCTGGCAAACGTTAGATAAGTTGTGCCAGCAGCAGAAATGGAATGTGGTTGATAAGGCCGTGTTTTGTTTGCCAACCGGCCCGGAAGGGCTGATGGCAATAAGTCATGATGCCAGAAACGTTAAGCGTGCTTGCGTAGAAAGTGAAGAGCAAAGCGCGGTTGGTCGCCTGTGGGATATCGATGTAATCGGCAGAGAAGGCATTATCTCCCGCCAGTCGATGGGCATGGCACCAAGGCAGTGTTTTCTCTGTTCCCTCGATGCGCGAATTTGCGCCCGTGAACGCACCCATTCCGTACCGGCGCTACATCAGGCGATGGAGGATTTAATCAATCATGTTTAGCTCAATGAATTCGGCGAATGCCGCTCATCGTCTGGAACTTAACAAGCTACCCTGGGTAGTCCGCTGCAGCCAACTGGCTAACAGCGCCATGCTGAATGAAGTTAATTTGACGCCGAAGCCCGGGCTAGTGGATATGCGCAATAACGGTGCCCATAAAGATATGGATCTGACGGATTTCTACCGTAGTGCCGAAGCAATTCGGGTCTGGATCCCTTATTTCATCGAGTATGGAATGAGCACTCATCTACAACCCAGTGGCGATATTCTGTATGGCTTACGCCCGTTGGGGTTGGCATGTGAAGCATCAATGTATAAGGCCACATCCGGCGTAAATACTCACAAAGGCACTATTTTCTCACTGGGCTTACTGGCAACGGCCATGGGTAGACTGGTTTCAAATCAGAAGGCAGTTACTCAACAAAGTTTATGTCATGAAGTAGCGGCCATGAGTCACGGCATGGTGATGCGTGAACTGGAACAGAATAATCAGGCGCTGACGGCGGGACAGAGGCTTTATCAGCAGTATGGATTGTCCGGTGCCCGTGGTGAGGCCGAATCTGGTTTTCAGTCAGTGCAGACTACGTCATTACCGGTTTATCAAAGTCTGATTGCTCAGGGAATTGACCCACAGCGCGCCCTATTGCAGGCACTGCTTAGTCTGATGGCGGTAAATGGTGACACCAATGTCGCTTCTCGCGGTGGGCCGGAAGGTTTGCGCTGGTTACAGCAAACGGCGCAGCAGTTTTTGGCCGAAGGCGGTGTGATGAAAACCGATTACATCACCAGGCTAAAAGAGTTCGATCGGCAGTGCATTGAACGCAATTTGAGCCCCGGAGGCAGCGCCGATTTACTGATTGTGACCTGGTTTTTGGCCCAATTTCCTGAATCCCATAGCAAGAATACTAATTAATCATCGCTGGAGGAGTTAATCGTGGAAAATCATACTATTCCCTGCTTCTGGATGCGCGGGGGAACCAGTAAAGCTGGCTGTTTTGTGGAAGATTATCTTCCGCCAGAAGTATCAGAACAGGACAAGTTATTGTGCCGCATTTATGGCAGCAGCGATCCTTCAGGGCGTCAGATAAACGGTATGGGTGGCGGAACCTCAACCACCAGTAAAGCGATGATTGTCGGTAAGCGCGCTGGTGAGAAAAACAGCGTTAACTATACCTTTTGTCAGGTTGAAACGGCGACTAACGCGGTAGATCGCAAAGGGAACTGTGGCAATATCTCTTCTGCGGTAGGGCCATTTGCTATTGAGAATGGGCTGGTGGATGAGGTCACAGAACCGGTAACCAAAGTTAAAATATTCAATACCAATACTCAAAAAACTATTGTTTCCCACGTGCCGGTTAAAGCGGGGAAAGTTGAGTATAACGGCGACTTCTCTATTTCTGGCGTGCCCGGTACCGGTGCGCGTATCCAACTGGACTTTCTGTCTCCGGGGGGAGCGGTAACGGGAGAATTGTTGCCAACAGGGCAGCCTAAAGATGTGATTGATGTACCCGGTTATGGGCCAACGGAAATTACCGTTGTTGATGCGGCAAACCCTCTGGTATTTGTCAGAGCTTCTGATTTAGGTCTTACCGGCAACGAACTACCTGCTGAAATAGACTGTAATGTTGAGTTATTAGACCGAATGCTGGCAATTCGTGAAGCCGCAGCAGTACTGATTGGGCTGGCGAAAGATATGCATGACGCAAAACATAATAGTCAGGCAGTGCCAAAGTTTTGCTTTATCGCACCACCGATGGGCTATACCAGCCAGTCCGGCCAGGTGGTTTCAGCGGATGCCATTGATATTCAGGCCAGAATGTTGTCTATGGGGAAACTGCATCCAGTGCTGGCCATTACTGGCGGTGTCTGTATTGGCGTAGCAGCCAAAATTCCGGGAACGCTGGTACATGAAATTGCAGGAAGTTGCAGTGAAAAAGATGAGTTAAATATCGGCCATTGCAGCGGAGTTCTATCAGTTAGTGCCGAAGTAGAAAGCCAGAACGGCGAACTGAAAGTACTAAACGGAACGGTATACCGAACAGCCCGGGTACTGATGAGAGGGGATATCGATTTTAATTAGTGATAAATCATCTTTTATATTCTTTATGAATTAAACAATAACAATTAGAAAATATACAGGCTCGAATAGGTCATAATTAATTTCCTGTTTGTTTCTCTGTCTTGGCACTTATTATTCCTTGGTAAGTGCCATTTTTTATTTGTGGATAATTTTATTCATATGAATAGTTAAATATATAAAATTAATAAGAGTTAAAAGGGTAATTAAAAACATTAAATTTATAACTTCAATTTAGTCTGCGTCACATAATTATTATTTGGTTTGCCGCATTATCTGATGCAATTAATAAGAATGTTTTGCCTTCAGGCATTGTGTTTATTTACAAAGGTTAGATAGTCATATCGACATCTATGTCGATAATAACAAGTCGATAACAATAAATAAAAGAGTACTAAAAGTAGTTCGCCAATTTTTATAAATAGCTTTGATGCTTATTTCTGTTGATTTAAGCACGCCCCCTTATTTTGTTTTTATCTTAAGGAGATTGAGAGTAATGAGTAAAGAAAAAATGTGGAAGCTATTGCTGTTAATAGCCATTCCCATAATTATTGCGTTAATACCGACGCCGGCAGGACTGCCACCAATAGCCTGGTTGCTGTTTGGCCTCTATCTGGCTGCAATCGTTGGTCTGGTATTAAAACCTTATTCTGAACCGGTTATCTTGCTGGCAACGATTGCGGCAACGGCGGTGGTGATTGGCCTCTACGGTGGTAAAGATATTAAGATATCTGAAGTGCTGAAAGGCTATTCCTCCGGTACAACCTGGTTAGTATTTGCTGCATTTACGTTGAGTGCCGCATTTGTTATTACCGGTCTGGGCAAAAGAATATCGTATATCCTGATTGGTAAACTGGGTGGAACAACGCTGGGTTTAGGTTATGTTACCGCTATTCTCGATCTGTTTATTGCTCCGGCTACACCTTCTAACACCGCGCGCGCAGGGGGAATTGTATTCCCGATTATCAACAGCGTGTCCGTAGCATTAGGTTCCGATCCTAACGATAGCCCACGTAAAGCGGGTCACTATCTGATGGTTAACGTATATATGGTGACTAAAACCACCAGTTATATGTTCCTGACGGCAATGGCACCTAACGCGCTGGCATTAGCCATGATGGCAGATATCCTGCACATTAAACTGAGTTGGGCTGGTTGGGCATTGGCTGCCGCAGTTCCGGGACTGATCATGTTGGCGATCACACCTTATCTGATTTACAAGATGTATCCGCCAGAGCTGAAAAAAGTTAACAACAAAGAGATTGCAGCAGAAGGGTTGGAAAAACTGGGCCCAATGACGCTGCGTGAAAAACTGTTGGGTGTGATTTTCGTATTAGCCCTGTCAGGCTGGATTGGCGCTGATTTTATCGGCATTGATGCATCTACTGTGGCACTGTGTGTTATGGCAGTGACACTGATTCTGGGCGTTGTCACCTGGGATGATGTGCTGAAGAATAAAGGTGGCTGGAACACGCTGATTTGGTACGGCGGTATTATCGGGATGTCCGGTGTATTGACTAAAGCTGGATTCTTCGCATGGTTGGCGACCTTTATGGGTGAGCACCTCACGTTTGGTGACCATGCTATGACGGCGTTGTTTGTTATCATGTTCATCAGCGTTGCCATTCGTTATCTGTTCGCTTCCGGCGGTGCTTATGTGGCGGCAATGGTGCCGGTATTTGCTACTGTTGGTATGGTGGCCGGTGCGCCACCAATGCTGCTGGCGTTAGGGTTACTGTTCTCTAACTCCTACGGTGGTAGCCTGACTCATTACGGAGGCGCTGCTGCTCCAATCGTGTTCGGTGCCGGTTATAACGACATTCGTTCATGGTGGATTATTGGTGGTGTGATTGCCTTCCTGAGTCTGTTTGTTCATATGACCATTGGTCTTGGCTGGTGGGAGCTGTTAATCAGCATGGGCATTATTTAAGTCCGATAGTTGATCAATCGTTAACATCATTCCACTGTTTAGCCCGCGGTATCCACTGCGGGCTAATTTTTTGCGTAATTAATCGTGAATAAAGTAGGTTTAGCGATAAAAACAGGTCGACCTTTGGGGGCGACTTCTCTATAATCTTGCGACCCCACGTTACAACAAAGTTTTTTTTCCCAGAAACTTTAATGGTGCCGGCATTTAACTGCTCGAAGGGGTAGGTTTGCTGGACTCGATTGGTCGTGTGAGCCTCAACAATGTTTTTAACGTTTTGGTGTTCACCAACGTGTGTAACTTTATATTGGGTAAGTTATTTAAATGAAAACTTTTTCAGCTAAGCCAGAAACAGTAAAACGTGACTGGTATGTTGTAGATGCAACTGGCAAAACGCTGGGCCGTCTTGCTACTGAACTGGCTCGTCGTCTGCGCGGCAAGCATAAAGCGGAATATACTCCGCACGTTGATACTGGTGATTACATCATCGTTCTGAACGCAGAGAAAGTTGCTGTAACCGGCAACAAGCGTTCTGACAAGATCTACTATCACCACACTGGTTTCATCGGTGGTATCAAGCAAGCGACCTTTGAAGAGATGATTGCCCGCCACCCTGAGCGTGTGATTGAAATCGCGGTTAAAGGCATGCTGCCTAAGGGCCCGCTGGGTCGTGCTATGTATCGTAAACTGAAAGTTTACGCAGGCAACGAGCACAACCATGCGGCACAACAACCGCAAGTTCTGGACATTTAATCGGGATTATAGGCAATGGCAGAGAATCAATACTACGGCACTGGTCGCCGCAAAAGCTCTTCCGCTCGCGTCTTTATCAAGCCGGGTAGCGGTAATATCGTAATTAACCAGCGTAGTCTGGAACAGTACTTCGGTCGTGAAACTGCCCGCATGGTAGTTCGCCAGCCGTTAGAACTGGTCGAGATGGTTGAGAAACTGGATCTGTACATCACTGTTAAAGGTGGTGGTATCTCCGGTCAAGCTGGTGCTATCCGTCACGGTATCACTCGTGCGCTGATGGAATATGATGAATCACTGCGTAGCGAACTGCGTAAAGCAGGTTTTGTTACTCGTGATGCTCGTAAGGTTGAACGTAAGAAAGTCGGTCTGCGTAAAGCACGCCGTCGTCCACAGTTCTCCAAGCGTTAATTGTTTGCCCTCCGGGCAGATGCTTAATGTTAAAAACCCGGTTTATACCGGGTTTTTTTATGGGGTAAGTAAAAAGAATTTTCGCTGTTATTCTGTAGAATTATAAACCCCCTACAAAGAATGTTGAATAAATCATCACTGACTTCTGATCAAGATGGCTAAAATCTGCTAGAATAGCCGACGCTTCGTATGCTTATCGATTCAGGTCATTCAGCTTGCAGGAAGATAATTCATAGCGGAAAGCACAAAATTAGGGGAGTTGTCGTGTCCGACGGCTGCCCATTTCTGGTCATTATTTTGAGAAACTTGGAGGTTTTCATGGCTGTCGCTGCCAATAAACGTTCGGTCATGACGCTATTTTCCGGCCCTACAGATATTTTCAGTCATCAAGTACGTATTGTTCTGGCTGAAAAGGGCGTGAGCGTCGAGATTGAGCAGGTCGACATGGATAACCTGCCGCAGGATTTAATCGATCTTAATCCTTATGGTTCTGTTCCTACTCTGGTTGATCGTGAGCTGACGTTGTACAAATCTCACATCATTATGGAGTATTTAGATGAGCGTTTCCCTCATCCTCCATTAATGCCAGTGTATCCTGTCGCGCGTGGAACCAGCCGTCTGATGATGCATCGGATTGAGCAAGACTGGTATTCACTGCTGAATACTATCCTGACTGGCAGTGCTTCAGAGGCTGAATCAGCCCGTAAGCAACTGCGTGAAGAATTGTTAGCCATTGCTCCGGTATTTAACGAAGCACCTTATTTCATGAGCGAAGAGTTCAGTCTGGTTGATTGCTATCTGGCTCCGCTCTTATGGCGTTTACCGCAACTGGGTATTGAACTGACCGGTGCCGGTGCGAAAGAAATTAAACTGTATATGAACCGCGTATTCGAACGTGAAGCATTCCTGGCTTCTTTAACCGAATCTGAGCGTGAAATGCGCCTGCAAATGCGGGGATAAGAGTGATGGAGCCTACACAGATGACTCCGCGTCGCCCTTATCTGTTACGGGCTTTTTATGACTGGTTATTGGATAACCAGCTCACTCCCCATTTAGTTGTGGATGTTTCTGTCCCTGGAATTTCTGTTCCAATGGAATTTGCCCGTGACGGTCAGATAATTTTGAATATTGCGCCTCATGCGGTAGGCAATCTGGAACTGGGGAACGATGACATTCGTTTCAATGCTCGCTTTGGCGGCATACCTCGCCATGTCCATGTTCCTATGGCAGCAGTTCTGGCTATTTATGCCAGAGAGAACGGTGCAGGTACTATGTTTGAACCGGAACCCGAGTATTTGGAATCCGCGTTCGCTTATCAGGATACTGATGAGACCGACAGCGACAAATCAGAAACGGGAATTCATCTGGTTTCAGATGAAGAACCAGAGGTTTCTGATAACGGTCCGGGTGATGATGAGCCACCTCAACCTCCGCGGGGTCGTCCTGCGTTGAGAGTGGTGAAATAACGGTACGAGTTTTACAGTAAAAAAGGCGGAGATTATCTCTGCCTTTTTTGTGTCCGAAGATATATTAATAACATAAAGAATAGGGCGACCAATGGTCGCCCTATTCTTTGTCAGCAGTCTGATTTGTTCAGCGCTGTGTTTAATCTAAACCCCTAAAAACGTCATAATTCCGTCGGCTGCTTTACGCCCTTCGGCAATGGCGGTGACTACCAGATCGGAACCGCGCACCGCATCACCACCGGCAAATATTTTGCTATTGCTGGTTTGATAAGGCATTTCGCTGTCATCCGGCGCGGTAATTCGCCCTTGCTTATCCATATTGACGCGCTGTTCCGCTAACCACGGCATACTGTGTGGTTTAAAACCAAAAGCCATGATGACGGCATCAGCGTTCAGGGTATGTTCTGAACCCTCGATCACCTGTGGATTACGACGCCCTTTGGCATCCGGTGCTCCCAGTTCAGTGCGTACTACTTTCACTCCGTTGACCTGACCGGCTGCATTCACTTCAATGCTGACTGGCTGCAAGTTAAACTGGAACTCGACACCTTCTTCACGGGCATTTTTCACTTCGCGTCGTGAACCCGGCATATTCTCTTCATCCCGGCGATAGGCACAGATCACCTGAGTTGCCCCCTGACGGATAGCGGTTCTGACGCAGTCCATCGCGGTATCACCACCGCCAAGTACCACTACGCGCTTACCTTCCAGATTGATATAGGGCTCATCACTGCTGGCGGCGTAGCCCATAATATGTTTGGTATTGGCAATCAGATATGGCAGGGCGTTATACACGCCGTTTGCCTGCTCATTCGGTAAGCCTCCGGACATGGACTGATAGGTGCCGACCCCAAGGAATACGCTATCGTAGTCATCCAGCAGTTGGGCGACGGAAATATCCTGACCAATTTCGGTGTTCAGGCGAAACTCGATTCCCATCTCGGTAAAGATTTGGCGACGTTTTACCATCACCTCTTTATCCAGTTTGAAAGAGGGAATACCAAACGTCAGCAGACCACCAATTTCAGGATGACGATCGAAAACCACCGCCTGTACGCCGTTACGTGCCAACACATCGGCACAGGCTAATCCTGCCGGGCCGGCACCGATAATTGCCACTTTCTTACCGGTAGGTTTCACCTGTGACATATCCGGTTTCCAGCCCATCTCCAGCGCTTTATCGGTGATATAGCGCTCAATATTACCGATGGTGACAGCGCCAAACTCATCGTTCAGAGTACAGGAGCCTTCACACAAGCGATCCTGTGGACACACGCGACCGCACACTTCCGGCAGGCTGTTGGTTTGGTGAGCCAGATCGGCCGCTTCCATAATTCTTCCCTCATTGGCCAGCTTCAGCCAGTTAGGAATGTAGTTATGTACCGGACATTTCCACTCACAATAAGGGTTACCGCAGGATAGACAACGGTCTGCCTGCGCTTTAGCCTGCGTATCCAGAAAGGGTTCGTAGATTTCAACAAACTGAATCTTCCGGATATTTAGCGGTTTTTTCGGCGGATCTACACGCTGCAGGTCGATAAATTGATAGACATTTTCGCTCATGGTTTACCTTCCTCTTACTGCGCCTGAATCCGCAACTCAGCGCTGGAACGGCTACGATGGCCGAGCAGTGCTTTGATATCGCTGGATTTTGGTTTAACCAGGACAAATTTAGTTGCCCACACGGACCAGTTTGCCAGAATCTCTTCTGCTCTGGCGGAACCGGTGTTCTGGATATGTTCGGTTAACAATCCACGCAAATGCTCTTCGTGAATGGCTAATGCATCGACTGCCAGTACTTCAACCAGTTCAGGATTAACCCGTTTACGGAACTCATTATCTTCGTCCAGTACATAAGCGAAACCGCCGGTCATACCCGCACCAAAGTTGATACCGGTACGACCCAGAATACAAACAATGCCGCCGGTCATATATTCACAACCGTTATCACCAATGCCTTCTACCACGGTAATGGCACCGGAGTTACGTACGGCAAAACGTTCACCTGCGCGACCTGCGGCGAACAGCTTGCCACCGGTAGCGCCATACAAACAAGTATTACCGATAATGGATGCTTCATGCCCACGGAAAGCAGAACCTACCGGCGGGCGAATAATGATGGTGCCTCCCGCCATACCTTTACCTACATAGTCGTTAGCATCGCCGGTCAGGGTGAGTTCAACCCCACCTGCATTCCACACCCCAAAACTTTGTCCGGCAGTACCGTTAAAGTGAACCTTGATAGGATCGCCCGCCAGCCCCTGATCGCCATGTGTCTCGGCGATAGCGCCGGACAGCGCAGCGCCCACTGAACGGTCGGTATTGCGAATATCAAAGTAGAATGATTTGCTCTGTTTCGCCTGCATGTAAGGCTCAGCCTGAGTCAGAATGGTCTGGTTCAGAATGCCTTTATCAAACGGCGGGTTATTTTCGGTACAAAACAGTGCCTTGCCAGGATGTGGCTGAGCGCAGTGCAGCAAACCGGAAAGATCCAGACGCTGCTGTTTAGCTGAGAAGCCGTCCAGCTCGGTTAACAGATCGGTGCGGCCAATCAGGTCGGTTAACTGTGCAATACCCAGTTCAGCCATGATCAGGCGGGTTTCATGAGCAATAAAATTGAAGTAGTTAATTACTCGCTCTGGCAGGCCGTGATAGTGGTCTGCACGCAGCTTTTCATCCTGAGTGGCTACGCCGGTAGCACAGTTGTTCAGATGGCAAATTCGCAGATATTTGCAGCCTAATGCCACCATCGGGCCGGTACCAAAACCGAAGCTTTCAGCACCAAGAATGGCTGCTTTTACAATATCCAGTCCGGTTTTCAGACCGCCATCCACTTGCAGGCGGATCTTATGGCGCAGGCCGTTAGCCACTAATGCCTGTTGAGTTTCTGCCAGACCTAATTCCCACGGACTGCCTGCATATTTCACCGAGCTTAATGGGCTGGCGCCTGTGCCGCCATCGTAACCGGCAATGGTAATTAAATCGGCATAGGCTTTGGCAACGCCGGTAGCGATAGTACCAACTCCCGGCTCAGAAACCAGTTTCACAGAGATCATGGCTTTATGATTGACCTGTTTGAGGTCAAAAATCAGCTGGGCTAAATCTTCGATAGAGTAGATATCATGATGAGGCGGTGGTGATATCAGGGTTACACCGGGAACGGAATAACGCAATTTAGCAATATAAGGGGTCACTTTATCCCCCGGCAATTGACCACCTTCTCCTGGTTTTGCACCCTGAGCGACTTTAATCTGGATAACATCCGCATTGACCAGATAAGCGGGAGTAACGCCAAAACGACCGGAAGCTACCTGCTTGATACGAGAGACTTTATTGGTGCCGTAACGTACCGGATCTTCACCACCTTCACCGGAATTAGACTTACCACCAATGGTATTCATGGCGATAGCCAGTGATTCATGAGCATCGGGGCTCAGTGCACCAATAGACATAGCGGCGGTATCAAAACGGGAGAACAGGGATTCTGCCGGTTCAACTTTATCGATAGCAATGGCCTGAGACTCATCCTGTGGTTTTAGCGCCAGTAAATCACGCAAAGTTGTTACCGGCCGCTTGTTCACCAGGTCGGCATACAGCTTGTAATCTTCATAATTGCCTGATTTCACCGCGGCTTGCAGTGTAGACACCACATCCGGGTTGTAAGCATGATACTCACCGCCGTGAACAAACTTGAGTAAACCGCCCTGATCCAGTGGTTTACGTTTCAGCCATGCCCGTTTAGACAAATTGAGCAGGTCTTGCTGGAAATCGCTGAAGTGGGCACCGCCGATACGGCTGGATACCCCTTTAAAACAGAGGGCTGTCAACTCAGAATGCAGACCAACGGCTTCAAACAGTTGAGAGCAACGGTAAGAGGCAACGGTGGAGATGCCCATTTTGGACATAATCTTATACAGTCCCTTATTGATACCATTGCGGTAGTTCAGCATTACCCGGCGCTGTTGCTTTTCGATAACGCCGTTCTCTACCATTTTGGCCAGCGTTTCATAAGCCAGATAAGGGTAGATAGCGGTAGCGCCAAAGCCTAACAACACGGCAAAGTGGTGCGGATCGCGGGCGCTGGCGGTTTCAATAATAATGTTGGCATCGCAGCGCAGGTTTGACTCCACCAGACGAGTTTGCAGTGCTCCTACCGCCATAGGTGCCGGAATGGGTAAACGGTTCGGTGCAATATTGCGGTCAGACAGTACCACCAGTACCGTGCCCTGACGCACTTTCTTCTCCGCTTCATCGCACATAGCGATAACGGCAGCATGCAAATCCATTTTATCCGGACAGTAAGTGATATCGACCGTGTCGGCGCGGTAATACTCCTCTTTCAGCGTGGTGAGCTGAACAAAGTCAGAGTACAGCAATACCGGAGAGGTGAAGCTCAGACGGTGAGCCTGTCCTTCCGCTTCACAGAATACGTTCATCTCACGACCAATATTGGTGGCCAGTGACATCACATGAGCTTCACGCAGTGGATCGATCGGCGGGTTAGTGACCTGAGCGAACTGCTGACGGAAATAGTCGTAAATAACCCGCGGCTTGCTCGATAGCACGGCAAACGGAGTATCATCCCCCATGGAACCGGTAGCTTCCTGGCCATTTTCGCCGATAACGCGGATCACCTGCTCCAGCTCTTCATTACTGTAGGCGAATTGCTTCTGGTAGGTTTCCAGCAGAGTGTCATCCATTTCACGGCTGCCGACCTGGTCGTCCGGCAGATCTTCAAACGGCGTTAAACGGCGAACGTTTTTGCTCATCCAGCTCAGATAAGGGTGACGGCTCTTTAAGTCATTATCGGTTTCATTGGTGCGCAGAATTCTGCCGGTGCGGGTATCGATCACCATTAATTCACCCGGGCCAACGCGGCCTTTTTCAACCACTTCATCCGGTTGATAATCCCAGATACCGACTTCGGAGGCGCAGGTAATCAGCTTATCTTTGGTTATCACATAACGTGCAGGGCGCAGGCCGTTACGATCCAGATTACAGGCGGCATAGCGGCCATCTGACATCACGATACCTGCCGGGCCATCCCACGGTTCCATATGCATGGAGTTAAAGTCGAAGAAGGCGCGCAGCTCTTCATCCATATCCGGATTGTTCTGCCATGCAGGTGGAACCAACAAGCGCATGGCTCGAATCAGATCCATCCCGCCGCTCAGAAACAGTTCCAGCATGTTGTCCAGCGAGCTGGAGTCAGAACCGGTTTCATTAACGAACGGTGCTGCATCCTGTAGGTCAGGAATTAGCGGAGTTTTAAACTTATAGGAGCGGGCTCTGGCCCACTGGCGGTTACCGGTGATGGTATTGATTTCACCATTGTGTGCCAGATAACGGAACGGCTGTGCCAACTGCCAGCGGGGTACGGTATTCGTGGAGAAGCGCT
The DNA here is from genome assembly GCF_016649425.1 of Limnobaculum allomyrinae. GTDB lineage: Bacteria > Pseudomonadota > Gammaproteobacteria > Enterobacterales > Enterobacteriaceae > Limnobaculum > Limnobaculum allomyrinae. Next base: position 153,852 of record NZ_JADRCR010000009.1, read on the forward strand.
GATGAAACAGACAAATAGAGGATTCCAACCGCAGATCCGCCAGATCGAGATAAAAACGTGGCAGGTCAACGGGCATACACAGCCCTTTATAGATGCTAACCACGTTTGACAAACTACAAACGTAGAAGGTCTCATCTTGCACTCGTTTTTCGATACGGCGACGCGCCATAAACAGACGGCGTTCCATATCTAATGAGCGCCATCCTGCCGGGGCGTTAACGAAAATCTGCTCAATACGCGGCAGGGAAGAGAGCGCAATTTCCCCCAGCATATCCGGATTGGTTGGCACCACACGCCAGCCAATAATTGAAAGGGTTTCTCGTTGAAGCTCTTCTTCAACAATTTTACGGCTGGCTTCTGCCTCTTCTGCATCCTGACTTAAAAACAGCATGCCGACGGCGTAATTTTTTGCCAGTCTCCAGCCTTGCTCTTCCGCTACCAGACGAAAGAAACGATCAGGTTTTTGTAGTAATAGTCCACATCCATCGCCGGTTTTACCATCGGATAATATCGCGCCGCGATGCTGCATGCGTGACAGGCCATGAATAGCCGTTCTGACGACTTTATGGCTAGGCTCGCCTTCTATATGGGCGATAAGGCCGAAGCCACAGTTGTCACGTTCTTTCGACGCGTCGTATAGCATGATGTTGCTCTCCAGTTACCCCATGTGTGTATTTCTGATGTTGTTATAGTTTGCTGTCTATCCGGTAGATAGCGGACACCCCGTTTCCCGTGTTGATAACCACGCTATCTGCTATATCCGTTAATTATATTTTTCCAGTCCAGAGAGGGATGTATGGTCAGCGTTATGGGGACACTCCGCATACATAACGCCACTGTTATTGGATAGCAGAATCTATTCCTTAGATCCTTAAGAATGGCGCTCAACCAACTTAATATACAAAGAGAATTCAGGTCAAATATGCAGCGTAAAACGCACTATTTTATGCTTTTATGATTATCTAATTGAATATAAAAAGATTTATAACCTATTTGAGATAAGGGTTTTGTTTTTTTATCGCAATAAAATGTGAGCTAAGTCACTGTACTATTGGGTGGGAATTATGTTCATCCTCTCCTGATACAGTATATTCTGGTACTATATGTTGGTTTTTAAATTATCTTTAGTATTTAATTGCGTTGTTTGTTGAGATTATGTTACGGACTGGTTGAGTATCAGTATAAAAAGAAATCATAAAAAGCTAACGTTCTTCATTTTGGCTTATATCAACATTTATTCTGTGCTCACAGCCCAACTGATTTGATCTTTATCACTTCGTCACGGGAGAATTAAGCGTACTCTGATGCCCCGTTTTCTCCCGGAGAGATAAGCGAATATTCTTCTAAAACATGTGATTAATCATGCAACTGAATCAACATATCAATATGTTTGGCGCTGATTTACAGCAACGCTACGGCGAAAAAATTCATAAGCTGACGCTGCATGGCGGGTTCAGTTGTCCTAACCGCGACGGTACGGTAGGTCGGGGAGGATGTACTTTCTGTAATGTGGCTTCGTTTTCAGATGAGGCACAGCAGCATCAGAGTATTGCAGAACAGTTGGTTCGTCAGGCGAAGAAGGCGAATCGGGCCAGCCGTTATCTGGCCTATTTTCAGGCCTATACCAGTACTTATGCAGAGATTTGCCTGCTGCGTGATATGTATCAACAGGCGCTGTCACAGGCGGATATTGTTGGGATCTGTGTTGGTACTCGCCCTGATTGTGTATCGGAAGCGGTATTAGATTTACTATCAGGCTATTGTCAACAAGGGTATGAAGTGTGGCTGGAACTGGGGCTACAAAGTGCTCACGATAAAACCCTGAAAAAAATTAATCGTGGTCATGATTTTGCCTGTTATCAGACAACAACGATTGCCGCCCGGCAGCGGGGAATTAAAGTATGTACTCACCTGATTGCCGGATTGCCAGGGGAAAGCATCAATGACAATTTAGCGACGGTTGCCAGAGTGGCGGAAACGGGTACCGATGGTTTAAAACTTCATCCTTTACATATTGTCACCGGTAGCACTATGGCAAAAGCCTGGCAGGCCGATCGCCTGACGGCTCTGGAACTGGAAGAGTACGTACAACGCGCCGGTGAAATGATCCGCCATACGCCGGTTGATATTATTTATCACCGGATTTCGGCTACGGCACGGCGCCCAACCCTGCTAGCGCCGCTGTGGTGTGAAAACCGCTGGCTGGCGATGAATGCTATTGAGACGTATCTTATTGAGATGGGGAATCAGGGATCGGCTTTGGGGCAAAGCTTTATTCCTTGCGGGTAGCGGCGGAGTAGTCCGGTAAAGTTTTATGTTGATGTAGAGTGTTATGGCATATGCTTTAAATGTTTATTGCTGAAACTTGTTGGGTACTGATGAGCTGCAGATAACATCGTTCATTTTAATTTTAGCGGACATTCCGGCCGGAAGAGCATTCGTACTTGAGTTGGGAAAGCGAGATCGCTAACAATGGTCTCTTCCTCCGATTAACTTTGTTATCAATATGAAATTAATGCATTATTTGATTTAACTGCATTTTTCGCTATTTATCCCCGGTTTACGGTATGATTTCGGCGATAAAAAAATCTTGGGAGTAACAATGAAGCAACTGCGGAAATTAGCCCAGTATTATGTTGATGCCATGGTGAAGTTAGGCCTGGTACGCTTCTCTCTTATTTTAGCGTCGATCATTATTGTTTTGGCTTTTACCGTGCAGATTTCGGTAACCGCAGCGCTACATGGTGAAATTGAACGTATTGATGTTATCCGATCTATTTTCTTTGGGTTGCTGGTTACTCCCTGGGCAGTCTATTTTCTCTCTATCGTAGTGGAACAACTTGAGGATTCTCGCCAGCGATTAGCCAAACTGGTTGAAACGCTGGAGGACATGCGTGCGCGTGATTTAGAACTCAATCATAAGTTACAGAATAATATTGAGCGTCTGAATCAGGAAATTGGCGAACGGATAAAAGCAGAAGAGGCCAGAGAGCGGGCAATAGAAGAGTTACAAATTGAGATCGCCCAACGCCAGCAGGCGCAGATTGAGTACGAGCAACAGTCAGTATTCTTGCGCTCATTTTTAGATTCGTCTCCCGATCTGGTGTATTACCGGGATGAAGACGGGCGTTTTTCTGGCTGTAACCGGGCAATGGAGCTACTGACGGGGCGCAGCGAGAAGCAGTTAATTGGCCTCAGTCCGAGTGATATCTATAACAGTGAAGTAGCGGAAAAGGTCATTGAAACCGATGATAAAGTGTTCCGCCATAATGTTTCTCTCACTTATGAGCAGTGGCTGGTTTATCCGGATGGTCGCAAAGCTTGCTTTGAAGTGCGTAAAGTCCCTTTCTATGCGCTGGATGGTAAACGTCATGGCTTGATGGGTTTTGGCCGGGATATTACTGAACGTAAGCGCTATCAGGATGCGCTGGAAAAAGCCAGTCGGGACAAAACCACCTTTATTTCCACCATTAGTCATGAACTAAGAACGCCATTAAATGGTATTGTCGGGCTTAGCCGTATTCTGCTGGATACCGAGTTAAATGCCGAACAGCTTAAATACCTGCGTACTATCTACGTTAGCGCCACCACGCTCGGGTATATCTTTAACGATGTTATCGAGTTGGATAAAATTGAGCGGCGTAAAACCCAACTGGAAATTGCCCCGCTGGATTTATTGAATTTCCTCTCAGATTTAGAAAACCTATCCGGACTGTTGGTTGAGCCGAAAGGCCTGAGTTTTACGCTGGAATATGGTGATAACCTGCCGGCCTTTATTATGACGGACGGAACCCGCCTGAGACAGATTCTGTGGAATTTAATCGGCAATGCGGTGAAGTTTACTTCTCAGGGTGGGGTTACTGTTCGGGCACGTCGTGAAGGGGAAAATCACTTCTATTTTGAAGTGGAGGATTCCGGTATCGGCATTCCACAGGAAGAGATTGATAAAATTTTTGCCATGTATTATCAGGTTGCCAGCAAACACGGTGGTCGTCCGGCTACCGGAACCGGTATTGGTCTGGCGGTCTCCCTACGTTTGGCTCAGGCGATGGGGGGCGATATTTTTGTTAAAAGTGAAGTGGGTAGAGGCACCATCTTCACCGTGTTTATTAAGGCATCGGTAGCAGAAAAAGAGGCGCCGCAGAAAGAAGAGTTACCTTCTGCCTCTTTAAGGGTATTATTAGTAGAAGATATTGAGCTGAATGTGATTGTTGCCCGTTCAGTGCTGGAAAAACTTGGGCATACTGTTAGTGTTGCGATGACAGGGACGGAAGCGCTGGAGAAGTTTAAACCAGGCGAGTTTGATTTGCTGTTGCTGGATATCCAGTTGCCGGATATGACCGGTTTTGATATTGCCAGACAGATCAGAAATAATTATGCATCGGAAGAGATTCCACCGTTAGTGGCGTTAACCGCCAACGTATTAAAGGACAAACAAGAATATCTGAACTCAGGGATGGATGATGTACTCAGTAAACCGCTTTCGGTGCCGGAGTTAATGGTAGTCATCAAGAAAATCGGAAGTGCCCAACTAAAAATGTTACCTAAACTACAGGAGCAAGGCGCGATGAAGCCCAATGAGTCTATACTCGATTTAACCATGTTAGAGCAGTATATGGAGTTAGTTGGTCCACAGCTTATTCTTGACGGTTTGACTATGTATGAACAAGTGATGCCAGGCTATCTTGCGGTGCTTGAGTCGAATATGACGGCCAAAGATGAAAAAGGTATCACCGAAGAAGCACACAAAATTAAAGGGGCTTCCGGTTCCGTTGGCTTGAAACATCTCCAGCAGTTAGCTCGTCAAATTCAAACACCAACGTTGCCTGCATGGTGGGATAATGTGGAAGAGTGGATTGATGAACTGAAGCTGGAATGGCGTAATGATGTTCAGGTACTACGTGCTTGGGTTGAGGCTCAGGAAAAACGCTAACAGGCCTCAATACTCATGATTTTAATGCGGCGGAATCGAAAGATTTGCCGCGTTGTTGCTTATGGCTACAGGTAAATTTTCGGTACTGAATGTTGTACTGAATGTTGTACTGAATAGAATACCGAATATAGCTCTGATAATCGGTATATTAATAATCAGGTCGGTTTAACGGGAGGAGTGATTGATGAAACGGGTTGCCGTTGTATTAAGTGGATGCGGTTTTTTAGATGGTGCAGAAATCAATGAGTCAGTATTAACCCTACTGGCGTTAGACCGTGCCGATGCTGAGGTAACTTGCTTTGCCCCTGACCAGCCTCAGTCCGATGTCATCAACCATTTTACTGGTAAACTGGCTACCGAGAGCCGCAATGTACTGACCGAATCAGCACGTATTGCCCGAGGTAAAATTCAGCCCTTGTCTCAGGCTGATGCTGCGTTATTTGATGCACTGATTGTTCCGGGCGGCTTTGGTGCAGCCAAAAATCTGAGTAACTTTGCCTCTCGTGGTGCCGAGTGTGAAATTAATCCGGATCTGACTCGCCTGGTGAAAGCAATGCATAAAGCAGGTAAACCCATGGGCTTTATTTGTATTGCTCCGGTATTGTTACCAAAAATGTTAGGGGTTCCGGTTCGGGTAACCATCGGTAACGATATTGATACCGCAGAAGTGGTGGACGCAATGGGGGGCGAGCACATTACTTGTCCGGTTGATGATATTGTGGTGGATGAAGAACAAAAAGTGGTAACTACACCAGCCTATATGCTAGCGCAGCGCATCAGTGAAGCTGCTCAGGGCATCGAAAAACTGGTGGCTCGCGTACTGGTGTTGAGCGAATGAAGAAATTCGCCCCTTCAAAAATGATGGGGCGCCTGCTGTTTTGGTTAAAACGATGCATTAAGGTTGTTTTACTGATTTGGGGTGCCGGGATCATTCTCTTTGCCTTTTTACCGGTGCCATTCTCTGCCGTCATGGTAGAGAAGCAACTGGGAGCCTGGCTCACGGGTAATTTTTCCTATGTTGCTCATCAAACCTGGGTATCGATGGATGATATCTCTCCCCATATGGCACTGGCGGTAATTGCAGCGGAAGATCAAAAGTTTCCCGACCACTGGGGCTTTGATATGAATGCTATCGCTTCAGCATTCAGCCATAACGAACGTAAACCTAATCGTATTCGCGGTGCTTCAACCATTTCTCAGCAAACGGCTAAAAACCTGTTTTTATGGAATGGTCGCAGTTGGGTACGCAAAGGATTAGAAGCCGGGTTGACCGTTGGGATGGAGCTGGCGTGGACTAAACGCCGTATCCTGACGGTTTACCTGAACGTTGCTGAATTTGGAGAGGGCGTGTTTGGTGTTGAAGAAGCCGCCCAGCGTTACTTTAAGAAATCGGCAAAGAATCTGACCCCTTCCGAATCGGCAAGGCTGGCGGCGGTTTTGCCTAATCCTATTCGTTATAAAGCCAATAAGCCTTCTGGTTATGTTATTCAGCGGCAAAACTGGATATTACGTCAAATGAGGCAGTTGGGAACGGGAACACTGGATTGGTGATGTGGGGCTCAGAGGTATCCGCTGAGACTGCGGACAAAGTTTGATGAGTTTATGTCTGGCAACCAATCGACGGGAGAGGCCGCCGTTGGGGGCGACGTGGTGTAAGCCAGCAATAAACAGGCAAAGCCTGTTTGAACAGCGCGAGTACTGGTCTGAAGGGCAAAATACCTTCGGTATTTTGTAACTGCCTCAGGATGAACCAGGCCCGGAGTTCTCTGGTGCTGAGTACAAACGGTCTTCCGGCCGGGCACAACGTTGATATGAGTAACATCGTTTTTACGGCCGGAATATTCATTAAAGCCAATTTATCTGGTTTGTCAGCAGTCTGAGCGCAAAGATCTTCTCTAAGCCCGACGTATCGCTGTCGAAAACACTGCTCATTTATTTCTTCTGTGGCTCCGTTGTTACCTGCGGAATATCTGAATTATATTCCCGGCTTTGTTCCTGCAGGGCTTGCGCCAGTCGTTCCCTTAGATTTCGGGTTGCTTCACTTTCACTGGAGTCATCACTCACAGGCGCTCTGGCCTTATTGTTCATCGGCGCTAATGGAATATCACCTTCAGGTTCACCCCTGATTACATCGCGATCCACCAGAGGTTGGTTGAGATTATCCATGGTAGTTAATGGCGACGGTGCCTGTGGCTGAGGGAGTGGTTTAGTGGTGTAAAGGTAGTGCATATCAGACAGAAATATTTCTGGCTGTTCTTTAGGGGCTACTGGAGCAGGGACTGAGGTTTGTACTTCTATCGGTTTTGGATAGAGATATTGCCAGTACATATGACCAAAGGTTCCCGCTACGATGAGCAGCGAGGCGCCTATTGAGCCTGCAACAATATACAGACCTAACCGAAAATAACTCATGGGTGCTGCTGTGATACGAACCCTGTCATTGGTTCGTTGGTTAGTTTGGTTGCGTTGATTACGCTGATTACGATAAGCAGTAAGGGAAATAGCGGACATGATTACTGTATCCTTTGCTTGATTACCGACACATCCGGTATATTTTGCTCTTTTATTAACTTCGGTGAATCACCGGAGGCCAACGCCAACTTCATGAGTGTTTCTGAACCGACCAGTCCGTCATCTTTTAACCCTTCATTTTTCTGAAACTGTTTAACACTTTCCATCAGCTCAGGAGACCAGGTATTCTTTTTGCTTTTAGGTTTAAGTAAGGTGCGGCTTAACATTTTATCCAGCCAGGCAATTTCGCTACTGCTGCTGGTGCCATCGATCTTATCGCGGCCCAACGGTGTTAACCGATAGAAGATAATGTACTGTCCGGTACTTTTTTGCTCAAACCAACTGCGGCTGGTTTGCCAGGTACGATTATTAATCAACAGGTCGATATCTGTTTTGCCAACCCGAACCACATTGACATAGCCAATATTGTCGTCAACTTTCACCTCAGCGATCCATGGATAACCTACCTTTTCCATCTCCTCCAGCTTTGCCTGGCCTTTTTTGCATTGCAGGTTAGCCCTGCCAGCTTCTTCGCAAAAAGCATCATCATTCGAAACGTCATAGCCCCATATTTTGTACATTTGCTGCATGGCGGCTATCTGATTACCGATTTCAAGGTCAACGACGGGTTCTGCTTTAGGTTCAGGAATCACCATGGGTTCTGGTTCCGGCTGATTCCAGGCGATTGGATGCGGTAAATGTGGGGAGATCACCGGTAACATAGCCCAGCCAAGAGTCAGACAAACAACCACCGAAGCGAATACGATGGACAGTTGAGTTGGCGTAACCCGGCAGGAGCCGGTGATCTCTTTAGTTGCCATCCGCAGATGATGCTGAGTGATAACTTCGCTTCGTTCAGCATAGGCACCCAGCAGCGCATAATGAGCAATTCGATTAACCAGTGAAAGCTTGCCTCTGGCTGCCCGGTAAATCCAGCGTATCTGTTGAGGACTAAACAGGGCTGGATTACCATCATTCCAGGCTAATTGATGTTCAAAATATTCAGCGTACTCACGTATGCTTGGCATACGAAAGTTCAGATTGGTGTGTAACCATGGCTGGAAAGTTTTGGGTAACAAACGGCCTAATTTATCAGAACCACACAACAGAATGGTGAGTGAAGCGTTTTGTTCTTCCGCTTGAGCAAGGCGTTTTTTTAATATATCCCAACATCCTTCAGACATACATTGTGCGGATGTAATGATAAGTAGCTGTGAATTGGTGGTGATAAACCCATGATTTACTGATGAGTGATTGGCCTCAATATTTTCCAGTTTTTTTACTAACTCCTTTTTTGACAAACAAGGAGAAGCATTAATGGTTAAGCTATGGCCGTGATATTCAGCACCAATTCGTTTAATAACATCATTCAAGCTATTTTCATCTTGTGAATAGAATCCAATAACTCCTTTTTTATGACAGGCATGAGAAATTAATAATTAGATACTATGAAAATATTCAAGGAAAAATCGATTATTATGAAAAATAGTATTTCTAAAGGGTTCACTGCCGAATTTAAAATGTTCTAAATACATGATTATTATCGCCCTTTACCATATTGATACTGCTATTTATATTCTGTGAGTAAATATTTATTCATTTAAATCAATCAGGTGCTTTTTGTGGCTGATGGGGAGAAATATGTTTGCTATCAACAAATATTGTTGAACTCGTGATAAAAAGTTGCTTAATTTAAGATGATTAAATAATTGACTTAAATATAAGATTATCATTGTGATAATGAATTTATAGTTCTCGCATTTCACCCTGTCAAGAAAACACATTTCTTTTAGGTTAAAAATAGATGGAGCTGAAAGGGTTTATCCGTATCAGATAAAATAAATTTATTATTTTTTAGGGGAAATCACAAAAAGGGAAAATATGAAAGACTGAACTTGGTGATCAAATGTAACTGACTTTTTTCAACAGAAGAGAAAATGTACGATTTGCATAGCTCATTATTTTTTTTCTGCCTGTTATATATCAATAATATTTTTATTATTATAAGTGATAGTGAGTTTTATGGTTTTTAGCATAAGAAAGTGTTAACCAAAATGGTTTTTTGGGATTGCTTTGTTATTTTTTCAAAATAAATATTCGGATGATTTATTTTATTGTCACAAATGTAATGATTTATAAGAGTGTTTATAACAAAAGTAATGCTAAAGTGTTATTTTTATTTTTACATGCTGAACTTTTATTTTCTTAACTTATATGCACTTATGAAAAATAAGGTATATCCGTCTTTTTTAGGATAAGAAACGTGTGGATTTAGTAAGCAATTATAGGGAAAATATTCTTAACCCAATAAGTATACGAATACGTTAATTATTTCCCTGTTATCCGGGGCGGTAGCTTATTGTCCCTATTTTATCTATAAGGTATTTGAGTTATGCAGATTAATATTATTAATAAATTCACCGTTCCGGCACTGATTTTGGGCGTGTTTGGTCTTGGCTCTCTTCAGGCTTACCACACTTATGATAATCATAAAAACTACACATTAAATAGTAATATCAAACACTCAGCACACAAAACTAAAAAAGTGGAAGAGATTAAACCAGTGACGCTGGCTTTGTTTAATGCACCACAGAAAGCCGCACCAGGTGCGGCTAAAAAGGCACCTTTGGTATTGGATATTAGCGCCATTGTGTATAGCGATAAACCCGGATTATCTATAGCTACAATTAATCAGGCCGGAAAACAGGTTAGCTATCGTGAAGGTGAAAAATTGCAGGGTTATGAAGATGTTTGGATTGATACTATTGAGAAAAATAGCATTCAGGTTCGTTATAAAGATGACATGGAAACCGTACAATTAAAGAATCCTGATTATATTAAAGGTGTTGATACAACTCGTGTATTACCAGTAAAAGATACAAAGTTAGTTGAAAATCATTTAGGTGATTATTTTATTTTAGGCCCGGAATATAAATCATCAGATAAATTAGTGGGTTTGAAAATTACACCGAAGTCTGCTTCTGATATTTTTAAAAAAGCAGGTCTTAACCCTGGGGATATAGTTGTAAAAATAAACTCCAATGATGTAACAGGAAATAAAGAAATAAAAAGTGTTATTGACCAATGGGCTAAGTTAGATTCTGCCAATATTACGGTTAAGCGCGGTGGCGAAGACAAAAACATTCATCTAGATTTACAAATACTGTGACCCTATATGAATTAAATCTAATATGAAAAGAAAAATTTGCGCTCGCTCAGTGCTCGCATTATTGCTTTTATATTCCGGGCATTTAATCGCTGCTGATTTTAGTGCTAATTTTAAAGACACTGATATCAGAGAGTTTATTGATGTTGCCAGTAGAAATTTAAATAAAACAATTTTAGTTGATCCGGCAGTTCAAGGAAAAGTATCAGTAAGAACCTATGATCTTCTTACTGAAGAGCAATATTATCAGTTTTTTCTTAGCGTATTAGACTTGTATGGATTTTCGGCTATTCCGATGGATAACGGCATGATTAAAATTGTCCGTTCATCAACAGCGAAAACCGCAGGCGTACCGCTTGCAGATACTGCAAATCCGGGTAAGGGTGATGAGATCATTACCCGGGTTGTTCAAATGGAAAACGTACCCGTCAGGGACTTAGCACCTTTATTACGCCAACTTAATGATGCCTCCGGCGTGGGTAACGTGGTGAATTATGAACCGTCGAACGTTCTGTTATTGACGGGCAAAGCCTCTTCAATTAATCGCCTGGTGGATCTGGTTCATCGGGTTGATGCTTCAGGTGTACAGCAAAGGGAAACCATTCCTTTGCAATATGGTTCTGCCAAAGAAATTTCAGACATGCTGAATAACTTGAGCAACGAAGAACAGAAAGGGCAGAGTGCACCACAGTTAACGGCTAAAGTTGTCGCCGATACGCGCACGAATACTTTGGTACTAAGCGGTTCATCTCAGGCGCGGGAGAAAACTCGCAACCTGATCAAAAAGCTGGATCGTAACGAAAACAGTCAGGGTAATACCCGAGTGTTCTATCTCAAGTATGCTAACGCCGTTAAAATTGCCGCGGTGTTAACCGGTATTGGTGACAAAATTCAAACGGATAAAGGAGGTGGTGCTAAGGGCTCGTCTTCATTGTCCAACAAGAATGATTTGAATATTACCGCTGACGATCAGACTAACTCTCTGGTTATTACTGCACAGCCTGATGTGATGCAGTCACTGTCACAGGTTATCGGTAAGCTGGATATACGTCGGGCACAGGTTTTGGTTGAAGCTATTATTGTTGAAGTTCAGGATGGCGCAGGCCTGAATTTGGGCGTTCAGTGGGCGACCTCTAACGGCATTTCTCAGTTTACCAATACCGGTATCCCAATCTTTACCGCCAGACGGGGTAAAGATCAGTTAGATATTGATGGCAGATTTACCGCGACTAACCCGTTAACCGGAGTACTTGGCGGCTATAACGGTTTAGCTACCGGCTTCTCTAACGGTGATTTTGGCGCGCTGCTGACTGCTTTGGCCTCTGATAATAAGAGCGATATTCTTTCAACCCCAAGTGTGGTCACTCTGGATAACCGCGAAGCATCCTTTAACGTGGGTCAGGATGTGCCTGTTCTGTCAGGTTCTCAATCGAATACCTCTGGCGATAACGTATTCAGTACCGTCGAACGTAAAACCGTTGGTACTAAACTGAAAGTGACACCGCTGATCAATGATGACAATTCAGTTCAAATGAAAATTGAACAGGAAGTTTCCAGCGTCGATCCAACTTCTGCGCAAAGTACTTTAGGGCCAACCTTCAACACCCGAACCATTAATAACGAGGTTTTGGTTAAGAGCGGTCAAACGGTGGTATTAGGTGGTCTGGTTGAAGACTTCACCACTCAGACCGTATCTAAGGTTCCGTTGCTGGGTGATATTCCATTAATCGGTCAATTATTCCGTAGTACATCCAATACCAAAGCGAAACGAAATCTGATGGTCTTCATTCGCCCTACGGTTATTCGTAGTGATGCTGACTATAACTACAGTTCGAAAGTGAAATACAACAAGAGCCGTGAAGATCAGCAGTATCGAATTGAAGAGAACAAGATAGGTATTGTTCCACCAATCGATCCAAAAGTTCTGCCTGAATATCCGGATCACTTATCACCGGGAACTTTAGGCAGCACGGGAACTGACGACACGACTCAACCGATGGTACCGGCAGCGACAACGCCAGCACCGCGTGGACGTAATCCATTTCGCGACTAAATAGTACAAGGTGGATGATATGGAAACTTCGAGCAAAGACTTCAGTTCCTATAGTTATGCCAAAGAGAATGGAATTCTGTTGGATCAGGGCGAAGTTTACCTGCGTGAAGATACGCCCTTACAGGCGTTACTGGAAATGCGGCGCATACAGGAACAGGCATTTACTCCCATTACGTTGACGGTTGAAGCGTTTGATGAACGTTTGTCGCGAGTCTGGCAGCAGGGGAGCGGTGTGTCTCAACAAATGGTCGATGATATGGATGGTGATATCGACTTGATGGCGCTGACAGAAGAGATCCCGGATAGCGAAGATTTGCTGGATAGCGATGAAAACTCACCGGTTATTCGCCTGATCAACGCCATATTAAGTGAAGCGGTGAAAGAAGGCGCTTCGGATATTCATATCGAAACCTTTGAGCGTACTTTAAGTATTCGTTTTCGGGTGGATGGCCTGTTACATCCTGTTTTACAACCTGCCAGAAAGTTGGCTCCACTCTTGGTTTCCCGTATCAAGGTTATGGCCAAGCTGGATATTGCCGAAAAACGACTGCCTCAGGATGGCCGTATTTCTCTGCGTATTGGTCGTAAAGCCATTGATGTGCGGGTATCGACCATCCCTTCACAGTATGGCGAGCGTGTCGTTATGCGTTTATTGGATAAAAACAATATGCGTATGGATCTGGGCCAATTGGGGCTGGCAGATGATGACCGGGAACATTTGGAAGGATTGATCGCTAAACCACACGGCATTCTGCTTGTGACCGGGCCAACAGGTTCCGGTAAGAGTACCTCTCTGTATGCGGTGCTCTCTTCACTCAACAGCTTTGAACGCAACATTCTTACCGTAGAAGATCCTATCGAATATGAACTGGAAGGTGTCGGACAAACTCAGGTGAACCCTCGGGTCGAGATGACTTTCGCCCGTGGTCTGCGAGCGATTCTGCGTCAGGACCCTGATGTTGTCATGATCGGGGAAATTCGTGATAGCGAAACGGCACAAATTGCGGTGCAGGCATCGTTAACCGGTCACCTGGTCATGTCGACCCTTCATACCAATAGCGCTTGTGGTGCAGTTACACGTTTACGCGACATGGGATTAGAGTCATTTCTGATCGGCTCGTCATTATTAGGGGTTATTGCACAGCGTCTGGTGCGTCGTCTCTGTAAACACTGCCGTACGACTTCTGAGCTGTCTGCCAGAGAAAAGGCAATGTATAGCTTTTTACCGCAACCGCCAGATGTGATTTACCGTGCCGTTGGCTGTGAACAATGCCGTGACAGTGGCTATCAGGGGCGTGCAGGTATTCATGAGTTTTTGGTAATGAATACCGAACTGCGTCGCGCCATTAATGACAATCTGGATGAAATGACGCTGGACGATATATTGCGTAAACATACCCGAAGCCTGCGGCAGAACGGATTATTAAAAGTTATCAGTGGTGAAACCTCGATTGAAGAGGTAATGCGCGTCACTGCTGAGCAGAATGAATCCGGAGAAGCATAATGGCACATTACGCATGGCGGGCAACATTGCCAAACGGCAAAACTCAAAAAGGTACCCTACAGGCGGAAACGCCAAAGCAGGCACGCCAGCAGTTGCGTGAGCAGGGTATGACGCCAATAAGTATCGAAGAGACTAAAGCAGAATCGGGCAGTAAAAAATCATTCTTTGCGCGCAAAATTTCCAGTAACTCACTGGCGCTGTTTACCCGCCAGCTATCAACGCTGACCAATGCCGCATTGCCATTAGAAAGCGCACTGAAAGTTATCGCTCGCCAAACTGAAGACGAAGTCATGGCAAAAGCCATTGATGATATTCACGACAAAGTGGTGGAAGGCTACTCCCTTTCTGATGCGCTAAGTAATTATCCGCAGGCATTTGACAATTTATACCGCACGCTGGTGACCGCCGGGGAAAAGACCGGTCATCTGGGGGAAGTGCTCGACAAACTGGCTGATTACAACGATCAGCGTCAACAGATGAAAAGTAAACTGACTCAGGCAATGGTCTATCCCATTACTCTGACGTTAGTGGCAACAACAGTTATCTGTATTTTACTGGTAGCGGTTGTGCCACAAGTGGTTGAACAGTTTACCCATATGAAACAGCAGTTGCCGGTCACGACGCGAACGCTGATTGCCGTCAGTGACTTCTTACAAAATTATGGATTGTTCATTCTGATAGGAATTATCGCGGCGGTATTTGGGTTCCGGGCCTGGGTATCCAGAGGAAAGAACCGTCTGCGCTACCATAAATGGCTGGTGCGTTCCGCACCGATCAGCAAACTGGTGCGGGCAATTAACAGCGCTCGTTATATTCGAACCCTGAGTATTTTACAGGCCAGTAGCGTTCCATTGTTAGAAGCCATGAATATCTCGGTTGACGGGATAGAGAATCTTTATGCCAGAGAGGTACTTACCGAAGCTGCCGACAAAGTTCGCCAGGGAGCAACATTGAACTCCTCTCTGGAACAAACCCAGTTATTTCCACCGATGATGCTGTATATGGTGGCATCGGGAGAACAAAGTGGTGAGTTAGGGCCGCTGATGGAACGTGCTGCGGATACTCAGGATAAGGCCCTTCAGCATCGCATTACATTAACTTTAGCCGTTTTCGAACCCGCGTTGGTGATTACCATGGCGACCATTGTACTGTTTATCGTCATGTCAATTTTACAACCAATCCTGCAACTTAATAACATGGTGAGTTAAAAATATCATGAAAAATCAAACTATTAATCAAGATAGCACGCAGAGCCAGTCGGGTTTTACCCTGATGGAAATCATGGTGGTTATCGTTATTTTAGGTGTTCTGGCCAGTCTGGTTATCCCTAACCTGATGGGAAATAAAGAACGTGCGGATCGTCAGAAGGCGGTGAGCGATATTGTGGCATTGGAAAATACCCTCGATATGTACAAGTTGGATAACGGGCGCTATCCAACCACTGACCAGGGTCTTAAAGCGCTGGTGACTAAACCTGAACTTCAGCCAGTACCGAAAAATTATCGTTCAGATGGCTATATTCGTCGTCTGCCAACCGACCCATGGAACAATGATTATTTGATTGTTAGCCCTGGTGAACATGGGCCGATTGATGTGTTTTCCGTAGGCCCGGACGGTGAGGCAAATACTGCCGATGATGTCACCAACTGGGACATTGATAAGAAAGCTGAAGCTGAACCGGGACAAAAATAATGTCCAGCCATCGCTCCCGGGGATTTACGCTGCTTGAAGTCATGCTAACGCTGGTGATTTTTGCCATCAGCGCCACCATTGTGGTGATGACATTGCCTTCAAAAAGCGGGCCGGGGGTGTTTGGCGAACAGTTTAAGACGCTGGTGGATTATGGCTCAAGCAAGGCTGTCATGGAGGGAAGCATTGTTGGTCTGACGCTGACCTATCAGGGATATCAATTGATGATCCTGAAAGGGAACGGCGAAGGCGCTCAGGATAGCCTACAGTGGCAGCCGCTTGTTGCAGGCCGTATCACGACCAAAGGCGAGTTTCCGGAGGATCTGCGAATCACCATAGAGCCGCAGAAAATGGCTCTGAGTTTAAATGATCCTCCACAAGTTATTTTTTTACCGGACGGTGAGATCAGTCTGTTTCGGCTGACATTCGAGGGAGAGGACAGAAAAGATGTCTATTCTGTGGTCTCTCAGGGAGCATCTCCGGTTGAGGTGGTAAACGGTTACGGTAACGAAGCGAAAGAGGCACAAGATGCGAAAGAGGCACAATGAGCAAGGCATGACACTGTTGGAAGTCATGGTAGCCATGGCCATCTTCTCTTGTGCGGCGTTGGCTTTGATGAATACCGTAACCGTTAGTAGTCACTACACCGTACAGTTGGGAGAAACTTTACGGGCCAGTTGGGTGGCGGAAAATCAGATGGCGGAGGCACGATTAGCTCGCCGTACCTTTACCGATCAACCCAGTGGTAATGAAGAGATTGGTGGCCAGACCTGGTACTGGCAGGCGCGGCAGGCACAGATGCCGTCTGGCGTAAAAGTGAATGAAGTGAGCGTCTTTCGCGAAGGTGAAGAGGAACATCCGTTGGTTACATTGCGCGATGCTTCGCTGGTCGGAGGAACAAAATGAATGCCGTAAAGCGTGCCCGCCAGCAGGGATTTACCATGATGGAAGTCATCATTGCGCTGGTGATATTTGCCATGATCAGCATGATGGCGTGGCAGATATTAAACGGTTCAATGAGCAATTCCGCTGTGTCGGATGCGCAATCGGCTCGGTTTAACCAGTTGCAAATGACCTATAGTCGATTGGAACGTGATTTTTCACAGGCAATGCCTCGTGCCCCGGTTGGCAGCAGCGCAGCGTTTCAATTGAGAGACGGCATATTGGTACTGACCACTCAGGACAGCGTGGTTAGTCTGGGTAATCCACAAAGTGCAGACTTGATAAGGGTTTCATGGTGGCTGAAGGATAACCAGGTTTATCGTGGTATTGCTTCGGTACTGGATGGCGCCAGTGCCACTGACTGGACCAAGATCCCGATGATTGATCGTGTAAAAAAAATGGACTGGCGCTTTTTTAATGCTGACTGGCAGCCCCAGTGGGATGAAGCTGAAATGATCCCCAAAGGTATCGAGCTAACGTTAACACTGGAAGACGATACGGTATGGCGTTGGGTGTTTATGACTCCGGGCAATTGGCCTAAGGGTGGAACATCAAGCATCCAGGGGCTAAATGAAAACGATCCCGCTGCTGGTGAGCAAAAACCGGATGCAGATAAACCGGAAGCAGCAGCACCATCAGCAACACCACCAGCACAGGATGGCAGTTCGCCAGATGCCGGAGGTGCAAAATGAATCGCGGATCTAAAGGGCGTCAGCGGGGAGTGGCTCTGTTAGTGGTGCTGATTCTGTTGGTATTAATGTCGGTATTGGCTGCCCGCATTAGTCAACAATTTACGCGGAACTTACAGAAAATTCAGTTCCAACTGGGCCAGCAAACGTTGCGTTGGAACTCTGATGCGGCGGTGCAACTGGCGATTATCCGGTTGGGCGATGATTTAGCCGACGGGAAAAAGCCCAGCTCACTGGATCAATCCTGGGCTCAACCGGTAAATGTCAAAACGGAAGATTATCAATTAGATAGTCAGGTGTTTGATGCACAAACCTGCTTTAACGTAAACAGCCTGCTGACACCGGATAACAGTGCCACTTCATCGCTTCCCGGTGAAAAGGCGATGACTCAAAAAGTAGTGGAATACCTGATGACCAGCGCCGGTATTAATTCGGCGACGGCAGAAACGCTGTTTAACGAACTGACGGTATATTTAGGTATTGATAGCGGCACTGATAACAGTAAAGCCAGTTCGGCGATGGAAGCCTTTAAAACTCAGCAACCGCCAAGGGTACCTGCAAAGCAGATGATGTACTCCATCAGTGAACTGAAGTTACTGCCAGGATTTCCGCTGGAGTCTTATGCCAGACTGAGCAAATTGCTCTGTGCATTACCCAATACGAAAACCAAAGTGAATATTAATTCACTGACAGAACAGCAGGCTCCTTTGCTTTCAGGGTTATTTTTAGGGGAGCTTACGGTTGATGACGCCAGTCAGTTAATTAGTAAG
This sequence comes from Limnobaculum allomyrinae, assembly GCF_016649425.1. GTDB lineage: Bacteria > Pseudomonadota > Gammaproteobacteria > Enterobacterales > Enterobacteriaceae > Limnobaculum > Limnobaculum allomyrinae. The sequence goes on from NZ_JADRCR010000009.1 coordinate 172,109, forward strand.
CGGCCCGAGAGTGGATGGGAAACCGTTGAGGCATTTCAAGCCCAGTTGGAAAAGCAGTTTCCGGTGAAAGCTAAAGAGACCGCTGCGGATAGTTATATGACAGTGAACAGTAATTTCTTCACCGTTTATACCACCGGGCGTACGGACAATCTGACACTGCGATTTGTTGATAATTTGTACCTAGATGAAGAGACCAGAGAGGCTAGCCGCTGGTTACATCGATATCGAACTATTGAGTAGTAGGGATATTTATAATGAAACAGGCACTTTTTATCAGATTAGGTTCAACACCGGATTCGCCAGTTTGGTGGTGTGCTCTGCAGGCTGGAGTGGCATCAACCCCTGAGCGTCTGGATGGCTGGGATCAATTATCTCAACTGAGATCACATCCGCTATCGCATTACGTTTGCCTGTTACTTCCTACCAGCGATCTGATCTTTCGCCGTTTTAAGTTACCTAAAAAATGGGCTCTGCATCAAACCCCTCAATTTACCTGGATCGCAGAAGACTCACTGATGGGTGAAATTGATGATTTGCACTGGACGGTTATGCGCCGTTCCGGAGGTGAACTGGATACCGTGGCGGTACGCAGTATCAAATTGCAGCAGTGGCTGGATGCCTGTGGGAATGCAGGACTTAAAGTGATTCAGGCATTACCGGATGCGCTATTGTTGCCGGAGAACCCTCAAGGTCATACCGTTGTTTCTTTGGAGGATCAGTGGTGGGTGCGTTATGACACGGGTGCCAGCGTAGTGGAAACACCACTGTTGTCCGATTTGCTGCTTCGTTTACCTCAGGGAACACGGCATAGCTATGGTGATTTACCGGAAGGGATAACCACTGATGAAGCTAACCCGTGGCAGCACCCGTTACTGTTAATTCAGGATCGCTGGCGAGCGGAGCGGCTAAATGTACTGCATGGTGTGTTTAGTCAGACGGATAACCGCGCTGAGATTTTAAAACGCTGGAAAAAACCACTGATTTTTTCTGTGATTTTGGCTTTTTGTTTGAGTCTGTTTCCTCAGTTTGCCGTGTTGTGGAATGTTAAAAGCCGCCAGAACGATCTGGCTCAGGAAACTCAGCAAGTATATCAACGTTACCTCCCCGGAGAGGTGCCGCCCAGCAATCTTAAATATCACTTTGAAAAAGGCATCAATAAAGCGAAAAGTGGATTTTTTACTCAATTAGAACAGCTGGATATGATGAAACAAGCCTATCCGGATATTGAGGTACGATCGGTGAAATATGACGGTAAGAGTGGAGCATTGACGTTGGATGTCAGCTCAATGGAAAAAGATCGGATCTCCGCATTTGTTACCCAAACTCAACCGATCTTTGGTTTTACTTTACAGCCGGGTTCGACAAATCCGCCCTATACCGGCGTCCTGACTGGGGGAGATGTCGCAAAATGAAAGAGAAGCTAATAGCCTATTTTAATGCTAAAGCCCCGCGGGAACGGGTATTGATGGTTTTAGGTGTGATAACCCTGCTTTGGGGACTACTGTTTTATGGTTTATGGATCCCTCTGCAGAATGCAGTACAGGATGGCTGGCAGGCTATCTCTCGTTCTCAGGATACCATTACCTGGATGCAGGAGCAGGCGGAAGAGCGTGATTTACCTGCTTATCAACTGATTGCTGACGATCCTAAACAGGCAATTGAACAGAGCGCTGCTCAGGCGAAAGTGACGCTGGCACAAATGCAAATGGCTGCCAACAGTGCCGATATCATCATTGATAATTTGCCTTTTGCTTCGTTAAAAAGCTGGCTGACAACGTTAAACAGCACCGCGGGTATTCGAATTGAGAACATCACCATGGCACCGGCAGATAATGCTGGGGGGGTGAAAGTTCAATTGAAGTTAGCCTGGGGCCCAAGAGGATGAATTCCACTGAGCAGCTATTTTTTCTACTGCGAGGGGAATATTTATGGCTGTTTTGTCTGCTAAGTCTGGTGCTGGGTGCCATTGTCGGTAGTTTCTTGGGCGTAGTGATAGAGCGTTTACCCTTGATGCTTAACCATCAGGAAGGAGAACCGGAGTTAAACCTGGCTCTGCCTCGCTCCCATTGCGCGCAGTGTTTGCACGTGTTGTGTTGGTGGGAGAATGTTCCCATCGTTAGCTGGTTGGCATTACGTGGGCGTTGCAGCCAGTGTAATAGTGTCATACCCGCCCGATTATTATGGATAGAGGTAATAACGGCACTGTTATTTTGTCTGATGGCCATATTAATGCCATCGCCGGAACGATTGCTATCGGCGTGGATACTGGTCAGTTTTTTATTGGCGCTTAGTCTGATTGATTGGTGGCATATGCTATTGCCGGATGCATTAACTCAACCACTGCTTTGGCAGGGGTTGCTGATTAATGCTTGTAGTGGTGCGGTCAATTTGTCTGATGCGGTGTATGGTGCCGTTGCCGGCTATCTGTGCTTGTGGCTGGTTTACTGGTTGTTTCGGTGGCTGACGGGAAAAGAGGGGCTGGGATATGGTGATTTTAAATTGCTGGCTGCATTGGGAGCATGGCTGGGATGGCAGGCTCTACCCTTTTTATGCCTTATTGCTGCCCTGTTGGGCATGGTTATTGGTGGCTGGAAAACCTGGCGGGCAGGAAAACAGATACCATTCCCCTTTGGCCCCTATTTAAGTATTGCCGGAGCAATATTATTTATATTTTATAATTCGCATATATATCTTTAACTTAATAAAAATAACACTTTTATTTTTTAAGTTTCAGGAATAAACAGATATTCATTGCTATTGTTTTAAGACTGGTGGAATTATTTTTTTATTAATGAATAAGTATGAGGGAATTATTATTTGAGATAATTAATGGCATTTTATCTGATAGTTGATTTTCACTATTCTCGCATAATGGTCGGTGCTTTTGTTTAAAAAAAGTACCCTGCAAGAATATGTATTTTTTTTCTTCGGGTATTCCCGAGGCGGTTCTGTATTTTTCATGTAGCTGAAAAATAATCGTTTTAATGGTTATTGTGTCTCATAAAAATAATGAAGAAAATATATCTGACTATTTATTATGAGGAAATCGATGTTTAATTAATTTCAGAGGAGTCTTTTTAAGTCTTTTTGATTAATTGAGGTCTGCTTTTTAATGATTTTTTAAGATTTAATGAGTGCTTTTTGTGTTTTTATTTCAGCATAAGGCAAGGTGTTTATTTTACTGATAAAGGTATTCATAAATGAAATTAATGAAACCCAATATTTTGGCATTAATGATTGCCACTCTGGCCGCGCCTGCATGGGCTGCTGTCCCTGGCAAACCGTCATTAGATAGTGGTAATGATAAGTTTGCCATTATTGAAGTCGATCAGGCCGCTGCATCCTATAAGGATCTGGTGAAGGTTCACGATAGCGCTACTGTTACAGTCGCGTGGAATATCTGGAGTGGCGATACCGGAAAAACAGCTAAAGTGTTGTTTGACGGAAAGGAAGTTTGGAGCGGTTCTGCCGGTGGTAGTACTGGCAAAGCCACCTTTGCAGTAAAAAAAGGTGGTCGTTATCAGGAACAAGTTGAAATCTGTAATGACAGCGGTTGTACCAAAAGCGACAGCAAGCTAGTGATTATTGCAGATACCGACGGCAGTCATCTGCTGCCACTCACGCCAGCATTGAAAGAAAAGAATAAAGCCTTCAGTAAACATACCGATAAAGTCGTCGGTGCCTATTTTGCTGAATGGGGTGTTTATGGCCGCGAATTCACGGTAGATAAAATTCCCGCAGCGAACCTGAACCATATTCTGTATGGTTTTATTCCGATTTGTGGCGGAGATGGCATCAACGACAGTCTGAAAAGTATCAGCGGTAGCTTTGAAGCACTACAACGTGCTTGTGCTGGTCGTCAGGATTTTGAGGTAGCCATTCACGACCCTTGGGCGGCGATTCAAAAACCACAAGCCGGCGTTACTGGCTGGGATGACCCCTACAAAGGTAACTTTGGCCAGTTAATGGCGTTGAAACAAGCCTATCCAAATCTGAAAATATTGCCTTCCGTTGGTGGTTGGACGCTGTCTGACCCATTCTACAAGTTAGGTGACAAAGCAAAACGCGACCGTTTTGTTGCGTCAGTCAAGGAGTTCCTGAAAACCTGGAAATTCTTTGATGGTGTGGATATCGACTGGGAATTCCCTGGCGGTGGCGGTGAAAATGCCTCTCTGGGTAGTCCTGAAGATAAAGCAACCTATACCGCATTGATGCGTGATCTACGCGCTATGTTGAATAGTTTGAGTGCCGAAACAGGTCGTACTTATGAGTTAACTTCTGCCATTGGTGTTGGTGGCGATAAGATCGCAAATGTGGATTATGGTACTGCTCAACAGTACATGGATCACATTTTCATGATGAGCTATGACTTCTATGGTGGTTGGAGCATGACCGATCTGGGTCACCAGACTGCTTTATATGCGCCATCCTGGAAACCTGACACTAATTACACGGTGGATAACGGCCTGAAAGCGATGCTAGCCCAGGGTGCCGATCCGAAAAAACTGGTCATAGGTGCGGCAATGTATGGTCGTGGTTGGACTGGTGTGCATGGCTACACGGCGGGTAATCCGTTTACCGGTACAGGAACCAATAAAGTTAAAGGGACATGGGAAGCGGGCATTGTTGACTATCGTCAAATCGTTAATGAGTACAAAGGTTCTGGCTGGACTTATACCTATGATGCGACTGCCGAAGCGCCTTATATCTTCAACGCTTCAACTGGCGATCTGATCACTTATGATGATGAACGTTCAGTTAAAGCGAAAGGGCAGTATGTTCTGGATAAAAATCTGGGCGGTCTGTTTGCCTGGGAAATTGATGCCGATAACGGCGATATCCTTAACGCAATGAATGAAGGTTTGCTGGGTACCAGCTCTGGCGGCGGCGGCGGTGGTGAAGTTACACCTCCGGCTCCGGTTAACCAACCTCCGGTAGCAACAGCAACCGACCAAAATGTAACCGGCCCGGTACAGGTTACTCTGGATGGCTCAGCCTCTATGGACCCTGAAGGAGGCAAGTTAACCTATCTGTGGAGCAAAGTGTCTGGCCCAACAGTCACATTAACCAATGCCGCAACTTCAAAAGCGAAGTTCAGTGCACCGGCAGTGACAACGGATCAATCCTATGTATTCCAGTTGAAAGTGACTGATGACAAAGGGCTGAGTAACACGATTGAAGTGAAAGTCGTCAACAAAGCACCTAAGCCAAATCAGGCACCGGTGGTTAACCTGACCGATAGTATTACTGTTGCGTCGGGTGAATCTGTCGAGCTGCATGCACAGGCAGGCGATCCAGATGGTGATAAGCTGACCTATCAATGGACAGTGCCGGGAGAACTTTCTCCGGGTGCAACCAATGCCAGCGATTTGACAGTCAAAGGACCAACGGTCGCTTCTGATACAACTTATAACGTATCTGTGATGGTCAGTGATGGTAAAACCAGTACTCAAGCCAGTACTCGCGTTACCGTAACGCCTCCTCCTGCCCCGGAACCAACTCCGGAGCCAGAACCAACTCCAACACCGAATCCGGATGAAGGTAACACTGGCGGCGGCGGAAGTGGTGGCGGTGCAACAGGTAGCTGTTCTAACCCTGTCGATCCGGCAGCAGCAAGTCAACCAGCGTGGTCAGCCTCTAAGGTATACAACGGTGGTGAAACAGTGAGTTTCAACAATCTGATATGGAAAGCGAAATACTGGACTCAAAACAACCAGCCTGGATTTGGTGCTGAACAGTGGGAATTGGTCAGTAAAGTCAAATTGTCCTGGCGTGCAGATATCGTCTATAACGGTGGTGAAACCACTTCCTTTAATGGTTCCGAGTGGAAAGCCAAATGGTGGACCAAGGGTGACGAGCCTGGCAAAGGTGACGTTTGGGTTAAACAAGGCGCTTCTGATTGTAAATAATCGTTGAGTCATCGGGCGTGCAGTACCAAAAGTATTGCACGCCATTTCCCAACCGATCGTTTTTGATGATGGTTAAAGAACCATTCTTAATCGGAGCTTTTATTATGAAGATGACGTTGCTATCGAAAACATTCATAGTGTTGGGTTTTTGTAGCATGGCCTCATCGGCCATGGCATTAGAAGCCTGGAGCGGTCAGGAAGGGAGTGATAACTTTCAGGTCATTTATTCCGGTAATGTTTATGCCAATGCATGGTGGGTCGGAGCAAGTGATTGTCCTGCCAGCTCAATTCAGAATCCTGATAGCAATGCGTGGCGTTTCGTTCGGGCAGCTACTGAGCCGGAAATAAAACAGTACGGTAATCCAACGACTTGTGATGTCTCTAATGGTGCGGGTGCCGTTGTTGCCCCAGGTTTTGATAATACACTAGCTTATACCAAGGACACTGTTGTTGCATCAGCAGGTGCTACCTATAAAGCCGTCGCAGATATTGCCGATCATACTTTTGAACCAGGAAAATCTAATCCCTGGAAGGCATATGTAGCAGCTCCGGGATGGGCAGCAGATAAAGTTTATGATGCCGGGGCTATTGTCATAGTTAATAGCCAGGGCTATTTGTCATTGTTCTATAACATCGGGGATAACCCCGCCAGCGTTGATAACCAAAGTCCGGATGGTAATAACGGTCGTCCATGGCAGCCATTGGGGCCATTAACTAACTTTACCGATCAGGAACTGGCTAAAGCACCAACGTTGAATCTGGAAACCACTTATGCAGCAGGAACCTTGGTTAAATATCAAGGTGTTCCTTATGTTGCCCAGTCGCAGGTTCATAAGGTGAAACCTGATGATAAAACCCTGTGGGAAATTTTCATTGACTGGAGCGGGACTAAAGAGTGGGTTGGTAAGCCAAATTCCACATGGCCAAAACATGTTTATGCTCCATACGTGGACTTTACCTTAAACAGTATTCCAGACTTAGCCTCACTGGCGAAGAGTCAAAATATAACCCACTACACGCTGGCCTTTATCGTGGCTAAAGATGGTAATACCTGTCTGCCAACCTGGGGTACAGCCTATAACATCAACGATTATACTCAATACAGAAAGATTAAAGAGCTGCGCGAAGCTGGCGGTGATGTAATGGTGTCTATTGGTGGGGCAAATAATACCCCGCTGGCAGCGGCCTGTAAAAACGTAGATGACCTACAGAAACAATATTATGACATTGTTGATAACCTGAATCTTAACGTTCTGGATTTCGATATTGAAGGTAACTGGGTTGCGGATAATGAGTCAATTCAACGGCGCAATGAAGCAGTGAAAAAAGTACAGGATCGCTGGCGTCAGGAAAGCCGCAAAGTAGGTATCTGGTATACCTTACCGATTCTGCCAACCGGATTAACTCAGGAAGGGATCTATGTACTGAATGATGCGAAAGCCAAAGGTGTGGATTTGGCGGGCATTAACGTAATGACCATGGACTACGGTAATAGCATTTGTCAGTCAGCCGGCACTGAAGGTCAGAATATTCACGCTAAGTGTGCCACATCAGCGGTGGATAATCTGTTTTCTCAGGTAAAAGCCATTTGGCCAGACAAAGACGATGCTGCGGTGAATGCCATGTTAGGCACGACACCAATGATCGGCTATAACGACGTTCAGGGTGAAGTATTCTTTATGTCCGATGCGAAAGTCGTTTATCAGCAGGCGAAAGATCGCAACATCGGTATGATTGGTATTTGGTCATTGTTCCGGGATCAACCGGGTACTGCCGGATACGTTGGGCCAGAAAATAGTGGTATGACCGAACAACAGGCGCCGATATATGCTTATAGTAAGGTTTTTGCTCCGTTTACTACTGCCAGTGATGGTCAACCAGTACCTCCGGTTAGCGGAAATGTTCCTCCGGTTGTCAATGCCGGAATTAACCAGACGGTGGATGGTGCACAAACTATCACGCTGGATGGTTCTGGTTCTACCGATCAGGATGGGGATGCATTAACTTATCAGTGGGAGCAAACCGGTGGGCCTGCGGTGGCTCTGAACGGTGCTGATGCGGCACAAGCAACCTTTAATGTCGAACAACCGGTACAGCACGCAACCTATAAGTTCCGTCTGACGGTTAAAGATCAAGAGCACAGTGCTTATGCGGATACCAGCGTCTCTGTGGTTAACGCAGCGCAGCCAATTGCACCAACGTTAACATTGTCACCAAGTTGGCAGGTACAAAGTGGGAGTCAGGTGGTGATTACTGCTACAGCGACCGATCCTGATAGTGTTGGTAATCAGCTAACCTGGAGTTGGACTATCCCGAGTGAATTAGCTCAGGTTACCGGACAAGGCACCAATACGCTGACGATTACGGCACCATCGGTCACCACAGTGAAGAGCTATCAACTGACGGCACGGGTTATCGATCAAAATAACCTGAGTGCAACGGCTAATACGGCGCTACAGATAAATCCTGTGGTACAACCAGCGCCAACACCGTCAGGGGATTATCAATATGTTTATCCAAAAGCTATCAGTAAATACGCTGCCGGAACTCGTGTATTAGCGAAAGATGGCAGCATTTATGAGTGTAAACCATTCCCATATTCTGGCTGGTGTAGTCAGGCGGCATGGTCTTACGAACCGGGTAAGGGCGTTAACTGGAAAGATGTCTGGGATAAACGTTAACTTTTGATTAAAACCAGTTATCGTCAGGGTTGGCGATAACTGGTAAATAGTAAAGCCCTATACCGGAGAGCCCATTATGAGAATTACAGCTTTCTTTGCATTTATGGCAATCAGCACCACAAGCTATGCAACCTGCTGGGATGAAGCCGCCGGGTATTTCAATATCGATCCCCGTCTGTTAAATGCAATAGCGCAAGTTGAGTCCGGTATGAAAGCCGATGCCTATAATTCCAATAACAATGGAAGCTATGATGTTGGGCTGATGCAAATTAACAGTTCCCATTTTTCTCGCCTGAAAAAACTGGGTGTGGATGAACATATATTGGTAAACGACCCTTGTATTTCTGTGTTGGTCGGCGCTTCCATTTTATCAGAAATGATTGGCCAATATGGCTACACTTGGGAAGCGGTAGGCGCTTACAATGCCGGAATGGGTGAAAAACGTCACGATTTGAGAATGAAATATGCTTATCGGGTATGGCAGCGTTACCAAAAGCTGAAAGAAAGATAATGGATAATCCTGATAGTGTTTAAAACCGTTCTGGTAACTTGCCAACGTGCTGTAATTTTCCATTTTCAATTTTGATATATCCCCCCTGCTTAAGTGCAGACAAGATATTCATAATGCGGCTGCGGGAAAAATTGGTTCGCTCCTGAATGTAGGTGTAGGCACTGGTGTTTTGGCGAATCCCCTCCGGTTCATGCATTAGCTGTAACAGGTGCAGGCATATTGATTCGTAAATAGAGATACCCGGCAGATTGAACTCTCTCTCTCCCAGAACCCGGATATAATAGGCTTGCAAATTAATTAGTTCTAATAATAAATCATTCTGGCGGATACTATCCACTGCCAACTCTACCGGTAATGAGCCCAACATAACGTTGGTTTCTGTACGTATAAAAAATTCATCCTCGCGCATATTAAAAGTAGCAATGCCTAGTATTGCGGGAGCATACATATTAGTTAATATCATGCCATCTTTATGTCGACATATAGACGCGCTGCCTTCCGTTAATAAAAGACAGAGTTGTACGCTTTTATCCGTAAGTTGAATTGTTCGATATTGTTTATAGGATTTAAAGGTGGCAAGTGGTGCTAAGACCTCCATCAACTTATTGATATGTTCTGTGGGTTTACCCTCCCGAGCTTGAAGATAGGTTGTTTTATCATTATCGGAATTCATTTTATGCCTTATATCATTATGTTTATGGGTAAATTAAGCATAAGCAAGAAACGGTAAATTTCACAGAAAACTGGACCGAAAAGTCTGAAATTTCAGTAATAGTGGGAATTGTTTGCGGTTGAACGCAGTGGCAGTTGATGGGTTTCGGTTTTCTTATGGATAATTCGACTGATACGCATGATTTAATAAGGCATCACAACGGACATTGATCTCTGCTGTGATGCCTTATAAAGACCGAATTAAATAATTTCAGGCCAGGTAATTACTTAACGTACTGGAATACGGTAATAACCTGTTTTACACCGCTCACTTCGCTGGCAACTTTCGCGGCTTCTTTACCCTGGGCTTCAGTCACCAGACCTAACAGGAAGACCTCACCATTTTCCGTTACTACTTTCACATTGCTGGATTTCACTTTGTCGCTGGTCAGCAGCTGTGAACGAATTTTAGTGGTGATCCAGCTATCGCTTGAAGCGGTACCGATTTCAACGGGTTTACCTTCACGGACTGCGTTATGAACTTCCTGAGCGCCATCTACACCGACAGCAATATTTTTTGCGCGTTCAGCCAGCTCTGCTTTTGGGGTTTGGCCGGTTAGTAAAACGCTGCCGTGGTAAGCGGTAGTGACGATACGGGCTTCTTGTTTAATTTCTTGATCTTTCGCAATAGCATTACTGACCCGGGCTTCTAATGTCACATCATCTACCTGTGTGCCTACAGTACGTGGGTCGGTTGCTGTTTTAGTGGCCACAGCTGCACTACCGGCGACAACAGCCACACAGCCGCTTAGCATAGTGGTACTCAGTAACATAGCCAACACGGTAAGGTTACGGATTTTCATTCAAAAAGCTCCTTCAGTCATCCTGGTGAGGGAATAGGGTGTAATCAATAAGATCGCAAAGACAGTTGATAATCAGCATATGCATTTCTTGTATTCGAGCTGTCCGATGCGAGGGAATACGGATTTCAACATCCTGCAGACCCAGTAAACCAGCCAGTTCACCGCCATCAGACCCGGTTAGCGCAACAATAGTCATATCCCGGGTTACTGCGGCTTCAACGGCTTTGATGATATCACGGCTGTTACCACGGCTTGAAATCGCCACTAAAATATCACCGGCCTGTCCCAGCGCACGTACCTGTTTAGCATAACCTTCGTCTTTTATGCCACCATTATTAATGGCGGTGAGGGTGATGGTGTCGGCACTGAGGGCTAAAGCCGGTAAGCTGGGACGTTCCGTTTCAAAACGATGGATGAGCGTAGCGGCAAAATGCTGAGCATTAGCGGCGGAGGCGCCATTTCCACAGGTCAGCACTTTATTACCATTAAGTAATGACTGGACGATGCTCATTGCCGCGCGGGATATGGAGTCTGGCAGGGCTTCTGCTGCTGCAATTTGTGTTTGGATGCTTTCGGTAAAACAGCCTTTAATTCTTTCTAACATAGTATGAGTTCTGCTTTCGTTTTGCTTGTTAGGCCGAAGAGGGCGCTAGGTCTCACCATCGGCATTGAACGCGTTCGGCAACCATTGTAACTGATTACCGGTAATGGCTAAAACATCGAACCGACAGTTTGTTGTTTCCAGACATAATTGGTGTTGTGCTAACCAGCGGGAAGCAGCATAAAGCAGACGTTGTCGTTTATGCCAGGTAATAGAATCGGTGGCGTGACCAAAGTGTGAATTCTGTCGATAGCGCACTTCCACAAAGACCAGAATATCGCCATCCTGCATAATCAGATCCAATTCACCACCGCGAAACTTAACGTTGGCGGTGACAAAACATAACCCCGATCGTTCCAGATGGCGACGCGCTATGGCTTCATAGCGCGTACCAACCTGATAGTGGGTTATTTTACCGGAACCAGTTGTCCCTGACGGTATTGTATCCATGGTAATTGACGGTGAACCACGCAGTTAGTGTCTGCACTGAGTATGCCTGTGGAACCCGTAATTTTGAAGTCAGGTAACTGACTAATTTCTGAGAAATGGTTCGCAAGTTCCCAAGCATCAGCTCCCATACCGTAAAGGCGAGCCAGAGTATAGTCGCTGCTATATTTGCTTGCTGCTTGTGAAATCGCCGGGGAAAGTCCTACCAGCATTGGAATTTCACTGAACTGAAGACCTTCCATTTCGAAACGGAAATCCGGACCGGCACCCGCCTGATAACTGCGTGAGCTGGCGTACAACCCTGCGGTTTTAGAGGCTTTAGAGATATCTAACATCGGCTTAATCAACGCCAGTTCTGGCTGTGTTGCGACAATATAGATAGCATCCACCGGGCCACTGATGGTGCCGGTTACTCCTGACGAAAGGGTAATTGGCTGACCTTCAGCACTCATACCGCGACCACCGCTCAGCGCTTCTCTCAAACCAGCCTGATTAGAGAAGAATTGAACGCGAGCCGCGTTACCACCAAACTGACTCCATTGATCGGCAAAGGCACGTGCGACGCGATCGCCAAGATTTCCACGTGGTGCGATAATCAGCGGAGAGGTTTTACCCTGAGCATTGATATGGCGGGCGGCATCAGCAGCTTCATCTTCCGGAGACAGGGCGAAATAACAGATGTTCGGGCGATCTGAAATAGTACTTGGTTGGTTCAGCGCCAGCATATTGAGTGTTGACGGTGACTGCGCCAGTTTTTCTACGTCAGTTTTGATTAATGGACCAACGATAACTGAAGCACCGTCTTGTTCAGCTTGTGCCAGAAGTTCTTCTACAGGTTTACTGCCGGTATCGTAAACTTTGACCTGGGTAGTGGCACCGGTAGGGCTTTGTGATTTCGCCGTATTAAAACCTTCCTGAATTGCCGGGCTGAACTTACTGCCGGAACCGGTCAACGGTAGTAATAACGCGATATTAGCGGTGGAAGAGTCTGCTTTTTGGAAACCTAATGCGCGAGCCAGTGGTGCCGGTAACATTTTGGATGCCGGATGGCTGCTGTAGCGACCTTGCCAGTCTTTAACCGCAGACTGAAGCATGCTGTTGTCCGCTTTATTGTTCTGGTAGGTTTGCAGTAATTCCAGCCACTCGCTTAGCGTATTTTCATTAGCATCAACATTTAGCGCGGTGAGCATCGGCATGGTAAACCGGTTTAACAAGTTCCAGGTCTGATCGATAACCTTCTGCTTTTCATCTTCGGCTACCAGCGGTTCCAGATTAATATAGGCGCGCAGTTGAGCAACCGGGTCACGACCCTGATTAGCCTGGATCTCTACCCGATAATAGCGGGCTTTCTGTACGTCAGATAAGCCGTTGAGGTTAATGTTTTTTAGCCACTGGAACATACCTTTGCTATCCTGTTGCTTTGCTGCCAGTTCGGCACGTAACAGGAGTCGCTCCTGATCCTGATCAACAGTCAGCATCTCGGGTAGTTCTTGTAGTATATTCAGCGCCTGTTTGGTGTCATTTTCCATAATCAGTGCGCGAACGGCTAACAGCTTCCAGTTTATCTGAGCTTCGCCATTGCTTTCAGCGGCGAGTTGCAAGTAGTGAGCTGATGGTTGAGTCAGTTCACCCTGAATACTGTTTTGTGAGTTATTTAAACTTAGGCATCCTACCAAAAACAGCGTAGCCAGTACTACTGGCAGAGCCTGGCTTGCCTTAGTACGAAGGTATGTAGTTAAACGCATGCTGTATCCAATTTATTGATAATCTTGAGATCGTTAATATTAAACGGCCACCCGGATGAAACCATGAGTCAACACAATCAAGTCGCTATTCTACCCTCGACCCTTTACGTGGTGCCCACTCCCATCGGTAACCTTGGCGATATTACTCAAAGAGCGCTGGATGTACTGGGTAGCGTCTCCCTTATTGCGGCAGAAGATACCCGACATACTGGTCTGCTATTGCAGCATTTTGCCATTAATGCACAACTTTTTGCACTGCACGATCACAATGAGCAATCTAAGGCAGACATTTTAATCACAAAATTGAAAGATGGACACAGTATAGCGCTTGTTTCTGATGCTGGTACTCCATTAATTAACGATCCGGGCTACCATTTAGTGCGTCGTTGTCGGGAAGAGAATATCCGGGTAATCCCTCTGCCAGGGGCTTGCGCCGCGATTACGGCGATGTCGGCAGCGGGTCTTCCTTCCGATCGCTTTTGTTATGAAGGTTTTTTACCGGCAAAAACAAAAGCACGTTGTGATGTGTTGCGTGATTTAGAAAATGAGCCCAGAACGCTGATTTTTTACGAATCGACACACCGCCTGCTGGATAGCCTGCAAGACATGATCACCGTTTGGGGGCCGCAGCGCTACGTGGTATTGGCGCGAGAATTAACCAAAACCTGGGAAAATATTAATGGCGCACCGGTGGGTGAGTTATTGGCCTGGGTGAAAGAAGATGAAGTGCGCCGTAAAGGCGAAATGGTATTAATTGTTGAAGGCTATAAGGCAGAAAATGAGAATGAGCTTTCTGCGGAAGCGTTGCGTACGCTGGCGCTGTTACAAAAAGAGTTACCGTTAAAAAAGGCGGCGGCTCTGGCAGCTGAAATTCATGGTGTGAAGAAAAATGCGCTCTATCGCCACGTGTTGGATCAACAGCAAGGTGAAGAGGAAGACGAGTAGTTTTGGGGCGTTTCCAGCAGGGTTTAACCAAACCGTGTTGGTTTGTGTTCTGGCTTATTGTGGCTATCACGGGTATACTCCGCGCCGGAGTCGGCCAGACAGTCGCCGTTTCACCGTAGTCCCTTTGGGGAGACGGGTGGAAGGGAGGAAAGTCCGGGCTCCATAGGGCAGGGTGCCAGGTAACGCCTGGGAGGCGCAAGCCTACGACCAGTGCAACAGAGAGCAAACCGCCGATGGCCCACGCAAGTGGGATCAGGTAAGGGTGAAAGGGTGCGGTAAGAGCGCACCGCGCGGCTGGCAACAGACCGTGGCACGGTAAACTCCACCCGGAGCAAGGCCAAATAGGGGTTCACATGGTACGGCCCGTACTGAACCCGGGTAGGCTGCTTGAGCCAGTGAGCGATTGCTGGCCTAGATGAATGACTGTCCACGACAGAACCCGGCTTAACGGCCGACTCCAATATCTTTTAAAACAAGCGGTTGATGTGTTTTCTACCGTATCTCAGATAATGGGATACATGGTGGGATACATCAACCGTTGTTGTTTTAGTCAAAACATTCCTTATACCCTTCAGAGAAATGGGATTTTCTATCTCTATTTTCGCCTGCCTGATAATCGGTTTTTTAAAGCATCATTAGCCTGTGATAGTTTCAGGAGAGCCAGATTCATAATATCTCGGCTTATATCTTATATTTCATTGGTTAAGCTTGGTAAGATGACCTGTAAACAACTACAGCGGATTGTGGCGGGAATGAGAAAGCTAACACAACAGGATATTGATGATTATTTGCAGGCGCTTCAGGCAGAGGTCTATGAAAGTGCTGAAGGCATACCAGTAGAAGCCAGAACAACTAAATTATCTGGATTAAATCCGCTGACTCTGGATGAAGGTAAAGCTTTTGCTGAGTTTATCAGTGAGCATTTGGAAGCCCCAATCTACAATGGTAGTGAGTCCTTTACTGAAAATTACCTGACTAAATTTTTCTCTCAGCATTTTGATATTGCAGGTATGGAAAACCAGATTGCATCTGCTGGGATAAAGCATGATATGCAGTTAATGCAAGTGCAAAAGGCTAGAGTTGCCTTTTTTAATAAGAATCTTGAAGAATATCAGAAGATTGTTGACTCGCTTAAGCCTGCGGTTGTTCCTAATCCGCTAATTGTGAATTCTCCTGTAAATACTCAGACTGTACCTCAACTTCAAAATAATAATATTCCAACACTGGCTGAGGCTTGGGTTGATTTTGTTAAATACAAATCTGACTGGACACCGATATATAAAAAAGAGATGGAAGGACAGTTTGTTTTTATTGAGCTGATATTAGGTGCAGATACGCCAGTTACTCAGATCAATAAATCTGACATTAAAAATATGCTGGAAGTTGTTGAAAATTTACCTAAAAGAAATAAAAATCCGTACAAAAAAATGAGTGCTCAAGAATGCATTGATTATGATGACATTGAAGAGGATGATTTTATAGCGTCAAAGTCTGTTGCAGGGTATTTAAAACTTTGTCAGTCACTATTTTCTACATATTTAACTAATGAAAGAGAGATATATACAGTATCACCAACTCATGGTGTGAAATATGACGTTGTTAGTAAGCCTTATGGCGCTTATTCTAAGACCGAAATGAAGAAGTTAGTGACTTACTTTGTTTCGTTATCTGATTGGAAGAGGTGGGTGTTTCTGTTACTTGCTTATACAGGTGCACGTAGGAAAGAAATAGCTACATTAACCGCCGAAGCTGTTCGTTTAGATGATGACTCAGGGCGTTATTATTTGATGGTTGAAGATAGTAAGACTGAGGCGGGAACAAGGCAGATTCCACTACATAAAAAGTTAGTTGAACTTGGATTCTTAGACTTTTCTAAGCCAAAAGACAAAGGATTACTATTTCCTGAAATAACATATAACAATAAAGTTACTAAGGTTTTTCATGATATTAGGGAAACATTAGATATACCTTACCTGAATGATTACAACGAAAGACGAATTGTTCATAGCTTGCGTCATACATTCATTACAGCAGCTCAGGCTAATGTATCTAATACAGTACTTGTTCAGCAGGTTGTAGGACACGAGCATTCTAATATTGGTCAAACTCAGAGATATACGCATAGATTGACTGTATCTGAATTGTTGTGTGTGGTG
This sequence comes from Limnobaculum allomyrinae, assembly GCF_016649425.1. Taxonomy (GTDB): domain Bacteria; phylum Pseudomonadota; class Gammaproteobacteria; order Enterobacterales; family Enterobacteriaceae; genus Limnobaculum; species Limnobaculum allomyrinae. The sequence goes on from NZ_JADRCR010000009.1 coordinate 188,618, forward strand.
GATGGGATTGAATGGATTTAAAATCTATATGATTTTAATGAAAAAATTCTTGCCTACGTCCTTTTTTTATAGTTCTATATACTCGCTGAGTAATTTAATTAGGTGTGACTCATGGTTGATTACGATGATGGAATTAAAAAAGGCATTTCCTCTCAAACACCGCCCACTGAAATTGCTAGAAAAATGTTTTTCTGTTACCCAACGCATTTCTTTATTGATAACTTGGAAATGCAATATGAAATACTTAATGATATAAGTTGCTTTTTTGATGTGCCTATATCTTCAGTGCATATCATTGGTTCGGCTAAGTTTGGAAAAAGCTATTATAAAAAGAGATTGTTTTCTTTGAAACAATCTGATTTGGATGTGGCTATTATAGATAAAGATTTATTTATTAGTTATATGGAGTTAGTAAGTAATTTAACTGATAATTATACAAAAAGACAAATTTTTCCTAGAAATAGAAGTGATTTATCTGTTGCTGATTCATATATTTCTTATATTTCAAAAGGAATGTTTAGACCCGATATGATGCCATATTCTGATGAGCGAACTAAATGGAATAAATATTTCGGAAACTTATCTAATAAATATAGAAATTACTTTAAAAATATTAATTGTGGGATATATCTATCAGAGTCATTTTTCGAACTAAAACAAGCGAAATTGATTGAGCACTATAATGATAGCATTACAATTCTTGAGGGCTTGAAATGATTAATAATGTTGACTATAAGGTTAGATCAATATCTCTATTGAATCTTATATCTGATATGAGAGCAGGAAAATTAATTCCTGACGCATATTTTCAGAGAAATTTGGTTTGGCGTGAAATTCATAAAAAGGAATTTATTGAAACTATTCTTTTAGGTTTTCCATTTCCTCAAATTTTTGTTTCAAAGGGCAAAGTTGATGTTGCTTCTATGAAAACAACATCTTGTATCATTGATGGGCAGCAAAGAACAAATGCAATATTAGATTTTATAGCAAATAAGTTTTCAGTAAATGGAAAAACTTATAATGATTTAACGGATGATGAAAAAGCTATATTTTTAAAATATGAAATTGCAGTGATAGAGCTAGACTTAGAAAACGATGATCTACGCGTTGTTGAAATATTCAAAAGAATTAACAGAACATCTAACTCATTATCTACTATTGAAAGATATGCGTCTGAATATTCAACTGTCGAATTTATGTTAGTTGCAAAATTATTAACAAATCAAATTGATCTTGATTCCATATCAGATAGCGATAATGATAATTGGACAATAGATCCTAATATACCCGAAGACTTCATAGCTTGGGCAAAAAAACAGAAAGTAAATAACTTTCCTAAGTTGATTATAGAAAAAGGGATCTATTCATCAAGAGATTTAACCCGAAAAGCCCATTTAATGCATGTTCTAAATATGATCGCTACTTATATATATTCATTTTTTAATCGAAATGAAAAATCCTCAGATATGCTGAATGATACATCTGTAAGCTTCAATGAAAAAGATGAAGTTATTCATATTTTTGAAGAGGCTGCTACATTAATTTTGAAAATGAAATTACCCGTTAAGTCTTATTGGTTAAATAAAGCAAACTTTTTTTCACTATTTATTGTTATCGCAAATGTTCTTAAAGCAGGAAAAACGATAGATCTAGATAAATTCAAAAGGGATTTAGGTTTATTTTATGACCAATTACCTGATGACTATCGTTTATCTGCTAGTGAAGCTGTTAATAATAAGAAGGAAAGATCGATTAGGGACACTTATTTGAATAAAATTGTATCTAATTCAATTATTTAAGTTTCTACTAACCAATAGAACTAATTATATCTTAGTTCTATTGGTTTTTTAGTTGTTTTTTTATTCTGTAAACTGTTGCAACCCCACATCCTTCAAGTTTAGCAATATCCTCAACACTAATATTATTCGCAGCTAGCCGTTTTGTAACTCTTTCATGTAATTCTTCGTTAATACCTCTGCCGCCAATACGCTTACCTTGAGCTTTAGCTCGTTCCTGACCTTGCCTAATTCTCTCAACTCTCTTCTGTTGATCTAACCGAGCCATTGTAGCCATCAAATCAATAAGCATATTATTGATAACATACATGATTTCAGATTCGATTCCTTTCTTGGCTATCTGCTGGTGAGTTGTTGGCATATCCAGAACAACAAGTCTCAACTTCTTATCATTGATTTTAGATTTTAATGTTTCCCAATCATCCAAAGATAGGCGGCTTAATCGGTCTACAGACTCAACTAGCAAAATGTCATTAGGAAGTGCATCTTCGAGTAGTTGATTAAGGATAGGGCGATTGAGCATCGTTCCTGTATGGTTTTCTATGTACCACTCAGCAGGAGAATCAGAAATAAACTCTTCCAGAATAGTTTTTGCTCTTTCTGCATCTTGTTCTGTAGTACTAGCTCTTAAGTAGCAGCGGAACATGTTAACCTCACTATCATTTAGTTTAATCAATCAATAGCTAAATGATAATTTATCAATTAGTATTTGTAAATAGGTAAATGATAGTGAAAGGGAGTATTCAGGAAGGTAATTATCATTTGTCATTAGCCTATAGGTAATTGATAATTACTTTAGGGGGAACTGTCACTAATATTAAAATTCTGGTTCATGATTTTTTATTAATTGCAAGTTTTTTATCTTGAAATATTGACAATTAGGGCTTTTAATGAAAGAATAACTAAGCACAGATGTAGAGCTTACATAAGAACCACGAACTAAAAATCAGTTCCTAATACCTCCTGCAATTATTATCTCTTCTGAAGATAGATCTATTAATTGGAATAGAGCAGCTCATTTCAGCATCTGTGATGCTCAATGCTCTAATCGATTATGATATTTGCAAAAGATAAAATTTAATGTAATGGGGTATGTTAAAAGCGCTTAATATCTATACTCTAGAAACTTAAGTACCAACATATGTATTCTAATTTTAATTTAGTTATCTACAAAAATATAAATTCAATAATTTAAAATAACTAAATTAAGCTACAAGTATAGCTACTCCTGAGTTTCAATAAAAATAACTCCCCAATTTGCTATTATAATGAAGAGAGATGTCTCTATATCTCATCATACAAGACTGCTTAAAGATGAATTATTTTTATATTAATAATATGATTTTAACTGTTCTATTAAAAGAGGGATAATGTATAAATTTGAAAAAAGTGTTAAGTATTGCCGTTCTCTAACTAAAATGATTAGTGATGTTGAAATAAAATTCATAGAAAGATATCAAGATAAACAAAGTTATAAAATAAATAAAAAGAAACTAAGGGTAGTAATAAATTATATTCTAGCAAATTGTTTTAATCTTTATCTTAATGGTGAGAGTAAAGGAATAATCTCACTTAATAATAAATTATATGATAGCTATATAGAAAATGGTAAAAAGACTAAAAGTGCAGTTTCATTCCGATATTTTTCCAAGGTAAAAGACCTGCTTATTGATGAAGGCTATATCGAAATTCAATGCGGTGAGTTTGTTCCTAATGAATACTGTGAAAGTTATATAAAATTAACTCAATATATTAAAGATAATTTTAAAAATACCACAGGTACTTCAAGACCAGAATTTACAGATAATAGTATAATCTTAAGGAAAAATGGTAAAGATAAAGAGTTTCGTTCAAATAAATATGTAAAAGACGTACTTAATAACATGAATAATTTAAATATTTTATTTGGAAAGAATACTGTTTATTATCCAATAAAAGATGTGAATTACGCTTTAAAATTTAATCGAATTTATAATGATAGCTTTGAGTATGGTGGTCGATTCTACGAACAACATAGTCAAGTTCAAAGTTTACGGTCATGTGAACGATTGAAGTTGCTGATAAATGAAAATAAAGTAACTGAGGTTGATTTTTGTAGCTTGCACATGGCCTTACTATATGATTTGGCAGAAGAAAATATGCTTAATGGATTTGATCCTTATGAGATAGATCCTTGTCAGTTAGGATTAGTCGATAATCTTCAGACAAAGAAACAACTAAGATCATTAGCGAAGCTTGCAATATTAATTGTTATTAATTCAGGTAAAAACTCTAAGCCAGCTATAACATTAAAAAGAAAGTTGGAAGAAGATAAGAATAAAAACTCATCAGAACAACGATATAGTTTAATTCCTAAAGATATAGATTTAACATCAGTTATAGAAGAAATAAAAAAGAGAAATCCTAAAGTAAAGAAATTCTTTAATAGTGGAATTGGTTTGGTTCTGCAAAGAAAAGATAGTGATATCGCTAATCAGGTAATACAATATTTTGTTAACAGGGGGATTGTTATTATCCCTATCCATGATAGTTTTATTGTAGAAAAGCAATATGAAAATGAACTAATTGAAGTTATGAAAAACTCCTATAAAGAAGTTATGGGTAATAATTTAAATTGTAGAGTTGAAGTAAAATAGTAATTTCAGGAGAAGAATATTGAGTTAATGAAAATGTTTAACCTGATATCTTCTCCTGACTTGATTAATTATGCTATTATTTTAATTAATTATTCTATTTTTAATTGTTATTCAATAACTAATTGATAATAGAGTTAATTTATAATTCAACACTATAAAATAACTAAATTATGTATCAGTTTAATAGTACATTAAATAATCAATAAATACAGAATAATTGCCTTTCTTTTAGGAGTTATTAATTTAATACCTATTAAAACTCTCTACAATCAATTTTGAGAGGTTTTTAATGATTATTAATACAACTTAGTCAATTAAAATAGAAACACCTTAAAATGGCTTACAAGAAGCTATTCAAATAATATAGATTATATGTTTAGGGCAGGAGAGTGTTGTTTTGCCATCTTTAACTCTTGTTTACCGTTCCCTCTGAGGGAACTAAGTAATACATATACATCTAATATTATCTCTCGTTCGTTCCACTCACAACGATTTGAGAGATATTAATTATATTGCTAAAGCAATAACTTTATAGCATCGTCAAGAACTCCGTTCTACCAGACTGCTATATTAATTTATTTTAATTTTATTTATTTTTAACAAAACAAATAACCCCTAATATTATAGCTCAGATATAATATACCAATCGGAACTATAATATTGCTTAATTTAAAATTAAACTTATTGTATGTTTTATCCTATAAACGCTGTTTTATTTTAAAGTATTTAATAAATGATCAATTAAAGAACAATTTCAAATATAAAGGGCTATAAGCTGTTCTGAGAGGATTTTAATTAAACCTATACTCGTGTATAGGTTGTATATATTATTCTGTTTTAGCTAGTTCTGGTTTCGATTTTTTAACGTTTTCAAACTTAGTCCATAAGGTATTAATTGCAATTATAATAATATAGATTTTTAAAACTAATTTAATAGCTAAAGTGCCTACATCATGACCAGCATCTTTTAATTGCATTACTTCTACGATGCATGTGAGACCCATATTGATAGCTATAAGAATACAGATTACATAGAATATTTTAAGTAAGTAATACATCATTTGTTGGGTTCCTTCTATTTGTTAAAGATTTCCAGCCTTTCTTTGAGCAAGTTGTCATCAACTTCTAAGTATTGAAAGCTGATCTGGTTATGCTCATTTTGCTTGTAGAACTCTCTGAGAGTTTCAACGAGTTCTTTAGCTTCTTCTTGTGAATTCCTAACAGCAAGGAGCCTCAGCCCATAATCTTGTCTGTGGATGTAGTTAACTCTTTCAATTACTACAAATTGCCTTGCCATAAGATCAAATCTTCTTCCTTGCTCATTATGAAATGTAGTTCTACAAGACTACATAAATTGATCTGTTTTATCTATTAATAATTAAATTATGATCGTTTAAATCGATCAATTCTATCAATAGTTGGTTAATCGATCGGTAAAAGCGATCATAGAAAAGTAGTTATTACTATTTGATGACGAAGAGTTTTTGTTCTGATAAGGTGGGATACAGATCGAGTTACATTAATAAACACACGAGTGTGGGTACGGTAGAAGCAATAGCCATGCGGTTTTGATAGAGTCAGCTTAACGGCCGACTCCACTATCTTTTATAAAGGCACTTTATTTAAAATAAAGTGCCTTTTTCTTTTCAGGTTGTTCTTGATAATAAGTTAAATAAATTTAATATAGCAGCGCAATTATGTAAAAGTTAATTTGAAACTTATTTAATTAAAACAATAAATTAAATCATTTCAGTGATGTTGTTTATATGAATGGATATCAAGGAATCATAATGAAAAAATTATCTCTTTTAGCATTGATCGTGCTGGCTATAGCAGGATGTGCATCGAAATACTCAATTCTGACAAAATATCATATGCGATGTGATACCGTGAATCCGAGTGCTGATGCTTTTGTCGGGTATGTTGATTGCATGAATTCACTGGTTGATGCGGATGATAAAGTAAGCCAGGGTAGTGGAACCATTAATATTATGGCTACAGCTAACAAGTATAAAGTGCAGGTTTTAGAGAAAAAAATGACCAGTAAAGAAGCCAAGCAGGCTTTCCAAAATCAATATAAAAGATTCACCTTTGCTTCCAATGTTCAACCTGCGCCTGATGCCGTGGCTCCAGTCGCTGAACCAGCTAAATAATTATGCGAGATTTGATGCCTGACCTGTAATGGATATGGCGATGTGAAGACACATTGCGATTACGTTGGGTTTATCAGCATTATTTTAGTTTGTTATATCATTGAACATGCACCCCATCAGTTGGAATCAACGATGGGGTGTTTTTATATCAGGCGTTACCAAAATCGATACCAGGGTTTTTGGGCGGGTTTCTTGAGTGGCAAAACCCGATGTATTTCGTTGCTTTGAGCATCAGCAACAATGATATTGAGAGCAAGCGCCGTTTCAATGATAAAAGGGACAACCTCCTCAACCCATGAGAATGAAATGGCCAGCATTCCCATTTCATGATTGAAATTATTGATCATCGGCCCGTCAGCCCATGGGCAGTCATCAACTTCATCATCACTGCAATCACATAAACAGGGGTAGCGCGCAGTTAATATTTTATGCAGTTCCAGAAGGACTGGGGCTTTTTCTCTTTTATCATCATAATACTCTTCTCTGAGCTGAAAGATTTTCTCCCAGGCCTGTTTGTCTGCATCGGGTAGTGGAACGCAGATTAATTCGACGGTATAACTCAATTTAAATAACCTCCATTGTTTTGATTCGATAGCACCACTCTGAATCAGTGAGTTGCTCCGATTGGTACATATCCTACATCTTCTGTTAACTTTTGCCCTTGTGGGCTGAGAAACCAGTCCATCAGTTTTTGAGTATTTGCCGTGGGTTGACGGGCTGTCACCATATAAACATTAACACTAAACGGATAACTGCCATTGCGAATATTTTCCGCCGTTGGAGCAATATTGTTAACCGATAATAGTTGTAACTGGTCATTATGATTCATCTGGCTGGCGTAATAACGAAATGAATAACCGAGGGCATTACTGGTGTTCTGGTAATTAGCTACCCGACGAATAATACCGCCCATTCCTTCCGCTATCTCTGATTCCAGCGGTTTACGCATGGCAGTATCTTGCATTACTTTAGCCAGCATGGTGGTTTGACTACCGGAACCTTCAGGGCGCTGGTAGGGAATGATATTGATATTTTGACCACCGACTGCCTGCCAGTTAGTTATCTGACCAGAATAGATATCGCGTATTTGCTCAACGGATAAATTCTTCACGGGGTTATCTTTATGAGCGATAAATACGAAAGCTTCCCGCGCAAAAGGGATCATAGTTAGCGTCAGGCCATTATCGGCTGCCAGTTTCTTTTGCTGATCTGACGGTTGGGCTACAAAAATTAAGTCAGTCTCACCGGCAATCAGGGCGTGGTAAGCTTCCGGAGTTCGGCGGCTGTGGATATAAGGGCTAACAGAGTTCTCATCCAGCCCTTTATACAACGCCTGAACGGCTGAGGCATATACCGGATAGGCGGCAGTGGCGCCATCAATTCGCGGCCAGTCTTTGTCGATGGATATTGTGGCTGGTGAAGAGAGAGACGTTAGCCGGTTATCTTCGGTTTTAAAAGGCGCGTAATCCCACAGGCTAATGGTTTCGTTAACGGTCAGTTCGCGATTTTCTGTGACTAAATGGGTTTCACGCTGATAGCCCTGAAAGGCGATAATAATCAGCAAAATTCCACTTAAAATCAGAGCGGGTAATCGACCCCGGCAGTTGGTAACGACACTCTCCGATCTTTTTGCACCAACGGTAAGGCCCAAAGCAAAGCTGATATAGCAAACCACAGGCGTCAAAAGTAGTATCCATAAGCTTCCGGTGAAAAAAGCAATAATGTTTGTTGCCATAAAAGGGATAAACAGACCCATCAGATCGCCAAACGATGAATGGGTAAAGTCACCTTTGCTGATAGCCATGACAATAGCCCAGGCTAATAAACTGTATATTAATGGAGCCAGAACGGGCAGATAGCGAGGTAGAAAGCAGGTTGGTAAGTTTTTTTTCCGTGCCCACCAATATCCTACAGGAAAGATAACCAGTGAAGCGAGAGCGATAGCAGCCAGAAAATTCGGAATCAGCATACCGATTGCGATACTCGCCACCTGAATCAGAATGGGGAGTCCAATCAAGGTAAGCAATAAGGTTTCTATGATATAGCGTTTATTACTGATATTTTTTTCCTGACTATTCATGGAAGATGTCCGTGTGGTGGTTTTTGAGATATTACCATTTAACGATATTTATACATCGTATTATGTTGAAGCTATGTTGTTCATCAGCCAAGCCGGTGCATAGCCAGCTGTATAATGCTAATTTAGTGAACTGAAGAGAAACAGGTAAAGATGTTATTTTGTGAGTTTGCCGATCTCAGTAAATGGGTGTTTCTATCCGGAATTATAGAAAGTTAATTATTAGGTTTAAATATTTTTTTTGATGAGTAAAAGTAATCCCCAGCCTCTTCCACTTATTTCTCTATATTTAACATTTTGTTTATCTGACTTTTTCACATGAATTATCATCAGTATCAACCGGGGGTTGTACGTATTTTATACTACTAAATATTTCGCTTTTGGGATAACAGAGTATTGAGATGCTAGTGTAAAATTTATCTCTTATTAGATTCACGAGTGATTTTATTAAATCTACTTAGTTAGCATAATTATTGGGATTGAATTTTAAATACAATCTTATTATTAGCATATTTAATGGAGTAAATATTATGTTGAAAAGAATACGGATTATTATTGTATTTATCATTTTTCTCATTGCTCATTATCAATACAATTTTGTTGATAATGACTGGGCTTTCTATATTGTCGCTGGCGTTTTATTAATTGGTTCTTTATGGGAAATATCTAAATTCTTTCTGGCGCAGAAGCTTAAACGTACCGAACCTGAATTTGACCTTAGTAAGATGAAAAATGATACGGTAAATTTTCAACTTATTACGGAAGGCGAAATTTTTGCAGCACTGGCTGAATCATTTTATATGATCACTGAAACCACCGGGGCAACAGGCGAATGCTATATTAACTCATTGGAAACACTGGATCTTGATAATAAGGATGCAGTAAAAAACTTGAAATATAGCATAGCGGCATCGTGGGACATTGAGAACGCTAAAAGCGCGGTAAGCCAAATAAAGGCGTTGATTCATTCAGCAGAGGAACAGCCATATTTAACACTTTCGGATATAAAAGAGCCTGCAGAAATTGCGGCTTATAGCGACTATTTATCCCGTTATAATCTGAATGTATCCCTGAAGGGGAGTGAATCTATTTCGATATATAACCTTATACGGGCATCCTGGTTAGCAAGATCCTCATTTTCTTGTGGTTATATTGATGAAAGTCAGGCACGAGAATACCTTATAAAAATAAGTGGCCTTATTCGTCAACAGACTAACTCGTGGGAAGAGCTGGCCAAGTCTTATTTAGTTATGTATCTGGATTGGAATGGCGGTTTGAGCGGTACTATTGGTCATATAATGAAAGACTATATGGCGAAAGAGCGTATTCTTGGTGCCAAACTTCTGCTTGAAAGTATAAATAGCCCAATAAATGGTTATTCATTTCAACCACAAAAAATGAATCAATATAATAATTAATTTGATCCTTTTCAGACCGATCGCCGGATTTTTGCGTAAATCTGGCGATATTATTACTGAGATTTTGTCAGCGACTGTTGTCATATTTTTGTCCGGATTGGACTATGCGGTGTAAGCTAACGAAGCGCCCCAGGGGAATCCAGGCCCGGAGCGCTCCTTAGTTAAGTACAGATGGTTTTCCGGCCGGAATATGCACTGTTGCTGATTGATTAAGTTTGTTCGCAGTCTCACACCGGGCAAAGCCCGGTGTTTCCATAGATAAACTCAGTAAATTAGCATCCGACTATCGACTATGCCCCCATCGGCACATCATGAGCAGTATTTTTAAGTACCGGCCCGGTATATTTCTCAATTTCCAGTTGTGCCATTTGACCACAGTTACCTTGCGCCAGACTGGATGAACCAATATCAAAAGTCAGGCAGTTGACGTTACCGTTTTTACACAAGGATTTATCTTCGCCAGGCTCCGCCGGATCGAACCAGGCACCTTCACTGATCCGTACGACGCCACTGCGAATATCTTCGCTGACGATAGCCCCCACCAGAATTTGCCCACGATCGTTAAATGCCCGAACCAGATCGCCATTTTTGATGCCGCGTTTCTCGGCGTCTTGCGGGTTAATCATGATAGCTTCCCGATCGGCTACAGCATGCTTTTCACGCAGTGGGGTGTTGTCTAATTGGGAGTGCAGTCGGTTGGTGGCGTGAGCGGTATTCAGCGATAACGGGTACTTTTCCGCAATCTCTGCTTTATACCACTCGTGTGGAGGCATCCAGCTTGGATGGCCTTTGCAGTCCGAATAATTCATTTTGGCGATGGTATCAGAGAAGATTTCTATTTTACCCGATGGCGTACCCAGCGGGTTTAATAATGGATTTTCCCTGAAATCGGCAAAACGTACCCATTGGGTATTAGCTTCCGGCACCGGGAAACGCACATAGTTGTTGGATGCCCAGAACATATCAAACGGCGGCAGAGCCACCCGGGCGTTTCGGGCTTGCAGCTTCATGTCGTCATACATGCCTTTTAGCCATTGGGTCTCGTCTTTACCTTCGGTAAAGGCATCATGTACCCCCAGACGATCGGCTAAACCGGCAAAAATATCAAAGTCATTGCGCGACTCGAACTGTGGTGGAACGCATTGGTGCATCGGAAACACATACAGTTGGGAGTAGTCACCGCCCATCTCCAGGTCGTTACGCTCGTAGCTGGTGGTGACCGGCAAGACGATATCAGCATGTTTCGCTGTAGCGGTCCAGTAAGGTTCATTAACCACGACCGTTTCTGCGTGACTGTATGCCTTACGCAGGTTATTGGTATCCTGATGCTGGTGGAATGGGTTACCGCCGGAAACATAAATCATTTTTACTTCCGGATAGGTCACTTTATTACCGTTAAAATCAACGGTTTTTCCCGGGCTGGTTAAGCACTCGGCAATACGCGCTACCGGAATTGGCGTCGGTGAGTTTTTCGGTGCATTACCCGCTGAGATACCTGCGACGATACCGCCTTTAGCGGTTGGGCTACCACCGGAAGAGTAATGGTAGCTAAAGCCAAAACCGCCGCCCGGTAAGCCAATTTGCCCCAGCATAGAGGCCACGGTTACCAGCATCCAGTGAGGTTGCTCGCCGTGATGCTGACGCTGAATGCCCCATCCCCCCATAATCATGGTACGGTTTTTGGCCATATCGCGTGCTAACTGACGTAAAGCATCCGCCTTAATACCACAAATGGCTTCAGCCCACTCGGCGGTTTTTTCTTCACCGTCGGTTTTTCCCATTAAATACTGCTCAAACTTATCGAAACCAACGGTGTAGGTTTTGATAAAGTCCGGATTGTGCAGCTTTTCTGTCAGCAACGTATGGGCAATACCCAGTAACATGGCGCTATCGGTATAAGGGCGAGGCGCAATCCACTCGGCGTTAACAAATTTCGCGCTGTCGTTATGTACCGGATCGATACTGATAATGCGGGTGCCTTTCTTTTTCAACGCTTCGAATCCGGTCTGACCGTAGTGATCCGGCACGTTCCAGCTGTTCTTCAACGTGACCATTGGGTTACAGCCCCACATAATCACTAACTGACTGTTTTCGATGACGTTCGGCCATGCAGTTTGCTGTTCATACACTTCCATAGAACCCACTACATGAGTCATGATCACCTGCGCTGCACCCGTTGAGTAGTCACCGGCATAACCAAGGAAGCCACCACTCAGGTTCATCAGACGCTGTAGTAACGTTCGGGAATTGTGGAGCATGCCGACGCTTTTCCAACCGTAAGAACCGGCATAAATTGACTGCGGGCCAAACTCTTTTTGCAGGCGGGAAATTTGTCCACTGACTAAATCCAGCGCCTTGTCCCAGCTAACCCGTACCCATTCATCATTGCCCCGCAGTTCAGGATGGCTACCCGGGCCATGTTCCAGCCAGCTTTTACGCACCATGGGATATTTGATACGGTTTTTAGCATGAACCTGATAAGGCGCCATAGTAATCAATTCATTAGGATAGGGATCGTCACTCACTGGCTGGACACCCACCATCTTGCCGTTTTCTACAATCGCTTCAAATGCGCCCCAGTGAGCCGCAGTGAGAATGCCTTTTTGTGCCTGACGCAGAGCCACAAATTGCGGTAGAGCCTGGCTGATAGCCTCTGCCAATGCTGATTTCGGCCACAGGCCGCTCAGTAGTGGTACCGCCGCCATAGCACTGGTACCCAGTAAAAAGCGGCGGCGGCTTAGTTTCAGCGGTTGTTGCTCAAATACGGTCAGCTCATCAATGCGGTGATCTTCAGAATCATATTTTTTCATTGCTTTTATTCCTTAAGATTTAGCCGGTTGAGCGCTTTGCATATCGCTGGCGTGTTTCTGAACGTATTGGGTTAACAGGCGTAGCTGCTCCTCAGTCAGAGAAGTTCTCGGCGCCATGCCTTTAACCACCCCAATCCACTGGTTGGCGTTGAAGCGGTCGAGAGCAGTTAAGCCGTGACAGCCAGTACAGTTGGTGGACATCATGGTTGAGGCGTATTGCCAGATTTTTTCCTGATCGTCGATCAGCTGGTTTTTAGCTACCCACACCTGAATGGCCGCCTGATGCCATACCAAACCGGTTTCCGGATCGGTTACGGTGTTTTGTGTCTTCAGGCTGGTGCGGGCTTCATCTCCCAGTAATACGCTAAGAATACGTTTGCCCTCTGCCGCATACAGTACTTCATTCACTCCGTCTTGCTGCCAGCCGGTGACGTTAACCAGTACGCGATCCCCATCGCGTTTGACTACCGTTACTTCGGTGGAAGGCATCAGGTTACCGGCATTGTGCTGTTCACCCGGTTGTAAGTAGAAAGGCTGAGTACCGATGGTATAGAGCTTAGTGGCGCTTTCCGGTGTTTTAGCGGCAGCGTCAGACAGTTCGGAAGCGCCGGCAGCAGCAAGAGAACTCATATCCGGCAGGATATGGGCAACCCCTTTATGACAGCTGATACAGGTTTGTCCCTCTTTAATGGCGACCGGATGTTGTATCCGGGCTTCCGGCGTTTGAGCAACAATATCCATGGCGTCAAAGCTATGGCAGGAACGGCAGGTGGCAGAGTTATTGGCTTCAAACTCTTTCCAGACCTTTTGGGCCATCTCCAGTTTATGAGCGTTGTATTTTTCTGGTGTATCGATCTTTCCGGTCATTTCACCGTAAACATCTTTTAAGGCTGCGACTTTGGTCAGAAGGTAATCGACCGGTTGATGAGGAACGTGGCAATCAGAACATTCAGCCCGAATACCTTTGGTATTCTGAAAGTGTACGCTGCCCTGATATTCTGCCAGTGGCTGCTGCATGGTATGACAGGATACACAAAATGCGGTATCGCTGGTTTTATGCATCACATATGCAGAGCCGCCCAATAAAACCGCACCAAGAATAATGCCTATGATTAATATCCATAGCACACTCCAGAGGAATTATCCGGGTCTCACCACCTCAGAAATTACGGAAAGGAAACGTAATATCTCTCCGATAAGCTAAAGTGTAGACCATAATTTTCGAAGGGAATTGGCATGACAGCCCCATTGTGTGGGGATGGAGAGAAAACAGACAATTTTGATATCAAATGGATAAAAAACCGTCGGATAACCAAAGAAAAACAGAGCGTATCGGTAAAAAATAACTAAAAAAAAACCGCCATTCTGAAGAGAATGACGGTTGATAATGGAAGAAGATCAGGACTGCTTAACGACCTTATTGATGCTGCCTTTGTAACCGGTTTTATCAACGGACTTCAGCAGTTCATCGGTATTAAATCCTTCCGGCACTATGACTTCAGCCTGCTGGGTTTTCAGCGAAGCTTTAGCCTTAATCACACCGTCAGTCTTACGCAGCGCCTGATTAACCGAGGAGACACAAAGCGGGCAAGTCATGCCTTTCACATCAATGGTGACCTGAACATTTTCTGCCCAAATCAAAGGGGAAAACAGAAACAGAGCCAGAAACATTAAGCGTTTCATTCCAATACCTCCAGTAACCACGGCAAAACAAAAGGATAAAGCTGAAAAGCCAGTACGATGGGAACAGCAATCCAGTACATACAAAGCATCTGAAAGCGGCTAATGGAGCCACTGCAAAATGGCTTGCGGGAAAAATAGAGCCGCCAGAAGCCCATGACGATCAGCACGGTGGAAACCGCAATCATCGGGAACTGCAACCAGCCCAATTTTTCAATACCCGACAGTCCGGCAGCGGAAACGCCAAATACCAGATAAATTAATGGTCCGATACAACACAGGCTTGAGGCCACGGCAGCAGCGATAGCCGCTGCCAGCGTGGCCAGAAAACCGTTAGTGTTGCTCTTTTGACTGGTAGTCATAAGCAAAGACTTTTGGCTCATAATAGTTTAACGGATCGCCATCGACTTCCGCATACGGATAACCGAAGTTGTTAATCGGTGCCTGTTCTGCTTCCGGAGACAAATCGAAGTCGCGGCCATAATTAAAGCCGACCCAGTTCATTTCCCAGTTACCAAACAGGTAGTCGTTGACCGCCTGAACCGCAGCATCGCTATGCTCTTTCTTCTCTGTCAGGCGCATTTTGGTGACGTCTGCCGGATCTGCCGGTAACCAGCCATAGCCCGCCAGATAGAACATCGCACGGCAGTGTTGGCCGCCGCTGATTTTAGCAATGCCACTTTCATCTGCGCTGCCAAAGGCGGTTTTGGAATATTTATCCAGCTTGATGGATTTACCTAAACGAATACCAAACATTTCGCGGGCGGGGATGCCGGCGGCGCGAGCCAGAGCAACGAATACTGAGTTAATATCGGTACATTTACCGCCCAGTTTGCCGCTTTCCAGGATGGTTGCCACATCACCGGTACCGCAACCAATTACGCTGTTATCACGGAACATATTGGCGCTAACCCACAGATAAATCAGATGGGCTTTTTTCAGCGGATCGGTTTCAGAACCAACGATTTTATCGGAAGTTTGCTTAACAATGCCGGTAGTTGGCATATGTTTGGTGGATTTCAGGTAGTGTTCAACATCCACCGGGTAACGAATATCTTTTGGTGCACGATAGGTTTTCAGATCGCCATTTTTCATCGGCTCCCAGTCGAGGGTTTCAATATCCATCTCGACGGTCATCTCCATTTTGCTTTTGGCATCAGGCCAGGTAGCAAACAGGGTTTTAGCACCGTAGCTGTTGTCTGCGGTGATCCACGCGTCTTTGTAGTTGCCTTTGAAGGTTATCTTACGCAATTGTTGAAAGTGCGTATCTTCCGGAACCGGGATCCAGACTTTTACTACGCCCTCAGACCCTTCTGGTGCAATCACGTTATAGGTTTGGGTCATAGTAAAACGGCGACGACCGTCACTGGCACACTGCTCTGCTGACGGAGTGGTGGTGGTAGAGGCCATAACCGGAGTAATTAACCCCGCGGTAGATAAGATAGCTGCACTTTTAAGAAAATTGCGTCTTTCCATTATTCGATAACCTTACGTGTATTTGATGTAGTGCCTGAAAGAGATAATGTCGTCAGACTTGATGCGGTGTTGCATTATGAATTGTAGCAAATCAGTCTACAAGGTTTGTTCTGTAGCAAATTATGAGAAGTTCTGGCTAATATTTCATCATCTATTTATAAAGACAACGATTCATTTCCCCATTTTGTTGTCATAATAAACAAAGACGTTTTAGTCATCTATCAGTCGGGAGCCTGTCTATGAACTGGAAAATGGTTTTTACCCTGTTATTGGTCGGCGTACTTTCTGGCTGTGCCCATACGGAATACGTTCAGGTCAGTGCGATTAAAGCGAAAGATGCGACAACCCAGTATAAAAAGTTTGCCATTGTCTCCGACCGCTATCAGCCGGTTAATGATGACCTGAACTTTGCAGAATATGCCCGTCAGGTTGCCATCGTGCTGAATCAACAAGGCTATATACAGGTGAAAAATCAGCAGGATGCTGAAGTGTTGATTTCTCTGAGCTATCGGGTTAGTGAGCCGCAGGTTCATACCGAGATTGTGAATACCCCTGTTTACCCGCGAGTCGGGCCGTTCTACGGTTCTCGTTTCGGTTATTATCCTTATCCAATGCTGGGGTATCCGGCTTACGAACCCATGGTTTATCAGTCTATTGTGTACAGAAAGCTGATCCGTTTACAGTCCATTGATGCTGGCATCTATCGTAAAGATAAAACGGTAAAACCGCTGTGGGATGTGTTGATTGTCAGCAATAATGATAATGGCGATTTACGCTACATGTTCCCGTATATGCTGGTGGCAGCCGAACCCTATATTGGTCAGGATTCCCAACACAGCATAACCGTGCCGGTGGATGAACAGGATCCGGCAGTGCTTAATTTGAAAGCCATTAAGTAAGTTAAGGGTTATGACAAGTGACCGCAAAAGTAGAATAGTCAGCTTTTGCGGTCGCTTCAGGCAGAGATTATGATTTTTTGTGCGAACGATGCCGCATGTGAGTAATGAAACGTCTCAGATGGCCATCTCTCAGCGCCCCTACCAGCCAGCCAAGCGTGGCATAGCTGGCACCCAGCACCAATAGCATCACGACATCACCCCCCACTTCCGTAATGGAAAGTCCCATCTGGTTTACACTGGCAATGGCATTGGTTGCCCAGGTTGATGGCAGTAGATGGGTAATAAACCACACCCATTTGGGCATCAACTGCAATGGCCAGATAGTGCCGGAAATATAGAATACAGGTGTAGTCACCATGGCTAACGTCAGGTAAATCAGCTCAACGCTACGTAAGCACTCGGTGATCAGTTTGGCAAAGCCTAACGTTGCCAGAATAAACGGGAAGGTAAGCAACAGGATCTCGGGTATGGTGGCAGTCTGTCGATAACCCAGCAGCATTGGCCAACCGACAAAGAGAATCACGGATAAAAATAGCCAGATAGGGATCAGTGCCGACAGGCAGCCTAAATAGACCGGCAGCGGTGGTTTTCCCTGCGGAAGGGTATGCAACACAATGCTGGTACGTGTACCGGCAATAAGCAGCGTATGCTGTAACAGCATCACCATCAGACCTGGGAAGGTGATGGCCGCAAAACTGATACCCGGATTAAATAAATCGATACTTTGAGCATTGATCGGCGAAAGAATGCGCTGGATCTGAACCGGAGTAAACCCATTGTTCATCAGGATCTCGCTGTTATAAGAGAGAGTCATGGAACGATAGGCGCTGATAACATCCTGCTCTATCTGGCCGTTAGCCAGCCGGTTGGTGGCATCGCCATAGGCAGGAATAGTGACGTTTTCTCCATGCAGGATACGTTTTTCCATATTGTGGGGCAGCACCACGACAGCAAACAGTTTACGGGCGGCTAAATCCCGCTGTGCTTCGTCAATGGTGGTGTAGCTTTGCACCGCAATTTTCGAGCTGGCATCCAGGCTGCGGGTGACCATACGGCTGGCTGAACTGTGGTCGAGATCGACTACGGCGACCGGTAGATCCCAAACTGAATGGTTAACATAGACCAGGCTCATAATACACAATGAAAAGAGCAGCAGCATCCACATCGGTTTTTCCAGCATACGGTTCATGATCATCATAAAGCCGCGGAAATAGGCTTTTATCATTATCGAATGTCCCCACCCTGAAGGCGCTTAGGTAAGCGTTTTCTTACCAGAAACGCGGTAATTAGTGGATAAACCAGCAAGAGTACACAGACATACAGCAGTGATGATGTTGGCACCCCACGCAAGAACACATCAAACAAGGCGTACAGGGCATGGGTTAGTGGTTCAATGTTGGCGATGATCTGAGCAATCAGCGGCATGGAGAGTTCCGGCACCGCAGTACCTGAATAGGTCATAGCAATACCCACCAACAAACCGATCAGTGTGTAGGCGGTAATAATATCTTTGGTGAAGGTAAACAGTAGCAGGCCAATACTTTGAGCCGCCATAATATAGAAGAAACCAATAGCCAGCATAAAGAGTGGATTACCATTGATCCTTCCTCCGGAGTAGGTGACCAGAGCGGCAATTTCTACCATCAGTAATATCGTATAGATAATGGTATATGGCGCCAGCTTACCTATCAGTGCCAGACTGAAAGGACGGGCATTGAGCAGTACTTTTCGCCGGCTCAAAACATAAATAGTACAGGTGACTACAAACAGCTGAAGAATATGGATAGTTGCTGCAAATAGTTGATAGTAAATAAAATTACCGCTGGCGTTAAACAGGCTTTCATAAGAAAGACTGACCTGAGCTAAAGGCGGTAATGGACGGCCAATCGCCGCCGCAATAATTTGCGAATAGGTTTGATTCAACTCTGCCGTCAGGCCGGGAAAGTCCTGAGTAGAGTAAAGGCCAGCACCGTAATACAGGCCATTATAATAAAGTGCCGGAGTTGGCTGGCGAGCCGCCAATACGTCCGCTTCAAAATTATGGGGAATGTACAACAGCGCGTATATCTTAGCCGAACGCAGTGCCACCAGCGCCTGTTGCAGGTCATTATACTGGGTTATCTGGGCATGAGATCCGGCATCCAGATCGCGAATAATGCGTCTGGACAGCGTGCTGTGGTCGTTATCAACCGCAGCAACCGGTAGCTCCAGCATGGTTCCGGCAGAGAAGTTAGCGCTGATAACCGTAAACAGCAGCAGGGGAAATATCCACGTTAACCAGTGGAGCACAACGCTGCGGGAGCCAGCCTTGGCTTCTACGTTAAATGAGCGGTTAAAGCAGCGCCAGCCGGCTTTTAATCTTCCCATTTCCATAATGCGCTCATCCCCGGACGCAGCCCTTCAATCGGTTTAACCGGATAGAGCCGCACTTCGAAAGTTCTTAAATCAAAATCGCCGGTCGCGCGGGTAGCCCGTTTGGTTGCGAAATCGCCCATTGGTGAAATAAAGCGTACTTCAGCTTCAATTTGCTGATTTTTTAATGCCGGCACTTGCAGCATGATTTTGTCGCCTTTACGCACATTAGCCAGAATGTCTTCACGCAGGTTATAGACAAAATAGGCATCCGGCAGGCGAATAATGGTTAACAAAGGACTGGCTGCGTTCAGCAACTCCCCTTGTTCTGCGGGAATAGTTCCGATTTCGCCATCTACCGGAGCTTTAACCTGTAAGTCATCTTGCTGAACTTTTATTTGAGCCAGATTTTCTTCAGCCTGATGGAGGGCTGCAACAAAAGCATCTTTCTGCTCACTGCGATCGCCATGTTGCGCTTCATCCAGCTGTGCCCGAGCGGCATTGACTTGATGAAATGCGGTATCCCGGGCTTTGAGTGAGGCATCCAACATAGTGGCAGAAACATAGCCTTTAGGTGCCATGCTCTGATTACGGCGATAGTCTTTTTCTGCATTCTGGTAGACTGCTTCAGCTTGTGCCAGCGAGGCTTTCAAATTACGAATACTCTCTTCCCGGGTACCGTGCATTGACTCTTCCAGACGGGCTTTAGCCTGATCTCTGGCGGCTTCCAGCGATTTAACCTGGGCATCCAGCTCCGGGCTGTCCAACTTCATTAACAGTTGACCGGCTTTAACGTCGTCGCCGCGTTCAAAATAGCGTTCGACCACACGACCTTTGGCTTTAGAGGTGACTAATACCTCCGGAGCATCTACTTCCCCCTGAAGTAGAATATATTGGTTATGTGCGCGGAATAATATTACCAACGCAATAACAACAATGATAAACATCAGGGTAATAATCGATTGTTTCTTCATATCAAATATATCGTTGTAATCATCGTTTAATTAATAAAACAGATTAACGCCGGGCATCACAAAAAATAGTCTGAAGAATCAGGCTAATAAAAATGTCATCGGGTCATTGTGCTGCAAAGTGATGCATGAGGCATCGGTTTGATTCTGGCGCCTGTTCTCGGATGGAGTTGGCATTGATATCGTCTCTGCGCGGACTGTAAATTCTACCTTAATATGGCCTTCAGACATAATAATCCCTTAGCATAAAGTGCTAAACAGTCCGCTTAAATTGCCAGATACAACAGCCTTATTGCCGGAAATATTGAAAATGTTAATTATGGCAATCCGTGTTATTCGTTTTCCGATATTTAATGGCCAGCCACAAAAAGGATAAAGGTAATAATTTTGACAGGCGTTAGTGCCGGATAATTTATTCCGTTTATATTGATGTGAGGTATGGCATAAAAAACAGGCAGTAACATTGAATGATACTGGACGATTATCGATTCGCGGGTTAGTCTGACACACAATATTGTTATCAACAATCCGGCCAATCATTCAGCGATTATTATGAATAAAGACAGGGCACTAACACTCGAAGCACTAAGAGTCATGGATGCAATTGAACGCCGTCGTAGCTTTGCTGCTGCCGCAGAAGAGCTTGGCCGGGTTCCTTCAGCATTAAGTTATACCATGCAAAAGCTGGAGGAGGAGCTGGATGTGGTGCTGTTTGACCGCTCCGGTCACCGCACTAAATTTACGCCTGTCGGTCGTTTATTGCTGGAACGGGGGCGTATCCTGCTGGAGGCAGCAGATAAACTGACTTCCGATGCAGAGGCGCTTTCCCGCGGTTGGGAAACCAATATAACGATTGTCACTGAAGTGCTGGTTCCTGCCTGGAGCCTGTTCCCGCTGGTTAACCGTCTGGCTGAAAAGTCGGATACCCAAATCGCTATTACTACTGAGGTATTGGCTGGTGCCTGGGAGCGTCTGGAACAGGGGAAAGCCGATATAGTGATCGGGCCATCCGATTATCTGAGGCAATCTTCCGAAATTAACTCGGTTCGTTTGTATAACATCACCAGTTTATATGTAGCTGCGCCGGACCATCCTATCCATCAGGAACAAAACCCGCTGGATGAGAGTACTCGCCTGAAATATCGTGGTATCGCTATCGCTGATACCGCTAAAGAACGCCCAATTTTGACGGTAAAAGTGCTGGAAAAACAGCATCGCTTAACTGTTAGTTCGCTGGAAGATAAACATAAAGCACTGTTGGCAGGATTAGGCATCGCCACCATGCCTGTGGATATGATTCAGGATGACCTGAAAAATGGCAAACTGAAGGTCATTGGTGACGATCCGGGTAGTGAGGTGGAAATCATTATGGCATGGCGTCGGGATCAAATAGGTAAAGCAAAAGCCTGGTTACTGCGTGAAATACCTAAACTGTTTTCAGCCTGATTTTAGTCATCATCAATTTCTTTTCTCTTCGGTGGCATCATGACCCGTGGTAGTGCTTTGTGGCAAATGCATGCCGCTGCCGTTCTGTTTGGTATTTCCGGCATTTTTGGTAAGTTAATTATCAGTGGTGTTGCGGTGCTGGTCTTTGGTCGGGCAGTTTTTGCGGTTCTTTCCCTCTCATTATTGTTGGTGAAATCTCGCCGCCTGCCCTGGCAGGGAATGACTACTCAGCGCATTTTTAACCTGTTGGCGATGGGCTTATTGCTGGTGGCTCACTGGGTGACCTTCTTTATTGGTATCAAAGTAGGCGGTGTTGCCGTGGCGACACTGGGTTTTGCCTGCTTCCCGGCGTTTGTGGCAATGCTGGAAAGCGTGCTGTATCGGGAACAGTTAACCAAAACAGAATATACCCTGATTGGCCTGGTATCTTTAGGATTGATATTAGTTACGCCCGGCTTTGATTTTGCCAATAACGCCACTGAAGGGCTTATTTGGGGAATATTGTCCGGATTCACCTATGCGTTACTCACCATTGGTAACCGTAGCGTGGCGGCTAAAATGTCAGGGGTGCAGGTAAACTGGTGGGAAAATCTGTCAGTGATGCTGTGCTTACTGCCTTTTGCCTTTGCAGACATTCCGCAGGTACCCTGGCTGGATTGGGTATGGATAGCTTGTCTTGGTTTATTGTGTACCGGTCTTTCTTATAGCTTCTTTATTAATGCGTTGAAGGTGATTAACGCCCGAACCGCTGCCATGATTATTGCTCTGGAGCCGGTGTATGCCATTTTGGTGGCCTGGGTTTTGTTTCATGAACAGCCGGGGCTTCGAATGGTGGCTGGCGGTGCCCTGATTATTTTTGCCGTGGCCTGGTCTACCCGACAAAAGTCGGGCTAGTTAACAGGGTGAAAGCATCCGTCTGACTTTCACCCCAAAGCCCTTATACAATCTGACTAAGCGGTAAATTTTCCGCTGTTATAGTCATTTATCGCCTGTTTAATTTCATCGATGCTATTCATTACAAAAGGGCCATACTGCACTACTGGTTCATTCAGTGGTTTACCGGCTAACAGCATGGCTCGTCCACCCAGAATATCGGCTTTTAAGTGCAGCATATCGCCATCGGTCAGAATAGCCGTCTGGTCAAATTGCAGCGCTTCATTGCCTACCTGAATCTCACCCTCAAACAGATAGAGTAGGGCGTTAAGTCCGGCAGGAACCGGAATATGTACTTCACCATTAGGTTCCAGACGAATATCAGCAATCAGCGGTTGAGTGGCATGAGCCTGTACCGGACTGGTGTAAGTATCACCGTCCAGCGTCAGGGAACCGGCGATTAAAATGATTTGTCCCTCTTCTAACAGAGAAATATCAGGCAGTTGTTCAGCATCAAAGTTTTGATAGCTGGGATCTTTCATTTTGTCGGCTGCTGGCAGGTTAAGCCAAATCTGGAAGCCCCGCATTTCACCATCTACTTGCTGCGGCATTTCAGAATGAATGATCCCCCGGCCAGCGGTCATCCACTGGATTCCGCCGGTTTTCAGTTCTCCACGATGACCTACATGGTCTTCGTGTAACATATTGCCTTCCAGCATATAGGTAATGGTTTCAAATCCACGGTGTGGATGGTCAGGAAAACCGGCAATATAGTCTTGCGGATCGTCAGAAAAGAACACATCCATCATCAGATAGGGATCCATTCTCTGGCTGTCACTTTGACCTAAGGCGCGTTTGAGGCTCACCCCGGCACCATCCTGAGTTGCCATCGCCGGAAATATCTGGCGAATAGCTCGATATTGTTGATTGCTCATCATTTTCTCCTTACTTATTCACCAAAATGCCGATCGCGATGGTGTGGAGCGTTGAGATCTTGTTTTGGCCCGATAGAGATAATTCCGGTCGGGTTAATGGTTTTATGGCTACGATAATAGTGGTTACGTATATGTGGAAAGTTAACCGTCTCATGAATGCCAGGAAGCTGATAAATATCCCGCAAAAAGCCATATAAGTTCGGATAATCGCTGATCCGCTGGTAATCACACTTAAAATGGGTGACATACACTGGATCGAAGCGAACTAAAGTAGTCCACAGCCGCAGGTCGGCTTCGGTTAACTGGCTGCCCGTCAGATAGCGTTGTGAACTGTGAATCTCTTCCAGCTTGTCCAGTGCATTAAAAACATTTGCCACTTCTTCACTGTAAGCATCCTGTTGGGTGGCAAAACCGGCTTTATAAACACCATTGTTAACATTTGGATAGATCCAATCGTTTAACCGATCGATCTCTTTGCGCAGTGGCGCCGGGTAATAATCTGCCGGCGTTGCTCCCTGATTATCAAATGCGCTGTTAAACATACGAATAATCTCAGAGGATTCATTGCTGACAATGGTATTCTTTTGCGTATCCCACAGTACAGGTACTGTTACCCGACCGGTATAGTCAGGGATTGCTTTCAAATAGAGCTGATACAGGTAATCCAGACCAAAAAGCGTATCGCCGGTAGCCGCTTCAAAATCAGTGGCAAAAGTCCAGCCATGCTCCAGCATCAAAGGATGTACTACAGAAACTGAAATCATTTGCTCCAGCCCTTTTAGCTTACGCATCAATAAAGTGCGGTGGGCCCAAGGGCAGGCTAGGGATACATACAAATGATAGCGACCTGCTTCAGCCTTAAAGCCGCCTTCTCCGGTTGGACCTGGTTGACCATCGGCAGTGACCCAGTGGCGAAACTGAGGCGCGGTTCGTTTAAAATGACCATTACTTGATTTAGTGTCGTACCAAACATCCTGCCAGATTCCATTAACTAACTGTCCCATTTTTACCTCCGCAGATAAGTTGGTTATAACAGGTATAGCTCAATTTTGAGCTAAAGGCTTTTCCTATATATTTAACTATATGAAAAGATAGAAAAATAAAAAGCTGCGCCTTGAGAGCGCAGCTTTTCAATTATCGATGGATTACCATTTTTTGTTTAACAGTCTATCGATACTGAACGCGCCAGGGCCGCTCACCGCCAGTAAGATATAACCACCAGCAATGGTCAGATTTTTCATAAACATTAACTGGTTTACGCCTTCAGCAAAGTTGCTGTGGAAAATAAAGGCGGTTAACAGCGTGAACAGCGCGGTGAAAATTGCTGTGGTACGGGTCAGTAAACCGAATAACACCGCCAGACCACCACCCAGTTCAAGTAAAATTGTCAGCGGCAACAGGAAGCCAGGGACACCCATGGCTTGCATATATTGTTGTGTTCCGGCGTAAGCATCACCTAACTTACCGTAACCAGCCACAATAAACAGAATTGGCATTAAAATACGGGCGATTAGTAATGCGACATTATTTAAATTATTCATTTCTACTCTAACTCCTGAACACAGTTTGATAATGGTTTGTTTGTCCGTGATAGTGACGTACAAACATTGTTTCGTTTCGATGTGCTTATCCTAGTTCAGGTGATGAAAACTTGTTAGCGAGAAGAATTGCATAATTAATTCAAAAAATCTGAATAACTGAATATGCCTAATGGTTATGATATATAACGAAATTATATATATCATAAAATGTGGTTGTTAATTCTTTAAGCAAAGGCTCAGAATTATTGTTGAATTAATCAGCAGTATGAAACAGAGGGGAAATCCGAATAGAAAAAGGTTATTTCGAGTTTAGACTATTTTTGACGAAATTCACGGTACTCCAGACACCGAGAGCACGGCGGCCCCAAAGTATTAGCTTACGAGGATGGCGTAAACCATATACGGCAGCAATACCCAAGCCGGTGGCAGTAATGATGGGATACTGAGTCAGTGCCAGCCAGCCCCGGTCAAAGGATTGGGTTTGTTCCAGCCAGTCTTGACGAGTTTGTGCTAAATCGGAACGCTGCCGGGCAATATTTTGCAGCAGCAGGCTCTTTTTTAGTTCCCGTTGCTGCTTATTCACTTTTCATCCTCAAGCAGGATGCGATCCAGCTTCAGTTGATGGCGAGTTTCTTTCAGGAAAGTGGAGCGTTTAACCCGCACCATAGCCCAGATACCCGTGATAACCGCCAACAGAAACAGAATTCCGGTAATCAGGGATAAGGCGAGTACCCGATTAACAGGGTCGATAGCCAGACAAACCAGAATAAACAGCCCCATCAGGCAGAAGCCAGTAAAAACCAACGTCAGGCCAACCAGCATCAATAATTGAAATAGATTGGCCTTCTCTTCTTCCAGCTCTACGGCAATCAGTTCCAGACGGGTTTGCACCATTCGATGCAGTAAAGTAAAGATTCGCTGGATAGTGGCCAGGGCACCCTTGCCGGGGCCCTGAGCGGAGGTGCTATTTGACATAATTAGCGACGAGTTAACAGTACGCCAAGCACCAGACCAACCGCAGCACCGATACCTACACCAGCCCATGGTTTTTCATGCACATAGGTGTCAGCTTTATCAGCAATCTCTTTGGTTTGGTCAACAATTTTGCCTTTGGTTTCGGTCAGGCGAGTACGAGTATCTTTTAACAGACCTTCGGCTTTGGCGCGCATTTTGTCCAGTTCGGCCTTAGGTTTATCGCCAGAGGAGTGTAGGATCTCTTCCAACGTATTTGCCAGTGTTTCGAGCTCTTCACGAAGTTGTTCTGAAGTACTTTCTTTTTGCTGTGCCATTGGATCTACTCCTTAATATATGAGCGAAATGCAATATTAACCATAGACCATTATTCAATGTTATTAAAGGAGAAATTGTGCTGTTTTGTCAGGAAATGCAAAGGAATCTGGCAAAGGGAAAGATAAATTTCTACCAACGAATCAACAAAATAAAAGCCGAAATGGCGGGCATTTCGGCTTTTATTTAACGGTATTTGGTAAAATTTTGGTGTTAAAGGCTCTTATTGGCGTTATGAGCACGCTTTTTGCGCCAGATAACGATGATCGAACCAATCAAGCCAGCAACCAGCAAAATGATTGGCAATAACACCAAGCCTTTCATCAGTTCATTTTCATAACGGTCGAAAATTTTGGTACTACCCAGAGCATAGCCCAGGCTGGTCAGAATAGCCACCCACAGGAAACCGCTCATCCAGCTGAAGAACTGAAAACGCTTGCTGTCCAGGCCAGAAACCCCTGCCAGAGTAGGTAACAGAGTACGAACAAAAGCCAGAAAACGACCGATAAACAGTGCCGCCAGACCGTGACGATGGAACAGATTGTGGGCACGCTGATGATAATGAGGAGGAATATGGGAAAGCCAGTTTTGTACCAATGCGGTATTGCCCAGCCATCGGCCTTGCAGGAAACCAATCCAACTGCCGATGCTGGCACCGGCGGTAAGGATTACAATGGCCAGCGGATAATTGATGGCTCCTTTAGCGACTAAAACACCCACCAGCAGCAACAGGCTATCACCGGGCAAAAATGCCGCGGGAAGAACCCCATTCTCCAACAACAGAATAGTAAAAAGTATGCCGTACAGTGTCCAGGTAAGGGACGGGTTAGTCAGCATTGCTATATCGTGGTGCCAGAGCGCTTGCCAGAGCGTGTGTATTACATCCATTTCGTATTCCTAAACATCGGTGTAACCGGAATATATCCCCGGGGATTCAATGGTTTTGCTAGAGATCTCTGCTGCTAAAGTAAGGCTGGTATCTGGCGTGTGCCCTGAACATCTACAGACTTCTTTTGACGCTAAGTAATCTACAGCTAAATTGGTGAAACCTTTGGAAGGTTAAGGCTTCTGATATCAGTTTAGTCAACATGTGTTGGACTATGTGTTGCCGTCGCTGATTAATATCTGTTATCCATAAACAGGGAGCAAACAATGTTGTCACTCTAACAAAGTTCACTATGTCGAAACAGTAAAAAATCAGGATTTCCGCTGTTTCTGAGAATTCTTTTAACATCTTTACAGAAAAGCAGGGCGGAGATTATCACGCCCTGAAAGAATGATTATTGACGAAGACCAAAAACCAGCGAATTCACTGCACTTTTATCAATAATTGATAACCGATAGCGACGGCAAACAGGCATAACAGCACATTAGCGATAATATTTAGTGCGGCTTTTAACCACTCTCCTTGAGTAAATAACATTAACGTATCAAACGAAAAGGTTGAAAAGGTAGTTAACGCCCCTAAGAATCCAACGCCAATCAGTGGACGCCAGTGGGGAGAGATTAATGTGCCATGGGTCAGAGCCGACATTAAAGCCCCCATGATGAAAGAGCCACCTACGTTTACGGCAAGGGTTGCGTAGGGGAAACTGGTGCCAAACCACAGAGTAAACCAGTTAGTAATTTGAAAGCGACTGACTGCTCCAACGGCTCCACCGAATGCAACAACAAATAGCGTTATGCTATAGCTCATTTTCCTCTCCTGCTATGCACGTCAATGGCTGCACAGGTTAAGTTTAATTAATTGGATTTAAATGGCTCTCGGCGGTACTGAGTGGGTAACAAAAACACCTGACGCACACAGACCTCCATGACGGAGTCATTTTTGTCAGGTGTCATCAGCCTTTAATATCAGGCGGTTTATAACCGAAAGGTTAAAGGTGGAACGCCATCACCGGTTATTAGTATAGCGAGAAATGAAATGACATGTGAGTACTGATTGTCTTCCGGCCGGGCACGTTAATGATATGGGGATTTGGTTTTGACGGACGGAATATCCGCTGAGGTATAAATAGATGAGGTTACTGTTTTAAGCCCCGGAAATTTCCGGGGCTTGCATTATACAAACTTACTTCAACAACTCACGGGCATTCGCCACTACGTTATCAACCGTAAAGCCAAACTCAACAAACAGTTGTTCTGCCGGTGCAGATTCGCCGAAGCTGCGCATGCCTACAATGCGACCGTTCAGACCGGTGTATTTGAACCAGAAGTCCGCAATACCCGCTTCCACCGCCACACGTGCCGTTACGCCTGATGGCAGCACCGATTCACGGTAAGCCGCATCCTGACGGTCAAACACTTCGGTACAAGGCATCGATACCACGCGAACTTTACGGCCTTCCGCC